>JAHBVJ010000059.1 GCA_019637615.1 Anaerolineae bacterium | reverse complement strand
CCAAAAAAGCGAAATCGACTCATTTAGTGATAAATGTCATTGGAAAAATGTCACATCTTGCAGCACAATCGTGACGGAATTCACTACGGCAGTGATTTCGTGTATGTTACAGTGCTCACGTCCTTCAAATCCTTATAAGAAAATACTTATAAGTACCATCAATTGGGGTGGCGATTTATAGTTGCCACACTAGGGAGAAAACACTCATGCTCAACCGACGTCGTTTTCTAAAATTCGCAGGAGCTGCTGGCGCAACAAGCCTCGCACTCGGCGCAGCCGCATCATCACAGATCACACAGGCATCTATTGGGCTTCCGCATGTGCCGGGACGCCCTCAACAAGATGGCCCCACCGCTGACCAAATGGATGCCATGCACGAACTGGGCGTTAAGTATTTCCTCGAAAACGCCGGTAAGAACGCGGATTTCTGGGGCGCGACATTGCCCTTCACGATGGATGGTGATACGAAAGTTTTCGACATCACCTGCACCGAAGGACCTTGGGATGTTGGTCCAGACCTCTCGACTGGTGAATTGGTGCCGATGACCGTTGACGCGATGATGTACAACGGACGCGTCCCCGGTGCTACCATTCGCGTTACACAGGGCGACAAAGTACGCATCAATGTAAAGAACGAGATGACCCAGAGCACGGGTGTCCACTGGCACGGTATCCATACGCCTAATAGCATGGATGGTGTGCCGTTCGTCACGCAACCGCCGATCAAGCCCGGTGCTTCGTACACCTATGAATTCGTGGCGGTCAATGCTGGTACACATATGTATCACAGCCATCACAACGCCGCCGAACAGGTCTCGCGCGGGTTGATGGGCGCATTCATCATCGAACCGAACGATCTGACCAACGAGCCACGCGTCGATGCTGACTATGTGTTCATCCTGAATGATGCCGGCGTCGGCATGACCATCAATGGCAAGGGCTTCCCTGCCTCGCAACCCATTCTGGCGAAGAAGGGTGATCGTATTCGCGTCCGTTACATGAACGAAGGCTTCCAGATCCATCCTATGCACTTACACGGCATGTATCAGACCGTGATCGCTAAAGATGGTGCAAATTTACCTTCTCCCTATAAAGCGGATACAATTATCATCGGCCCCGGTGAGCGTTACGATGTGATCATTGATTGTCAGGAACCCGGTGCGTGGGCTTATCACTGTCACATCCTGACTCACGCGGAGTCGTCGCATGGTATGTTCGGCATGGTGACTGCTTTGGTCATCCAGTAAGGTTTGGGTTGAAGGCAAGATGAAGAAACAAGTATTAAGTGTCGTGGTTTTGGGCACGGCGCTGCTTCTAAGCAGTTGCACGGGCAACCCGCGTGGTGTCGCAGAGGTGACTAACCTCAAAGATGCCACCGCCCAACCATCAGTGCAAGAAGCTAGTGCGGTTCCACCAACACAGGAAATCACTGTTGTGCCGCCAACGCAGGAAGCAACCGCTATCCCGCCGACGCAAGAAGTAGCTAATACAGGTGCTCAACCGACCGCAACAGCGTTTGTGGCGGCAGCAGCGCTCTTCGGTTCGCCTACTCCGAGCGGCGAGGCTGGCAGTGGGACAGCTACACCTATCCCACCGACACAGGATACCATTGTTGCCTCTCCAACCGCGACTAATTTCGTCGCTGCTTACGTGTTGTTCGGCACGCCGACGCCCGCAGACAATGTAGCAGCAGGGCAGCTCACCGCTGCCGCCACTGCCACATCAGGTTCGGTTGTAGCGTCCGCGCCGACCGCGACGCCACCTACCGCCGCAACACTGCCGCCAACGGCTACCACCGCCGCCTCAACGGGATCGACGGGGGGCAGCACGGGGGCCGGTGATCCAGTCGCCGGAAGCCGCGTGTTCACCGGTATCGGCGGATGCAGTTCGTGTCATGATGTCAGCGCAGGATTGACTATCGTCGGGCCGTCGTTGAAGGGCATCGCCAAGACCGCTGAAACCCGTAAGCCGGGTATGTCAGCGCATGACTACATTTACGAGTCCATCACGAACCCGAATGCGTATGTCGTCAAAGGTTTTGCGCCGGGTATCATGATCCAAACGTTCAAACAGACCCTGTCAGCTAAGCAAATCAATGATGTGATTGCTTACCTGTTGACACTGAAATAACCTCTGTTCTACTACTACTATCCCCGTAAGAAGATAGCGATCAGAACCTCCTGATCGCTATCTTCGTTTTGCGCTGAGTACCTGTCACGGCGACGGATGGTGCCGCTTAAAGGGAATATGCTCGAAGCCCGCACCAAGTTCGCTGTTATAAGCATACAAGGTGGCATCCGCTAATTCATAGCCATGACGATAGATGCCGCTAAACTCGTGATGGGTCATCTTACGTACACTGGTACCGAAATCGGCTAATTTTGCGATTTGTTTCTTACTCAGACTTTCCGCCGCGATCTGATTGATCTCTCCGTCGGATATATCCTCCAACATGTGATCCTTATGTTTGGCACGGCCTAGTACATAACCGACGTCGTTGTCGAACTGAAGATACGCACCCGAATATGGATGCGCACGCATAACGGTGACGATCTGTTTACTATACATCATCCTCGTATGGTCAGCGGGTAGAGTCACTAATCGCTTGAAAGACCACTTACGATCAAACGAGGTCGGTTTGATCGCGGGTGAAGCGTCGCTGACGATTAGGAAATTTACGGCTTCCTGATCCTTAGTTAAGCGTCTATTATGGTCGGCTTTCAGCTCTTTGACCGATTCTAAGTCGAGCGTATGATCGTGTTCCAAGTCGGGGCTACTGGTCGAGGCTGCGTGGCGCGCAACTTCTGGCGTCGGTTGCTCTTGGTCGATTTCTTTCCTATCTGCCCTGTACAATTCATCAAACATTGGCAATTGGAGTTCTAGATTACTGGAACTAACGGACTCCGCGTTGTTATGGGCGCGAGGCTCAGGTTTGAAGTGGCGCAGGACGGCCTGTATGCCAAGATTGTCATACAAACCGCCGTCCCAGAGATTGAGTTCTTTCAACTCGAATTCTGCGCTGAGACGATAGCCTATGCAATTCTTGTTAACCGCTTTTTTGGCCTCGGCATAGGTTTCTACAAAACAGTAGTCCTGCGAGGCGAATTCCAATGGCCCGATGAAGACGGGGAAACCCGCTGACGCCGCTACCGCCTCGCTGATCGGAAATTTGCCGGAAAGCGTATAGCCCACTTTGTAATCGCCCATCACTTCTCTATCGAAACGCCAATTCTTGCCCGTTTCGATAGTCGTGGCGTTGATTATCCAGCGTGGGTCAGAAGTAAGTCTACTCAGCTCACCTGTCATCCCCCAGTCCTCGCTGAGCGCTTCGGCAAGATGATTGGCGCGTCGCCGTAACCAACGAATAGGGAACCGTGTTAAGTGCGACATGAAGTCTGATTCGAGGTTTCGTTCTGTGTACAATTTGCGCATGGCAGGCAAAATATGGTTTTTGTAGGCCTCGCGTGTAAACCACTGATTGTTATTGGCGGCATAGATCAAGCCCATCACAATGCTGCCACCGGAGACGGTCGAAACCAGCTTGATTTTGTTCAGTAGATTGCCATCTGCCAACCGTGCCAGTACGCCGAGATGGAACGCCCCTGCTCGGTGCCCACCGCCCGATAAAGTCAAACCGATTCGTAGATTTTTGGTGTCCATAGCGCCTCCACGATTCAACGTTGACTATCAATAAATCATACACGGATCGATTTTATGGACACGAGATGAAATACAGGGGAGCGGGCAGTACAGCATTCAATGAGTATAATCGGTTGAAAGGGGGAGTAGGCTGGCGGTTCCTCTTACAAACAGCGTTTATCCTTATCCCTGAGCGGGGGTATTATGAAGGTTCTTTTTGTCTCGGCAGAAGTCGCGCCATTTGCGAAAGCAGGCGGTTTGGGCGATGTGGTGGGTAGTTTGCCTGCTGCACTGCGCAAACAAGGAGTTGATGCCCGTGTGCTTATGCCACTTTACGGCGTGATCAACCGTGCCAAGTATCACATCGCCTACAGCTTTCATTTTCAATTTCCGTCACGCGCAGGGACTGCCGATATTTATATCCACAAGACTACCTATGATGGTGTGCCGATCTATTTTCTCGAGTCGTGGCCTTTTTTCGGGCAAGGCAATTACCTGTACACCGATTGGAACTGGGACATGCCGCGCTTTATCTTCTTTTGCCAAGTGATCTTGGCGACGGCATGGCAGTTCAAACTGGGTATCGAGAACGGCGAATCGTGGTTCCCTGATGTGCTACATGCGCATGATTGGCATACGGCGCTGACACCGTATTTGCTGCATGAAGCCCGTAACGATCCTGACTGGGCAAAGATCGCCAGCGTCCTGACCCTGCACAACATGGCGTTTCAAGGTCCATACGCAGGCAGTTTCCTGTGGAATGTTGGCGTCCCCGCCCCGAATCACAACGATTTGAACTATCAAGGTAAGGGTGATAACTTGCTCGGCATCGGGATCGCGTATGCCGACCAGATCAACACCGTGAGTCCGCGCCACGCCATCGAGATTAAGTATCCACGCTTCGGAGAGGGGTTAGAAGGAATGCTGCGCGTGCGGGAAAATGATCTTTGCGGCATCTTGAACGGCATGGATGTGGTGCGCAACGACCCCGCCACTGATCCGCACATCGAGTATCACTACACGGTGAAGGATTTCGTGGAGAACAAACGCAAGAATAAGCTCGATTTGCAGCGTGAGTTGGGATTGCCCGAACGTCCTGACGTACCCTTGATCGGGATGGTGACGCGGCTGACCGATCAGAAAGGTGTCGATCTGGCGTTGCCCGCGATGCGACGGCTGTTCCTTGAGTACGATGTGCAATTCGCGGCGCTTGGTTCGGGCGAATCCAGTTTAGAAGGCGCGCTATGGTGGCTGTGCAACGATTTCAGCTTTAAGGCAAGCTGTTACCTCGGCTTTAAATCCGATCTGGCACAGCGCATCTACGCTGCCAGCGACCTGTTTCTGATGCCAAGCCGTTATGAGCCGTGCGGCACGAGCCAGATGTTGGCGATGCACTATGGATCGCTGCCCGTGGTGCGGGAAACGGGCGGACTCGCGGATACGGTGGAAAGCTACGATAATGAAAATGCAGATCGGGGCACAGGCTTTGTCTTCTTATGGGAAGAACCCGACGCGGTGCTTGGCACACTGCGGTGGGCACTGGATACCTATCGCTTCCGGCTTGAAGCATTCCGGCGGATGCAAAAGCGGGGTATGGGAATCGACTTTAGCTGGGAAAAAAGCACCAAGCAGTACATCGCCATGTATGAACGTGCTTTGAGCAGGCACTAACGTATTGTTAGCAATTCGTGGAAAGTTTAGAGGTCGCCAATGCAAATCTTCGTCAGCTATTCACGGGTGGATAAGGACTTCGCCATTCAGTTGGTAGACCGCCTGAGCGATTATGACGTGAGCATCTGGCTCGATCTGCGCAATATTCCGCACGGTGCAAACTGGGATATGGAAGTGCAGAAAGGGTTGGAAACGAGTGACTCCATGTTGGTGCTGCTCTCGCCCGACTCATCGGCTTCCGAAAACGTGGCGGACGAGTGGAGTTATTTTATTACCAAGGATAAGCCGATCATCCCGCTCTTGGTGCGCCCGTGTGATGTGCCGTTCCGGTTGATGCGTCGTCAACGCGTGGATTTCACGGGAGAATTCAAGCCAGCTTTCGCGCAGCTTATCCGCGCGTTAGGCAATCCCGTTCTGCGCGATCCTGATGAGACTTCGAAGATGACGCCGCTGCGCCTTGGCCCATCGCCGTTTGTTTCCACACCGGGGCTGTCCGAGCCGTCTAGTTCGTATGCATCGCATACCAGCGCACCACCAGCAAGCCGAGCACCAGCACAAGCATCGCTCAAACGCCAAACACAATTAGAAGTGACGCTGCACCGCTTTCCGGTTGTGTGGGGCAGCAGTTATCACTGGTTCAATGGGCTGCAAGGTGCGATGGACGGGGAACTGCTGATCAATGCGCGCGAGGTGATGCTAGTGCCGCGCTTCGATCCGCTGCAAGCTATTCCGCTACGCAGTGTAGTGAGCGCTCAATTGGAACGCGGCGCAAATGCTTACCTGAAACTGAATTACAATGGCGTGGATGGGCGTGCGCGCACGGTGCTGATCATGGGACAACCCCCACGTACGCGGCAAACGGTGGCGACGGAGATTATCGCCAAGTTGAAGGAACAAACAGGACGTCCACTCGAATAAAATAGGCGCAACGCTCTGTGCTGCTTCGCAAATTAACGTTAGCGGTCAAGACAGGGACTTTCCCCTTTGACGAACGCTGACACTGGTTTCGACATCTAGATTCAACGCTGCCTATCACCAGCATATCAACGGAGGGTATCCAGATGGATACTCTCTTTTCGATCCCACAGATTTGGTCACTGCTATCAAGTTATTCCCACAAATGTGGAACAAAATTAACATCTAATTTTTCTAGATTATTATGATTAGTATAAACTATTCAGAATCTCCTATCGGCTGTTGTTGAACCAAGAGACAACGGCGTTCTTAGGTTTGGAGCGAGCAAAATGCGGTTGAAATAGATATTCATCAACGTGGAATGCGGAGTGTGTCTAGTAGAGTAGATCCGCATTTTCACACGTTCACGATGTGCCGCATCATAGCGCAGAGCGTTCAACCTGCTCGTATTGGGGTCAAGGAGACCGTAGCAGGCTTTATGTAACACGTTACATTGATACGCGGAGGGGGATGATGTGCAAATTGATTTGATCGCTGACGAGGTGGGCAAACTATTCTTTGAATTGGCACAGAACAATGAAAATAGCGCAGCACGAGCAACGCTGATCCATGAATTAAAAATCCAAGCCAATTTTTACATCGGCAAAGAACCCCGCGTGACGCGCCTTCTCGCGGAAGTTATGACGACGATCGGCACATTGTCAGAAGATAAGCACAATTTTGGTATTGGCAAGCTGGCCCTAGGAGATGCTTATCGCTACCTTGGTAAGCCGGAACTAGCTTTTCAAGCCTACAACGCTGCCGCCGAAGCATTTAACACAATTTCAAATCGTGTTGGATGGGCGCGCACAAGAATAGGCTTGCTGTTGGCGGAGCACGATGCGGGTCATTCCAATATTAATGAGCGATTGCGGGAAGCCGCAGAAGCACGGCGCATATTCTTTGAATATCACGAGACAGATTTATTGGTTATGTCTTCGCTCAATCTCGCTTATTTTCATATTCAACGTTTTGAATTAAATCCGGCGCGTGAATCCCTTCAACTCGGACTTGAACTGGTTGGAACTGCGCCTAGCGTGGGACGCGCCAAATTGCTGCGGAATCTTGGCTTCGTCTTAGCAATGTCTGGAGCAATTGCGCTGGCAAAAGCGAAGTATGCAGAGGCGGAACAGCTTTTCGTGGAATTGGATCAGCCGCAAGAACTCGCTTCGCTACGGGTTAGTATGGCGCAACTGGTATCAAGAGACGGTCATTATCTTGAAGCATTAACTTTGATCCAGCAATGTAAAGATAACTTGTCCCAGAGCGAAGCTGTTGTTGCCCAGCAGTTGGAAGCCCTCGCTTATCATTTCCTCGGCGCGAACGAAAAAGCCAGTCGCTTAATGCGGAGTTTGCTTCGCCAGCGACAAAGTTTGAATGAGCGACAATTGGCTAATATCCGCACGTATTCCGTAGATATTGAAGCCGCGTTAGGCAATTACTCAATCGCACAAAACTTGATCAAAGAAGCACAACAATTTTTTAAGAATGTTGGTGGTCAACAACACTTATTCGAGTTGGCAGTGCGACACGCGCTGATCTTACTCAAAATTAATCAGCCACAACAAGCAGCAGACGAAGTTTCGCACGCGTTGTTATCTGAAGAAATCGACGTTCAGGCACGCGGTTATTATGTGCTATCCAAAGTGGCGCTGGCATCAGGTCAACATGATATAGCGATGCAAATGGGCGTGCAGGGATATAAATGTGCTCGTGCATTCGGTGAAGCAGGACTGATTTCTAGTACGCAGTTGCAGTTAGGGCATATCCGCGAGGCGCAAGGATATATCGACAAGGCACTGCTGCACTATCGATATGCTCATGCTCGAATTCTAGCCCTGCAAACACAGTTGAATTTTGATGTAAGAGCTGGGTTCTTGGAAAGAAATCAGGAGGCGCTACATAGCATCCTTCACCTTTATATCCAAGCAGGCAAGGCGGATGCCGCATGGGAAACACTGGAGGAACTCAAGTCCCGCGTGCTGTGGCAGTATCTTGCTGCTCCTCATGGTGAACGCCAGAATACAGCGGTCAATATTGATGGTCACGCTCCGCAATATCCTGAATTGCAGCAGCGTTATCGTTGGCTAGTCACACTGGTTGATTCTAAAGATTGGAGCGTGATTGGTCATGAGCAAGCCTTGGCGGAGATGCGGGAGATCGAACAGGAATTATATGCAGCACGGGAAAGCAGGCGGTTGAGGACAACGCAACTGACGGCTTCAACACAAGTAACATCGCTGCAAGAGGTGATCAAGCACGTCCCTCTTGATAGCGCTCTCATTGAATATTACATCGATCAGGATGCCATCTATGCGTTCATAATGACATCCAGTGCGCCAATTCAGATGGTGTGTTGCAGCGAAGGGTTCGACAGTTTGCTGCGTTCCATCAATGCATTGAGCGAGCAAATTAATCGTGCTTTGGCAGTTGGTTCTAAACGCGCGAAAAAGTATTTCTATGAATCGACCATTGACTGTCTCGCCACATTGTACGTCCTGCTGCTTGAGCGTCTCGAACCGTATATTCGCGACTATACCACGCTGACCGTCATCCCATTTGGCGTGCTGCATGTGGTGCCGTTCCACCTGTTGTATTGCAACGGAAGCTACTTGCTGGAACAGAAAAATGTCTCGATCTTGCCTGCGGCAGGACTCCTGTTGCAAGAGGATGTGCAGCGCCCAAACGGCATCTTGGCACTTGCTTATGGCGGGAAGGATGATGACGCCTATCAGATACATCAGGTCGCCCATCATTTGGTTGAGATGTTTGAGGGCGAGTTTTATGGTGGGATTGAAGCGGTCAGCAGTTTGCTTCAGCATGATCCCCGTCAAATTTTGCATATTGCTGCTCATGGCCTGTTCAACCTTCATCAGCCGCATCTCGCCACCCTGCGCTTCGCAGATCGGCCTGTTTACGCCGATGAGCTGTTGAATTACGACCTTAGCTATGAACTCATCGTGTTGAGTGCGTGTAGTGCTGGATTAGCAAAAGCATCCGGCGGAGACGAACTCATCGGACTGGGGCGGGGTTTCTTGTATGCTGGCGCACGCTCGTTGGTCACCAGCCTATGGGATGTCGATGACAGCACCACCGCCCATATTCTTCAGCGTTTCTATACTGAACTTAAGGAAGGTAGCCATAAATCAAATGCATTACGTATAGCTCAACTTTCTCTGTTGTGTGGCGACACACCGATGCATCCGGCGTATGCCGGGGCGTTTCAACTCATTGGATCCGACAGCCCATTATCGAAACAGCATCTCGATGAGGAAATCCTATGACCAACCATAATAATGCCAGTACAGATAACTCCAAATCAAAATACGCATGGTTTTGGTTAGGAATAAACAAGAAAGAGAACCAAAACGACCAAGCTAAGCCAGAAGGTAGAGTCGCGACCACGCCTCAAGTTACGCTGCCCGCTGTGGCGCAGTTCTTGCAGGAAACCCACAGCCAACCTGTGCAGGGTTTTAAGTTAGACGCGGTTCCGTCTACCGACCCTCGAAATCAACAGGTATTGATCCGGGTCGAGCAGGTTGATAGTCGGCCTGTGCAGCCTGAGCAGGTAACAGAATTAGAAACGACGCTCGCCAATGTCGTCAATGGGCATTTTACAAATTACACTGCTGTTGTGCGGAGTGACACTAACCCGCTGCCACTAGGAGCCATGATCCCTGAAAGCATCGATGGCCCTGCTGGTGGATCGGGTGGAGGTACACCACATGGATCAGCAACGGTGGTTAACAACGCGGTGGCCGCACCTGTGAAGTGGCGCGTTAGACAGCGCGCTCATTATAAGAAGTTTATTGATGAGACCGATCAAACTCCGGGGCAGCCCGTCAACGTCTTTGTCTTGGACACAGTTCCTTACGCCACAAAACAAGAACTGATAGATAAAATCAAGCTGTTTACCGACAGCGATAATCCAGCGTTGCAGGAAATCGCGCAGAGAGCCGTCAACAGTATAGATATTATTCCACCGGGCGTACCGAATACATCGGGGACGACCGGGGCTAATCTGTACCGAGCAGACCTCAAGTGGCACGGGTTATTCATCGCCGGAATTATCCTCTCGATGCTAAAAAACCCTGCTTCCAAAGTCTATTTGGTGCGAGCGGCCGATGTCGAATCGGGCTTCTCAACCTTCCAAGACATTACCAGTTGGTTGATTAACAATGTGAATCATGGCGATGCGGCTAGACCGCTGTTAGTTAATTTGAGTCTCACGACTAATCCCGAATTCTATCGCGTACGACCAGACCCCGATGACTTGGTCGCGGCTTTCGCGGAGGCAGGTATTGCACTCAGTGAACATGAGGCGAATCTGCTGACGGACGAAAGCACAAACCCAGAATCACCGTTGTTCGATTGGCTGCTGGGATGGAATTATGACCAGAAAAACGTGGATCCAACCGCAGACCCAGCGAGATCGGCGTACAAAGCGACACAAAAGTTACTCGATCTATACAGCAGCAGCCAAAATCGCTGCATCGTCGCCTCCGCCGCGAACATATACGGGGTGGCACGCAATACGAAACATGCAGGCTATCCGGCACGTTTGAATGGCATCGTTAGCGTCGGCGCGCTTGGAGCCGAAGATGACGTCGCTGATTATTCGCATGTCGCCAAATTATCGGCGGACGCATTTCAGGCCAAGATGGAAATGTTGAATAATCGCGACTTGTATGAACGGCTGGTGCAGTTCTTGAGCCTTAAGGGTGAGGGCTTCGATGATACGTTCACTTTGGCTAATGGCACGTCCATTCCGCGAAGTGACGCGTTCTACGTATTCGGCGGTAATGAGACGCGGAAAAATGACATCAACTCCATGTACCTAGATGACATCTGGTCAGATGAACTCAAAAGCGACATCGCGAATTTCTGTGGTGTTAGCGGATGGCGCGGGACTTCCTTTTCGGCGGCAGTCATCACGGCGGTGTTGGCGCGGTTGTGCGAGCTGAACGATAACACGCCGAGAACTGCGGTTGAGAAAGCATTACAAAAGCTGCGTGCGGATGCATCTCGCATCAAATCAAATGTCCCTAATGCGGGATATTACTTTGAGATGGAGCAATTCTAGCCCTGATTGGTAGGGTCTCGAAAATCGATTGTCGTGAGAACTGCTGAAAAAACTACCCACCAGAGCGTGAATGTCAGCTCAAGGTGGGTAGGATAAAATTATATGCAGTGATTGCTAGTGGTGGCGACGGGATTTGAACCTGTGACCAAAGGCTTATGAGTCCTCTGCTCTACCGCTGAGCTACGCCACCGTATTACCCTTAGCTGAGGATTTTACAACGTGCTGCGTCTCTGTCAAGGGTTGGTTTGCGCAATCGGCTGGCGGCAGGGCAGCGATAAGTACACGATGATGCCTTTCCGCCCGATATACCCCCTATTAAGCTAACGAACGCGATACCACGTTGAAGCGCACCGCCGTTAGCTCGCGACCATCAATGTTGATCTCGGAAAAATCCGAGCCACACGCCAGATCGATGCCCTGATCGTGAAGATAGTTGCGGGCAATCGTAAGCGCCTTCAACGCCTGATTGATCGCGCCTTCCCCGACGGCTTGCACTTCGGCATGGTGATGCTGGCGTAGGATGCCCGCAATAGCGCTGGCAACGACTAACGATTTGGACGCAGAAGATACAGCGATAGGTGGCTGTGACGTTCTGAGCATAATGCCTCCTTCGAAATCAAGGCGTAGCCGAGCAGGGGCGCTGCTTGGTAAGCACATCTTAGGAGAAGCGGACTAAATAAATCCGAAAAGAAAGGCGCATGTCGAGCGTATTCGCCACTACGTGGCTCTCGTGGTATACGTAGTGGCAAATTCGCGAGGATGGCGCTCCACTGAGGTAACTTCATGACGGTGTCAATTTGGCAGGCGGATGGCGCACAGCCCGTCCGCGAGGCAGATTTCTTGATCATAGGCGCGGGGTTGGTCGGCTGTACGGCGGCGTACTTCGCGCAGCAAGCCGGACGCCGCGTGACGATCACCGAGATGCGCGACATCGCCCTCGGCGCGAGCAGCCGCAACGCAGGCTTTATGATCACGGGACTGGACACCTATTACCACCACGCCATCGACAAGTGGGGCGAGGCGGCGGTACGTGAACTGTGGGCGCTGTCCAGCCGGACGCACAGCTATTGGCGGCAGTTCATCAAGGCTGGCAACGTAAAGTACACCGACTGCGGATCGCTGCTGCTAGCGGAGAGCGCCGACGAAGCCCGCGATCTGGAATTGGCAGCACGCGCGATGCAGGCTGATAAACATGATGTGGAGTACCACAGTAACGACCCTTTGAAGCGAGGCTACTTCGCGGCGATCCGGCAACCGTGGGACGCCGCCGTGCAGCCGTATGAGCTGGTACAGTCGATCTTTCAGCAGAGCGGCGCGGAACTCATCGCCAACAACGAAGTCTACAAGATCGAGCAGACGGAGCAACCGTATGTCACGGTGTATACACGCCGCTATGTCTTCCATGCTCAGTATGTGCTGCTGTGTACGAACGCCTACTCCAAATACATCGATCCGTACTTCAGCGATAAGGTGGTGCCGACGCGAGGGCAATGCCTCGTAACGGAACCGCTCAAGGAGGCGGTGCTGGACGCGTGCGGCTACAGCGATTACGGCTACATGTATTACCGGATGACGTTCGACAATCGGCTGCTGATCGGCGGCGGGCGGAACCATCACAAGCCAGCGGAGAACGATACGACCGATGACCGCGTGACCGACCCTGTGCAGCGGACGCTGGAAGCCTACTTGCACGCAAAATTCCCCGACGTGGACGCCGCGATTGACCGACGATGGGCGGGTATCATGGGATTTAGCGTGGATGGCTTGCCGCTGGTCGGGACGCTGCCGGGGAAGCCACACGTCGGGTTCGCGGTGGGCTTCACGGGGCACGGCCTCGCGATGGGTGCGGGCGTGGCTGAACGCGCTGTCGATATGCTGCTGACGGGCGCAGATGCGGGAGCGATCCATGCGCGGCGCTTGGAATAAGCTCGACGCCAACGCGGCTGCGAAGCCGATAGGGAAGTGGCTATGGTTCGGCATCATTTTGCTCCTGCTGCTGTGGTGGACGCGGATTCATGCGCTGATCGCGCTGCCGCTGCATAACGATGAAGGCTTGCATCTGACGCGCGCCGTCGAGGTGTGGAACGGGCACCCGTTCTGGGAAATCAGCGACGGCAAGATCATCAATCACTGGCTGATAGCAGTCTTTTACCCGCAGAACGCGCCCGACTTCGTTGGACGGATCGCGACGGTATTCCTAGCGCTGATCGGGCTGGCGGCGGGCTATGACCTGCTGCGGCGCGAGTTCGGCGCATGGGCGGCGATATTTGGTGGTTGCTTCTGGCTGTTGGCTCCCCCTGTGTTTTTCTATGAGCGGTTGGCATTGAGCGATACCGAGTCGGCGGCACTGGGCGTGCTGGCGGTGTGGGCGGCGCTGCGTATGGCACGATCCGGCAAGGCATGGATGGCGCTGGCAACTGGCGCGGCACTGTCGGCGGCACTGCTGTTCAAGTATACGGCGGCTCCGTTCATCGCCAGTGTGCTGCTGATCGCGTTCCTGGTCGGGACGCTGCCGTGGCGTACAAGGCTACGCAATGCGGCGATCATCGCGGCGGTGGGCGTGCTGGCGTTCACCGTGCCCGTCGTGTACACAGTCGTGCGCGGGAAGTCGTTCGGGATCGCGCTAGGATGGGTGGGCGTGACGACTTCGGGTTCGCTGTCACAGAACATCGAGCGGTTCCTCCTGCAAGTGACGGATACGGGTGGATGGTCATGGAGCTTCCTATGGCTGGTCGGACTGGCGTTGCTAGTCGGCGTGATGTTGGCGCGGCGGCGATGGCGGTGGGGCGTGGTGCTGGCTGCCAGTGCAATCCCGCTGCTCACGGTGCTACTGTTCGGCAAGGAGATCATGCCGCGCCATTCGCTGACCGGACTGCCAATTTTGCTGCTGATGGCGGGCGCGGGATTCGGGCTGGTGATCGAGATGATGCCGCCTTCGTTGAACAACCTGCGGTGGCTCGGCGTGGTGCTGGTGATCGGCTGGCTGGCGTTCGATGCTTACATCTACATGGACACGGCGTATCAGGAACCAGCGGATGTGGGCTTGCCGCCACTAGATCAGGATCAGTTCATCACGGGACACAGCGCGGGTTTCGGGCTGCGGGAGGCGATGCGTGACCTGCCGAACCATGTACAGTCGTCAGGCGATCTGATCCTCTCCAGCATGTTCCCTGATAGCTGCCGCCGCGCCAACTTCTACGCGGTGAACCAGCACATCTTGATTTGCACGGCTGCGCCCGGTGTGGACAAGCTCGAAGAAGCCTTGAAGGTATCGCCCCGCGTGCTCGTGCTGGTGGAGAAGCCACCCGTTGGCGCTGACATGCGCAGCATCCCCGACATCGTAGCTACCCAAGTGGCAGATTACCCGCGTCCCGGTGAGACGGACAAGTCGGCGTCGGTGACGCTGTGGGAAGTGCGGAAGAAGCAGTAAGGTCTGCTGAGTTCGTCCCGCTGACAGCCCTCAATGATCCCTGAAATGATCCCATCGTGAGGTGCGAACGGGATCATCTGGCGATCTCCCATTCGTTCATTTGTACCATTGATAGTTCTGTTAGATGGCTGATTTTGCAGTGATCTGCACGAGCGCGATCTGACCGTGACGTAGGCTCGTATGGTATAAGGGGTAGTCCCTGTTACGCGGGCGATGAGAGGGGAGCGTAACTGGCGTTGAGGGCGCTACTGACCTGCGATGTTAAGGTATGCCAACTGGCTAGTGGTCTGGGAGACGAACCGCCAAGTTCGATTCTCTGAGACGTAGAACGTTAGCATTTGTATTCTACGACGATTCGAGGAAAAGTCAATGGGCTGAATGTAAAGGTTGTGTAGAGAAGTTGTAAAAGAGTAGTAAAGAAAAAGTGCTGAGTGCTGATAGATAACCGAAATTGATTAGACCTAATCATCAAGCTCACATATGGACACCTCATGAGGTGTCCATACGGAAGGAATATTCTTTGTCGGTGGTCTATTAGTCCTGAGTGCTAAGTAAATACGAGTGTGGGTGGAGGCGTCCTAAATGAGCATGGGATGGGCGTAGTCTACGGTTGCAGGGGGATTATTGAGGATAGAGCCACGACCAGAATTTGCGGTTGAGTTGGTCACCGAAAGGAAGGAGGATAAGGACTAGATAGAAGAACCGATTTATGAAACCGGGTATCACCACCGCTTGGCCCGGACGTAATCGATGGAGCGATTCTCTCACCACAGCCTCCGCTGACATCCAGAAGAAACGGGGAATGCGCTTGGTGCGTAAGCCAGCAAATCCTGACGTATCGAAAATCTCCGTATAAGTGTAGCCGGGGCATACTGCTTGGATGGCAATATGATGTGGCTGCTCTTCCCCCGCCAACACTTTCGTGAACATGATCAAGCCTGCTTTGGTCGCGCAATAGAGCGAATTTTGTGGCAGTGGCCTTAACCCGCCCATCGAGGCGACATTGATAATCCCGCCGCTCCGTTACTGGCGCATGGCGGGTAAGGCCGCGTGACATAAGCGGATCGTGGTTTCCAAGTGGAGTTTGAGCATCGCAAGATGTTTTTCAAGCGGCACTTCGGCAAAATCACCCAACTGGTCAAATCCGGCATTGTTGATGAGCAAGCTGAGTGCTCCGGCCTCCCCTATTCGCTGTTCAATGCTGGCAATATCGCGGTCACAGGTTAGATCGGCGGGTAAGACTTCAATTTGAACGCCGAATTGGGCTTGCAAGTCGGCTTTGAGCGCATTTAGACGGTCAGCACGACGGGCAACTAAGATCAAATCATAGCGCTGAGAAGCGAGGGCGCGGGCGTAGCCTTCCCCAATGCCACTGGATGCGCCAGTGATAAGGGCGAGTGGATGCACGGTGCCTCCTGTGAAGTGCTTAGTGCTAATAGATAACCGCAAGAGCGCAGACCTGATTATCAAGCTCACATGGACGCCACATGTGGCGTCCGTACGATTGGAATAGTCGTTGGCGGTACTCTATAAGTCCTGAGTGCTAAGTAAATGCAATTTTCGTGCAACGTGATGAAGGCTGGCGAATGAAGAAACCACATCGCCAGCCACACGGCGCAGCCAAATAGCTGTTATTAGGCGGGTTTGACAGAAACGCTCACGGGCGCACGTCCTCGTGATTGGTCAGGATGGCGCATGGTCATCATGGGGACACCAACGCCGTAGGTAACGAAGTCGCCCACTGGCTCGATCTCGATCACGCAAAGACCAGCTAAGGTTTCGGCATCCATCTGGAGACCGCGCAGGAGTGACTGCAAGATTTCTTGGCTCACGTTCTGAGCGCTCTCTACGCAGGCCATCCCTGCAAAAGTGATGGTCGCTGATGGAATTTTGATCCACGGCAGAAACGGTATGCGCTTGGCAATTGGCACGGTCATCGAGACATGGGGATGGCGCGACATGTGATGCACTTTCCATGTGTCTTTGCCCGATGTGAGATAGAGCTTTTGGTCGTGGACGGCGTAGACGACGCCCACCGTACGCGCTTCGCCTTTGTCCGTCACCATGCCCAAGACGGCGAAAAGTTCTTGCTTGAGCACTTTCCACACGAGTTCGCTGGGTAATTGAAGGATCACGATACCCTCCGAATAATGGTAATCGCCAATCAGCCTAGTTTGATGGTATGCAGAATGGGGATAGCGTGGCACTGACGAATGGCACAGAAGATGGGGGAGGATGGTCATGGTAAACGTTGCCTGAAGTGGGATTTACGAGACGGCGCGGCAGTGTGCTGTCAATGCCATCCGATGTCGATAGTGTTGAAGGAAACTGGCGAAGGATTTACGAAATGGCGCGGTGTCGGATTGGAACGCCGCCCGACGTTGATGGTGTTGAAGAAATTGGTTAGCAAATGATCCCCGACAATTCGTTGTCGGGTTTACCCTACGAAGTCCCTTGCGGGACTCAAAGACATGAATGTCATTGACCTATTTCACGTATACGCATCAATTACTGTTTATTGTGCTGTTCTAGAAAATGGAGCAATTCAAAAAAGGCGCATACTGCAAAACAGAATAATGATACCCCTATCGCACTTAAGGCAGTGAAGCCTACTATTCCGGTGTCATCGATGGGCGATCCTTGGATGGGGTTGTAGTGCAGCCAAATCAAGATGACCGAAATTGCAGCAATGACTGTAACAAACGCAAAGACGACTGTCCGACTACCTGTGATACTCACACTGAACAGTGGATGTGGAGAGCCGCCATGAGATGGGCCAAGACCAATGGTGAGCTTTTTCTGAAATCCAGCGATCAGGCCTACGCAAAGCAATACAACAGCGATGCCGAGTTCGAACAGGTCGTTCATCATCGATGTCTCCACCTCAAGCCAAGCAGTCTCCCCTCCTACTTATTCCCACGATTGGTCATTGTCGGTATTGCTAGACTCGTTGACCGCATTAGTGGCGTACGGTTTCGATAAACGTATCGAGCGACATTGTGTAAGAGTCCCAACATTCACAGGCGAGTGCTGATGTAAGGAGTGTCTTTGTCCGCTCGGCTTCCCGGATAACGACTTCCGTTTCCTCTAATTTCCGTTCAACAAAGGTACGCCAATTTGACGGCGATCTCCCCTCGGCTTCCCACAGTTCCATCAGCTTCAAAATCTCCGCAAGAGTGAAGCCTGCCGCTTGGGTGGCTTTGATAAGCGTCATTCGCTTCAGGACGGAGTCGCTGTAGACACGTCGGCCATTTACGCGATCTGGACG
The DNA here is from genome assembly GCA_019637615.1 of Anaerolineae bacterium. Classification (GTDB taxonomy): domain Bacteria; phylum Chloroflexota; class Anaerolineae; order Aggregatilineales; family UBA2796; genus JAHBVK01. Next base: position 6,828 of record JAHBVJ010000059.1, on the reverse strand, counting down.
TGGCAGAAGGCCGATCCGTTCATAGTACCGGATCGTTGATGTCTCTACATCTGCATGACGGGCAATCTCGCCAATCGTGAATGTACGCATGAAAATGCCTCTTGACTTGAAGTATACTTCAACTTGTATGCTCATGATGATAGCATATTGAGGAGCGCATCATCATGATCGAAGCGGGCAAATACACATCACACCAGATTCGCGATATTTACAGCCGTCGCAGCCGAATTTATCGCAACACCGTCGCGCCACTGGAGTTTTCTAACCATCTTCGAGCCATCGAGAAAGCGGCAATCCGACCGGAAGACAAAATCTTGGAGGTTGCCGTTGGGCCGGGGTTGGCAATCGCTGAACTTGCGAAGCATGTATCACAAACTACGGTTGTAGAGGGTGTGGATATTTCTCCCGGAATGCTGGCTGTTGCCCGCGAAACACTCGCTGCCGCACACATTACCAATGTGAACCTTTCGGAGAGCAGCGCCACTTCTCTAAAATTTCCAGACAACAGCTTCGATCTGCTTTACAACGGCTATATGCTGGATCTCATCCCGCTAGCAGATATGCCCGTTATTCTTGCCGAATTCCGACGTGTACTCAAGGTTGGTGGACGGTTGGTACTGTTGAATATGAGCAAACCGAATGAGCAGACGACGACTTTTCGTGAGCGCTTGTATCCGATGCTGCCACCCGAACTCGCTCTCTACCTGATTGGTGGATGTCGCCCTGTTTTGATGGAACACCCCGTTATTGAGGCAGGCCTCAGACAGGTTACACGGGAATATCTGGCTGGAAAATTCCCGTCGGAGATTGTTATAGGAATCAAATAGTTAGACATGCTACTGTTGCAATTCGTATGAAGGTCGGTAATTGACGCACTCACGCGCTGGTAGTGGTGGTTGGCGCGGAGTCGGGCGGCGCTAGGTCGATCAGGAGTTTGTCGATGACCTGATCGAGCGGCAGCTGCTTGCCTTCCGCGACTAAGTTATCGAAGGTCGCGGCATTCATCACCGCGTCGAAGCGAGGGCGAAGTTTGTCAAAATCACGTTGATCGCCCGACATGTAGCTTTCATGGGCTTGCGCGACCCCAATATAGCGCGCGGCTTGTTCGGGCGTACCCGTGGCAAGATTGAGCTGGGCTGCGGTCAGTAAGCACTGCACAATGACAGGCCCAGCCTTGATCGCCCAACCGATAGAGAGACCTTCGTGCAGATGGCGGCGGGCGGCGTCGAAATTGCCTTGCTGGATGTCGGTTTGTGCGATGGAGAACAACCCCCACGACAGTCCATGCTTGTCGCTAATCTCGCGGCCTAGTTCGATGGACTGCTGAAGGTAGTTGACGGCTTCGGAGATTTTCCCCTGCTCCATCAGAGCCGAGCCGATGTTGCGCAGCCCGAAGATCATGCCAACTTTGTCACCGATGGCGCGGCGATAGCTGAGGGCTTCGGTGAAATAGTCGATGGCGGTCTGGTAATCGCCCACGAGGATCGCCACTGCCGCGAGATTCGAGAGATTGATCGCCATTTGACGACCGTCCCCAAGAAGGCGCGCGATGACCAGCGCTTCGGTGATGTAGGGTTCGCCCGCTTCGTGATCACCTGAGTTCATGAGCAGCGCGCCGAGATTGGTCAGCGCGCCGCACAACGCCCAACGGTCGCCCGTGTCGCGAATATAGTCGAGGGTTTCGGTGAAATATTTGCGAACGGCGACAAAATTGCCAACGCGCGCTTCGACGTTGCCCAAACCACTGAGCGCACTGGCAATGATGCGTGGCAGATGCGCATTTCGAGCGACGATAAAGACTTGCGAGAAATAGTCACGCGAGGCGTCGAAATTGCCCTGATAGAGCGCCGTCGCGCCCAAGCCGTTGTAGCCGTTGGCGACTAAGGCGAGTTCGTTCAGCGTCGAGGCGAGATCGATGCTGCGCTTGAAACTGTTGTGAGCGGATTCAAAGTTGGCAGTGTAGCAATCTACCCAACCGAGAGTCTGGAGGGCTTGCGCAACAATTTCGGGATTGGGCATGGGATCGGCGCTGGTGATATGGTTGAGGCTGTCCCGCGCGGCGGGATACAGCCCACGCCGCATCTGCGCCTCGCCAACCCAGTTATGCAGACGCAGCCGACGCGGATCATCGGCGGGGAGGAGCGTCAGGCCATGTTCTCCGAGCGTGATCACCTGTAGATAGTCGCCGGTGGTTTTCAGCGTGCGCTGCGTGACGAGCATCAGGTAATGCAACTCTTTGGCGGTGTCGCCCGCCAATTTCCAATGCTGCATCAGCGTGTCGGCTTGCAAGACGTCATCGGGATAGACGGTCTCGATGCTTTCCGCGACCTGCCGATGATGATGGGCGCGGGAATCGGCGGTCAGGGCTTGGAGCGCGGCTTGACGAAGTTTGTCATGCGCAAACCGCCACTTGTTATCCGAGATGTCCAGCACGGCAGCGTTGGCGCAAGTGGAGAGCCAATCCTCAAGCGAATTTTCCATCACTGGTTGCGGCTGATCGGCGGCAACGGGATGCATGGCGAGGTGACGCAAGACCGTTAGATCGAGGTGATTACCGGCGACGGCGGCAAGCTGCAATAAGGCGCGTCCCCACTCCGGCACGCGATTCAGGCGGCGCTGTAGAAGCTGCTTGACGTTTTCGGTGATGACACCTGTGGATAGTTTGCCTTTGCCGATTCGGGACAGACTGCCCGCTTCTTCCGCCAAGGCGCGCATCAGCTCGACAATGAAGAAGGTGTTACCTTCGGTTTCGGTCTGGATCAGGCGGAGTAATTCGGGATTGCGCCCCGCATCGCCCAACATCGCGGTACACAAGGTGGCGACTGCCTGATCCGCAAGGCGTTCCAGCTTCAACACCTGCGCGCCGAAAAGCTGGTTGGGCAAGTCCGGCACTTCATCATCGCGATAACTGCCGACGATGAGCAACGGTGAGCGCCGGACTACGTTTAGGAGCAGCTTGAGAACAAATAGACTTTCGTGCGTCCACTGCAAATCTTCCAGCAGAAGGAGGATCGGCTGATTGTGCGCCATGAACAGGTCTACGATGGTGGCTCCGAGGCGTTCTTGGGCAGCCTTGCTCGGCAATTCGGGCGGATCACCGACTTCGCGCCCCAATAATGTCGCTAAATCCGGTACGACTTCTTTGAGAATGCTGGCCTCAAAGGCGTTGATCGGCACATTAAGCACCATGCGGCGCACAGCATCGCGCCACAACTGATAGGGATAGCCGCCGCCTTCGACACCCTGCCCGCGCAGGACGAGCATCCCCGAAACGAGGGCATGGATGCGCAGTTCGTCCAAGAAGCGCGATTTGCCGACGCCACTTTCGCCCGCGACGAGCCATGCGCCACCATTCCCCGCCCGCGCCGCTTCGAGCGCGCCTAGCAACGTGCCCAGTTCGGATTCGCGCCCGACGAACTGCGCGCCCTGTAGAAAGCTCTCGCGCAGGGTAGGCGCTTCGGTGATGATGGTTTTGTCTTTGGAACTGTACAACGCTGATAGGATGCTGGTGGCATCGGGATAGCGCTGCTGCGGTTGTTTGGAGAGCAAGCGCCCGACAATATCGCGCAGGGTGGGCGGCTGCTGACGCGGCGAGGTAGTTGGTGCAAGGCTGGCTGACGGCGGCGTGACGGATTCGGTTGGCGGCGCAGTGCGCAGCGGATCCATGCGGACGGTTTTGTCGTGGACAGTTTTGTCGTGAACGGGCACTTCGTGTTGTAACGTGCGATCATCTTGTGCGATGGTCGCGGATAGACCGCTGTCGGATTGATCGACGCTGAGAAGTGTATCGTGGTTGGCGTCAACCGCAGCCAGTGTTTCCGAACGCGCTTCCAGCTGGGTGACCGATTGCGGATCGAGGCTGGTGGCTTGATCGAGCATGGCGGTCAGCGTGGAGTCGGTGATGTCAACGGCGGTAGACCCGGCTGGCGGAACGGCAGCAGCGACATGGATGGTGGCAGTGGCGCAATGGTCAGATATGGCGTCCGATACGGTGGAAAGCAGATCGGCAGGTGTCAGGTTGGGAAGCAGCGACAGATCCGGCACTTGCGTGAGGATTTGCTGCATGAGCGCTTTGGGTGTGTCGGCCTCGAAAGGCGCTTTGCCCGCGAACAATTCATAGGCGATCACGCCAACGGCATAAAGATCGGAGGCGATGCTGGCGGATTCGCCCCTGAGCAGTTCGGGCGCGATATAGGCGACCGTGCCCGCTAACAGAGTTTCCGTCCCGACGGGGATGGCGAGGCCGAAATCCAGCAGTTTGAGATTGCCGTGTTTGTCTACGAGCACATTGCTCGGCTTGAGATCGCGGTGAAGGAGGCTGCGACGATGGAGATAGACCAAGGCTTGCAAGATGCCGATGAGCAGATTCAGCTTGGCGGTGTGATCCAGCCCGCGCGCGGCATGAGCGAGATCGCGGGCATCTTCGAGCAGATCCATGACGATGTAGGGCTGGCGTTGAGCGTCGTAGCCGTAATCGAGCACGTTGATGATGTGCGGGTGGCGGAGACGTGCCGCCGTCTCGAATTCGCGAGAGAGTGCTAACCGGAGCGCAGTTTCATTGAGATTGACGGGCGCTTCGTGCGAGACGGCGCTGAAGGTGACGCGTTTGAGGGCGACGATATGCCCCGTCAGACGGTCTTCGGCACGGAAGACGATGCCCATGCCGCCCGCGCCGATACGCTCTAGCAGTCGATACCGCTTGCCGATCAATGGTTCTGCATTGTCAAAATCCGGATTGGTCATGCTCAGTCCCCGCGCTACTAGTGTGATCGAGATGGCTGACTATGATCAACGAGGCAGCAGAGCGCGGGAACGGTTACTATCAGGAGGGGAGGGGCAGCCCTTCCATCCGTGCATAGTCATACACGATGCGCCGCACATGCTGTGGATCATCAAGGATGAAATACGCCGGATGATAGCTGTAAACGGCTGATGGCGTTCCGGCTACCTGACGTATGTCGAAATTATAGCGCGGTATGTTCGGATCGAGTGCATGACTCATTTCACCGGGCGATGAATATAAGCCTGCACCGTAAATTTTCAGGTCAGCACCTTCGCGGATCAGACCGAATTCGGTGCTAAACCACCACAGGCGCGAGATTTCTAGATGCTGCCGTTCGTCGCTGCTAGAGAGGTACAGCTCACCAAACAGGCGGGCTGTCTCCGCGAAAAAGTGATCTGTAAAAAATGCCAAATGCCCAAAATACTCATGGAATAGATCGGGCAGGGGCGTGAACTCGATCTCGTGTGGGCGGCGAATGTAGTTGGTGACGGGAAAACGGCGATCTGCTAAGGCTTCGAACCATTCGGTGGGACCGAGGTATGCGTTGGCGGCGTCGGAGAGCGTCCAGCCAGTCAGTTCCGCGAGGCGACCACTGTAGACGCGGGGATCGGGCAGGCGCAGTGGATCGAGGCCGAGGACGGGCATCCCCGCGAGCCATTGTTGGCAGGCGTACGGCGCGACGTGTTCCCACTGGCGCGCATAGAGGGTTGCCCATGTGTGGTGATCTTCTTCCGTATAGGCGGGCATTACAAGCATCTGGTTGGTCATGATCGCGATTCCTATAAAGCTAACAATGCCGATATTTCAGTCTGTTAGATATGCCGCTGAACCCCGAAATTTAGTGCGGCAGCCAACTGGTCGGATATGCGGGGTCTTCGAGTTCCGCCGCGTGACGGGTGATTTGCAGCGGGCGGAAGGTATCGACCATGACGGCGAGTTCTTCGGTGCGCTGCTTACCGATGCTGCCTTCGTAAGTGCCGGGGTGCGGGCCGTGCGGGATGCCGTTAGGATGCACGGTGATCGAGGCGCGTTCGATGCCCTTGCGGGACATGAAGTTGCCTTCGACGTAGTAGAGCACTTCGTCCGAATCCACGTTGGAGTGATTGTAGGGGGCGGGGATGCTCAAGGGATGATAGTCGAAGAGGCGCGGCACGAACGAGCAGAGCACGAAACCGGGGCCATCGAAGGTTTGATGGACGGGCGGCGGTTGATGAACACGCCCTGTGATCGGCTCGAAATCTTCGATATTGAAGGCAAAAGGCCAGAGATGCCCATCCCAACCGACGACATCGAGCGGATGGTGATCATACGTGAAGCGCGTGATCTGCCCGCGCGATTTGACGTGCAGATGAAATTCGCCGTGCTCATCGTGCGTGACGAGTTCGTCGGGCGGACGGATGTCGCGTTCGCAGTAGGGAGAGTTCTCCAAGAACTGCCCGAAGTTGTTCAGGTAACGGCGGGGCGGCGTGACATGCCCAAAAGATTCGACATAGAGGAAGCGCTGCGTCACAGCGGCGGTTGGGATGATGCGCCACATAACGCCCGCCGGAATCACGAGATAATCGCCGGGGCGGTAGCGCAAGACGCCGTACTGCGATTCGAGTTCGCCCGTGCCTTCGTGGACGAAGATCACATCATCGCCCTGCCCGTGTTTGTACCAATAAGACATCGTTTGATCAGGGCGGGCGGTGTAGAGGACGACATCCGTGTTGCCCATCATCGGCGTGCGGCTGGCGATCAGGTCGCCCCCGACACGCGTGGCGGCGGTCTTGAAGTGGCGATGGCGGAGCGGGCCAGTGGCTTCATAGGGTATGTCCACCTGACACACCACTTCCATACTGCGAATCTGGGTAGGTGGGCGCAGATGGTAGAGGATGGACTGGATGCCGCTGAAGCCATGCACGCCCATGACTTCCTCGTGATGCAGCGATCCATCGGCTTGGAGGAACTGCGTGTGGCGTTTGTGCGGCAAGTTACCGAGTTTGTAGTAATACATGGAAGAATCCTCATTACTCGCGCGTTATACGACCTCACCCCCTGACCCC
>JAHBVJ010000058.1 GCA_019637615.1 Anaerolineae bacterium | reverse complement strand
TTTCAATACCGTATCTGCGGGACTCAAGAAAAAGTGTTGACGTACATGTCATATTCCCACCTTATTTTTTGAAAGACCATCGACGTCAGGCTTAGAGAACGACGTCCCTTCGGGACTCGCCCTCAAACAACAGATGATTTCATCACCAATCACGAGCTAACGGCTACTCAGCAGCTATCCGAAACTTGAGTTAGTAAGATACGATGTGTGCGTGATGACAAGGCGTAGACAGTTCCCCGAAGACGAATGATCCCTGAAGATATGCTGCTGGTCAAACCGCAGATATGGTATGCTTATTAGCATCCAATTTTAAACAAACACGGGATGTATACCATAGCAACACTATCCAAGGCGCAGCAACACGCCAACTGGCAAGGGTATGGGTTGACGGCGGTACCCAGTCTCGCCAAAGACCCGCTTCAGTTCTTCATGAACAGCTTGCTTGAACATGGCGATCTGGTGCCCATCACGCTCGGCCCGACACGCTTGCTGCTGGTGCACCATCCTGATCATGCCCAATATGTGCTACAGGATAACTGGCGCAACTACGGCAAAGGCTCGATGTGGGTGGCTATTCGCAAATTGGTAGGCAACGGCCTGCTGGCGAGCGAAGGCGATTATTGGCTGCGGCAACGGCGCTTGATGCAACCGGCCTTTCACCGTCAGCGCTTATCCGAATTGACCACGACGATCACAGCCACGATCAGCGAGATGATGACGGAGTGGCGCACAGCGGAACAGCAGCAAACCCCTATTGAAATGGCACACGCGATGGCTGACCTGACGATGCGCATCATCGTCCGCACCATGTTTGGCACAGGGATCAGCAACGCCGAAACTCAAGAACTGGTCACGGTCTTTGCTGACGCCTTGAGATTGATGAACGTGCGTATGTGGACGTTCTTCTTGCCTGATTTCGTCCCACTGCCCGGTGATGCGGCCTTCCGCAGCACTATCCAGCACATTGACCGCGTTGTTTATCGTTTCATTGCTGAAGGCCGCCAGACGCCGAACACGCATACTTTGCTGCACATGCTGCTTGAGATGCAGGATGAAGTCAGCGGACAAAAAATGACTGATCAGCAGGTGCGCGATGAGGTATTCACGATCTTCATGGCAGGTCATGAGACCTCAGCGACGGTCATGGCGTGGGTGCTGCATCTGATCTGGCAGCATCCCGATGTGGAACGCCGTTTGCAGCGTGAAGTAGACGAGGTATTGGCAGGGCGCGTCCCCGCCTTTGACGACTTGCCACGTTTGACCTATACGCGCATGGTGATCGAGGAAGCGGTACGTATGTATCCGCCCGCGTGGTTGATCCCGCGCACAGCAGAAGCGGATGATACTATCGGCGGCAGAACGGTCAAAGCTGGTACGACGATCCTCATCAGCCCTTACGTCGTCCATCGTCATCCGCAGTTCTGGGAAGATGCGGAACGTTTCGATCCTGAGCGCTTCGCCAATGGGCGTGAGGTACCACGTCACGCTTACATCGCTTTTGGTGAAGGGCCGCGCTTATGTATTGGCAACAGTTTTGCGATCATGGAAATGCAGTTGATGTTAGCTATGATCGCGCAATCGTATCGGCTGCGCCTACAACCCGGCATTGACATCCGCCCGACGACGATGCCCGTGTTACGCCCTGATCACGACCTGTTGATGATGCCTGTCGCGCGTGCGGGGGAGCAGACGCAGTACTGAGAGGTTTAAGGAATTCGGTAAAGGGTTGACGAAATGGCACGATGTCGGGTTATCAGTGCCGCCGGACGTTGAAACGTGCGGACTTAGAGAACGAAGTCCTGATGGGACTTATTGCTAAATGCGGTTAGCTTGAAGGAACGACAATACGTCAGGTGGTAGGTGATTGTCGCTGCTTGCGTCACGCGCTACAATCCGCTCCATGAAACAATGGTATTCTCTTCTCACACTCGTGTTTTTGGCGGTCATCGTGGCTGGCTGTACTGGCGCTGCGCCGACTGCCGATCCTAATGGGCCACTGCTGACTGGCAACGACGCTCTGCCCAAACAGTTAGCGACTGTATATTTGACACCAACATCGGATTTGCCCGACTTGCAAGCCACACAAATCCGCGCCACGATTGAGAGCGTACTACCGACCGCGACCCTCGCCCCGGCTACCAATACGCCGACCACAACACCATACGTAGGCGTGTTCCTCGGCGCAGCGACCTTCGAACCGGGTGACGTGATCAACCAGAAACCGAGCGGTGTGCGTGCTCCTCGTTTGGTGGGAACGGCGCAGAATGCCAATATTCCGATTTTCGTGCCGACGGCGGTAGCGGGCGTCCCTCTGCCAACGGCGGCGGGCGGCGCGGTGAGCGTGGGTGCGTGCGCGACGGCACCCGCTGCGCAATTCGCGAACGCGGCGCAGAATGCGACGGTGCGTCAGCAGGTGGGATGCCCGACGAATGGGGCATTCACCGTGAATCTGGTGCAGCAGCCGTTCCAAAAAGGTCTCATGATCTGGCGCGACACCAAGCAAATCTATGTTTTATCGTCGGTGGCGATCCAGCAAGGCGCGGCGATGGATACGCTGTGGATCGTGCCTGACCAGTGGAATGACAGCATCCCCGCCAGCGATGGTTCCTATATCCCTCCTGACGGCTTGATCCAACCTGTGCGAGGCTTTGGTTACGTGTGGCGCAGCAACCAGCAGATTCGCGACACTATCGGCTGGGCACTGGCGGGTGAGCAGCCGTATCAGGGCATCTGGCAAGACTTCGAACGCGGCTGGCTAATGACCGGAGCCGATGGCAACGTGTATGTGCTTATCCCCGGCAACCCTACGGGGCTTCATTTAGGGCCATTACAGTAGCAGCGAAGGAATGTTTGATGCGCTATTTGATCACGGGGGGAGCGGGGTTCATCGGCTCGGCGTTGGCGAATCGGCTGATCGAGGCGGGGCACGAAGTCCGGGTGGTGGACGATCTGAGCGCTGGCGAACCCAGCCGACTCCACAAAGATATATCCTTTACACGCGGGGATGTGAACGACATCCCCAAATTGTGGTCGCTGCTGCAAGGCGTAGAGTGCGTTTATCACTGCGCGGCACGGGTGTCCGTGCCTGAAAGTGTCCTGTATCCACGCGATTACAACGCCGCCAATGTGCGCGGGACGGTGAGCGTGTTAGAAGCGGTGCGCGATGCGGGCGTCAAAAGGTTGGTACTGAGTTCGTCCGGCACCGTCTACGGCGAACAGCAGACACAACCGCTACATGAGAGCATGTCGCCCGATCCACGTTCGCCCTACGCGGTCAGCAAGCTGGCAGCGGAGCATTATGTGCGGACGTGCGGAATTCTGTGGAACATTGAAACGATCAGCTTGCGCATTTTCAACGCTTATGGGCCGAATCAGCCACTGCCAACCTCGCATCCGCCCGTGATCCCCAGTTACATGAGGCAGGTGCAGAAGGGCGGTTCCATTGTTATTTATGGGACAGGGCAGCAGACGCGCGATTATGTGTATATCGATGATGTGGTTGACGCACTGGTAGCGGCATCCGTTCAGCCAGCCCTTGATCGGCTGGTGATCAACGCAGGCAGCGGCGTGGAAACGAGCATGAACGAGCTGGTCGAGGTGATCGGTCAGGTGGTGGGACGAACGCCGAATGTGCTGCATAATACATCGGTCAGCGGCGGCGTGTCGCGGATGCGGGCTGATCTGACGCTGGCAGAGGAGAAATTGGGGTTCAAGCCGAAGATCACGCTGGCGGCGGGGTTACAGCGGATGCTTGAACTCGATGCGCGATTCGCGAAGGTGAAGTAGGTTGGCGCAACCATCACCAGACCATGATGAGATTCAGCAAAATAATCGTACAAGACCCCGGTGATAATGGTGTTTAAGAAATTAGTCAGGCAACCGATCCCCGACAATGAATTGTCGGGTTTACCCTACGAAGTCCCTAGCGGGACTCAAAAGCATACATAGAAGGGGTTGGTGAACAAAATAGGTGAGAAATTGACGAAATGACGAGGTAGCAGGTTGGCACGCTGCCCGACGTTGAAACGTCAGGCTTAGAGAACGAAGTCCCTAGCGGGACTCAGTCCTAAGCAACTATTGCGTATTTTCTGCATTATTCGTTCAACATCGTAATCACTGAAAGCAGATATAAGCACACAAATACGGGGTTAGTGTAGGAGCGTTATGACAGACGAACTGCTGGAAGTCCGCGCGGGGAAGCTATTGACGGCGCATGGGTTGACACTCTCGACGGCGGAATCATGTACGGGTGGTCTGTTGATCAACCGGCTGACCGACATCAGCGGCAGTTCGGCGTATATCATGGTCGGCGTGGTGACGTATTCCAACGACGCGAAAATGAGTCTGCTTAATGTGCGGCTACAGACGATCATCGATTATGGCGCGGTTAGTGAGCAGACGGCGGCAGAAATGGCGACGGGCGCACGGAAACAGTTCAATACGAATGTTGGGCTGAGCGTGACGGGGATCGCAGGGCCAACGGGCGGCACGCCCACTAAGCCCATCGGATTGACGTACATCGGATTGAGCGCGGATACGCTGCCGAGTGAGCGCATAATCCGGCGCGTGTGGAATGGTGACCGCGCGCAAAACAAGCAGTATTCGGCTGATGCGGCGCTCAGACTGTTGATCGAGTATCTGGAAGAACTGTAAAATTCTGTCAAATCAAAAACGGAGTCAAGGTAGACTGACTCCGTTTTGATTTACATTTTCAAGCGGTTCGTTGACGAATGCTTATTTCAAGAGGCCGCGCAGCACGGCGGGGAGGATGCCACCATTGCGGTAGTAGTCCACCTCGACGGGCGTATCAAGACGCGCGATCATCTTGAAGGTGAATTCATCGCCGTTGGTACGCTTGACGCGCACAGTCACTTCTGCACGCGGGGTGAGCGTGGCGATGCCTTCGAGGGTGATTTCTTCTTCACCCGTCAGCCCGAAGGTGGCGGCGGTTTCGCCTTCCTTGAATTGCAGTGGCAGCACACCCATCATGCCGAGGTTGCTGCGGTGGATGCGCTCGAAGCTCTCGGCTAGGACGGCCTTAACGCCGAGGAGTGCAGTACCCTTAGCTGCCCAGTCGCGCGAGCTGCCCGTGCCGTATTCTTTGCCAGCGATGACAACGAGCGGCGTGTTCGATGTTTTATACTTCATGGCGGCATCGTAGATCGTCATTTGTTCGCCGGACGGCTGGAACTTGGTCACGCCGCCTTCGACGCCGGGAACCATCAGATTCTTGAGGCGGACGTTGGCGAAGGTGCCGCGCAGCATCACGCGGTCATTGCCACGACGTGTGCCGTACTGGTTGAAGTCTTCCTTCTTGACACCTTTGCCGATCAGGAATTGCCCTGCCGGACTCTTCTCCGCGATGTTGCCCGCTGGCGAGATGTGATCGGTGGTGATCGAGTCACCGAAGAGGCCGAGGACGCGCGCGCCTATGATGTCGGTGAGCGGGGTGAGTTCGCGCTTCAAGCCTTCGAAGAAGGGCGGATTCTGGATGTAGGTCGAATCGTCGTTCCAGCCGAAGGTATCGCCGGACTGACTCTTGATCTCGTTCCACTGCTGGCTGAAGTTGCCGATGGCGGCGTACTGTTCGCGGTACATCTTGGGATTTGAGGCATATTGCAGCACGGAATCGACTTCTTGCTGCGAAGGCCAAATATCCTTGAGGAAAACGGGCTGACCATCTTTGCCCATGCCGATGGGTTCATTGTAGAAGTCGATGTCGGTGGTGCCCGCCAGCGCGTAGGCGACGACCAGCGGCGGTGAGGCCAGATAGTTGGCCTTGACCAGCGCGTTGATGCGGCCTTCGAAGTTGCGGTTGCCACTCAGCACGGCGCTGGCGACGATGTTGCTGTCCTGTACCGCCTGCGCGACCATCTGCGGGAGGGGGCCGGAATTGCCGATGCAGGTCGTGCAGCCGTAGCCAACAACACCGAAGCCCAAGGCTTCCAGATCGCCCATGACGCCCGCCGCTTTGAGGTATTCCGAGACGGCACGCGATCCGGGCGCGAGGCTGGTCTTGACGTAAGCGGGCACTTCCAAGCCTTTTTCGACAGCCTTCTTCGCCAAGAGACCCGCCGCCAGCATCACCGAGGGGTTGGAGGTGTTGGTGCAGCTCGTGATGGCCGCGATGACGACCGCACCATGACCGACTTCGATGGTGTGCCCGTTCTTGATGACAGCCTTCTTGCCGAGGTCTTCATCCTTGATGGCGAACCCGCGTTTGTCAACGGGCGCGACGAGCGATTCGTGGAAGCTGGATTTCATGTCGGCTAGACGCACGCGATCTTGCGGACGCTTGGGGCCAGCGACGCTCGGCTCGACGGCACCGAGATCGAAGGATAGGACATCGGTGAAGACGGGATCGGGTGTGTCGTCGGTGCGGTACAGCCCTTGCAGCTTGGCATACTGCTCGACCAAGGCGACTTCTTCGTCCGTGCGACCCGTGCGGCGCAGATAGCTGACGGCTTCGGCGTCGATGGGGAAGAAGCCAACCGTCGCGCCGTATTCAGGAGCCATGTTGGCGATGGTGGCGCGGTCGGGCAGGGTCATCTGGCTGAGACCGGGGCCGAAAAATTCGACAAATTTATCGACCACACCACGCTTGCGTAGCATCTGGGTGAGCGTGAGCACGAGGTCAGTCGCCGTCGCGCCTTCGGGGAGCTTGCCCGTCAGCTTGACGCCGATGACATCCGGCAACAGCATATAGATGGGCTGACCGAGCATGACGGCTTCGGCTTCGATGCCGCCGACGCCCCAACCAACCACACCGAGGCCGTTGATCATGGTAGTGTGGGAGTCCGTGCCGACGAGACTATCGGGATAGGCGACGCCATCCTTGAGCAGCACGGCTTTCGCCAGAAATTCGAGATTGACCTGATGGACGATGCCGGACTGCGGCGGCACTACGCGGAAATTCTGGAAGGCGGTTTGCCCCCAACGCAGAAATTCATAGCGTTCGCGGTTGCGCTCGAATTCCAAGCGCCCATTGACGATCAGGGCGTCGGGTTCGCCAAAGACATCGACCTGCACCGAGTGATCGATGACGAGATCGACGGGGATCTGCGGTTGGACTTTCTTAAGATCGCCACCCAAGTCTTGCATGGCGTTACGCATCGCCGCGAGATCGACCACGCAGGCAACACCAGTGAAGTCTTGCATGACAACGCGGGCAGGCTTGAAAGGTACTTCGATCTTGCCGCCGTTGGCTGGATCCCACTGCGCGATGTTGGTGATGTCGGCGTCGGTGACGACATAGCCGTCGTAGGTGCGGAGCGCGGCTTCCAACAAGACTTTGATCGAGAAGGGGAGTTTATCGACATCTGCCACGCCAGCTTCTTTGACCGAAGCGACACGATAGTAGACGGCACTGCCTGTACCTGTGTTGAAGGTGGCACGCGCATTGAATTTGCTTGATGCTGCCATGCTGAAATCCTATGTTAAGGGTGTGTAGAGCGAATAAGAAGATTATAGCGCGGTCAGAGGGAGAGAACGAAGAAGGGGCGAAAAGGCCGTCCATCGTGAGCATTACTCCCCACGCGTAGCCACGTAGGGAGAAGCAACGTCAAGACGGCGTCACTTTTGCTCGGACTCATAGCTAAGGCGATCTAATTTGCGCACCCGCTGACTGATCACGCGCATGACGGAAATGGCGAAGAAAGGTGTGTTCTGCACCATGTAGAGAAAGCGCTTCTGATCGACGGGCACGATTTTGCAGTCCGTGCGGGCAACCGCGCCAGCCGAACGCGGCGCTTCATCGATGATCGCCATTTCCCCGAAGATGCCGCCTTCGCCAACAGTTTCCACTACTTTGCCGTTGAAAAGAATATCGACTTCGCCCGATTGCACAGCATACATTTTGTCGCCGTGATCGCCTTGCGAGAAGATGACGTGACCCGCCGCGATATTTTCGCCGTCGGTCGAAGACTCAAAGACGCGCACTTGATTTGACATTGGCAGCCCTTTTGAGAGATGTAAATTCGTGTAGTGGGCAATCATACTCAACTGGTGGTTAACCACGCGTTAACCTCTGTTTAAGGACGTTAAGCAGTTTCGAGGACGAACAGCACACCTTGAGGAAGGCAGCAAGGAGCGCGGCGCTGGTTGGCAGTTCGGGTTAGTAACTGATCTTACGCAACCTCGTCCCCTGACCCCCTCGTTGCGAAGCGGAGAGGGGGAACCAAGAGATACCGTAGAAGCATTGTTACCATTATCGCCGTAGGCAAGGTGCAACCTGCGTAAGGTGAGTTAGTAAGTGGGATAGCCCATCGCGTTGAGGAGCTTGTTGACCGCCGATTCGTAGTCATCGGCGGTGCTGCCCTTGACGGTGATGATCTGGCGTGTGCTGAGTTCGCGATAGGCAGATAGCTGCTTGATGCCCGGCGCGATTTCATCGACCGTGGTGCCGTGCCAGATGGAAATGACGGTGCAGCCCGCTGCCAGCGCCCATTCGATCTCTTTTTGGACGTGGACGGAGCCGAGCGATTCTGGCCCGACGATGCAGACGAAATATTGGCAGCCATAGATGCGGTCACGAAGCACAGACTGCCATGTTTCGCCGGGGACGAGATTCTTGTCTACGAAGGGGTTGGGCAGACCGACGAGCCGCAAACGGGCTTCAATTAGCAGCGCAAAGACGCCGCCATCTTTACGTGCATAGGAGATGAAAACGGCGGGCGGCGCGGCGGGTTTTTCGAGCAGCGCGAAGGCTTTGGGCGTCAGCAGGAAACACTTGGCACTGCCTGACTCCGAGGAATATTTGTAGGTGAAATAGCCCCACGCCTCAAGAAAACTATAAGTAGGGTGGCTGAACTGATTGGCTTCCTCGTCGTAAGGCCATTTGGTGTCGAGATAGTTGGCGAGATTGGCGGAACACATCGGCGCGCCATCGGATGACCAAAATTCTTGCTGCGGCAGCGAGGCGTCGATCCAGAGGGCGGGCGTCCAGTCGCCAACGCGCGCCCCATAAGCCAGATCGCGGGCGAAGGCATCGATCCTCTCCACGAAAATTGTGGGCGGTTTCAGGGTGCGCGGATCGGGATTGGCGGATTTGGCAGATTTAGGTTTCCTTGGCATTTTGTTCAGCTTCCTTTTGCCAGCGGCGGGCGTCTTCATTGGCCTGTTGGTAATCTTCGATGCGCCCGATGTCCATCCAGTAATCGGTAATGTGATAACTGCCGACGGTGCGACCCGCATCGACCGCCGCCTGAATCAGTTGGGTGGCGTCGAAGCGACCCGCAGCAGGCAGCAGATCGAGCGCGGACGGGCTGATCACGTAAATGCCCGCGTTGATATACATACGATGGATCGGTTTTTCGCGCAATTCGGTGACGAGACCATCGCGATCTTCGACCACGCCGTAGGGGATTTGCACATCGTATTCTTTGGCGCAGACAGTGATGGCGGCGTTGCGCTGCATGTGGAAGGCGTGGAGCTTGCGGAAATCTAGATGCGTGACGAGATCGCCGTTCATCATGAGGAAAGGCTGCGTGAGATGATCGCGCATGAGGTTAAGTGAACCCGCTGTGCCCATCGGCTGTGGCTCGCGGACGTAATGCAAGTTGACGCCTAGATGATGCCCATCTTTCAACTGCCATTCGATCATCTCGGCTTTGTAGCCGACGGAGAGGTAGATTTCGACAATCCCATGCAGCGCCAAGCGTTCGAGCAGCAATTCGAGAATGGGACGTTCGCCAATCGGGAACAGCGGCTTGGGGATGACGTAGCTCCACGGGCGTAAGCGGGTGCCGAGGCCACCGCACATCAGAACGGCATGGGTAAGCGCAGCGTTGTTCGAATCAGACATCAGGCATCTTCCGAGCATCAGGATAGGCTCTCATTTTAGCGCGAATGCGGTACACTGAGTGATATTGCGTGACGTTTGCTTCTCACCAATCAACAATACAATGGCGGTTTATGACTAGGCAATTGGTACGCGGTGCCGTGTGTGGCATCGTGGCGGCTTCGATCTGGGGCGGCATGTATGTGGTCAGTGACGAGGTGCTGAAGGTAATCCCACCGTTCACACTGCTGTCGCTACGGTTGCTGCTCGGTGTGCTCGTGCTGGGCGTGGTACTCGGCATTCAAGGCAAGTTGGCGCTGCCGCTGCGCGACGTGATCAAGCTGATGGCGGTGGGCGTGCTGGGATCGGGCATCAGCCTCGGCGCGCAGTTCGTCGGGACACAGCTTTCGACGGGCATGAACGGAGCCGTGATCACGAGCGCATCGCCCGCGTTCATCGTGTTCTTCGCGTGGCTGATTTTGCGCGAACCGCTGACGAAAGTGAAGATCGCGGCGGTGGTGGTGGCATCCATCGGCGTGCTGATCGCGTTGGATTTATCCAAGGCCGACTTCAGCCCCGAAACGTTCGACGGGAATTTGTGGCTGACGTTCGCGGCGCTGACGTGGGGCGCGTATTCCGTGCTGGTGCGGCGCGTGTCGGCGAATTATCCGTCTTTGACGATCACCTTTTACGGGCTGATCGGCGGATTGTTCGTGGGGATACCGTTGGGTATTGGCGAATTGGCACGACCAGACGCGATCACGGGCGCGATCACACCGGGAGTCGTGCTCGGCGTGCTGTATCTGGGCATCGTCTCGACCTCGATTGCGCTGTTCCTGTGGAATCTGGCGTTCGCGCTGGTGGAAGCAAGCGTGGCCTCGCTGTTCTTCTTTGCGCAGCCGTTGGTCGGCGTGCTGCTGTCGGTGATGCTCGGTCAGCAACTTACCATGCAGATCGCGATGGGCGGCGCGTTGATCGTAATCGGCGTGCTGCTGTCGATGTGGCAACCACAGGCCAAGGCAGTCAGCGGAACTTCAATAGAAGCGGGATAGCGTGGGTTGGAACGTCAGCCTGAGATAGGCTTGGAATAGACCCCTCGGCACATTGTTTGCGAATTCAGGCTACAATGGGTACCAGATCGTTGCCTGTGTTGAGGGTGTAGTTATGACTCGGACAAATCTACTGCGTTATGTGCTGCTGTTATGCCTCGCCGTGTTGTTGATCGCGTGCCAGCCACAGCCGACACCCACGCCGACACCGAGTCCAGAACCCAGCGCGACCCCAGTCGAACCGACCGCAACGCCAACCGTACCGCCAACGCTGACCCCAAGCGTCAGCGGCGCGAACAGCCTTGATCCGGCTAAACGTGCCAACGTTCGCGCACTGGTCGCCGTGCCTGACGCACCGCCCGTTGATATTGTGGTGGATGGATCGGCCTTCGCCTTACGGTTAACTGCTGGACGCTTGACCGCGCCGCAGCCCGTGACGCCCGCCGAACATATCGTGCAGGTGAACCCGACCGGAAATACAGGCGCACCGGCACTGTTGGAAGAACCGCAGGCTTTCAGCGAGGGACAGTCGAGCATCCTTGCGTTCACGGGAACCGCGACGGAGTTCGTCACGACGCGAATCGATGAAGATTTGTCGCCACTGCGCCCCGGTCAAGCGCGCGTACAGATCGTGTATCTTGCGCCAGACAACGCCGCCGCCGTGCCGATCGAGGTGCAGCTTGGCGACGCGTTGACGGGCAGCCTGACCAATACGGGCGACCAGATCGGGCCGCAAGCCGTGCCAGAAGCCGCTTATGAATTCGTGGCGAAACGCGGCAATACTACCGTTTCACAAAATATCACGCTCGCCGCGCACCGCAATTACACCTTCTTGCTGGTGTGGCAAGCCGAAGATAAGCTGCAACTGATCAAGAACATCACGCCGACACTGCGGGAAAGCAAACTGCGCATCATCCATGCCAGCGGCGATCTGCCCGCGTATGACGTGTATGTGGATGGGAAACCTGCCGCGATGGGCGTAGCCTTCCGCAACGCGACGGAATGGCTATCTTACGCGCCGAAATCGTATGATGTGCGGTTGTATCCCGTCGGCGGCGATCCGAACACCGCGCCGCTGTTACAGCGCGAGATCACGCTGAACCCTGATCAGGCGGCTGACGTGATCATTTACAACAGCACGGACGCCTCGGCAGGGCGCGGCGCTGACGCGGCAGCTGACATCATCGTCTTCAAAGAAACACTGAACCCGACCGCGCCGGGAAAGGCTAACCTTACCTTCGTGCATCTGGCACGCGTACCTGATGACATCAGCGTGCAGCAGGGCGGGGTCACGTACCAAAATGTCACGCCGGTGCGCTTCCGCCGCATGAGTGACACGATCAGCGTTGAGCCGGGGAAGGTTCAACTCGTATTTTTGACGCAAAACGGCGATCAGGAAACGACGATCGAAGCACCCGCCGCGTTCGAGATGGAAGCAGGTTTTTCGTACCTGTATTTGATCACCGGTTATCAGGCGGATGATCAGCCGTCGATCCTCGAAACTGAGGTGGGCAGCGAAGCGTCTCCGGTGGTCGCGGCGACCGCACTGCCACCATCCACGATGCGCATCCGGTTGTTGAACGCTCTAGAGGTCGATCAAGCCCTTGATTTGTACTTGGGTGATGCGCTGTTGGCGTCTAATGTGACGGCGGGATCAGCAAGTCTGTATGCGCCCGTCACCACGGAAGCGCGCAATTTGCGGCTGGTCAAAGCAGGGACGACTGAACTGCTCACGCAATTGGACTTGGTGTATCAGCAAAATCGGCTGGTCACATTCCTTGCGTATGGCAAGGCAGAGTCGGTGATCTTGCGGGATATGGTGGATGTGGTCGCGCCAACGACGACCGACGCGGTGATGCGATTCATCAATGTTGATCCCGACGCGACCATCGTGACGGTATTCCAAAGCCCGAACGCGGTCACCTTCGTGACGCCGACGCTGACGGAATTGTTTCAGGGCATCCGTTACGGCGCAACTTCGGAGGCGAAGTCGATCCCCGATGGATTGTACGATCTGCTGTTCAGCAACGCCGAAAATCGGGCTGAAATCGCCAGCCTGAAGAGCGTTGAATTGAAGCCTAAAATCCGGTACGATGTAGTGCTCTTGCCACCCGACGCGGGGACGGATGCGGCGCGGGTCATCATCATTTCCAGTGAACAGTAAAGGACGCGACTTTTGAATGTGTTGATAACAGGCGCAGGTGGATTCGTAGGTAAACACCTGTTGACCTATCTACGCCAGCATTCAGCTCCCACTTTGCACGGAACTGTGCTGGATAACACTCAACTTGAATCAGTAGTACACGACACTTCCTGTCAGTGGTGGGTGCTCGATCTGCGCGATCCGCAAGCCGTGCGCGACCTGCTTGAGCATATTCAGCCCGATCAGATCTTCCATCTGGCGGGGCAAGCGTATGTACCACGTTCGTTCGAAGATCCGTGGGAAACGCTGGATAACAATATACGCGGCACGCTTAACCTGCTGATGGCGATCCATGAATTGAAACTGTCAACGCGCTTTCTCAACGTCGGCTCGGCAGAAATTTATGGCCCTGCCAGCGCCGATAAGCTACCGCTGACGGAGGACTCCGCGTTTATCCCCGGCAGCCCGTACAGCGTGAGCAAGATCGCGCAGGACATGCTGGCGTATCAATACTTCAATGCGTATAAACTCCACACGATCCGTGTGCGCCCGTTCAACCACATCGGGACGGGGCAGAATATGCGGTTCGCGGCGTCCGACTGGGCGTCGCAGATCGCGGAAGCCGAGATCGGGAAGCGTGAACCTGTCGTCTACGTCGGCAACCTGAGCGCGGCGCGCGACTTCACCGATGTGCGCGATGTGGTGCGGGCGTACAGCATGGCGGTGGAGCGCGGGCAAGCGGGCGACGTGTTCAATGTGTGCAGCGGCAAGCCGCGCACGATGCAGAGCATCCTCGATATTCTGGTCGGTCTGAGCCGCGTCAAGATCGATGTGCGAGTCGATCAGGAGCGGTTCCGTCCTGTCGATATTCCCAGCCTATACGGCGATTACAGCCACTTACATCAACGGACTGGTTGGCAACCAGAGATTTCTATCGAGCAGACGCTCAATGACGTGCTCGATGAATGGCGTCAACGGATCGCTACCAGTTGAACGTCTCTCGTCATCCTTGGTTTATCATTATCTTTACTTGTCAGGAGAACAACACGCATGGCAAAACGCGCATTAATCACGGGCATCACAGGTCAAGATGGATCCTATCTGGCTGAACTGCTGCTTGAAAAGGGCTACGATGTTTTTGGCTTGATCCGCCGCAGCAGCACGCCTTCTAGCTATGGACGCATCCGCCACATTCAGGATAAGATCATCCTTATCCCCGGCGATATGAGCGACCAGACTTCGCTGCAACACGCGCTGATCCAATCTGACCCCGATGAAGTGTATAACCTCGCCGCGCAGAGCTTTGTGCAGACGTCGTGGCCTCAACCTGTCTTCACGGGGGATGTGACAGGCTTGGGCGTGACGCGGCTGCTGGACGCGATCCGCTTTGTGAAGCCGAGCGTGCGTTTTTATCAGGCCAGTTCGTCGGAAATGTTCGGCAAGGTGCAGGAAGTCCCGCAGCGCGAGACGACGCCACTGTATCCGCGCAGCCCGTATGGCGTGGCGAAAGTGTACGGGCACTGGATCACGATTAACTACCGCGAGAGCTACGGCATTCACGGCACCAGCGGCATTTTGTTCAACCATGAGTCGCCGCGCCGTGGTATCGAATTCGTGACGCGCAAAGTCACTTATAATGCCGCCAAGATTAAGCTTGGGTTGGCGAAGGAACTGCGCCTCGGCAACCTCGACGCGCGGCGCGACTGGGGCTTCGCGGGCGATTACGTCAAGGCGATGTGGTTGATGCTCCAGCAGGATACGGCGGACGATTTCGTGATCGCGACGGGCGAGACGCACACCGTGCAAAAGCTGGTGGAGACGGCGTTCGGACATGTTGACCTCGACTGGAAGCAGTTCGTCGTGCAAGACCCTGCCTTCATGCGTCCGGCTGAGGTCGATCTGCTGATTGGTGATCCGGGCAAGGCGGGCAAGATCCTCGGTTGGGAGCCGGAAGTGGACTTCCCGATGCTGATCAAGATGATGGTTGACGCTGACCTGAAGCAGTTGAAGTCGGAGATGGTGAACGACTAGGGCACGTACAACGGCACCAATCCGACAACCAACACCCGACATTGAGTTGACTGACTCAACTTACAAACTGACCTTACGCAACCTCACCCCCTGACCCCCTCTTTGCGAAGCGGAGAGGGGGAACCGAGGAATAACGTAGCACCATTTTCGCCATTATCGCGGTAGGCAAGACGCGAACTGCGTAAGGTGAGTTACACAGTCCCGAAGAGACTGTGGGTGTAAGAGATAGTCGGGTTACATCGTTGGATATTTATCGCGTATAGAAAACAAAAGGGACGTGTTGGCAGCACGTCCCTTTGTATTTCAGTTGGTGGCGATGAAGCTAGTTGTCTAGTTCATGCCCGGTTGGCTGGTAGAACTGGTCGAGAAATCCAGCGGTGGCGTACTCGTTGAGCTGCCCACGCCTTCATCTTCGGCACCTTCTACCGCAACGAGCGGCTTCGATTCGTCCATCACCATCGTGAGTTCGCCATCCACCGCATCGATGCGAACGGTGCTGCCGATCTTGAAGATGCCCGACAGGATGCCGTCGGAGAGACGATCTTCGACCATGTTGGTGATCACACGGCGCAGCGGACGCGCACCGTATTCAGGATCGTAGCCCTTTTCACCGAGCAGCGAACGCGCTTCATCGGTCACGTCCAAGACCAAGGCATGTTCAGCCACGCGTTCACGCACCTTGTTCAGTTCAAGCTCGACAATGGCCTTGATTTCTTCCTTGGTCAGCGACTTGAAGACGATGGTGGCGCTCACGCGGTTCAGGAACTCTGGACGGAAGGCACGGCGTAACTGTTCGGTCACGCGCTTGCGCATCTCGTCGTAGGCTTGCGCCTCCGCGACCTGCTCGTCACGCGGGATGTCGAAGCCGAGGTTGTTACCACGCTTGATCGTATCCGCGCCGACGTTGCTGGTCATGACGATGATGGCGTTGCGGAAGTCCACCTTGCGACCACGCGCATCCGACAGACGACCTTCTTCCATGATCTGGAGGAGCATGTTGAAGGCTTCGGGGTGTGCTTTTTCGATTTCGTCAAAGACGACGATGGAGTACGGACGGCGGCGTAGGGCTTCCGTCAACTGACCAGCATCTTCGTAACCGACGTAACCGGGAGGCGCACCGACCAAACGGGCGACGGTGTGGCGCTCCATGAATTCGCTCATGTCCAGTTGGACAAGGGCGTCTTCGCTGCCGAACATGAACTCCGCCAGCGACTTGGTGAGTTCGGTCTTGCCGACGCCCGTGGGGCCGAGGAAGATGAACGAACCAATCGGACGGCGCGGGTCTTTGAGGCCAGCGCGGGCACGACGGACAGCCTTCGAAATGGCTTCGATGGCTTCATGCTGACCGACGATGCGCTGGTGCAGGAATTCTTCCATGTGCAGCAGGCGCTCGGACTCATCGCCGCTGATGCTGGTGACGGGGATGCCCGTCCACATCGAGACGACTTCCGCGATGTCTTCTTCGGTCAACTTGGGTTTGTTCGTCTCAGGATTCCAAGAGGCTTTCATCACCGCAAGCTGCTCGGAAAGCTCAGTCGTGCGGGCTTCTTGCTCTTGACGCTGCTCCTCGGTCATTTCGTCGCTCAATTCGACCAATTCCTCGTTGATGCGCGCCAATTCAGCTTCGGCACGGCGCACACGGATGGCCTCTGGACTCTTGTACATGCGGACGCGGCTGGCACCTTCATCGATGAGATCAATGGCCTTGTCCGGCAGGAAGCGATCAGGCACATAACGCGCGGAAAGGTGCGCGGCGGCTTCGATGGCTTCTTCGGAAATCTCAAGGTTGTGATGCTCTTCGTAAGGAGCCTTAATGCCACGCAGAATTTCAATCGTCTCTTCGATGGACGGCTCATCTACGAAGATCGGTTGGAAGCGGCGGGCGAGAGCGGCGTCACTCTCGATGTGCTTGCGGTACTCATCGAAGGTGGTCGCGCCGATGCACTGCAATTCACCACGCGCAAGGGCTGGCTTCAAGATATTGGCGGCGTCTACGCTGCTGCCCGCTGACCCCGCGCCTACCAGCATATGCACTTCGTCGATGAACAGAATGCTATCCGACGATTTCAGTTCTTCAATCACGCGCTTCAAGCGCTCCTCGAACTGACCGCGATACATCGTTCCAGCGACGAGGCTGCCGACATCCAATTGCAAGACGCGCTTATCCAGCAGCGTGGCTGGCGTTTCGCGGTTGACGATGCGCTGCGCGAGACCTTCCACGATGGCGGTCTTGCCGACACCGGGTTCGCCAATGAGCGCCGGGTTATTCTTGGTGCGGCGGCTCAGAATCTGAATCACGCGCTCAATTTCGGTTTCACGCCCGACCACCGGATCGAGCTTGCCTTCTTCGGCCTGCAAGGTCAGGTCGGTCGCCAATTGATCCACCAAGGGGGTTTTGACGCCAGACTTCTTGGAAGACTCGGGGCGGTTCGAACTGGACGGATTATCCGGCTTGGACGGTGTGCTGCTTTGCGGCGGGCGGTTTTGTACCGGGCTTTCCTGAAGCACGCGACGCGTTTGACGGCGTACTTCTTCGGGACTGACATTCAGCCGCTTAAGCACATCAATGGCGATGCCTTCCGTTTGGCGCACCAGACCAAGCAGTAAGTGCTCAGTACCGATATAGTGATGCCCCATCCGGCGGGCTTCATCGACAGCCAATTCGAGGACTTTCTTCGTCCCCGGCGATAGATCGAGACGGGTATTGGGGGCACGCTGACCAGCGCGGGTCATACGCTCCACCAATTCCTCAACCTTGCGTTGATCAAGGCCGAGATCACGCAGGACGCGTCCTGCGACGCCGCCCTCTTCGCGCATCAGCCCGAGCAGCAGATGTTCGGTGCCGATGTAGCTGTGTTGTAAACGTTCGGCTTCTTCTTGTGCGAGGCTGAGTACCCGCCGCGCACGTTGGGTGAAGCGCTCCATTTTGTTAGGCACGTTGTGTCCCTCCATCGCTCCGGCTCATCGGCGTCTGGAAAGCAACCCCGCACCCAACAAGTGAACATGCTGCATGTGATGGTTTTTGCCTTCCGAGTAGGCCAGATCGATAACGTACATGACTTTGACTAGTCGCGCCAGACGCCTCTACAGAGTTTAATACAATGTTACCCCGGTGGAGATAACAGATGCATTGACGGAAGATCGGCGCGGTCTTCGTCGATAGATATGGGTAATTATATGCACTTCGCTAGGCGCTGACTAGTGACTTTGCACATGGGAGCATAAGAAGTAAATTAGATTTGACCTATTTAGGCTGACTACTGACCAAAGAGGGGAGCACAGCCTGTAAGTTTGGGTAGGGAGCCGTGAGCGTGGAAACGCGCTCATGCAAGCTACGATGGAGGGTGAGCTGATGAGGCAGAAAAATTTACATGTAAGGAGCCTTGGACGCCCGCCTGAACCAACTCACAAAACAGTTCGTCGATTTGTTCGGCACTGTACGCCGAATGCCCATCCATCCACCATGTGAGCATGTTCAGGAACGCGCCCGCTACGAAATTGGTGACTGCTGCCATTTTTTCAGGAGCCGTCATGGGCGCTAGGGCAAGTAAGTTACGTTCGACAACTTGGCTTAACTGCGCTTGCAGATTTTTGGAAACGTAGTCGATGCCGCGCCCCCAGATGAGCGCTTTATACAGACGCTGATGCTGCTTGACGTGACGGAAGAATTCGAGGCTTGGTAGCAGTGGATTCCGCGCATTTGTCGATTCCAAGGTGGAATGATGTAACCATTGGATCAGCCATTGCAGACTGGTCGCTAAGAGATCGTCTTTGCTCTCGAAGTGCCCGTAAAAGGTCGAGCGTCCCACATTGGCGCGATCAAGGATGTCTTGGACGCTGATGTCGGCATACAATTTTTCCGACATTAGGTCGACCAAAGCCGTCCGCAGTTGTGCGCGCGTCCGCTCGGAACGCCGATCTGTTTTGGTGTTTTTCAAGCCGATCCCCGTTTCCGCACACAAGCGCGATTTTGTTCATTAGCGTACATTTCTACGCGTTTGATTGTTGATCGCACACGTATCCTCTCTATGATTTTAGTAATGAACAGCGTGTTCATCAACGAGAACTATCACGAGGCAATCTGAGAGGAAGTATGGCACACATTCATCAGACAACGGACGCGCCCAGCACGACAGGCCGCACTATCCGATGGGCTTCTCACTACGATATGTTCGTCAAGCTGCTGACTTTCAACCGCGACGGTACACTGCGCGATGAGACGATCCGCACAGCGGGAATACGTGCGTGCATGAGCGTGCTGGATGTCGGCTGCGGCACAGGCGACCTTACGCAGCGGGCGAAGAAAGCGGCTGGCAGCGGCAGCGTTTACGGGATCGACGCGGCGACGGAGATGATCGCGGTGGCAAGGGAGAAAGCCGCCAAGACGGGACTTGACATCCAATTTAAGGCGGGTGTGATCGAAGCGCTAGAGTTCTCCGACCAGACCTTCGATGTCGTCTTGAGCAGTCTGATGTTTCATCATCTGCCCGCTGACCTGAAAAAGCGCGGATTAGCCGAAATCTACCGCGTGCTGAAGCCTTCCGGCGCTGTCACTATCGTGGATGCGATGACAGCCGCACCGGGCACCGGCTTGATGCGCTTGATTCACCATAACGTATACAACGACCTCACCGAAATGATCGGGACGATGCAGCAAATTGGCTACACACATATTCAGTCGGGACGATTGAAGTGGGGGCCGATCGGATATGTGCGGGCACAGCGCAAGGCCTGACTCACCCATGACAAGATGGCGGCTTTGGTGTAGATTCTATCAGCACAGTTGTTTTGATGATGGACTTCTACGATGGTTGATACGCAGCTTACCTATTCCACGAACTGGCCTGTGGTCGGACATACGGCGGCGATCAGCCATTTGAGTAGAAGTTTGCAGCACGGGCGCATCCGGCACGCTTATTTGATCGCGGGGCCTGCGAGCATCGGGAAAACGACGTTCGCACGCGCCTTCGCGATGACGGTCAACTGTCTGAGCGATCATCGGCGTCCGTGCGGGCTGTGCCGCGCTTGCACGCTGATCCAGAACGACAACTTCGCAGACGTCAAAATCATCGAGGCGGACGGCGGCAAGCTGAAGGTCGATCAGATCCGCGATCTGCAAACGCAGTTATCGATGCGTCCGGTGGAAGGGCGTTACCGAGTCGTGATCTTGCGGCGATTCCAAGAAGCCACTACACAAGCAATGGATGCGCTGCTCAAGACGCTGGAGGAACCCGCACCGGGCGTGATTTTGCTGCTGACCGCCGATACCACCGATAACCTGCTCCCGACGATCAAATCGCGCTGCCAGTCGATCAATCTGCGGCTGCTGTCGGCGTCGCTGGTGCGCAAAACGTTGGAGGAGCAGTATCACCTGAAACAGGATAAAGCCGCACTGCTCGGTCAGCTTTCCGGCGGGCGGCTGGGCTGGGCGATCCGCGCGGCGGCAGATGAATCTATGCTATCGCAGCGAGACACATGGCTAAAACAACTGGAAGATATGCTCGGCATGACGCGCGTTGGACGATTCGCGATGGCAGAGAGCTTAAGCCGCGATAAAAAGGGGATCGCCGCGATGCTTGAGCTGTGGCTGAGTTACTGGCGCGACGTGATGCTGCTTTCGCACACGACTGTGACGCCGATCACGAACCGCGATCATGACCACACACTACGCCAGATCGCGATCCATGTCCGCATCGATGACGTGTTGAAGGTGATGACCGCGATCCAACGGACGGCGAAGTATCTGGACGCCAACGTCAACACGCGGTTGGCACTGGAAGTGCTGATGCTGGATATGCCGCGTTTACGCTTGATGCCCGCGCCGCCGGGAGCCAGCGATTAATACCACGTTTAGATGGCGGGACGTTCGATGATGCCGCCACCGAGACAGACCTCGCCAGCGTAGAAAACCGCGCCCTGTCCAGCAGTGATGTCGCGCAGTTTGTCCTCAAATTGGACGCTAACCCGTGTCGCTGAAAGTGGCGTCACCATGGCGGGCATGGGCTTGGCCTTGTAGCGAATCTTGACCTGCGCCTCGATTGGCTCGGATGGCGCAGCGCCGGACACCCAACTGACGCGGGTGGCGGTCAGCGAATCACGTCCGAGTTCGTCCGCCGTGCCGACAATGAGCGCGTTGCGGGCGGGATCAGCGCCGATCACGTAGAGCGGCTCGGCGGCGGCGACGCCCAGCCCTTTGCGCTGCCCGATAGTGTAATCCACCAGTCCGGTATGCTCACCGAGAACTGCTCCGGCGCGCGTCATGATCGGCCCCGGCTGCGCAATCTGTTCGCGGTGACGGCGCAAGAAGGTACGATAGTTGTTATCGGGCAGGAAGCATAAATCTTGGCTATCATGCTTGGAGGCAACAGGCAACCCGAATTTAGCGGCGAGTTCACGTACCTGCGGCTTGGTATATTCTCCCACCGGGAACATCACCTTGGACAACTGCGCTTGTCCCATCACGCTTAACACATAGCTCTGATCCTTAGCGTCGTCCAAGCCCTTGAGCAGTTGGAACGCGCCGTCCTCAGCCTGACGAATGCGGGCGTAATGCCCCGTCGCGAGGTAATCCGCGTCGAGTGAGAGGGCGTTGTTCAACAGCCATTCAAAACGGATGTGACGGTTACATTCCAAGCACGGATTCGGGGTGTCGCCCGCCGCATACCGATCAATGAAGAATTGGACGATTGCACCTTTGAAGACATCCCGCGTATCCAACACATAGAAAGGGATGCCGAGCATGTCCGCAATGCGGCGCGCGTCATCCATCTGATCGGGCGTGCAGCAGCGATTATGCCCACGCGCGTTATCGCCGTCTTCCGCCCACAGGCGCATCATGATGCCAACGACATCATAGCCTTGCTCCACCATCAAAGCCGCCGCGACTGAACTATCCACGCCGCCACTCATGGCGACGACGACTCGCTTTGTCATGCCAATCTCACTCTACCCCTACCACTACCGATTACTTTTGACGATTCGTGACGCGTATTCATTTCGTCCCATGCATGGGAGAATTTGTTCATTATAGGATACTTGCGAGATGATTCATATGTTGAGGTTATGCAATATTGATGGCTGAAAGACCGTGACAGTAAAATCCAAATTCCGATTTGAAGAGAGGCGGAAGATGATGAAACTACCAAGTGAAGAACGACATGCGTTAGGGATTCTACACCCCGGCGAGATGGGAACATCAGTAGCAGCGTCGGCGCAGAACAGCGGGTGCAGCGTGTATTGGGTAGCCGATGGACGGAGCGCGCAAACTGCCGCACGCGCCGCTCGGATCGGATTGGAAAACGCGGAATCGTTGGTGAGGCTATGTGAACTTTGCTCGGTGATCGTCAGTGTGTGTCCGCCCGACGCGGCGGAAACCGTGGCAACTAGCGTGCTTGAGCAAGGATTTACCGGTTTGTATGTGGATATGAACGCGATTGCACCTCAGCGTGCGATCCATATCGGCGAGATGATGGCGGCAGGCGGCGCACGATTCGTGGATGGCGGAATCATCGGCGGGGCTGCATGGAAACCCAATTCCACATGCTTGTACTTATCCGGCGAACACGCACAAGAGGCGGCGGATTGCTTCGCGGCTGGCCCGTTGGAGACGCGGATCATCGGGAACGCGATAGGCAAGGCATCCGCGCTGAAGATGTGCTTTGCCGCATACAGCAAAGGCACGACGGCACTCCTATGCGCAGTAATGGGCGCTGCCGAGGGCTTAGGCGTCCGAGCGGAATTGGAGCAGCAGTGGTCGGAGGAGGGTTCGGCATTTGCTATAGAAGCGGAACAGCGCGTTAGGCAAGTGACGAGTAAAGCATGGCGGTTCGCCGGAGAGATGGATGAGATCGCAGCAACATTCGGCGCGGTAGGACTGCCGGATGGATTTCACGCAGCAGCAGCGGAGATGTATCGACGTATCGCGGATTTTAAGGGTGCCGTCGCCCTGCCCGCCTTGGATGAAGTGTTAACGGCACTGCTGGCAAATGAGCGTGCTACCAAATAAAAAGCAGATTCAGGTAAGTTATCTGGTGCCTGAATCTGCTTGGTTGGCTAGGGGTAGATAGAAGTGCTTTATGAAGCGACCCAGACGTGTTCACCGCTGAGGATGCGCTTCAATTGGTCGCTGAAACGGTCGGCATCAAGCGGCTTGGCAAGAAAGCTGTGGAAGCCGATTTGCCGAGCGTTGTTGATCTCGTTGGTATGTACGGTATGCGCAACGACCGGCACATCTTTATGATTGGCGTCATGCTTGAGCAGCTCGATAACCTCATAGCCGTTCAGGCCGGGCATTTCGAGATCGAGGAAGATCACATCGAGTTTATCGATAGCAGTTAAGGCTGCGCCAACCTCGACAGGGTCTTCGATCTGGGTATACGTTATCCCGTAAAAGGTGAGTAACTCCGCGAGAACGCCAATGTTATCCACATTGTCGTCGATAATGAGTGCGTGTGTCTCAGACATGCGCATTAACTCCGTTCATAGTAGTACCGACCTGTGTACCAAACAGATGAGCCGTTAATAATTTTCAGAATCTGGGAAGGGAAGAGATCCGCCTCTAGCGGCTTGGCGATGAAGCCCGCAAAGCCTTTCTCGCGAACTTTGGGCACTTCATGTGAGGCATCAGCCGCCGAAATCGCGACAATCGGCACTTCGGCATAGGCTGGCACTTTGCGGATCGTATCAAACAGATCGTAGCCGCTGACGCCGTTGGGGAGCATTAAATCCAGCAGAATAATGTCCACTGGCGCGAACCCCTCCAACAGCTTGAGCGCGTCAAACCCCAATCGGCTGGACGCCGTCACCGCCCCCGATAGTTCAAGAATCATCTTGGCAACGGCGCGGTTGCCCGGATTATCTTCAACCATGAAGATGCGTTTCTTATCTAGAATGTTCATCAGATTATCCCATTTCGCGAGGTCAGGCGTGAACCAAACCCCAGATCGCTTCACCATTCAGGACGCGTTCGAGCAGCATCGGAAACGTGTCTATATCGATTGGTTTAGCGATAACCCCATTAAAGCCAGCCGTCTTTAGCTGCTGCACTTCTTCGTTCATCACACTCGCCGTCAAGGCAACGATGGGCGTGCCATTGAAGGTTGAATCGGCGCGCAGCATTTGAAGCATTTCAAACCCATTATACGGCTTCAAGTGAATATCAAGCAGAATGACTTCCGGGCGCGGGGTTAACGCATGTACCCTATTCATAAAATTCTCACTATTCTCGAATATGTTGACATGCGTTAACCCAAGCGCTTCGGTGAGCAAGAAACTCATGATACTCTGGCTATTCTGATCGTCTTCGACATACAAGACTGATAAAGAAGTCTTCACCGTCTAGTCTCCTTTGTGATCCGGTTAAGCTGGAACTGCCACAGGCGTTTGCATTTGTGTCTTGATGGGGAGTTCTACGAAGAATGTCGAGCCTTTGCCTTGCGTGCTCGTAAACCACAGACGACCACCATGCGCTTCTGCCAAGCTCTTGGAGATTGGCATTCCTAAGCCCGTACCCGTGCCCTGTTGTAGGCCAGTCTGTGTCTGCTTGAAGGATTTGAACACTTCCGACTGCTCTTCTACCGCAATACCCGCGCCCGTATCTTCGACTTCAACGTGAATTTTGTCGTCGGTTTTCCGCACACTGATGGCAATGTGCCCCTCTTTTGTGAATTTGCAGGCGTTGGAAACGAGGTTGAGCATGATCTGGTATACACGCTGCCGATCAAGCGAAACCAAGGGAAGTTGGTCGTCCATGGTTAGCTCGACCTTGACTGGTTTATCCTCAATCAGGGTATCCGCCATTGACTTCACCGCGTCGAACATTTCTTTCAGATCGACGTTATCTTCGATAAACAAATTTAGGGAGCCGGATTCGATCTTGGAAATATCCAACACATCATTGATCAGGTTGAGCAGATGTTTGGCGCTCTCGATAACCTTGTTGAGCGATTCTTGTTGACGCTCGTTGACGGTTCCCATCATGCCTCGCACCACGAACTTCGTGTAGTTGATGATGGCGTTAAGCGGCGTGCGCAACTCATGCGAAACGCTGGCGAGGAAGGCCGATTTTACCTTGTCGGAGCGCTCGGCTTGATCACGGGCGGCTTGCGTCTCGACGACCTGCTTTTGCAGGTCTTTTTGCGAGGATTCCAACGCGCGCAAGTTGCGGTCACGAATGTCGCTGACGATTGAGGTCGTGCCCGCAATCACAACGTAAAATGAGACAACTGACCAGTCAATCGGTTCGCCGTTTCCGTGGGTCAGGAAAATTAATACTGCCAACACAGCGCAAACCGCACCTGAGATTACGGTTTCACGTGCGCCGAGCAACAAACTGGCAAGGGTGATAGATATGGACATGAAGAAGAAGGCTACGTTGCCAGTTAGCGCGGCGGTTGAGGTCAACAGAACGCCGATTACCGCAATGATGGGCACTACGATGAGTAGGAGCGCGCCCCATTTGTACTGCTGCGTGCGGCTCAGTACATAAGCTAAGAACACGAACGCGACCGCGAGCATAGGCGCTGGGCTTGGGTTAAAACCTTCGCCTCTCAAGGCTCGCATGGTTGGCGTCAGAAAGACTGCAAAAGCAGACAAAGGGATGAAGCCCAAGGCCACAATGGCAAGTAATCTGGCTTTTTGTTGGTCGCCAAGCGACAAATTTGCATAAGGGGTGGTAAGGTCGTTCCAGAGTTTTATCAACCTGTTGGATGATTGCGTTGAGATGTGGTCAGCAGTTATGCTTGCCATGGATGATACCCCCGACATTCATTAAGCCGTTTATGATAGTTGCGACTTTCGCAATCCTAGCATATACAATCTTCAGGACGTTTCTCAGGGATATAACAAAGCTAGTGCAAAGCGACAGTGTGAAATCGAGGGGAATCACAATCTTTTCTTAATGTTAAGAGATTGTCATGCAATCTACTGGGACAAATAACATTAAGGAGAAAACAAAAAGGAGCGG
>JAHBVJ010000057.1 GCA_019637615.1 Anaerolineae bacterium | reverse complement strand
ATGGTTGCGAAGCTGCCATAATGGGAGCTTCGGCACTTGGTTCGGTAGCTTCGACTTGCAGCGGCGTCTGCTCATCACTACCGACAACAGGGTTGTTGGACATTGAATTCTGCTCTCCGTGAACACGAGTACCGCGCCATTATACCATGTTGCTAATCAAGAGGTCAAACAAAATTCAAGAGTTTAGTCTGAGCAATCTG
Organism: Anaerolineae bacterium; assembly: GCA_019637615.1. Taxonomy (GTDB): domain Bacteria; phylum Chloroflexota; class Anaerolineae; order Aggregatilineales; family UBA2796; genus JAHBVK01. The sequence goes on along the minus strand of JAHBVJ010000057.1, from coordinate 28,421 downwards.
AGGAAATCTCTTTGAATCGGCAATCTGTACAGTAGGAATACAAAAGAAGTGGTTATCTATGCGTATAGTCAACGGCACCCAACGCGCGTAACGCTGCTTGTTGGGCGTTCGTCAGCCCTTGAATGCCCGTGATGTCAAGGCGTTCGTAGGGACGGTCGCGGCGCACGGTCTGCAAATATTCACCGCTCTGCAAATCCCAGATCGTGATCCCGCCGTCATTGCCGCAGCTTGCCAGCTTCGTCCTATCGGCACTTTTTCTAACCGCTTGAATCGACCCTTGATGTGCCTCGCGTACCCATAGACATGCGCCCGTCTGAATATCCCACCACCGCAGCTTACCGTCACTGCTTCCGGTGATCACCACGGACTCGCTTGCGCCCCACACAACGGCGACAAATACGGCTGATGTCTCCCGATACCTAAAGATTGTCTCGCCGCGCTCCACATCCCACACGAATAATTCACTGGCGCTGGCCGACACCACCCGCGCTGCATCTGCGCTCCAATCGCTGTCTGTGACCTGTTCCTTATGTCCGACCAACTGCTGGATGGGCTTTCCCTCGACATTCCAGATATACACGACCTTATCAAGACCCTCAGTCACAATCCGCGTATCATCGGGACTCCACTTCACGCGGTTTCCCACTATCGTTGGGAAGCGTTCCCCCGACCACTGCCAACGTTGTGTCCGTAAATCGTACACCATCACGCCAGAGCGGTCAGTGCCGACCGCCAACCGTTCTCCGTCGCCACTCCACGCTATCCCGTAGAAGGAGTTCACATGATCGTCAGGGTTCTTCAGCACCTGAATACACGCGCCAGATGTCGTATCCCATAGGCGCAGGATGTTGGCAATTTCCGTACTGGCTGCCCATCGACCATTGGGACTCCAGCCGACGGAAAATACTTTTCGAATATGCCCGGACAGCAGACGCGGCGGCTGTGTATGATCGAGTGTGTATAGGGTAACTACAGCATCTGAGCCACCGCTGATCAATTGTTGTCCATCGGGACTCCAATCGACATCACCGAGGAAACTGCTATGACCCTGCATCACGCGTATGCACTCATACGTGGCGCAATCCCACACCCGCAACGTGCCATCCGCACCACTACTGATGAGATACTGTCCGTCGGGCGTAAAGAGCGCCTGCTTAATCATGCCGGTATGGGCATTCAGCGCCGCCCGATAGCGACCCTGCTCATAATCCCACAGCCGGATAATTGAACCTTGACCCATACAGGCCAGTAGGCGACCATCCGGACTCCAGCGTGCCCGCAGCACAAGGTCAGCTTGATCTTCGACGGTCTGTTTCAACTGTCCGTCATTTACATCCCAGAATTTGATCACGCCCTCCCTGCCTGCGCTTGCGATGACTGTCCCATCGGGCGAAAATGTAAGCGAAAAGATCGCTTGCGAATGCGCCTTCAGTTCGCGCACACACACAATAGGCGCGTCAGGGGTTATTGCCCATAAGCAGATCGTTCCATCTAAGCCGCCGATGGCAAGTATCGCGCCGTCAGGACTCCACACCGCGATGTTGGCCTGAGAAGACGGCGGCAGTTGCTCGATCTGTTCACCGGTATCTGCCTTCAGGACATATACACGTCTATCATCACCGACACTCGTCACTAGGCTGCCATCCGGTGAAACCGAGATGGCGTAGATCATGGAGACCGCTTCAGGCCAACTGATTGTCCATCGTAAAGTACCGCTAGCGACCTCCCGTGCCCTGAGTACGCCATCCCACGTTCCCCCGAACAGGAATCGTCCGTCCGGACTAAGCGCGATTCGATAGATAATATCGGTTGCACTTTGCCATATCCGATACAAGGTATGCCCGCTTGCTTCCCACACCCGCACCTCGCCCGTCTCACTTGACACCGCCCAGTAATGTCCGTCACGGCTCATCGTCGCTGACACGATTCCGTCAAAGGTCTCGGTGAAGTTGCAATCTTGAATAGTCGCCACTGCCAACGTCGCGTCTTGCATATCCACGCCTTGCAGATATACGCCCTTTAGCACCAAGCCCGACAAATCGACGCCCCGCAAGTTGCCCCGCACCGTTCGCAGCAAGGCGACTAGATTAGCGGGCGCGTAACCATGAGTATCCGCATGGCTGTCCCGCAGTGTATCGAGCAAAGCGCATAACTGTCTCTCGGTCTCGCTGTAGAAAATGCTCTGCAAGGCAGCCACCATCGGCGCGATCAGCAGACGGGTTTGCGTTTCCCGCACATAATCCTTGACGCGCGCTTGTTCCAAGCCATATTGCGCCAGCAGCACGAGTCGCCCCTCCTGAATCTCCTCGCTGCCCGCCGTGATCAACCGTTCCGTGATGTACTCAAGCACGACAGATTGCAGCGTAAAGCTGCCCGATAGTTGTCCCCGTTCGATGAGACTGCGACGATGCAGGTTGCTGACGGCTTCCAGCAGCTTGCCGGAGGGAATCGGCACCGAGGCTAAGGCGTTCAGTCTGTCGAGAGTGATGGGTTCGCGCATGATCGCCAGCCAGAACACGACGGTCTGTTCCACAGGCAGCAAACGACGATACTGATCGTCAAGCAGCTTGCGGACGCCGCCAAAAATCACGCCGCCTTGCTCCATAAACGGCGTGATCGCACCGTCAAAGAGGTCAACGATGCTTTGCGCGACGATCTTCAGGGCGAGGGGATTGCCTGTATACGCTTCGATCAACTGCGCGCGCTCGGACGTCGTGCCAGTCACGCCTTTGTCGGTCAATAACTGCTCGCACGCGGCGAGATCGAGCCGTGCGAGACGAAGCGAACGCACCGGCGAGTGCGTGCCTTCCAACGGGATGAGATAGGCGGGTTTTTCGCGGCTGGTCAACAGCAGACAGCTCTGATGTGCAGTTTCGGCGACGCGGCGCAGCAATCGCCCATAGTCCTCGTAACCAGCGCGCATCTGCCCACTGCGTTCACCTTCACCCAACACAGACTCCATGTTATCCAGCACGAGCATGGTACGGTGATCGCGCAAATTGCCCAACAACAGGGTTAACTGCTGATCGAAACTGACTGCCGTAGCATCGAGCGCGGACGGGTGCAGGGTTTGTAGCAGATCGTGAAGGAGCACCGCACACGTTGGTGCATCGCGCAGAGAACGCCAGATCACCGTCTCAAACTGGCTGCTGACGTGTTGCATCATGCTGACTGCCAGCGACGATTTGCCGATGCCGCCGATCCCTAACAGGCTGACGACCCGACAATGTTCCTTAATCACCCATGTCATCAGGGTATCCAATTCCCATACGCGTCCGTAAAAGTGATGCGCGGCGAGCGCTTCCTCCCAATCCATGGGCGGCATGGGCGAAGATGTCAGCACAACAGCGGTCTCCGAGCTAGGTTGCCCTTTCATAAAGAGCGCCTTCAGCCATGCTTCGTCCAAGAGGATTTTTTGATCAGCCGAGTTCCAGAGTGCGCGAATTTCGGCTGCTTCTCGCCCTTCGGCAAAAGCGCCGCGCTGCAAAGCGAGTACGGTGAAGGCTTGGAGATGCTCGACTTTGGGGTATTTGGCACCGGACTCCCAATCCATTACCGAGTGGCGGGAGAGGGTGAGCATGGACGCCAATTCTGCCTGTGTCAGGTGCATGGCAACGCGCAGCGTCAATAGGACGCGTCCAAAATGGGTATCTGGCTCACGCGGCGAGGAACGCGTCATACGTCTATCCCCTGTCGAAAGTAGAATGCTGCGGTGTGACTTGAACGTTATCAATTAGTAGTAGAGGCGGAAACAACCCGTAATTTCATTATAGCCATGCCGGGGTTACTGGGCTATGGAAACTGGCACAGGCTCAGTTGCGGTGAGAGGAGATTAATTGCGGCGACCTTCAGCGCTGACTTGTACAGTATTGACGGGGAAAACCTGAGGGATCGCCGTCACATCGAATAACAGACTTTCGCCGCTGGCGAGGGCAGGGTGATCTTGCAGGCGGACTTGACGAAAGCCCGTCACACGTCCTTGATGGTCAAACATGGTGACGACGACCATGATGTCAGAAATAGATGAGTTTGCCGGATTGATCAGTTTGCTCAATACCGAGATCGGGCTATCCGCGTCTTGAGGATCATGTTTGGTGAACTGCACATCGCCTATAGTGAGGCTGGTGATGGAGCTGTTGACCGCCTCCACCGCTTGTACTAAGGCCGCGAGTGAACCGACCATCGAGGCAGGTGCGGAGAGGAACATCACGCCGTAAGGCGCTTGTTCGTTGGGCATGAGTACGGATCGCGCACAGGCCGCTTCCGCCTCCGCTAACAAATGTCCATCCTGATCGACCAGATACACGCGGACGATGATGCTTTCCAGCGGGACGAGCAAGGTATTATGAATAATGCCGAAGCACCACAGACTGCCAACGGGCGTCTCGTAACAATCGGGTGGGCCAACCGTTAATGGCAGCGGCGTTGGCATGAAGGGGAAGGTAACGCGCGGCGTGGGGGTGCGTATCAACCGTGAGCGCGGGGTAGCGGTAGGGGGTGTCAGCGTCCACCCCAATAGGGTGAGCGTGGCGTTGCGCGGCGTGGGGCTGATCGACGCGTTGGACGCGCAGCCGACGACGAGCATCCCGACCCAATACCATAACCAAACAAACCGCGCCCGCCGCACCACGAGAAATCCCTCATTATCCAAACTTGCTGGAGAATTATCCCACATCATATCGTGAACTGAGAATGTGAGTAGGGAAAACGCGGGGGAAATCACAAAGGCAAAATTCTAACAAATTACACTTTTGTCAATGCATCCCGACAAATTGTACACAAACTATAACCCGCGTTAAGCCGAGTCTCATTTATTATTGTAGGCAGGGACTGTTCAGAGTCCTTTTTCATCATTCGCACTATACTTGGTACTGATTTCGGTGCCAGCAGCGTGCGAAGGCTGAGTGCATTGACGCTTTTCAGCCCCTTGGGGCGGGATAAGCGGATAAAGAAGGAACTGAAGGGGGATGCGGAGAATGTCCGATCAGCAACGTCCCGGAAGAGTAAACAGACACATGGCAAAGAGTAAACAAATGGTCAGACTTACATCAGCAAATAAACCTCCCCGCAAGGAAGGTGGTCAGGCGTTGGTGGAATACGCGCTGATCATTGCGCTCGTGGCTATCGCCATTCTCGGCATCATCGCGCTAACTGGGCCAGCCGTAGGGAACGTATTCAGCAACGCCGTTTGGAATTTGCTAAACCAGACCGTTACGCCCTACGACACCCTCAGCCCTGCCCAACTTGAGACGTATATAGCCGCTGTAGCGTCGTATACACCGCCGCCACGTGGTCAAGCCGCCACGGGAAGTCCGTACCCGACGAGCACACGACAGCCGACCAATACACCTGTCGGCAGTTACACACCGACCTTCACCAAGACGCCCACCACCACACCCACGCTCACCGCAACTGGCCCGACGGTCACTCCCGTCGATGTGCAATTTAATACCAACAATGTTTATCCGGTGGTGGATGAGACGGGTTGGCATTACGACACCTTTGTCAACGGCGGCAAGCAAGAACCAAGCCGTGCTCGCATTTTGTGGCAGGTCGATTATTTCAACAATACGACTTGGTCGGGCGCACCCGTCGCGACGGATACGCTGAACGACCACTTGAAGTTTGATTGGGGCACAAATCCGCCGCGTACTGGCGTAAATGCAGACAATTTCAGCATCCGTTACACCGCCAAGAGCTTTTCCGATGGCTTGGTCACGATCCCCTTCACCGCCAACGAGACGTGGCAAGTGCGCGTGACGGGCAATCAGTACGCCAAAGTGACCATCGCTGGTTCCGTGATTGTGACGCTGCCTGACCAAGGCGCGGATACCGTTGGTACCAAGGTTGGTTACTATACAGCCTCCACCAGTGGACGCAAAAGCGTCGTAGTTGAGGCGTACGAAGGCACGGGGAATGCCTCGCTAGAAGTAGTTATCAACCGTGTTGCTGACTACGGCAACTGCCACTGGCAAACTAGCTCTAACGAGTATCACTCAGGCTATGTAGCATGGGCAGACAGCGGTGAGACATCGCCTCAACTGTACCGCCCGAATGGCTCCTGTACACTGCGTCAGCGTGGTTGGTACGACCTCACCAATACGAGTGCCATCCCCAACCCGCGCTTGATCTTCTGGAACCGCTGGAAACTGAATACGGGCGACAGCTTGCAAGTCGGTGTGCGCAAATATGATGACCCGACTGACCACTGGACGTGGGCACCTGTCCAAACCGCCATCGGCAGCAACTTCAACTGGAATCGCCAGATCGTTGACTTGAAGAGCTTCCCCGCCGCCTTTGATGACGAAAATATCGGCACCGCGCTCGGATCGCAACCCGGCAGTCTGCCGATTACGAATAAAGACTTCTCAGGACACAAGGTCGAGATCGCCTTCCGCGTGGTGACGGACGCTGCCAACGAGGAAGATGGTTGGTATGTGGACGACATCGGGGTGTTCAATTGGGATCCCTTGGACGGCAACTATCCTTATGTGGATCAAGTCAACCGTGGCACCGCGCCCAACTGGGTAAATGAGTGTAAGTGGCAAATCATCGATGATGTCGCCGCCTCACGTACCTATTGGACGACGGGCACCTATACCAGCGGTTCAGACTGCCCGCTAACACTGGATCGCAAGATCACTATCCCGCTGACCGATCCCGATACCCCGCTGCTGGAATTCGATGCCAAGACCAAGCTCGACTCCGGCGACCAAGTGCGCGTGGAGTGGGCGCTGCCGACCTCCGACCTGATGAGCAATGCCTCGTGGCACCCGCTGCCCAAGATCGGCAGTCCAGCCGCCAATACGTGCATCACCCCACCGGGCACGCCGGGAACCGACTACTCACTGTATTGCAGTACGGTGAATATGGCGTGGGAAAATATCAAGGTTGACCTTAGTCCGCTGCGTGGATCAACAGTCATGTTGCGCTTCCGCTTGTATGCGGATACATCCGGCAACCCGCCCACACCTACTGACGGCATCGCCTATGGTTGGAACATCGATAATGTTTGGATTCATCCGAATACGGTGAACACGGTCGCGCTTCCCTTCATCGAACCGTTCACCACCTCCACCAACTGGACGCTCAACGGATGGGCGCTCACCAGTGGTAGCGATCCGACCCGCAGTTCGCCAACCGCCCTCACCGATAGTCCGAATGGGGCGCAATACACCTCCACGACGAATATTTCGACGCTGCTCAAGCCAGCCGTGCTGCTGACTGGTTCGACTGACCCGATCGTGAGCTTCTATACGCGTTGGCAAGCGCCCACCGCGAACCTGCAACTCGATATGTCAGCGGATGACGGCTTTACATGGGCACCGATCTGGCAGTTCGATAGAACGACGCTGGGCGATGAAAACCGCGCTTGGGAACGCTTCGAGGTCAGGTTGGTCGATGCCTTAGCCTCGCTCAGTCCATCAAGAACGCTTGCGACTACACCGCGTGTGATGTTCCGCTTCAGGATGCTGGCAACAGGCTCGGTAACGGTTGCGGACGGTTTCTATATCGATGACTTCCGTGTAGAAGAATCGCCTGCCTTCCTGACTAAAACGTTGAATGCGGGTAACAACTTCACAATTCCAAATACGCTCGATGGCCCCGATACGCCAAAGAGCGAGAGCGCCAATCCAACGAACTTCGACTGGCACGTCGGTGGTGACTGGTCGTTGCAGCCGACGGTCGGGCATAACGGCACGGCAGGCTGGACGGACAGCAATGGCACGGGCGTGAACTACAATAACCCGCTCCGCAGCATCCTTGAGTACCGTGTGCCGTTCAACACTTCTGCCGCGCAGTTCCCTGCTGTCACATTCTGGACGAAGTACAACATGGGCAGCGGGCACACCTTCGCCGTAGACCTCAAGGGGAACAATGGCGCATGGACACAGGTCTGGTCTAACCTTGACGCCTCGGTCGCAACCCCGTCGAATCTCGGTTGGCACCGTGTCGTGGTCGCCATCAACCCGTCGTTGGCGCAACCTGTGCGTGTACGCTTCCGCCTGCTGGCGATGGATAGCGTCCCACCGGGCGATGGCATCTATCTGGATGACATTGACTTCGTAGACCGCGCCGTGTGGACGGACTTCAACACGATTGTTCCCGGCTTTATCACCGTCGCTGACCAAAACAAATGGATCACGGAGGGTGACTGGAAGGTACCCGTTACTAGCTCGCCAGTGATCCCCGCGTTAGGTACGCTGTACGGCAAGCCGGAAGTGAAAATTTCAACGTTGTCGTCCATCACGGCAGCGACGGTTGACTGGGGCGGTTCGATTGGCTCCACCTCACAGTGGGCGACCCAGTACTGGCACACGAACGCGGTACCGCCGTGGGTGAGTGTCGCGGGTACGCAAATGAACTGGACAGCATTGCTGGCGACCTCGCCTCAGCTTTCCCAGATCAACACCGATCTAACGCTCGATGTGGCGACCGACCCGACGAACCTGCCGATCCCACCGGGTGTGACGGCTTGGAATACTGGCCCCGCCAAGAATGACTGGTACGCCATCCGCTATCGACGACGTTTCAACGGCAGCGGCGGCACCTATCTGCTGCGCTTGGATGTGCGTGGTGGCGCGGAAGTGCTGGTCGGAGGCACGGTCATTGCACCAAATACGGGCTTGCCACGTCCTTACGTGACGGATAGCTCGCCAAGCAGCACCGGCTCGTCATCGCTCCGCACGTATTACTACACGACGACCATCGGCAGCAATACGGAGATCGAGGTGCGTTTCTGGCACTCGACAGACGCGCTCGTCGGCACTGGTAAGGTCGAGTTCGGCATTGCGGAAGCAAGGTCGCTTGCCAAGACATCGCGGTATGCTACGCCACCACTCAATAAATATACACACCTGACCAAGACCAGCCTGATCCTTGATGGGTATGTAACCATTCCGGCGGGCAGGACTGGCGCGGTGAGCTACGATGAGCGGTGGTCGTTGGAGCAGACCGACTACGCCACGGCGTACTACTCCATTGACCGTGGTTCGACGTGGATCATGGCACCCGGCACACAGCACGGGCCGAATAGCCCCGCGCCGGATGCGAACGGCGTCTCGACACAAGACTGGGTTACCACCACCTATACCGTTTCTAACGGTGGTGCATCCCCTGTTAGGATGATGCTGAAATGGGAATTGGATGCGCGTAACAACACCGCCGTCGCAGATGGTTGGCTGGTCGATAACGTGATCTTCTCCATTCCGGCGAGCGCCTCCAACGTTGGGCCGACGGCCTCGGCCTTGAATGCTTCGACTGTGGCAAACACGGCGACAGCAGACATCGCACCGACGGTGACCGACGCCAATCTACCGTTGGACTACTTCAAGGTTGCCGTCACCTCCGCGCCGAAACGCGGTACCGCCACGGTGACTACCATTGCTGGCGCGACGGATACGGTTCGCTACACGCCGTTTGGTGACTGGACGGGTATCGACAACACGATGCTCCATCGCGTCACCGACAGCGGCGGCATTGCCCTATCCGGTCAACCCGCGACCTTCACCGTCGATCCAAAATTCCATGCGGGTCTGGACATAGGTGACACGAGCGGCGGCAGCGTTGGTACCGTCTATGGCAATACGTGGTATGCCCAAAACGGGACGAGCATCGCGCTGACCTTCAATGGCACGGCGGGTGCGGTAGGTTCTGTCAGTCCGTCGGTCGGCACGGCGACAGATAATATGCTGAAGGACTACATCAAGGCGACGGACGCCGCGACTGGCTTGCGAGTGCGGCTTACCAATGTGCCATCGGGTATGTACTCGGTATATCTATACTGGGTTAACTCCGAGGCATCAGCGCAAACCTATGATGTGTATTTACAAGGCTCGACGGACGTAGCATCTGGTACGTATAAGGGCGACCGCGTCGAGAACAACATGACGACGGGCGCGACGGGCACGTATACCCGCACTGGCCCCTACACGTTGAAGGTTGCCAGTGACATCGTCGTCAGGGCGGAAGATGGTGGCATCGCGGCGCTGGCAGGTGTCGAACTGTATCAGGGTGGCAGCTATACCAACTTCACGCATGTTGACGTTAACCCGGTCAGCCTCGGTGAGACGACGGCCGGTGCATCGAGCGTTAGCGGCGGTGTCATCACGATCTCGCAGGCGTATGGCAACGACATCTGGAACAACGAAGATGGCTTCCGCTACGTCTACAAGGCCGAGCGTGGGGACATCGACTTTGTCGTGCGGATGGATAGCGCGAACCTCAATACCGACGGTTGGGCGAAGGCGGGTGTCATGATCCGCAGTTCGATTGACCCCGGTTCACCGCACATCTTCTTCGGCGTTACGAATCAGTACACGACGCCGACTTCAGACAACGCGATGGCGGTTCAATATCGCACGACGCAAGGTGGCAGTTCCACCAGCGACGCCGTGAACGATAGCCCGAAGACATCGATAGCCATCCCCATCTGGCTGAAGATCGAGAAGCGTGGCAATGTCTTCAAGGTCTATCGCTCGTTCGACGGGATCAACTACACGGCCTCGCTCGGAACATATACAGTTGACGTGGGGACGAACTACCTCTACGGTGTCGCCGTAACAGCCCACACCAACGGTGCAGCCGCCAGTGCTCAGTTCAGCAATGTGACAGTGACGTTGCAGTAAAATGTGATCGCACTGACCAACACAATGTCCTAGAATCAATCAGGGCGGGGAACATAACCCGCCCTGATGTTTTCTCCGACCAAGATGATCGAACGCTGTTGACCGGATCAGCTATCCGCCATGATGTTGTCGATAGCTTCGACCAACTGCGCGAGATTACGCACCATGTACACGCCGCTGGCAGCAGGCGCATATTGATGCATGTCGCTGTCGCCCGTGCCCCATTGACCTTCGCCTTCGGGATTGAACCAGATCACGCGCCGCGCCCGCCGCTTGAGATCATTCGCCAGATCGATGCGCGGATCGTTGTAATTGTTGCGTCCGTCGCCAAGGATGATCACCGACGTGCGGTTATCTACCGTGCCGAGATGATCTTTGAAGAAGCTGCTTAGGCTGTTACCGAGGTCAGTGTTGTAATGCCCCGGCGGATTCTCGTTCAGCACGTTTTGCACCGCGATGTCGGGGCGCTGCTCTTTGAAGTAGTGCGTGATCTCACGGATGTCATCGATGAAGATGAAGCTGTGTGTCTTACTGACCTGATCTTGCAGCATGTAAATCAGCGTCAATAGAAATTCCGCCGACGGGCGCATCGAAGTGGAAATATCGCAAATCAATACCAGTTTGGGCTTATGATGGTGGCTGCGGTATTTCAATTCCAGCGGAACGCCGCCATACCGCAGATTGGCGCGCAGCGTGGTTTTGGGATCGGGATCGCCAATTTTGTCACGGCGCTGACGGAGCGCGGCACGACTGCGTAGCCTCGCCGCCAACCGTTTGACTTCGTCGCGCAGTTTGTCCATGTCACTTTGGCTGAGATATTGGAACGGCGTATCCATCAGGTTGCGATCATCCGGCGGTTGCGTTTCGTATTCATCTTTTATGTTATCTGCGATGCCCTTGCCTACGTAACGCCCGATCTGCTCCGCCAGCGCTTCACGGTTCTGTTCCAGCATGTCCATGATTTCTTGGATGTTCTCCTCGCTCATGCCCATCTCGCGGAGGGCTTCTTCGAGGTTGTCGAGCATCTGCTGAAGTTGCTGCATCCCCGCCATACGCTGCATCATCCGGCTGTAGTAGCCTTCTTGCCCGATGTTATCCGCGTTTGGCAGGCCAGCCTGACGCGCCATCTGCTCAAGCTGCTCCTGTGAAAAGCCCTGCCCCTGCATCAACTGCTGCATGAGCTGTTGGAGCATCTGCTGGAGGGCTTGCTCGTTGCCCATCAGCGATTGCAACGCCTGTTGGAGCATCTGCTGTTGGTCAGGCGAGAGTTCTTGCTCCATGTTAAACATGGGCGGTGCGGCGGTGTCGAAGAAAACTGGGAAGAAATGGTCAAACGAGTCGAGATCATCCGACTCTTTGATCAGGGTGGTGCGCAGTGAGTAGCGGAACGTCTCGCGGTCATGAACCCCGATCTTATCGACGGCGTTCATGGCGTCGTAGCTCTCAGCCACCGAGATGCGCACCCCGGCAGCCCTCAATGTGCGGATGAACTCAACAATTCGCTGATCCATAATGCTACCCCTCAACAACTAACGTTTATTCCGCTTGATCTTGACGATGATCCTTCAAGTACAATTCCCAAAGATCATGTGCAGCGGCTTCGCATCCTAATGGTGTGTAAATAAAGTATTGATGTCCGCTCTCAAGTGGCGCAATATCATCGGTTGAATCCCCATGTTCGAGCCAATCGGTCAAAACATCCTCAACTGTAGTTCTTCGTTGTCGGGCAAGCCTCTGCGCACGTTGAAGTGTGGCCTCCGACAAAGTGAGCGTAACTTGCGAAGACATGGCTAATTCCTTGTTGAGTCTATTTCTTTTCCACAAAACTCAGCGCCAAGCCGATGGTTAAGGCGGTCGGCGCGCTGATGAAGTCGCCAGCTTGCCAGCGCCGCCGCACTTCATCCAGCGTCATCAGATGGACGGTCATTTCGCCCACGTCGCCCGCATCGGGAGCCATCGCTTGTCGTGCGCCAGTAGCGAGGTACGCATAGCCCCAGCCACAGTCGCGGTTGGAGTCCATCAGATACTTGCCCAGATAGCGCCACTGGTCGGCCTCGACGCCCGCTTCTTCCCGCAGTTCGCGCTGCGCGGCGATCAGGTGATCTTCACCTTCTTCAATGGCTCCAGCGGGCAGTTCGAGCATCCAGTCGCGCGGAGCCTGTCGATATTGGCGCACAATCGGCACCCGCCCGTCCTCCAGCAGCGCGAAAACGATGATGAAGGGTGGCAGTTCAACCCTGACCCAGTTGGAGATCAGGGTGCCATCCGGTAACCGCACGTCCTCATCGTAAATCTGCGCATAAGGGGAGCGATCCACCAATAAGCGCCGATCTACGATGTCCCAATGCGGCGCGTTTGCTGACGACAACGTATTCTCGGTATTCTCAGCCACGCCGTCCAGATCCTCCGCCGAAACCGCGATCTCGATCAAAGGGCATGTTAGGGTTGTTCGGGCGTCCGCCGGGGAGACTGGGGCGGCTGCCACCGCTGCGTCCGCTGCCGCCGAGTTGCCGCTTGGCTTTTTGCACGTCCGATTCATGCTTGAGCAGCACAGTCAGCGTGTTTTCCAGCGTTGTCTGATCGAGTGCATCTGCGTTGAGCATGACCAGCGCCTTCGCCCAGTCGATAGTTTCCGCCACGCTCGGATGCTTCTTCAAGTCCATCCCGCGCAGATTTTGCACGACTTCGACGGCTTGCTGCGCGATCTTGGTATCGAGTTCCGGCACACGCATCCGCACGATCCGCAGTTCTTCATCGTAGTTTGGATAGTTGATCGACAGATACAGGCAGCGCCGCTTCAGCGCTTCCGAAAGTTCGCGCGTGTTGTTGCTGGTGAGGATCACCATCGGGTGGTGCTTGGCGACCAGCGTGCCAAGTTCAGGCACCGAAACTTGAAAATCGCTCAGGACTTCCAGCAAGAACGCCTCGAATTCGGCGTCGGAACGGTCAATTTCATCGATTAGCAGCAGGACGGGTTCTGGCGAGATGATGGCTTGCAGCAGCGGGCGCGCCAATAGGAATCGCTCGGAAAAGAAGACGTCTTCTTCCTTCGCCAGCCGATCCGCCGCATCACTCAGGCTGCTGGAACCAGTCAGCAGGTCTTGTAATTTATCGCGCAGAAGCTGTGTGTACAGCATCTGCTTGGCATATTCCCATTCGTAGAGCGCTTTGCTTTCATCTAGCCCTTCGTAACATTGCAACCGGATCAACTTGCGCTCGGTGGCTTTCGCCCATGCCTTGCCGAGTTCGGTCTTGCCGACCCCGGCGGGGCCTTCACTCAGCACGGGTTTGCCGAGCTTTTCCGCCAAGAACAAGACCGTTGCGATCTCATCCGAGGCGATATATTGCTGTTGAGCGAGTGAGCCGATTACCTCTTTGGTATTCTGATACACAATGCCTCCACCTTGACCGAAACTGATAGAACTACAACTAGTGGGGAAACTAAGAAATCTAAGCGAGGGTAATCCTTGACTTTGTTAGGGTGATTGTAGCATGAAACACACGCCACACAACAACTAACCGAACGGTTAGGCCAGTGGGCAACCGAGCCAACGAGTGACTCCCGCGCACTTTGCGGAGTCCTTGCCAAAATGCTTGACAAATTCGGGGAACTCTTTACACTTATAGATAGCTTAAACGTTTAAATGATAGATTTAATGCGACATGAGCACCCTTTTTGTTAAGAATACTCCTCTACATCGATTGGATATTCATCCTACGAGTGCCCGCGCTGCCTATCAACTGAAGTATGTTTCCCAGAGCCTGTCCACCATCCGGCGTCGTGATGGATTGATAGGCTTTTTTGCCTTTATCGGTGCTATATAACCTCTACCAATCAAGCCTCAATATGAAGGGGGTGATTAATTACTACGAGCACTGTATCAACCTTTGAGCGTGTCAGTTGTTTTGTCTATTTACGCATTGAAACGATTAAACGAGGATGCTAATCATGAAAAGTATGCGTGCCTTGATGGCGACAGCCGCCATCGCCTTGGCGATAACTTCGTTCGGCTCGGTCGCCAACGCGCAGACCAAGCTGACGTTGACGGGCTGGTCATCCAGCGACTCTGAAAATAAGATGCTACAGCAGATCATCGATGGCTTCAACGCAGCAAATCCCGACATCGTGGTAACGCTGAATCAGGTACCGGATTACGACACCACCTTGGCGAAAGACCTCGCCAGCGGCAACCCTCCCGATGTCTTTTATGTTGACTCCAACAAGCTGCCGGATCTCGTCCAAGCTGGACAATTGCTGCCCATCGGTGACAAGCTGTCCGATACCGAAGATTTCTACCCCGCGTTGAAAGACGCCTTCACCTATAACGGTCAGTTCTACTGCCCGCCCAAGGACTTCTCGGCCTTGGCGCTGCAAATCAACACTGACATGTTCGATAAGGCTGGCTTGAAAGCGCCGACGACATGGGAAGAACTGAGCGCGGCTGCCGAAAAGCTGACCACCGACACGGTTGCGGGTCTCGTCATCCCCACCGATCCCGCGCGCTGGCTGGCCTTCCTGTATCAGGCGGGTGGCGAAGTAGCCGATAAGGACTTCACCAAGTCCACCATCAACAGCCCCGAAGCACTGGAAGCCTTGAATTTCTACGCTGACCTGTACCTGAAGGGGTTCGCCAAGACTCCCGCCGATCTCGGTGCTGGCTGGCCCGGTGAAGCCTTCGGTAAGGGGCAAGCAGCGATGGCCTTTGAAGGCAACTGGATTTATCCGTTCCTCAAGAGCAGCTACCCTGACCTCAAGTTCGAAGTGACCGAACTGCCTGCTGGCCCCAAGGGCAAAGCGACATTAGCGTTCACGGTGTGCTACGGCACGGCTCCCAACAGCAAGAACCCCGAAGCCTCGCTCAAGCTGATCGACTATCTGACCGGCGCAGAAGGCATGAAGGCGTGGACTGACCTCGGCCTCGCGATGCCCACCCGTCAGAGCTTGACCGAAGGCTGGCTGAAGGCGCAACCTGAGCAGTCCGCCTTCGCTGCTGGTGCGGAATATGCCCGCAAGTGGCAGTTCATCCCCGGTTGGGGTAAGGTGAACGACGAAATCACCAAGCAGCTACAGCTCGTCTTCGCGCAGCAAGCGACGTCCGAAGATGCCTTGGCAGCCATTGACAAGGTTGCTACCGATGTGATCGCGGAATACAACAAGAAATAAGCTTCCTTAGCGATTGCTCCTCTCGGTTAATCGAGAGGAGCAATCATCCAACCACCAAAAAGAATTTCTTACCCGTCAGTGTGTTGCGCGGCGTACACTGACCTACGACGGAGGCGCATCATGGCAGTCACGACGGCGACACCCGCGAATGTCAAGACTGGCGGCATCGGCAAGACAGGGCAGGAATGGCTGGCAGGCTATACGTTCGTGACGCCAGCACTACTCGTCGTACTCGTCTTTGTCTTCATTCCGATGGTGTTTGCCTTTTATATCAGCTTCACCGACTGGACTGGTCTCCAACCCCCCTCCGAAGCCAAAAGTGTCGGGCTTGAAAATTACCAGAAGCTGCTGCTGGACGACACGACTACCCGCGACGACTTTTTTCTATCCATCAAAAACACCGTTTATTACGTGATCGGCGTCGTGCCGACCCAAACGATTCTCGCGCTGCTTCTCGCCGTGATCGTCAATCAGAAATTCTTGCGAGGGCGCGGCTTCTTCCGCACCGCCTTCTATTTCCCCTCGATCACCTCGTCCATCGTGATCGGCTTGATCTTCTTATGGCTGTTCAACCGCAACGGCCTGATCAACTTGCTGATCGGGTGGGTGGCGCAGACGTTCGGCGGATCATACAAGCCCGTGACATGGCTGAACGATTTGAACGGCGTATTCCACAATTTCTTGGGGCTGTTCGGCCTGAATATCCGCACGATCCCCGATTGGATGAAGACGAAGGTGCTAGGGCAAACGCTCTGGCAGTGGATCAGCGGGCCGAGCGTGACCATGCTCTCGATCATGATCCTCGCCACGTGGACGACCATCGGCACGATGATGCTGATTTACCTCGCCGCGCTGCAAGACATCCCCGGTCAGTTGTATGAAGCGGCCTCAGTGGACGGCGCGACCCGCTGGCAGCAGTTCAGGCATATCACCGTGCCGCTGCTCAAGCCAACCACATATTTCATCGTCACTATCGGCCTGATCGGGACGTTTCAGGTCTTCGACCAGATTTACGTGATCTCGACGGGCGGGCCAGCGGGCACGACCTCCACAATCGCGTGGGTGGTCTACCGCAACGCCTTCCGCGATTCGCAAGCAGGGCTAGGCGCGGCGACGGCCTTCGTGTTGTTCGTGATCATCCTCGCCTTCAACCTGCTGCAACGTCGGTTGACCGGTCAAGACAAAGACCTTAGCTGAACAGGAAAGAGGTAAATCATCATGGCAGTTGACTCTCTATCCAATTCGGCTTCTTCGGTGGGCGGCCTGAACAAAATCCTGCGTCCACTCGGCGTTATCCTCGCCTACGCCGTGATCATCATCTTCGCGCTGGCGATGATCATGCCGTTTGTATATGCCGTCGCGAACTCGTTCAAAGCGCCGTCAGACATCGCCAACAATCCGCAGTTACTGCTGGCTGATCCAGAGACAGGCTATCCGGCGACGGGCTATCAGCGCGTATTCGCCCAAGATTTCCCGCGCTGGACGATGAACAGTTTGATCTACG
This sequence comes from Anaerolineae bacterium, assembly GCA_019637615.1. GTDB lineage: Bacteria > Chloroflexota > Anaerolineae > Aggregatilineales > UBA2796 > JAHBVK01. The sequence continues at coordinate 11,125 of JAHBVJ010000057.1, read as the reverse complement.
CAGCCTTCGTCACCATCGGCAACATCATCTTTTGCAGCATGGCAGGCTATGCGTTGGCGCGGATCAGCTTCCCCGGTCGCAGCATCGCCTTCGCCGCGTTGGTCGGCACGATGATGGTGCCGGGGATCGTGATGCTGATCCCGCGCTTCTTGATCCTCAAGCAGATCGGGCTGGTAGATACGTATGGCGGTTTGATCTTGCCCATGATGGCGGGCGCGTTCGGCGTATTCCTGATGAAGCAGTTCTTCGCCAGCATCCCCGCCGATATCGAGGAAGCCGCTTCGATTGACGGAGCCAGCCGCATTCGCATGTTCTTCACCGTGATCATGCCAATCGCGATTCCGGCATTGACGGCGCTGGCGATTTTCAGCTTCCAAGGCGCGTGGAACGACTTCACAGGGCCATTGATCGCGGTGGGCAGCAGCAAAGAACTGTGGACGTTGCCGCTTGGTCTGGCCTTCATTCGTGGCAACACAGGCCAAGCGCTCGAATGGGATATTCTGCTGGCGGGCGCGGTGATTACCACCCTGCCAATGGCGATCATCTTCTTCGTGTTCCAGCGCTTTTTCATGGAAAGCGCCACGTACACGGGCGTGAAGGGCTAACCACGCAACTGCGCTGTAAGGCTCCAAAGTTCATTGATGAAATGAGGCGGGATTAGCCGGAATTGTATAGGCTAATCCCGCCTCATTTTCCCTCGGTAGAAGCGCCCTAATCCCGATTCTGCTCGATGATCCATAGCACGAGGCTCCACGTATTCGCGATGGCGGCGAGGAGCAGCAATACCGTCGCCAACCACACCGCGACGATACCCAATGACCATTGATCGATGAACAAACACAACCCGCCTGCGCCAAACAGCACATAACTGAGCACGGGGAAAATGATCTGCGTGAGCCAATCCCAGAAATTGAAGTCTTGATGCTTCCGCGCCGCTTGAACCAGCTTCCACACGCGTGGGATCGTCACGATCAGGCCGACTACCGCGCCGAATAACACGATCAGCGCTAATTCCCTCGGCGTAAAGGTAGGAACCAGCATCACGCAGCAGATCAGTAGCGCCGACACAAAATAATAGATGCTTGGCGCGGCAAAGATTCTGAAATTCTCTTCCGTTACCTTGTTGACAAGATGCATCCCCAGCGACAGCGCCACGAACATCAACCCGATCAGTGTAGCCGCCGCGCCGCCCGCCATGAAGTAGAAGTTCTGCCAGCTATGCAGAATATCGGGGAATTCAGCCATTTCTTGTATATATTCATCGCATCAATATTATATTAACGTCAATACGATTATTAATTAAGATAGTATCTGCCTATTTCATCGTCGTCAATTAATATATAATTTTGTGTTTGCAATTGATTTGATGCTAGCCAAGCATTCACAAGTTGATATGCTTGATCAACGTATCTTGTGGTATTAGTTGTTGTGGTGGTTGTCCATTGTTTACCATAGCGGGCCAAGTATCCCTGCAATAAATCCTGCCAATCTCCACTGAAAAATACTACTGCGTGAGTATTAGTGTTCAGATAATTCTCGAGAGCACGCAAAATACTACCGTGTTCTCTCTCAACATTAGACTTAGTAAGAATTCTAATAGCAAGTTCTTCGCCGTTGCCCATCGTTATAGGAGCGTAATTCTTCTTCCACTGCTTGTTGTAATTCTCGATAGCTCTATGGAGAATGAAAATCCACACGTCAGATCCTTTAGGTGAGGTGTCTTAGATACTCATGAGTGTAATCTAACAAGTCTATTATAGGTTTAGTCACTTGCTCAAGTGAAGTTCCTATTGAACCAGATAAAACTAGTTTGTCAACATAATTTACGGCGGCATAAGTAAATTTTGGGATCGGGAATACGTTGCGTGGACGGCGGATTATATTTCCTTCTCTAGTGTCAAGAGCTATCTGACGTAAAACTGCCTCATATATCTCGAAATTTTCTAATTCTGCTGGTGAGGCATTTTGTAAAGATTGTTTGAACATATCTAACAACCGATTTAGCTGAATTGCACGACCAACAGGACTGCCCGCCATTTCGGAAAATGCACCAGCAACCGTGATTCCCGTTTCAATATGTCCACTCGCCCTCCGTAGTAGTTTAAGAAAAAAATCTTGTGCATTTGTTGGAGTTGGAACCAATGCATATATGTTGAATACATGCAACATTTCAATAGAAGGCATATCCTTAGGAGATGTTATGCTTACTTCATTCTTGTCGGAGTCGGTTCCTTTATCATCTGCAGGTTGATAGAAACCAGTTAAAACATTGGAGATAGCTTCCCGATAGGATCCCTGTATGCCAGCAGTTTTCATTGCAGTGAGTGTCCAACAATGCCAAATAAATACTTGGGTTACATTATGAGTATTATACAATTCCTTGAGAATGATCTGAACTGAACTTAAATCTCGCTCATCGGGATATAAACCCGCAATATGAAGACTTGTATCTACTACAAGTACACTGTTTCTACTAATCTCTGTAAGATTTCGTGCAACGCGAAGTATACGTGTCCAAAATCCTCGAGCATTGCTTACTGCGAATGGATTTTCAGGTCGCAAAACAATAATATCAGATTGAAATCTTGTGTAAACGACTTCAGCAGTGTCACTTTCATGTTGTCGAAGATACCGTGGTGCGCTTCCATCAACAGCCAAAATACGTGATATATCTGCATTAGTTGTGTTTGCTTCTAGGACGACACAGGGAACCTCATTATTAGAATAATAATCCGTTGCAGCTAATGCCAGCAATGTTTTGCCGACTCCGCCTTTTGCGCCCGTAAAAATATGAATCTGCATAAACACCTCAAGCTTTGAGCAATCTCATGGCTAATAACACTAATATCCCGATTATAGGCAATATTAATGCCAAGTTTTCATATATAAATGCTGTTCCATTTGGCTGTTGACGAGCATGACTAATACGCGTCTTCTGACGGATAATTGGTATTGCGAAACTGGAAATACTCACCATCGTAGTCAACCCAAGTTGAAATATTACAATAATTTCTGTACTCTTTTCTCCGATAATAAGCTTATAAAGGTTGCTGGATGTTATAAGTGTTAGAAAAACTAAAAAGATAAATAGACTAAAAGGCCATCTATAAGTAGACCACCTTGATAACTCTACACTATTCCTCGATCTAAAATACGAAATATTATATACGGAAATGATTAATGCTAATAATACAACAAAAATCACACTCTGATAAAATCGTTCATAAATAGTGCCGATCGACCACAAAACTGAAAGCAGCAACAAAACTGGCATCACAATTAAAGCGAGAAGGATGTGTTGTGCTCGATTGCGTTGTAGAGTTTCCAGAAGCATAATTCCTCCTGATATTCATCAAACTAACATATTGAAAACCAAACAATAAACATTACTACATTTGCAAAAATAATAGTCGTCTGTACGAATTTTCTATTCTTGATAAGCCATCCTCCTAACATGACTGCTATTGGCAAGACAACAGCCATTATCCTACCAGCTATCGAATCCAATGAGAGCAAAAAAAGGGCCAATATAGGAGAAATTAGCACCAACACTACTATCAGCGCCGCAATGCGACCACCTACATTTATACTACCAAGGCTATAAACGACCTGTGCAACTGACGGCCTCTTTAGTTCTTGTGTTTCAACCCTCACTGAAATTTCGCGCAATATCAGCAACAATAAAGGGAAAACTTTTAACCATCTATCCAAATAAATGCACATTTCATTTCCCTTAGTTTCACTTAATCAAATTATTGAAACATATTATACACAATACAGATTGTAATGCAACTAGCAATGATATAGTACTCCACATATATATCGAAAAGCCGTCTATACATACATCACTCTATTGAGAATCACGAGAAGCGCAGAAACAATTCAATATCCCTACTCAACATGGCTATTGTCAAGCGTTTCCTGCGCGGCTTTCAACTCTTCCGGCGGGATGTGGCAGCGGATGAAGTGCCCATCACCGAGATCGTACCACGGCGGCTCCTGCTGCTCACAGATCGCGCCGATCTTGCGCGGACAGCGCGTGTGGAAGCGGCATCCAGACGGCAAGTTGACTGGACTGGGAATGTCGGCCTCCAGGCGGATGCGTTCCGTCGTGACAGTCGGATCGGGGATAGGCACGGCGGAGATCAGTGCTTCGGTGTAGGGATGCTGCGGGAGGGCGAAGATCGCATCGCGCGAACCGATCTCCATGATCTGCCCAAGATAAACGACGGCGATAGTATCCGCCAGATAGCTGACCACCGCGAGATCATGCGAGATGAAAACATAAGCGGTATCTTCTTGTAATTTGAGTTCTTGCAACAGATTCAGGATCGACGCTTGCACCGACACATCCAGCGCGGAAACGGACTCGTCACACACGATAATATCGGGGTTGGTGGCGAAGGCGCGGGCGATGGCGGCACGCTGTTTTTCACCGCCGCTGAGTTCCGCCGGAAAGCGTTCGGCGTAACTCTCGCTGAGATGCACCGCGCGCAGTAGTTCCGCCACCCGCCGATCCACGCGGTCAGGCGGCACGTTAGCGAGTTTGAGCAGCGGTCGCCGGATAGCGTCTCCGATGCTTTGATACGGATTCAGCGATTCTTCGGGATTCTGGAACACCATTTGCAGCCGCTTCAGGACATCGATAGGACGCCGCTCGACCTTAGGAGCGAGTTCGATCTCAGTGAGTGTGACTTTGCCGGAATTACGCTCCGCCAAGCCGACGATGCAGCGCGCCAGGGTCGTCTTCCCCGATCCCGACTCGCCCACCAAGCCGAGCGTTTCTCCCGCACCGAGTGTGAACGAGGCATGATCGACGGCACGCACGCTCAACGGCGGCTTGCCGCGCAGGGTATCGAGTAGCGGTGTGCCGACCGGGAACGTCTTATTGACATCGTCCACGTTCAGCAGCGGTTGAAACGGCACGCTGCGTGGCGGGAGCGCGGTTGGAGAGATTTGCGTATCGCTCATCCCCAGAATATCATGCCCGATGCGTCCCTCGGCAATTTCGGGCCAGCGATGACAGCTCACCATATGACCGGGTATGGCTTCGACAGCGCTTGGCTTGTTACGGAAGCAGTAATCGATGGCAAGCGGGCAGCGCGGCGCGAAGATGCAGCCCGTCGGCAGATTGCGCAGCGAGGGCAGATTGCCATTGATAGTGCGCAGCCGCACGCGCTGCAAGTTGGTACCCAGGCGCGGCACACAGCTCATCAGCTCCATCGTATACGGATGCAGCGGACGCGCGAACAGCTCGGTCACGGGCGCGTCTTCCATCAACTCGCCCGCGTACAGCACCGCCGCCCGATCGCACACCTGCGCGACCACGCCCAGATTATGCGTGACGTACAGCGTCGCGGTGTCGTGTTGGCGCATCAGATCGTGGAACAAGTCGAGCACGACGGCTTCGGTCGTTACATCGAGATTAGTAGTCGGCTCGTCCAGCATCAGCAGTTTCGGCTCAGTGCTCAACGCCATCGCGATCAGCACACGCTGCTGCATCCCGCCGCTGAGTTGGTGCGGATAGCGCTTCGCCACCCGTTCGGCGTCCGCGATGCGCACTTCGGTCAGCTTGTCGAGCGCCTTTGCCCACGCGTCCCGCTCCGACAGATGATAATGATGCTTGGCGATCTCCGCGATCTGCTGCCCAATGGTCAACGACGGGTTCAAAGAGCCACCGGGGTCTTGTGGCACCATATTCAGCTTCGCGCCCCAGATTTGCCGCATCTGCTCAGTAGACTTAGTGAGCAGATTTTCGCCTTCAAGATCAATCGATCCGCTGGAGACGCGCCCGTTATCGGCAAGGAACCGCATCGCCGCCAGCAACAGCGTCGTTTTGCCCGATCCCGACTCCCCGACGAGGCCGTAAGTTTCGCCTGCGTTAACTTTCAGCGAGACATTGCGTACAGTATCAATCCAGCGCTTCTCGATGCGATACGAAATCGTCACGTCGTTGATGGAGAGGACGGGTGTATTCGCCATGTGCTTATCCAATGCTGGCTAGTGGACGATGATGCTGCCGAACCACGCGGCAAGCGGAATTATCTAGAGCGTACATGCGGGCGATTCATGTGTCAAGGGACGCAGAATCTCACGGGCTTGATGGCGGTGTCCAACTACCAAGCCAGCGAATGAGGCCGAACTGTGCTTGTATGCTATTTGCCGATCGTTCATCTGCCGTCCAGAATTCACACTGGAAGCGGTCTGCTAGTGCTACATATTGCGTGTCATAAGTGCCTGGGCGGTTGAAATGGGTGGCAAATTCATAAGCCTCTTTTAGAAGCGCATCATCTTCGTGAAATTCCACCGGATAACGCAAAAGCTGTGCCAACATGGTACGCCCTTGTTCCGGGGTTGCGCGCCCTTGATATACTACTTTACGCACCACCGCTGTGATCTCAGAACGGAATAAGCGCGGAGCTGTCAGGCGTTCTCCAGCAATTTTCCATGTGGTTAAAAGCTGATTTGCCTGTGTGTGGAACGGCTCATCTGCCAACCCAAAGGCAATCAATATGTTGGCATCAACGACAACCGTCATTCATCCTCACCATCACGGATGTCGCGCAAAATCCCGACCACATCTACTGAAAGTGTATCGCTCTGACTAGTACTAATTTCGCGGCGCAGCGTTTCGACCTCATGAAACCAAGCCTCATAATTAAACTTGGCTACATCAGCCTGTTTGGTTTCGCCAGCAACTTCTTGCCCGATTAATGCCCACACGCGCTGTTTGGCGGCAGGTTGCAACTGGTGAAATTTCTCTATAATTTCACGTTCGAGTGAGTTCATCATAGTTACCCTGTTCCTCAGTTGCCATTATTTTACAGCAGAAATCATTGGTCAACTCACTCTCGCACGGTGCCCGACTGCAAAATCTGCTTCAGCCCGTCCGCCATCAAGTTGACGGCGACGACCAGTAGCGCAATCGCGGCGCACGGAAAAAACAGCATCCACGGTGCAGTAACGCCATAGGTACGCGCATAGTAGACGAGCTGACCCCAATCGGGTGAGGGTGGCTGCACGCCGACGCCCAAGAATCCGAGCGTCGAGACGAGGAAAATGGCATAGGCAAACCGCAGTGAGCTTTCCACCGCCAGCGCGGGTAGCACACTTGGCAATATCTCGCGGAACAGGATGTAGCTGGTCGTTTCACCGCGCACCTTGGCGGCTTCCACGAATCCCTTTGTCTTGACATCCAGCACCACGCTGCGCACGACGCGCGCCACAATCGGGATGTAGACCACGATCAGGACGAGGATCACGCTCTCGCGCGAGACGCCGACCGCGCCCACCAGCAGCAGCGCCAGCAGCGACGCCGGAATCGCCAACAGGCTGTCCATCAGACGCATGGTGAGTTCTTCCACGATCCCGCCGCGATAACTAACCGCCATGCCGATGACGGTGCCGAGGAAAACGGCGATGATCGTGCCGATCCCCGCCAAGCTGATGATCTCGCGGCTGCCGTACACGATTCGGCTGAACACGTCACGCCCCAAATTGTCGGTGCCCATGATGTGCTGCCATGTGGGCGGCTGCGTCAGCGCATCTTTGAACTGCGTCTCGTACGAATACGGGGCGATGATCGGCGCGAACAGCGCCATCAGCAGGAACACGATGACAACCACCGTCCCGAACAACGCCAGCGGGTTGCCGAGTAAGCGTCGGGCTGCCATGCGCAGCCAGCGCGTGAACCGTTGTCGTAACGTGATCTTGGGGCTGAGTGTGACCTCAGCCCCCGGTTTCGTAGTTTCCATAAGTTACATAGCGCGTGCTAGAAAGAACATTCACCTCACCCTCGCCCATCTAGCAGGTTCGCGGTGAGGCTTGTATTCGCATTTTACTCAGCACTCAGCACTTAGCACTAAGCACTTACTTCGGCGTTTGCGAAGCTGGTCAGGCCGGGGTCGGCGGCGAGTTCGATGCCGCTGACCTTCTTGCTCTGCGCTGCCAGAGCGGGTTGGAAGTAAGGGATGATGCTCGGCCCGCGCTCGATGAAGATCTTCTGGATCGTCTTGAAGGCTTCGGCGCGTTTAGCGTCGTCCGTCTGCGTACGCGTCTCCGCGATCAGTGCATCCAGTTCTTCGTCTTTCCAGTGCGCCTCGTTCCAGATGCCGTCAGATTTGAAGGCCAGTTCGAGGTACGACTGCGGATCGGGGCGGCTGGCCCAGTTGGTGATGCCGAGGTCGGCGTCCAGCCAGTTATTCGCGCCTTCCGCGTAGTAAATGCTCGCGTCGGCAAGCTTGATATTGACGGTGATGCCCGCTTCTTTCCACTGCTCCGCCAGCGCTTGCACTAGCTCGTCGCTGTTGAATTCGCCCTTCGGCCCGTAGAAATCGAGCGTCAATCCATCGGGGAAGCCCGCATCTGCCAGCAGTGCTTTCGCTTTGGCGGGATCATGCGCATAGATCGGCGTTTCTTCGCTGTAATAGCTGTACAGCGGGCCAACCGGACTATCGCGCCCGACCGTCGCCAAGCCCTTGTAGATAACTTCGTTGAGGGCATCGCGGTCAGTCGCGTATTTCAGCGCCTGACGCACACGCACATCCTGACCGGGGCCACGATCCGCGCGGATGCGGATGTTAGGCCACTGGTTGGTGGCGATGTTGATGGTGGTCAGGTTGGCGTCATTCTGGAGCTGCACGAACTGCTCGATGGGGATACGCGCTACCCAATCCAACTGACCGCCTTGCAGTGCCTGAACGTTAGCAGTCGTGTCCTTGGCGAACACCAATTCGAGGCTGCTGACCTTGGGCTGACCAGCCTTCCAGTAGTCCGACTTAGCGGTGAACAGTGCCCGATCCGTCACATCAATCGAATCGGCGGTGAACGGGCCAGTCCCGATGTAAGTCGTCGCGGGATCAGTGGTGCCGTTCTTGATGATGCACGTGTGATAGTCGGTCAGGCTCTTGAGGAACACAGCGCTCGGCTCGGAGAGCGTGAATTTGACGGTAGTCGCATCCACGGCGTCGATGGCGGTCACGCTGTCGAACAGCGACTTGGCGGCGGAGCCAGTCTTTTCGTCCTTCAGGCGGTCAAAGGTGAACTTGACATCCTCGGCGCTGAAGTCCGATCCATCGCTGAACTTGACGCCGGATTCCAGCGTAAACGTGTATTCCTTGCCATCATCGCTGATCGCCCACGATTTGGCGAGGTGCGGCACGACGTTCGACTTGGCGTCCAACATCACGAGATAATCGTAGATCGAGATGCCGATAGAAATATCGGGCGCATCGTTGAACAGCGCCGGATCAAGGCTGACGGGTGGCGTCCAACCGACACGCAGGGTGCCAGTCATCTGAGCCGCTGCTTTCGTGATCCCGACGCCTGCATTCAAGAAATTTTTCGCACCGGGCACAAGACTGATCGCAGTCATGCCAGCCCCAAGCCCCGCTAGACGTAAAAAGTCACGGCGGCTTAGTTCAGAACGCGATGGACGTGTCATAACTCTCTCCTCGAAAATACTAACGCCGATTCGCAGTGGATAGTGTAGCGCAATCGTTCGACTTAGCCCAACGAATCAATTCGGCAAGTTCTACAAAAATGACCAGATCAACCATCGTGATGGCAAAACAGACCGACCAACTCGGCAAGCAGAAAAATGCGCGTTCCTTCTCCTCCCACATGGACGCCTTCACCCGACATTGCCTTACTTCGGTGAACCAGAAAAAGCCTGCACCTGCGCCGTTTGCCACTCGGCTATACTATAAGGGATCGAACACCTGATGAATTTGTAAAGTTAGGAATTTCATGAGTGAAGAGAATGCCGTGCCAAACAACCAGCGGCTGTTAGAAACACGTCAGGTATGGGATGCCGCCGCCATTACCTTCGACAACGAGCCGGATCACGGCCTGCGCGATCCGCGCACATTAGCGGCATGGACAGCCTTGCTCAAATCGGCCTTGCCATCGACCAACAGCGCGGTGCTGGACATCGGCTGTGGGACAGGATCGCTGAGTCTGGTGCTGGCAAAATCGGGCTGCGCGGTCACGGGCATCGATCTGTCACCTGCTATGCTCGAACAGGCGAAAACCAAAGCGCTGGCGGCTGGCTGCGCGATAGAATTCCACGCGATGGACGCCAGTTTCCCGCAGCTACCACCGCAGCACTACGACGCCATCTTGTGCCGCCATTTGCTCTGGGCGCTGCCCGATCCTGATCAAGTGCTCAAGCGTTGGGTGAACCTCCTGAAGCCCGCCGGACGCCTGATCCTCATCGAAGGATTCTGGCACACGGGCGCGGGATTGCACGCGCAACAGATTCAGGCAATGTTGCCGCCATCGCTCATCAACGTCACCGTGCAGAATCTGAGCGATCAACCAGAATTATGGGGAGGCGCGGTGAGCGACGAACGCTATATCATCACCGCCGATTTGCCTTCACAGTCATGATCTTGTCGTGTGAGGTCAACAAGCCTAGGGAGCGCGGAACATGTTTGAAAAGATGCTGTACGTGAGGTGGGGCGATACCGACGCCAACGGACACATGCGGAACACGGCCTATCTCGATAAGTCCGCCGATGTGCGGATGATGTTTTTCGCGGAAAATGGCTTCCCGATGGATGCCTTCGCGCAGCGGCGGATCGGGCCAGTCATCATGAAGGATGAAGTGGACTACTACCGCGAGGTACACATCCTCGCCCCGCTGCGGGTGACCTTCTTACTCGGTGGGTTAGCCGAAGATGGCAGCCGTTTCATCATCCGCAATGAGTTCTGGCGTGTGGAGGGTGATTTGGCGGCACGTGTGACCAGCATCGGCGGTTGGCTCGATCTCGCCGCCCGCAAATTGGTCGTCCCGCCCGAATCCCTACTCACGGCAATGCGCACGCTGCCCCACACCGACGACTACCGCGATCTGCCGTCTAGCATCAAGCCGCGCGGCAGTTAGCCCTTGTTTGTAGGTATCGACTAAGCACCTTCACGGAGAACCATGACCACCTTCGATCCGCCGCTTGAGCGCTATCTCGCCGCATGGCACCTATCCGATCCACATCCGCTGGCGCAGACGCCCACCAGCCACATCTATACGGTGACGCACGAGCACACCACCGTCGTCCTCAAGCTCATCTCGCCCTACGGCGTTGAAGAACGCGTCGGCGCGGTAGCGCTGCGTCATTTCGACGGTCAC
>JAHBVJ010000056.1 GCA_019637615.1 Anaerolineae bacterium | reverse complement strand
GCGCGTGGGGCGTCGTCCATCGTGCCGACAACGCGTTGATGGGACAGTGCGGACTGAACCGTTTGCCGGATGGCGCGGTCGAGGTGTTTTACGCACTGGCGAAAGGGTATTGGGGACAAGGATTAGCGACAGAAGCGGCACACGCGGCGGTGGAGTATGGGTTTGAGGTCGTGAAGCTACTGCAGATCATCGCGCTGGCGTACCCTGATAACACTGCCTCCCGACACGTGATCGAGAAGCTAGGGATGCGCTATCAGGGCACGACTGATCGCTACTACAACATCGAGTTCGCCTATTACACGCTCGACGCGGCTGAACACGCAGCACGACAAAACAGCGCTTAACGTGTTTCCATCAACTGCTTGGCGATGTCGTTGACGTTGAGCTTGGTGCTGGCGGCTTTAGTCTTGGCTTCCGAAAGCTGCTCAGGCCATGTGGTGCGCTCCAAAATATCGAGCATTTCTTTGGCGCGGGTGCGCGTACGTCCGTCGATGGCGGGATGTGCTTCCACGAACGTCACTAGATCGAGCGCATCGTTGGCGCGGCCTGTTTTGAGTGCCAGAATACCCAAACCGAGGATGGCAGACAGCGCGAGGGCTTGCGCGCGGATGTTCATCGCCTGTTGGAGGCTTTGCAAGAAGCAGTCCTTCGCGTTGTCGAGTTCGCCTAGATAAATGGATACCATGCCAAGCTCGTTATAGGCGTCCGTCGCGCCCCATTTGTAGTTGGCCTGCTGGCACAAGCTCAACTGCTGATGGAAACGCTCACGGGCACGATCATGCTCTCCCATGCCCATGTAGGCTTCGCCCGCGATGGCGTGTTGCGCGGCGAGCTTTTTCTCGACGCCAAGTTCACGTCCCAAGAGTTCAAGCGCTTTATCCGCGTACTTGATAGCGTTCTGATGCGCGCCGCTGCTGAGGGCTTGCTTGGCACCGAGCGCCGCATAATGCGCCTCTTTCTCGGTATCCGCACCCTGTCCCCAATGGTAGACGAGTGAGGCGGTGAACTCGTTGATGCGCAGCAAATGCACCGTTTCGATCTTGGCGGCGATCTGGCGGTGGAGTTCGCGGCGTTCGTGCGACGGCATGTCGGCTAACACGCCATCGCGCAGTTTGTCGTGCGCGAACCGCCACAATGTATCTTGCACATCCAGCACGGCGGTGTACGAGATGGTGGTTAGCCATTCGTTCAGCTCGTCATCGCTGGCTACGAATTCGCGCAGCACTTTGAGATCGAGCTGGCGACCGGCAACGGCGGCGATTCGCAGTAGCGGACGCACGAAATCGGGGACTTTGCTCAGACGAGTCTGGATGATCTGGTTGATGCCGCCAGCCATGATCTGCGCGGGGAGTTCCATCTCGCTGACGCTGCCGAGGCGTCCGGTTTGCTCGGATAGCGTGCGCATGATCTCGACAAGGAAAAAGGCGTTACCTTCCGTCTCTCGCTGGAGAAACTCGATCAGGCGTGGTTGACGGCCTTTGTCACCGAGGATCGCCACGCTGAGTTCAACGATGCCCGATACGCTCAGGCGATTCAGCTTCATGACGGGGATGCCGGGGAGCACTTTGGGCAGATCAATGCGTTCGTCATCGCGATAGCTGCCGAGGATCAACCATTTGTGGCTGGCGATCAGCTTGTTCAGGCGGAGCAAAACGCCGAGGCTTTCCGCGCCCGCCCAATGCAGGTCTTCAAGGATGATGAGCAGTGGCTGTGTCTGGCGCTCAAAAACTTTCTCGATGGTGGTCAGCAAACGCCCCTGCGCCAGCAGCGGACTGACTTCGGGCGCATCCGGGACATCGCGCCCCAGCAGCACGCCGATGTCCGGCAGCACCTGCTTGAGGATGCTGGCTTCATCATCATTGACGGTGGTGTTGAGCAACAGCATTCGCAGCGGGTTGCGCCACATGTAATAGGGCGCGTTACCTTCCGCGAGGTTCTGACCACGCGTCACGAGCATCCCCTGCACCAAAGCTTGAACGCGGATTTCATCGAGCAGTCGCGTTTTGCCGGAGCCGCTCTCGCCACCGATGATATGAATGCTGCCTTGTCCCGCTACGGCACGCAGCAGCGTGTCGAGCAGCGTGTTGTATTCGGTCACCCGCCCGACGAAGCGCGCGGCTTGCAGGAAGCTCTCGCGGATGGCGCGGGTTTCCTTGGGCACAGGCATGTCGATGGCTTGACTGAAAGCGACGATAGCGTCCTCGGCGCTTGGATAGCGATTCTCGACATCTTTCGCCAGCAGACGGGCGACGACGGCCTTGATCTTCTTGTCGCGGATGGCGGACAGGTCAAAGTTTTTGTCGAGCGTTTCGGTGAGGACGACTTTGGTATCTTGCGAGGAAAACAATGAACTGTTGGTGAGCACTTCGAAAGCGATGACGCCCACCGCATACAAGTCCGATGCGGCGCTGACGGGCTGCCCGATCAGGACTTCCGGCGCGATGTAACCAACTGTGCCCGCGATGACTTCGGCGTTGGGATCGATCTGATCGGCGGTGATGGACAGGCCGAAATCGAGCACTTTGGCGTGCCCGTTGACGACCATGATGTTCCCCGGTTTGAGATCGCGGTGAATCAGATCGCGGCGGTGCAAATAAGCCAGCGCTTGCAGCACTTCGATCAGGAGTTGCACCTTGATGGCGTCCGATTTTCCCCACAGCGCCCGCAAGAGGGTCTTGGCATCGCGGAGCAGTTCCATCGTGAAGTACGGCTGACGTTTGGCGTCGAAGCCATAATCAAGCACGCTGTTGACGTTGGGATGCCGCAGCGAGGCCATCAGACGGAATTCCTGCGCCAATGCCAAGTATAATTCCTGTACTTCGGTGGTCGCCGTCATCGAGGCAAAACTCAGTTTGCTCGGCGGCAGCAGCACGCGCTTGAGGGCGATCTCTTGCCCGTTGAGGCGATCCAAGACTTGATACACAGCCCCCATGCCGCCTTTACCGAGTTCGCGTTGCAGCACATAGCGATTGCCAATGGTGGTGAGGTCTGCCATGAGGGAGCTCCAATCCTTTCGTTGCGCTAACGAGGCCGTCGCGTCCACAGGCTTGTTATGTTGTTCAACTAGCTGGCGTGGAAGCGTAGATTAGGCCACAATCACAGATTATTCTTTATTTTTATCGGCGCTGTCGTCATTATTGCATAGTCTGTTGACGAACGGCTAAAAATGATAGCGATCTGTTACGGAGCAATCATATGGCGAAGGAATCCGCGAGTAAACCCGGTCTCAAACATCATCTATTGGTCTATCACTTCATCGCGAGGCGGTTCCGTCCAGCTGCCCAACTCATGTTTCTGGCGGGCTTGATCATGCAGATTCCGTACTTCATCCCCGAAGCACGTGTCCCGCAAAAACTGTTGACGTTCGAGCAGTTAGCACTGCTAGGGGCGCTATTGATGCTGGTCGGGCTGGCGCTGTGGGTGGCCTCGATCTTCCGCGAACGACGCGCGTATGTGCAGTGCTTACCGGAGTATCTGCTGATTCGCACGGCGGGACACAAGATCGCGGTGGCCTATCAGCGCTTGAACGCGATCAAGACCGTGCGGACAGCTGATCTGTATCCGAAAGACACAATCAAGGGCGGCAAGCGGCGCTTCATCCGTCCGCTGTACGGCGAACCCGCGCTCGAAGTGGTGGTCAACGAATTCCCGATCCCGGAGGAGAAGCTCCGCAAGCAGTTGAGCGAGTTCGTGATCAGCACGCGCGAACCGGGCTTCGTGTTCATCGTCCGCTACCCGACCAAGCTGGCAACAGAACTCAACGCCTATATGGAGAACTTCCGCTATGCCAGCGAAGACTCCCAACGTCGTTATATGAGTCCATTGGAACGCGCCAGTCAACAGCAGCGGATGCCGGGGAAAAGCAGCCAACCATTCACCCGTGAGTAGCGATCTAATGCATCATCACGTGGGTGAGCGGCTTCGTAAGGTGGGATAAGCACTGCTTTATTTCAGGTGATCTGGGTTGTGCTTACCCAGATCACCTGATTCGTATTAGCGGATCGCGGATCATAGATTGAGCGTGAGAAGCACTCCGGACTCTAACTTAGCCAATTTGTACAAGTTGCGCATAAATCAACTCTGGAAGACGAATATCAACGTGCGCAAAGATCCATCCTGTCACTGTACATTGTTCTCCTACAGCCTCTGCAATACTCTTTGTGGTGTTATCTGTTCCTATAACGGATGTTAAGTTCTTGGTTGAATCAAAGAGATGTAAAAGCAATCTTACAGTGTCAGATTCTTTGACGGAAAGTGTAAAAGCACTTATACCGTTCGAATCCACTGTCATAAGACTCATTGTCGGCAACAATTTGCCCGTGTAAGTGACATGACGTGCTCGGCGTGCTGCTGCTAAATTCGAAGTTGACGTTGTAGAAGGAGGTTTTGACTTCTCCATAAGCTGAACTTGGATCACATTAGTTGAAATGCGGGTACCCGTAACGGTTGCCCACTGCCCTGTCCATTCTTGCCATACGACACTACTACCCATATATTGAGGTTGATCCGCCATATAGATCCGAAGTGACTTAGCCGATGGGTTCTTGTCGAAAAATCCTCTTCCTAAGGACGCCAGTAAACTATCCTCAAATTGGAGTTCATATTCGGCACCGTTCGCATCGAATAAGTAATACTTGAAGAGATTGAGCGGTTCTCCTGCCTCGATGAGCTTTTGTCGTTCTTGTGGATCGGTATTCAAATCAGGAATGATCTGCCCCGTAATCGTTATATCATCAGTAAGAGCTGGTGCTTGCGCTTGTACTGTGCCCGGCATCATGTTGCTGAACATCAGCACACCGGCCAAACCAGCTATCGTAACCACTGCTTGAATGTGTCTGGTGGACATACTATCCTCCGCGATTCATCTCATTATACGCTGATCACCGCTCCCAAGATGAGCGCAACGACTGTCGAGGAAGCGCAATCAGCCATTCACGTGGGAATAGCAATCTGCTACATCATCCCAATCTGCACATCATGCGAGCGAACGGCTTTGTAAGGTGAGGTAAATGCTTCTTTATTTCAGGTGATCTGGGTAAGCAAAACCAGATCACCTGACTCGTATTAGCAGATCGTAGATTGGGCGTGATAACCACGTCGGCATCTACGTATTTAGCGTTAATCGTTCTTGTTGAGTCGGGCTGTCTGCAAATAAATGATGTCTGGGTATTTCGGCCAAGGTGATTTGTGCTGTGAAAATTATATGTTACGCAGTTGGATAAGCTTGCTAAAATGGTGGCATGAACGCACCGAAATGCAATGAATACGACTATATCAATTTCTTAGTGGCAGCCCAGACGGTGTTTAGCACGCTGGAAGCAGCCCGCACCCATCCGGCAGGGGCAACAGGACCAGCGCATGACGCCTACACGCGACTGCTGCAACGCCTACCACCGGACAGTGTCGCTTTGTGGAGTGAAGTGCAAGCCTGTATCGACCTGAGTTTAGGGCTATTGGTACTGGATGACAGTACCTTGGACAAGCCGTATGCCAGTCAGATGGCGTTGGTTAGTCGGCATTGGTCGGGCAAACATCATGCGGTGGTGCAAGGGATAAACCTCATCAGTTTGGTGTGGACGGATGGCAATGCGTGCTTGCCCTGTGATTTTCGGCTGTATAACAAAGTCCAGGATGGGCTGGATAAGAATGACCATTTTCAAGCGATGGTGCGGGTAGCGAAAGCGCGTGGCTTCCAGCCAGCTATGGTGGCCTTCGACAGTTGGTATAGCAGCCTCGACAACCTCAAACTATTGCGCGAGTTAGATTGGCACTGGCTAACACGGCTGAAAAGTAACCGTCAAGTCAGCTTACGGGTTGGTCAGCAGCAAGCCGTCGATACGCTGGATATTCCTGACCTTGGCTTGGTGGTACATTTGCGCGGCTACGGCATGGTGAAAGTATTTCGGACGGTTGACCCACACGGCAACGCGGAGTACTGGGCGACCAGTCGGCTCGACCTGACCGAAGTCGCCCGTAAGGCCTATGCTGACCGCGCATGGCTGATTGAGGGCTATCACCGTTCACTCAAACAGTTTACGGGCATTGAAGCTGGTCAATTTCGGCTCGAACGTAGCCAACGCAACCACATCGGCTTGGCACTACGTGCTTACGTCCGTCTTGAATGTCACCGCTGGTGGTATCATGTGGCACTTTTCGATGCCAAACTCAATATCATTCGCCATGCCATGCGTCTCTATTTGCTTCAACCTTGGCTCGTGTTACCTTCAACTGCGTAACGTCTAAAAATATCCAACCTTTCACGGTGCATTGCTGTGATTCGCAATACGCAATATCTACTGCTTCAATACCGTCAGGTCCAAATACCCTTGTAAAGCTCTTGGGTGAAGATGCGAGAAAATAGGCACGTTGGGCACTCCCCGGTTTTGCATCTGGTAGTGCATATAGCCAAAGGCCATCATTCTCAAGAGGTTGTGAGGCATATCCGTTATATAGTGTACCAACGTAGGTTACCTGTCTAGCTCTGCGCTCTGTTGCAATATTAAAAGCCGCTGTTGTGGGGATAGTCTCTGACCTTTGCATAGAATGAACTTGAATCAAATGATCTGAAATGAGATTGCCTTTAATTGCTGCCCACTGCCCTGTCCATTCTTGCCATACGATATTGCTGCCCATATATTGAGGATGATCCGACATATAGATCCGAAGCGACTTAACCGACGGGTTCTTGTCGAAAAATCCACTCCCTAGGGACGCCAGTAAACTATCCTCAAATTGAAGTTCATATTCGGCACCGTTCGCATCGAACAAATAGTACTTGAAGAGATTGAGCGGTTCTCCTGCCTCGATGAGCTTTTGTTGTTCTTGTCGATCGGTATTCAAATCAGGAATGATCTGCCCCGCTATCATTATTTCATCAGAAAGAGTTGGTGTTTGCGCTTGTACTGTGCCCGGCATCATGTTGCTGAACATCAGCACACCAGCCAAACCAACTATCGTAACCACTGCTTGAATGTGTCTGGTGGACATACTATCCTCCACTATTCATCTCATTATACGCTGATCACCCCTCTATCGTTAGAATCCTCCTAACCTTCGCCTCATCTTCACCCAAATCATTCGCAAAAAACTCTAACTAACTTCAAACCTCGCACAGCTTGACAGAACTAACTATCTATTGTAGAATGTACTCAGATTGTTCAGCGTCTTCCAAAAGTCATGGGATCAGGCGTCTCATCGGCGGGGCAGACCAACGGGCAATACACCTTAACAACTGCGTGTATGCTCCCAACAAGTATCCCCTTCGCCTATCCTGAAAGGGTCGTTGAGTCGGGCAGCCGAATACCACACATGGCGAGTTCCACTCGAACGTCCACCACCAGAACTCAGAACGGATACTCCACAAGAATGATCGCCAATGATCCCGCTCGCTCCTCACAACGGGATCATTTCAGGGATCATTCGTGGGATGGACAGCAAAATGAGAGCAACGGCTGCTGAAGAGGCGCAATCCGCCATTCACGCGGGAACAGCAGCGAAGATAGACAAGCCATCTAACTATGACAGGTTATCAACACTGATGCCGTTGACTAAAACGCTGACTATCCATATCGTACTCCTTATCAAGCATAGACTCATTCAAGCGAGTGGTTACCTAGCGAACGCTAGTGGAGGAGGAGTATCGTGACGCAAGCAATGTCCGTGACCAGCAAACCTGTCTTGGCACCCGGCCCGCGCATCCCCGGCGCGATGGTCAAACTGGTGCAGTTGTCCCCGTTCGCGATCCGGCAAGATCAGCTCAAGCTGAACTACGACATGATGAAGCAGTACGGCAGCGTAGTATGTATGCACGTCGGCTCCATTCTGATCTATTTCATCACGGAACCTGATCTGATCCACGAGATGCTGGTGCAGCGCCCCGAAGACTTCCGGAAAGCACAACTTCTGCGCGATTCGGCGGGCTGGATGATGGGCAATGGACTGCTGACCAGCGATGGCGAGTTCTGGAAGCGGCAGCGCAAATTAGCACAACCCGCCTTCCATCACAAGCGCATCGAAGCCTACGGCACCACAATGGTTGAGTATACGGCGCAGATGCTAGAGACGTGGAAATCGAAGCCAAGCATCGACCTGTTCAACGAGATGATGGCGCTGACGTTGCGCATCGTAAACAAGACTCTGTTCAATGTCGATCTCACGTCACAAGTGGAACGCATCGGGGCGCTGATGACAACGATCCTCGCAGCGGCGAATGATAAATTGGAAGTGGTGCCAACGCTGGCGGACAAGTTAGCCGTATTCAAGCGGCGGCGCGAACAACAAGCGCTGGCGGACATCAACGCGATCATCAAGCAGATCATCGAGGAGCACCGACAGGCTAAGAGCGACAGCGGCGATCTGCTGACGATGCTGCTAGAGGCGCGCGACGAGAACGATCAGCCGATGCCGGAGCAGCAGTTGCAAGACGAAGTGATGACGCTGTTCGTCGCGGGGCACGAAACCAGCGCCAACGGGCTAACATGGGCGCTGTACCTGCTGGCGACGCATCCCGAAGTCGAGGCCAAGCTGCGGCAGGAGATCAAACAGGTGCTCGGAGGCCGTCCGCCTACCATCGCTGACCTCGCACAGATGCCCTACGGCGAGATGGTCGTCAAGGAGACGATGCGGCTGTATCCGCCAGCGGGCGGCGTGACGCGCGAACCGATCCACGATACGCAGTTGGGTGGCTATCTGATTCCGGCGGGCACGCTGATCGGCGTGAGCACCTATGCGATGCATCGCAATCCGAAATTCTTCCCCGATCCAGAGGCATTCGATCCAGAGCGTTTCAGCAAGGAACGCGAAGCCGCCATCCCGAAGTATGCTTATTTACCGTTCGGCGGCGGGCCGAGGGTATGCATCGGTAACTCGTTCGCGATGATGGAGATTCGGCTGGCTATCGCGACGATTTTGCAGCGCTACCAACTGACGGTGGAGAATAAGGAGCCTGTCACAGCGGAGCAGCAGTTCACGATCCGCCCCAAGCAGCGCATCGTGATGCGGGTAAACGGGTAAAAAAGACCCGGCGCGAAAAGCACCGGGCTACAACCAATCGGCAATGCGGCGGTTAATTTTCCGGCACTTCTCCGAGTTCGCCCACTTTATGCACCTTGAGGAAGTTGGTCGAGCTGCTGGCACCGAACGGCACACCCGCCAGCAGCACGATCAGATCGCCATAATCGAGGATGCCCTCGTCATTGGCTTTCTTGGCAATGACGCCGATCATCTCATCGATGGTGCCAAACTGGGCGACCAGCATCGGCATGACGCCCCACACCAGCGCCATGCGGCGGTAGACTTCCGGCTTGGGCGTGACGCACAAAATCGCCGTGTTGGGGCGTCCGCGCGCGGCCTGACGTGCGGTATAGCCCGTCCATGTCGCCGTGACGATCATTTTGGCGTTCAGGCCATCCGCGATCTCGCTGGCGGCGTGGCTGGTGGCGTCCGCGATGCCTTCGTAGCCTTTGATGGTGAGCATCGGTGTGCGCTTGTAGTTCTCACGCGCTTGCGAGTTATCGAGGTGCTTCTCCGAAATCTCCGCGATTTCCGCCATCGTCTCAACAGCAACCACCGGATATTTGCCGGAGGCTGTTTCGCCGGAGAGCATGACGGCATCCGTGCCGTCGAAGATGGCGTTAGCGACGTCACTGGCTTCGGCACGGGTCGGGCGCGGATTGCTGATCATCGATTGCAGCATTTGGGTCGCCGTGATCACGGGCTTGCCGACGGCGTTGCACTTGCGGATGATCATTTTCTGCTGGATCGGCACTTCTTCGGCGGGCGTTTCGACACCGAGATCGCCACGCGCCACCATGACCGCATCCGTCGCCGCTAGAATCTCATCGAACGCCTCGATGGCCTCACGCTTTTCGATCTTGGCGACGATGGCGACATCTTCATAGCCGTGGAAGCTGCACAGATAACGCAGCGCGTCGATGTCTTTGGCACTGCGCACAAACGACATCGCGATGTAGTCTAAGCGCATTTCGAGCGCGAACCGCGTATCCTCGCGATCCTTTTCCGTGATGGCAGAAAGCGTGAGACGCGCATCGGGGGCGCTGACGCCTTTGCGGGACAGCAGATCGCCACCCACGACGACTTCGCAGATCAGGTCATCCATCTGCTTGCTGACGACTTTGAATTCCAGCGTGCCGTCATCGACCAGGATGGTGTTGCCGGGTTTCACGTCCTTGATGAATTCGGGATGCGGCAGCGGAAAGACCATGCCACTGCCATCGGCCTCACGCGTGGTGAGCGTCAGGCGTTGACCTTCCGTCAGCAGCACTGGCTCGTTAGCGATCTTACCGAGGCGGATTTTGGGGCCTTGCAGATCGCCCATGACCGCCACAACCGCATTTTCTTCGTCGGCAAGACGGCGGATGGTCTCAATGTTACGGCGATGAAAATCGTGGTCGCCGTGGCTGAAATTGATGCGAGCGACATCCATGCCCGCTTGAATCATCTGGCGCAGCGTCTCTTCGTTCGATGACGCGGGGCCGATGGTACAAACAATTTTGGTGCGTTTCTTATCGGTCTTTTTAACCAATGTATCCCCCTGAAGAGTGGATTTGAGTCTCCCTGATACCGGACATTGAGTTTACCCTATCCGCCTTGCGTGGGGTTAACTGCCAGATTAAGCAACGGTATATCTACGAAAAGCATAACAAACAATGCCTCTGCCCCACAACAGACAGAATGTCCCGTCATGGGGCAGAGGCGCTCTGGAGACAGCGAACGCTCAATTGTTAGCGTTCTTCGAGGATCAAGGCCGTACCTCTAGCAAGATTCGAGAGCGCTAAGGTGCCGTTTTCTACGCGGTAGGAGCCGCCGCCGAGTAGATCGACCAACGTCGCGCCGTCGTTGAGGCCGCTGTGCCACACGGGGACGTGGCATTCCGTCAGCGCGTCCGGCCCGCGATAACCAACCACGATCAAGCGCTGCGATGGCGCTTGGCGCTGGTAGACGACCAAGCCACCCTCCGCGTACAAATGCTGATAGCCGCCGTCGATCAGGGCAGGTGCGGTTCGGCGTAAGTGGATGATGCGCTTGAAGTAGGCCAGCAGATCGTGATCCCATTCGGCCTCGTTCCACGGCATGGTGCGGCGGTTATCGGGATCGGGGCCACCCGTCATGCCAACCTCGGTGCCGTAATAGACGCTCGGCGTGCCCGGATACGTCATCAAGATGGCAGTGGCAAGTGGCAGCAGCGTCTTATCTTCGCCCAATTTGTGCAAAATGCGCGAAGTGTCGTGGCTATCCATCAGATTGAATTGATGGCGCGCGACCTGCCACGGCAGCGGCGCACGGAAGCGCGTCCACTGCTCGACGACGGCTTCGGCGGGCATCAAGACCGGATCAGCGACTTCGGGGCGGTAGTCCGTGCCGAGGTCTTGCCCGTTCAGCCAGCGCCACAGCGGAATCGCGAAGCCGGAATAATTCATCGTCGCATCGAGTTCGTCACCTTGCAGATAGGTTGTGGCATCATAGAAATGCTCACCGATCAGATACGTGTTGGGAGCTTCTTCTTTGACCGCACGGCGCAACTGCCGCCCTATTTTGTGCGAAAGCTGGATCGCACCTTGCCGCGCTTGCATGTTGGCGACATCCAAGCGCCAGCCATCGATGCGGTACGGCGGACGCAGCCATGTACGCAGCACCGAATCGACGGACTTATACATCTGCTCCCGTAATTTTTCGCTGCGATAGTTAAATTTCGGCAGTGATCGCACGCCTAGCCACGATTCATATTTTTCTGGGCGCTCATAGAAGGTGAAATATTCAGCAGTAGCCGACTCTGGGTTATTTTGGGCGTCCGTGAACCACGGATGACGCCAGCCAAGATGGTTCAGCGTGACATCGAGCATGATTTTGATGCCAGCTTCATCGGTGGCGCGGCGCAGTTCCGCCAATCCTTCGTTGCCGCCAACATACGGATCGATGTTGTAGAAGTCGCTCACATCGTAGCGGTGATTGCTGTAGGACACGAAGATCGGGTTGAGGTAGAGCGCGTTAACGCCTAACTCGACCAGATAAGGGATCTTCTGCACGATGCCGGGGAGATCGCCGCCGTAATAATCGAGGCTGCCGGTTTCTTTCCACGTCAACACAGGATCACCCCATGCGCGGCGGGTGGTCTTGTAGCCCCGGATTTCCCATGCACCTTCGGGGACTTGGTTCGCTGGATTGCCCGCCGCGAATCGGTCGGGGAAAATCTGGTAGAAGACCGCGCTTTGTGCCCACGCGGGTGAGGCATAATCCGCGAGCAGCTTGAAGTCGTTCCATTCTGGCCCATCGGCGCGGCTGACGCCTGCCTGATTCAGGAAATAGGCACCTTCCGCCGTCAGCAATTTGAAGCGGTAGGGGTTGGCGGGCATGACAACGGGCATCTCGACTGACCACCATGCCAAGTGATCATCGCGCCATGTTTCGTGCATCGCTTCCAGATGATTCTCACCATCAGGCGCAGTGCGCAGGAAGACCCGTTGGATTGGCGCGCTGGCAGGGGCGCGCAGTTTGATCGTGACGCGATCTCCCAACTTCGGCTGTTGAGACGATACATACAATGCCGACCCGTCATGATGCAAGCCAGCAGTCCAGTAGAGGGGAGTATTCACAGTTCGCTCCTGAATAGTTGATGCTTCAACTACCCATATTATACCAAATTTTGAACTGCAAGGGGGCGAGGTGAACCGACGGTTAAGTCGAACCCTTGCCCCGTTTCCCCCGAATGTCGTTGATCAGGCTGGACGGCACACTTTGCACGGACGATAGCCAGCGGCGCGCGCGTCGGCCTCCGAGTTGAACGTCACCAGATGCTTGCCAGTAGTACGGCGGGCATGGCGACAGGTCGGGTAGCAGAAGATGTGCGTGGTGTCGCTGCCGTAGTAGCGCACGCCATGTTCCGCCAACGCCACGGTGCTATCGACATCGATGCCTTCTGCTTCGAGGATCACGCGTTTGCGGTCGGGGCCGAGCGCGTAGTTGCCGATATACCCATCGCTGCGCACCACCCGATGGCAGGGGATCAGCAGCGGGATCGGGTTATTGCCGAGCGCGGTGCCAACTGCCCGCACTGCCTTGGGACGTTCGATCTCGCGGGCGATCCACGCGTAAGGGCGGATCTCGCCGCGTGGAATTTCGAGCGCTTTCATTAGCACGGCACGTTCAAAGTCCGATAGGCCGCGCAGATCGAAATGAATATCGACTTTTTCGCCCGCCAAGCGTCGGTTGATGATTTTGACCAGCTTCTCGTCAGGCGAGTCGATCTGATCAGTACGGCGATGGAAGCGGTCACGGAAGTAGCGCTCAAAATCGGCGGCGCTGTCCGCGAGATGGACGGCAGAAACGCCGTGCTTGTTGTAGGCGATAAAAACCGAACCGATGGCAGTCACCATTTGCCAGTAGGCATCGCTCAAACCGAGCGTCAGGAGGACGTGCGGCGCTAAGGTGGCGGGCGCTTGTGCGTCGTGCAATGCGTGCAGATCACGCAGGAGTTGATCAGGCTTGGAAGGTGAGTTGGTCATAGTTCCCTCACTGCAAATTGGGCGCGTAAGAGTTGGAGTCCGCGATGTACATTGGATTTGACCGTGCCTAGCGGCTGTTTCAGTACGTCCGCGATCTCGGCGTAATCGAGTTCTTCCACGTAGCGAAGCACGACGGCTTCCCGATAGCGTGGCGGCAAATTAGCGAGCTGCGCGGCGAGTTCGGCGTTTTGCTCGGCACGTTCAGCGCTAGGTTCGGGTCGCAGCGTTTCGTCGTCGCTCGGTTCCACATAGGTTTCATCCGCGCTTTCGTCATCGATGGACAACGTAACCAATGCCCTGCCGCGAATCCGGTTGCGGAAGACATTGAGCGTGATCTGATACAGCCACGCCCGCAACGCTAACGTTTGTCGGCGTTCTGCGCTGAATGTCTCCAAGGCGCGATAGGCGCGGAGGAAAGCATCTTGCGCGATCTCCTCCGCATCTTGGGGCAGGTTGGTCAGCCGGAGCGCAAAGGCATACAGCCGATCTTGAAAGGCAAGCACCACCTGCTCGAAGTGCTGGTCGAGATCGCGGACAAGGGCGTCACAAAGCTCTTGGTCTGAGTGCATCGGTCACTATCCGTTTCGTGCTCAGTTGCCAGTCGTGTACACTACCCCTTAAACACAGGATCGCGGCAAAGAGTTGCAATGAAATTTACCGTATGGAAACACAATTTTCGGTACTTTAGCACGTCGTACCAGAGCATGACATAATCTATAGATGTGATTAGTCAGGTTCGGAGTGAGCACTTGGAGTTCGGAAATGTCGTCGCGGTGCTGCTGGTATTGGCAGTCGTCGCGGTTGTGATCGAGCGTATCATCAATTTCCGTCGGAACCGTCCACGCCCCGCCCCGCCGATGACAGCGGAAGAATGGGCAGCGGCGCAGGAAGCAGCCCGGATCGAAGAAGAACGCGCTGATAACGCCTTCTGGGAAGCCAACCGCCCGCTGCTCAAAAGGCTGATGCAGGAGATCGCGCAGCATTCCAACCGCACCGATCTGCGCTTGATCGAAGACTCTACGACATACAGTATGAGCCTACGTGGACGCGCCCCGACCAACGGCGAATATGCCTTCGTAACCATCAGCACGCGCCAGCAGCAGTTCAGCTACACGGCACGCGTCCCGTCCGAAACGGGCAGGGGCGATCAAGAGTCGGCGTCGGTGGTGATGGCGACGGTCGATGAACTGCGGGCATGGCTCACGGATCAGTGGACGTACGGGGAGTAGCGACGGGACGGATCACGCGGGCAGGATTACCCGCCGCGATCATGCCAGCCGGAATGCTGCGCGTGACCACGCTACCAGCCCCGATCACACTGCCCGCGCCGATGGTCACGCCCTTCAAAATCAGGCTGTGCATCCCGATAAAGACATCATTTTTGATCACGATGGGTGCGGTCTTGCCACCTAAAGGATCGCGCTGGCGTTCGGCGGGATCGAGCGGGTGGAAATCCGTATCCGTGATCGTGCAGTTCGCGCCGACCAGCACCCGATCCCCGATCTCGATGTGCTCCTCCGCGCAGATCACACCTCCCGTCATGCCGAAGTGTGCGCCAATCGTCAGGATCGCCCCCGCGCGGCGGGTGGTGAGCATCACGGCATGGTTGGGCGAGAGCGAATTGCTGCGCTGAATCGAACGCAGTTCCGCACCGTGACCGAGACGCAACACACTTGGACGATATTTCTGGATGATCGGCAGCCCATACAACCTGAATCCCGACTGCCACGCCACGCCCACCAGCGCGAAATACAGCCGTGCGATTGGAACCAGCGCCAGCCGCCGCAGTTCGTTACCAACTTTCCACGGTGTACGGGTCGCTAAGCGCAGTGCATCGAGCGAAAACAGGGGCGGGACAGGATCGGGCGTCGTCATTTAGTTCACCGTAAGTTTGGTCAGCAGCACGTAATCGGCCGTTTCGCCAGTGCTCCGTTTGACAGGTAGTTTATGATTATCCCGCCAATCGAAAATCAGCACCCATACTTCGTAGGTGCCAGAGGCGAGATCAGGCGGCAGGTCGAGCGCCACATTATCGCGATAGTAACCGCCTGCTTGCCATGTCGCCATCTGCCCGAACGAGCCTTGCGGCGCTTCGGCACGCTGCGCCCGCACCACGCCGCTGGAGTCTATCAGCGAGACATTGACGCTGTAATTGAACGGTTCGACGCCAGTAGGCCAACCGTCATGCCGCCACAGCAGCGAGATCGGGAGCATCGTCCCCGGCTGGATCGTATCGCCATGTGGCAGATCGTAGCCCACCAACCGCGCCACGCCGAAATCTTCATCGACGGCGTTCTGAGGCCACGGCGGGATCGAATCGGGCGGAGCGGCGGTCGGCGCGTACAGCATCACGCGCACATCAGGACGATCTACGATAGTCGCGCCCGCGAAATAATGCCGCGCCATGTAATGTTCGGTCGAACGATAGCGCCCCGTCGAAAATGGCGTGTACTCGGTCAGGAACCACCAGCGTGTCGCGGTCGGCGCGATCTTCGCCAGCATGATCTGGATATATGGCTCAACTTGCTCCTCTGGCAACGTACTCACGATGAAGGGCGTCTCCCCGATGTTCAACACCTCACCCTGCGCATTGGGCAGCACGTAGATCGGCACTGAGGAACGATAGTAATTCATGAAGAACGGGCGATAGGTGCGGTTGCCGAGGATCACGACATCGGTGGGACGCAACTGCGCATTAATAGCCTCCAACGCCGTCCACAACGAAGGATTATCACCGCCATAGCGCCGATCCCGATAGTTGGCGCGCATCCCGACGTACAACATCACCGCGAGACTGACCGCCAATAGACTGACCATGCCGACGCTCGTCCGCCAGCGATAGAGACGGTCAGCACGCAGCCAGACCAGCGCCGCGATCCCGCCAGCGACGATGCATAGGGGCAGCACGATCCCGCCCGTTTCGTTCACCCACCACGCGATCTCGGTGGGCGCAGTGGCTTGATGCGCACTGACCACGAACGGCGAATACAGCGGATGCCACGTGCCATCATTCCACGCGACGAGTTCATTGCCGGGCGGGCGGTTGAGCAGCTTGCCCTCGCTGTCGAGGTAATTCGGGAAGGCGCGGATCGGGACAGTGACCGCCAAGACCTGCGTCATCACGCTTTGCAGCGCAAGACCAACGATGACCGCCATCATGAGCTTAGCAATCCGCCGCGCCAGAAACGACTCGACCACGGGCAGCAGCAGCAGCGCTAGAAAAGGCGTCGTGGGGATCATGAAGCGCGGCCCCCACCCCGCCCCGCCGTACCAGAACGAACCGCGCCCCAGACTGTAGCCGAGCACGTAGGTGATCAGCATCACTAGCGGCACAAACAACTCACGGTAACGACGCTGCCGCCATACGATCATCGCGCCGAGAAAAGCCAGCAGCAGTACGGGCGAGAATGCCCACACGCTGAA
Organism: Anaerolineae bacterium; assembly: GCA_019637615.1. Taxonomy (GTDB): domain Bacteria; phylum Chloroflexota; class Anaerolineae; order Aggregatilineales; family UBA2796; genus JAHBVK01. The sequence continues at coordinate 13,611 of JAHBVJ010000056.1, read as the reverse complement.
GCCCGGACTGATCAGATAGGCAGAAGCAGCGGTGAAGAAATAAGCAAAATCTAGCCGCTGCAAATCTTTCAGCACACTGGCGAGGCGCGACGTGGGCATGATATTCGCGTAGGCCAAGACGCCGATCACAATCACCACCAGCAGCGCCACGCCGATCAGGAATACGCGCCGATCCACCAGCCGATTCACCGCACCGGGCAGGGCGATCACCGTCATCACAGGCACCAGCAAAAGCGCAGCTTCTTTGGTGACGAACGCGGCGGCAATTGACAACAGCGCGAAGAGCAGCCACAGTGGATGAAAATGGCGTTGATCGAGGCCGCGCCGCCATTTTTCCAACCCCAACGCGCACAGCACCGCGAAGAAGGTGAACAGCGGCTCGCGGAAATACATCTGTGTGTAGATCCACACGTAAGTGCCGAGGCCGTACAACAGCGCAGTGATCAGGCTGGCGCGTTCGGAATAGCCGAGTACCAGACCATACCAGTACAGCAGCATCCCCGTCAGCGCCGTGACGAACACGTTCAGTAACCACGCCGATTGCATCAAGCCGATCCCATCGAGTTTCGACGCCAGCCAGATCAGCGGGGCAGAGGCGATCATCTGCATCGGCTCGGAATCGACGCTCAGGTTGATGTGATCACCGATCTCGGTCTGGTACGGGCGCAAATCGTTGGTGTAGTTCAGTTCCCAATGCCCGTAAGTGACCAGACTGTGCGCCCCGTCGTAAAATTTCTGCTCGTCGGTGCTGATCGTCTGTCCCGTGTAGGTGGCAAAATAAACCGCGACCAGCAAGGCGAAAACAGCCCAACCGCGCAGAAAGTGCCGAGTGCGAAGTGCTGAGTGCTGAGTAGTCAACGGCGTGCGTTCCAGTAGAGTTGGTCGGTGAGCGCGGCACTGGCTTCGATGCTGTAGCGGCTGAGCGCGGTCTGGCGGGCGGTCTGCACCTGTGTACTGTGATTGCCTTGCAGCAGCGCCGTGACGATCTGATCCGCCAGCCCTTGGTCGTCATCCAGCGCGACGATAGCGCCGAGCTTGCCTTCTTCCAGCAGATCGGGCACGCCGCCGACACGAGTCGCCACGACGGGCACGCCCGACGCCATCGCCTCGATCAGATTGACGGGCAAGCCTTCGTTGATCGAACTGCACACGGCAACATTGAGCGCGCGATACACGGGCGGCAGATCGGTGATCCAGCCCGCGAACTTGACGCGCTCTTGTAAACCGAGTTCCGCGACCAGAGCGGTCAATGCTTCGCGTTGGTCGCCATCCCCGACGAGGACAAAATAGGCAGTGGGCAGCGCTTTCAGGATCAGGACAGCAGCGCGCAAAAACATCGGATGATTCTTAATCGACACTAGGCGTCCGACGATCCCCACCAATGGCGCATCTTGCGGCACGCCGATGATGGCACGGAACGTGCCATCATCGTGATCGAGCGCGGCAAACGTGCCCAGATCAAAGCCGAGGGGCACGATCTCAAACTTTTTGGCGCTGGCGATGTGGTATTGCTCGACTAATTCGCGCTTGAGATTCTCACTCAGGACGATGATTTTCGTGGTGAACAGCCCGCAGATACGCTCTAACCACAAATATACTTGCGTCTTTGCAGGACTGAAATAGCCCGCGAACACATGCCCGTGAAAGGTATGCACGATCACCGGCACTCGTGCCATCCACGCCGCGATCCGCCCGACGAAGCCCGCCTTCGCCGTGTGGGTATGCACCACATCAGGCCGTTCGCGTCGGATAATGCGCCATAACTGCCACAGCGTTTGCAGATCGCGGATCGGGGAGATTTCGCGCCCCAAGCTGGTGAGCATGGTCAGTTCGACGCCTTTTTCATCCGCCAGATAGCGCATATCGCCTTCTTGCGGCCCCACCACCCCGCACACCAAGCGGCTGTCATTACCCATAGCACGCTGCTGCGCGATCAACTGGATGATGTACGGCGTTGTCCCGCCGATGTTCAGCCGCGCCATGATGTGCAGAATTTTGAGCGGGCGATCCGGCGTCGTCATGAGCGCCCCCGCGAGATGTTCGGCATGATGTCAAAGTCCCCTTCCACGAAGGGACGATTATAGCCAGTGCGTATAGCAGAAAGACAGATAGCGTGTTGAGCGTCAGCCAAGCGTCGGATCGCCGTTATCCCTCGGCGCGTTCTAGCGCCTTCGCCTGTGCCCACAGCGCTTCCATGTCGTCCAGCGTCATCTCCGATAAAGGTCGTTCGGCGTGCTGCTCAAGATACTGGAAGCGGCGCTTGAATTTGCGATTCGACTCGCGCAGCGCGATCTCTGGATCGACCTTCAGCCAGCGCGCCAGATTGACCACCACCGTCAGCAGATCGCCCACTTCGCCCCGCTGCTCATCCGGCGTCTTGGCGGTGAGCACTTCGTTGATCTCCTCGTGCAGCTTGTCGAGCACGCCTTGAATCTCAGGCCAGTCGAAGCCCGTTTTGGCGGCTTTCTCATGGTAGGCGGCGGCTTGTGATAGCGCGGGTAGCGACTGCGGGACGCCATCAAACACCGATTTTGGTTTCTCCGCCTCGCCGCGTTCGGCTTTCTCCTGCTGCTTGATCCTCTCCCAATTCGTCACCACGTCGTCCGCACCGCCCACCTGCACATCGCCCCACACGTGCGGATGCCGCTTGATCATTTTGGTGATTACGTTGTTGAGAATGTCGGCCATGCGGAATTCGCCCGCTTCGGTGGCGATCTGTGCGTGGAGCACGATTTGCAGCAGCAGGTCGCCCAGTTCTTCACTCAGCGAATCCATGTCTTCGGCGTCGAGCGCGTCGAGGACTTCGTAAGACTCCTCCACCAAATATTTGCGCAAACTGAGATGTGTCTGCTTGCGATCCCACGGGCAGCCTTCCGGCGCACGCAGATGAGCGATCACCTCTTGGAAGCGCTCGAAGCTGCCAGCGGCAGTCAACGGCGGGATGTACAGCGAGGTCAAGTGATTGATCGACTCGCTGTGGTCGATCTCGTACAGCGCGAGATGCTCTAATACCTCGTCAGGCGTGCCAGCCGCGTGGATCAGGACAATCGGATGCTCGTCGGGATACTGGTTGGCCAACGTCAATTTGAGATCGGAGGCAACGGCGTGGCTGTAGACCTGCGCGAGGATCACGGGGAAATCGGGATTCAGCGGCGGATGGTGCATGTTGGCGATGTTCACCGCGTCGTGAATCTGTACGCCGTCCAATGCGTCGAGATGCAGCGCATCCAAAATCGGCTCGATGAAGCTGAGGCCGTCCACGATCTGCGCAGGAATGGCTTGCGCCGTTGCTAAGGCAAGTATCTGCGTCACTGTCGATTCACCCATCAGCGGATGACCGGGCACCGCGTATACCACGCCCTGATCGCGCTTGCCGAGTTCGATCACCTGCGCCGCGATCTGCTGATACAGCGCTTCGAAGTTCTCGGCCTTGTCATACAGCGCGTCGAAACTGTGCAGCGTCTTGATCGGCAGCGCTTCGACGCCGGGATGTCGCGCCGTGCGCAGATACACCTCGTCGACTTCACTCAATACGCGCCATGCTTTACGCGTCAATAATTCGGGATCGCCGGGGCCAAGCCCAACAATGGTGATCGTCATGCCAGTGTGTCCTTGTGGCTCTGTTTTCGGGAATTCGTCATTGAGGATCAATGATAATGCCGTTCGGGGGTGGGGAGAAGGGTAGACTTCCCTCACTCGTACTTCATCGGTTGAGTGAGGGAATCTGCGCTACTATCTATGCGGGCAATCGGCCTCTCCCCTTTGCCACCCACATCAACTTCACGCTCTAAGCGCTCGCTTTGTCTTTACTAAGCACTTTCTTTCTATTGGCGCGGTTTGCCGTCGATGGTGCGGACGCGGCCCATGAACTCCCCGATCAGTTGATCGCCCACTTCATCGCGGATACCGAGCGCGTGCAGCACGTCCTTCAGCATATCCAGCTCGACCTGCGCAATGTCGCCGTCAGCAGTCGCCACAGATGCAGCATAACGGAACGCTTGATAACGTACTTCGCGCGAACTGAGCAGATTCGCCAGAATGTTGGTGACGAAATCTTTGCGCGCATTCACGTCCAGCAGGAAGCGATCATGCACGGTCAGACCGAGATCGTAGACAAGCTCAAACTGCGTATCATCCAAGCGACCGAGCGGTTCCAGCAGCGTGCGATCCTTGCGGATGTCGTCCAATTCGCTCTGATCAGCCTTGCCATCCGCCGTGACGACCATCAGACCGAGCGAGATCGAGGCGATGGCGCGGTACAACGTCTGGAACTCGGTGAGAACGGCTTGCTCGGCGGCGTCGAACTGGGCAGAGTCGATGCCCGCCGCTTGACGCACAGCTTGCATCAGTGCGTTTTCGCCGTCATTGATGTTGAGATCGGTCATGGCGAGCGCGTAGATGTAGCGATACACGCCGATTTTGTCCTCCGGCGTGATCATTGCTGGCAGCAATGTACCCGACACGAAGGCGGGGATGTTCGCCGCGAAATTACCCGCTGTCACACGCGCCAAGGCCGAGTTCAACGTGCTCTGGAAGCCTTCTTCCTCCAGCGGCGTGAGTCGGAAGTACTCATCGCGGAACAAACTAACGCAGCGCTTATCCAGATCAGAGAAGTCGCCTGTGAGCGAGAGCGTGAAGACACCAGCCACTAGCCCCGCTTCTTCGGGAGATAAGCCAGCACTAGCGCTGGTACTGCGGGAGAAAAAATTCGCCATCGTGGTTACTCCATGAACGAGATTAGAATCTGCCTACCAATTTATCATACTCAGCGTGTGTGCCGATCCAAAACCAAGTGATTTGATCGTCGGTCTTGCGCCAACCGAGTGCTCGATAATAAAGCCCAACACGTACAGAGTATACTGGATTATTGATGCCGACTCTTTTGAATTGCAGACTTGGATGATATTCATTCTGCTTGAACAAACGATAAGCAGCGTAAGCCTGATGCCGCACATCATTTGGCAACGTGCGTAGCAGTTGGCGGAATCGCGATGCAGTGCGTGACTTCACAGAATGTCCTTGTCGGGATCAAAATCTTGAATCAGGCCCTGTTCTTCCTCAGCGCGCACTTCTTCAACAAGCATATCTAATACATGCTGTGACTTGGCGAACTGCTCATCCCACAGCGCTTCATCGGCGGCTTCGGCGGCAGGATCGAGCGCTTCGATGATGATGCGCACCTCGCCCACGGGAAGATCATGCGGTGGATCAAATTCAAGCTCACCCCGCTCGTTCACACGTCCCCGAATTTCAATGAAGGTCATGGATTATCTCCTCGCCCAAGTTAACCCTATTCTACAACATTCTCGTTGAGATATTATTGCAGTGCTCGGTATGAATAGCCTACTGAAGTTAGGAGCCATGCCACGTCGCACGCGCCCCGTTGGTCAACCTACACGCGGCAAAACCGCCCTGAATCGTCTGCGCCAGATCGATGTCTTCATCGCGCTAACGTATGCGGATGTACTGTCGTCGGGATCACCGCTGATCGTGGATGTGGGCTACGGAGCGCAAGCATGGACGGCGCTAGAGATGCGCGAACGCTGGCTCACGATTAATCCCCGTTTACGGCTGCTCGGCCTAGAGATCGATGCTGAACGGGTCGCCGTCGCACAGCCCTATGCCCAACAGTCGCTGATCGAGTTCAAACTCGGCGGCTTCAACGTGAGAGATGCCACCAATGGCGAACGCGCCCGCATGATCCGTGCCTACAACGTTTTGCGGCAGTATGAGGAAACCGAAGTCCCCGCCGCGATTCTGACAATGGCAAATGGGCTGGAAGACGGCGGCATCCTGATCGAGGGCACCTCGAACCCGACAGGTCGCATGGTTGTATCTGACGTGTATCGCAAAGTCTCTACGTCACTGCGACATGAGATGCTCGTGTTCGGTACCAACTTCCGTGAAGCGCTGGAACCTGTCGATTTTCAGACGATCTTGCCCAAGCGTCTGATCCATCATATGCGCGATGATGCGCCGCTGCGCTTCTTCGAGGCGTGGCGACGCGGACTGTCCATCGCGAAGGGAGCGGGACGCACGAATCTGCGGGAACAGTGGATCAGCGCGGGCAATTATCTGCGTGATCAGGCTGGTTACCCGATTGATCCGCGTGAACGGCTGCTCAGGCGCGGCTATCTGGCACTGCGCGATCCGTTGCTGCCGCTCGCGTGGCTCGACTCATGACTGCTGGCTGAGGTAGTCCTGAAAGCGTTGCTGCATTTCTTCGGGCGTCAGGTCTTCCAACCGCGTGGCGATGCTCCACATATGCCCGAATGGATCGATCAGCCTGCCGGATCGATCCCCGAAGAAGTGATTATCCACAGGCCATTGCTCTTTCGCGCCCGCCGCCAACGCGCGCTTGAACAGCGTATCGACATCCGACACATACAACTTGATCACCACCGTCGATTCGCCCAACGTTTGTGGACTCACATGATGGTTGTTGCGATCTTCTTCAACGATCTCGATGGCGGCGTCCCCGATATTGACCTGCGCATGGACGATTCTGCCGTTCGGCGCAACGAGTCGGACGGCTTCTTCCGCCCCGAACGCTTGCTGATAAAACTTGATGGCTTCGTCGGCATTTTTTACGCACAGCCGGACGATGAGGGCATTGGGTGGCATCTTGGATGGCATCAGAGGGCATTCCTATTTCTGACGTTATCGATGCCAAATCCTACCAAAATCGATGGGCAGCGTCTTGTAAAAATTTGACCTAATGCGCTGAGATGACCAGAATCAAGCCGTACATGCTAAACTACGCCGCCAAGATAAAGTATCACCGTCGCAAAATGAACACGCGTGAAAGGGAAAATCATGTCGGGCAGCAAGGTTGTTGAGCCGATCTATCCGTATGCCGAATGGGACATCATCGAGACGAGTTTCAACGTCAACTATAACGCCAGAAACGAGACGATCTTCGCGTTGGGGAACGGCTACATCGGCTGGCGCGGGACGTTTGAGGAAGGTCTGCCGAAAGGTTATGGCGTCGAAGGGACGTATCTGAACGGCTTTTACGAGAGCCAGCCGATCCATTACCCTGAAGCGGCCTACGCCTTCGCCAAGAACAGCCAGACTATGCTCAACGTCACCAATGGCAAGGTCATCAAGCTGTTCATCGAAGACGAACCGTTTAACATGCTGGAAGGCACGCTGCTCGACTACAAACGCACGCTCAAACTGCGTGAAGGGCTGCTCGAACGCGAACTCACATGGCGCTCACCAGAGGGTCGCGAGATTAAACTAATCACCCGCCGCCTGATCTGCTTCACCAACAAGCACCTCGCCGCTATCTGGTATCAGGTCACCCCGTTGACCTTCAGCGGCAAGATCAAGATCGTCTCTGAACTCGATGGCGACGTGACAAACTTAACAGCAGAAGATGATCCGCGCTTGGGCAGCGGGCTGAAGGGGCACGCCCTCATCATCGATCATCATGCCGCTAATCATACAGGTGGTCAACTCCGTCAGCACACCGGCACGACGGGCTTTGAGCTGGTCTGTGCGATGGAAAATGATCTGCAAACGACGAACCCATACACCAGCGCCGCAAGCACCTCCGCCTTCACTTCTGTCATCACCTTCGAGATCGACGCAGCGCAAGGGCAACCGATCCAACTGACCAAATATCTCGCCTATGCCGCCTCTAACGACACTGGGCAATCTGGCCTTGCTCTCGCTATCACCGCCAACCACCTTGCGACACAAGCCAAAGAGACGGGCTTTGCCCGCCTTGCTCAAGCGCAGGCCGATTTTCTCGCAGAGTTCTGGGCGGATACCGACATCGTGATCAAAGGTGACATCGCGTTGCAACAGGGTATCCGCTTCAACATGTTCCATCTGCTGCAATCAGCGGGACGCGACGGCAAAACCAACATGAGCGCGAAGGGGCTGACGGGTGAAGGTTACGAGGGACATTATTTCTGGGATACCGAAGTCTACGTGATTCCCTTCTTCCTCTACAACAACCCGCAAATCACCCGCAAGCTGATCGAGTACCGCTACAGCATCCTCGACAAAGCCCGTGACCGCGCCCGCGAAATGGCGCATCCAAAGGGCGCGTTGTTCCCATGGCGCACCATCAACGGCGAGGAATGTTCCGCCTACTTCCCCGCTGGCACGGCGCAGTATCACATCAACGCCGATGTCGCGCTGGCGGTCAAGCGCTATGTGATGGCGACGGAAGACAACGAATTCCTCGTCAACTATGGCGCGGAAATCTTATTCGAGACGGCGCGGCTGTGGGCGAGTCTCGGCGCATACATTCCGCGCAAGGGCAACAAGTTCTGCATCAACGAAGTCACCGGCCCTGATGAATATTCGGCGCTCGTCAATAACAACTGCTACACCAACCTCATGGCGAAAGAAAATCTTGAGTACGCGCACCGCATCGCTCTGTGGATGCAGCAGCAGCACGCCGACGCCTACCACGCCCTCGTCGCCAAAATCGGGCTAGAGGCCAGCGAACTCGATGCATGGAAAAAAGCGGCAGATAACATGTATGTGCCATACGATGCAGATTTGCAGCTTTACATGCAGGATGACAGTTTCCTTGACCGCGTGCCGTGGGATTTCGCCAACACGCCTAAAGAGAACTATCCGCTGCTCATCCACTACCACCCGCTGGTCATCTACCGCCATCAGGTCTGCAAACAAGCCGATCTCGTGCTGGCGCTGTTCCTGCTCGGTGACAAATTCACGCTCGATGAGAAGCGCCGCAACTACGACTTCTACGAGAAGGTCACCACACATGACTCGTCGCTCTCAAGCTGCATTTTTAGCATTGTCGCCAGCGAGATCGGCTACCACGACAAAGCTTATGCCTACTTCATGAACACCGCGCGGATGGACTTGGACGACTATCACGGCAACGTCAAAGATGGCGTCCACATCGCGAACATGGCGGGGACGTGGATGTGCTTGGTCAACGGCTTCGCGGGGATGCATGCCTACGAGGATGTCCTCAGCCTCAAACCTTATCTGCCGCAGGGTTGGGATGAGTACAGCTTCAAGGTTAATTTCCGGGGACGGCTGATCGGCGTCACGGTCAACCAATCCGGCGCGAGCTACCAACTGCTCAAGGGCGAACCGCTGACCATTCAGCATTATGGGCAGCAGGTACAGCTAGGCGTGGTCAATCAGATCACCGTTATGCCTATCGCACCATAGTCACGTAGCGCACTGCCCACCGCTAACATCGTGGGCAGTGCCGATCACGATTAAAAACTGACTTGCCTCGTCAGGCGCAAAAGTTCATCAGCCACGCGCTGACTTGTCTCTTTGTCCAGCACATTGAGGTTGAACGCGCTGGTGAACACGACGCCATCCACCGCCAGCCGGATGATCGTCGCCAGTGTCGGATCGAGTCCATCGTCCACCGCCGCGACTTGGCTTTCGTCCATGCTGCGGCGGATACGTTCGATCGTCTCGTGATCAGCAGCGACGGCGGAAGCGATGGCGGGGATCAGGTTGATATTCTCATGCTGCACCGAGAAAATCATGCGGATGTACGCGCGTAACCAGCGTCCGGGCTGTCCGGCTGGTTCCGCTTCCAATTCCCTCGCTAACCGCGCGTTGAACATCTCGGTCACTTGCGCGATCAAGCCATCGATCAGCGCCTCTTTCGAATGGAAGTGATGCAGTACGCCACCTTTGGTCACGCCCGCTTCTTGCGCCACCGCGTCAATCGTGAATGCCCCGACACCGAGCCGCACGATGATCTGCGCCGCCGCCTTCAGCACGGCCTCGCGGGTTTTCATCGCTTCTTCTTTGGTTTTGCGCATATCGCCCTCTCGCTGAATGCCAGCTTCGCCCACCACCTATTACCTTGGCACAAAGGGCAAAGCTTCGCAATAGGCTGTGATTGAACACGCCCCGCTCCAATCACCACCTTCTCATAGACGACCGATAAAGAGTATGCCTGATCCGCGTTTGTACGGACGCCTCAAGAGGCGTCCATGTGAGTTTGATGATCAGGTCTGCTCTATTGCGATTATTTATCAGCGAGTTCCTCTACCAATCACGCTTGTAGATCGCGCTGCGTGAACTTCACCTGCACGCCGAATTTGGGGCGCAGCGTACCGGTGAGAGCATATTCAACAGGGTGTGACGGCAGCATCTCGATGTGATACTGCTGTAGCATCGTCGCCATCAGCAGCACGGCCTCCATCATCGCCAGCCCGTTCCCGATGCAAATGTGCGGGCCGCCGCCGAAGGGAATATACGCCTCGCGCTTTGGCTGTTCGGCTTTATCTTTCAACCAGCGTTCCGGCATAAATGTGTCCGGCTCGGCATACCAGCGCGGATCATGCTGCACGATCCACGGACTAAGCCATACCGCCGTGTCTTTGGCAACCGCGTACCCGCCGATTTCTACGTCCTCCATCGCCACCCGCTGTGTGATCCACGCCACCGGATAGCAGCGCAGGGCTTCCTTGATGACGGCGTTGCAGTAGGGCAGGTTCGGTACATCATCCGAAGTCGGTGTACGTCCCTTCAACACATCAGCGATCTCGGCTTCCAGCTTGGCATAACTCACCGGATTATGGGACAGCAGCAGCCACGCCCACGACAACGTAGCCGCCGTCGTTTCATGTCCTGCCAGATACAGCGACCGGATTTCGTCAAGCATCTGCTCGGTGCTCATCGGTTGCCCATCGTCGTCGCGGGCATCCATCAGCATCGTGAGCAGGTCAGAGTCCCCGCTGCCTTCTGCCCGCCGCTTCTCGATGATCTCCATCAGGAGGTTATTGATGTACGCCACCCCTTCGATCATCTTCGTGCGCGTTGGCGTCGGGACGAAGTTGGGCAGCACCGCTTCGACGCCGCTCATTTGCGCACCGAGCGCTTGCATCATCGCGTTGAAAGCTTCGCTTGTGCCCTTAGCATTATCGAGGACATCCACGCTGAACAACACCTTCATGATGATGCGCTGTGTCAGCGTCATCATATCCTCGTGAATATCCCGCGCCGCACCGTTTTCCCACGTATTTGCCATATCTTGCGCATAAGCCACCATTTGATCGGCGTACTGCTTGATCGATTGATGGTGAAAGGCAGGTGCGACCAACTTCCGCTGTCGTTTCCAGAAATCGCCCTCGCTCGTGACCAACCCGTTGCCTAGAATCGTCCGCAGCGCATAGGACGCACTGAATTTGCCGTAGCGCTTGCCAGTTTCGAGCAGCACCCGTTCAATATCCGCCGGATCGCTGATCAGCACGCCTTTCAGCCCCATTAACGAGAACGCCGCCACGTCCCCATAGTCTCGCTGAAGCCGTGTGATAAATTTGATCGGATCACGGGCAAAATCGGGCAGACTCCCGACGATAGGCAGTCCGCGCACACCAGCAGGTTGTTTTTGCGCCTGTTGAATACTTACCATGTTGCTAACCCCAAGTTTTCGTTATTCGTTTACATACCGTACAGACGGTATGTAAAATAAAGCGAACGGCGCGGCTTGTCAAGGTAGGTTGATGAGAAAATCAGAAGAATCCGGCAGAAGCTGAGGTCAATTGCATCAAAACTGATCGAACTTTGTGATTCCGTGCCACTGGCGTCGAACTGCCCATCCTCAATAAGGGGATTGCATGAATTGTCATACACTAGGATCAGCCAATCCAGTCAGCTACCGCAAGTCAATCGAGCGCGATAGCCATCGGCCTTATGTGCTATCAAGTAAACGATATCAATATCCAATACACGCTGCAACTTAATGAATACGCTGTAGCTTTTCTACGTAAATAACGCCGCCCAACCCCGGCGTGGATGTCAGAATCGGAAAATCTTTACAGAACGTTTACACTTTGAGTATTGACAATACGTTCTGTCGTTGCTATACTACCTATCATGAATGAGTGACTCCCATCCTCAGGGAGGCGTCTTCATGCTTCGGTTCCTTCGCGAACTGTCGGGCATCGTTCCCGCTTCATCTGAAAGTAGTTGAGTAGCACACTAATCTTTGCATGGTGCTCACCACTTTCCTCCTATGCTGCTACGCGGGTAGCCACATCAACCGTTGAGGAACAGGTTGCGCTGTGAGAACCTTAACAACTGCATACCATGCTAGCCAATGTTCGCCACCAACACGCTAGTAAATTGCCTGTTTTTGCCTGTTACGGCCTGATATTTGCCTGATCTTCACGGCTCAGGACGGCTCATTGAGCAGAGGAGGAGTGCCTGTAACATTTTTGCCTGATAATGGGAATTAAGAAATAAAGCCAACAACGGGGCGAGAACAATGGGGTTAAGAGATGAAGGAGGGAAAAATGCCAGCCCCATTACACTTAAGCTTGACGGACGCACAACGCGAGGAATTGGAAACGCTACGGGACACGCATCCGCTGGCGTATTTACGGGAGCGGGCGGCGGCTGTGTTGAAACTAAGCGAAGGACAATCTGGGTTAAGCATAGCCCAGCATGGGTTGTTGAAACGGCGACAGCATGGGACGGTGTACGGCTGGGTACATCGTTATGAAACAGAAGGGGTAGCAGGTTTATATATTCGTAAAGGACGCGGGCGCAAGGCGGCTTTTTCCCCCACTGACGCAGGACACAGCCCGTGACACGGTGCTGGAGGTGGTGCAGCGGGCACCAGCGCTGTACGGTCTAGCGCGGAGTCGCTGGTGGTTAGCAGGTGTGCAGCAAACCATCGCTTGGTTAGGTCCCTTAAGCATAGCGGGCGTGTGGCAACTGTTAGCGCGCTTGGATATCCACTACAAACGGGGACGTCACTATACCCACTCCCCCGATTTGGCTTATGATGACAAGCTTGCGCTCATCGCCCAAGCCTATGAAGCCGCTTGGCTCAACCCACAGCAAGTCGTGTTCCTGTATCAAGACGAATTCACCTACTATCGTTACCCACTGCTGGCGAACGAGTATGGGCAAGCCGGGCATGATGATGTACGCGCTAGCCTCGACTACACCAAGAATCGCCGGATGCGGCTGGCTGCCTGTCTCGATGCCCTGACTGGTCGTGTGCTGGTTCAGCAAGCCACCACGTTCCCCGTCTCTACCTTGCTAGGCTTCTTTCGCTCTGTCGAGGCGGCTTATCCGCTTGCCAAGCGCATTTACGTTGTCCTTGATAATTGGCCCGTACATTTGCACCCTACGCTGCTGGCCTCGCTACAACACTCAAAGCTCGTTTTTCTCCCCTTACCCACCTATGCCCCGTGGCTCAATCCTACCGAGAAAGTCTGGCTCAAATTGTGTCAAGACGTATTGTATTTACATCGCTTCCAAGATGACTGGCTCGCCTTGCAGCAGCGCGTGTTGACTTGGTTTGACCAGTTTGCCCTTGGCTCACCTGCCTTACTCAAATTCGTCGGATTGTTGGTTTAATTTCTTAAAAAGCATTATCAGGCAAAACAGGCAATCTCAGTCGCTGCGGACTTGGAATGAAAACCATGTGTAGCTGTACAGCGCGAGGCATATCCAACCCGCCAAGAGTCAAGAATGAGAGTCAAAAATGATCCCGTTCACCGCAGTCAACAGGATCATTTCAGGGATCATTCCGCTTGCGCTTGTGCTGACGTTAAACAGGCCGAGCAAACAGTTGACACGAGGATCACCCTCATGTACGCTCTTTAAGCACTAAGCACTAAGCACTAAGCA
>JAHBVJ010000055.1 GCA_019637615.1 Anaerolineae bacterium | reverse complement strand
AGCGACCAATCGCCCCTCGTGGCCTTTGCGCGCCGGATCAGTCTCGATTGGTGGGCGGTCATCACGTCGCTCGTGCTGGCGCTGCTCGTCCTCGCTGGCATTCTCAATATACCTTGGTAAAGCCATGCGCGTCGCTGTTTTAACCTCACTATCGCAAAGGATGAATCATGTCGCAAGGTACAGCGCTGGCCGCGCCACCCTCCAAACCACTTATTAACCGCCTTCTAGAACTCATCCCCGGCATCTTATTGCTGTTCGTGATCGGGTTTGCGGGAAAATTGACCGAACAGGGCATCAAGGATTTTGGCAAAGCGCAGAATCTCACCCTGCCCAACATCGAATATGTGCTGTGGGCGATCATTTACGGGTTGATCATCACCAATATCATCGGCATCCCCAAAATCTTCAAACCGGGCGTCGAAACCTATGAATACTTCCTCAAAGTGGGGATCGTGCTGCTCGGCGCGCGCTTCATTCTTGGAGATGTACTCAAACTCGGCGGCATGAGCCTGTTGTTAGTCGTGCTCGAACTCGCCGTCGCCATCATCTTGATGATTGTGCTTGGTCGTCTCTTCAAACTCTCGCCCAAACTCGCCAGTTTGTTAGCCATCGGTTCGTCCATCTGCGGCGTATCCGCCATCATCGCGGGCAAAGGCGCTATCGAGGCCGATGATAACGAAGCTGCTTTCGCCATTGCTGCCATCTTAGCCTTAGGCGCTTTTGGGTTGTTTGCCTATCCAGCGGTCGGGCGCGCTTTCAACATGAGCGATCAAGCGTTTGGGGTGTGGGCCGGCTTGGCAGTCGATAACACCGCCGAAGCCTCCGCCGCAGGTGCCATCTACTCCGATGCAGCAGGTAAGATCGCCGTGTTGACCAAGACCACCCGCAACGCCATGATCGGCTTTGTCGTACTCGGCTTTGCGCTCTATTGGGCATCGCGTGGTCAGGCCAAGGAAGTCAAGAATAAAGGCGCATTCCTGTGGCAGAAATTCCCCAAATTCATTCTCGGCTTCTTGTTCATCTCGCTGCTGGCGACGGTCGGCGTCTTTAATTCCGGTCAGTTAGCCAGTTTGGGCAACTTATCAAGGTGGGCGTTCCTGTTCACCTTTGCCGGCGTCGGCTTGCGCACCGATTTCCGCGAACTGCGCAAACAAGGCTTACGCCCCTTCATCGTCGGAGCCTTAGCCGAACTGATCGTCACCATCGTCACTTTCGGGATGGTGCTCGGCGCGTCAGCCGTTTTCGGTCTGTAGTTCAAGCTGCCTCTATGCCGCTGGGAATTCTCAGCGGCAGTTTTATCTTTTTCGAATCACCCGCAAAACTTAGTCTTGACGTCATTCAAATGTTCTGATATACTTTCGTCGTTCTGAATACTCATCGATATTCAGAGCATCATTTGGGGATATGCTGATAAGCAAATGATCTGAATCACAATTCTGCTAAATTTCGTAGCAGAAATGATCTGAATTAAGCAGCTGAATTAGATCATTTTCAGATCATTTGACCCTTCCTGACCCAATCGAAATGATCTGATTCCCACGCTCAAATGCTAGATTCGATCATTCCCAATGATCTGATTCGACCACCAACTTGACACTACATCCGACCACATGTACGCTGCACTAAGCACTAAGCACTAAGCACTAAGCACTAAGCACTAAGCACTAAGCACTCCCCCGCCCCGCTTGCCAAATCAACATCACGAAATCATCGAGAGCAAGCTATAATCCTCCGGGTTGTCACGGTTAACGTTCACTTACTGTTCACGAAGGGGCAGCGTATCACCCATGCGCATGAGTCAATTATTCAGCCGGACACTGCGAGATGTGCCCACTGAAGCTGAAATTGTCAGTCATCAACTGCTGCTGCGTGCGGGCTACATCCGGCAGTTAGCGGCGGGCATTTTTACCGCCATGTCGCTTGCCAAGCGCACCATCACCAAGATCGAAACCATCATCCGCGAGGAAATGAATGCCATCGGCGGGCAAGAGATCACCATGCCCGTCGTGCATCCCGCCGAGCTATGGCAAGAAACCGGACGCTGGTATCAGATCGGCTCGGAGATGGGGCGCTTCAAGGACAAGAACGACCGCGATATGGTGCTGGCGATGACACATGAAGAAGTGGTTGCCGACCTCGTGCGCAAGGAAATTCGCTCTTACCGTCAGCTCCCCGCCATGATCTACCATCTGCAAACCAAATGGCGTGACGATCCCCGCCCGCGCGCTGGCTTGATCCGCGTGCGCGAGTTCACTATGAAAGACAGCTACAGCCTTGACGCGGATTGGGACGGGCTGGATAAGCAATACCGTGCGCACTATCAGGCTTATTTCAATATCTTCAACCGCTGCGGGCTGCCTGCCGTCGCGGTCGGCTCCGATGTCGGCATGATGGGTGGTAGTTTGGCGCACGAATATATGTATCTGAACCCGATTGGCGAAGATACGCTCATGATCTGCGATAACTGCCACTACGCCGCCAACCGCCAGATTGCCAATTTCCGTAAGCCTGCCGCCGCACAAGAGGCGCTACTGCCACTAGAAAAAGTTGCCACGCCAGACACGAAAACCATCGAAGCATTGGCGCAGTTGCTCAACGTTCCAAAAGCCAAGACCGCCAAAGCCGTTTTCATGGTGGCGACCATCCCCGACGGGGAGCAAAAGCAGGATAAATTCATCTTCGCCATCGTGCGCGGCGATATGGATGTCAATGAAACTAAGCTCGGCAATGCCGTCAAAGCCAGCGATTTGCGTCCCGCGCGTGAAGAGGAAATTACTGCCATTGGAGCGGTGCCCGGTTACGCCTCGCCCATTGGCATCACAGCGCCCAACATGATCATCGTGGTCGATGACGCCGTGATGACCTCGCCTAATCTGGTGGCTGGTGCGAACGACGCGGGCTATCACCTGCTGAATACCAACGTCGGGCGCGATTATACGCCGCATATTGTCGCGGACATCACCGCTGCCCGCGAAGGCGACGCGTGTCCCCGCTGCGGCAGCCCCTTGACCAGTTCGCGCGGCGTCGAGATCGGCAACATCTTCAAACTAGGTACGCGCTACACTGAAGCCCTCGGCGCAACCTTCTTGGACAAAGACGGTGAACGCAAACCCGTCATCATGGGATCGTACGGGATCGGGGTTGGGCGGCTGTTGGCCTGTGTGGCGGAAGAATACAACGACGCCGACGGCCTCATTTGGCCTATCAGCATCGCGCCTTACCATGTTCACCTTGTCCAGTTGGCAACTGAAGGCGAAACAGCGACGATCACCGAACAACTCTATCGCGACTTGCAAGCTGCCGGAGTCGAAGTCTTGTTGGATGATCGTGAGGAAACACCGGGCGTGAAGTTCAAAGATGCCGATCTGATCGGTCTCCCGATTCGGGTGACGGTGGGGGAAAGGGCGCTCAAACGCGGCGGGCCAGAGATCAAACTACGGCGCGACAAGGCACCGGAAAATGTCGCTGTCGATCAACTAGTTGCGCGCGTACAAACGCATATCGCTACGTTGCGCGCCGAACTTGCTGCACGGGTTGTCACTGTACCCTTTGAAAGTTGAGTGTTATGCAACAGAGTGTATTGTGCCTGCCGATCAAGCAGGAACGCGTGCTGCTTGGGTTGAAGAAAGTCCGCTTTGGCGAAGGCAAGATCACCGGTTTCGGCGGCAAACAGGAAGACGAAGAAACCCCGACTCAGACCGTTGTTCGGGAGATGCGCGAAGAAGCCGGACTCACCATCGAGGAGCGCGATCTACAGCACTTGGGCCAGCTCACCTTCTCATTCTCTGCTAAACCAGAGTGGGATATGATTGTGCAAGTCTATCGTGTAGATAAATGGCGCGGCGATCCGGGGGAAAGCGAAGAGATGAAACCACAGTGGTTTGCCTTCAACGAAATTCCCTATTCGCAAATGTGGGCGGATGCGTCGCATTGGCTGCCATTGGCTTTGCAAGGCACCTTCCCGTCGCTGCATTTCATCTATGCCGCCGATAACGAGACGCTTGCCAGCGTTCAGTCTCTCACCTAACGGAGTATAAGCGTGCGGCGTTCCCTCCATCCGGTCACTATCTTGCTGCTAACCCTCCTTGTGATCATCCCGATCACGTTGAGGTTAGAGGCCGCCTATGCGCAGAGTACGCCGACGCCCGCCATCACCAGCACTGCCACGCAAACCAACACACCCGTCAACCGCCAGCCGCCTACGGCGACACTGCGCGTAACGGGTGCGCCGTTCATCGCGGGGACGGGTGTCGAACCTGCTTTTCCGGCAGTTGTGATGGTGCAAGTGATGCTCGATGTACCCTTAGAGCGCGTGCGCAGCGCCAGAGTACATATTTATCAGGCCGAGAGCGGGTTGGATGTCACGGCAGAAGTCGATCCGACTGACACGGATTTGGCGCAGGTAAAAGAGAAATTGAGCGTCATTTCCTACCCGTGGCGGATCGATCCAGCAACCGCGCCGATGCTGTTCAGCTATGTGAACTTCGATTGGACGGTCAGTCTGCGCGAAAATGTCACCGCCAATGTCCTCAGCGGCTTTATCTTCCAAGACATTCGCCCACTGGCTGGCGACAAAGGCATTCTCGCATGGCGCAACATTGGCAGCGAGGCCGACGGTTTGCAACTGTATAGCCACAATCCGTCGCTATCCATCGGTGTGCTCCAGACGAATGCGTCGCGTGTGCTGGACAAACTGCGCCAGCAAACGGGTCTCGACCTGCGCTACAAATTCATCATCTACGACCCCGGCTACAAATTTTGCGATGGCATCACTGGCCCCGACGATCTGCTGTATATTCAGGTGCGGAGCACGGCGGGCTTTTACCCGTGTCTTATCGATAATGCGATTGCCGTCTACCACGCGCAAGGCTATCAAGTGGTCGAACGCGCCAACTCAAGTCTCGAACAATTGCAAAACCAGATCGCAGATCTGATGATCCGCGAGGCGTATGAACGCTTCTGGCGTGCCAGTGATCCGCCCGCGTGGTTCCGCGAAGGGCTATTCCAGCTCTACCAACCGAGCGGACAGGTACGTGCTTTACAAATCGCCCGTGATGCCAGCCGCACCAACAGCCTGTTGCCACTTGCCGCGCTCGATGTCAATCCGGCGGATCTGTCATCCATCGAACTGTGGCGGTCGCAAAGCTACCTGATGATCGCGTTCATGGCCTCCCGCTATGGAGCGGATGCGCCGTTTACCTTGGCGGCTGAGATCAGTGATGTGTACGCGTTCAAAGCCGCGCTTTCAACCCTCGGCACTGATGAGCAGCAATTTTACTCGGACTGGCAGCGGTGGTTGTTCACGGAAGACGCGGATGCCGCGGTCAACTGGACGCCTTATCTTGCGCTCACGGCCACGCGCACGAACACGCCCGCGCCGACCTTGACGCGTTCGCCAACTTCATCGATCCCGACGATCACCAAAACGCCGAGTCCTGTGCCGACGAATCCGCCCTTGGTGACGTTCACGGACATCCCGCCGACGGAAACCAATACAGCGCGTCCACCGGGCAGTTTGCGTTCACCAACACCGCGTCCCACACCGACACCGGAAGGGCCGCTGATCACCCTAACGCGTTCTCCGCTGCTGTTGATTGGTGTCGTCGCCTTTGTGGTGGTTGTGGTCGCGCTCGTGTTAGGGTTCGTGCTACGTCGCCGTCGGTAAGCGCTGCGACTGACAGCTCATACTTATTTTACGGATTGAGCAGGAAAGACATGACCAACAGAACTGTATTAGCTATCGACATTGGTGCCGAAAGCGGACGCGCCATCGGGGTTGCCTTTGATGGCAAACGCCTGACTATCAACGAACTTCATCGCTTTCCGAACGTGTCCGTGCAAGTCCACGACACCATACATTGGGATATTTTGCGGCTCTGGCACGATGTACAGGATGGAATCGCGAAAGCTACTAGCCAGCATCACATCGATTCGATTGGCCTCGATACATGGGCGGTTGATTTCGGTCTCTTGGATCGCGCTGGTCATCTGATCGGTAATCCCGTTCACTATCGCGATCACCGCACCGATGGCATGGTTGAGTACGTGCTCGAACAGGTGCCACGCGCCGAAGTCTTTGCGCAAACAGGCATCCAGTTCATGCAGCTTAATACGCTGTATCAGCTTGCCAGCATGGTCAAAGCGGATCATCCCGCTTTGAAGGAAGCGGCTCATTTCCTGACCGTGCCTGATCTGCTTTACTATTGGCTGACGGGCGTGCGCATCCTCGAATACACCAATGCCACTACAACTCAATGCTTCAACGTCCAGACAGGAGCGTGGGCGACCGATCTGCTCAACCGCCTACATATCCCGACGCATATCTTTGGTGAGGTTGTCAACCCCGGTCAGATTCTCGGCACCATGGGGGACATTCCTGTCGTTGTCGCCCCACATCATGATACGGGGAGTGCCGTCGTCGGCGTTCCTGCCCAGACTGAGCATTTCGCCTACATTTCCTCCGGTACATGGTCACTTCTCGGTATGGAACTACCCGCACCCGTGATCAACGAGGCGGCGTTACGCGCCAACGTGACCAACGAAGGTGGGTACGGCAAGACTGTCCGCTTCCTCAAGAACATCATGGGATTATGGCTGATCCAGCAGTCCAAACGTGTCTGGGATGCGGAAGGGTATGAACACAGCTACGGCGAACTCGCTGAACTAGCCAAGCAAGCCGATCCGTTCGTCTCGCTGGTTGACCCTGATGACTCGACCTTCTTGGCTCCCGGCGACATGCCCGCGCGGATACGCGATTTTTGCCAGCGCAAGGGTCAGCCTATCCCTGCGTCCATCGGCGCGTTGTCCCGCTGCATTTTCGAAAGCCTCGCCCTCAAGTACCGCTATGTGCTTGATCTCGAAATCGCGCTGACCGGGCGGCGCGTCGAAGCGGTTCATATCGTGGGTGGCGGATCGCAAAACGCGCTGTTGTGTCAAATGGCAGCGAACGCGATGGGGCGTCCGGTGCTGGCGGGGCCAGTCGAAGCGACCGCGCTCGGCAATGCCATTTCGCAGTTGATCGCCTTGGGTGAGTTGGCCTCTGTGCATGAAGGTCGCCGTCTGATCAGCGACTCGTTCCCGTTGACGATCTATCAACCTCAAGATTCGGAGGTATGGGAAACGGCCTATCAACGCTTCTGTGGCCTGTTGTGATAACTGCACAAGGGCTTGGCATGACTCTCAAATTGACCGTTACTGGACTATCACAATCCCCTCTCTTGAAGGCTTTTGAAAGCTCTCAGACTGCGTAATGATAGTTTTTGAGAGTCCCAAACCGCTATATTTTGGGCATGTTTGTGACGCAAAGAACAAACCAAGCGCGGTAAACACCCCTCAACAAATTCGGGGACGCGTTCAGGTAGAGGATGAGGACACAATGAACATTGCACAAAACTGGCGGCTCAAGGCGCAGCGTTATCGGTTAGAGGGTATCAAGTGCGAGACTTGCCAGAAGGTTACGTTCCCCCCACGTGAAGTTTGCCCGCATTGCCGCGAAGCCGAAATGAAGGCCAAGCTGGCTGGCAAATTTGAAGCGCTTGCGGTTACGTCGGAAGAACTCCGCGCTGCCCGTTAACCTGTCGTAACGTTAGTGTAGGGAACACTCATGCAGATCTCTCAGAATTGGCGTACCAAAGCCCAACGCTATGCGCTGGTAGGTGAGCAGTGCCCGCATTGTTCGCACTATATTTTCCCGCCGCGAGATGTCTGTCCCAACTGTGAGGCGGAGGCAAAAACAGTGCATCAATTCAGTGGCAAAGGCGAAATTTTCAGCTTCACGACCATCACCGATGCGCCAGCGGGCTTTGAAGAGCAAGCGCCGTATGTGTTGGCGATCGTCAAGCTGGATGAAGGGCCAATGCTCACCGCGCAGTTGACCGACTTTGACAGCGAACCGGAGATCGGGATGCGCGTCGAGATGGTCACGCGCAAGCTCAAAGCGGAAGGGCCGCAAGGCATGATCGTCTACGGTTACAAATTCCGTCCAGCCGTCGTGCGCAACTAATCACGCCGCTCGACAATCCATTCGTTATGTTGAGGCAGGGTTCCCTGCCTTTTTCGTTTCTAGCCGCTGTTACGTCCCTCTTGTCGCGCTTTCATATAATCCGCCGAGCGCGTACCGAACCATAAATACGCCTTAGCTTCCAACGGTTTCTCCGGCTCGATCACGATCTTGATGTGATTTAGGGCACGGATCAACACGCGCGGCAACCGATCTTCGGGGAAGCGATGATAGCCAGTCGAAGGCCACGCTAACAGCGCATCGCGTTTGGCAGTCGTACATACCTTGATGCTCACCAGATAATCGAGGAAGGCTTTCCAGCGCGGCTCTTGGGTGGGTTGCCGCCATTGATCGAAGCGGCATTCGATCCCGATCCGCTTGCCAATCGAGGTGCCCACATCCGCGTCCAATCCGATGTTATCCACCAGCCCTGCCAACGCTATCAACACCGCATGTAGGTTAGTGGCATCGCCCTCCCACCCGATACGCGGCAAATATCGCATCAGTTCCGCGTCCGGCTTACCACGTACACACAACCGCACGGCATTCGATCCGCGCGGCAGCATCAACCCGAGCTGAAACACTTCGG
This sequence comes from Anaerolineae bacterium, assembly GCA_019637615.1. Lineage (GTDB taxonomy): Bacteria > Chloroflexota > Anaerolineae > Aggregatilineales > UBA2796 > JAHBVK01. The sequence goes on along the minus strand of JAHBVJ010000055.1, from coordinate 24,117 downwards.
CATTCTTCGGCACCGACGAGAAACACCCTTCCAGCAAGTCTGTCCCGCCCAACGTAGGGAGAAGCATCCGTAGCGGCTCAATCAGCGCTTGAAATGACGAATCACTGGTTGCCTGTGACGCGATCTTTTTCCACGTGTCAGGATGCGGGCCGAAGAAAAAGCTAGGTCGAGGGTGCAGCGTGCCGTCTATATCAAATTCGAGCCAGATCGTCGCGATTTGTTCATGCACTGGCGACTGCTCATCTGTCCACTGCCGCGCGAAGGTGGCTATCCGCTGCCAGATCGGATCAATCTGAACGCGTTCCGGCAACTCACTGCCTGATAACAACGATCTTCCCTGATTGATCGCCGGATCAACCACGATTCCCAGATCGACATGCGCATCGTCGTTCAGACGGCATTCAAGGATATACCCTGCGCTGAGGGCATCCGGCAGATCGCCAACCGCCTCTGCCAACTGCCGCACGGCCTCAGCGCTGACCAATCCAGCGGGAAATGTCCGGCGAAAAACATCGAGAACGCTGGCGAACTCAGGCACGCTCACCTACTTCCATGTGAGCGTGCGCAAGGTGTAGTCGCTGCCATCCCAGTACAGGATCGACATGCCGTCCGGCGACACTGACCAGTCATCGTTAGTGACCCGTATCGGCTGCTTATTCGCGTCAGTAACCGCCGTAGATTGTCCCGTCGTGATGTCATACAGCATTACATACGTCCTCTGATCCGGCAGATAGGGCAGATAGAAAAAGCTGTTGCTATCTCGCCATCGGTAGCTGCCAAACAACGGAAGTCTAACCGCCGCTGTGTTAGCAACCGTTTGCAACAAATACATGCCGCTGTTCGTCGGGTCTTGCTGGAACGGCGCGTAGATCAGGACGTATTTACCACCCGGCGCGACTGCCAACGCGCGCATGTAGCCCGCTTCGGGCAGCATCGTCTCCAATGTCTGCGTGCTGATGGTGAATAGCGACAGGCGGAACTTGTTGGCGCGACCGATTGGCTCACTTAACAAAACCCGATCTTCATCCAGCCAGTAGACCGAGCCGCCTTGTTGCACCTTAAGTAGTTGACGGTTGCTGCCATCCAACCCGCTGATCCAGACTTCGGTGGCAGGTGGGGTGCTACCGGGGATGTCATCGGCGGGATAGCGATGCCATAGCAAGCGTTGGATGCTTGGCGAAAACTGAGGAAACGCGCCCCCTGTCGATAGTGGCACTTCTGCTCCATCGGGCATGAAAATGCTGACGCGCCCGCTGGTCATCACCAGTTTGTAGCGATCATCCGCCGAGCGAATCTGATAGCTGGTATCGAACACTTGCGGGTCACCGCCGTTGATACTCTGCGCGAAAATCTGTGCGGGCTGCCCATCGGGGCCATCCCAATAGCGGATGCTCTGACTATCCGGTGCCCACCACGCCCACGAGCAGCAGCCCGGACGTGACAGCGTGTGCATGGTCGGTTCCCCCGTGATCGGCGCGGCACTGAAAGTGGGACGCGTGTACGGCGGTGGTGCGCTGCGCACGGGGGGAGGCCATGCCTGCGCATATTCATTTAGCGGCGCTTCGTTGAAATCAATGTCAGGCTGATCCGTCGCCGTTTGCCAGCGATTGGGATGGTTCAGGTCTTTGATGAACCCGCCGAATAAGTGATAGCCGATGGTCGCCAGCCCATCCCAATCCGCGTTGATATAGTTGATCGGGTTGTAGGCGAGGCTGTAGTCGGAACTGCGGATTTCGAGATGCAAATGCGGACGCGATTCGCAGGTGAGATCGGGATCGCCGCTGTAGCCAATGATCTCGCCGCGCCGGATCGGTTGCCCTTTGAGCAGCGTAGACTTGACGTTGAGATGTCCGTACAATGAGGTTAGCCGTAAATCACGGTGAAAAATGGTCAGATTGTGCGGTTCCAACCCGAAGCTCATGTTGTCTACTTGATCGATCTCGCCGTCTCCGATTGCCACCACCGGCGTATTGCACGGTGCCGCGAAGTCCACCCCGAAGTGCAAATTTTGCCCCGCCGCGTACCAGTAGCGCCCATAATTCAACGCACCGACCGTGTTCCCGAACTGCTGATCGAGCAGCCATGTGATCGGCCCCGGCGGGTCACTGAACGGCAGTCCAAACGGTTTGATCGGGGATTGTTGGGCAGTGACAGCCTGTGAAGTACCGAACATCAGAAACGCGGAGAGTAATCCAAGCAGGTAACGTCTCATAGCGACAACCTTGTGCATAGGCTAGACTGCGCATCATAACGTATCTGCCCGAAAAAGATCAACTGCTCGCCGCCGCTGGTTCAGACTCCGATGAGAACGATCGAGAGTTAGTCGCTCTCTCTCGCCATGCGCTGTAATTCGTACAGCTTGGTCATGGCTTCCAGCGGACTCATCTCCTCGACCTTGAGCGTCCGGAGCGTCGCCACGGCAGGATGCGGCGGAATCTCAAACAACGCGGGCTGACCGGCAGGCGGCGCTTTGTGCTGCTTGGTCGGCATTTTCAGCTCAAAGTCGCTGCGTTGTTCTTCGAGGTCGCGCAGAATATCTTTGGCGCGTTTGATCAACGGCTTGGGCATCCCCGCTAACTGCGCTACATGAATGCCGTAGCTGCGATCCGCGCCACCGGGCACGACGCGGTGCAAGAACACGACCTGATCGCCTTCCTCCACCACCGAGACATTATAGTTCCGCACGCGCGGTAGGATTTTGTCCAGTTCGGTCAGTTCGTGGTAGTGTGTGGCGAATAATGTCTTGCAGTTCAAACGTGGATTGTTGTGGATGTACTCGACCACCGCCCGCGCAATCGCCAAGCCGTCATACGTGCTCGTCCCGCGCCCAATCTCATCGAGGATCAGCAGTGAACGCGGCGACGAGGTGGATAGCAGCGCTGCCGTTTCGGTCATTTCCACCATGAACGTCGATTGTCCCGCGTGGATTTCATCCTGCGCGCCGATCCGCGTGAAGATGCGATCCACGATCCCGATCTTGGCTTCGGACGCGGGCACAAAGCTCCCGATCTGCGCCATTAGCACGATCAGCGCCACTTGCCGGATCGCGGTTGACTTGCCCGCCATATTCGGCCCCGTGATCAAATGAATGCGCTGGTCGGGATCGAAATAGGTGTCATTGGGGACATAACGCTCACCTTGCAGTAGTTTTTCTACTACTGGATGCCGACCATCACGAATGATCAACACATCTTCGTCAGTTAGTTCAGGACAGCAGTACCCCTCACGCGCCGCGACTTCAGCGAGCGCGGCGAACACATCCAGATATGCCACTGCCCGCGCCGTGCGGATCAAGCGCTCACCACAAGCCGCGATCTGTGCGCAAATTTCGCGGAATAGGCGCGTCTCGATCTCAATCATGCGCTCTTCCGCGTTTAGCACGAGCGTCTCATATTCTTTCAGGTCAGGCGTGATGTAACGTTCAGCGTTGACTAGCGTTTGTTTGCGGATGTAATCAGGTGGCGCTTTGTCCGTGTTAGCGTTGCTGATCTCAATGTAATAGCCGAAGACCTTGTTGAAACCGACCTTCAGGCTTTTGATGCCTGTGCGTTCACGCTCAGTCGCCTCTAGGTTTGCGATCCACGCTTTGGCGTCGTGCGTATCGCGGTGAATATCGTCCAGTTCTTGGCTGAAGCCTTGCCGGATCACGCCTACTTTCTCATTCAAAACGGCGGGCGGCGTTTCATCAATCGCCGTGCCGATCAGGTCGGTCACTTCTTCGCACGGATCGAGCCGCTCGTGCAGACTGCGCAGTGCTTCCGATCCCATGATCACGCCGCGCAGTGCGGGCACGGCTTCGAGGCTGGTTTTCAGCGCCAGCAAATCGCGCGGGCCAGCATGTGTCCCTAACACGCGGTTCGTCAATCGTTCCAGATCGTAGATCGGCTTGAGAGCTTGGATCACTTCGGCACGTAGCAAACCGTCTTCATGCAGTGCGGCGACGGCTTGTTGGCGTGCCCGCAGCCGCCCTAGATCGAGCATCGGTTGCCCGATCCATGTGCGGAGCAAGCGCCCGCCCATCGGCGTGACGGTTTCATCTAGTACGCCAAGTAGCGATCCCTTACTCTTAGCAGTGCGGATCGTCTCAGTGAGTTCGAGATTACGGCGCGTATTGGAGTCCAGCACCATGAAACTGGCGGTGCTGTAGGCATGGATCGAGGTAAGCTGCGCGAGGCTGTTGCGCTGTGTATCGCGGATATATTGCAGGATTGCGCCCGCCGCCCGCACCGCCAACGGTTTGTCCGCCAAGCCGAAGCCGTCCAGCGTCACCACTTGAAAATGATCATGCAGTACACGCTTGTTAGTGTTCAACTCAAAGCGCAAATCGGGCTGCGGCGTCATAAACGAACCAGCGGGCAAGGTGATACCTTTATCCGCCCATGCTTGTGGTATGAGCACCTCACGCGGACGCAGTCGGGAGAGTTCTTCGACCACTGCGATAGTTGCCGTCTGATCCGCCGAATCGCCTAACTGCGTCGCCGCGAATTCGCCCGTAGTGATGTCTACGTAGGCCAACCCGACTTTTGCCCATGTCGTACCGCTGCGGTCAGTTTCCGGCGCTAGTGCCAGCAAGTAGCTGTTCTGCCGCCCGTCCAGCATTTCGGGGTCAACCACCGTCCCCGGCGTGATCACGCGTGTGACCTCGCGCCGCACCAATTTTGCCCCCGGTGGTTCCATCTGGTCGGCAATCACGACGTGAAATCCGCGTTCGACCAACTTCGCTACGTAATTGTCAACGGCATGGTAGGGCATCCCTGCCATCGGATTCTTATCTTTGCCGCCGCGTGCCGTCAGCACCAGATCAAGCTCGCGGGAAACGGTCACAGCGTCATCATCAAAAGCTTCATAAAAATCGCCTAGTCGGAACAGCACAATCGCATTGGGATAGTTGGCTTTGATGTCCAGATACTGTCGGCGCATGGGCGTCAGGTCTTGGTCAGTCATTAGTCACATTTTCTAACCAGAGGCATTTCGGAATGTGGCGCAGTGTGCTATTCTAGCCCTCAATAATCGATAGTTCAACTTCACCTCTACCCCGTGCGATTCACCTAGCACGGATGACTATTGGAGTGATTTGCATGTCTACTGATGTAGTGATCGGCATCGACTTGGGCGGCACGCGAATCCGCGCGGCTCGCCTCAGCGCCGATCTTAAGATTTTACAGCGTATCGAAACGTTAACTTTGGATGGAGAAGGCTTGGATGCAGTGATTAACCGGATTGTGCAGCAAGCGCAAGCCGTGTGGCCTACCTATGCGCGCGTGATCGGCATCGGTGTGTCCGCGCCCGGCCCGGTTGATCCCATAGCGGGCGTCCTTACCACGCCGCCTAACCTCAAGGGCTGGCATAATGTGCCCTTAGCGAAACTCCTGCAAGACCGTCTCGGCGCGCCAGCCTACTTGGGTAACGACGCCAACTTGGCAGCATTAGCAGAGCACGCGATGGGCGCGGCAAAGGGCTACAAGCACGCAGTTTATATCACTGTCAGCACGGGCATCGGCGGCGGCGTCATCATTGACGGACACATGTTTGTCGGGGCGCACGGTCTCGCGGCGGAATTAGGGCACGTCATCATGGGGATCGACGGCGACCGCACGGTAGACTGGGAATATATGGCATCTGGCACGGCGCTTGCCCGTCAGGCTCAAGCCGCCCTCGAAAAAGGCGAAGACTCGCTTCTCATGCAGATGTGCGACTCCATCGACGCCGTGAACGCCAAGATGGTCGGCGCGGCGGCGCAGGCAGGGGACAAACTGGCACTGCGCCTAGTCACTCGTGTCGGGCAGGTCTTGGGGATGGGGCTGGTCAGCATCCTCCACACCTTTGATCCTGAAATTGTTGTGATGGGTGGCGGGGTTGCCAAAGGGACGTGGCCTCTGATCATCGATCCGATGTGGGACGCGATCAAGAAACACTGCATGGACTCCGCGTATTGGGAAACTCTCAAAATCGTGCAGCCCATTTTGGGTGAGGATGTCAGTCTGGTGGGGGCTGGCGCGTTAGCCTTGGGCAAAGGTAGCTAATTGAGCTACCGTTAGTGTCAAAAGCGGATAGCCATTGGAGCGCAGCAGATGAAGATTGTCATCCCCGACGATTATCAAGACGCGATACGCACGTTGGAATGCTTTGCCAAGTTAGCCGGGCATGAAGTGACGATCTATCGCGACACCGTCAGAGACCTTGACACGCTGGCTGCGCGCTTTCAGGATGCCGACGCGCTGATTCTGATCCGCGAACGGACATCGATTACCGAGTCGCTGCTAGCGCGTTTGCCTAAGCTGAAGCTCATTTCCCAGACCGGACGCGGAATTCCGCACATCGATGTCGAAGCCTGTACGCGGCACAGGGTTGCCGTCGCCGTCGGCGGTGGCTCACCGTATGCCACCGCCGAACTGACATGGGGACTCGTGCTGGCGGCGCTGCGCCATATCCCGCAAGAAGTAGCCGCCATGAAGCAAGGACGTTGGCAAAGCACGCTTGGTCTTGGCTTGCGCGGACGGACGCTCGGCATCCTCGGTTATGGCAAGATTGGCAGCGTAGTAGCGGGCTATGGGCGCGTGTTCGGGATGAATGTGCTCGTGTGGGGACGTGAAGGCTCATTGACGCGGGCACAGGCCGATGGCTATGCTGTTGCCATCAGCCAATGTGATCTATTTGAGCGTGCCGATGTAGTCAGTTTGCACGTTAAATTGATGGCGGATACACGCGGCATCGTCACCGCCGCCGATCTCGCCGCGATGAAACCCTCAGCGCTGCTCGTCAACACCAGCCGCGCCGAGTTGATCGAAGCGGGTGCGTTAGCGGCTGCGGTCAAGGCTGGACGCCCCGGCATGGCGGCAGTCGATGTGTACGAAGCCGAACCCGTGATCGATCACCCGCTGCTGCACCTCGACAATGTGATCTGCACACCGCATCTTGGCTATGTCGAGAAGGATAGCTACGAACAGTATTTCGGCTCGGCTATCGATCAATTGGTAGCGTTTGCGGCGGGTCAACCCGTGGAGTTAGTCAACCCGCAGGTGCGCGCCTAATTAGCCGATAAATGGCTTCCACACGGCAAGGATGATGTTGATCAGCACGATCAAATTGACGACATGCGAGGCCATGATGGCGCGGTTCTCAATAGCGAGGATGTCCGCTGGCGGATTGCCCTGTGCCACTGTTGCGGCAGCTTTGCGCATCTGCGCCTGACCGGGAATTACCAGTGCGCCCACGATGCCGAACGCGATCACATAAAAGACCTGCTTCAAGACGAGCCAACTCGGTGTTGGTGCTGTCAGGTTGAACAACCCCCAACCATCTGCCCAGATCAGCCCGAACCCGCTGACCAGAATGCCCATGCCGCCCATCTGACCAAGACCACTCAAGACTTGGCCTTGTGTTACGCGGAACGCCGTCAGGGCTTCGGGTGCAAGCGTCCGGCGCACCCGATCCAGAATCAGGCTTACGGGGAACTGGGCGATCCACAGGCCAGCCGAAATGATGTGAATCACGAGGAAAATCACGCGTAGAATATTCATAACCCCTCCTGCTTATGCTATTTGCAGTATACGATGATCGCGAGGGTGGGGTGGCAAAATCAGTCTAAAGTCGGAGATGGACGCTCTAGGGGTGTCAGTTTGGCCAGAAGTGCGCGCCAACCGAAAACGGCTGATCCTCGATGACGGCACGCCGCACCCATTCAGTAAGTGGCGTATTCTCTTCCTCGATCTGGAAAAATAGCGGTGATGAAATACTGGTATGAGGTGTGGTGCCTTTCGTGCTGTCCAGCCCGTAGTCTGTCACGAAGTAAAAGTAATTCAGCCCACTTTCGGACAGCCGCTTCGTGGATGCCACCATCCGTTGCGACCACTGTGCGTGAAACTGCGCGTCATTCTGCACATTGTTTAATTTCGCTTCGAAGCGCAGCAGCGTTTCGTCGTACAACGTGTTGATGTGCATATAGGTGACGTTCGGAAGCGGCTGTCCCAGATGTGCCAGATACGCCGATGCAGCGAGATCATCGGTGACTGTGAATCCCCATTGATTCACGGCATCAGCTTGCCATGTATCGTTGACGATGGTGTTCCAAAGCGGCGAATCAAGGTAAACACCGTCTGCCAATTGATAGATGGCGCTTGCAGTATAATGCTTGGCAATTGGCGTAATCCAGAAAATAGATGCAAAGCCGCCTGCGCTGTCGCCAGATACCAGTAGCTTGGGCGGCGCGTCGAAGGTTTTATAGACCCAATCGAGCGCCTCTGTCACATTTTGCCGACCACTGTGATGAAAGTTGATAGCCTTACCAGTGGGAGACGTGTAATCTCTAATGACATTGCCGATGTCAAAATCAGCGGTGCAGTAAGGGATATAGATCACGTTCCAATCATGAAACGGGTTTTCCGGCTTATCGGATTGGAAAATCCCGCTGAGGAGCGCCCGCACGATCTCTGGGATGCTCGCAATGTAGTAGCCATTTAAGTTAGTCAATTCAAGTGGCTGCGAAGCTGTCTCACCATCCCAAGCCGCGCCACCACCCGCGAAATGAATGATGAGCTTGTCGCTCTCGCCACGACGTGCATAGATGTGGTACCTAGAGCCGTCACTGCACGAAGTTTGTGCGCTCAACTCAACTCTCGCCCACTGATAAACGGGCAGTTCTGCGAAGCTGGCATAATTTCGAATATCCAGCGCTTGAATCAAATGGTCATACAGCAGCCAGATTCCAGCAATCCCTAGTGCCAAGAACACGACAAAAGCGATCAGCCCTACTTTTATACGGCGTATCGCCCGGTCTCTGCGCGGTGAATTGGGCATCACGGCCTTCCTGTCGCCACGATTTGCGCGGTCGGGAACGGCGGTGGGGTAATCGATGGTCGGCGTGTATTGGTCGGGAAGGCAGTGCGTGTGGCGGTTGATGTCGCGGTAAAAGTTGGTGTCGGTGTGTGGGTAAAAGTTAACGTTGCCGTGATAGTAGGTGTCGGTGTGAACGTCGGTGTAGGGGTGAATGTGCTGCTCGGTGTCGCTGTTGCTGTCGTTGATGGTGTCAACGTAACCGTGTATGTTGCTGTCACCGTGACTGTGGGGATTCCCGTTTCGGTGACTGTGTTAGAGGGCGTATAACTCGCGCTAGGCGCTATCGTCGGCGGCTCCGCTGTCGAGAGTACCGGCAAAACCGTTAGCACGAGTGGTGTAGGCGTGATCTCGACCGTTGGTGTCACGACGACTTCGGTGGGCGCTTCGGTTGTAATCAAGGCTGTGGTGCTGGTGATCGCCGCCGTCGCGGTAGTTGCCAGTGTCGCTGTCTCTGTTTGTGTTGGCGTTGAACTCGCGGTTTGCGTTGCCGTTGCCGTTAAAGTAGCCGTTGGCGTGTAGGTAAATGTGGCTGTAGGACTGGCGGTGTAGGTGTGCGTAGCTGTAGGTGTGTTTGTCGGCAGCGCGATAAATGTCTGCGTTAATTCAACTGCGTGTTGTGTCTCTTGAACGTTCACCGCAAATGTCACCGTTCCTGCGGCGGTTGTTGGTGTTGTTGTTCCCGTCGATAGTACTCGCCCAAGCAGTAGTGCTGCCATTACTGCCGTGGCGATCAGCAGCAGGAGAGGGATAGCCAACCGCCGTAGCGGTGGACGGTTGCTTGGTAGTGGCGCAGGCAGCGCATCTTCCACACCGAGTTGCCGACGCAGCCATTGATACTGCAACCCTGCCGCGAAGGTCTCCCCATAAGCCACGGTGCGCACGACCTCGCGATATTCGAGCCGCCGTAGCGTGGACGAGATAGCCGTTTCATCCAGCGCTTCATTCGTTTCACGCAGTAGCCATGTCCGCATCTCTTCTGGGCGGATCGGCTGGCCGTCCGACTGGTCGATGAGATCGGTGAGCGCGGTCAGGATGGCCTTTTCGTTCGGTGTGCAGTCATCCCATACCTGCTTGAGCGTCGGCTCGGTGATTTGTACCGCTTGCGGGATTACGGCTTGTAGATCGTGCAGCGTGACGTGACCTTGATGTTCGCGGGCAGCGGAGCGTTCCCAGAGCAGATAATTGACGACCTGCAAGAGATACGGATGTCCACCCGTTACGGAATACACACCGACCGCCGCATCTTCTTCGATCTGGTAGGTGCCCGTCACAAGTTGGCGCGTCAGGGCGAGGGCGGCGGCTTCCTCCAACATACCGAGACGCCGGTGCAACATTGGATCGCTCAGGGGCAAGAACTGCTCCAAGCGATACTCATCCACGACATCCACAGCAAAAATCAGGTCAAGCCGATTCTCTGCCACCATCAGGGCTGTTAAATGTGCCCCGATTTCGGCTGGCATCTCACGTCGATCAATGGCATCCAACAATGCCGATGTGTTATCGAACAAGAACAACAAACGTCGTAATTTGCGTAGTGCGGAGAGTACAACCTCTAGATAAGTCTCGGTAAACCAACCCCACAGGTTATCCAGCGTTTCCGGCAATAGCGGTAAGCGATACGTACTGATCCCGGCGACTTCTAATGCTTGGCGCACCGCGTCGATCATGGCAAAGATCAACGCGCTTGGTTCTTCATAGTCGATCACGGCGAGATCGATATACGCGAACACATAACGCGGCTCAAGGCGGTTTGGAAGTTGGAATAAGAGTGATGTTTTGCCGATACTGTGCGATCCGAGAATAGCGATAGCACGGGGGTTATTGCCCGTCACTAAGCGTTCGCGGATAAAAGCAACGGCACCATCCCGCCCAAAAAATAATTCAGGAGAAGAAATCGGTTGCTGTGGTTGGAAGGGATTGCTTGGTGGTTGGTCGGTCATAAGATGTCATATAGTCGGCACAGACGCACGAGTATAGACTACAACTCGAAACTTTGCAGATGGCGCACTAAGCCAGCGTACGCCATCAAGACTTTTTCAATATCGAAAGCATTATCTACCGAGATCGGATGCCCAAGTTGCGGATCAAAGAGCGGTGTCGGGATAACAGTTTGCACGTATCGCGCAGCCTTCCAGACCATATCGAACACTTCCCGTGCGGCTTGTCCATGATATGTTACCGGCACGCTGAAGCTGATCACGCCATCTATCACCGTCACCTCTAACCCGTGTGCAGAGTCGCCAATGGAAAAATAGTCCGCCCCACCGTCAGCAGTCCCGGCTGGTTGGGGCTGACACGCAATCCCCGCTTCTGTCAACGCTTTAATCAATGTTGTAATGGGCGGCAGCTGTCCGTCGAGCGCATTCAGGTGTAACTCGTAGATCATGCTGCACTCACCGTTCGCCCGTATCATCAGTGATGTCACCCGTAGACGACTCGACCGGCTTACTATCGGCATCACGCATCACTCTGATACCCGACTTAGAATTCGTGTCGGATTTTGTTTCTCCTTCTTCATCAGCAGCCAGCGGCGGCGGCATCCGTGTCACGCGCACCTTACGAATTCTGCGCCCGGTGATGTTTTCCACCTTGATCTCAAGGTTGTCTAGGCTGAATGTTTCACCGAGTAAGGGCACTTTGCCAAGCGTGCTGAAGACCAACCCACCTAACGTATCGCTTTCGTCTGTGGGCAATTCTACTTCTAGGAGGTCATTCACATCATTCAAATTGATGCCAGCATCAAATAGATATTCATCGGGGCCGATTTGCTCGTATTCGGCCTCTTCATCTGGATCGTATTCGTCCTGAATATCACCGACGATCTCTTCCAACAAGTCTTCAATCGTGACCAGTCCAGCAGTGCCGCCATATTCATCGATCACGATTGCCATGTGGATTTTGCGCTCTTGAAGCTCCGCCAGCAGATCGCCCGCTTTTTTGGATTCGGGGATGTAGTAGGCGGGACGCATCACATCACGCACGGGATGTTCAAAATTCTGACCGCTGCCAAACATCTTGAGCAGATCACGCGCATACAACAGCCCGATCACTTTATCGATAGTCTCTTCATAAATCGGTAAGCGTGAATGTCCGGTAGCAAGTGATAGCTCAACGGCTTTGCGGCTTGGTGTGTTTGCTTCCAGCGCCGTAATATCGATGCGTGGCACCATGATTTCGCGCACCACCTTGTCGCCAAACTGGAAGATCGAATAGATCATCTCCTTCTCTTCGTCTTCGATGACTCCTTCTTCTTGCCCTGCATCCACCAACGTCTTGATCTCCTCCTCGGTCACGTAAGACATCCCGCGTTTACCGAAAGGAGCCGCCAACCGACTGCTCAACCACATGGTTAGCCGTGTGAAAGGCGAGGTCAACGCCAGCAGCATGGAAATCGGCATCAGCAGTGACATCGCTAGACGCTCGGCATTGGCGGAGGCGATCACATCAGGGATGAGTTCACCGAAAATGAGCATGATCAATGCGCCGACTACCCACGTGAGGATGTAGACTCCTATACGGGCGAGATCGTCGTTAGCCCCTTCCGTGATCCACTGCGCTGCGGTTGGCACGGCAACATAAGCCGTCAGCACGCCAGCTGCACAAATATGAAGCAGCAAGCTCATGAATTGCCGGGATGCCAACAGCCGGGTCGAATTTGTGGAAAGCGCGAGTGCTCGTTCAGCCGTCTTGTTGCCTTCCTCGGCTAAATTGCGCAACTGCTGCTTGCGGGCATTAATCAACGATGATGAAGCGATGACGAAAAAGCCATTAATCAGGACGAGCACGACAAATGTCAACACACCAACAAGTTGGGGCGACTCGGTCTCGGTCATATGTGGTGACCTCGTATCATGGGGCAGGTAAAGACGTAAGAGGCTGGTCGTTGGCGAATACAAAAACTAGCTCTGTATGAACAGGCCGATAACATGAAGCGCATTCGTAGAATTGTTCTCACTGTCTTCAGCTTACTATCGACGCGATGTTACTGTTGATTATTGTCGTAATCCTCAATAATTTCCAGTTATTTTATCGTAACTGACCATGACCTTCAGGCCGAAGCACAGTGAGAACCCTGTTGGCAATCATTCGATCAGGCGGTGTCGCTTTGCCAGATCAATGATATGTTGTGCATCCAGCGTTTCAAGCTCATCTTGCGTCGCCACCTCGATTTCAGCAAGTTTTGCACGCAGATCGTCAATGTACTCGCTGGGATAGACGCGTTCGGGTTCCATCGCTTTGAGCACTTCTTTCAAGTTAACCTGATCGGTCGGTTTTTCTTCGTAGGATGGAATCGGATCGAGAGCACGCATCCGCGCCGGGATGCCTACCGCTAGATGATTCGGAGGAACATTCTTCGTTACTACAGAACCAGCACCCGTCTTGGCATGATCGCCAACGCTGATGGGCGCGCGTAGAATGGTATCGCTGCCAATGAAGGCATGATCACCGATGAGCGTCTTATGTTTATGGACACCATCATAATTCGCCGTGATTGTCCCCGCACCAATATTTACATCACGCCCCACTTCTGCGTCGCCCACGTAACTAAAGTGCCCCATACGGGTGCCAGCGCCTAAGTGTGAATTTTTGATCTCCCCAAAATTGCCGACATGCACACCATTCGATAAATATGCGCCTTTTCGCAAATGAGAAAATGGGCCGACATCGACATGATCCTCAAGGACGGCTTCCTCCGCCACGGACGCTTCGACTTTGCATTCATTGCCTACAACGCTGTCAACAATCATCGAATTGGGGCCAATCACGCAGTCCGCGCCAATGCGGGTTACGCCATAAAGGTGTGTATTCGGCAGGATAACTGTGTCCGCGCCGATGGTCACATCTTCATGAATGTAAGTCGTTTGCGGGTCGAGGATAGTGACGCCTTCCAACATCCAATGCTGGTTAATACGACGGCGCAGCGCGGCCTCAACCTCCGCAAGATGCACGCGATTATTAACACCGATTGTTTCGTCTAAGTCGTCATTGACGATTCCCACATTGGACAGACCTTCCGCCGCCGCGATAGGAACCATGTCGGTAAGGTAATATTCACCGTTGGAGCGCATCCGCAGCGTCGATAAATTATCCCACAGCCAATCGGCGCGGAAGCAGTATACGCCTGCGTTGAGTTCCTTAATCTTGTACTGCTCCGGCGTGCATTCCCGTTCTTCTACAATATCGACCACGGCACCATCCGTGCGGCGGATGATGCGTCCAAATCCGCGTGGATCATCATAGATCATTGTCAGTAGTGAGATCGCGCCGGAATTCCCCATTTGCGCCGTGATCAATCGTTGGAGCGTTTCGGTTCGCAGTAGCGGCATGTCTGAATAATAGACGACTACGAGATCAGCTTTACCGTGCAAGAGCGGCATAGCTTGCATTACTGCGTGACCGGTACCTAGCAATTCGGGCTGGAAGGCAAACTGGGCACGATCACTAAGAAGTGCCTGCACAGCCTCGCCTTCATGCCCGATCACCACGATGGGGCGCTCGCCTCCTAGCCGTTCGGCGGTTTCTACGCTGCGTACCACCATTGGCTTGCCACCCACATCGTGCAAAAATTTCGCCTTACTTGATTTCATCCGCGTGCCCTTGCCCGCGGCGAGAATTATCGTTGCGATTCGCACAGAGTGCTCCTTCATATATGACGATCATCAGAAAGGTCGTCAATCCGTAAATCCGCTTTTTACCGGAGAAATTGTAGCATGGAGCCTACTTCGGAAAAATTTTCTCAATTTTTCGCGAAGTATTGATTCCTTTATTCTAACAGTTGCGATATGCAGCTTTATGTAAATTTCATCAAAAATACCAATCAGATGGATACGAAAACTAGCACTTTGAACAATATCTAGAGTAGAATTATACGAAAGTTTAGGTTGCCCTGTTGTGCAGACTGGCAAAGGATGAGATAATCGCACCAAAGTAACCACTTTAGGTGCGCTGTTTCAAGACTGGTCGAAGTACAACACATAATAAATCTTGGAGGATTTAACCTGTGGCAAGCGTATCATTTAGGCACGTTTGGAAGAAATACGCCGGAGATGTTGTCGCCGTCAAAGACCTCAACATCGAAGTCAGCGACAAAGAATTCCTCGTTCTTGTCGGCCCTTCCGGCTGTGGCAAATCCACCAGCCTGCGTATGCTCGCTGGTCTTGAGGAAATCACCGATGGTGAGATCCTGATTGGCGACCGTGTGGTGAATAATGTCGCTCCCAAAGACCGCGACATTGCGATGGTGTTCCAGAGCTACGCGCTGTACCCGCACATGACGATTTATGAAAACATGGCCTTTGGTTTACGTCTGCGTAAAGTACCTAAGAATGTTATCGATGAGAAAGTGCGTGAAGCCGCCAAGCAGCTCCAAATTGAACACCTGCTCGACCGCAAGCCCCGCCAACTTTCCGGTGGTCAGCGTCAGCGTGTAGCGGTAGGCCGTGCCATCGTGCGTGAACCCGCTGTCTTCCTGATGGACGAACCGCTCTCCAACCTCGATGCCAAGCTGCGCGTGGAAGCCCGCGCGTTCATCAGCAAACTGCATCAGCGTCTCGGCACCACCTTCATCTACGTGACCCACGACCAAGTCGAAGCCATGACGATGGGAACCCGCATCGCCGTCATGAGCGCGGGCGAATTGCAGCAATGCGATACGCCAGATACGCTCTACAAGAAGCCCGCCAACATTTTCGTGGCTGGTTTCATCGGCAGCCCGTCCATGAACTTCTTCGATGCCAAGCTGCATCAAGAAGGCGGCAAGTGGTACATCGATGTCCCGCAGCAAGGCTATCGCCTGCCGCTGCCGGAAGATCGTTGGCCCGCTGTGCAAGCTGCTGGCGCTCAGGATATTATTCTCGGCATTCGTCCGGAAAGTATCTATGACGTACACTTCCCCGCCGCCAACATCAAGCCAGCCGCCATCGAAGCGAATGTTGACGTGGTGGAGCAGATGGGCAACGAAAAGATCGTGTATCTGGAAGAAAAAGGCAAGACGTTCATTGCTCGTATGGATCCGCGTACCGCCGCCAGCATTGGTCAACGGATGCAGATCATTGTGGACACTGACAATCTGCACATTTTCGATCAGAAATCGCAGAAGGCCATCGCGCACTAATCTATTAGTTGCGTTCGAGGTCATCATAATGAGGGGCACGTTACAGTGCCCCTTTTGATTCCCCTGTCAAGCCAAATTTACCTTCTACAGTAAATTGGAATAATTCTAAACGGAACACTATGGTAGTATCATCAAGTGGACAAGAGACGATTCTTGGTCTGCGTAGCATATTCATCGACTTCCAACCAGCGGAACAGTGCAGTTCATGTGGCAGTATTCACCCTTTCTTTTACCACTCTTACTATCCGGCTTCATCTCGGTCTATCTAGCCCGCACAGCGTGGCGCTTCCGCAAAACAACCGGACGGATTTCGCTTGCCTTCACCCTGATGGAAGTAAGTTGTGCGGTATGGACATTGGGGTATGCGGTTGAACTGAGTAATTCTGATCTCACTACTAAGTTGATACTAGCCAAAATCCGTTATATCGGGATCGTGGTTATTCCCGTCGCTTCGTTTCTATTCGGTGCTTACTATACACGGCGCAGCTTTTGGTACGAACCGCGTCGTGTCCTGGCATTGTTTATCATCCCCACGATTACGCTTCTCTTGATGTGGACGACGGAATCAAATGGCTTAATATGGAGCCAGCCCATTGTTGTGCAGAGCATTGGTTCCGTGAGTGTGCTCAATGCGCCGTACGGCTCATGGTTTTGGGTGCATTCCGCTTACTCTTATTTGATGTTACTAGGTAGTCTGTATTTCGTGGCGAGGGCGGCTATTGCCTCTCCTGCCGCTTATCGAGATCAGGCATTTGCGCTTACTGTTGGGATGTTCGCGCCATGGATCAGCAATGCTATCACGATCTTCGGTCTATCCCCCATCGACTTAACGCCATTCGCCTTCACTGTCACGGGTATCTCGTTTGCATGGGGCGTGCTGCGCTTGCAAATGGTCGCCATTGTCCCGATTGCGCGTGATGTGATTGTGGACAGTATCTATGACGCGGTATATGTCTTGGACGATCATGCCAGTATCATCGATACCAACAAAGCCGCACGTGTGTTGTTGGGGAAAAGTCCCTCGGAACTGCGCGGGAAGTCCCTGAAACTTGTGTTGCCGTCACTCTTTCCAATGGATACTATCCTCGACGGCAAGCATGAACTGAACACGACCATCAACGGGCGCGCGTATTGCTTCGAAACCATCATTTCTCCGCTAACTGGTCGGACGGGCGGCTCCGGGCATGTCGTCATCTTACATGACATTACCGAGCGTCAACAGAACGAAGCCCGCATCCAGAGCCAGAACGAATCACTGCTGAAGGTGAATGCCCAACTCAATATCTCGCGGGAAAAGGCCGAAGAAGCCGCACGTCTGAAAAGTCAGTTTCTCGCCACTATGTCCCATGAGCTGCGTACCCCGCTAAATGCCATTATGGGCTACAGCGAACTGCAACTCGAAGGGGCGGTGGGTGAGTTAACCCCACCGCAACGACATGCTGCCGAGCATGTTATGCACAACGCGGAACACCTACTAGCCATGATCAATCAGATTCTTGATCTATCCAAGATTGAGGCTGGACGGTTGGACATCGATGTGCATCCATTTAGCCTAGATGGTTGGGCCGATAGCCTCGCGATCAAAATGAAAGGTTTGGCGGAGCAAAAAGGGTTAGCCTTCTCGATCAAGCTTGATCCACAGCTACCACGCACAATTTGCGGTGACGAAATTCGGTTGACACAAATTGCGATAAACTTACTTTCCAACGCCATCAAATTCACCAAGCAGGGATCAGTCAAAATGGATATTCATCGCGACGGCCCCACACATTGGAAATTTGAGGTCTGCGATACCGGCATCGGTATCCCAGACGCCTATCACGCCACCATTTTCGAAGAATTCCGCCAAGTCGACGGCAGTTCGACTCGTGAACATCAAGGCACCGGACTAGGGTTAACCATTGTGCAGCGTCTCGTGCAGCTTATGGAAGGCAGCATCCAACTCGAAAGCCACGTAGGCAGCGGCACGACGTTTCAAGTCACGTTACCCCTTGCAGAGGTGAACACTTAATGTGTTATTTGTTATGTTGAGGCTCTGCGATGCTAAATGATGACATAAAACAATGGACGATACTGCTAGTCGATGATGAACCAGATAATCTGGACTTCACGCAAAAAATGCTTGAATTTTATGGAGCACAAGTTCATTCAGCGAGAAATGGCCTCGAAGGCTTGAAATTGCTCGAAACCATTACACCCACACTAATCCTGCTCGATCTCTCAATGCCACAAATGGATGGTTGGGAAATGTTTAAAGCGATCCGTGCCTTGCCACACGGAGATAAACTACCCGTGATCGCGCTAACTGCTCACGCCATGACCTCGCATCGTAAGCAAGTGGCAGAAGAAGGGTTTGATGGCTATCTTGCCAAACCTTTTCGACTGAAGGAATTGGTCGCTGAAATGCGTCGTGTTGTTCAAGCCAACATCCCCGATTCTGTCGCATCCGACCATAGCGGCAACTAGCAAGTTCATCTACAATTCGAATCATGTAATCGTGCTCCGAGTGCATTTCATGCATTTGTAGGGAACATGTCACCTTATACCACGACTCGTGTTTTGGCTGGTCGCGTCCGACTCAATATTATGGATTGGGGCAGCAGTTCCAGCGATCCACCGATTTTGTTCCTACACGCCTTCACCGCCAATAGCCTAGCATCACTGCCGTTAGGCAAGATGTTAGCGGGTCGTCGCCGTCTGATCGCACCAGATTTGCGTGGTCGAGGACATTCCGACATGCCATCTGGCGAATATGGCATCCACATCCATTGTGCCGACATGATCGCCCTGATGGATAAATTAGGCATCGAGCGCTTTGTGGTGGCGGGGCACTCCTTCGGGGCGACGATAGCCGTTTTTCTTGCCGCCCAAGTGCCACAGCGTGTTGCTGGCATGATCTTGTATGATGGTGGTGCGGTGCCGAGCAAGCAAGCGATGACAGTCTTGGATGCGTACTACAGCAATCTGCAATATCGCTATGCATCTGCCGAGGCATATATCAGTCGTTTTCGCAATGCGCCTCTGTACCAACCGTGGACAGACGAGCTTGAGCAATTAGTGCGCAGCAATCTGCATCAAGAGCCAGATGGAACTTTTATCCGGCATGTACCGCGCTACGTAATTGATGCAGATCGTCGCAGCGAAGCTCAGAACATATGGCAGCAATTGCCAGAACTGTATAAAGTTATAGTAAGTCCGGTTTTGATCCTACGCGCGGGTCATGGGGTCATGGGGCGCGAAGATCAAGTACTATCCGACTACATTATTGCGATCATGCGGCAGGGAATGCCCCGCGCCCGTGTCGTTACCGTTGATCCCGCTGGGCACACCAGTTTACTAACCATTCCTTACGCAGAGCGCGACGAAGCAATTTTACAATTCTTGGGATTTGTGTAATGGCTGAACGACTCGAAGAACAACTTGAAGAATTGATGATGTTGCAGCGCGTCGATCAAGAATTGAATTCGACGCTCAATCTCGAAAGTGTCATGATGCTCACCATCGATTGGGCGATGCGGCGTACAGGCGCGGCAGCAGGCATGGTTTGCATCAGCACGCAAGATAATGCCGGGTTGATCCCGCTGGTCACGCTCGGCTATGATCCCGACCGTATGATTTACACTGCCGAGAATCCATTCCCACTCACGCTGGGCGTGACGGGACGCTGCGGACGGACGCGGAAACTGCAAGTCGTACAAGACATCACCACCGACCCGGACTATTTTACGACCGTAGACAACATGCGCTGGATGATCGCCGCACCCATCGAGATGCGCGGTCGGCTGCTCGGCGTCATCAGTCTAGAAGGCGACCAAGATGGCGAACTCAACGATGCCAATGTCAAGTTCGTCAAGCGGTTGGCCTCGCGCTCGGCAATCGCGCTGGAAAATGCACGGCTGTATCAAGAAACTGAACGCCGCGCCAACGAAATGTCTGCGCTCTACGCCGCCAGCCGGATCATTTCGTCTTCTATCGAGCGCATCGATGTGATCAAGAATTCCAGTCAAGCGGTCGCGGACGTTTTGAGTGTCTCCAGCACGATCTTTGGCGAATATCGGGAAGACCTGAATCGGCTGACGATGGTCGCCTCCACCAAGTTCATTCCTTCGTCACACGCACCAGATTTATTGCCAGCCGCGAATGAACTGCTAGAGCTAAACGCTATCCCCGAACTTGCCAACAGCATTAAACAGAATCGCATCCTAGCGCTCAGTATCAACGATCCTAACTTGTCCGAAGGCATCCAGCAGTTCATGGATGATCACTTCCTCAAGAGTATGCTGCTGCTTCCGCTGGCAGTCCAAGATCAAAAGCTTGGCCTGCTAATGGCCGTTGATGGACGCCGGGAACGACGTTTCATGCGGGATGAAATCCTATTGGCAGAATCGCTTGCCAGCCAGATCGCGGCGGCAATGCGCCAAGCCAAGTTGTACGAGGATGTGCGCGAATTGGAAAGCCTGAAGTCAGAGATGATTCGGATGGCTTCCCACGACCTGCGCAATCCCCTTGGCAACGTGATGGGGTACCTTGAACTGCTCGTGTCAGAGATCAGCTATACCTTTGATCAGAATCATCAAGATTACGTCAAACAGATGCGCACCTCGCTGAACACGATCAAATCGCTGATCGAAGACCTGCTGACGCTAGACAAGATCGAGAGTGAACGCCAAGAATCGTTCACGCGGATCAACTTGAGCACGCTGTTAGATGATGTCTTCATGTCGCAGCAGTTTCAAGCCATTCGCAACAATCAGACCATGAACCTTGCCAAGCCTATCGAAGCGATTTATGTGCAAGCCAGCAGCACGCAGTTGCGGCAAGCTTTGGTCAATCTGATTAACAACGCCATCAAATATACGCCCGAAAATGGCCTGATTCAGGTGCGGCTAACCTTTGACGACAACCGTGTGCGGTTCGAGGTACAAGATACAGGCTACGGCATCTCTAAGGAAAAGCAGTCCCGCCTATTTTCGCGTTTCTACCGTGCCCGCGAACAGCATACCGAGCATATTATGGGTACGGGACTTGGCTTGAGCTTAGTCAAAACGGTAGTCGAGCGTCACGGCGGCGAAGTCTGGGTCAAAAGTGCGCTCGGCAAAGGCAGCACCTTCGGCTTCTGGTTGCCCGCCAAACGCGATTGATAAACGTCAACAGAAAGTCAAATCAAGGTTCATGAAAACGGTTATCCAACGAGTCCGCCGCGCCTCCGTCACCGTTGATGGAGAAGTGATCGGAGCCATCGATCACGGATTATTAGTGTTCGTCGGCGTCGGGCCGGAAGATACCGAGGTACAGGCTAAATGGCTTGCCGAGCGCATTGCCGTCATGCGCATCTTCGCGGATGACGACGACAGATTCAACCGCTCCGTGCTGGATGTTGGCGGTGGCGTACTGGTCGTCTCGCAATTCACGCTGTACGGTGATGCCGTAGGGGGACGGCGTCCGAGTTTCTTCAAAGCGGCTCCCCCACAGCTTGCCGAGCCGCTCATCGAAAAATTCGTCGGCTTCGTACAGGCGACGGGAGTCCAACGCGTGGAAACAGGCCGCTTCGGTGCGCGGATGCTGATCGATATTCAGAACGATGGCCCTGTCACGATTCTGCTGGATCGCGATACGTAAACTATAAGCTTTCGGACATCGATAGCAGATCGATCTCTTTCACAACAGAAGCATTCGACAGTGCGATCACCGCTTTCAGCATCACGATGATGTCGTTAGGAGCGATCAAGCGCTCATCAGGGTTATTTGTTTCCACCTGTGGCTGCCCGTTTTCCCACCACACGCCGCCAACATCGCCTAGATTCAAGCAGGTGACGCCGATCCCGTCCTTCCGCACGCATTCGCGCAAAGCATGAGTCACGCCGCGCAGTCCGAATTTGGTCGCTGCGTAAGCCACTTCTGGACGGCGCGAATTCTCAAGCCCCGCATTCGACCCGATGAAAATAATCTTGGCATTGGACGAACGACGTAACGCGGGCAGTACGGCTTGCGTGCATGTGATCGCGGACACGAGGTTCACGTTAAGGACTCGCTGCGTTTCTTCAAGCGGCACTTGGGTGAAGTCATAAGTGTCAGAAAACGCCGTCTCTTCCCAGATGCCAGCATTATACAAGCATACATCGAGAGATTGAGCGCCTAACTGCTGCGCGATAAAAGTGCTCGACATGACATCCGATAAATCTGCCTGAATCCAGTGCCGTTTTACGCCGTCATCATCGGATAGGTCGGGCAGTGAGCGCGATACGAGCCACATCACATCGCCTGCTACAGGCAGCAGCCGACTGCACACCGCGCCAATGCCACGACTCGCCCCGAAAATGAGATAAGTCGTCATCTAGACTTTCAGCCTTCCTCGTTCTCGGCATATGTGGTCACGTCAGCTTGCGGTGCGGCTTCGTAGCTTTCTTCAACACGACGTGGATTAGCAGTGGCGCTGGTAGACGTGCGGCGAGAACGCCCACTGGCACGCGGTTCCGGTGCAGATTTAGCTTGCTGTGTGGCACAGTAGGGGCACAGATTCCAATTCAGGTCGATCAACTGGTTGCAGTTGATGCACGGCTTCTTCAGACGAGTGTAGCAGTGTGGGCAAACTTGCCACTGCGCATTGGCAGGGCGTCCGCAGCCGGGGCAGACCGGTTTTTCCTCGATGTTTTGCAACAGCGCTTCTTCTTCTAACGAACGCTCATAGGCTTCTGCCAATGTCTCGCGCGGACGCAGCATCAAATACACGATCAGTCCAAACACGTTCAAGATCGCTACCATCGCCGTCGCCGCGATCTGGGCCAGCGTATCGCGCGAACGTGCCCGCATATCGCGCCATGTCCACAACGTAATGCCCACCCACACAGCCGTGATTGCCGCGCCCGCACCCATTGCCGCATACAATAGAAGTTGACTGATCAGTTGCTCGAACATGCCCGCTTGCCTTCTTACAACGTCGCTAGACTGGAGCGCTCCGCAGTTGGTCTACCACGACTCCCCATTTGGATAGGTCGCGAGTATAGCACATCCGCGTTTTAACATACTTCTGATCTTGTCTGACGGATTTCTTACATCGCTCCGATCTTTTTCATATATTGACGTCCTAGACTAATAGCAAATGTCCAAATCAATCATATTTCCGGAATATCCGGTCATTTGTGGAGGAAAGTATGGCAAACGTTGTTCGTTGGAACCCAGTTCGTGACATGATTCAGATGCGTGAGGCGATGGATCGGGCATTTAGTGACTCTCAGTACGGGCGCGAATTCCGTAGCACGTGGAATCTTCCCATTGATGCCTACGCGACCAGTGACGCCATTGTGCTTAAGGCCGACATCCCCGGCCTAAAGCCCGAAGATATTCAGATCACCTTGGAAGGTGACACGCTGACCATTCGTGGTGAGTTCAAGAACGACGCCGAGGAAAAGAACCACCTGATCCGTGAGCGTGTGACTGGCAAGTTCGAGCGCACTCTCACCGTCAGCACGCCGATTGATCCGGCGAAGGTCGAAGCCACCTTTGAGAACGGCGTCCTCACCTTGACGCTGCCCAAGGCCGAAGCTGTCAAGCCGCGTCAGATCACAATCAAGGCGAACCACAACTAATCGCTCCGTAGTCTAATAGTAGACTTAGCGTTAAGGGCGACTCCCCTTTCGGGAGGCCGCCCTTTTTCATTCTCCGGCCTGAATCACAACGCTCCAGTGACTAGCTGGAGCGTCGTTTCGGGAGGAGATAGACTGATCGCCGGAATTTGTATTTTGAATTTACTCAGGACTAAGCACTAAGCACTCAGGACTTGTCTTGTTAGGCAGCACCCTTGCCCTTGAGTACGGACAGTGGGGTCATGACCATGATCTTCAGGTCGAGCCAGAACGACTGATTGTCAACATACCACGCATCGAGGTCAACCATGGTCTCGAAATCGACATTGCTGCGGGCAGTGGCTTGCCACCAACCGGTGATGCCCTGCTGCGCTTCCAGACGACGGTAGTGGTGCGGTGCGTACACATCGACTTCATAAGCGATGGCAGGACGCGGGCCGACGATGCTCATTTCGCCCTTGATGACGTTGAACAACTGCGGCAGTTCATCGAGGCTGGTCTTGCGCAGGAACTTGCCGATCTTGGTCACGCGCTTGTCGTTCTTGATCTTGAATTTGTCCGCGCCTTCAATCTTGCCGTTGATCT
>JAHBVJ010000054.1 GCA_019637615.1 Anaerolineae bacterium | reverse complement strand
TCCGCCAGTGAAGGTCAGGTGAAGATAAGATGACTAAATTACGCGGCTACCATCGCGTGCATTTGGATTAACGCGGATTAGGGTCAATCAAGCGTAAGTTGGCACGCTGCGTGAAATCTCCTTGTGCAAACGCTGCACCAACTATTAGAACACCGATTGGCTGGATCGTTGCTGCATTTTGACGAAATTGATATGCGGTGGATCAGCGATTGCGGGATGCCATCCGGCGGAAGGTGTGGCGGCGACCCCGAATAGCAAGCGAAAAGGCACGGATATTATCGAGGTCTGCCATGCCGGATAGCCCTGCTTCATCCAGACGATAGGCATCTGCGCCCGTCTGTTTGGCGACAATGGCAAGCTGCGCGATGGTGGTTTCAGACGCGCCTTCGACGGAACTAGTGAGGAACAGCCACGCCAACCCGCCCGAATCGTGTACTACATTGACGAGTGCCGCCGCCATCTCTGGCGTCCAGCCTTGTTTGCTGCCGGGCATCGGGAGGCCGATCCCATGACAGCCCGCGTTGAGCAAGGCTTCGATTTCGGCAGCGTAGGCAGTCAGCATGGCAGGCGTGCGCGGGGCAGGTTTGCTGAATGAAGGAACACCCGTGAGCATAACCTGATCGCCACATTCGCGGCGTGCCCATGCGGCGGCAGTGAGCATCGCCTGTAACGTGCCGCGTTGATGCGGACGCACATAGAGAAAGATCAGATCGGTTCCAGTATCGGCGGCATGGCGCAGATTCGACTCGGTGGCAAGCCGTCCGCCGAGCTGCGGCGCATGATCCGGCGCGGCGACGATCATATTGATGCCGATGGGTCGCCCGACAAGCTGTTTATAGGCTTTCAATGGCGCGGCGGAGTCGTAGAGCGATTTTGGCGCGCCGGGGATGTGTGGTTTGAGCGTGTCGTAGGCATCGAGCGAGATAATGTCGGCACCCATCGCAGCGGCAAGTTCGCCATGCGTGATGGTTTCGATGGGCGACTGCACGGCGCAGTTAGCTTCGGCGGCGATCGTGCGGCCTTCCGCCAGACGAATGCTCTCCGCGAGATCGGCGGCAGACATCGCCATGAAGTCGCTGGCGTCGGCATCGAGTAGGCGTTTGACCATAGTTCACCTTGCGAGGCAGGTTACAACGTCGCAGTCCGATAGGCGAGACGAATATGCTTGGTTTCTAGATAGCTATCGAGGCCGACCTCGCCCAGTTCGCGCCCGATGCCCGACATTTTAGTGCCGCCGAACGGCCCGCGTATATCGGTGATGTCGTTGACATTGACGCCGATGCCGCCGAACTTTAGCCCGCGCGTGGCCTGATAAATGACGTTGACATCGTTGGCATACAGATAAGCAGCGAGTCCGTAGGGCGTGCTGTTGGCGATGGCGATGGCTTCGGCTAAAGTGTTGAACTTGACGATGGGCGCGACGGGGCCGAATGTCTCCTCGCGCATGACGAGCATATCTTGGTTGAGATTGACAAGCACCGTCGGCGCGTAGAAGTAGCCATTGTCTGCATACTCAGCTCCATGCAGCCGATCTCCGCCCATGAGGACGGACGCGCCGTGCTGGACAGCGTCTTGCACATGGTGATCGACCTTATTCACCGATTGCGCGTTCATCATCGGCCCCATATCGGCGTTAGGTTCGCGTAGACCATCCGGCGTGACACGTAGGCGGCTGGTGAGCGCCGCGAATTTCTCCACGAACGCATCGAAAAGGCTCTCATGTACCAAAATACGGTTGACGCTGATGCAAATTTGTCCCGTGTGCGAGAAGGCACGGCGCGCGGACTGCGCCACAGCAGCATCGAGATCGGCATCCCGCCAGACGATGAATGGCGCGCTGCCGCCCAATTCGAGCGTGGTACGCTTCATCGCCCGTCCGGCTTGCTCCGCGATCCAAGCGCCGACGCCAACCGAACCCGTGAAGGCGATCTTCTGCACATCAGGATGCTGGACTAAGGCCGCGCCCGTTTTGCCGTCACCCGTCACGACATTCAGAACGCCAGTCGGAAGACCGGCATCGAGGAAGGCTTGGACGAATTTCAACGTCGCTAACGGGGCTTCTTCCGAGGGCTTGATAACGAAGGTGCAGCCCGCCGCGAGACCGGGGCCTAGCTTCCACGCCAGCAGATCAACGGGAAAATTCCACGGCACGATGGCGGCAACCACGCCAACGGGTTCCTTGAGGACGAAGCTGTGCGTCGCGCCGAGATCGCCCGCGAAATGCGTGCCCGTGATGCGGCGGCTTTCCTCAGCGTAAAAGGCGATCACATCGGCGGCGTAGGTACATTCTTTGATCGAATCGTTGAGCGGTTTGCCGTTTTCCTGTGTGAGCAGCCGCGCTGTTTCAGTCAGATAGCGATCACGAAAAATCTCCGAAGCGCGCCGCAAGATCGTAGCGCGTTCACGTCCGCTGATAGTTGACCACGCGGGGAAAGCAGTCTTGGCGGCTTGCACCGCTGCGTCGATGTCCTGTTCGTCAGCCTGTGCGATGGTACTCAAGATCGTACCGTAGGCGGGATTGATGACCGGAAGGACGTGTCCGTTGGCACCGGGTTGCCATTGGTCTGCGATGAGAATGGTATCGTTCATGAGGCAGTCCACTTGGCTAACGCATCGAGCACGGTTTTGATCAACATCGATTCACCGTGGACACGCTGTTCGTTATCGATAATCTGGAAGGGATCGGCATTGTTGGTGATCAGGCATATCGAAGCGGTCGCGATCCCCAAGGCGTGACCGAGTACATGCACGAGTGAAGTTTCCATATCAAGCGCGATGACACCCGCCCGACGCAGGATTTGCATGTCCGGCAGACCGCGATTGACCAGTGCCGGAGCCATTTTCGGGTAAAAGGCGTCGTAAGTAGCGGTCATGCCGACGTATACCTTTTGCCCCAAAGCACAGGCAGAGTCTTGTAACGTACGGGCGAGCTGCCAGTCTGGAATAGCCGGAAATTCTAGCCCCCAATAGGCGTTGGAAGTGGCTTCAAAGCGAGCTGATCCGCTGGAAAGGACGAGGCAGCCCATCGGCAAATCGATGCCCATCGTCGTGCCGACGCGCACGATGGCCTTTGCTCCGAGCTGTGCTAATTCTTCGATGGCGATGGCGGCGGAAGGCGCACCGATCCCCGATGAGACGGCAGAATACGTTTTTCCGGCATACGAACCAGTCATCACGTGAAATTCGCGGTTGGTGGCAATTGTGCGTGCGTCCGAGAACGACTCCGCGATCCGTTCGACACGCGCTGGATCGCCCGTGAGCAGGACACGTTCGCCAATTTCCTCTGGTTCGCAGCGTAGGTATAAAGATTTCGTCATAGTGACTCAAAATAGGTTTGATAGCGAGACTGAACAGCTTCCCAATCTGGCAAGTTGGTCTGGCAACCGACCTTCTCCAACACGAACGAGGAGACCACCGTACCCAGATTGGCGCATTGGCGAAGCGGCAGATTCTTCAGATAGCCAGCCAGAAAGCCAGCCGTATACGCATCGCCCGCGCCCGTCGAATCAACGACTTTTTCGACCGGAATCGCGATGATGCCATCTTCTTCGTCGGCGGTGATCACCCGGCTGCCCTGTGCGCCGAGCGTGAGCACGATCAACTCTGGCCCCATCGTCAGCACCTCCCGCACGTGCTCGAAATGCAGCGCGTCACAGAGGTACTGCGCTTCGATGTTGTTGCAGAACAGCACGCGGGAGTGACGGACAAAACGCTCCAAGGCAGTGGGTGGATACGCGGCGATGTCGGGTTTCAACTGCCAGATGATCGGGATACGGTGCGCGATGAGCTGCTCAAGGAAGGCTGTGTTGTAGTGCAGCGTGCCGACGGTGATTAGGCCGAAGCGCACCGCGTCCAGCCCTGTCAGCGTCAAGTCACCATGCCATGCATCCGCTGCGCCGGGGAAGAAGAAGTTTTGATATTCGCCGTCTGGACTGCGGAAGATGTAGCTAGAAGAACTGTTCTCGCCCGCTAACTGGAGAATGTTGCGGCAGTCGATGTGATGCCCTTCGAGATAGCGACAGTAGCGATCACCCGCTGCATCGCTGCCAAGCACCATCGCCAGCCCGACGGGATGACCGAGGCGTGCCAGCGCAACGGCGACATTGGCTCCGCAGCCGCCGAACGTCGCCGCTGACTCATCGATCACCGCGTCTAGCAAGGCGGTTTCGCCTACTTTCGGCAAGCGCGAGGCGGCGAGGATGTGGTCGATACTCGGATAGCCTGTCGCCAACACATCAAGCATGGGAACGTTCCCTATCGCGCAGAATCACTTTGGCATCATCGACCGAAACGACTTTGCCGAGATACTTGCCGATGTCTTCCAGATTGGCTTCGTGCAGATGCGTTTTGTCGGTGGCGACGCATTCGCGCGGGACAACGACCTCATAGTTCATCTCGAAGGCATCGGTGGCGGTGGCGCGGATGCAGACGTTGGTTTTCGTCCCGCATAAGAAAACCTGCCGTATCTGGTTATCACGCAAGATCAGGTCGAGATCGGTGCCGACGAAAGCGCTGTAACGGCGTTTGGTGAACATATAATCTTCGGTGCGCGGTTCCAAGCCGGGAGCAAGTTCGACGCCCAAGGTGCCGGCTTCGCAGTGGTAGCGCACATGCTGAAGCTCCCAATCGATTTTACCGGGACGGTGCGAATCGATCACCCAGATGATGATCGCGCCTTGCTGACGGGCATAATCCACGAAGTCGGCAACAGTCGGCACGATCAAAGACGCACCTGCGTTGGCTACTTTGCCCTGCTCCAAGTCGGTAAAATCCCGCACCATGTCGATCACCAGCACTGCCGATTTCATACTCACCATCCTTTTTTCCACTCTTTACGCACCGAGATAAACGTCAGCATCACCACCACGATCAGATAAGGCAGCATCTGGAAGAACTGCGGCGGCACATTACTGGTCGTTTGCAGCCGGAATTGTAACGCTTCGAACAGGCCAAACAGCAAACAGGCTAATGCGGTAGAAACGGGTCGCCCAGACGCGAAGTAAACCGCCGCCAGCGCGATGAAGCCGCGCCCTGCCGTCATGCCTTCGCGGAATAGGGCAAGATCACCGACGCTGAGATGCGCACCGCCCAACCCGCATAATAATCCGCCCAAGGCCAAGGCAAGGAACTGCATCCGCGTCACACGAATCCCGCTGGTGCGCGCGGCTTCTTGATTTTCACCCACGGCGCGGATATGGACGCCAGCCAAGGTACGGTAGCAAAAGATAACGGTTAGCGGGATCGCCAGCCACGACAGGTAGACCAGCGGCGAATAGCTCAGCAGCACTGATCCTAGCACAGGTACATCGGAAAGGCCGGGGATGTTTAGCGCGTTCAAGCCTTCGAAGCCAGTCGGGGCATAAGTGCCGCTGGTCTTGAACAGCACGGGCAGCAAATAGGCCGTCCCGCCGAGCGCGAGGAAGTTCATGGCGAGACCCGCGACGATCAGATTGGCGCGGAAGCGCGTGACGAACAGGGCGAAGATCATGGCGAACCCGCTGCTGACCAGCGCAGCGGCAAGCACGCCAAGCCATGCCGACCCCGTGAACGCGCCAACCGCTACCGCCGTGAACGCGCCGACCAGCATCAGCCCTTCGAGCGAGATATTGACTAGCCCGACCTGAAAACTGAGCAGCCCCGCCATGCCCGCGAAGATCAAGGGCGTGGAAAGGCGCAAGGCCGAGGCTAACAAGTTGCCGAGAAATACAAATGCATCCACCGAGGTATCCCTCACGCTTGCGCGGGCTGCGCGACAAGCTTCTGCTGACGGCGACGCCACCAGTCAAAGCTAAAATCGATGGCGACGAAGAAGATCACCAGCGCGATCAGGACATCGATCAGATCGCGAGGAATCTGCGTGAACATTTCCATACTAGAGGAACCGTTGCGCAGTGCTCCTAAGAACAGCGCCGCCAGCACCACGCCAATGGGCGAGTTGCGCCCCAACAGCGCGATCACGATGCCATCGAAGCCAAGCCCGCGCGAAAAACCAGATACAAAGCGATAATGCACGCCAAGCACTTGCCCCGCGCCCGCCAGCCCGCCGATGAAGCCGCTGACAAACATGACTTGCAGGATGATCCGCCCGACTGGCATCCCCGACCAGCGCGCGAACATCGGATTAGTGCCGAGCGTTTTAACCTCGTAGCCGAAGGTGGAACGGCGCAGCAGCAGCAATACTACCGCGAAGACGATCAGCGCGAGGATGAAACTGCCATTGAGCTGTGAGCGCGGGATGAGACGGGCGAGCTGGGCTTGCGGCGCGATCTCTTTGGACATCGCATTCGCCATGCCCGCCACCTGAAATGGCCCGTTGACGAGGTAATCGGTGAACAGCGTAGCGACGTAGTTGAGCATGATGGTGGTGACGATCTCGTCCACACGCAAGCGAGCTTTCAGGTAGCCGGGGATGAGCGACCACAACCCGCCTACGATCCCGCCCGCTGCGAACGCCAACGGAATCAACACAATCCCCGGCAGATCGGTGAAGGTAAAGCCGACGTAGGCCGTGGCGAACGCGCCCATATACAGCGATCCTTCAACCCCGACGTTGAAAATGCCCGCGCGGAAGGCGACCAGCGTGGCTAGTCCGGTGAAGATCAGCGGGGTCGCTGAGAGCAGCGTATTGGCGATGGCGCGGTCAGTGCCGAAGGCCGCTGTGAACAGCACTTTGTAGGCATTCACGGGGTCTTTGCCAGAAACTGCGATGATGACGCCACCGAGGAACAGCGCCAAGGCCAGCATGAGGATGGTGCGCAGCGCCGTAGAAAGGTGTTCTTTCATAGCTGAGTCCCATCTGGTACTTTGCCAGACATCAATAATCCTAGTTTTTCCCGCGTGGCGATGCTGCTCGGCAGCGTCTGGAGGATTTCGCCGCGATACAGGACGGCGATGCGGTCGCTGATCGAAAGCAGCTCGTCCAAATCGGCGGAGATCAACAGGATGGCAGTGCCCGCCGCGCGTCGTTCTAATAACTGCTCGTGGACGAATTTTGCCGCGCCAATATCGAGGCCGCGCGTTGGCTGCGCCGCGATGAGCACATTCGGCTGATCGTACAATTCGCGCGCGATCACGATCTTCTGCGCGTTGCCACCGGAGAGCGATCCGACCTTCGCCGTATCCGATCCCGTCCTCACATCAAAGCGCTGCAACAACTGGCGCGACATCTTGCCGATGGTGGCTAGGTTGAGGAGACCCAAACGCGACTGCGGGGGGGCGAAATAGCGCGTGGCGACGAGGTTCTCCTGAATCGTCATGTCCTTGCTCAACCCTTCGCGGTTGCGATCTTCGGGAATGACCGCGATGCCTTTGGTGCGGCGCTTACGGATGCTGAGGGAATTGACGCGCTGTCCATTCACGATGATGTCGCCGTGTGCCGGACGTTTGCCGACGAGAACTTCGATCAATTCGTGTTGCCCGTTGCCTTCTACGCCCGCAATGCCCAGAATTTCGCCGCCCGCCACGGAAAGATTGACGCCGCGTAAAACGGTCAAGCCGCGATCATCTTCGGCTTCCACAGCACGCAGCACCAGCCGATCCGGCGTAGTGACAGCGGGCGGTTCGGTCAGACGCACGGAGGTGACTTCGTGCCCGACCATCATGCGGGCGAGTTCGGGCGCGGAGGTGCTCTCGACGGGCACCACGCCAACCACTTTCCCGCGCCGCAGCACCGTCGCCCTCTGGCAGACACGACTCACCTCGTAGAGTTTGTGCGTGATGAAGATAGCCGTGTGTCCCTCTTTGACCAGCCGTTTGAGGATGATGAAAAGGTCTTCGACTTCTTGCGGCGTGAGTACAGCGGAGGGTTCATCGAGGATGAGCAGTTTGGCCTGACGGTAGAGCAACTTGAGGATTTCTACGCGCTGTTGGATGCCCACGGAGAGATCAGCGATACGCGCGTTGAGGTCGATGTTGAGGCCAAAGGTGTCTGCCAGCGAAGCGACGCGATCCCGACGGGCGCGGAAGTCCACGAAGATGCCGTTGTGTGGTTCGTAGCCAAGCGCGATGTTTTCCGCGACGGTGAGCGACGGGATCAATTGGAAGTGCTGATGTACCATGCCGATGCCCAAACGGATGGCGGCTTGCGGATCGGGGATTTGCACCTGTTTGCCATCCAGCCGGATTTCGCCACGGTCGGGCTGCTCCAACCCGTACAGAATCTTCATCAGGGTCGATTTGCCCGCGCCGTTTTCACCTAGCAACGCGTAGATTTCGCCCGCTTCGACATCCAACGAGACATCGTCGTTGGCAAGCGTGCCGCCGGGGAAGGTTTTGGTGATACCGCGCATCTGGAGGTACGTCATAACAGCTTTTCCATGAAGACCGCATCCGACAGCGGGCAATTTCGCCGTGCCCGCTGCCAGACACGATAAGCAGAAATTACATGCCCACGGCTTTCTTCAGCGCTTCTGCACCTTTGCAGGTGCGGTCAGCATAGAAGGCTTTCCGTTGATCTTCGGTGATGGTGCGGGTATCGATGACTTTGACCTTGCCGTCGATGATCGATTGGCGGAGTTCCTTGATCTTGTCCATATAGGCTTTGGGGATCAGGTGACGTGTATAGGTCATGTCGCTGAGGCCGACGCCGTTGACATCAAGACCGTACTGCGCGACCGTGCCGCCCTTAACTTCGCCCTTGACCAGTTTGTCGATTAGGTCGTAAACGGCGATGTCTACGCGCTTGAGCATACTGGTGAGGACGTGTTCAGGAGCGAGGTAATCCTGATCGCTATCGACGCCGATGGCATAGAAACCCTTATCCTTGGCCGCTTCGATCACGCCGCTGCCCGTGCCACCCGCGACCTGATAGACCACATCGGCACCTTGCTCGTTCATCGCCAGCGCGATTTCTTTGCCCTTGGCGGGATCACCGAACCCGTTCGAATAGGCGATTAGCACGTTGATGTCCGGGCTGACGCTGCACGCGCCCTGTAGATAGCCGTCGAGGAAGACATCGATGCCGGACGACTGCACGCCGCCGACTACGCCGACAACGTTAGCGGGGTTGGTGTACTTGACGGTCTTGTCCGTCGTCACCATTGCCGCCAGCGCGCCCGCGAGATACGAGCCAGTGTGCTCATCAAACATGATCGACACCACGTTGGGCTGATCGACCACGATGTTAACAATCGAGAACAGCGTATTCGGGTAATCCGGCGCAACACGAGCCAGCGGATCGAAATGGCTGAATTCCAGCGTGATCACCAGATCGAAGCCAGCTTCTGCCGCGTTACGCAGCAGTTGTTCGCCCTCGCCAACGGGATCGGCAGATTCGATGGGCGTGACCTCGACACCAAGTTCGGAGGCGGCTTTGGTCAGGCCAGCGAAGGCGGCGTCATTGTAGGAACGGTCGCCAAGGCCACCCTGCGCGATGATCAGGGCGACGCGTTTGGCGGCTTGGGCGTGGGCGGGCGCTGTCGTTGGCATACCGAGAAGTGTAACGACCAGCAGGAGTGACAGGAAAAGTTGAAGTCGCTTGAACATGTAATGCTCCTTCACAAACAAATGAACTTGAATAAACGGCATGAGTCGGCTGGTAGCTTTCAACGATGTAAATGGTGATTACCTGCGACTCCTTTCACTCGGCCTTACGGGAACTATCCGCGCGACAATCATCGTTCAGCCGCGCTTCAGGCGAATCCGATACTGGTAAAGCTCGGCACGGTACAGCGCAACTACGTACTCGACAAAGCGACCTTGGCTATCCCAAGAAAAGCGTGTGGTACATAGCAGCGGCGACCCCGCCTTCACTTTTAGGAGCTGTGCGGCGTCGGGCGTGGCTTCCACCGCTTTGATGGTGTCTTCGCCTTCGCGCAGCACGATATTTTTCTTTTGCAGCACTTCATACAGCGACTGCGTTTGCTGGAGTTCGGCTTCGGTCACATCCACGCTATATAAATAGGAGTCGTGGATGCCAACGGGAATATTTTCGGCAAGGCGCACGCGTTTCAGGCGCGTCATCGGCGTGTCGGCGGGGAGGCCGATATGCAAGGTGACTTCTAGCGGCGCGGTGGTTTGTTCGAGCAAGATAATGCGCGAGGCCGGATGCAAGTTGCGTGCCCGCATATCTTCGCTGAAGCTCACCAACTGATCCAGCGGGTGTTCCATGTGACGGGCGGCGACGAAGGTGCCGCGTCCACGTTCACGCACGATGTAGCCGTCGCGCACCAATTCGGACATGGCTTGCCGGATGGTCATCGGGCTGACGCTGAATTGACGGGAAAGCGCGTTTTCTGAAGGCAACCCATCGCCGGGTTGCAAGCTGCCAGCTTCGATCAGCGCCTTGATGCCAAGCTGAAGCTGCGAGTAGATGGGAACAAGAGAATCTTTGTCGATGGCTAAGGGCAG
Source organism: Anaerolineae bacterium (assembly GCA_019637615.1). Lineage (GTDB taxonomy): Bacteria > Chloroflexota > Anaerolineae > Aggregatilineales > UBA2796 > JAHBVK01. The sequence continues at coordinate 22,457 of JAHBVJ010000054.1, read as the reverse complement.
CATAAAACGCCACTCTCAAAACAATATCTATAGTTCTCTAGAGAATCATTATACTACGATTTTTTGAAGCGTGCAGTAATTCGTGTATTTTGACAGTCACGACGATTGTTCATGCGTATTCAGGGTGGAGTGGATGACTTCAACTATAATAACCGAGACGCTAAGGACGGTTGAGAAGCGAGGAGCTTGTTATGAACAACAACGACACCAAGTTGAACGCTGAATCTCGCGAGATTTGGGATACCAATGCAGAGGTGTGGGATACCAAAATCGGTGGCGGCGGGGGGTGGCAATCGACCTTGATGGTTCCGACCGTTGAGCGGATGCTAAAGTTGCAAGCAGGCGAAAACGTGCTGGACATCGCGTGCGGCAATGGTCACTTCAGCCGCTGGATGGCTGCACTCGGCGCAGAAGTAGTGGCCTCCGACTTCAGCCCCAACATGATCACGCTGGCACAACGCCGCACCACCGAGTACAGCGACCGCATCCGCTATCATGTAGTTGACGCAACCGACGAGGCGCAGTTGATGGCCTTGGGCGCGCCAAACAACCGCCGTTTCGACGCGGCATTGTGCTGCAACGCGCTGATGGATATGCCCGTGATCGAGCCGTTGTTCCGCGCTGTCGCCAAGCTGCTCACGTCGAACGGTCGCTTCGTTTTCTCGATCATGCATCCATGTTTCAATGGGCTGTCTGTGTCCATGCAGCCGGAACTGCGCGATTATGAAAACAAGCCAATTTACTCGATCAAAGTCTCACGCTATTTATCCACCGATGTGATCAAGGGACTCGCAATTCGGGAACAGCCCAAACAGCAATATTACTGGCACCGCCCGCTGCACGTACTGTTGAACAGCGCGTTCAACAGCGGCCTCGTGATGGACGGGATCGAGGAGCCGCCGATCACCTCGGATGCGCCATCAAAGAGTGCCTTCGATTGGGCGAATTACGACATGCCGCCGCTGTTGTTCGTCCGGTTGCGTCCAGCGGCGATGGGATAATATGGCATAATGCAGAAACTCTGGTGACGGTTGTTATGTTTTCTTCTGCACCACGAAGGTGGGCACGACGGAACCGCCGCCCGCCGTCACGTTGAGCAGCGTGACCGACGATAGCCGCGTCAACGCGCCGCTGACGGTTTGCCCTTTGAAGATGAACGGATCGGCATCCACCAAGCGCTCGTTGATGGTCAGTTTGCCATCGACCGAGGCAGCGAAATCTTCATAGGCGATCCGCACGCGCTCTTGCACGACGTAGGGGTTGCTCAGGGCGAACCGCAGCGCGTTGTTCCATGTCTCGGCGTCGGTTTCCCAGCCGATGAGGACACCTTTGCCGCCGTATTCATCGTTGGGCTTGAGGACGAGCTGCTGTTGATTTTGCGAAACGAACGACAGCAGATCGATCTCTTTGCCGTGGAAGATGGTTTTGCGGTCTTCGATGATGCGCGTCCACGGGATATGCGCTTCGACGGCACGCTGTTCTGCTTCGTCAAAGTAGTGGGCGTTGCGCTCGTCACTGAGCAGGGCAAAACTGGCCTTTTTCGCCATCAATTTAGCGCTGAATGCATTCGACATGCACACGGCGCGATCCTTGACCGCGCGCACGATCGGGTTATCGATGGTCATGCGCTGGACAAGCTCACTGCATAAGACGCGTTTATAGATGAAATCGATGCGGAAATCGTCTTTCCACAAATGACCATCACGATACTCCACCGCGCGCGGATCAGCGAGGATAGTTTTGACGCCATGTTCCTCAAAGTACATCTGACATAATTCATGCTCGGTCAGGGTGGGTACTTCTTTCCAATCCACGATGGCAATTTGCGGCAGTTCGCGCGTGCCCGTGAATTGATGGTAAGCATCCAGCAACGTGGCGAGCAGCGACGCGCGCATCGGGAAACTGCGTACATCGTAATCGTTCTGAAACCGCTTCATCAATTCGAGATCGAGGAACGCTTCCGCGAGTTGATCTTCGTAAGCCATGCCCGCCGGAGTCTCAGCGTTGTATTCGATGAAGCGCAAACCCTGATCATCCAGCGTGTAGAACGAGTCCAGTCGGGAGGTCGTCCAAGGCCATTCAAAGCCGATATCAATGTTGAACAGCGCTTCCTCATACGGTTCGAGCGCCAACTGCGCGCGCAGATTCGAGTCATGCATACAGGCTGCGTGCATTTTGGCGAATGCACGCAGCACCGTCTCCGTCTCCGTCTTCAGATGCACCCATTGTTCGGGCGTGTAGAAATGCGGGCGCAGTACCGTCGCCAGCGGGCGATCTCCGAAGTAGAGCTTGCGCACGCGTAAGTCACGACTAAGCGCGTCGAAGGTATCGGCGGCAAAACGATCATCAAGCAGGTCGTGATAGCAGTTGATCGCTTCTTGGAGTGCTGTCGAAGGCATCGTGACCTCATTTCTTGAAGCCGAACATCATCCCGGCGCGCGGGCACCGGGTTGAAAAATCAGTATGTTGACGTTATCCACGTGTTATACGGTAAATCGAGTCCTATCAGGAATTCGGATTATTTGTTTGGCAGATTCTTGTACCAGACGTAGCGATCCCCGGTCGCTTCTCTGCTCTTGGCAAGCCGGATCGCCAAGTCTGCCATGTGCGTGACCATCCAATCGAAGTGCTTCCGTCCCAACGAATTTACGTCCATATCTGGCGCGGGATTCATGAAGTCGATGGCGTAGGGAACGCCGTCACGGATGGCGAATTCGCACGTGTTCATATCGTAGCCGAGCGCTTGCACCAGCTTCAAGCAGTCGTTGACAATGCGCTGGTAGAGTTCCGGCGAGAAATCATGATCTTCGTAATACACTCGCGTCTTGGGATCGTACTTCATTACGTAGATTTCATTCTGACCGAGGCACATGCAGCGGGCGTAGTTATCCCACGTGATGAATTCTTGCAGCACCATCGTCAGCAAGCCGGATTCGTTGTAGCGCCAGAACAGCTCATCATAAGAATGGATGATGTAGACATCCCGCCAGCCGCCACCATGCGCATCTTTGAGCACGCAGGGAAAGCCGCCGATGTAGTCGATCAGACGAGTCCAATCCAACGGATAGGCGAGGTTACGCAGACTTTCCTGATGGTTGATGCCGGGGATGTAATCCTTGTTGGGCAGCGCGACTGTCTTAGGCGAGGCGACGCCGAGTTTATCCGCCAGCGACGCGCCGAAGAATTTGTCGTCCGCCGTCCACATGAAGGGGTCGTTGATGACCTTGACGCCTTGCAGCGCGGCATTCTTGAGATAAGAGCGGTAGTAGGGGACTTCGTGCGAGATGCGGTCGATGATCACGCGGTAATCGGTCGCTTCGTTCATCAGGCTGCCACCGATCTTCACGTATTCGGCGGTCACACCGGCGTTGCGACCGTTGACTTCCTCGATGAAGGCGGGAGGCCATGACCATTCGCGCCCGACCATCACGCCGATCTTGAGTGGCCCGGTAGGCGCTTCCTCGGCGGGTTCAGGCGCAGGTATGACGGCGGGGGCAACGGCTTTTGCCGCTTTCTTGGCGGCGGTCACGACTTTTTCAGCCGCTGCCTTGGGCGCAGCCTTTTTTGTCGTCGTCTTCGTAGGTTTGGTCTTCTTGTCGGTGGTTTCTGCCGATTTTGTAGGACTCATGGCTGTTGCTCCATAGCGCGAATAGGAACTCGCATGGGTTAGTTTTGTTCAAAAAAGTCATTGGTGCGCCTATTATACCCGTTTTGTGGCGAGAACCTCGCGCGCAGGTGTACGGTCGCCCGTGTTGCTGATGCGGCGTGGCGAGTTGTAGTAGTGCAGATCGAAGCCAAACTCCGTGTAAAGCTGGACAATGCGCTCGGTAGCTTGGTTAGATAGCACAATAGGGCCGGGATGCTTGGATAACCATTCGACCAGACGCACTTGATCTGCCCATGTAAACCCTTCTTTGGAATAACTGACGAACTCGACATCATACGGTGGATCGGCGTAGATGAAATCGTCGGGATCGGGCGTCAACGCCTCGAATGAGCCGATGCTGAATTGAAAGTTGGAAAAAGCGCCACGAAATTCATCGAATTCAGTACGGTAGTTAACGTAGCGGTGACGCCCAAACGGCACATTGAAATCGCCCTTACGATTGAAGCGGCACAACCCGTTGTAGCCTGTGCGGTTGAGGTAATAAAACAACTCCGCCGCGTGTGACGTGTCTTGCTGACCCGCGCGAATGAGGCGGTTGAAGGTGGCGCGATGGGTGTAATACACTTCGCTGTCATAGCGCAGATCGATGGTGAGAGTCAGGCCGCGATCCAGCCAGCGATACAGGTTAATCACGTGCGGATTCATGTCATTGAGTAGAGCACGCTGTGGCTGTAAACCCAATGTCACGGCTAACCCGCCGCAAAATGGTTCGACCAACCGTCGATGTTGATGTGCTTGCCAGATTGGGATCAGATGCGGCACTAGCCACCGCTTGCCCCCTGCCCATTTTAGCGGTGGTGTCAAGCCGTTGGACGCAAGAGCATTCTCTGGCTGCATCATACCTACCTGTCGAAGAATTTCTGATACGTCACGCCATCGAGCCTATCTTCGTAGTAGCGGGGCATGAGGTAACCGAATGTGTAACCTGCTGCTTCGTAGAATAACCGCCCGCGTTTGTTATCGGTTGGCGTATCGACATAGATGCCTCGCGCCTGCTTGCCCAAAGCAAAGACCTCCGCACGATCCACCAGTGCCCGCGCGATACCGCGCCGTTGGTAGTGTGGATCGACCGCCAGCCCTTGGATTTGCGCAAGCCTATTCCAGACGTGAAATTGCACGTAGATGAAGCCCGCCACTTCTCGCCCCGCCATCGCGAGGTAAGTGCCGAATACGGCGGGTTCTTTGGAAAATACGTCAGCGTTGCGAACCGCCGCCGTAATATACTGTTCGGCCCAACCGACATGTTCAAGGATGCGGCGAATATCCGCTTGGTGCTTCGGTGCGTAGTTGATGATCTGTAACGTATCGCTGAACATAGCTATGTTGCGTTCATGCCTTCCGAGCTAATCATGCCCGCTAATATATTTGGTGATCATCTGCTGCCAGTAAGGCCAATCATGTGCCCAACCGTCCCATTCTCGCAGCGCGTTGCCGATGCCTTTATTCCACAGAAGGCCAGACATCTCGCGCGAACTGGGTGTCAGACGGTCTTCGCGCCCCGTGGCGATGATGATGTCGAGGTTGCGCAGCAAGCCCAACCGTGAGGCTTCATACTCGTTCGGGATGAACTGAACGGGATTATTGAAGTACACATTATCATCGCTGTAGCCGCCCGTGAAGCGCCGAATATCGTACATGCCGCTCATGGCGAGGATGCGCCCAACCTGATCGGGATGTTTGAGGCCAAACGTCATGGCGTGATACGCGCCGAAACTGGCTCCGGTCACGATCATGAACGGATTGCTGTTCTTGGCGCGGGTAAGCGGCAAGACTTCGTTCACGAGGTAGTTGTCATATTGCACATGTCGCAGCGCCCGCCCGCTGGGATGTGCCCAATGCGCATACCAACTTTCCTCATCCACGCTGTCTACGCAAAACATTTGCAGCCAGCCGCGTTCCAGCGGTTCGCTGAGTGTGTTCATCATGCCGCGATCTTCCCACTCGTAATATTTGCCTTTGGAGGTGGGAAAAACCAGACAGCGTGCCCCCGCGTGACCGAACACGAGCATTTCCATGTCGCGGTTAAGGGAGGGGCTGTGCCATTTGTGATATTCGCGATTCATGCATCAATCCTTGCTATTGTCTGCAACAGAACTACCCACATTTCGACCATTCCCTGTGCATCTCTATGAAACGCTAGGGTGAGCTTGAGCGCAAGTGTCAGAAATAATATTTACTGAGTTTTCCTTCATGATACTGACGTTTCATTGCAAATTCCTAATTTGCGGCGTGTTTCGCTTGCGTAAGCATTGCAACGGCCTTACGCGCGTCCAAGCGCCCCGCGCCCTGCGTCAGTGGATCGCGGTCGGAGAAGGGCTGCGCACTGGCGGTGAGGATGGTGCGCACCTCAGCAGGCGTCAGGCGCGGCTCGATCTCGAATAGCTGCGCGACCACAGAGGCGACAATCGGCGTAGAAACCGAGGTGCCATCGACATGTTGATGATGCGCGTCGATGATCTTGTGTTTGTGGATGCGCTCTTGGACAAACTGATATACAGACTGATCAGGGTTGCGGGCGGCTTCTGGTAAAATGCCCAGATCGCGCTGCCCTTCCCAGATCAGGCGGTTGATCTCAGTTGGATCGCTAGTATGCAATAGCTGCGCTAGCCAGTACGCCTCGCGCGCTTCACTTGTTTCCGGCATGATGGGGGACGGTATCCATACACACGGCGCAACGATCTCCGGTTTGGGCTGACCGTCATAGGTATACCCGTAATTATTGGGATAGGGAACGTACAGCGCCGGATCGAGCGAATTCTGATCGTTGTAGCCGCCGACGGTGATCGCGCCCGGTGCGCTGGCGGGCGGGACAAGCATTTGCATCCCACTGTTGCCTGCTGCGACCATCACCACGACACCTTGTTCGTTCAGCGTGCGCACTGCTTTGTACAGCGGATGAGTCGGGTCGGTGCTGACTTCATCGCCGCCAACCGAGATATTGAGAATACGCACGTTGAAGCGCTGATGATTCGCGATCAGCCATTCCATCCCGCGCAGAATATCCGGCTCTTTGATGCGAAACTTGCGCGTGCTGATCTTGATCAGCACCAAATGAGCATTGCTGGCTATCCCGCGAAATTTGCCGCCGGACGTACGCCCATCGCCCGCCGCGATCACGCTGGTCATTTGCCCGTGCCACGCATAGCCTTCCGGCTCATGGAAGCGCCTTCCTTCGATGATGCGGTTCGAGGTGGCATCCGCATGACATACGACGCGATCCCCAAGATCGGGATGTGGATAAAAGCCGGAATCAATGAAGGCGATGCCAACGCCACGTCCTGTATAGGCGGAATCAGCACCGACTCGCTCTGGCGTAGATAGCATCGAGAAATTCTCGGCGTCGTAAAAGGGATAGTTCGGTTTGAACAAAGATCATCCGTTGATTGGTTATGCAAACGTATGCAGATGCCGAAATTGTACCAGCACTCCGAGCGTTGCCAATTGCAGTTACGTATTCGTGGCTTGCGTTTGTAACGAATCACAAGTTAAGTTGGATCGAAATCAAGATTGATATTGATATTATAAACATCATATTGAATAAAATTGAAACCATTTCGAATCCTGTGCGTACTACAGTAAACAATAGTTAAAGTTCACCGAGGAATAACGATCATGACACAATCCTCTAACGCGCGTGGGATGCGCACTTTCTACTTGATAGCTATCACGCAGGTGATCTCTGTACTAGGCAGCCGCATGAGTGGCTTCGCGATTGCGCTGTGGGTTACACAAGAGACTGGCAACGCGACTCCCTTGGCGCTGGTATCCCTCTTTAATTTGCTGCCGATGATTTTCTTGAGCAATGTAGCTGGATTGGTGGCTGATCGTTACAACCGCCGGATCGTGATGGCGGTGGCGGACGCGGGGCAAGCACTCGGCACGGTGTTATTGCTGCTTTCCTTTACTTCAGGCAGTTTCCAATTATGGCATCTGTACGTAGTGACGCTGCTGCAATCGGCGTTCGGAATATTCCAGCAACCCGCCGCGCAAGCCTCGGTCACGATGCTGGTGCCGGATGAAAAACGTGAGACCGCGAACGCCATCGCGCAGATCATCGGCCCCACCGCGGGTCTAATCGCGCCCGCGCTGGCTGCCGCGCTGTACACCGTGATCCATGTTCCGGGCTTGATCATCGTGGATTTTGCGACCTTCTTGCTGTCCGTTACTGTCCTGATGATGATCCACATCCCGCAACCGAAGCGCGACCTTGAACGTGAGGCCAAGGAATCGCAGTTGGCGGCTTTAGCTGCCGGGTTCACCTTCTTGTGGAAGAACCGCATGTTGTTCTGGACGATGCTGTTTGCGTCGCTGTGTAACGTGATCTTTGGAGCGGCGTCAGCGCTATTCGTGCCATATACGCTGGCACGGACGGGAAGTGAGCAAATTGTCGGCCTGATCTCTAGTATGGAAGGCGTCGGCGCGATTGTGGGCGCGATCATCATCAGCGCGTGGGGCGGCACACGTCCGCGTATTCACGGCATCATGTTAGCACTGATCGCTTGCTCGATTTCCTTCGGCCTGTTCGGGATCAGCCAACATCCGATTGCCCTCGGCGCGGCGATGCTGTTATCGATGCTGCCGAACGCCATCGTCAATGTGTCGTTCATGTCGATGATGCAAGCCAAAATTCCCGCCGATTTGCAGGGGCGCGTATTCGCAGGCATGAGCCAACTCGCCATGCTGCTCTCCCCGATAGGCTTGGTCGTGATCGGGCCGTTGGCGGATAAGGTGTTCGAACCAGCGGTCGGGCAAGCGGGTTGGTCGATTGTTGCACCGCTGGTTGGTGCCGAGAAGGGCGCAGGCATGGGACTGCTCATCCTGCTGGCGGGGTTGATTGTCGCGGTTAGCTCGATCCTATTCTACGCATGGCCTGCCACACGCCAGATGGAAGCCCAAATCCCCGACGCCACGATCTCGGATGCCAAACAGGAACATGAGCAGGCTCAGGAAGGAATCGCCGCGCAGACGGTTGCGGCATAAGTTAACACTGCAACCGCATGTGCCCATCACCGCAGAAGACTGGATTGGAAACTCCGGTTTTCTGCGTTACCTTTACCCGTGCGAATGATGGTTAGTCCAGCATAATGATCAGGAGTTCGGCGTATGCGCATCGCGGTTATCTCTGATATGCACGGCAATTTGGTGGCGTTCGATGCCGTGTTAGCCGACCTCACGGCACATGAGGCCGTTGATCGCGTCGTGTGCCTCGGTGATGCGATTCAAGGTGGCCCGCAACCTGCCGATTGCGTGCAGCGGCTGCGCGAACTTGATTGCCCGGTGGTGATGGGCAACGCCGACGCATGGCTGCTGACGGGTGAGGAAACCGATCCAGAGCGTCCCGCCTCGCAAGAGTTGATCGATGTGCGGGCGTGGTCATTGAGTCAGCTTTCCGACGCGGATAAAGCCTTCATCGGCACTTTCCAACCGACCATCACCTTCCCCTTGAACGACAAGCTGAATTTGCTGTGTTTTCACGGCACGCCGCAGTCGTTCGATCAACTGATCCTGCCGAACATGCCGCAAGATGAATTCGAGGCGATGATCAAGGATTACGCCGCCAATATCCTGACGGGCGGACATACGCACACGCAGCAGTTACGACGGATCGGTGCGGGGCACACCTTTTTCTTCAATCCGGGCAGCGTCGGACGTGCCTTCAGCCATAACCAACCAGCCGGACAGTTTTTGTACGATCCTTGGGCAGATTATGCCGTCCTCAGCGCGGAAGGTGACCGCTTGAGTCTGGAATTCCGGCGCGTGCCGTTCGATGTGGAGCAGGTCAAGCAGATCTATCGCGCCAGTAGCCGACCGCATTCGGATGTGGCTATTTCGCAATATGCTTGAGAAACGTGCCTATGATGGAAATCACTCAACCATCATAGGCAGTGGTGATCAGGCTTTTTCAACGGGGAATTGAATTTCCATCACGCCTTCGGGTATGCCGCTGGCGTTCGGTGTCGGAGTCTGCACGTAGATCTCACGACTCGGCCCGATGATCCGGTAGCCATTCTGCTCGATCCACTTGCCGAGCGTGGCATAGACTTGCCCCACCGCATCAAAGGCGTCGTAGCTGCCACGATACAGCACACTCGCCATTGTCTCGACGGCGGGTAGTTGGTAGACCTTGACACGTCCCAACGCAGCGGGTGCGTGTTCAGTGGTTTGCAGCGCCATCTCGACATCGATGCCCTGTGCCGTGTTATCGTAGTACAGTGCCAAGCATAGCCCATCGGTTTGTACGTTCAGCAGCGCTAAGGCATGTCCGACCTCATCCAACAACGCGTTGCAGCGCTCCCGCATCATGTCCGACGATGGCACGATCTCCCGCGTGGAGATGACGGTCATGGGTGCGACGCGCTTCAAGACGACTTCATAGTTCATGCTGTCTTTCCCTTCGATCTGATTTAGCCGAATTTCCAGATTCGCCAAGCGAGTGCGGATCGATTCAGCGTCCTGCATCAGTTCCGCCTGCCGCAGTTTGAACATTCCGCGCAGTTCTTGATGATCGAGTCCGCCATCAAGGAGCTGCCCGATCTGTTCCAGCGAAAAACCGAGTTCCTTCAGCGCGAGGATGCGCGTTAGCCGCATGAGTTGATCGGTGGAGTAGTAGCGATAACCCGTGAACGGATCGACATACAGTGGGTTGAGCAAGCCGATTTCGTCGTAATGATGCAGCGTCTTGACCGAAACGCGACTGATCTTGGAGAAATCACCGATCTTGAACATGACTCACTTGCATCCTCTACACTCCGATGGTGCGCACGAACCTATCATGCACCCTCCGGTGAGGTCAGAGTCAAGAGGCAGTTGGCAAATTGGGAAAGGCAAATACATGGGACAACAAAGCCCTCTGCCCGACGCGCTAACGCCTCCGAACAAAGGGCTAGGGTGAGGGCGATGCCTCAATTGTGGTGCTGAAGATACCCTCACGACGGTCTGCACGCCGTCATCGATTCAGCACGCTGTACGCTGCAAGTTACATCTTGGGGAAGGTCTTGGGATCCGTGGCGGGCTTGGGCGCTTCCAGATAGCTCTTGCCAATGACCATACGGGCAGCGTCCGCGCCCGGATACTTGACCGCCGTCTTCTCGGTGGCGATACCCGCGACTTCCGTTTTGCCATCCAGCAGGCCAGAAATGACCGGCACGGCGTCCGACACGTTGTAAAACAGCGGATCGCCAAGCGCGAGGTTGTTGGCTGGCGAATTGCCCGCGATGCCGCGCATAAACAGCAGATGTTGGCCTTCCACCACGGCAACTTGCGAAGCTACCATCGCCAGCAACGGTTGATTGAGTTCAGCAAAACGGCGCGTCGCAGCGAGATAAGCCGCCACAAATACTGTCTCCGCCACCGCCGTGACCGTGCCGAGCATGACCTTATCCTTGAAGGTGCCTTCGGGGAAGTAGAATTCTTCCGTGAGCGCTTTGCCGCCATTGGCATTCAGAAATTCAAGGTGGATCAGCTCGGATTCCATTGCTGCTTGCATGTACTTCATTTCGCCTTCGCTGAATTTCAGTTCTTGGATGGCGCGATAGTAATGCGTGACCGCGAAGGTTTCCGCCGTCGCCGCGATGTTGAGGATGGTCTGCGGATCGTCATCGGCAGCCCGCGCGGTGCGGATGCCGAACAGCGTCGGGAAGCCAGCCGTCGCCGCTACCGCCGTCAACGCAGCACCAGCCTTCAAAATGTGGCGACGAGAAATCTTTTCAACCATGATCGGAAACTCCCTGCACTAGTGATATTGATAAGTTGGAAACGGTCGCGAACAACAGTGGGTGCAATCATCCGGGGGTATATCTATAGGTACCATTGTTCGCGACGATGGCAGTGTCGCACAGCAGAGTGTTCACTTTGTAGTTCAATAACTATTCACTTTTTGTTCAAGCACCTGTCCATCGCGCTCGCACGGATGGGTTATAATTCAGATACGTTAAGACATCGTGAGGAAGCCGGTATGGTCACGCTGCATAAGTTGTATACCAGCGCGGAGTTCTGGGACTTCGTGAATTTGCCTGAAAACAGTAACAAGGCCTTCGAGCGCTGGAACGGGGAGATCGTCGAAGTGTCACCTTCAAATCCGTATTCATCTCTAGTGTCTGCACAGATCATTATCGCCATCGGAATTTATCTCAAAACCAATCCAATCGCGTGGATAACAGGGGAAGGTGCTGGCTATGATATTTCGGCAACTGACACATTGGCACCTGATGTAGCAGTTGTCTTGAGATCACGCCAATCTAGCATTCCAAGTAAAGGCTTTAACCCGATTCCTCCAGATATCGCAGTTGAAGTGGTCTCTCCCGGCAATACTGCCAACGAAATTCACGGCAAGGTATTGAAATATATACAAGCAGGGACACAGCTTGTATGGGTTGTCTATCCTGATACACAAACAGTTGCCATACATACGGCGGTTGGTGCGCGGACGCTCACGATTAATGACACACTGGATGGCGGTACCGTTCTACCAAACTTCGCGCTGCCGATCCAAGAGATATTCCCGCAGACATAATGCGTTTTTGTTGTCAACGAAGGAACCAACATGCAGTTTAAGCAGTATATCGACGGTCAGTGGTGCGAGGCCAGCAACGGCCATACATGGGATGTGATTAACCCTGCTACCGAAGACGTGATCGCGACCGTGCCGTTCGGAAGTGCCGACGACGCACGCGCCGCGCTGGAAGCCGCCAGCCGTGCGCAGCCCGCGTGGGCAGAGCGTCCCGTTTATGAACGCGCCAACATCCTGAAAAAAGCCGCCGAGTTGCTGCGAGAACGGGCAGATGAACTCGCGCCGATCCTGACGCAAGAGTCGGGCAAGCCGCTGACCGAAGGGCGCGGCGAGTGGATCAGCACGAGCGACTTGCTGGAATGGTTCGCGGAAGAAGGTAAACGCGCCTATGGACGCACCATCCCCAACCGTCGGCAAGGCAAGCGTTCGCTCGTGGTGTACCATCCGCTCGGCGTGATCGCGTCGATCACGGCATGGAATTTCCCCGCGTGGCTGCTTGGGCGCGTGTGGGGCGCGGCGCTGGCGGCGGGCTGTGCCGTGGTCGGACGACCATCAGAACTGACTCCGATGACAGCGATGGCGCTGGTAAACATTCTGGTTGAAGCGGGCGTGCCAGCGGGCGTCCTGAATCTCGTGAACGGCGAACCGGATAGCATCGGGCAAGAATTTTTGAGCAACCGCATCTGCCGCAAGATCAGCTTTACGGGCAGTGTGCGCGTTGGCAAGCTGTTGATGCAGGGTGCGGCGCAAAACGTCACGCGGTTGTCGCTGGAACTCGGCGGTAGTGCCCCCGTGATCGTGTTCCCTGACACCAATCTGGAAGCAGCGGTTCGGCAAACAGTAGTATCTAAGTTCCGTAACAATGGACAAGTTTGTGTTGCACCACAACGCATTTATGTGCATAAAGATGTCTATGAAGGCTTTATTGATCGTTCCGCCGAGATGATCAAGGCGCTGAAAGTCGGCAACGGCATGGAGAAAGGCACCAATGTGGGGCCGTTGATCTCCGCCAAGCAGCGCGAACGGGTCGAAGCAATGGTGACAGAAGCCGTCGGGCAGGGCGCGTTGGCGGTCACGGGCGGCAAGCGCGTCGAAGGCAAGGGCTATTTTTACGAGCCGACGCTGCTCACCAATTTGCAGCCCGACATGCGCATTGTGAATGAAGAAATTTTCGGCCCCGTAATGCCCGTCGTGCAGTTCAACACGGCAGACGAAGCGCTCGCCTATGCCAACGCCAGCAATTATGGCTTGGCGGCCTACGTCTTCACCAATGATCTCAACACGGCGATCAAGATGTATGAGGGCTTGGAAGCGGGCATCATCGGGATAAACGATCTGCTGCCAACCGCGACGGAAGCGCCGTTCGGCGGCTTCAAAGAAAGCGGCCTCGGTCGCGAACAGGGACATGAAGGCTTGATGAACTTCCTCGAAACCAAGTTCGTCAGTTTTGCTGGTCTATGACCGGTTAATGAGCGTGATGACTTCGCATTCGCCAAGTGAGGAGCGCCTGTGAAACCCGAATTCTTAAACACACCTGCCAATACAGGCCGCCCCGATTATGGTTATCGACAGGGTGGCATCAGTGATCCGCTGGTCAGCGTGATCACGGTCTATTACAACGCCAGCGCCGTATTTTGGGAAGCGGTGCGTTCGGTGCTGCGCATGTCGTGCGTGGATTGGGAATGGCTGATCATCGATGATGGCAGCGATTCGCCGGAGAGTCTCGGTCAGTTGGAACGCGTCACCAAGCTCGACGCGCGCATTCGTGTGCTGCGTCAATCTCATGCCGGACTCGCTGCTGGCTTGAATCGGGCGGCGCACGAAGCACAGGGCGACTATCTACTGCGCATCGATCCCGATGAGTTGGTCGAGCCAACCTTCGTAGAAAAGGCCGTATGGCTGCTGGAAACGCAGCCACAGTTCGCTTTTTGTAACAGTTGGTCGGTGGGCTGTGATACACAAGCCTTTTTGTGGCGAGAAGGCTTCGAGCGGCGAGCCGACTTCCTCAATCGAACGTGGGTACAGCCGTGCGCGGTGATCCGTCGTGACGCATACCTAAGCATCGAAGGCTATGATGAGCACGCACAAGCAGGGCTGGAAGACTGGACATTCTGGCTGCGCATGGCCTTGAACGGCTTCTGGGGCTACACATTGCACGAATACCTGCTGTGGACGCGCCGCCCGATCGAGAGTCCACTGCCGGAGATGACTAAGGAGCAGCGTGAACAGTTCACCGTGCAGTGGCAAGCGGCTTATGGCAATTTGCTGATCAACTTTCCGGCACGGGTCTGGTTCAAGCAAGCGCCTTACACCGATCTGATCACTGCGCTGCCCTTCACCAACCGCATCCAGCGCAAACCGAACGAGACGCGTGTTCTACTCATCCTCGATTCGCTGGATATGGGCGGCGGCAACCGCTTTGTGCTCGACTTGATCCGTATCATGAGTCAGCGTGGCTATCGCTTCACGGTGGTGACGACCAAGCCATCCGAGCAGCAGTGGTATGAAGAATTCACCATGCTGACGCCAGACGTATTCTGTCTCGATATATTCATCAACATGGCGGACTATCCGCGTTTCCTCAGCTACTTGGTCGAGTCGCGCGGGTTGGACACGATCCTGATCGCGAACAGCGAGGCGGGCTATCTGCTGGTGCCATATCTTCAGGCGATGTACCCGGAATTGGCCTTCCTCGATTTCAACAACATCGATCAGTCAGATTGGAATCAGGGCGGCTATCCGGCGATGTCCGCACGAATCCGTCCGCCGCTGGATCGTAATATCGTGAGCAGCAACTACTTGCGGCGGTGGATGCTGGAACATGGCGTGGATGCCGAGCGCTTGATGGTGATCCGCACCAATGCCGATGTCGATCACTGGAATCTAGCACGCTTCGAACGTCCTGAACTACGTAGTGCGCTTGGCGTGGTGGACGAAACGCCGATTATTTTGTATGTGGGGCAAATCAACAGCCGTAAGCGTCCGTTCCTATTCGCCAGCATCATCAAGCGACTGGCGGAAGAACGCCTGAATTTCTTCGCGCTGGTGGTGGGCGATGGCGAAGAACTGCCCAAGTTGCAGGCCATGTTCAAAGGCTCCGCTGCCGCCGCCAAGATCGGCTTCACGGGCATGGTAACGCCGATCCGCGTGCAAGAATTGATGGCGGCAGGCGATATTCTGCTGCTGCCGAGTGCTCACGAAGGCATCGCGGCGACCTTATACGAAGCGATGTCGATGGAACTCATCCCCGTCGCCGCTGATGTGGGCGGCAATTCTGAACTCGTCACGCCGGACACAGGCGTCCTGATCCCGTTGAGCGATGACGAAGTGAACAACTATGTGGATGCCCTGAAAGCATTGCTGGCTGATCCGCTCAAACGAAATATTCAGAAAAAACGCGCCCGCAAACGTATCATGGATTCGTTCAACTTCCAGACTTCCGCCGAGTTGATGGATAAAGCTATCCGTGACGTGCGCACACAGACCATGCACCGGATGCAGTCGCCCGTCGCGCCCGATCTGGCGCACTACATGGCACACCTTGCCGTCGAAGCGCTGCGCAAGGATCAAAAGTGGCAGTCCGCCGCCGATCCTGAAGCGCGCTACACGCCGACCGAGGTGCAGAATTCGCGTTCATGGCGCTTTGCGTGGGGAGCCGTCACGACATGGTGGGCAGTCAAACTGCGCTTGATGCCGCTCGGTTCGAAACGCCTGAAAACCTACGAGAATTTCGTCAAGCGTTTCAACAAAAAATGAGCAGACCAACGTTGCCGCCGATCTGCCCATCTTGAAAGTACTGGGTTGCCACTAGAGTTGCTTAGTGGCAACCGACTTCGCTAGAGATTCCAGTTGTCCGCATTGACGGTGATGGCAGCGCCAGACGGGATGGTCATCTTGAGAATGGGGCCATCACTGGACACGCCGATCTGTTCGACGTTCATGGTGTAGCCCATCTCCGGCGCGGTTCCCCAACCGAGACCAGCGCGCACATCGGGGAAGTTGCCCCACACTTTGCCGAAGCCGCTGACGGGGCTGCTCAAGCCATCGGGCGCGGCGTCCGTGACGGGATTATCCGGCAAGCCTTCGTAGCTCACCGATGAATAGCGCACCAGTTTGCCCGCGCCGTTGCCGTAGAAAACCCAGATTTCGCTGGTATCCGCACGCCAGATCATAAACCCGTTCTGGAAGGTCTGGAAGGCGGCCTGAGTTTGCACGAGCAGCGTGGTAGTGGGCTGCGGTGTGGTCGTCGGCAGTGGTTCGCTCGTAGGCAGCGGCTCAGTCGTCGGTATAGTGCCGTCGCTACCATCCTCAGAGATGGTCACTTGGGACAGCGGCGGCAGCGTACCATCGGTGAACTTCCACGTCTGCACACTGCGGTCAAGCGCCACTTCGCGCTTATCCGGCAGCGATACACTGAGCGTACTCGGTGAAGGCTGTTTCAGCGTCGAGGTGTAGCCCTGTTCAGAGCTGACTCCCCACCCAACCGCCAACCGGATGTACCAGTTATTGCCCCACACACGCCCAAACCCGAACTGAGGACGCACACGATTGATCGGCGTTCTCGCTTGCACGGGGTTGTCTGGCAAGTTGCCATACTGCGAGAGACTGAACTCGTAGAAACGACCGTCATTGACCAGCACATAGATCGTGCCAGTGTCACCGCGCCAGATCATCAGGCCGTTTTCGAATAGTTGGTAACTGGCACCCACTTGGATCGGGCCGGGAACGGGCGTGAACGTTGGCGTCACAGGGATGGGTGTGGGTGGCGGGCCACCTTGCACGTACAGCCAGTTATTGATGCCATAGGTGTTGCGGAACACACGTATCCGGTTGTTACCTGCCAGCGTCACCGTGAACAGATTCGGGTAGGCTTCCGGCTGGTAGAACATATTCCAGCTACGTTCGCTCTCCGTGCCCCAACCGAGCATATTGCGCACTTCGGGATAATTTCCCCACACCTTGCCGAAGCCCATGATCGGTTTCAATCGCCATGTGGGCGGATTATCGCGCACCGGATTATCGGGCAGTCCGCCGTACACATAGGCCGGGAAACTGCGGTAGTACAGCCCGTTGCCGCCGAACACCCAGATGTCCCCGTTATCGGCGCGGAAGAGCATCAAGCCGCCCTCGAACGTCTGATACGTGATCGGGATGTAGTAACCGGGCTGCGGTTGTGGCTGTGTAGGTGGTGGTGGTGGCGTGCCGGGTGGAACGCGCAGCCGTTGCCCGACATACACATAGTTCGGATTGTTCAAGCAGTTGGCGGATGTCAGTGTCCACGCCGTAGTGCGGTAACGCTGCGCGATCTTACTGAGCGTGTCGCCATAACGGACGATATAGATAGGCCAGTCGGCGCGGTAATAGCACGGCGGCTGTGCGTGGCTTTCGATCATGTTGACGGGCGCAAACGTCGTCGTGAACAGCGCCACCAACAAGACCAGCAGTTTGAGATAGTGTGATTTCCTCATCGTATCCCCTCTTACAGATGGTTCAATTACGTTCTGTAAAAAGAGACACAGCGATCCTAGTATCTGGTTCCACCTACTTTCGTAGGAATTCCACGGCGTAGATCGCCCGTAGGGAAATCTTTACGACCTTTTACGAGTCGGCGGGAACTACCCGCGTGGCGTCAGGATTGGCGCTTGGAAGGTGCCATTTCTGACTGCCGCCATCGCTTCGCCTGCTTTCATGAAATACTTATTGAACTTCAACGCCGCTTGGAACTCTGCGACGGCTTCTTGGCTGCGTCCCGTCGCCGCGAATACCATCCCACGCCAATAGAAAGGCTCCTCTTCATCGCCCTTAGTCTTCTCGATGTTGTAATCCGCCAGATCGAGCACGCGTTGATACTGCCCTGTCTGATAATAGGCTTCGTAGAACCCGAATTGATACCACGTGTGGCGGTAGGGCAGCACGCCGAGGCTGAACGCCTGATCATAAGCAGTGGCGGCTTCTTGATAACGTTTGAGCACGGCAAAACTGGTGCCCATGTTGAACCACGCATACGGATCACTGGGGTTCATGGAGGCTTCCGCCTTCGCCAGATCGAGCGATTGCAGCGCATTGTAGGCAGGATCGGCGTTGGGGCCGAGGAGCGACATCAATTCGGCCTCACGCGCGGGATCGTAGACGATCACGTACACGCGGTTGAAGTGTCGCCAATATTCGTACTGCGTGGCGTAGCTGTCCGTCTGGACATCGTGCAGTGTGTCCATCCATGTGATCAGTTGGCTGTTGTCGTCGTAACCGATCAGCGTCATGTAGTGACCGAGCCAACCTTTGTCCACCTCTTCAGGATCGATGTAGCCCGTTTCAATAATCACGCCGAATCCTTGCGAGATCAGCGCCTTAAGCAGGCCCAGACTGCCCGCCGAGCGCGTAAGGGCGCGTAAGGTGGTCTTAGAATTGACGTAGTTGACCAATTCTTCTGGGCTGACGTTTTTATCATTGGCATTCGGCTTGAGGAATGAGGCGATGTTGGCCTGATTATCGCGCCATTTCAGGTAACGCATCACTTGCAAGAGATTCGCTGGCCCACAGTTATTCCACAACTGCGGCTCCCATGCCACCTTCCCGATCAGGCTGAAGGCGGGCGGCGCAGGAATATCGGTAGGCGTCGCGACGAGCGTAGGCGGTGCTGGCGTGAAGGTTGCCGAGGGTAACGGCGTACTCGTGGGCAATGGTGTTTCCGTCGGTGGCAGCGGCGTTGCTGTCGGCGGAATATCGGTGTTAGTGGGCAGCGGCGGCAGCGGTGTTGCCGTGATCACTTTCGGCGCGGGCGTCTCGGTGGCGCTAGGCACGGCGGTTGGCGGCGGCAGGGTAGTAGCAACCTGCGCGATCTGGGCTGCTGTCGCTGGCGCATCGGTAGGCACGATGGCGGCGGCGGTAGTCGGTGGCAGCGGCGTCTCGCTCGGTATTGACGTCTCAGTTGGCGCGGGCGTATCTGTCGGCGCAGTGGTCGCGCTAGGCGGAATGGCAGTGCTGGTTGGCAGTTCCGTCGGCGGCACATCTGTGAATGTCGCGCTGGCAGGGATCGCAGTGGGTGGTACTTGCGTCGGTTGGATAGCGATGGCGGTGGGCGGCGCAGCCGTATTGAGCAGTGCCAAAGCTGCATCCGAAGTCACCACAACGGTGGGTAGCACCGTATCCGCGCCACCTTCGGGCGTCGGCATGAAGACGCGCATGATCGGAATGCGCCGCACCACGCGGGCTTGATCGGCTTCGCTCAGGTTGCGGAAAGCGATGGGCGTCACGATCAGCACCAACGCCGCGATGCCCGCGAACAGCATCATGCCTACGCCAAGCGCAAATAGACCGATCTTCACATAATTCCGCTGCGGACGCGGAGGATGAGGCATTTCCGACATGGTTACTCCATCAACCTAACTACCACTACTCGTCATCTTCGTCAGTTTCGCTCAGACCCGCTTGGATAAAGCGGACACCGTGCGTCTTTTGCAGACCAAACGCGGATTCTTGTAAGCTGCTGATATTCGGCACGCTTTCCATCAACATCTGAACGGCGTACAGCGCTTCGCGCGCTCCATTACGTTCAAATTCTGCCCGCCGCGATTCAAACGTCTGCCGCATATAGGCGCGGAACGTGTGCGATGTGATCTTGGTAGATTCCGCGAGATCGTCATCAAGGGCGCTTGGCTCCTCAGGCGCGGACGGCGCGGCAGCTTCCGGCGAGGTCAGCACCAGATGACCGCTCGTGAGCGTAAACGTGCGTGATGCCGCATTCAACGCCACTTCGTCGGGGAGGATGCCAAGCATATGCTCATAGCGTTTGATTATCTCGTCGTTCAGCGGCGTCACGACTTCTACACCCACCAACGCCGTCACACCGTTCGAATGCGTGGTGAGTGCAGGATCAGTCGGGACGCGCAGTTCGCGCGGCGTCACATCTTGGATGAAAAACGGTGTGAAACTGCTGCCGATACGTCCAGTTTTCCATTGCAACTGCGCCCCGTCCGCACGTTTGCGCCCACCATCGATGCTGTGTTCCGCTGGAATGCCCCGTGCGCGCATCGCGGCTAGATCGGCGTCCAGATCATCCGAGCCGAGACAGTAGCCCGTCAGCCCTTCGCCGCCATCCACCAACGGGCTGAAATCGACGCCGCCGGGCTGAGCTGTGCCTTCAAGACGCGCCAGCAGTTCGATATATGCGCCGGTTTTGAAGTAGATCAGCGCATTATGCGTTGGGCTGTGCGTATGCTTGCCGCCGAACATCACCGTGAAACCCAACTCACGGTAATCCTGCATGGCCTGTCCCAGATCGCGGACGGCGATCACGACATGATCGAGGCTGAACGCCATATAAGTGTCCTACTGTGTATGACGGATGTTGAAATATGGTTATAGGAAGGCAACTTTACTTACAGCGCCTAACATCCTTTAAGTTTACCGGACGTGTCAAGGGCTTGCTCTGTTGTTAACCTACGGCTGATGAACCGCTCGGAACTTTTTGTGCGACTAATTCGTTATTAAGTAGGAGGAAAGGTGAAGGTCTTATGATGCTATAATGACCTCACGCCTACGAACAAGGGAGCGGATCGATGCGGAAGATAGTTGGACTTGTCACGTTGGCAATCTTAGGCACGCAGTTGTTGATCACGCCATCCATCAGTCATGCGCGTGCGCAAGCCGCCACGGGTACGTTGTGTGTCGTGTTGTACGCCGACGCGAATCAAAATGGGCTGCGCGATGCGGGCGAGACTGGCTTACCCGATGTTAATCTGAGCCTCGCCAACAGCAATGGTGCCATCGTCAGCAACGCCATCACCACCAGCACCACCGCCCAATGCTTTGAAAATCTGCCCGCTCAAGTGCAATATACGCTCAAAGTCGATAGCCCGCTGTACGTGCAGCTTGAGGACAAACCGTTCGTGTTCACACTAGATAGTGGTGAGCGCATCGAGCACGAATTCGGCATCGTGGAGCGTCCCCCCGTCAACGCCGAGATGTCGCCATTGGTGATCCCGCTCAACACCACGACGCGGTTACTGCTGTCCGCCGCCAGCGCCTTGATCGTGATGGGTCTCATGAGTGGGCTTGGACTGCTGATCTATGGCCTATTCATTTTCCCGCGCCGTCCCAAGACCGCGCCCGTTGATCAAAACGTGATGCAAACGCAGACGAAAATCTCAATGCGCTAACGTTGGTCGTTATTCAAATTTGACCCTTCCCAAACCGCTAACACCCGTGTATGATTGTAAACACTACGGGTCGATTGGCAGAACGTTATCTTTCTGCAAAAAGGAAACGCGGGTTCGAATCCCGTCAGCGCGGCTCATCGCGCTGTGGCAGAGTGGTCAAATGCACTCGTTCTCCAGCACTTATCCGTAGTTCATTAGTGACTATGCTGCGGGTCGGCAGATAAGCCTTATCTTTAATCTGCTGGTTGCGGGTTCGAGTCCCGCCGTTACAGCGCAAGTTGTAGCGTAGCTCAACTGGATAGAGCATCAGAATTGGGCTTGTCGAACAAAATTATCCGCAGTTTTTCAACGTGACATACTGCTGTGGGTCGAAGATTCGAGGGTTATCGTTAAGGGCGATGTGTCCGCAAGGACGTGCAGGTTCGAGTCCTGCTGGCGGCAAATGAACGTGCCGCTATGGCGGAAGGGCAGACGCGCTAAAACATCTTCGGTCATCATTTATCCGCAGCAGTTTGTTTTCTACAAGAAAGGCTTACTCTAACGAGATATGTGTTATCGATGAATCTGAATCGATAATTCTGTAAAGTCTTCGATCATTGAATCGCATCTGGAGTTCGGCGCAACTACAACGCGCCTATGAATGCCAACTAAACGATTTGTTTGGAAGGATCGAGATACTGCGGCTCTTGATCTCATTCAACTGGTATATCACGCTCCTCAGTATATAAGCCAACAAGCATTGCACATTCTCTCCGCAATTGGGTCAAATGCGATCATTTTTGATTTACAGGCTATCGTTTTAGATAGCGAACGTCGCTATTGGGAACGTGTGTATGCACTTCGCGCACTTGCGAATACATACGGAGAGGTCTATTTTCCTGATCTTCTATCGGTGACAAATGAGCAGCTACTTAGACGCGAGGAAATTATTACTAGTGCGGGAAATGCGATTGGCATGTTGCATGAATTGTATTTTTCTAACGATATTCTGCCTGAGATTATTGCATTTGCCGCCAAGCACCCAAGTAATAGAAATTGGCTGCTAAACAGACTAAAACAAGTCGAAACCATCGTTAGTTGCTCGGTGTTTTCTCAAGAGCTTTCCTTCCAACTGCCTCATGGG
>JAHBVJ010000053.1 GCA_019637615.1 Anaerolineae bacterium | reverse complement strand
GCAGCAAGCCTATCTCGGCGTGATCGTCATCCTATCGATCCTGATTGCCCTCAATACCTTGCGCCGTCTCAGGCTCAACCCGCCGCGCCCGACCTATATTCCTGACCAGTACGGACCGACCTCGCGCTATCTCATCTGGCGCAAAGTACTCACCACGTTGCAGTCGAGTTCATTTTCCAGAGAACAGTTCATTCAAGAGGCGCGCAAACTCGTCCTTTCGCTCCTCGCTTATCAATACAGCGTCAGCGAATCCGAGGTCGAATATTTGGTGCGGGGCGACACTTTGGATCTTCCCATCGCGATCCGCAACCTGCTTCAGCGTCAGGGCTTGCAAGTCGCGCCATCACCAGTGCCCCAAAGTGCGATCCGTCGCTGGCGAGATCGGCTATTCAAACCCGCGCCGCCCTACGATCCCCGGCTTGACCAGCAGGTTGAAGAAATTATTCAATTCATCGAACAACAAATGGAGCTGACCTATGCCCGAAGCTAACGGGACACAAGTTGCAGCATTTACCGCGCAAATCATTCAAGAAGTCAGTAAAGCTATCGTTGGCAAAACCGACATCCTCCACAAGATGATGGCGGCCTTTCTCTCTAGCGGGCATATCCTGCTAGAAGACTACCCCGGCTTGGCGAAAACACTGCTGGCGAATAGTTTTGCGTCGGTGCTTGGTCTGTCTTTCCACCGCATCCAGTTCACGCCCGATCTGCTCCCCGGCGACATCACGGGCGGCTATTATTTTGACAAAGGACAAGATAAATTCGTCCTCCGCAAAGGCCCCATCTTCGCCAATTTCGTCTTGGCCGATGAGATCAACCGCGCCTCACCCCGCACGCAGTCCGCGCTGCTGGAAGCTATGCAAGAGCATCAGGTCACCGTCGAGGGCGAAACGCTCAAACTGCCCGAACCGTTCTTCGTCATCGCCACCCAAAATCCCATCGAGTACGAAGGCACCTTCCCCCTCCCCGAAGCGCAGTTGGATCGCTTCATGATGAAGCTCTCGCTAGGCTACCCGACGCCCGCCGAGGAAAAAGAGATCATCCATCGTCGCCGCGTACGCAAAGAAGACGATCAGCATTTGCAGAGTCTCGTCACGGCCTCCGATCTGCTTGCGATGCAGCGTCAGATCGAAGAAGTCTTCGTGGACGACGATCTCGAAGAATATATCGTCGCAATGGTGGGCAAAACCCGTGCGCATCGTCAGGTTGCCGTCGGTTCCAGTCCCAGAGGCACGCTCGCCCTCCTGAAATTGAGCCGCGCGTGGGCGGCGATTCATGGACGGAACTACGTGCTGCCCGACGATGTCAAAACCTTCGTCAAGCCCGCCTTGCATCACCGTCTGATCCTCAATCCGGATTTGTGGTCAGTGCCCCAAGCGGCGGATCGCATCCTGACCGAGATCGTGCAGTCGGTGCCAGTACCCGTCATCCAAGACGCCAAACCGTGAAATATACATTCACCCTCGTCTTAGCGTTGATCTTCGGCTTGGTCATTCTGGGGATCGCCACGCTGCACCAGAGCGTGCTCATCCTTGCCACGCCTCTTGTCGCCTATCTGTTTGCCGCCATCTTGTGGCGTGCGGAGCATGTCCAGCTAACCATCAGTCGGGAAGTCTCGCCGCCGTTTGTCGCCACGGACACGCCGATCACGATCAAGCTCACCGTCACCAACGAGGGATCAGCCATCGATGAGATTTCGATTCGCGATGTGCTGCCAGCGGGGATCAAGCAGACCGACGGCACCTCATCGACAACCCGCATGTTCGATGCGCACACCAGCCTCGATCTGGACTACACCATCGCCGCCGCTCGTGGGGATTATCACACCTATACCACCGCCGTCACCGTGCGCGATTTTTCCGGCTTGTTTGAACAATCGCTGGTCTACGAGACCAAGCCGAGCTTCACAGTGTATCCGCGCTATCCCAAACTCGCCCCGATCAAAATCCGTCCGCCGCAAACGCGCGGTTTCGCGGGGCCAATCGCCTCCCGTCAGGGCGGCACGGGCATCGGCTTTTTGGGCGTGCGCGAATATCAGATCGGGGATCGTCAGCGCCAGATCAACTGGAAGCTGACCGCGCGTTCCGCCGACGCTCTGTTCACCAACATCTTTGAACAAGAACGTGTCGCTGATGTCGGGATCATCTTGGATGCGCGTCAGCAAGCCGATGTCAAAACGTCATCGGGTACCCTGTTTGAGCACGGCGTGTCTGCTGCTGCCGCCCTTGCCGATACCTTTCTGAGCGATGGCAACCGCGTAAGTCTGTTAGTCTACGGTTCCGGCCTGATCCGGCTGTTCCCCGGTTATGGGCGCGTCCAGCGGGAACGCATCCTCCGCGCCATCGCCCGCGCCACTCCCCTCCTCAACTATGCGCTGGAGAGCTTGGCTTACCTGCCCACCCGCGTTTTTCCTGCCAAATCGCAGCTCGTGATCGTGAGTCCGCTCTTAGCCGGGGATGTGCCCGTTCTCGCGAGGATGCGCGCGCACGGCTATGCGGTCATGGTCGTCTCGCCCGATCCCGTCTCCTACAGCGCGAACATCTACAGCGACGCTACTTCACCCGCTTATCGGCTGGCCTACGCGGAACGGCTTGTCATGCTGCGCCAGCTTCGCCGCAGTGGCATCCAGCTTGTGAATTGGGCTGTCGATCAACCGCTCGATCTCGCCATTCGCGAGGAAATGGCGCACTATCGCCAGCTAGGCAGGTTATGATGCTGCTCACCAACCGTCTGCTGTTTGCTTGCATCGCGGCGGCAACCGCCATCTTTTCAGTGGCCTTCCTCGTGTCGCAAACCTATGTACTGGCGCTGCTCGGTGTTGTGATCGGTGCGCTGTGGCTGTACCAAGCGCGCAATAATACGTTGACTTCGCCCGCGTTCTACTTCCTCGCCTTCGTCCTTTTCGCCGTAGCGGGTTGCCTTCAAAACTTATCGACGCCCCTGATGCTCGTCGGGATGACTGCAAATCTCGCCGCGTGGGACTTATCGCGCTTTTATGCACGGCTTCATGCCGAAACAGACATCGGCCTCAAAACCGTTTTGGAGAAAAATCACCTGCAAAAACTCGGTTTTGCGCTTGCCGTCGGCGTCGTGCTCGGCCTGATCCCGCTTCTCATCAGTCTCTCTATCAACTTCATCGTCTTAATGGGCATCGTACTCGTCGCCATGTTGATCATGCGGCGCTCGATGCACTCCTTTCGCAGCGCGCCACACGACGAAGCATGAACGGCGTTGCCGCGCCCGCCAACGTCCCGCACAAATTCATCACGACGTGGCTGGAAGATACCCAACCCGTCGTGATGAACTGTCGGGGGCGATCTCGGTAGTTTTCCTGCCTAGATCACCTCTAGATAATCCCTATCGGGCAGCGCGGGGAACGGCGCAGTCGGCAGCGTCTGATACCAGTAGGCCACCGACGCGATGTCGTCTTGCAGCGGCAGATACCGCCCATCGCTCCGCCAGCCTAGCGCCTGAATTGACACGCGTAACTCTTGTTGGAAGCGCACCGGATCGGTGATGTGCCAGCGGTACAGGCCGAAGCGCGTCTGCGAGTTGTACAACCCATCCGGACGCAGCACTTGTGCCAGTCCAGAATACGGCGTCGTGAATTCGTGATACCCTCCGTTCTCGCGCCCCACATCGAAGTTATATGAGCCACAAAAATAGTCCTCAGTGCCCGTCCCGCAGATCGTCGGGAACCTGTCGTCGCCGTCAAAGAAGAATTTGATCTCCCCCTCGCCCCACCATCGCGCATTATTCACGCCCCACGCCATATATACCCCGACGTAGTGTCCCTGCCCTTTCACGCCGTCAAGGATCGTGTAATCCGTCTTATACGGTAGCGGATTACTGCGCCGGAACTGCGCATGGAAATAGCCAGCGTCGGCGGGTACCTCGGTCAGCTCATAATTGATCTGGTAGTACAGCGTCATCGGCTCCGACGCGATATTCGTCAGCGTGATCTTGCAGTGCTTACGGAACGGCATATCCCAATAGCAGTTGAACGCGCTGCCCGGATTCACGCACACCGCCAATGAACTCACCTGCGCGTACTTGTTCCACCCGCACGCGAAGAAATCCCCGATCGGCGCTTCGACCGAGGGCTGTTCTTGGTTATCCCAGTAAAAGCGCAAGATGCTGAAGCGCCAGTGTCCGGTCGGCGTCATCCAAATCTGTTTGATCACGCCCGCCGCCTCGATGTCCGCTAAGACGCGCGTCTCGCCGGGGGCGATCACGATATAGGGCGAAATCTTCCAGCCCTGCCCCAGATCGCGCGCGGCCTTCGCTGCTGGCCCATCGGTGGACATGCCAGCTTTGCCCTTTTCGCCCGTAAAATTCTCAGGGCTGATCGAGCGCGATTGTGCAGAAGTAAGCCGATATAAATTATTCATCTTTGCTCCTAGCTAAAATTGAACACCCCACGTCCATACCGTGGAGATAGTGAACGAATCTTTTTGCCTGACGAGTTTTGCCTGATGCGACAGCGATAATAGGGTTCTTGTTCAGTTGTCCAGTGCCGATCTTGCCCCATTATACACAAGGGCACTGCTCAAAATGCACAAAATGTCCTACCCTTCGTAAATCGCGTTACAATGGGCAGGCGCTCAAACTAGTTACATGGGAAGAGAAGTCATATGCGTAAAGTAGGTGCCATCCTCCTCACACTTGCCATCATTGCGGGGCTGACCATTGCCAGCCCGGTGCGTGGACAAAGTGCCAACACGTTCATCGTTGCCTCCAACATCGATGATATTATTACGCTCGATCCCGCGCGTGCTTATGAATCCACCAACTTAACCATTCATCATGCTACTTATGAGACGCTGCTTGAGATCAAGGCTGACGACCTGAACAAGATCGTCCCCGGTCTGGCGGAGAGCTACACACTCAGCGATGACGCGTTGACGTACACGTTTGTCCTGAACAAAGCGGCCAAGTTCGCCAGCGGCAACCCCGTGACCGCCGCCGATGTGGTGTGGTCGTGGACGCGCCTGAAGAACGTCAAGGGTGGCCCTTCCTTCTACTACACGGACAGTGGCATCACCTCGGTTGAAGCGGTCGATGATCAGACCGTGAAAGTCGTGCTATCGGCGGAGTATCCGGCCTTCGCGACCGTCGTGACTGCGCCTGCCATGAGCATCATCGACAGCAAAGTGGCGATGGAACACGGCGCGACAGATGCCGAAGACGCCGAGACCACCGATACCGCCAAGGAATGGTTCGATCAGAACTCGGCTGGTTCGGGGCCGTTCGTGCTCACCGGCTGGAAGCCCAACAGCGAAGTCACGCTGGTGCGCAACGCCAATTACTGGAAGACCGCGCCCGCGCTCGAAAGTGTCACGCTCAAGGCTTCTAACGACGCCGCCTCTGCGTTCCAACTGGTTTCGCGCGGTGATGCCGATGTCGCGCAAAACATCGACGCCGATACCGCCAAGCAAGCCGAAGGCAATGCCGATCTGACCAAGAATATCGGTCAGTCGCTCAACTTGCTGTATATGGCGATTTCTCCCAGCGATTATTTCAAACTGCCCATCAGCGATGTCAAGGTGCGTCAGGCGATTGCTTACGCGATTGACTACGACGGGATCGTCAACGGCCTCGCGGGCGGTTATGCCTCGCGTCCGGCGGCGATGCTGCCCATCGGCATCCTCGGTTCAGACGGCAGCGGTCGCTACGAGCGCGACGTAGAGAAGGCCAAGGCGCTGCTCAAGGAAGCTGGTCAAGAAAACGGCTTCGAGATCACGCTGACCATCGGTGGCGGTGTGACGGCTGGCGTCCCGCGTGAAGTCTTGGCAGCCAAGCTGCAAGCCGACCTCGCGGAAGTTGGCATCACGGTGAAGATCGACCAGCAGACCAGCACCAATTTCCTGACGGCTTTCCGTGCGCAGGAACTGCCCATGGTGATCAGCTCGTGGACGCCGGACTATCTGGACGGCACCATGTGGTCGGATTACTTTTCCAAGCCCGATAGCGGCGTTTCCAAGCGCATCCGTATGGATATTCCCGCCATCCTCGAAGCCGCCCAAAAAGGTGGCAAGGAACGCGATGAAGCCAAGCGTGTCGCCGCGTATGCCGAATATCAAAAGGCGCATGTGGATGCTGCCGTGTTCATCCCGCTGCTGCAAGAGCAGTACATCGATCTGCTGCGCAGCAACATCAAGGGCTACACGTTCCATCCCGTGTACTTCATGGACTTCTCGACCGTCAGCAAGTAACCCGCTGATCTGAACCTTTCGACGCGGGGCGGAGATGTGCTTACGCTCTCCGCCCCGCGTACCCTTCAATCAAACATAGTCGCATCAATCATCAAGCCATGTCTCTCTTACGGTTTGTCGCCCGCCGCCTGATTCTGACTATCCCGATGCTGCTCGGCATCACGCTGGTCATGTTCGCCATGTACAACATCGTGCAGCCCGATCCGCTCGTGATGATCGTAGGGGAACGCGCGCTGGACAAAGAAGAAGTCGTCCAAGCCGCCATCCAGAAATGGGGACTAGACCGCCCCAAGTGGGAACAGTACCTCAGCTATCTCGGCAACTACATGCGCGGCGATCTCGGCGTCTCGTTTCTTACGCGCCGACCCGTGCTGGATGACCTCCGCACCTTCATGCCCGCCACCATCGAACTCGCCGTCAGTTCGCTGACCTTCGCAATAGTGCTCGGCATTCCCTTAGGGATTCTCGCGGGGCTGCGCTACGGTGGGGCACTCGATCAGTCGATGTGGACGGTTTCGCTGCTGAATGCGTCCTTACCGCCCTTCTGGACGGGATTGCTCTTTCTGTACCTCTTCTACTATCTGGCTGGCATCGCCCCCGGCCCCGGTCGGCTCGATCCGCGCCTCGCCGCGCCGACCACCATCACCGGCCTCTTGACCGTCGATTCGCTGCTAACGGGGAACTGGCCCACGTTCCTCAGCGCGTTGCACCATCTCGTGCTGCCAACCCTGATTCTGGGTGGCTTCACGCTGGCGCTGGTCTGGCGCGTGACCCGTGCCGCGATTGTCGAAGAAATCCGCCGCGAGTACATCCGCACCGCCCGCAGCAAGGGGATGCGTGAACGCCGCGTGGTCATCCGTCATGCCCTGCGCAACGTGCTGCTGCCCTTGATCACCATTTTGGGGCTGGCCTTCGCTGGCCTGATGAGTGGCGCGGTGATGACCGAATCGGTCTTCGAATGGGCGGGCATCGGGCAATATCTGGTACACGCCGCTGCCAGCTTGGATTATCCCGCGATTCAGGGCGGCACGCTGATGATTGCCCTGATCTATATGCTCGTCAACCTCTTCGTGGATATTCTGTACGGTCTGCTCGATCCGAGAGTTCGCTTTGGTTAATCTGTCAGCGCGGTCAAGCGCCAATCTGCTCAAACACATCCGCCGCTATCCGTCCCTATGGCTCGGCAGCGCGGTGATGCTCATGTTCGCCATCCTGATCGTGTTCGCGCCCGTCATCGCCACCCATCTGCCCAACAAGCAGGATTTGCTGAACCGCCTTAAGCCGCCCTCTGCACAGCATTATTTCGGTACCGACGAGTTAGGGCGTGACATCTACAGCCGCGTGATCTACGGCGCACAAGTTTCGCTGCCTGCCTCGCTGGTCGTGGTGCTGGTTTCTCTGGCGGTCGGCGGAATGCTTGGTGCCATCGGGGGCTTTTTCGGCGGCTTCATCGATGAAGCCATCATGCGCATCGCTGATGTAACGTTGGCCTTTCCGGCGGTCGTGCTGGCCTTAGCCATCTCCGCCATGCTCGGCCCTAGCCTGAACAATGCCATCATCGCGTCGTGCGTGGTGCTGTGGCCTGAATATGCCCGCCTGATCCGTTCATCCGTCATCATCGCCCGTTCGCATGACTACGTGGTTGCCGCCCGTTCGCTTGGGCGTCGCGAATTCAGCATTCTGGTCACGCATATCATCCCCAACACGTGGACGCCGATCATCATCAAGGCCGCGCTCGATGTCGGCGGCATCATTTTGCTCGTCTCCGCGTTGAGCTTCATCGGATTAGGCATCGCGCCGCCGACCGCCGAATGGGGCGCGATGATCGCGCTTGGTCGCACCAAGTTCTATCAGTGGTGGGCAGCGACTTTCCCCGGACTGGCAATTCTGCTGGCGGTGCTGGCCTGCAACCTGATCAGCGAAGGTCTCCGCAACTGGCTCGATCCGCATCGCTGAGAGCGAGAGTCCAGTTCATACCAAACCTTCCTAATTACCGTGTGTAAATGGGTATCTTTTAGCGTACAGAGTATCAAGAGGGTTTGGTATGCGACCTTCGTAGTTCACCTGAAAAACAGTATCGTGCTAACTTGTAAACACATATGCGTTAGTTCGTTGTGGGTACGGAAACAAGAGGGGGAGACGTGGGTATAGGGACAAACGGGACAAAAGTTATTGTTGTTTGTGGTGGAGGAGTAGTTTTTTCAATACTTTGTACCTCAATTAACTCAGGCAATTTGGTATAGCGAGACGGATTAAAACGCCACCCTTTTAATTTCACCTATGTGCGAAAAAGCGAAAAGGGTATTGCTGATTTTGTCCAGCTACTATAGTTTTCCGTATACACCATGATCTTAAATGGCATACCATCATCTCTGATGGCATCAAGAATGAGGAATGTGTAGGGATAAATTGACTCAGGAAGTTCTGGGAAATCGCCAACCAATGCAATCATTTCAACCAATTCGTCACGTCGATTTGTTGTAGATGTAGCAAATTGGCTTGCTGGAGGAGTTGCAACCATGAGAGATGTTACTTGAAATACCTGTTTATCATCATATGACCCTGTGATAGTCACCCACTTTCCTGCCCAATCTTGCCATAGTGCTGTAGTTGCGACATATTCTGGATGACTTCGCCAGATTTCAGGTGCGAAGTCGCGATTAGGAACATATTGTTGCCGAAGATTCGCAAGGCCAGCATCCGTAAATGACAACCTGATTTCAGTATTCTGGGCATCGTACAAAAAGTATTCGAAAGGGTTTTCATAACCAATAATGCGTCTATCCCTAGGTCTACCTGCTTTCTCCAAAATAAGACCATCGTCCCTCAGCATTCGTGGATTAACACTGGGGACAATCTGGCCTGTGATTGTCACTTGACCAGTTGGAAAAGATGTTGGTTGTGGGGCGGCATCTATGATGAAGATTTTGGTAAGTAGCGAAACTGACAGTATGAGTACAACACTGCTGAGTGCTATCAAACGCAATCGTTTCATCTGCCCTTTCACTTTCCTATATCGATGCTTCGTAGCATTACCGATTATCGCGTCTCAATGCAGTTGGTCAAGAGATTCTGGTTCATCCTTTTTGTCTCTCACGGCTTCACCTACAATCTATACTACAATTGATAAATAGCTCAATTCCTTTTCAAAACGCTGGCTTATTAGCAGTTTTAGAATATTTCAAGGGGATTTTATGGCTAACTATTTCATCTGCGAGTGGAAAATACGAAAACTGTTCTTTGAACAGGTTAGCAGGTTAATTGATACAGCAATAAGTTGTGAATGCTTACTATTTGCCGGCTCTCTCAAACAAACAGAGAATGGCAATTTCCTAATTTTTGAGCTTGAAACATTATCTGAAATTCATTTGAAAGATTTTGTCACTAATATAGGCGAAGAATATGGATTCCTTGAATGGATACCTGAAGCTGAATGGATACCTGAGACTGAGGAAGATACAAAAGATTTTCTGAACATCTCACGGAGTCGCGGAAAATTGGCACTAACAGAAGTTTGTCAAGAGTTTGGGATACCATACTGATTGCAATCAAGCTTCACTCATACACGACACGACAGCCCAGTTGTCAGCTTCAACGCAATTGACTCTTAATCAATTGCACCATGAACAGCACTGCCCCTGACTTCCGCCATCCAACCGGCCTGAAATCAGGGGCAGCCTTTATAAACTGGGGAATCTCCCCAGATTTCAGTACGCGGGATGTATCCCCGTGCTGTTTTCGGGGCTCTATCCCTTGATCAGCGTCTTCACACCCTTCTCGATGCTCTTTTCGGGGCTGATCTTGATCTGCGTATCCTCGATCTTGCCATCCGCGCCGAACACGAAATGGCTGCGCAAAATGCCCATATATTTCTTGCCGTAATTCACCTTCTCGCCCCACGCGCCGAACGCCTCGATGATCTTGTGATCGGGGTCGCTCAGGAGCGTATACGGCAAATTCTGCTTTTCCTTCCACTTCGCCAGTGCCTTGGGCGGATCAGCGCTGATCCCGATCACGGTGGCGTTGGCCTCTTGGATGCGCGGGAAGGCGTCGCGGAAGCCACATGCTTGCGTCGTGCAGCCCGGTGTATCCGCGCGCGGGAAGAAGAAGATCAGCGTGCGCTTGCCCACGAAATCCGCCAGCGAGACAGGCTTCCCCTCGTCATCTAGCAGTTGAACATCCGCGAATTGTTGCAGCGTCAACGTCGATTCTGTCATGATCACCTGCTTTCTTAATCGATAGCCGCGTTGTTATCGGTGATGATGCTGTCAATCTTCTTCATCACTTCGTCGGTCAGCAGCGGCACCACGTCAATCGCCGCCATATTTTCCGTCACCTGCTCAACGCGCGACGCGCCCGTGATCACCGTGCTGACGTGCGGATTCTTCAGGCACCATGCGATGGCGAGGCGCGGCATCGTCGTCCCGATCTCCGTCGCCAGCTTCGCGATCTCGCGCACGGCGGTGAGTTGGCGCTGACCATTCTCACTCATCAAACGGTTCTTCAGCCATTCGTAACCGGGCAGATTCACACGGCTGTCGTCAGGGATGCCCTCGTTGTATCTGCCGGATAGCAGCCCCGCACCCAGCGGCGAGAAGATCGTTGTGCCGAGTCCCGCTACGGCATATGGGCGCTGATATTCTTTCTCCACGCGGCGGCGGTGGAACAGGTGATATTCCGGCTGCTCCATCGTCGGCGGGATCAGATGATATTCGCGCGCCACGCTGTAGGCTTCCATAATTTCCGCCGCTGACCATTCCGAGGTGCCCCAATAAAACACCTTGCCGCGCAAAATCAGCTCGGTCATCGCGCGGACGACTTCCTCAATCGGCACTTCGGGGTCGGGACGGTGGCAAAAGTACAGGTCAAGATACTCCACCTGCAAGCGTTCCAAAGCCTGATCGCACGCTTCTACCACATGCTTACGGCTCAACCCGCGCTGCGTGGGCGTCGGATCAGACTGCGATCCGAACATGACCTTGCTGGAGATGATGTAGCTGTCGCGCCGCCAATTGAGCTGCTTTAGCGCCTTGCCCATGACCGTTTCAGATAGCCCGCTGGCGTACACTTCGGCGTTGTCGAAGAAATTCACGCCCGCGTCATACACCGCCGCCATGCACGCGGCAGCTTTATCCACGTCCATCTGATTGCCAAAGGTGACCCACGAACCAAATGACAAAGCACTGACCTTTAGGCCAGCTTTGCCTAAACGACGATACTCCATGAATTGAACTCCTGATGAGGGGAAACGAACGCAATAATGGGACTATAGCAAAAAACGCCCCATTTTCCCACGCTTTTCACTCAGGCCGATTCCCACCGAAACACCACATCATCTAAACATTTTCTAAAGAACTGGTTGTTATCCTGAGCATATGAATACCACAGTGCCAAAGTAGCACAGAGGCTCAGATGGCAACACAAGCGCAAGTCGGCTCCCAACAATATCAGTGGAGCAATACGCGAAACAGTTCTTCAACTTCAGGCGGCATCATCGGACAGATTTTTGCGGTGTTTACCCGTCCAAAATCGTTCTTTCAGCGGATGCCCTATACACGTCACTGGCTGTTCGCGGCGCTCGTGATCCTAGGGGCGGCGGGCTACACAGCGGTCAACCAGACCAGCACCGTGACACAATCCACCACGGCTAACGCAGCGATAGCGACTCCCGCCGCCATCGCCAACGTCAGCCAGCAGCCCAATGACGTAACCGCGCCCTCGACCCAACTCACGACCGAAGCGGGCAGCAGCGCGACCAACCAATCGACCGGTGGCTTCGCGCCGCCCGCCGCCTCATCCTCATCTTCAGCCTCGTCCGCACCTGCTGCGGGTAACACCGACAGCGCCAACACTACCACCGCCGCAGGTACGACAGCCCAATCCACGCCGAGCGCCTCTGCCCGCAACAACACAGCCCGCGCTTCGGCAGGCACGGCGGCGACGGCAGCAGCCACGACCACCACCGACAGCAGTTCACCAACCGTGTTAGTCCTTTTCGCGGTTGGCGGGCTGCTGGCGACGTGGTTCGGTCAGGCGCTGCTGCTGTCGTTGGTGCCTATGCTCAACGGCTATGCGCCCAGTCTGGGGCGCGGCTTCCAGTTGGCGGTCTGGGCGAGTCTGCCCTTCGCCGTCATGCTTATCTTGCGCCAAGTGAATTTCTCGGCGGGCGGCACAGGCGGATCACTCGGCTTGTCAGCGCTCCTCTCGCAGTGGAGCGATTTCAACAAACTAGGCGAATTAGCACAGCGTATCATCACCACTTTTATGAGCAATCTGACTCTGTTCTGGCTGTGGAATCTCGCGCTGCTGTATATGGGCGCACGTTTCGCGCTTAAAGGCAGCCGTCTATCCGCCATCCTGATCATCTGTGCATGGATCGTCACCTCCTCGATAGTGCCCGCGCTCATCACCAATCCAGTGACCAGCGTCGCGCCGAAAGCGACCACGACGGTCTCCACGCAGCAAAACACCAACACCACGACCACCACCAATAACACCGCGAGTACGACGCAGATGGGTGGTGACTTTATGGCCTCTGGTGGAATGCCTTCGGGTGGGAACTTCGCTGGTGGTGCGCCTCCTAGCGGTGGTGGCGCGCCCCCCGGTAATTAATGGGGAATTCTAGGAACATTTACTGCGGATACTGCGGAGGAACACATGTTAGAGCAACCGATGATCGAAGCCAAGAACCTGATCAAATCCTTTCCGGTCGGCACCGAAATGCTGACCGTCTTGAAGCGCGTGAGTGTGAGCATTCCGGCGGGGCAGTTCGTCGGCATCATGGGGCCGAGCGGCTCCGGCAAAAGCACGCTGCTCTACCTGCTCGGCGGTTTGGATCGCCCGGATAGGGGCAGCATCACCGTGGCGGGGCATTCCGTCAGCTCGCTCACCAGCAACGACCTCGCCGCTTTCCGCAGCCAGATGGTCGGCTTCGTTTTCCAAGCCTTCCACCTCTTCCCAACCCTGACCGCGCTGGAAAATGTCGGGATGCCGGGGATATTTCTGGGCATCCCGCGCGAAGAACGCTTGCAACGGGCGATGCAGTTGCTGCACGCCTTGGGCATGGCTGATCGTGCCGATCATCGTCCTTCGCAGCTTTCCGGCGGTCAGCAGCAGCGCGTCGCGATTGCCCGCGCGCTGTTCAACCGCCCGCCAATCTTGATGGGTGACGAGCCAACAGGCGCGCTCGATAGCAAAACCGGACAAACCGTCATGCGTCTGCTGCGCAGTTTATGCGACAAGCAGAAGAAAACTGTCATTGTCGTCACCCATGATCCCAATGTTGCCCAATACGCCGATCGCATGGTCATCCTCAAAGACGGCTACATCGTCGATGACTACCTGACCAGCGACGAAAACCACCAGAAAGAACGCGATAACCATGTGGCGTAGTAAATCTTCACTCTATCTCCTGATCATCACGGCCTTATTGCTGTTCAGCGCCTTTGCCGTCAACGCCATGTGGGCACAGGACGACGATCCCGCTAAACCGACTCCAGTGCCGAGCGAAACGCCGCTGCCAACCTATACGCCGACTTACACCGAAACCCCGACAGCGACTCCCACGGCCACTTACACGGCGACTTATACCGAGACGCCCATCCCGCCGACGGCAACATACACGCCGTCTGCCACCCCGACAGCCATCCCGACCGAGGTGCCTACTTCCACACCGACCGCCATTCCGCCCACGGAGACTCTCGTGCCCTCCGCCACGCCGCAGCCTACCGAAGCGCCCACGCAGGAAGTCACTGCCCCACCCGGCGATGATGTATCGCCAACCCCGACGCCGCTCGCCAGCGCTACCGTTGATCCCATCGTCAACCCCACCGCGACCGCCACGATTACTGCCACCGCCATCGTGCCGCTGACCGTGACTCAGGCCGAGCCATCGACCATCACCGCCGGACAAGTCTCCTTAGTATCCATCATCGGCACCGGCTTCACCGCGAATACGACCGTGCGGCTGATGGGCTATGGCTTCCTGACCACTAATTTCATCAACAGCACCTCGTTGACCGCCAGCGTACCTGCCATCGTGCCCGTCGGCGGCTACGTCATTCAGGTCAGCGATCCCGTCACCGGATCAGCGCTCGCGCCGACAGGCTTGACCATTGTTGCCGCGCCCGTCACACCCACCGCGACCGCCGTTGTCTCTGCCACGCCCAAACCGACTGACATCCCCGGCGAGCCGGAACTGGTGGTGCGCAATTTCAGCGCCTCGCCCGATACCATCTATCCGAGCGACACCACGCAGATCACCTTCGAGGTCGTCAACGTCGGCAGCCGCACGGCGGAAGGCGTCGTCGTCTCGCTTGGTGATGGCAGCTTCCTGCCCGCCGATGGGCAAGCCAGTGTCTCCCTGCCCAATCTCGCCACGGGCGCGGTTTCTGTCGTCACGCTCTCCGTGATCGCGCCCTCGGATGCTAAAGAAGGTGCGGCGAGTGTCCCGCTCGTGCTCAGTTCGCGCGATTTCAGCGGCACCACGTACTCCGATAAAGCCTCGGTCAGCGTCACCATCACCGAAAAACCGACGCTCATCTCGCAGGTCGTCCTCGAAGGCTTCACCGTCACGCCCACCGCCGCACTCCCCGGTGAATCCGTCAACGTGCAAGCCGTCATCACCAACACAGGCAACGCCACCGCCTCCCAAGTCCTGATTCAGCTCGACAGCGCCAACAGTATGCTTATCGCTG
The DNA here is from genome assembly GCA_019637615.1 of Anaerolineae bacterium. Classification (GTDB taxonomy): domain Bacteria; phylum Chloroflexota; class Anaerolineae; order Aggregatilineales; family UBA2796; genus JAHBVK01. The sequence continues at coordinate 18,733 of JAHBVJ010000053.1, read as the reverse complement.
GCGCACAGGGCAGCAGTTTCGCGGTGGGCGAACTCAAGGCCAAAGCCAGCAAAACCATCATCATGCCGCTCATCGTCGCCAATGGAGCCACGGCGGGCGTACAAGCGCAAACCTTCACCATCACCTACTTGCAAGATGGCGAATCCAAGCAAGCCGCCGCCAGCATCTCCCTGCAAGTCAACCAGAAGGAAACGCTCGTGGCGCAGGTCATCATGAACGACTACACGGTATCACCGACCAGCGCCCTCCCCGGCGATACGGTCAGCGTCAAAGCCGTGCTGACTAACACGGGTAGCCAGACCGCCAAGCAGGTCACTATCCAGCTCAACGATACCAACGCCGTCTTGATCGCGGGTACGCAGGGCAGCACCTTCACGGTGGGCGATCTCCAGCCCAACGCCAGCACCACCGTTATCATGCCGCTCGTCGTCGCCAATGATGCCAAAGCAGGCGTCCAAGCACAGTCCTTCACCGTCACCTATTTGCAAGATAGCGATCAGAAGCAAGCCACGGGCAGCATTTCGCTCCAGATCAACCCCGTCATCGAATCCTCACCTGTCCTGTTGCTGCAATCTTACAGCACGGGCGATCAGGGAGCCGATAGCGCCTTGCAGCCCGGTCAGCAGTTCACTTACCAGATGACCATTCAGAACGCGGGCACGCAAAATGTCTCGAATCTGTTAGTCACCTTCGGCACCGTCAAATCGGATACCAGTACCAGCGCATCCACATCCAGCAGCACCACCGCCAGCAGTTCGTTCGCCACCATCGGCAGCGGCGACACCGTTTATGTCGGTGATCTCACCGCTGGCAAGCAAGCGGATGTCAGCCAAGCCTTCATCGTCAACAGCGATGTCACCAGCGGCATCTACAACCTTCCGATCACGCTGCAATACACCGCCGCCGATGGCACCACGCAGCAGCAGTCCATGAACGCTAATCTGGTCGTGGTCGTACAGCCGCGTTTACGGGTCAGCCAGACCACCGAGTTAGCCAGCCAACTGACCGCGCGTCAGAGCTATACACTCTCGCTGAAAATTGCCAATCTGGGCAGCATCGACGCCGCTCTCACCAAAATGAAAGTATCGGGCACCAACGTCACCGTCACTGAAGGCGCGGAAACGCTGCTCGAAACGCTCAGTTCCGGCGACGACACCACCGAAACCGCCAAGATCACGCCGCAAGCTGCTGGCGATTACACCGTCACCATCGAAGTCGAGTACATCGACGCCCTGAACCGCACGCAGACGTACACGACCACGCTCACGGGCACGGTCACGCAAGCCACGCGACCAACTCCCGTCGCGCCCACCACCACCGAGACGACCACGCAGGGCAAAAATCTGATCGAGCGCTTGCTGCTCGGCTTCTTAGGCTTAGGAGGGTAAGCGCATGTTCACCGAACTGGCCTATCTCAGCATTCAAAATCAATTACGCGCCCGCGCCCGCCTGATCATGACGGCGGGCGGTGTGATGATCGGCACCACGGCGGTCATCCTCCTGATCGCGCTGACCATTGGCTTGCAAGATGCGGCGGAATCCAGCATCGGGGATAGCGCGTCTCTCACACAGATCACCATCCGCGCCAGTTTCCGCCGCAACAGCAGCGGCCCCACCTTGGATGACGACGCCGTGACTGCTATCAAAGCGATGGATGGCGTGGCGGCGGTCGTACCGGTGCTCTCGCTGAGTGGTCAGATCGAACTGCGCGTCGGAGATTTACGCGGCTCAGGGCAGGTCTACGGCATCTATCCCGAAACGGTCACTTCGCTCGGTGCGGATGCCGAACAGGGCACCTTAACCCTCGATACCAACGACATTTACGGCGCGGTGGTCGGCGCGTCGGTTGCCACCAACTTCAGTGATCCGGATTCGACCACGACCACCACTTCAACTTCATCGACTAGATCGACGTCCTCATCCAGCAGCAGCACATCGACGGTCACCGTAGACCTCATCAACAACACCGTCGAACTGCGCGTTTACAGTCAGCAGGGCAAATTCCGCAAGATTAACCTGAATGTCAACGGCGTGATGGAATCCGGCACTTCGAACGACTTCGCCATTTACCTGCCCATCCAAACCGTCATCGATCTCAACAAGCGCATCTACGGCGTCAGTTCGGATGACATCACCTACAGCCAGATCATCGTACAGGCTACCAGCCGCGAAACCGTCGCCACGCTGATGACCGCCCTGCAAGAGCTTGGCTACAACGCAACCGGCATGGGATCGTATCTGTCGCAGCTAAACGGCTTCTTCAGCATCCTGCGCCTGATGCTCGGCAGCGTCGGGGGCATCGCACTGCTGGTGGCGGCTTTTGGAGTCGCCAATACGATGACGATGGCGATCCTCGAACGCACCCGCGAGATCGGCCTGATGAAAGCCGTCGGCGCGACGGATGGCAACGTGATGACCATCTTCCTGATCGAAGCGGGCTTGGTCGGGCTGCTTGGCGGCGTGACCGGACTCGGCATCTCGTATCTGGCGCAGTATGTCGTCAACACCGTCATGGCAGCCAGTTCATCCGGCGGCTCCGTCAAGATTCTGAACCTCAGCATCAGCGGCTTCAATGGCTCTCTGATCGCGATTCCGCCGGAACTCTCCGTCTTCGCGCTCGTGCTGGCAACCACCATTGGCATCGGGGCGGGCTTGTATCCAGCCATGCGTGCCGCCCACCTGACCACGGTGATCGCCCTCAAAACCGACTAATCCAGTTCGCTGCTGTCCTTGTTGCATTGCCCCTCTTCACTTCGCCAAGAGGGGCAGTCGGGCGGCATTACCGACACGTTTCATACTCTGCGTTGGCAATTTCCCCCTGTCTCTCCTACGGCTTCCGAAAATTGATCCCTACCCGATCCAACCGTTCCAGATGTACCTCTAACCGCGCCATAAACTCTGTATACGACGCTCGCGGCGAGGGCGTCCACACCGCCTCCGCCAGCGCCAGCAGTCGCGGGAACGCCATATAATCGAGATGGGCTTCGGTCGGGATGTATTCCGTCCACAAATTGGCTTGCCCGCCTAGCACGTGAGGTTGCTTGTCCGTCGGCACACCTTCTACCGGATCAAAACGATAAACCTGTTCCAACGGCAGAGAAATCGGTTGCGCCAGCGGCTCATGCTCCACATCGTCCGCTTGATAATAATCAAAATAGCAGTGCGTATTCGGCGTCATAACCACCTCATGCCCCGCCGATGCCGCCTCGATCCCGCCCTGTGCGCCGCGCCAGCTCATCACTGTCGCCTTCGGAGCCAGCCCACCCTCCAAAATCTCATCCCAACCGATCAACCGCCGCCCCTTCGCTTCCAGAATCTTCTCCACGCGGCGAATGAAATAGCTCTGCAATTCGTGCTCGTCTTTCAAGCCTTCCTGTCGCATCACCGCCTGACAGTGCGGACATTCCTGCCAGCGCACCTTAGGGCATTCGTCACCACCAATATGGATGTATTCGCTAGGAAAGAGCGCGACAACTTCGCTCAACACCGCATCCACGTACTGAAAAGTGCTCTCTTTGCCCGCGCACAGCACATCCTCGGCAATTCCCCATGTCGTCCGCACCTGATACCCGCTGCCGACGCATCCCAAACTTGGATAACTGGTCAGCGCCGCCACCGAGTGACCCGGCATCTCGATCTCCGGCACCACGGTGATGAACCGCTGCTGCGCATACGCTACGATTTCACGCAGTTGATCCTGTGTGTAGTATCCGCCGTAAGGCTGACCGTCCGTTTCTGGCACATCTGGCCCTCGATCCTGCAACCGCTTCCGTGTGAAGACGGCTTGTGTTCCGGCACGCTGCGAACCGACTTCCGTCAGCTTCGGATACGCCTTGATCTCGATCCGCCATCCCTGATCGTCCGTCAGATGAAAATGAAAACGGTTGAATTTGTAAGCCGCCATCACATCAAGGTATTTCTTAATAGTAGCCACGGGGAAAAAGTGCCGTGCCACGTCCAGCATGAATCCGCGCCACGCAAAACGTGGACTATCTTCGACCTCAACACTGGGTAGGCTTAATATGCCGGATGGCTGACCCATACCAGTTAGCGGCAAAAGCTGTTTTAACGTCTGCGCGCCATAAAACAAACCCGCCGCCTCGGACGCCTGAATCTGGATTTGCCGTTCACTGACCTGTAACTTGTATCCTTCTGAACCAAATTGGGTTGGGTCAGCCTCAAGCGTCAAGCGGATCGCATTATCCCCGTTCGTTTCCGCCGTCTGGATCGGGATCGGCAATCCAGTTCTCGTTCGCAGCCATGCCGCCAGCGTTTCAGCCACGGCATACGCGCCGGACTGTGCCTCGATGTGTGTATTCGTGGTGATAACGAACTGCCCCTCTTTAACCACCAGCGAACGTGGTTGCGGGATCACAGCAATGGTCATTCAAACTGCTCCTGACATAAGTTCAATTGTTAAGATCATTTCTCGGCTCAAGTATGACACTTTTGACAAAAGTTAGAGAGCTATAACTTGACATGCGTCAGGGGATGTTGTAAACTTGTTCTTATTGCACATCTGTTAGGGTATGCTACTGCGTCGCTGGATGGTTTGGATTCGCCTTGATCCAGATCACGAAACTTCGAATTTGGCATGAACTTGCCGCTCCGAAATTTGCCTGTTTTTCGCCTGTTACTGCCTGATAATTGCCTGTTATTTTGGGTTCATAAAAGGTCATTCAGCACAGAGTCAGATGTTCGTTGAAGTTGCCTGTTATATCAGGCAAAACAGGCCAATCGCATCGTTTTCCGCCGCTCGTTCGAGTTTGTCTATGCTGTCTACGAAAACCAGTCGTGGGGGAATTGATTCTCTTGTATTTAATCAGCGCTTCTTATCAATCGGTTGTGTCGCGTCCAGCTTCCGTTGGCGCATCCGTCATCCTTGCCAACAACCCGTTCTGCCACCAGCGCTCCCGCCCGACCACACAGCGGATCGCCAATGATCCCGTGTTGAGCGTAACACGGGATCATCTCAGGGAGCATTACAGGTCAACGGGGAAAGCCGCTGCCCTACTCATCGACCTCATCGGGGATAGTCGTATGATGTGGAACCGTCTGCAAACGTGCCGCCACCCGCTGGATGATTGCTTCAGCCACGGCGGCTTTGGTCTGCTGTGGCAGGGAGATCGAACTGCCATCCGAACCGAGGATCGTGACCACATTTGTCTCGGACTGGAATCCCGCGCCGGGAGCCGTTACGTCGTTGGCGATGATGTAATCGGCGTTCTTCCGCTTGAGCTTGGACTTGGCATTCTTGATCAGGTCTTGCGTTTCCGCCGCGAACCCGACCAGCACCGAAGGCCGTCCGGTTTGCTTGCGCTGCTGTCCCACCGTCAGCAGGATGTCCTCGGTACGCGTCATCCGCAAGACGAGTTCATCCTCGGTCTTCTTGATCTTCTGCGCCGCCACCTCAGCCGGACGGAAATCCGCCACCGCCGCCGCCATGATCAGCGCGTCCGCTGTAGGCAGCAGATCGAGTACGGCTTGCTGCATCTCCTCAGCGCTTTCCACGAGGATCAGACTCGCGTTGACGGGCGTCGGCAGGCCAGTCGGCGTGCTGATCAACGTCACGTTCGCGCCCGCATCCAGCGCCGCTTGCGCCACCGCGTAGCCCTGCTTACCGGACGAGTGGTTGGTCACGTACCGCACGGGATCGATAGCTTCCCGCGTGCCGCCCGCCGTCACCACCACATGCCTATCGATCAAGCCTCCCCATTCGCGTCCGAGCGCGTGCCGGATTTGCCCCATCAGTGTTGGCGTTTCGGGCAAACGCCCCCGCCCTATCAACCCGCTGGCGAAGCGCCCTTCTTCCGGCTCGATCACGATCACGCCGCGTTCTTGCAGCTTCTTCAGGTTCTCGACCGTCGCGGGATGCTCGTACATACTGCCATCCATCGCGGGCGCGACGATGATCGTGCAGCGGCAGCTCAATGCCGTCAGGCAGATCAGGTCATCAGCGAAGCCATTCGCGAGCTTGGCGATGTGATGTGCCGTCGCGGGGGCGATCACGAACAAATCCGCGCCCTCCGCCAGCCCCACATGTGCGATGTGCGTGGGCAACCCGCCGCTCGTGTCCGTATGCCACATGCTGGTGTATACGGGTTGCCCCGTTACTGCTTGGAACGTCAGCGGCGTGATGAATTGCTGCGCCGCCTCCGTCAAAATCACATCCACGGTCGCGCCCGCTTGCACCAATTTGCTGGCGAGGTCGGCGCTCTTATAACTGGCGATGCTGCCCGTCACGCCGAGGATGATACGCTTGGAATCGAGGATCGTAACGCGTTCAACTGCCATGAGTGGTGTTTACCGATCTATGCCGTGCTTTACTTTTCCTCGTCGCGCCAACCAGCCAACCCGTACGCGCCCACCTTGAGCACCTTCAAGGACAGTAGCGCGCATTTAACCCGCACTGCGCCCAGCGGCACGCCGATATTCTCCATCACGTGTTCTTTAGTGATGTGCTTGGCCTCTTCCAGCGTTTTGCCGACCAGTTCTTCACCGAGCATCGACGCCGACGCCATGCAAATCGCGCAGCCGTCGCCCGCCCAGCCAACGTCCGTAATCACGTCATCCTTGACCCGCAGCGTCAGCCGCAAATGGTCACCGCACAGGGGGTTGTTTTCCTCATGATCAACATCAGCCGGATCAAGCACGCGCCAGTTACGGCGGTTCTTGAAATGATCAAGGATGTTTTCAGCGTAAAAATCCATTGCTTACCTCACTTATTCGATGCCCGCGAACAGGTCTTTCACCTTGATCGTGAAACCGGGCAAGACCGCGCCACCATCGAGCGCGTCCTCGAATCCGGCGACCGCGAGTCCAGTGCTGGTGAAGACCTCCACGCGGCGTTTTTCTGGCTGCACCAGCCAGACGATATTCACTCCGTGCTTCAGGTAGATCACGACTTTGGTGAGCAAACTCAAGTACGTCTCACCGCGCGCCTTGACCTCTACCACGAAGGCGGGGACAACGGCAGAATAATACTCGTCGGTCACGGTCGGGCGGCGTTCTTTCGGTACGAACGCGCAGCTAGGGATCACCGCGTTGCTGCCCAGTCGGTAGCCGCCATTCGCGCCGGTCAGATACCCCAACTTCTGCTGCATCACGAACATCCCGACGTAAGCGACGATATTCGCGCCCACCACCGACGCCAGACTATCGAGCGTGACTTCGACGATCTCACGGTCAATGTACTCATATGAACGGCTGGCGTTTTCCGGACGCAGGAAGAACTGCTCGAACTCCTGCCATGATACGGGCACTTGTGGCTGTTGGGGCTGCACACTCATGCTTCACCTCATGCGAAGAATCGTCGTACTTGCTCAACCGTCTCAATCAGCTTGTCGGCTTCCGCCAGCGTGTTATAGCAGTAGAAGCTGGCGCGGGTGGTTGCGGTCAGTTTGAATCGATCGTGCAGCGGCATCGCGCAGTGATGTCCCGCCCGCACCGCGATCCCCGCGCTGTCCAGCCCTGCCGCCAGATCGTGCGGGTGGACGCCGTCCAGCGCGAAGCTGACCATTCCGCCGCGTGCCTTCGCGTCCGGCCCGATGATGCGCAAGCCCGCAATCTTGGCAAGCCCGTCCATCGTGTAGCTCGTCAGCGCCGCCTCATGAGCGTGGATCGCATCCAAGCCGATCTTGTTCAGATAGTCGATTGCCGCGCCCAGTCCCACCGCTTCCGCGATGGCAGGCGTACCAGCCTCGAATTTCTGGGGCGAATCGGCGTAAGTCGTCTTTGCCAGCGTCACCGCGCGGATCATGCTGCCGCCGCCCATGAATGGGGGCATCGCGTCCAGCAGATCACGCTTGCCGTACAGCACGCCAACGCCCGTCGGGCCGAGCATCTTGTGCCCCGAAAATGCCACGAATTCGGCGTCGATTTGCTGGACGTTCAGCGGCATGTGTGGGGCGGCTTGCGCAGCATCGATCAGTGCCAGCGCGTTCGCCTGATGCGCCAACCGCACAATCTCCTGCACGGGGTTGATGGTGCCGAGCACATTGGACACATACGTCACCGCGACCATCTTCACGCGCCCCGACTCCAGCAGCTTGCGATACGCCGCCATATCGAGGGTGCCGTCATCAAAAATCGGGATATACCGCACCTTCGCGCCGACCCGTTCTGCGATGATCTGCCACGGCACGATATTGGCGTGATGTTCCATCTCGGTCAGCACGACCTCATCGTCTGCCTTGAGCGCCCAACCGCCCCACGCCTGCGCCACCAGATTGATCGATTCGGTGGTGTTCCGCGTGAACACGATCTCCTGCGAGTGCGCCGCGCCGATGAAGGCTTGCGTGGTATGCCGTGCGCCTTCGTACAGTGCCGTCGCCCGTTCGCTAAAGGCATGAACGCCGCGATGCACATTGGCATTGCTCGTGCGGTAGTACTCGTCCATCGCTTGGATGACGGACAGCGGCTTCTGCGTGGTCGCCCCATTATCCAAATAAATCAGCGGGACGCCCGGTCTCACATCCTGAGCCAGAATCGGGAAATCTGCCCGCGTTGCTTCCATTGCTGCCGTCAAACTTGGGGCTACCATGTGCCGCCTCCATATCACAAACACTGCGGTGTAACTGAACGTGGCGCTCAGTCAATCCGATCTCATCCTTATCGCGATGAAAAATCGCGTGAGGTTCTAACTATCGCTACTAGGGTACAACAACCTTATCGAATAGTCATTGTACCAAATATCATGAGTCTAGACGCTGTTTCGCAGGGTAGTCTTTCGCGGGGAGAGTGTCAAATGGCGATTCGCGCCGCTCAACATGCTCGAAGATGTCTGCTACGGCTTGCCATGCCGCGCTCCGAACCTCCGCGTCCAGTGGCAGTTGCTCGAACTCGTCCTCATCAACGACGCGCACCTCGCCCGTTGGCGTCACCCACACGTCCAGCGCCAGATCAGCCCAGCCGACCTCCGTGTCCGTGATCACTGCCGGACGCGTGATGTTGCAGTACCAGCCTTTTAACTGGTCGTCGTCAACATCATACAGCGCAAAGATGTTGTACCACCGATCCATATAGAACCATTCCACCATGCGGTCGCCCGTGCGGAACACGACGTAGCCCTGATCGACATCGGAACGCCCGAACCGCGCCTGAATCGTGATCGAGGTCGCATCCCGCGCCACGAGATCGCCTGTGTAACTGAAAACCGGCTTGCTATCCTGATCGAGCTTTCGGATCGTAATCATGTTGACCTAACTAACGCTTGTTAGAACCCTAACCTTCAACATATAATCGAAGTGCATATGTGATAAGGTGATTATGATCACAGTAGACACACTAAAGCAACTTATTGAGAAAGGCGAACAACTCGGAGTTGAGTTCAAATCCGACAGAAATCGCCTATTTTCTGATACCGAAATCTATGAAGAGGTTGTCGCGTTTGCCAATACACCGAATGGTGGCATTCTACTGATTGGTGTTGAAGATAATCGAAATCTCACAGGGGCAAGGGCGCGATTTGGTAAACAAACAGATACCCGCAAGGTGCAAGCTGCGATTTATACGAATACCGTACCCAATATCAATACACGTGTTAGCGTTACTGAGATCGACCAGCAGTCCATCCTCATTATCGAAGTAGATGAATATCCTGAACCATGTGCCACTACAAAGGGACGGGCACTTCGGCGGGCAATTGGTTCTGATGGTAAGCCTCAAACTATCCCTTTTTATCCCCGTGATCAACGTTCGCGAAAAGTTGATCTAGGGTTACTCGATTTTTCTGCACAACCCCTCGATGATTTGACTTTTGATAGTTTCGACCCGCTGGAATTTGAACGTCTCCGGCAAACCGTCGCTCGCTTGCGAGGAGATGCTAGTATTCTTGAACTCAGCAATGAAGACTTGGCTAAGGCATTGCGGCTAGTCGAAACACGAAATACCCAGCTAGTTCCTAACATTGCAGGACTTTTGCTTTTAGCGAAAGATGCTGTAATTCAAGATAAATTGCCCACGCATGTTATTCACTTTCAAGTATTGGATGCACAAGAAAACGTAAAGGTCAATGAAGCCTTCACAGGCTCTTTGTTAAAGAGCCTTCAAGAAATTGAAACGCGATTTTTAGCCCGAAATGAAGAGCGCGAACTGGCTCTTGGTATGTTCCGTGTACCAGTACCCAATTATTCTGCCGAGGGTTTCCGCGAAGCTGTTAATAATGCTTTTTTGCATCGCGATTATTCACGGCTTGGTGCGATCTATATCCAATGGCATTTCGACCATCTCTTGATCACTAATCCGGGTGGATTTTTGGAAGGTATTACACTAGCGAACTTGTTGATCCATGAACCGAAGCCACGCAATCCACGACTTGCGGAAGCATTCAAGCGAATAGGCTTAGTGGAGCAGACGGGGCGAGGCATCGATAAGATCTATGTGGGACAACTTCGGTATGGACGCCCCATTCCCGATTATAGTCGTAGCGATTCTGACGGAGTACGTGTCATCCTTGACGGTGGTGAGGCTTCACTTCAATTTGCGGCATTTGTTCATGAGCAAGAGAAAGAAAATCAACGGCTATTTACAGTCGATGAGCTAATTGTATTGAATACTGTATTCAAAGAACGACGCATAGATTCTGAATTAGCTGGGCAGCTCATTCAGAAAGGTACAGCACGTGGGCGTGCCATCTTAGAACAACTTCATGAAGCTGGATTAATCGAAGCACGCGGTGAAAAACGTGCGCGAATTTACCACTTGTCGAAACGTATCTATGAACGTTTTGGACAAGAAACGGGATATACGAGAGCAAAAGGACTAACCGCATCTCAACGTGAACAAATCGTCATTGATTATGTACGTAGTACTGGTCGGATTACTCGCTCAGAGGTGATTGAGCTGTGTCAGCTAACCGCCGTACAAGCGAGATACCTTCTGAAGCAGCTTACAGGAAAATATCCTCAGTTGAGAATGCAAGGTAGCGGGAGAGGCGTATATTATGCTTGGGCAGAAACGGACAAATAACGGACAAAAACGGACATGTCCGTTATTTGAGCTTTGTTTGAAATTCCCATCTCAGTAACCAAGTGAAAGATTTACCGATGACACAATCGACAGAAACCAAAATCCGCGTCTTGGTCGCCAAACCCGGCCTCGACGGGCATGATCGTGGCGCGAAGATCATCGCGCGGGCGCTGCGTGACGCGGGCATGGAGGTTATTTACACCGGATTACGCCAGACGCCGGAGATGATCGTAGACGCCGCGCTGCAAGAAGACGTAGACGTGATCGGCCTCAGCATCCTCAGCGGGGCGCATATGGCGATCACGCCGCGCATCTTGGAACTGATGAAGGCACAGGGCATGACGGATGTGCCTATCGTGCTCGGCGGCATCATTCCCGACGCCGACATTCCCGCGCTCAAGGAGATGGGCGTCAGCGGCGTCTTCGGCCCCGGCACCAACACCGACGCGATCATCACGCATATCCGTGAGGTGGTGGCGCGTGCCCGATCCAACTGACCTTGTGCAAAGCCTCCGCGCCAACCGCCGCCAACTCTCTCGTTTGCTGACGAAAACAGAAAACGGTCAAGCCGCTGCCGAGATCGCCGCCATTTACCCGCACACAGGCCAAGCGCACATCATCGGCGTCACCGGCGCGCCGGGAACGGGCAAAAGCACGCTGGTCAATGCGCTCACCAAGTACTATCGCCAGCAAGGGCGCACCGTCGCCATCGTCGCCGTCGATCCAACCAGCCCCTTCACGGGGGGCGCGATTCTTGGTGATCGCATCCGTATGCGCGATCTGTCGGGCGATCCCGGCGTTTTTGTGCGCAGCATGGCGACTCGTGGCAGTTTGGGCGGCTTGGCGCGGGCAACGGGCGATCTCGTCACCGTGTTCGATGCAGCTGGCTTTGATGTCATCCTGATCGAGACCGTCGGCGCGGGTCAGAGCGAGGTCGATGTGGCGCGGCTGGCACACACCACGCTTGTGATCGAAGCCCCCGGTTTGGGCGACGATGTACAGGCCATCAAAGCGGGCATCTTGGAGATCGCGGATATTCTGGTCGTCAACAAGGCCGACCACCCCGGCGTGGACAACACCGTGCGGGCGCTGCGTGCGATGCTCGATCTCGGTCATCGTGTTGAGCGCGTGAACCATCATGGAACGCTGCGCACGGTTCCTGCCGTCCCACTCCCCGATGAGGCCACCGCTTGGCAGCCGCCCATCTTGCAAACCGTCGCGGCGGAAGATAAAGGCATCGTGGAATTGGCGGAGAAAATCGCCGCCCACCGCCAGTATTTGCGGCAAACGGGCGTACTCAGCGTGCGCGAGCAAATCCGCATCGAGCTAGAACTCGCGGATCGGCTGCGCGAGGCGTTGTTGCAGCGCCTTCTCGCCACCGCCGATCCCGCCGCCATTCAAGCCGTGATTGCGCAGGTCTCGCAGCGCCGACTCAGCTTGTCCGAAGCCGTCTCGCGCCTCTTGGATCACACGTCTAGCTTGCCGTGAGCCGTATTGATCTCAGGCGATCGGTGAGTACGAATAGTCGTTGGTAGCGTTGACGACATCGACCAATTTATGCAGCAGCTTGGCGGTGACATAGGCGGACGAGTAGTTGGCGTAATCAGTCACGCTCTTGCCCTTCAAAATATCGGCGTGATTCGCCACCGTGCGGATGATCAGACCGCCGAGTGGTAGCCGCTGATGCTGGATCGAGCGCATAAACGCGTAGCCTTCCATATCGACGGCAATCGTCTTGCGGTCCTTCAGAATCACGCGGCTCACTTGCGCGGCATCGCGGATGAACAGGTCAGAGGAGGCGAGGGGCTGAATATGCCAATCTGGCGTCTCGGTTGGCCTCCTAGAGAATTTCTTCTCCTTGAAGCCTTTGTACGCCCGCTTCACCAGCGTGCTGATGTAGGTGGCGGAGATAGCCTGAAGATAGCCTCGAATCCGGTCAATCAAATCGACGGATCGAATCTCGGCCTGCAATTCGCTTTCCTTGAAGCCGCCGAACTGGTAATGGAACGCACGGCTGGCGATCACCAGATCGCCTAGCTTAGTATAGTTCTTGAAGCCGCCGCACGAACCGATCAGGATCGCCATCGTTGGCTGCCAGTAGCGCACGAGCATGGTGGTTCGCATCGCGCCCTCTACCAACCCGGTGCGCCCCGCTAGCAGCGAAGTCGCCACAATCGAGACGTTCCGAATATGCGTCGTGAGGACGAGTTGCGGATAGATGGTGCTCATATCGCGGGTTTTCCAGCGCAGCCCGGAATGCTTGAGATATTCAAAGGCCAATTGTTCCCCACAGATGACCAGAATGCGCGGTTCTGCACGCCGCCCACCGGACGAACGGACGCTCGGCACGTTCATCATGTTGGTAGTCTGCTGCTTGTGCCATGGCATGAATGCTTCGGTCAGAAACTTCACTGCCACGCTGGTCGAGGTGAACTTGACGAACTCGCGATACAACTTCGTCTTATCTTTGTCGGCATGGTCAGACACGCTTTTCACGATCAAACTGCCGAACGGCACATGGAGTTCTTGCGCGGTATACATGGCGGCAAAGCCTTCCATATCCAGCGCTTTGACATCTTCTCCCGCGTGGAGCGCCTCATCGAATTTCTGGCTGTCTTTCACCACCAGATCGGCGGATGCATAGGCACCCGTAAACAACTTCGGATTTGTCTCAGGACGGTCGTCGCCGTACTTGATCCGCATTTCGCCATCGTGTGCAGCGATGAATTGCTGGACGAGATTGACGAGCGCAGGATTGGCGCTGACTTCTCTGACCTTGGAGATCAGCTTGTTGTCAAGCAGTTTACCCGTCTGATACTGGAGCGCCGCTGTGGAAAATATCACATCCGAAACCGCGATCCCCGCATCTGCCAGCCCGCCGCAGATGCCGATCATGACCACGAGGATAGGTCGCCATTGGAGGATGAGCTTTGTTTGCAGGATCGAGGTCGCCGTCAGCCCCATTTCGCCAGCACATGCGGAAATGAGTTCGTAGCCATCATGAACGCAAGACCGATACCAGATCGCGTCGCCCTGTTCGCGGAGGTCGCTCCACGCGAATTGTGACAGTTCCCACAGCGGATCGAGTTCTTCTTGCATCGCGGAAATCAGTAGGATACGCGGCAGCGCGGCAGGCTCTACCGTCTGATCGCTGTGCGTGTCCTTGTTATCGCTTCCGGGATTTTCGTTCATCTACTATCGTGTGAATAGGTATGGGGCTATCTTAACGTTGTTTTCGGACAAACCATTCGATAGCCCAGAAACCGTATTAGTGTCTTCTACTAAGCACTCAGGACTAAGCACTTTCTTCTACAGGTGCTCGTGCGGACGCTGAATCTGGTTGCCCGCCGTCGTCTTGATGCGCAGCGGCGACGGATCGAGCGATTGCAGGGCGTTAATATCGCTCACGCCACGGAACACCAGCGCCAGCACGGCAGCTTCGCACAGTTGGTGCAAATTCAGCGCGACGGTCGGCTGCTGCTTCTGGACGAACGCGGGCGTGGTCTCGCCTTCAGGGAACATCGGAATGCCGAATGCCAGCATCTTGCCTTCCAGCACCTTCGTGCGCGATGACGCCTCGCCACCATACGGCTTGAACAGCTTGCCGTGGCTATCCGAGTAGAACTTCGCACCGCCGGGAGATTCGATAGTGCCACCCGCCGCCATGCGCGACACGCCGATGCCCGATGCGCCCGCCAGCAGCGTTTCCGCCACGTATTCGCTTGCGCCGCCTTCCACGATCACGGGCAACGAAGTCTTGCCGCGCAGTCCGAAGACCAATTCAGGCCAGTCGATCACCGTCCCGCTGCGGGGGCCAGTTTTGCAGCGCCCGCCGCCGCCGATCCCAACGTACAACGCGTCTGCGCCCGCTTCCTCGACGCGGATCGCCTGTGGCACATCCACGATCTGCCCGACGAATAATTCGATCTCCTCGCCAAACGCTTTGCGCAAGGCGGCGGTGGTCTGTTCGGGGCCGGGGCCGGGTTCGGGCGAATACGGCCTGAACTTGCGAATTCCGCGCTTATACAGTGCCTCCGCGCGGCGCAGCGCTTTATCAGGCGAGGCCTCAACCGTCCCGATCAGGTTGCTCGTCCACAGCGCCAGCAGTTCATCAGCGTCGGGGCGACCCTGCAAGATCGGCTCGTTGCGCAGCCATTCGATGGCAGACGTGGCGAGGTCGGCCTGACGCTCGATGTCCACGAAACGGCTGTTGCGCGGGATGCACACCAGCGATTGGCTGGCAGCCATCGTCGCGATGGCGGGCACGCTGCCGAACACGTCCGGCATGGCGGAACCGACGAATGGCGAATGTGCGCTGCGCCCGATCTTGACGAACGGCCCTTCGCGCAGGCGCTTCTTCCGGCTGATGCGATCCTCGCCCGCTTGTGGATAGCTGACCACCGCGCCGAGGTCGCCAATACTCACGGAAACACCTTGCTTTTGCATGTAGGCAATCGCATCGGATTCTATGGCGGGCAGTTTCCCACGCTTGGCGGCGGTTTCCTGCTTTAGGGCGGCGATGCGGTCAGGATGGTTAAAAATGTCGAGCAAGTACGAACGGACGCGGAGGATTTCCACGAGACGTTCTTCAGGAAACTGTACCTGACCCGCGTAATCCAGATCGTCATATTGCGTGCGCAGCAGCCCTTGACTAGGATAGGGATGCTCCATCGCCTCTCGTCGCCACGGACGCAGATATTCATCCACATCACGCTCAAACGGTTCAAGTTTGGCGTTGATATACGCTTCTGCATTGGAGGGTTCCAACAGTTCTTCAAAGCTAATCGAGGCCAGTTGCTGATTGACCATCGTAAAAACTCCTTGCTCTTATTCCTAACAACTAATTATCGTTGTTTTAAGTTGAAATATCTGTTGTCATTGTTGACCAATTCGCAAGAAATCTCAACTTGTTTGTCAAACCTGTTCTTACGCTCACAGTCCCCATAACAACCGATTACAGAAGAGACACAATCGTTAGCTATCCATTGAGCCTTTACGCTTTCTTATGTATAATGATTATGAATTTTGTGCATCTTGTACGAAATTTACTGGTAAATCTGTTGACTTTCAACGCGACTATGATTAGAATGTCTTTAGTTGTGTTCATAAACTAATAAGTTTTTCTATTACATAGCACTGTCAATTTAGAATCAGCAGTGCCTAGAGGGGGTATCAACGACATGGCAACTTTATCTCAGCGTCATATGGGCGTCGTTCGTGAATATGACAGGACACGCGGTCTTGGCGTCATCGTAATGGAATCGGGTGAGCAAGCGTATGTGCGCTACTCCGCGATTCAGGGCGAGGGCGTCCGCAACCTGAATTATGGCGACCGTGTGGCCTTCGATCTCGAACAGAGTCCACGTGGCCTGACGGCGGTTCACGTCATCCGTTGCTAACCATCTGTAAAACTGTATATTGACAACTGACTCGATACGCTGATAATCGATCACAGAGGGCTGAACGCCCACGACAAACAACCTTGAACTTAGATGCCCGCAGGCAGGTGGTTTCTGCGCGGGCATTTACGCGTTATGCTAAAATCAACCATTGACTTATCATGGAGGTCTATATAACAACATGGCTACTACCCCACTTCAGGTGATCCCACTGGGAGGGTTGGGGGAAATCGGAAAAAACATGACGGCGATGCAATATGGCAACGACGTCATCTTGATCGATGCAGGGATCATGTTTCCAGAGAATGACATGCTGGGGATCGACTACATCATCCCCGACTTCCGTCATTTTTCCCAACAAACCAACCTGAATTTCAGAGCGATCATCGTGACACACGGTCACGAAGATCATACCGGAGCCATCGCTCATGTCGCTGGTGCGTTCCGCGCGCCGATCTATGCGACGCCATTGACGCGCGGCTTGCTCGAAGTCAAACTGCGCCAAGCGCGGCTGCTCGAACACGTCGATATGTACACGTTCAAAGCGGGCGACACACTTGACCTCGGCCCGTTCAAGGTCGAGACGTTCCACGTTTGCCACAGCATCCCCGATGGTGTTGGGCTAGGCATCAACACGCCCGTCGGCCTGATCGTGCATTCGGGCGATTTCAAGTTCGACCACACGCCCGTTGACCGCTGGCCTCCCGATTTTGCCAAGCTGGCCTCGTTCTCGTCACGCGGCGTGCTGGCGCTGTTGTCCGACAGCACCAACGCTGATCGTGCTGGCTGGACGCCATCGGAAAGCGTGATTGATGAAGCCTTTGATCGTGTCTTCCGTAAAGCGACAGGACGCATCATCGTTTCAACGTTTGCCTCGCTGATCTCGCGCATCCAGCAAGTGGCGGCGGCGGCGCAGCGCTATGATCGCAAGATGGCGATAGCGGGCGCGACCATGATGGACAACATCAAGATGGCGATCAACTTGGGCTATCTTGACTTGCCTTCCAATCTGATCATCACGCTCGATGAGGCCGCCAAACGCCCGCCCAAGGAAGTCGTCATCATGGCGACGGGCACACAGGGCGAACCGTCAGCGGTCTTGGGGCGTCTCGCGGCGGGGCGTCATGATCGGCTGTCGATCCAGCAGGGTGACACGGTGATCATGTCCGCGCACCCGATCCCCGGCAACGAAGAAATGGTACACCGCATCATCAACCGCCTCTTTCAGCGCGGGGCGAATGTCATTTATGATCCGATTGAGCAGGTGCATGTCTCCGGGCACGCCAGCCAAGAGGAGCAAAAATTACTCATCAACTTGGTGCGTCCAAAGTACTTTATTCCGGTTCACGGTGAACTACGTCACTTGAAATCGCACGCGCATCTAGCCGAACAACTCGGCATCCCCCGTGAGAATATCGCGGTGGTCGAGAACGGTACGATGTTGACGTTTGACGCCAAAGGCACGATGACCGTTGGTGACCGCATCCCCGGCGGCTACGTGTTTGTAGACGGTTCCGGCGTCGGTGACATCGGCCCCGCTGTGATGCGTGACCGCGAGACGCTGGCGCGTGATGGTGTCGTGGTTGTCAACGCTGTCATCAACAGCAGAACACGTGAAGTGCTGGCTGATCCGGAGATCATCTCGCGCGGCTTCGTCTTCCTGCGCGATGCAGATGACCTGATGGATAGCGCCCGCCAGACCATCCGCCGTGTGCTGCAACAAAACCCCAGCGCCAACGGCAATAAGTATGAATTGGTGCAAGACGCGCTCGGCAAGCTGTTTTACAACGAAACCAAACGCCGTCCGATGATCTTCGCCTTCATCAACGAGGTCTAGCCTCACCGTTTGCCCCTCTCTCCGCCAAGTTGGACACAGAGGGGCAAGCAGCGCTTATAATCACCCCCTATCTAGTACTTTACTATCACTGGAAAGTGCCCTATGACCGAGCTTATTTATCACGTCGATAGTTATGTGCAGCAGTTCACCGCCACGGTGACCGCCGTCGATCCCGCCACCCGTGCGGTTAGCCTTGACCGCACCGCGTTTTACCCCGGTGGGGGCGGGCAGCCGAATGATGTTGGCGAACTGGTGGCAGGCAATCAGGTCTACACCGTCACCAAGGTCGAAAAGGTCAACCTGCACATCATCGGCAATGCTGAACTGCCGGATGTTGGCACCGCCGTACACGGTGTACTCGACTGGACGCTGCGCCATAAGCTCATGCGGACTCACACTGCCATGCACATTCTCTGCGGCGTCGTCTGGCGCGACTACGGCGCAAGTGTCACAGGGGGCAACATGGAGCCGCTGCAAGGGCGCATGGACTTCGAGTTCGAGCGAATGCAGAAGGAACTGGTTGCGGAAA
>JAHBVJ010000052.1 GCA_019637615.1 Anaerolineae bacterium | reverse complement strand
GGCGTTGCCAGCGCCACCGGCAACTTGGCATGAATGCCCATCAGATATTGTGCGTAGCGCCCCGCATTATCCGAGGTGCCTCTCGCCGCAATCAAGACAAAAGCGGGGTTAAACTCGCTGATCGCACGGGCAATGCGCTGCGCTATGGGTGTTCCTTGGTGGATCAGGTTGCCAATTACATCAGGTTGTTCCGCGATCTCTTTTTCGATGAAATACACAGTGATTCCTCCTGCTTATCGATGAGACGCAATGATTTTTGCGGGATTATACCCAAGCCAGACAGCACTGATGCATGGGCGATAATGCGGATTGGTAACAACCCCTGACAATGTCTACCTACGTAAGGCCGTGCGTACTGTGTTGATGATCGGCGGTAATTCTTGCAGCGCGTAGGCCAAGCGCGTCCCGTGCCACGTCAACAAGCTGCCATCGACTAACAAAATCTGCTGAGTTTTTGCCGCCGGAACAGCTAATCTGCTGAGTTCATCGACATCTGATTGGCTGAAGGCGAAGGGTTCGCTTGGCAGCAAGATCAGATCAGGTTGGGCGGCGATAACTTCATCAAGCGAGACACGAGGATAACGGGTATCGCGGCCTTCTACGCGCGGATCATCAGCAGGCAACGGGGCGTGCGTGCCAAGTTCCGCGCCTAATGGGAATTGACGATCCCGATCCGCGAAGATGTTTTCCACGCCAATCGTCGCCAGAAGATCATGAAGATAGGTATCGCGGTTGAAGGTCATCCACGGATCGCGCCAGATGGGGACAAAGGCACGGACAGCGGGTTCAGCGGTCATATACTTGAGCGTCATCTCGTAATTGATTTCGATCTGACGCACACGCTCGGTCATGGCGGCTTCTTCGAAGACGTTCATGATTTGCCACAGCAGTTCGATGGCTTCCTTGACGGTACGCGGCCCGGTTTCCCAGACGGCGAGGCCAGCGGCGGTGAGCGCTTCGGCGTCTTCACGGCGGTTTTCTTCGGTGTTCATGATCACAAGATCAGGCCGCAGCAGTTTGATGCGCTCGATGTCGGGGTTTTTTGTGCCACCGACACGCGGGATGTTGTTGACAGTATCTTCGGGACGCGTGCAGTAGTCCGTCACGCCGATCACCCGATCACCGAGATTGAGGTCGAACAGCGATTCGGTCACGCTCGGCACGAGCGAGATCACACGCTGCGGGATGTAATCGACCGGACTACGAAAATCATAGGTTTCTACATGTTGATCTTGGTCAGTCATGGGTTCCTTTCGCTGCTTCTAAAGCTGACTGGTCGGCAAGGTGCTGTCGCGGTACTGTTGCCATGCGGAATGCATCCCGACGTGGCTATCGATTGAACTGACTGCCAAGGATCACCGTGAGTTGGCGCTTGCCCCATGATTCGACCTCACCATTGGGGCCGAGCGCTAAGGCAGAGCCAGTCCCGATTCCTAGCCCATACCCGTCAGGATGCGCGATGAGCATGTCGCGCATCCGCTGGCGGGCGCTGTCCGTATCAAAGGCGGGCACAATAGCAGCCTCTTCGAGCCATGCAAGGCCGCGTTTGCCTTCCGGCGCATTCGTGAGCAGCGATCCCAAAACTGCCGCGCCCACGCCCTCGGCAAGGATCACCGCACCATTTTCGAAGGCGTCTGCGATACCTTCAATCGCCGCGCCCATCAGTCCAGAACGCAACTGATCGAGGTAAAGGCCATCCCCGATAACGATCAGCCCCGCATCGCTTAACTGCTGCTTGAGCGTGTCATCATCTTCGCTCTGGACATCGACCAGATAACCCGTCGGCGCGCCGAGGTCTTCCAGCGAGGCGAGATGTTCATCCGCCGTTTCGATGTCACTCGCCGCGAAGACGTAGGCCAGAGGTTTGCCCGCCGAGGCGCGCCCGATGGCTTGTGCTTCAATATCATCGACGCCTGCTGCTTCGCCCGCGCGGAAATCTCCGCTCCCCGATAAGATGATCCAGCCGCGTCCTTCACGCCAGCGGATTACATTCGCCTGTGGCATGTCGTTTCTCCCACCCCTAGTGCTAAGTGCTTCGTCCATACGATTTCCATGATTCGTCGTGATAGCATTGTTGTGGATAACTCGCTTCATTCATGCCAATTATAGCGGATTGGATGTCCACAAATTGTGGAGATCGATAGCGAATCTTGCGTAAGTTCTGGATAGATTTTGAACTATCCTTATGAACAGAGTTTTGCATCAAATGATGCCATCCTGCGTAATGGCTTTGTAGTTCTGTGTGACCATTCAAGGGGGATTCCGTATGAATGCTAGTCCAGTCGTGCTCAAGACCGAGAGTTTGGTAAAGCAGTTGAGCGTTGGCGAAGTCAGCGTGATGGCGTTGAACGGGGTGTCGATCACCGTCCAGCGCGGCGAATTTCTAGGCATCATCGGCCCCTCTGGCAGCGGCAAATCGACGCTGCTTGGCTTGATCGGTGGGCTGGATACACCCACCAGCGGTAAGGTGTTTATTGACGGCGTAGACATCACGAATCTGAACGAGCGTACCCTGACACGAGTCCGCAACGAGAAAATCGGCTTCGTGTTCCAATTCTTCAACCTGATCCCCACTCTGACGGCGGTCGAAAATGTCGCACTGCCGATTCAGTTTGCCAAACAGCGCAAATTTGACCCTGTGAAGCGTGCTAAGGAACTGCTGGAACTGCTCGGCATGGGCGACCGATTTACCCACCGACCGACACAGCTTTCCGGCGGGCAGCAGCAGCGTGTCGCCATCGCACGGGCATTGGCGAACAATCCGGCACTGTTGCTGTGCGATGAACCGACGGGCAGCCTTGATACGGCCTCCAGTGAAATCGTGATGAAGGCGCTGCGCGATGTCCAGCAGAAGTTGAACACGACCGTGATCATCGTCACGCATAACATGGATGTCGCTACGCAGATGGATCGCTTGATCACGCTGGTAGATGGGCATGTCGCTACTGATGCTGACGCCGGATCACACGCTCATGCCGCCGCGACCGAGCAAATCCGCCAGAAACGCGCGACCGGACAACTGCCCGCAATCAAGGTGCAGTGAGGGACACATGCTAGAGCAACTCAGTTTCTACATCAAACACTCAATCAATGACCTGCGGGTGAATGGACGGCGCACTTTCTTCGCGCTGCTATGCATCGCGGCGGGTGTGGCAGCTATCGTCAGCTTGCAAACGTTGGCGGTCATGATCGGGGATACGCTCAACCGCAATTTGCAGGAGACTAATCGGGGCGACATCTCGTTCCTCGTGAACGAGGGTGAGCGCAACTCGGAAAAGGCCAGTCTCGAACAGGGCGTCCAAGACGGCATCCTCGCCAGCCAGAAGCAGGGCATTTTCGGGCAGTCGTTCCAGACTTACACATTGACGACGGAAGGTCTGCAAAAAGTGCAGGCATGGTTGAAGGAACAGTACGGCGACGCGGTGCGGCTGACCTATCGACTGGACATAACCGATATTGCGGGCGTGTTCCTCGGCTCCGGATCGGGGACAACAGCCACAAAAACGGAGACTGGCGACGATGCCACCCAGTTGACGGCGATCCTCATCGATCCGACTCAATATCCACTGTACGGTACGATCAAAACGGTCGATGGTAAAACGCTGTCCGAGGTGTTACAAGCGCCGACCGACATCGTGTTTGACCAGAAAGCCGCTGACAATCTAGATGTCAAGATCGGTGATCAGGTGCGGCTGAAGGATAGCAATGCCGATTTCACCGTGAAGGGCATCGTCAGCACCGACGCCGAAGTGACCGATCCGTTTTCTGGTATTTTCAACGCTATCTTCGGATTCTACTACCTGCGACAGGACGCCGTAAGCACCTTTGATAAGGCCACGCCACAGGTAGGCAAGGTTTACGTCAAGGTCGATGATCCGAGCAAGATGGCAGAGATCGGGGCGGCGCTCTCGGCACGCTACCCGTACTTCGACATCACTACGATCGACGACCTGCGCAGCCAGAATCAGGCCATTTCCGACCAACTCAATCAGTTGGTCACAGTGATGGGGCTGGTGTCGCTGCTGCTAGGCAGCATCGGGATCGTCAACACGATGCAAGTCATCGTGCGGCGGCGCACAGTTGAGATCGCAGTACTCAAGACGCTCGGCTTGCAGGCTAATCAGGTGACGATGCTGTTCCTCGTGGAAGCCTTCATCATGGGCATCGTCGGCAGTCTGATTGGCATCGTATTGGGATGGGCCACTACGTTTTTCATCAAGGGCGTGGCTGAGTCGTTGGTGGCGCAGCCGTTGCCGTTCCGCTTTGCGCTTTCCCCTGTGCTCAATGGTTTGTTCGTCGGCACACTGGTGACTACTATCTTCGGCTTCTTGCCTACGTTGAACGCAGGACAAGTGCGACCCGGTGTAGTGCTACGCCCCAATGATATGCTGGTGCCACGCGCGGGCTGTTTGCGCACTGTCGTGGCGGTGATCTTGATGATTATCGCGCTGGCATTCGTCACGCAGTCGATCTTGAGTAGTTTCTGGGTAGCGTTGGGCGTGACGCTTGGTACGTTCTGGGCGGCGCTACTGTTGTTCGTGATGCTGACTGTGTTAATCTGGTTGGTGGGCAAGCTACTACCGTCGTTCGGCTCCATTGACCTGAAGCTCTCTTTGCGGCAAATGCTGGTAGTGCGCAACCGCAACGCGATGACGCTGTTGGCGCTGGTCGTCGGCGTGTTCTCGCTCAGTTTGATCACGCTGATGGCGGACTCGATCAACTCACTGCTGAAGGGTGCAATCAATTCGGCAAGCGGCGGCAACGTGTTCATCATTCTGTCGAATCCGACGGCGCTCGGACAGACGGAAACTGTCTTGCAGCAGTCCGCAGGCGTCAAGAGTTATCGCACGGTACGCAGCTACACAGGTACGCTGGTCTCGGTCGAGGAGACAGATGGTACAACGCTGACACCTGAACAGCTTAAGGAGCGCATGAAGGCAAACTCCACCGCTCGACAGATGGCAGCGGCATTTGGCGGCGGTGACGAGATGAAAGACGTCGATCTTGAGCAGCAGTATTTGCAGTCATTGGGCGTGCTAACAGGTCGTCAAGTTGACCAGCTTGACGATGCGCAGATCAAGACTGGACGCGCGCTGACGGCGGCTGACGCAGGTAAGCCGGTGATGGTGTTGCAGGATAACGAGATCATCAAATCTGCTCACCTCAAGGTTGGGGACAAACTCACCTATCAGTTTGGCACGGGGGCGAATGCGCCTACACAAACTTATGAGATCATCGGATTGGCGGCGCAAAGTCTGTTCCAAGTGTCAGCGAGTTCGAGCCAGACCGTACTCTACGACAGTTTGCCCGCGACGCTGCAACCTAGTTCGGTGCAAGTATTCGTGAGCATCGATGACGCCAACCTGAAGGACTTCCGCCGTGCTGTCAGCAAGATTCCGGGCGCATTTGTACTCGAAACCGCGATTTTGACCAAGCTGATTACGGCGCTGCTCGGCACCTTCACCGCGTTCCCGACGATGGTGGCGCTGCTCGGCTTGATCGTGGGCGGCGTGGTGATCGCCAACTCGGTTGCGCTGACGACGATGGAGCGCAGACGCGAGATCGCCGTGATGAAGTCAATCGGCGTGCAGCGTGAGCGCGTGCTCGGCATGATTTTGATCGAGAACGGCATTCTTGGCTTGATCGGCGGCTTGATCGGCGTAGGTATCGGCTTGATGAGCTTGATCAGTTTGTTGGCATCGGGTGGCGCGTTACCGCTGCAAGCTATCCCGTTTGGCACGGCGCTGGTGCTGATGGCATTGTGCGTGATCATCGCGCTAATCGCGGCAGTGTTGACCGCATGGGGCGCATCCGGCGAGAAGCCGCTGAACGTGCTGCGCTACGAGTAAGGACTCTGCACTATATTCGCAAGACACATTTGTAATGAGAAGTGTGTCTTGCGGACTGTGTTCTGACATGATCCGAACTGCTCCCGTTTGACAGTGGCGAACGGGAGCAGTTTTAGAAATAGATGCTGTTAGAGGAGTTCGACCTTCACTTCATCGAGATCGTAGCGCGCCCCGACCACCTTCACTTTGCCGTCGCGGACGTACTGCGCGACGATGGGTTCGGCTGCCGCCAGACTGGCAGTTGTCCGCTGGATATTTTCGCGCACGCACAGGTCAAGGAAGGCAGCTTCCTCAACATCATGCCCTTCATGTTCCTTGACGCTCTCGACGGCAGGCTTGATCGCCTCTGCCAGCGCGGCAATGTGACCGGGGAACGCGGTGCCTTCTTCAGCTTCCACCGCCGCATGGACGGCTCCACAACGCTCGTGCCCAAGCACCATGATCAAGGTCGCGCCGAGATTCGCGACTGCGTACTCGATGCTGCCCAACACTACATCATCCACGATATTGCCCGCTGTACGCACGACGAACAGATCGCCCAACCCTTGATCGAATACGATCTCTGGTGGCACGCGCGAATCGGCACAGCTCACGATCACCGCGAACGGTGCTTGCCCCGTCGCTACTTCGGCTTGACGGGCCGCATTCTGATGGTCATGCGTAGCTTTGCCGCTCACGAACCGAGCATTGCCATCTAGCAGCCGCTTGAGCGCTTCATCCGGCGTTACGGGTTCAGCCGACCGTGTAGTAGGCACATCTACCAGCGACTCAGCATGGATCACATTGACACTCGTACCCGCTAACAACGCAGCGCTCGTACCCGCCAACAGGTTGAGAAAACGGCGGCGCGTAACTGGATTCTGCGCATTATCGATAGCCGACGAATTTGGGACGGTGTGTTCACGTTGCATGAGGCATCCTTTGAGCAATAGAGTTGAGTTACCTCATACAGGATATAGGAATATGAGAGGACTTTTAGCGTGGGTGCTCTAACAACCACATCATAACATGCCAGTCACGCAGGAAATGTGATCGCTCTGTGATATCGGGGCAACGTCTCAGACGACCGCACAGAGCGATGATAGTCATCGATAGTGCCGTTATGACTGGTTGAAATCGCGCAACTGCCGCGAACGGCGTGGATGCCGCAGCCTACGCAGTGCCTTTCCTTCGATCTGGCGGATGCGTTCGCGAGTCAGCCCGAACTTCTGCCCGACTTCTTCGAGCGTATAGGCTTTGCCGTTAACGAGACCGAAACGCAGTCGCAAAATCCGAGCTTCCCGCGTTGAGAGCGTGCTGAGGACTTGCTCGACTTTTTCCCGAAGCAAGTTTTGATAAGCGCTCTGGGTAGGCGTCGGGGCGCTGTCGTCTTCGATGAAACTGCCGAGTTCGCTATCTTCGTCCTCACCGACAGGACGTTCCAAGCTCAGTGGACGCCAGCTCACCTTGAGCATCCACTGCACCTTGCGGGGATCGATCTGCATCTCGTGGGCGATCTCCTCGGCAGATGGTTTGCGTCCGTAATCTTGCTCTAGTTGGCGAGAGACTTTGTACAGATGCCGGATGCGGTCGGACATGTGGACGGGAACGCGAATTGTGCGTCCTTGATCAGCAATGGCGCGGGTGATCGTCTGCCGAATCCACCACGTGGCGTAGGTGCTGAAGCGGAAGCCGCGCGTGTAGTCGAATTTTTCAACAGCCTTCATCAAGCCGAGGTTGCCCTCTTGGATGAGGTCAAGGAAATGGACACCTCGTCCCATATAACGCTTGGCGATGCTGACAACGAGGCGTGTGTTCGCTTTAATCAAGTGATCGCGGGCATCTTTGCCGTCTTCAATCCGCGCGGTGAGTTCTTCGCGCTGCGCCGACGTATACTGCTTGTCGCTGTTCAGTTCCAGTTCGGCGGCTTGCCCCGCTTCCAGCCGTTGGGCTAGGCTGATTTCATCTTCGGTGGTCAACAGCGGAACACGCGCCATTTCTTTGAGATACAAACCGACCGTGTCGTCCGAGGCGATGGTACTGAGGTCAAAGACCTCGTCCTCCTCGTCCTCCAGTTCAGCGAGGATTGTCTCTTCAGGAGCGTCATCTTTATCTTCGTAGACGTCAATCCCGGCATTATGCAGCCACCAGATCAGCTCTTCTTGCTGCTCGGCGCTCGTCTCAGAGTCGCTGCATACTTCGATGATCTCGTCCAGCGTTAAAAACCCTTGCGCCTCAGCACGTTCGAGAAGGTCATTGAGAATATCACGATAGTTCTTCATAGTTGCCCTCATCCCCTCCGGTTGACTGACGCAAGACGTTGTATGGCTTGTTTAGGTATCGAGTTGATCCCGCAGTTGTTTCAGCGCGGCCAAGCGTGGATCGATGTTATCTTTATCGCAATCGCATGGCCCATCATTTAGATTCTTGCCGCACTCCGGGCACAACCCCGCACAATTCGGACGGCACAAGACCGTGATCGGCGTCTGCACGATGACCTCTTCGCGAATAAGCGGCGCAAGGTCGAGCAAGCCTGTTTCCGGAATGCTGAAATTGGCATCCGGCGTTGCTGGATATACAAATAATTCCTCAATCGGCAGTGTCAGTTCGAGCGGGACATCTTCTTGCAGGCAGCGAGCGCACTCACCGCGAATCGAGGCTTGCAGTGTGCCTTGCACGAGCACCCCACGCGAATTGCGGCTCAGATGCAGCGTCCCACCCAGATAGTCCAGCAGCATATCGTTGTCAACGAGCAGATGGGGGACATCGAATTCCGTGTCTCGGCTGTTACCAACGCCTTCGTTGAGGAGAAACCCAACCTGAATCTTGAGAACCCGATTGTTAACGTAGCTTGTGTGATTGTCGTTCACAAGGCATACCTATAAAAATTGCCGCTTTAGGGTTGATGTGGGTAAGAAAAAAGCGGCAGAGAACACGATGTTATTGAGACTGTTATTGATCACATTATAGGACTCTGGACTCATGTGTCAAGATAGATAATGTGTTAAAAAGTCCGTAAGAATTCGCAATTGACAGGGTAACGACGCTGTGTATAATACTCCCAACCTCATATGCCCAGGTGGCGGAATTGGCAGACGCGTTAGCTTGAGGGGTTAATGCCTTTATAGGCGTGTAGGTTCGAGTCCTATCCTGGGCACAACAATAACGAGCGTGGAGCAATCTACGCTCGTTTTGTTTTTGCTCACTAGCAAAGGATGAACCCGCATGACGACTACTGATATCCAACTCCGACTAGCGACCAACGCAGATGCCGGTGCGATTATGGCGCTCATCAGCGCGGTTTTTGCCGAGTACGGCATGATCTGGGACGCCGCTGTCGAGGTGCCTGACCTATTCGATATCGAGACGAATTACAGCAGTGCCAGAGGCGCGTTCTTCGTCAGCGAGATCGGCGGACAGATCGTCGGGACGGTCGGAGTCACCTTTGAAGGGGCATCTCACGCCGAAGTCCACCGCCTGTATGTATCACCGACGCATCGACGGTTGGGGCTAGGTCGTTTGCTGATGAACCATGTGCTAATGTGGGCGCGTGAACGTGACCTCAGTGAAATGACCGCGTGGAGCGATACACGGTTCGACAAGGCTCACAACCTATATCGCTCCCTCGGCTTCACACAGATGGAAGGTGAGCGCCCGATGGTGGGGGATGTCAATAACAGCGCTGAGTATCAGTTCGTGCTGACTCTAGCCAGCATGTAGCGTAACACATGGGCAAGCGCAATGACCTGCCCATGTGTTGGGGAAACGGCACATTAGCACTGCGCTGTTTCCGGCATTGGCAGTGATAGCGGCGCTGGCGTATCTTCCGGAGCGGTTCTCAGCTTAATCAGCGCGAACAGGATGAGGGCTGACCCTAGCATCTGGGCAAGCGACAACTGCTCACCGAGGAACAACGCGCCACCCGTGATCCCGAACAACGGCACCGCCATCAGATAGACCGAGGCGTGCGTCGCGGTAAGGTGTTTGAGCGCCCGCATGTACAGCAGGAAAGCCAACGCATATTGCACGATGCCCGTTGCGATAGCCATCAACCAACCGCTGGCGGTGATGTCCGCGAGTTGGTTGGCTTCCCCCGCCATGAACGCAATCGGGAGAAAGGCGACCGCGCACAGTAACCCGAAGGTGTGCTGCACAGCAGTCATGTGCAGCGGTGGCAGGTGCGTGATATGCTGGCGGTTCATTACGCCGTAGAAGGCGGCGCATAAGACCGAGATCAACAACATGGCGTCCCCGATCAGAGTTTGGCCTTGCGCTTGCCCGCCGTACAGCGAGACGATCAGCGTGCCGACCATCGCCACGGCGACAATGCCTAATGTGCGCCGTCCGAGTGGTTCGCGCAGCAACATCCATGCCAAGATGATGGTCATGATGGGTTCGGTGGCGGTAATGAGCGAGGCGCTAGTGGCGGAAGTCCGCGCCAAGCCGAACATGCCAAAGACGTAGGCTAAGCCCGGCTCCAGAATGCCGATCCAACCGAGCCGAATATTTGCCCATGACCAGTTGACGGGTGTTTTGCTCAACAATACGGCTGTCCACAGCACGGCACAGCTTGCCATCAATTGGACGACCAATAAGAGCAGGGGCGGGAAGGAAAGCAGGTTGTTTTTGCTCATGACCGTGCCGATTCCCCAGCAGGCGGCACAGAGCAACATGGTTATTGGCGCGGCATTGTACCCTACACTGCGGCGCATCGAGATATTCAATTGGTTTAACATAACAGCCTCGACTGTTTGTGAGACAGGCTTACACGTCAGGTGCCTCAGTCCGAATTTGGGTGAACAAGGTGACGATACGATAAATGAAACGAAGCAGAGCCAGCAACCAGCGTGGTAGGCGCAGCTAGGTCGTCAGGCGGGCATCACAAGGCAAGCATAAATACCAAGAGATGCGCAACAAGCGTGCTCTACAGCAGGATTCAGTTATCGGTTTGAGAAACAGGTAGGATTCAGCGACGCTAGGGATCGACGGGACGCCGCAAGCGAAGTTTGTGGGTTAATGGGAATTTGTGAGGGTAACGTGTGCGTATGACAAAGCGCATAAAGTCCCTGATATAGCCAACGACGGAGCCAGTATAGCATGATACTGCCCTAAATGGCAACCCCCATCCTCGAATCTGACACTATATGGG
Source organism: Anaerolineae bacterium (assembly GCA_019637615.1). GTDB lineage: Bacteria > Chloroflexota > Anaerolineae > Aggregatilineales > UBA2796 > JAHBVK01. The sequence continues at coordinate 24,688 of JAHBVJ010000052.1, read as the reverse complement.
CGGATCGATTCACGAGAATCGGGCGTGCTAGAACCAATCGCGCACAGGTAAGTCGATCACCCAGATGGCATGATCACGGCCTTCTACAAAGACGATATGCCGTCCATCGGGCGAGACTTCCCAATCTGCCGTCGCGATCCGAAACGTCTCGAACTTGGGCACTTGAAGCTGCTGCTGCGAGTTTGTCGTGATGTCATACAGTACGAGCGACATCGGCGTTTCACCGAACGGGATATAAAGTACGCTGCTGCTATCCCGCCAGCGCCAACCACCGAAAAATGGCAGTTGCTTAGGCACCGCGCCGGGTTGCGTTTCCAGCAAGAAGACTCCACTGGCATCAGGCTTGTCCTGAAAATACAGCGCGTACATCAGATACTTGCCGCCGGGAGCCACCGTCAACGAGCGCATGAAACTGGTCTCGATCAGCGGTTGTACTTCCTTCGTGCTGATGGTGAGGATTGATAGGCTGACGTCTTGCGAGTAATTTTTGATCTCGCTGATAAGCAGGCGATCTTCATCGAGCCAGCGCACTGCGCCGCCGCTCTGGGTGCGCAATAAGGTGGCCTCGCCCGTCGCCACGTCCGCGATCCATATCTCGGTGCGGGGCGCGATCTCACCGGGGATGTCATCGGCAGGGCGGATATGCCATAACAAGCGTGTGCTGTTGGGCGAAAATCGTGGATAGGCTCCCCGCGTAAACAGGTTCGTGCGTTTGTCGGTCGCCAATTCCACGAGCGTCATGTTGTTGCCGATCACGCGCACTTCATATTTGCCGTTGGGAGCGACGATGGCGGGAGGCGATGCGCTGATCACTGTAGGAGTGCCACCGCGCAGGCCGACCTGATAGACGCTGGCAAGGTCTTGATCGGGCTGGATGTCGAGATATTGGACGGCCTGACTATCCGGCGTCCACCACGGACGGGTGCAACAGCCTGTTTGGGTTAGCCGCTGCAAATGGATGGGCATGTTGGCGTTGAGCGGTTGCGCGAGAGTCGCTGGCAAGGTGATCGGCGGCGGCTGGACACGGTAGGAGGCAGGCCAACTCTGCGAGAAGTTGTTCACCGCGTTGCCGTTAAAGTCCGTCGGCGGTTGATCTTCATTGAACTGCCAGCGGTTGGGACGGCGTAGGTCTTTGGCGAACCCGCTAAAGTCGGATGGATGCAGGCTGTAGAGCATGTCCCAATCGGCATTGATGAGCGGCGCGGGATTATAGGCCGTCCGATAGTCGAGACTGCGAATCTCTAGATGCAGATGCGGGCGTGAGTGGCAGTTCAGGTCAGGATCGCCAGTCACCGCGACCACCTCGCCACGTTTGACGGGCTGACCGCGCAACAACGTTACCTTCTCGTGTAGATGCCCATACACCGACACGTAGCCGTATTGGTCGTGACGGATGACGAGGTTGTGCGGCGCAGCGCCAAACAGTTGATTGTCGATCTGGTCGATGACACCGTCGGCAATCGCGGTCACTGGCGTGCCACAGGGGGCTTCGAAATCCATCCCGAAGTGCAGCCCTTGCCCCGCCGCGTACCAATACTTGCCGTAGTTGGAGGCGTCCAGCGTGTTGCCGTAATACTGCTCAAACATCCATGTCTCCGGACTTGGTGGCTTGGCGAAGGGCAGGTCGAACGGCGGGGGCGATGGTGGTTGGGCAGCAACGGGTTGCGAAACGGCGATTAACAAGCTGGACGCAAGTATGACCGGCAGGCAACGTCTCATCATCACAACCCCGTACAACGACAAGTTGGCGCATCATAGCGTATCTACCCGAAAAATCAACTGAACGGCGGCGTGGCGGCGGGAGATGTGCAGAACTAATGATCCTTTGTGTGATCCCGTGCTGAGGGTGGAACGGGATCATTGGCGAGTACGTGCCGGGTGCGGCGTGAAGGATAGTGCTAAGTAAATACGAAGGGCGACTCCTTGGTATGAGATGGTGAGGTGAGAGAGAAGCGGTGATTGAATGCGCCATAGGTTGAAGTACCTCGCTGAAAAAGTTTCCGATTTTCACACAGGCGTATACATTGGGCGTGGACACTTATGAACCGTGATAGCCCTGTTAACCCTGATAAACAGGCAAATAACTGGCCTAGTGCTTTTCTCTGCTCAATGAGCTGTCCTGAGCCGAAAATAACAGGGCTAGATCAGGGCTTAACAGGGAAAAACAGGGCGGTGAAGAAAGTGCTTAGTTCTGAGTGCTGAGTTCATGCAAATCGGGTGCCCCGCCGGATTTGTGTGTCTTGACGATAAGTCAGGAAAAATAGGTGTCTAGTACTGAAGGATTATTTACGGCAGACAAGAAGAAGATAACTTGAGAATACGTGAGGCGAGGTTTGCTACCTAACCGTATTCATCTTACACATTATAAGACAAAAATTCGGATTGTCAAGGAACATATTGTTAAAATTGTGTAATAATTTGAAGATATGTTCTGAGAACCCATAATTGAATTGGCAAGCCCGATTTCTCATCACCGCATCATTTTGCAGTGCCTTAGCAGCGTGGATGGTTATTAACGGCTTTTTCACACCTAACTCATAAAGGCGGGCTAGAATGCGCCCGCGTATGGCTCATCGCAGATTCTTCGCAGACACCATTTTCCCAAAAGGCAGCGTTATGCAACTGAGTAAACGTAAATTCCTCGTCATGGTGACTGGCCTTGTGCTGCTTGCGGCGATCCTGCCGTTTGCAGTGCGACCTAGTCAGGCCGATTCGATCACGCTCTCGTTGGTTATCCCCGATTATCTAGAAGAAGCATTCACCAATTCAGTCGTCAGCGACTTTGAAAGCGCAAATCCGGGCGTCACGATTCATCTGGTTAAGCGATCAACAGGTAGTATTCCGCCCGCCGCCGAAGGACTTGACGCGCATCTCGACGCGATGGGTAAGTACGTTTCGTCGGGTGATGTATTGATGGTCAACGCGCGGACGATTTCCCCTGCCAGCGTGAGCGCAGGTTATTTCCTTGACCTCGCGCCATTGGCGAGCGCTGATGGCAACTTGAATCCGGATGATTTCCAGCAGCCTGTCTGGCAAGCGTTCCAATGGGACAACGGCATGTGGGCGTTGCCTGCCGCCGCAACTGTGTGGTTCATACAATATGATGCTAACGCCCTTGCTCAGGCTGGTTTCAGCGCACCGCCGAGCACATGGACGCTGGACGAATTCGCCAACGCGATTCAACAATTAACGGTGAAAGACGCGAATGGTCAAGTGCAGACGCCCGCGTTGATGGGGTTGATTGAGGGTTACAACGACGGCATGATCATCGCGAGTTTGGGCGGATTTACCTTCATCGATCCCACGACGCAGCCAGAAACGCCCAGCCTCGACAAGGAAGGCATCGACAACTTCGCCACGACGTGGAGCGCTTTGATGGGGGCGAACACAGGTATTACGTCAAAAGGGAGATTCGGGGAGATCCCTTTGAACATCGTACCGCATAATATTCTGATATCTACCTCTAGTGGCCCTGCCGCTCAAGCTGCCCCAGAGACAAGCGTCGTGCAGACGAGCAGCTTACTGCCGGGTAATCGTGCCGGACTGGATGTCGAAGCCTTCGCGGTAAGCGGCGGCACACAGTACCCCGAACAAGCTTATGCGCTGGCGAAATATTTGACCACGCGTCCCGAAATCGCCAGCTTATTGAGCAGTCTACCCGCCCGCACGAGCCTATTTGAGGACGCGCTGGCGGCTTATTCGCCCGACGATCAGACCTTCCTGCGAACGGCTATTGAGGCCGCCATTCCAACTGCCAATCTGCGCTTCATGGATTATTTCAGCAGCGCATTGAAGCAGATGAAGGATGCGCAGGTGGACGCGAAAACGGCGCTGGAAGCAGAGACGGCACAGGCTGTCAGCGATCAACAAGCAGCGATTGCGCGGAAAGCGACGGATACCATTTTCGTTGCGACGCCCGCGCCACCGCCCAATTTGCAAGCAGGCGAGGTAGCGATCAAATTCGGCGTAGGCGAGTTCGCTGATCCGCTGCCGACGCAAGCGCTGTGGGACGACGTGATCGCGGATTTCATCAGCCATGATCCGCAAGTGCGCCAGATCGTGTTCGAAAAGGATTTCCGGCTCGACACGACCAACAAAGATAACTACGACTGTTTTTATATGCCGATCAATACGATGTCGGCGCAGTCGGTTGGTTCGCTGTTGAGCCTCGATCCACTGCTGGCGGCTGATCCCACCTTTGACAAGGACGATATGATCGGCAGCACGCTAGAGCGGCTCACCATTGATGGTAAGGTGTGGGCAATGCCGATTGTCATTTTCCCATCGGTGCTCAAGTACAACCGCGACGTGTTCAACCAAGCGGGCGTCAGCATCCCCGATAGCAGTTGGACGGTGGATCAGTTCAAAGATACGTTGATCGCGCTCAAGCAAAATACTGCTGGGGATCCGCCATTTTTCTTGAACGGGTACTCGAATGGCAGCCCGCTGCTGATGCTGATGGCAGCCTATGGCGGAATCCCGCTTGACTTCCGCACCAGCCCGCCGACGATCAACTTCACCGAGGCGGCGACTGTCACCGCTATCCGTGAGGTGCTCGATCTGGCGAAACAAGGCTACATCAAGTATCCGACATTGAGCGATCTGACAGGCAGTTCGAATCCGGGCGTCCCCACCGAGACGACCGCCCTGTACGACGACAGCTTGAATGTTGACAACGAAACTGCCCAATCGCCATTTAGGCCGATCAGTTATCCGCGCGGCACGCAGTTCGCGGGCACGTCGTATGGAATCGGCTTCGCGGCGATCATGGCGACTTCGGCAAACCCTGATGCGTGCTACCGCTGGATCAGCACCTTCGCCAAACATCCTGAGCTGTTTTCGGGGATGCCCGCGCGTCGTTCGCTGATCAATGATCCGGCGTTGAGCGCGGCACAGGGCAGCGAGATGGTGACCACGTATAACGCCATCGCTGATCAACTGGCAGACCCGAACACCTTGATCATGCCTGATCCGATGAACGCTGATCCCACCATTTACTTGCTGCAACATTGGCTGAACGAGGCATTCGACAAATACGTGATCGACGGCGCTGATCTGGATTCCGCGCTGCAACAGGCCGAAGTTTACGCCAAAGACTTCCAAGCGTGCGCGGCTACCTTACCCGCATATGAACCTTACTCCGAAGACAGCGTGAAGGAGTACTACAAAGCTTTCGCCGTGTGCGCGGTGAAGGTTGACTCGCGGCTGAGTTCCATCTATGACGGTCAGCCCAAGGGCTGAGGCTAGATTGCAGGTGAGGGACGCTATCAATAGGTAGTATCCCTCACGCTAATTTTTACTACCTCCCAACACAGCCTGCTGTTTCCTACGCACAAGTGCAGAGAATTTCATTGCGCTAGACGCGTAACGTTGCTATAGTCAGTGTCCCCTGTCCGTATAGTTTATTGCTCGCCTGTCTCAGTGGCGACGAGCAGAAGGAGGCCGTCAACGATCTTGACAACCAATTCAACGGCAAATTCCATTTGTTACGAATTAACAGGAGAGGACAATTTATGAAACGGCTCGTTTTAGTCGCTATTTTAATCGTTTCACTATTCGGCATGGTCAACCTGTCCGCTTCGGCGCAGGAAGCACCAAAAGGCACATGGTCGGGCACGTGGCCTTATGTCTTACCCCCTGATCATAACCTCAACGGTTGGGCGACGGGTGGTCTGAACGATAACCTCGGCTCGATTTTCCGTTCCTACGTGACGTTGCCATTTGCCTTCTATCATTGGGCTGATGACAAGTACGAAGGCTTGCTGGCAGAAAAATGGGGTTATACGGCTGACAACAAAGCCTACGAAGTCACGCTCAAGGATGCCAAGTGGAGCGATGGTAAGCCAGTCACCAGCGATGACGTGGTAAACACGTTCGCCATCGGTCGGATCATGGGCTGGTCGGACTGGACTTACCTGTCTGAGGTCAAGAAGGTAGACGACAAGACCACGCAGTTCGTGTTCAAGGGCGAGGCATCTCCCTTAGTCGAGCGCTTGATCCTCAAGGATTATGTGGTTGACTCACAGACTTATGGTGAACTCGCCAAGAAGGCAATCGACCTCGTAGCGGCGGGCAAGAAGAGCGCTGATCAGGAATGGAAAGACCTCAGCGCGGAGATCACGGGTCTGAAGCCAGAAACGCTGATCGCCAGCGGACCGTACACTTATGCGCTGTCCGACGTCGGGCAAGCCTCGATGACGCTGCACTGGCAGCCCAATAGCATCTACTCAGGTAGTGTGAAGTTTGGTGAAATCAAGATTTGGCAGGGCGAGACCGAACAATCGACGCCGCTCGTGCTGAGTGGTGAAGTCGTCCACTCGACCGACGTGTATCCGCCCGCGACGATTGACCAGTTCAAGGCGCAGGGCATCAACCTCGTGACGATCCCACGCGGCTACGGCCCCGCGCTGCTGTTCAACCACAGCGTCGCGCCGTGGAATATCAAGGAAGTCCGTCAGGCGGCTGCGTTGGCGATCAACCGTGAACAGAATGCCTTCCTGACTGGTTCGGGCGCGGTGGGCACCGTGTACATGTCTGGCTTGCTGGACGATAATGTCCCCACGCTGCTGTCCAAGGACGTGATCGACAAGCTCGATCATTACGATTTTGACATCGAGCGCGCTGGCAAGCTGATGGAAAGCGTTGGCTTTACCAAGAACGCCGATGGCAAGTGGGCGGACAAGGATGGTAAGGTCGTCAGCGCTGAATACAAGTTCCCGGCTGAGTTCGCGGACTTCGCGGGCGCGGCGCAGGATGCCATCGCGCAGTTGAACGCGTTTGGCTTCGACATCACGGCACGTTCGACGCCGTGGCAGGAAACCGCCGCCGCCATCCGTGAGAGCAACTTCGAGCTTTCCGTGTGGAGCTGGGCGAGCCAGAGTCCGTTTGCTACGCGTCAGTTCTTCGGGCCGGTGCAGCGCTTCAACAAGGGCACGCTGGCAGAGGGCCAGAACGGCATCAACTTCCCGATGCAGTTCGAGTGGAACGGCGAGCAGGTTGACTTGAACGCGTTGATCAATAACGCCAGCAACAGCATGGACAACGCGGTGCGGATGGAACGCGCCGGTAAGGTCGCGCTGATCCTCAACGATATGATGCCGTTCATCCCGCTGAACGTTGAACAGAGCGTCGAGCCTGTCAACACCAAGCTGGTGACGGGTCTTCCGGCGGAAGGCGACGCGATCTTGAAGAACCCGACGGGCGCTGACCACTGGATTATCCTGTACCTGCTGCAAGGAAAACTCGCGCCAGTATCGTAGACTAGACTCTTCGCGGCATTGGCAAGTCCGATTTCCGCAAGGAGTGGCAAGAACATGGGGTGGGTAGATAATATCCACCCCATTTCATAAGAAGTTAGCCAAGTTTTGAAAAGCGTTAATCGTTATGGCGGCAACATCACAGCCATCCTCTGTAATTAGAGCGTCACAACCACCACAGTCATCCTCATGGCGCAGATGGGTGCGCAAGCTGACAAAATCGTACACAGTGCGGGTCTTAGCACAAGGACTGCTGACGATCTGGGCAGTGACCACCTTCACTTTTTTCCTCATCCGGCTGATGCCGGGTAACCCAATCGAGATCAAGATCGATCAATTGCAGCGCACGCAGGGCATGACGTATGAGCAAGCGCGGGCGGTGGCGTCCGGATTATTTGGCTTTGATCCGAACAAGCCTGTGCTTGAGCAATACGTCGATTATATGAGCAAGCTGGCGCGCGGCGACATGGGGCAAAGCATCACCTCCGGCGGCGTCAACGTTTCCAGCCAAATATTGCAGTTTTTGCCGTGGACGTTGTTTTCGGTCGGGCTGGGGCTACTGGTGAGCTTCACGATTGGCGTACTGATCGGCATGGCGTCGGCGTATTGGCGCGGCGGTTTGCTGGACAACGCGATGACGGTGATCAGCTCGATTTTGTACGGCATCCCCGACTACATCATCCCGCTACTGTTGATCATCGTGGTGGGTATTCAGTGGGGATGGTTTTCGCCGGGATCGATGCGCGGCGGGGTTGATCCCACGTTAACGCCCGGATTCACCGTGGAATATATCGCCAGCATTTTGAAATACGCGCTTCTACCCGTCTTGACTTATGTGCTGGCGTCGGTGGGCGGTTGGGTGCTGACGATGAAAAGCAGCACGATCTCGACGCTCGGTGAAGATTACATCAATGTGGCGAAGGCGCGCGGCTTGAGCGAACGGCGCATTTTGACGGGCTACGTCGGGCGGAACGCCCTGCTGCCGTTGATCACGCGGTTGGCGATCAGCATCGGGTTTGTGGTCAGCGGGAGCGTGATCGTGGAGGAGCTGTTCCAGTATCCGGGCATCGGACGGAATCTTTTACGGGCGATTAACCAGCGCGATTACACGACGATGCAAGGCATGTTCTTGGTGATCACGATGGCGGTGGTGCTGTCGAATATAGCGGCGGACTTGCTGTTCGGCCTGCTCGATCCCCGTGTACGTTTGGGCGGGGAGGAGAGCGAGTCATGATCGGCTTTTCAACTGTCGCATCACCAACCGGATTTGTCATCGGGCTACTGCTTGGCCTGATCCCGTTGGGGGTGGCGATTTATTATCGCAAATGGCGGGCGGGGATTTTTGGATACATCGCCTGTGTGCTCAGTGGGTTTGCGTGCGGATTCATCGGCGGCTTGCCGATGGTGGTGCTGGCAAGCGCCGTGGTCATCTCCTATGCATACGTCAACCGACAAGACCCGTTTACATCACTGGCAAGATTAGATGAAGTTGACTTCAAGGAAACGCCGCGCGAGTTCTGGATGCGGCAGATGGCCGCACTTGGCAATGGATTGCGGGCAACGGGTCAGATGCTGCTGCGTAATAAGGCCGGTTTCATCGGATTCCTCGGTATTTTGTTTTTCGTGGGCGTGTCGGTGTTTGGCCCGCTGTTCATCAAGTATGAGGGACAGCCGCAGTTCAGCCGACGCCAACCGGGCGCGACTTCGCTGTTCCAAGGGCCATCTGCCGAATTCCCGTTGGGACTGGATTGGCAAGGGCGAAGCGTGCTCTCGCATATGGTACACGGCGGGCAGCAGTTGATCGTTACTTCGGTAGTGGCGGGCTTGATGGCGACGGGACTGGCGGTGATCCTTGGATCGGCGGCGGGCTTGCTCAGCGGGCTGGTCGATCAGATTTTCTCGGCAATCTCCAATTTTATTTTGACGATCCCACAGACGCCGCTGCTGCTGGTGCTGGCAGGCTTGATCAAGCTGGACAATTATTTACTGCTGGCGGTGCTGTTCGCGGCGCTGAACTGGCCTTCACTGATGCGGGCGATCCGCGCACAGGTGTTGAGCTTGCGCGAACGGGATTACGTAGAGGCTGCCATTGCGCTTGACCTCGGCATGTGGCACATCATCTCGCGCGAGGTATTCCCGAACATGATCAGTTACATCGCCGTCAACATGATCTTCTCGATCCGCGCAGCGATGTATAACCTCGTGCTGCTGGTGATCCTTGGCCTCGTGCCGCTGCGAGAACCGGATTGGGGCGTGATGATCTCGATGGGACGGCAGCAAGGCGCGTTGTTCAACCCGAACGCGTCGGCAATGCTACTCGCGCCGATCATCGCTATCGCGCTATTTCAATTGTGTTTGGTGATGTTTACGCGGTCACTCGAAGAAATCTTCAATCCCCGTTTGCGGAGCGGCATCTAGCAGATGAACAGTATAGAGAGAATTTCATGGCGGTAACTGGTGATGTCGTGCTGAAAGTGCGCGACCTTGATGTGACGTATCAGGCGCGGCGCGGCAAGGTGCAGGCGGTCAGGAATGTGTCGTTCGATCTGCATGTTGGCGAAACGCTGGCCTTCATCGGGGAAAGCGGCTGCGGAAAATCGACGCTGAATCTGGCGCTGCTGCGACTGCTGCCCAAGACGGGGACGATTGATCGTGGCAGCATCCTGTACACCAAGCGCGATGGTACGAAGATTGACGTTTTGAAGCTCGGCAAGGAGCAGATGCGGCAGTTTTTGTGGGCGGAATGCTCGATGGTGTTCCAAGGGGCGTTGAACTCGCTCAATCCCGTGATCCGCGTATCGGACATGATTTACGATACGGCTGACGCACATAACATGGCGCGCAAAGAAGCCGAGAAGCGCGCTTTTGAGTTATTCGAGCGGGTGCGCTTAGAGCCATCGCGCGTGTTCAAGGCATATCCGCACGAGTTGAGCGGCGGGATGCGGCAACGTGTGCTGCTGGCGACGGCGCTGCTGCTGCGCCCGCAGATCGTGATCATGGACGAGCCGACTACCGCCGTCGATATTCTGACGCAGCGCTCGATCCTCGATGTGCTGAAAGAGATGCGCCAAGAATTGAACTTCAGCACGATCTTCATCAGCCACGATCTAGCGGTGGCGGCGGAGATCGCGGATAGAATCGCGACGATGTATGCGGGCGAGATCGTGGAACTTGGCCCCGTGGACGAGGTGTTTTATCATCCGCACCATGCGTACACGCTGAGTCTGCTGAATGCCGCGCCACGCCTGAGCGTAGGCAAGGAAGAACTGGACAGCATCCCCGGCAACCCGCCCGATCTGATTAATCCGCCGTTGGGCTGCAAATTCCATCCGCGCTGCTCGTTCGCGACGGAACAATGCAAGCAGGAGAAGCCGCCGTTGGAACTGGTGGATGTTGACCACGAAGTCGCTTGCTGGGAATCTGACCGTGTAGCCCAAACGCAGAGAATTCTATGATGCCAACACCGAACCTAGCTTCCGATCAACCCATCGTTGAATTACGCCATGTGCAGCGGCGATTCGTCAAAGACCGCCAAGTTATCCCCGTGATTCAGGATGTCGATCTGTCCATTTACCGCAATGAAATCCTGTGCATCGTGGGCGAGAGCGGCTGCGGCAAAACGACCACCGGCAAAATGGTGGTCGGACTGCTAGAGCAATCTGACGGTGAAATTCTGGTGGATGGACGCCCGCGCGATGCTTATCGTGGTAAAGAAGCGGCGGAACTGCGTCGTTCGTTGCAGATCGTGCATCAAGACCCGTTCGCCTCGCTCAATCCCTCGCAGACGATTGAGCAGATTTTGAGCTTTCCGCTGCTGCGCCATCGGATGGTGAAGGATCGGGCGCAGTTGCGACGGCGCATCTGGGAACTGCTGACGATGGTCGATCTGACGCCGCCGGGGGACATCGTGAATAAGTTCCCGCACCAACTCAGCGGCGGACAGCGCCAACGCGTGAGCATCGCCCGCGCGTTGACCGTCAACCCTAAGCTGATCGTAGCGGATGAAGCCGTGAGCATGGTCGATGTCAGCATCCGCATCGGTATTTTGAAGATGCTGCACCGCTTGCGTGACAATTTGAATGTCGCCATCGTATTCATCACGCACGATCTGGCGCTGGCGAAGTACTTCGCATGGGAAGGACGGATCGCGGTCATGTATCTGGGGCGGATCGTGGAGATCGGCCCGACGCCGGATGTGATCGGCAATCCCGCGCATCCATATACCAAAGCGTTGGTCGCCGCCGTGCCAGAAGCCGACCCTGAACGCACACGTAGTAAACAACATATGCCGCTGCGCTCGGAGGAAATCCCTAAACTGACGCAGATTCCAGCGGGCTGTGCGTTCCATCCGCGCTGCACATTCTTCCAACCGGGGGTGTGCGATGTGGAACTGCCAGTACTCGCGCCAGCACCGGACGGGCAGCAGTTGGTCGCCTGTACGCCGCTCACACGCACAGGGACGCTGACGCCGTATGAGGAGTCAAGCGTGCCTCTGACCAGCGCGGGCGGCTTGGTGGAGCAGACACAGAACAAGGATGCGTAGTCGGCTGCATGGATCGCGAAGTACTCAAAGGATTTGCGCGGATCGGTTTTTTTGTTGGCGGCGGGGGTTTGATCCTGCTGTTCTTCGAGCCGCGCAATAGTCCGGAATGGGTAATCAGCTTGTGCAGTTCGATCATCGGTGTATTACTGGTTGTTGGGGTGATGATCCTCAGTCGGTGGCGGCGATGATCGCACTGAGTTCAAAGGAAATCAGGTAAATGCAGTTAGAAGATAAGATCGGGCAGATGTTGATGGTCGGGTTCGATGGATTCGACGTGCCCGATTACATTCTGGAATGGTTACAGACCGGGCGCGTAGGCGGAATCATCCTCTTTGCCCGCAATGTCGATACACCTGAACAGGTTGCCCGTTTGACTCAGCGTTTGCACGCAGCCGCCAAGTACCCGCTGCTGATCGGAATCGATCAGGAAGGCGGGACGGTAGCACGCCTGCGGCAGGGATTCAGCGAGAGTCCGGGCGCGATGGCGTTATCGGCGGCACAGGATGGCGTCGGGCTGGCGGAAAAAGCAGATGAAATATTGGGACTGGAACTGCGGGCGTTGGGCATCAATTGGGATTTCGCGCCAGCGCTCGATATTACGTACAACGCAGCTAATCCGGCAGTCGGGACACGATCGTTCGGCGCGGATGCCGCTCGTGTGGCAGAGATGGGCGCGGCGGCAGTGCGTGGATTTCAGCGCGGCGGTGTGGCGGCAACGGCGAAACACTTCCCCGGTCTCGGCAGTACGGCAACGGATACGCATCTGGCGCTGCCCGTGCTGGATACGAGCGTCGAGCAGTTGATGGGACAGGATATGCGGCCATTCCGCGCTGCCATCGACGCCGGACTCGCCAGTGTGATGACCACACATACGATTTATGCTGCGCTGGATAGTAAGCTGCCCGCTACGTTGTCACCAATCATCATTCAAAAACTGCTGCGTGGCGAGTTGGGATTTGAAGGCGCGGTCAGCAGTGACTGCATGGAAATGAAGGCCATCGCAGATAACTTTTCGCCCGCCGAAACCGCCACCCTCGGCGCGTTGGCGGGCTTGGACATGATCGTGTTTTCGCATACGCGTGCCACGCAAGAAGCTGCACATGATGGGTTGGTGGCCTCTGTGAAAAGCGGGCGCGTGCCGATGGAACGGATCGAAGAAGCTAATCGGCGGCTGGCAACGCTGAAACAGAAATATCCGGCACAACAACCCGATCTATCTCTGATCCGCCAGCCCGCGCATGTGGAACTCATGCTGAACGCGGCGCGTGCTGGTGTGACGTTGCTACGGGAGGAAGTGCCACTGCCGATTGATGAGGGGGCGGTGTTGGTGGAATTCGCTTCGCATCTGGAAAGCGGCATCCTCGAAAGCGGCGGCGTAACCGGACTCGGTACGCATTTGCGGCGGCGATTTCCGCAACTTCGCAGTGCGTCTCTCGTGGTGAACGCTTATACCGACAGGGTAGTAGCGGAAGCCGAAGCACTGGTCAAGACGAGCAAGACACTGGTATTGGCGACACGAAATGCACATCTGAACGCCGACCAACTGGACGCCGCGCGCCGTTTGGTGAGCGCGGCGCAAGCGGTGGTGTTGGTATGCCTGCGCAATCCATATGATGCGATGGTGTTCCCTAGCGCGGGCACGGTGATTTGTACATGCGGGGACAGTGCGCCGTCGCTGCAAGCCGCCGCCGAAGTATTGAGCGGGCAGTTCAGGCCGACGGGGAAACTGCCGGTATCGATGAAAGCTCACGTAGGCGCGTAAAAATGGCTTCAAGGCAAGTGATTACGGGAATTGAGGCTCTGCGGGCACAGAAATTCGCGCCGTTACGGGGTAAGCGGGTGGGGCTGCTGACAAATCCGAGTGCGGTGGATCGCCTATTGAACAGTACGCTCGATATTCTGCGCAGCGCAGATGAGGTGCAGTTAGTCGCCCTGTTTAGTCCAGAGCATGGCATCGCGGCGGCGGTAGCGGATGGGGAGCCTGTCGCGTCGGGGCGCGATCCACGCACGGGACTGACGCTGCACAGCTTGTACGGCGAGACAACACGCCCGACGCCGGATATGCTGCGCGGTCTTGATGTGATCGTGTGCGACATTCAGGACATTGGCGTGCGATACTACACCTTCACGTGGACGATCACGCACGTACTCGAAGCGGCGGGTGAGGCTGGAATCGAGGTGATGATCCTTGACCGTCCGAATCCGTTGGGTGGGAAGGTCGCTGGCGCGCCATTAGAACCAGCGCTTACCTCCTTGGTCGGACGCGTGCCCGTCCCGACGCAGCCGGGAATGACGCTCGGTGAATTAGCGCGCCTGTTCAACGCGACATGGAATCCGACGCCCGCCGCATTGTCGGTGATCGCGTGTGAGGGGTATCGGCGTGGGATGATGTGGGCAGAGATAGGCTTGCCGTTTGTGCCACCGTCGCCTAACATGCCGCATTTGGTGACGGCACAGCATTACCCCGGTGCGTGTCTGGTTGAAGGAACGACTCTATCAGAAGGGCGCGGGACGGCGCTACCTTTCGAGATCTTTGGCGCGCCGGGGCTGAATGGTCACGCGCTCGCAGAAGCATTGAACAAGCAGGACTGGGACGGCGTCCGGTTTCGTCCGCATTATTTCCAGCCAGCGGCGAATAAGCACGCGGGCGTGATGTGCGGTGGGGTACAGGCGCATATTACAGACGCTGCCGCGTATCGACCACTCAGGGTGTGGTTGGGCGTGTTGGCAGCAATCCTAAGCCTATACACATTCGAGTGGAACGCCGGACATTTTGACCGCTTAATCGGCGTGCATGGGGTGCGTGAACGCATTGACGCGGGCGAAGCGTTGGATGATCTGTTTGCACAATGGGAGCAGTTTTGTCGGGATTTTGCCGTGATGCGGACTCCCTATTTGTTGTACGAGTGAGGCGAAAAATAAAGTCATGATCGATATGCTGGTGAAGTTGTACCAACTGCCACCGCTGGAACCAGAAATCGCAGCGATGAAGGATGCCGGAATCACGATCCGCCGTGCGATTGCGCCGGAAAAGCATTTCGTCACGCCGTGGGTAGGGCAGGCTTTCAGCGCGTTCTGGCAGAGCGAGTGCGAGATCGCCTTCGCACATGTGCCGATCACCTGCTGGATCGCGATTGAGAATAAACAGGTGATCGGGTTTGCCTGTTACGACACTTCCTCAAAAGGCTTCTTCGGGCCGACGGGCGTGGATAGCTCGGCACGTGGGCGGGGCGTGGGGCGGGCGCTGCTGCTGGCATGTCTGCACGCGATGCACTTCGATGGCTACGCCTACGCCATTATCGGCGGCGTTGGCCCGGCAGAATTTTATCAGAAGGCGGTCGGCGCGGTGATCATCGAAGGTTCCGAACACGCGGTGTATGAGGGGCTGCTACGTAAACTGCCGGATCAACAGCCCAAAGATCAGCCGACCTCGTAGATGCCCCGACAGCGGCTGACGCACGGTGTATTCCAAAGTAGCAACAAATCTCGCCATTATTTCATGATTTAGTGGATACTTTTCCAATCAAAATGAGGAAAGACAGTTTGAGCCGCGTTTTCACGTCCCACCTATGGCGGGACGTGAACTGACGATCGTTCTAGTAGTACAATGTCAATACTCTCAAGTAAGCTGGCTAGTTTGGATACGCAACTCAGTTATAGACATGTGGCCTCATACTCCATCAAAGGCATAATTCCATGTTTATCACAACCCGATTGATGGCCTTGAAACGATTACTAGAGCGACTTACGCGACCCTCTTCCCAAATTCAAGAAGAGGAACGACGCTATCGTGCGCGGTTGTTGGCGGCGCTGCTAGTTGCCCTGCTTACGTTTTCCGTAGTTATCATGCCCATCTGGGTGCTTACGTCGCGGGAGTTTGTGGCGGCCTTGCCGATTGCCATCGGTATCACGGTGACTTTCATCGTCGTTTATGGTCTGAGCCGCACGCGCCGCTATGAATTGGGCGCGCTGATCCTGATTTATTCCATCCCCGTACTCGTCATTGCAACGCTGATAACGGCTCCCGGTCTGATCATTGCACGAATGCTGGCGCTCAAATATCTACTCGTCGCTGTGGTGATCAGTAATCTGTTTTTCCGTGGGAAGCTGACCCTGTTGTTGGTCGGCCTGAGTCTGGCGATCATCGGGATTTTCTTCTTTTTGCCGGATGTCCCGTTTGCCTTTGCCTATTCGTATCTCGTGTTCTTTGTGATCATTTCCTCACTGGGGGCAGTGAGCGCGGTGCTTAACCGCCGATATAGACGTCAATTGGCGGAGAGCGAACAACGCTATCGTTCAGCGATTTCAGCAATCTCGGAAGGCATCGTATTGCTGGCGCGGGATGGCAGTATCCAAGCTTGCAACGCCGCCGCAGAACGCATTCTGGGGCTGACGGCGGATCAAATGATCGGGCGTACGACGCTTGATATACGATGGAGCGCGATCCATGAAGATGGATCGCCGTTTGAGGACGCCATGCATCCGGCGAACCTCACGCTGAAAACAGGACAACCTTCGTTTGAAACGACAATGGGGATACATCGGCCTGACGGCGAACTGCGGTGGATTTCGATCAATGCCCAACCGTTGACGCATCCGGGCGAAATGTTAGCTTATGCCGTCGTCATCTCGTTTACCGACATCACCCAGCGGAAAAAGAACGCTCAGGCGCTGCGCGAAGCAGAGCATCGTTATCATGCCTTATTTGAACAGGCTCACGACGCGGTGTTTATCCTTGACTTGAAGGGCAACCACTTAGAAGTTAACCGCCGCGCAGCAGAGTTGCTCGGCTATACGATGGAAGAACTTCAACAGCTTTCTTTCAAAGAATTATCGACTGAGATCGATAAAAGCGTCCAAATCCACGAGCGACTATTAGCCGGTGAGCATATCCCTGTCTTCGACAGAAATTTCCGCAAGAAAGATGGTACGCAAATTCCTGTCGAGATAAACGTCGAACTCGTACGCGATCTTGATGGTAGGCCAATACACATCCAAAGCGTAGTAAGAGACATCACCGAACGCAAACAAAAAGAACGTCAATTACGCTTACAAAGCGCGGCACTTGAGGCCGCCGATAATGCCATCATGATCACTGATCGCAAAGGGTTGATCGAATGGAGTAATCCGGCGTATACACGCTTGACAGGGTATACACCAGAAGAAATATACGGCAAGAATCCACGGGAATCGGTGAAATCTGGCAAGCATGACTCGGCCTTTTATCGAACCATGTGGAATACCATGCTCTCCGGGAAAATCTGGCGCGGTCAGGTGATTAACCGTCGTAAAGATGGCAGCATTTACACGGAAGAACAGACGATCACGCCTGTAAAGGACGAGACAGGCAGCATCACGCACTTTGTGGCTATCAAACAAGACATCACGGAGCGCCAACAGGCCGAACTCGCCTTGCGCGAGAGTGAAGCGCGTTACCGCAGCATGTTTGAAGATAACCGCGCGGTGAAACTGCTGATTGACCCTGAAACGGGGTTTATTATGGATGCAAACAGCGCCGCCGCCGAATTTTATGGCTATCCGCTGGACACCCTGCGATCCATGCGCATTCATGACATCAATATCCTGTCGGAACCCGCAGTCACACAGGAAATTGAGCATGTGCGTAATGGGCAAGAACGGGTCTTTTACTTCCAACACCGACTTGCCAGCGGCGAGGTTCGCGATGTCGAGGTCTTTTCCGGCCCCGTTATCATCAAAGAAAAGGAAGCCCTATTTTCGATTATTCTGGATGTCACCGCACGCAAACAGGCCGAAGAAGCCCTGCGCCAGAATGAAGAGCGCCAGCGCAGCGTACTCCATAACATGGGCGATATTGTCTGGTCGATAGAACTGCCGCAAAACCGGATGCGCTATCTAAATCCGGCGGTTGAGCGCATTTCCGGCAGGGCGGCGGCTGATTTCGATGAGGACGACAATCTGTGGTTGAAGTGCATACACCCCGATGATGTCGAATGCGTGCGTGATTTTCAGCGCCTTGTTTTGCAACAAGGTTCCCAAGAGCGGGAATATCGTATTGTCCGTCCAGATGGATCGATCCGATGGATCCTTGATCGGGCTTGGGCGGTGAAAGATCAGGCAGGAATGCCTGTGCGTCTGGAAGGCATCGCCAGCGATATTACGGATCGCAAGCAGGTAGAAACGCTACAAACCACGTTCCTTGAAGATATGCGAGCGCTACAAAGACTCCATCTCGAACTGAGCGAGATCGAGAATCTCGATGCGCTGTATCTCAACATGGTCGAGATGACCCGACAGCGACTTGGCGTTGACCGCATCGGGTTGTTTGTATTAGATCATGGCGGAACCCGCCTTCATGGCACCTATGGCATTGCGCCCGATGGGACTATTCGCGACGAGCATTACTACCAAGAAACGATCACAGCCGACCATTGGACGATGAACATTCTCAACGCGCGCAACCATGTTCGATTTTGGGAGAATGAGGCTATCTACGATAACGGCAAGCAGGTAGGCACAGGCTGGAAAGCAGCGACGGCGCTCTGGAATGGGCATAACACGCTTGGCTACCTCGTCATGGATAACTTCGTGAAGCATCGGCCTGCACGTTTGCATGAAACAGAATTGGTGTCAGTGCTAGGCAGCATTTTTGGGCACTTGATCGCCCGTAAACAAGCTGAAGAAGTCCTGCGACAGAACGAGGCACGGCAGCGGGCTTTATTGAGCGCGATCCCGGATATGGTGTTCCGTAACCACCGCGACGGCACCTATCTAGATTATCATGCCGTAAATCCGTCCGAACTACTCGTCCCACCGGAGCAGTTTTTAGGGCGCAACATCAAAGAGGTCTTGCCGTCGAACATCGCGGAACACCATCTCGAACTTGCCGAGCAAATCTGGCAGACGGGCGAGGAGCAGAAATATGAATATGCCTTGCCGATCAACGGTCAAGTGGTGAGTTATGAGGCGCGCATGGTCATCGCCGGAGAGGATGAAGTGCTCACCATTATACGCAACATCACCGAACGCCAGAAGGCACGGCAGCGTGAGATCGAATTGATGTTGGAACGAGAGCGCACCCAACTGCTAACGCAATTCATCCAGAACGCGGCTCACGAATTCAGAACGCCCCTATCGGTGATCAACACCAATACCTTCTTAATGGCACTTTTGGATGAGCCTGAGAAGCGCAGGGACAAGGCCAGCACCATCGACAAGCAAGTGCGGCGCATGGCAAAACTGGTGGATATGCTGCTGAAGATGGCGACACTCCAAAGCGCCGTCGCTTTGCCGCGTATGCCGGTTGATCTCGACATGATTATCAAAGCGACCTGCGGCGAGATGATGAGCAGTTACGGAGAGAATCCCCCACTCCGCTATGAAAAACAGACTGAATTGTCCGCCGTGATGGGCGATCTGGATGATTTGGTAGAAGTATTTGTCCAGCTTCTGGATAATGCTTATCGTTTTACCCCACCAGAGGGTAGTATCACCATCACGGCGCGACAAGAAGACGGCAACATTCGAGTCGTGATCTGCGATACGGGATCAGGCATTTCAGAAGCTAACTTAGCTCACATTTTTGAGACATTCTGGCGGCGGGATGAGGTTCACACGACACCGGGTTTCGGGTTAGGGTTGCCAATCGCCCAGAAAATTATCGAGATACACGATGGTAGCATCGAAGTTGAAAGCGAAGTGGGCAAGGGCAGCACTTTTAGTGTCATACTACCTGCATGGCAAAAGGATACGCCGTAATCAACCGACAAATTTGAGTTGAGCACTACACAGAGGTTAGTCCCGTGATCTCGATCTATGAGAGATGGCCGAGGGAGCAGCAGGTGCCGTGTCGAATTGGTATTTATCCGTGACGGAGGTCACGCACGCACGGTGATACACTGAAGGCATATTTAACTTATTCATGAAATGGTGTGGCTGACTTAACTTCTTTTGGCTTAATCTATAGCGTGCAGGTCACATCGTCATGATGGAGAACACAGTATGCTCCGACGGCGATTGTTCCTCTCGGTGATGTCGCTTTTCGCGCTCCTCGTGGGTGGTTTGATCACCGCCTTGGCGTTTCCTCATCTTCAAGATGGCGTTGAACTTTCAAAAACATACACATCATCGGATGGCAGTTTGACGTTCCGGTATCCGGCTGAGTGGAGTGTGGAAGCGCTTGGCGATGGTCGCGTGGTGCTTGGGAATGAAGCGCCAGAAACCCGATTTGAAAGTAAAACCGCGCTGCGGATCGAAATTTCGCCAGCGATCCCTGTGTCCGAACTTAGTATGATGGGCTATGGCAGCACGCCTCAGGAGATGGTAAGAGCGAGTATAGCGTTGAGTAATGCAAGCTCCGCATTTATGTCAGGTATGGCAAACGCGACACTGACGCCATCATCAGGAACATCTAGTACAGTCGCCACAGCAACGCAAGATATATCCGTTGTCAATTTCGAGGTGAACGGACGACCCGCCGCTTGGGGAACGACTTCAAGTGTCGTCGCGGGGAGCGAGTTTGCTATGATGATGGTGTATATCGAGGTAGATGATGCTCATGTTGTCACACTTACTGCATCGCCGTGGCTTTACGGAGGTGCGGAACTCCTGAGTCGCTACCAATCTACGGTGCTGGCTATCGCGGATACGGTACGCTACTCGCCGCTGGCAACGCCCACCACCAGCAGCGGCGATCTCCCCAAAACGTTCACCGGCGTCGTTGGTGGGTGGCAGATGGGCGAGATCACGTTCAATTATCCTGACGATTGGTACGTGTTATCGTTTGGCCCCGTGCTCCAGACCACAAACACACCGTTGAACCAACGCGATCTAAAGCCGGGGCAGATGCAAGCCGCCATCGTTGATCCGGCCTCGAATATGGCGTTGATCAAAGATTGGAAGGATGTTGTAGACTGCAAAGCCAATCCAGAGGGGGTGACCGCGCTCGCTGTCGTGCAGAAGCAGTTGCCGAGCACGCAGAAGCAGCGAGAGCAATACGCCGCAGCGGGGATCACGTTTTCTGAGCCTGAGCGCACCAGCATCAATGGCAAGGATGTCGTTTTGCTGCGGCTGCATCAACCCCACCAAGATGTGCTGCTGATCGATATCGATCTGGGCAACGGGAATATCGCAGGGCTGCTGGCCTTTGCGCCGGAAGGAGAAATGGCACAGTACGAGGCGCGCTTGCTGGCAATCGTAGGAACGTTTTCGTATAAGCTTAAAGAAGGATGCAACCCACCAACTGCGCGACCTCCGGAGATTTTGACGGCAACTGCCAGCCACATCACGCCGTCACCATCGCCAACGGTTTTCTTGGCGACGGCGGTTCCCAATGAAAAGATCGCGTTTGTGACCGCCAATGACCAAGCGGGTTGGCAGATCTTCCTAATGGATACGAATGGGAAAAATATCCACCAGTTGAGCACCCTCAAAGGGTTGTACAGTGACGTCCTCTGGTCACCGGATGGCAGTCATATCGCGTTTATCATCTTCCCTCAGACCGCGTTTTTGAGCTTGTCCGCGTATGTCATGAAGGCCGATGGCTCGGATGTACAGCTTTTGACGGATAGCACAGAAGGAGGCTTAACGTGGTCGCCCGATGGTCGGCAACTCGTGTTCATTTCCAAGCAAGACGGCAATCGGCAGCTTTACACTGTCGCGGTGGACGGCACACATTTGCAGCAGCTTACCAGTGGTCAGGATGAAGTTTACAACGTCGATTGGTCGCCGGACGGTACGCAACTGGCGTTTAACAAGAGCGATTACGGCATCTACCTCATCAACGCGGATGGTACGGACGAACATGCGCTAACGAGTTCCGGGAGCGATGAAATGCCAACATGGTCGCCGGATGGTAAGACCATCGCGTTTTCATCAAGGCGCGGTCGCAACAGCCGTTCAGATGAGGTGTACATCATGCAGGCCGATGGCAGTCAGGTGCATCCATTGACGAATAATCTCACGATCCCGACAAAGTCCGCTACGGCTACGGAAGCGGCTGGTCGATCCTATTCTTTGAATGGAATCGTCTGGTCACCAGATGGTCAACATATCGCGTTTTTCACGAAAACAGAGGGCGTGATCGACGCGTTCGTGATCGATCCCGATGGCAGCAACCTGCATCATATCGCCAGCGAAGTATCGGGTGGGATGTCGTGGTCGCCAGATAGTCGGCACGTTGTTTACAGCGCTGGAGAAGTCGGCAAGGCGCAGATATTCATCGCGGATGCCGACGGCGCTAACAAATATCCGATTGTCAGCGAAGATCCCTTCGTGATGTCACCTATGTGGTCGCCAAGCGGGTTGCCGTAGACACCGAACGCTCAGGGTTTGGTAAGTTTGTCTACGTTGACTGCGCCGAACTCAGCAAAATACGCATCGACGCGCTTTGTGTAGGATTTGGCGTAACTCATGATCGACTTTTGCCACGCGGACTGCGAGGCGAAGTCGATCAGCGCTTGCGCACTGACCGCCCCATCATGATCCGCGCTGCGGAGATGATCCCACGCGGTGATTTGCCCCGCCAGCGCGATCAAGGCTTTTAGTTGGCGGGGTTTATCCACTACTTTCTTCAACTCGACCCGATCTGCGCTTGGTTGGAGGTCATGCAGCACGTAGGAATGTTCACCATCCCCGATAGGCACGAGCAGCGGCGATGCACCTTGCAACCGTCGGTAAGCACCGATGACACGTCTCGCCTGACTACTCCAGTTCGGCTGCACCGCTTTGACATGCGGTGCTAAGGCCGATGCGACGGCTTGTTTAAGGTGCAGCACGGCGTACTGTTCCGCTAACTGGCGCATTTCGACGAGCACGACGTAGTTTTCCAAGCCGAGGCTGCCCGTGCCGGAGATGCGTTGAGCGATGTCGCTCACAGTATCAAACGGCGGCTTGGCTTGTTTTGTGCGCCACTCCTCCAACGCCTGCATGATGCGTGCCTTATTCGCGGGCGGCGCTTTCATCGTGCGATCTTCGATGATCTTCAGCTCACGTATGTCGCGCTTTTTCTTCTTCTTGGTACGGTCATCGAGCAGATCACGCGGGCGGCGATCCTGCACACCCGTCATCAGCTTTTGCACAACAGTCGGCGGGTTGATAGCATCCAACATGCTTGGTTGACCTGTCTGCATTGTCGCGCAATATGCCTCCAGAAAGCTACTTCCTAGCGCCTCCGCGCTGTCGGAATCCAGCTTGAAGGTACGCGCCGCCACCAGCAGACTCGTGACCATCCGCACGACATCCCACGTACAGGGCGCGAGGATCGCATCATCAAAATCGTTGATGTCGAAGCGCACCGAACCGCTTTCATCGCGGTAGCTACCGAAGTTCTCTAAATGCAAATCGCCGCACAGCCAGACCAGCGGATCAGCGTTGACGGGCGCGGAGGCTGCCAAGTCTTCGTAAAACAGATGACAGGTGCCACGAAAAAACGTGGATGGGTCGTGCTGCATCTTACGATATTTATAGGCCAGCAGTGCCCGATCTCGCCCCGCGTTGAACTCCACGATGCGTTGTGCTACCGATTGCATGAGGTTATCCCCTCGTTTTATTGCCGCGCCTGACGTTTGTGCCAGTCTTCGGCAAACAAATTAAAGTGAATTTGCTCGAAGGGATGCTCCTTGATCACATCCTCGTTCAGCTTTACGCCCAAGCCCGGCCCGCTAGGCAAGGCGAAGTAGCCATCGACAACTTCCGGCAATCCGGGCGCGGCTTCCTTGACATAAGCGTCCGCGAAATCGTTGAAATGTTCCTGAATCTTAAAGTTGTGTGTACACGCCGCTAGATGTAGCGCTGCCGACGTGGAGACTGTGCCGCCGACGTTGTGCGGTGCGACGAGGATATAGTAGGCTTCTGCCCACGCCGCCAACTTCTTGGTTTGCAAAATGCCGCCGAAATGACTGATGTCCGGCTGAATCACATCGGCTGCTTGTTGTTCGAACAGTTCGCGGAATTCATATGTCGTGTGGAGCCGTTCGCCTGTCGCCACGGGAATGCCCAGCGGGGCAAGCGCATCCATGACCTTTTTCAGCGCGGCGAGGTTATCCGGCGGAACGGGTTCCTCAAACCATGACGGCTTGAAGGGGGCTAATTCACGGGCGATCTCGATAGCCGTCGCGGGGTTGAAGCGCCCGTGCATCTCGACCAAGATTTCGACTTCCGGCCCGACGGCATCACGCACGGCTTCCACCAGCGCAATAGAGCGCAATTTTTGCGCGTATTCCAATTCGTAGAAGCCCGCGCCGAACGGATCGAACTTGAGCGCTCGATAGCCTTTAGCAACGGCACGTTTCGCCGCCGCGTGGAATTCGTCCACAGAACGCTCGACCGTGTACCAGCCGTTGGCGTAAGCCTTGATCTTGTCGCGCACCGCGCCGCCGAGCAGTCGATATACGGGCTGACCGAGCGCTTGCCCCATGATGTCCCAACAGGCCATTTCGATGATGGCGATGCCGGACATAGTGATGTCATTGCCGCGCTCAAAATCCTCGATCATCATGCGGTGGACGAGTTTCTCCACTTCAAACGGATCGGTGCCGAGGACGTAACGCGGGACGGCGTATTCAAGATAGCCGGTTAGCGCTTCGGTATGGTTGACGATCCGTACCTCTCCGACTC
Source organism: Anaerolineae bacterium (assembly GCA_019637615.1). GTDB lineage: Bacteria > Chloroflexota > Anaerolineae > Aggregatilineales > UBA2796 > JAHBVK01. Next base: position 295 of record JAHBVJ010000052.1, on the reverse strand, counting down.
CCGTGAGGCCTTCATCGGTTTCTACTTTGACGAAGGTCAGATTGCGCCACGGGGTGCCCAGATGCATTGGAGTAACTTTGGAGATTTTCAAAGGTAAGTCCTTTTAAGAAATTGCTGAAAACGGATTGCTGCGTAAATACAAATTCGTGTGCAGAAATGTTAGCGCAGACTGTGGCCTTGGGATAGGGAACTATCCGTTTCGCTACGCTACAATTGGATGATCTCTCCGGCTGAAAAAAGTACAAGAAATGACTTTATGTTAACCATTGAAAAAGTGAAACCAGACGATGTGCTT
>JAHBVJ010000051.1 GCA_019637615.1 Anaerolineae bacterium | reverse complement strand
AGCTGTTGTCAAACTTTCTTGGAAGCGTTTAGGCATTTGTCCCCCTGCTTCCAGTCTACCCTTTTTACCGGATTATTTCCTTAAACACCATTAGTGGTCTGTCTCGCAAATAGGATGGAAACGAACTACGCTCGTATCAGCGGAGCATATCCTGCGTTATTGGTGAAACAGACCAATTAGTCGGTATGTTGTTTACTTCTGCTACGACACTGAAACGTCTGTCGCATTTCCTTATGAGGTAACTTCAGGTAATATCAGGTGACATGATAGCCTTACAAAGATGACTACGCTGCCTTTTTCAGCTTGCGAAAGGTCACGTGGTACGGGGTCTCTTTGAGTTCTGAGTTACGCTACTGGGTTGGTTTCAACAAAACGAAGGGCATCGGCCCCGTCCGGCTGCGTGCATTGGTCGAGCATTTCGGCAGTGTGCAGACCGCATGGGCAGCCTCACCTGCCGCGTTACGTGCCGCCAATATTCTTGACGACCGTTCGTTATACAGCCTATTGCACACACGCCCCACACTCGACCTCGATACGGAACTGCGTAAACTTGATGCGCTCCACATCCGCGTATTGACTCTCGATGATACGGATTATCCCGCCGCGCTGCGCAAGATCATGGACGCACCGCCCGTGCTCTATGTGCGCGGTACACTGCTGGAGGCGGATCAACTGGCAATCGCCGTGGTGGGTACACGTCGCGCTACCACCTATGGCAAAGCGACCAGCCATGCCATCGTAAGCGCGCTGGCTAATCAGGGAATCACCATCGTGAGCGGATTAGCGTATGGCATCGACGCGGTCGCTCATCAAGCAGCGTTGGAGGCGGGTGGACGCACGATTGCCGTGCTGCCATGTGGCCTTGACACTATTTATCCGCCTGAGCATAAGGCGTTGGCACAGCGCATCTGTGAACAGGGCGCGCTGGTTTCGGAAAACCCGCTCGGTGAAGACGCCGAGAGAATTCATTTTGTCCCCCGTAACCGGATTATCAGCGGCTTGTGCGCGGGCGTCGTGGTAGTGGAGGCGGGCGAGAAAAGCGGTTCGCTGATCACGGCTGATCTGGCGCTGGATCAGGGGCGCGATGTGTTCGCCGTGCCGGGAAATATCCAATCGCAAGCCAGCCAAGGCACGAATCGGCTGATCCAAAACGGGGCGAAAGTCGTCCTGTCGGCAGCAGACGTGCTGGATGAGCTGAACATCGCGTCGCACCCCGTCCGACCCCGACCGCGCGCCACGTCTGGCGTGGCTATAGAGGAACCGAGCCGCACGGCGATGGACGTAGACGCAATGATTGAAGTCGATGATGCGACTGAGGCTGCCCTGCTGCGGTTGTTGGCGACTGAACCTAGACATTTGGATGACCTCGCGCTGGCGGTGAATGTGCCGATTGGTAAGGTAGCCGCCGCACTTTCTACCCTGACTCTAAAAGGCTTGGTGACGGAAATCGGTGTACGTGAGTACGCCCGCAGCACCTCGCCCTAATCTATTGTTGAGAGGAAATGGTACCGATGAGTAATTTGTACGCATTGATCATGGCTGGCGGGGGCGGGACGCGCTTATGGCCTCTGAGCCGTAAAGATCGCCCTAAACAAGCCCTGCCCTTGACCGAAGAACGCACGCTGTTCCAAGTAACGGTTGAGCGTCTGAACGACCTGCTGCCACCGGATCGCATTTACGTAGTGACGGGCAAAGATATGGCGGATATGCTCAAAGACAGCACGCCGCAGATCCCTGCTGGCAACTTCTTGTTGGAGCCAATCGGGCGGGACAGCGCCCCCGCCGCCGGTCTTGGCGCATTCCATATTGCCAAGCGTGATCCTAATGCAGTAATCGCCATCCTGTCAGCAGATCATCATATCGCGGATGAGGCTAAGTTCCGCGACTCGTTGCGATGTGCGGCTGAGTACGCCGAAAAGGGCTACATCGTGACCTTGGGCATTGATCCTACCTTCCCCTCGACGGGCTTTGGTTACATTCTGCGCGGAGAGGAGATTGGCACTCAAGGTGACTTCCATGTCTACCATTCCGAGGGTTTCACCGAGAAGCCGAACGCGGAAAAGGCCGCTAGTATGCTCATGTCTGGCAAATATAGTTGGAACGCTGGTATGTTCATCCTGAAGGCTGAACGGGCGGTGGCAGAGTTCCAGCGGCAGCAGCCCGCCATGTATGAGACCCTTAAGCAGATTGCCGACTCGCCTGACCAACTGAACGCGTTGTTCCCCACGATCCAAAAGCTCTCACTCGATTACGCAATCATGGAAGGCGCTCAACAAGTAGCAGTGATCCCGGTGAGCATCGGATGGAGCGATGTTGGTACGTGGTCTACACTGTTCGACGTACTGGCGCGCGACGAAGAAGGGAATGCCCTGCGGAGCACCAAGGATGACCACATCCAGATCGACACCACGCGTACACTGATCGTGAGCGACCGCCTGGTAGTGACTATCGGCATTGAAGATCTGGTGATCGTGGACTCGCCGGACGCCATCCTCGTTTGCCGCCGCGACCGCGCCCAAGACGTGAAAGACATCGTAGAGCGCTTGAAGAACCGAGGCGACCACCGCCTGTGATCGTTCGCGTTCACCCTCAATGATCCCTCCGATGATCCCGTTAGCTGGTGCGACCGAGATCATCTTCTGATCTCCTGCGGTCTGCCGCTCTAGTGTTCTGGGGGGTATTGCGTCAGATGGTGGAGTCTTCTACGATTCCACGCTATAGCGATGTCTACTCGCTCCGCCTGACGGATGGGCGCGGCGGGATCAATGGAGCAGAGCCATCGTCGGTTGTTAAGGTGCAAAACCTGTCGATCTGCTTCAGCGGCGAAATGCCCCTCTCGCACTTTATCAGACTCAGGAATTACAGTTTACAACGAATTTGTGTGCGAGTCAATAGGAACGTTTGTTAGAGAATTGTCTGGAAATCGATGAGGACACAAGGTTTGAGACAGTTATTTCCCCTTGCGGCACAATAGCCGATACAATTTTCAACCTAACTAACTTCAGTTTCGGATCGATGTTGACGCCCAACGTTGAATCGTCAGGCTTAGCGAACGAAGTCTCTGCGGGACTCGGGTGCTTCAGAGAGCACGTTAAGCCTCGTTCCTACTGCAACGATCGGTTTCCGAAACTCAGGTTAACGAGAATGTGCTTTTTTGAGGCTGTATTCAGTCAACTTGCGGAAAAATAGAGATAGATTGACGCTCGATTTCCAGCAAGTTGTATAGGGAAATTATTATGACGAGCATGGGAACGTACAGACACTTGAGCCGATGCAGCACCGACACTGGACATTTTATGGTGTTGGCAATCGACCACCGCGAAATCCTACTAAATCAGCTCAACAAGTATGCACCGCAGCCACTTACGGATGCAGAGTTTACGAGCTTCAAACAGCAGATTATCAGCGCCGCCAACAGAGATATATCGGCGGTGCTGGTCGATCCAGCCTATGGATTGGGCGCGGGTATCGCCACGCGGACGATCAGGGGACAATTGGGGATTCTAACTCCGCTTGAAGTCACCAATTATTCTCTGCACCCTAGCCAACAAACAATTGATCTCTTGCCCGATTGGTCAATTGAACAGGCCAAACAGGTGGGATCCGATGGCGTCAAGCTGCTGCTGCCGTATCATCCTGACGCTGACAATGCTGAGGACAAGCACGACATCGTGGCTCAGATCGTGGAACACTGCCAACGCCTGCAAATCCCCTTCTTTTTAGAGCCGATCGTTTATTCGCTCGATCCGACGAAACCGGTGAGTAACGCCGATCTACGGGAGATCAGTGTATCGATGGCACGACGGTTCTGTGTGATGGGCGTGGATGTGCTCAAACTGCAATTTCCCGTGGATACGAAACAAAGCTCGGATGAAGCGGAATGGCGCGCCGCGTGTGACGAACTCAACGCGGCGTGCAACGTCCCGTGGGCAATCCTGAGCGGCGGCGTAGACTATCCCACGTTCGCCAAACAGGTACGGATCGCGTGTGAAGCGGGCGCAAGTGGCGTCATCGTAGGCCGCGCTGTATGGGCGGAGGCGGTAGCATTGCAAGGCGCAGCACGAACTGAATTCATCACTACGAAGATGATGGAGCGTGTGCGGGAGTTGGCGCAAATTTGTGAGAAGTATGCCCACCCGTGGATGGCACGCGTGGTTGCGCCTGATGCCGCTGTTAATTGGTATGCACAGCATTAAGCGATAGGCTGGTCGGGCGGTGTGCGGATTAGCGATTTGATCTGCCAACGGTGATTTTCGCCCTGTGCGTTCAACACGACGACGATACGCGTGTGTTCATCGAGAAGCACATCGCCCTCCAAGATACGGCTGTGTACGCGTGCTTGTACATAAGCTCTAGCGGTGCTCAGAAAAATCACATCTTCAATCGTAATGGTGTGATAGGCCATCCCACCCGATTCTTGCGCGTTCCATGTGAATTCTAAGTTGCGAATCACATCGCGAATGGCACGTTCATCAGAGTGACGCGGTTGGTCGGTGGGTGGCTGATTCTCAGCAGTCATCATCGCCTCCGCAATAACGTAATCACTTTCAACGCTAGGACACTGATTGCCGGAGTCTTGCAGGACTCTGGCAATCGGTGCAGTGGGTATTCCTCAACCAGACTCCCCCGCCCTAATTTTTGGCAGAGATGGTTTCCAGCATGGCGAACCATGTGGGAGCGATGGCGTTCAATTTCTCCTCGTCCGGCGCGACGATCCCAACAACGAGGGCGGTATCGTTGGCGATGAAGATCGTGATCAGGGCGTGATAATCGCTGCCTTTCACCTTAGCGCGGAAGGTCTTGGCGGGCTGCTCAAGGATGAGATGATCATTGATAGACAATAGGTCATTTTTACCGACCAATCCCTCTTGGATGGTGGCAGAGAAATCATCAAGGTTTTGGACGAACGAGCCAAGCGATTCCAGCGGGAATTCCGTCACACTGATCAGATAACCCGCCGGAGCTTCAGGATGCGCCGCGTCAGCCTTCAACTCATAGATACTGTTGGTTCCATCGGGCGAGTACCAACCATCAGGATACTGCATGGTTAATTTGGAAGTTGGGAACTTTAGCACGGTGTCGCCCAGATCAAGCGAATCCAAGGGACGAATGCTGCTGAGGATGTCGCTCCAACCTGTGATCGAGTCGTCGGTGATTTCCGGCGCGAACAAGGCCATGTAGACCAGTTTGTTATGCTGCTGCCAGACCGTCAGGATGCCTTGCTTATCAGGATCGGCGCTCACGATTACGCCGACGCTCAAGGAACGGTGCGTGAGGATGCTGGCTTCGATGGGATCGGATTGGGCTTCGAGTCCAGCCGAGTTCAAGAAGACTTTTAGCGCCTTGTCCACAGTGGCTGTCATATCCAAACCGAGCTTATCCGTGTAGACCGCGCTGAATAGGATGCGGTAGCCTTCGGCCTCGGTTGCTGGATCGGAGTCAGTGATGGCGTCTAGTTCGTCTTGGGACTCGGCAAACTTTACTCCATCGAAATCATAGGCATATACCCAGTCTTCGGGGAAATCGAACTGGAAGCCGAGATCGCTGGTGGTAAAGGTTTGCGTAAGTGCCCATGGCGATCCGCCATCTTGTGCATGAATACGATTGAAGGGTAGGATGACAGCAACAGCCACAAGCAAGATCACGAGTCGGCGGAACATGGTTTGCTCTTTCTAACCACTAGGGTTGTACTCACATCTCGATTTGTCAGTAGAATAAACTTTCATCGTAAATAGATCGTGAACTGGATAGCGTCCGAAAATGCTGCGCCTTTATTTGCTCGGTGGCTTGCATATCACGCTGGATGATCTCCCCGTCAGAGGGTTCGTAAGCACCAAGTCACAGGCGCTGTTGTGCTATCTGGCATTGGCGGGAAGGCGACCGCAGTCTCGCTCGATGTTGGCGGCACTGTTCTGGGGAGACATGCCTGATGAGGACGCTGCCACGAATTTGCGACAGGCTGTCGCCAACCTCAAACGTTTGTTAGAACCCTATCTGGTCATCACCCGACAGACATTGGCGTTCAACCGCGAGGCTGCTTATTGGATCGATGTGGAGCAGTTCGAGCAGCAGCACGATGTCAGCCTGTATCGCGGCGAATTTATGGCCGGGTTGGAAGTAGCCGACGCGTCGAGTTTTGACGAATGGCTCACTGTCGAGCGCGAGCGTCAGCATGACCTTGCCGTCACGATGCTGGATAAACAAGCCAAGGAAGTGCTCGATGCGGGCGAAGACGCGGCGGCGTTGACGCTGCTCAATCGGCTGTTGGCGCTTGATCCCCTCCGTGAAGAAACCTATCGACAATTGATGCTGCTGGCGGCACGCGGGGGGAATCGAAACGCGGCAATCACCCAGTTTGAGGCGTGCAAACAACGACTCGCGGAGGAATTGGGCGTTGAGCCTGAGACGGAGACGGTGCGGCTGTACGAGCGCATCAAAACCGCGCATCGAATCGCAGCGCTGCCCTTTGAAACGACGCCGTTTGTCGGACGAGAGCGCGAATTAGCTGAACTCAGCCGCCGATTGAATGATGCACAATGCCGCATGGTTACGATTGTAGGCTTGGGTGGCATGGGCAAGACGCGGTTGGCGGTGCGGGCAGCACATCAAGCACAAGGACGTTTTCTGCACGGTGTAACGATGGTGCAGCTTGCCGGAGTGACCACGCTGCAAGGGTTGTTCATCGCGCTGATGGCGGCGCTTGGCATGGCGACAAGCTCGACGGGCGATCTCCGCACTCAGCTCATCAATTTTCTGCGAGACAAACATCTACTGCTGGTTTTGGATAATTTTGAGCAGTTGGTGAACATCGGGACGAATTTTCTGACGGAATTGCTGCGCACTTCGGTGGAACTCAAGCTGGTGGTTACCTCGCGGGAGCGCTTGAACCTACACAGCGAATGGTTGATCGCACTGGATGGGTTAGCCTACACTTCGGTCGAAGCCTCCCCCGCCCTCGATCTGTTCTGGCAAACGATGAAGCGCACACGGGGCGACGCTGCGCTCACCGCCGCTAATATTGCCGCCGCCACCAAGATTTGCCGCTTGGTAGATGGGATGCCACTGGCGATTGAATTGGCAGCGGCATGGACGCGACTTCTGACATGTGAGGAGATCGCAGACGAGATCAGCGCGAATTTGAATCTGTTACAAGCCGATCATCATGATGTGGAGGAGCGCCATCGCAGTTTACAGGCCGTTTTCGACCATTCGTGGGTGATGATCGCGCCGAAAGAACAGCAAGTGTTGATGGCGCTGGCAGTTTGCCAAGCAGGCTTCACGCGGGAGGCAGCGGAACAGGTGGCGGGTGCTACACTACCATTACTATTGGCACTGGTAGACAAGACCTTAGTTCGGCGGGATGAGGCAGGGCGCTTCTCGATGCACGAAATGACACGCCAATATCTGTTGGGCAAGTTGGCAGCTACTAGGGAGCTTGATGCTAATGTGCGGGTACACATGCAGTATTTCGCGCAGTTCGTACAGCAGCGCGAGGGTGCCTTGCAGAGCGCCGGACAGATCGCTGCCCTGCATGAGATCGCCGCCGATCTGGAAAATATCCATGCGGCATGGCGTACCGCGATTAGCCAGCGAGATAAAGCCGTCCTCGGCAGCATGATGTACGCACTGTCAATGTACTATGATCGGCGTTCGCTATACCGCTTGGGCGAGGAGATGTTCCGTCCCGCCGTCGCAGCGCTGGAACATGCCGACTCGGTATTGTGTGGACGGGCGCTGGCGCATCTCGCCCTATTTTGTGCACGTGTAGACAACTTGGCGGAAGCTGTCGAATTCGCCATGCTGAGTCAGCGCGTGCTGTCCCAGACGGGTAGCGCACCGGAAACGAGTCAGGCCGTAGCCGTCTTGGGATTGGTGGAAACGGATCGCGGTCATTTCGAGACAGCGCGCGATTACTTCCGGCAAGTGATTACCCTACGGCGGGCCAATGGCGATGATTGGGGCGTGGCACAAGGCTTGCTCCAACTATCTGGGATCGAATGGCGGGCGCAACAGGTCGAAGAGGCGCAGCGGATTACGGAACAAGGGCTTCAGATCAGTGAACGGCTCGGCTCGGCTTCCCTGATCGCGAATTTCCAGACCGCGCTCGCCATTATCGCGGCTAACACAGGCGAATTGGCGCGGGCGAAGGAACTTCATGAAGCCGCTTTGCGCCTGTATGCACAGGCCGATGAGCCGCAAAACCGCGCGGTCACGTATGATGGCTTGGCAGCGGTGGCCTACTTCAGTGAAGATTACGCACAAGCACAGCATTATTATGAGCTGAGTTTGCAAATTTACCGCGACTTAGGCAGTCAGGTAAACATGCGCAACGATCTGCACAATCTGGGAGAAATAGCGGCTCAGGTCGGTGATGTAAAGGCGGCGCGACGTTACTTCGCGGAGAGTATCGCGATCTCCGTCACCTTGGGAGATGAGGCGACATGCGCAGAGACGCAAAGCCTATTGGATGCCTTACAGCAGGATTGAGTGGCTTGCAAGCGTAACTGTTAGGTGGCTGTAGCGTAAGCTCTGCTATCATGTGTGCATACATAAAACCCTGTAAGGAAGCCTTGATGACCCTCCAGCGTCCACCCATGATCCGCACGGATCATAGTAATGCGTTTGCGCGGCTGACCATGAAATCGCGCGTTCCGACGATCATCCGAGAAGTCCACGAACTCAACCCTGATTTGCCAAGCACGATGCTCGATGCGCTGCGGCGACATGCCGACGCGATGGAAAATAATGCACTGATCCCGATGATCGACCTGCCCGCGCACGATTATGGCGATTGGCTGCCCGCGTGGATCGCGCATCGCGGCGATACATGGCTGAATACGGATTGGTTCTTCGCGGAAATCTACAACTACCGCTTGTTGATGCAGATCGTGCGGTGGTTCGAATTGGGGCGCGATCCGTTTGCGCCGAAGAAGTACGAAGAACTCACCGGCACGGCGCTGTGGGAAACGCTGGATCGGGCGCTGGCAACGCGTGCGCTGCCCATTGAGGAGCGTCTCGTGCGCATGATCCACTTTGACCTGTGGGGTAACCGGATCGATCTGAGTTATGCGGCGGCGCGGGCACATGGCAGCGCAGTCGGCGCGAATGATCTGCTGGTGGATGATAGCATGAAGGTGACTAACCATCTGCTGACGACACGGCACAAAACTGTGCATTTCATTCTTGATAACGCAGGCACGGAGATGGCGATTGATCTGGCGCTGGCGGATACGCTGTTGAACGGCATCGCAGATCGGGTGGTGATGCATCTCAAGGCGCATCCGACGTTTGTGAGCGACGCGATCCCCGCCGATGTGCTGATCTTTTTGAGCAGGTTGGAACGCCGCAGCGGAGATGCGCAGCAGTTGGGACAGCGCTTGCAAGCCGCACTGGATGATGGACGACTGCGACTGATCCCCGATCCGTACTGGAACAGCACGCGGTTATTCTGGGACTTGGCTCCGCATATCGCGCAGACGCTGCGGGACGCGATGCTGGTGATCGTGAAGGGCGACGCGAATTATCGGCGCATCGCGGGTGATGCGATGTGGTCTCCGGAAACGCCTTTCGGTGAGGTGATGACCTACGCACGCGTGCCGATCCTTGCGCTGCGCACGCTGAAAAGCGATGTCGTGATGGGCTTGCCGAAGGGCTTGGCGGAGAAATTGGAAGCGACAGATGCTCAATGGCGCGTACATGGTAAGTACGGCTTGATCCAAGCGGCAAACCTGAGCGTCTAGCATCGCGTTGATTTCAGGCGAATGGCATCACCGGACGTATTTCGATGGTGCCATCGTGAAGCCCCGGATGTGCCGCTGCCCAGTGTGCCGCGACGCTCTCATCCAAGCAATCGAGGACATAGTAGCCGCTAAGTTGATCGGGGGTTTCCGCGAATGGCCCGTCGGTGATCAGCGTTTTGCCGTCCCGCACGCGAATGGTAGTCGCGACCGTGATCGGATACAGCGTTTCCGCCGCCAACAACACCGCTTCCTGCCGCGCCGCCGCAGCATAAGCGTCATAGGCGGTCGAGCGCTGGTAGTCCACGCTAGATTCGGCGGCATAAGCTAACTGATCGGTGTAGATCAAGAGCACATACTTCATGATGTGTTTCCCCGCAAAGATTGTTTAGCAAAACGTCGAAGCATCCCCGTCAGAATGACAAGGGACATCCGCCTCTCATCTTGCACTCATCTTGACGGGGTCTAGTGCGAGTCTTGGGCGGGTGCTGGCGGCGGTAGTTCATAGGACACCGACTGCAGATCGCCGTTGCGGCGGCGCGGCTGTGGCGTTTGATTGCGCGGTTGGCGCGGCGGGCGGGTCGAAGTTTGTCGGGCTTGATACGTTTGGGTGATCGCGTAAGTGGCGTTGAAGGGGATGAAAATCTGCTGATCGTAGGTGACTGCCATCAGTACAATGAGGACAATTCCGATGATCAAGAGCGCGGCACCAAGCAGCCGATTGTCAAACAGGGATGAAGGTGGTGGCGGTGTTGGACGGTTGAAATCGGCGGGTGAAAACACGGTGCATCCTTAACAAACTCAATGAGCAAGGATTGTACCAAGGAGCGCGGGCTTTCGGTATGGTTGTTCGCTGTTTGGGATCACAAGACCGTTCTGATCACTGCGCAAACTCTCTGCTGTTCGCCTGAACGCGGAATGTGGTCGGTTTGGTTAGATAGCGTACAATTAGGGCGATTATCTTGTGGAAAGATCAGCAGTTCCTATGGCTCAGTACCGACGCGACCTATTCCGTATTATCGAAGCCGCCCTGATCGGCTTATTTTTTGTACAGGCCGTGCGCTTTTTGTTCGGGACGCTGTACGCGCACCTCAGCAGCGCCAGCTTGATCAGCCTGACTTCCAACCCCGCCGCGTTGATCGGAGAACCGGGGATTGTGGATTTGCTTGAAGTCCAAAATGAAGTGCTGATCACGGGGCTGATGCTGCTTTTACCGCTGCTGTCGGTGATCTTCGGGCGGCTGTGGTTCGGCCCCGCGCTGGTGGCGATTGTGGCGGCGGTGGGGCGCGTGTTCATGACGGCAAACGGCGGCACCACCTTGGGCGTGATGGGCGCAGCATTGACGGCGGGCGCGGCGATCTTGTACCTCGCGTGCATCGCGGTGCGACGGTCGGGCATGGTGCCGGTGATGCTGATCTTTGGAATCGCTGGCGACCAGTTGATCCGCATCCTTGGCGATACGGCGGATTTCACATGGGGATCGAATTTCCTGACGGAAGTTACCATCGCGGCGTTGGCCTTGTTCCTCGCGGCGGTGCTGGCGGCGATCTTCGATAATCTGACGCCATCCGACGAGCCGAAAGGCGAGATCGCGGGCTGGAATGCATTCGCGTTCGGTGGGCTGCTGTATTTGCAGTTCGCTGTGTTCGGGCTGCCCAATACGCTGGCGCATCGCGTCGGGTTGGATTATATCGACATCGCACCGTTTCTGATCGTGGCGACATTGCTGCCATTAGTGCCGGAAATCCGCAACTTTACACGGCAGTTTCTCGGCATGTTCGACACGCAGTATCGCGGTTGGATCTGGTTCTTGCTGATCTGCCTGTTGTTCGTGGTCGGCTTCCGGTTGACGGGCACGTTAGCAGCGGTAGCCTTGATCATCGCGCAATTTTTGCTCGGCCTGACGTGGTGGTGGGTGATCCAACCCGCCAGCGGACGCTTCAACTTCACAGCGATTGGCGTGATGGTCGGCGTGGCGATCTTCCTGCTGTTGAGCGGTGCGGACTTCGTGACGTTCGAATATGCCTTCATTCGCGGCATTGTCGAACCATTTGGATCGCTGCTGCGGGCGTTTAGAGGGTTAGGCATCGCGGTTACTCTGTTCGCGCTGCTGCTCGGCTGTTTGCCCGCGGTGTTAGCACGTAAACGGCTGCCGTGGAAAGGCGGGACGTTCCTAGCGACCGCTGCCGCGCTGGTTGTGACGGTGATGGCAGGGGTGTTGGCGTACATGTTCGCGCAGCCCGTCGCCGTTGAGCACATCGTGGACAAACCCAACCAACTGCGCATCGCGACGGTTAATCTGCACGGCGGTTACAGCCTGTACTACGGCATGGACTTGGCTAAGATCGCAGAGACCATCCAGAAAACGGGCGCACAGGTCGTGTTATTGCAAGAAGTCGATACGGGACGCTTGATCAGCTATAGCACCGATCAGGTGGCGTGGTTGGCGCGTAACCTGAACATGGCAGTGGCGTACTATCCGACGAACGAGGGGCTGCAAGGCTTGGCGATCCTCTCACGGTTGCCGATTGCCCGCGCGGAAGGGCTGTTGTTGAGCAGCCGCAGCAAACAAACGGGCGTGCAGTTTATTCAAGTGCTGGCGGACGACGGACAACTGCTGGACGTGTACAATACCCAACTCAGTTTGCTGTTTAGCACGAGCACGCTGTCGGTGGATGATCAGGCGCAGGATCAGGACGCGCAGATGGGCGAGATCATCGCGTATTTTGAGAGCAACCGATCCAAAGCGGGACGGGCGATCTTGGGCGGCACGTTCAACCACACGCCGGGAACCAAGATATACAAGTTCCTTGCACAGCAGCAGTTCATCGATTCGTTTCAGGATTATCCGGTGGAGAAAGCCGATACCTTGCGGCGCGTAAATAACGTGCCTGTGCGGGTGGATTATGTCTGGCTGTATTGTGCCGCCAAAGACTCGCCCACATGCGTTCATCCTATCGGCGTCAACGTCGAGATACTGCCGCAATCCAGCCATAATATCGCCGTGGTGGCTGTGCAGTTAGGGCCGTAAGAGGAGTCAGTATGAGTGACGCATCTGCGCCGATCACTGTGGAGAGCTTACGGACAGCAATTGACGACGCATGGACGAGCCTTGAACGCGCCCTTGCAGAATTCGAACCCGTCTTGGAGGCTGGCCCTGACGAGGGCGGATGGACGTCCCGCCAATTGCTCTCGCACATGGTTGGCGCTTGGTTCCGCGTCCCGATCCATACGGGATTCTATCTGGCGAACCGCGATTCCGTGCCGTTGCTGGTGGGCGATCCGTACTGGGTCGCGGAGTGGGAAACCGCGCCGTTTGTTGCGTTCGTCCTCGCCATGAAGGCGGGCGTGGCGTGCTGTAGGCAACTGGTAGAAACGCTAACGCAGACCGACCTGCTCAAGGAAGCCGATACGCCGTTCGGACGGATGTCGCTCGGAGAGTTCCTCGTGACCAGCTTCACCGGACACATCCATCGGTTTCATGGGCGACAGTTGGCGGCGTTCACCGCGACGCACAAGGCAACTTAGCTACTCAAGCGCTAGTTCACGGCGACTCTTTGATTTTGCATGACCGCCGTACCTTCCACTAACTGACCATCAATCAGCGTTAGGACGCGATCCATCGTGCCCGCGATGGCTGGATCGTGCGTGACGATCACCACCGTCGTGCCGATCTCGCGCTGGACATCCCGTAGCGCTTGCAGCACCAACTTACCAGAGTCGGAGTCGAGATTGCCCGTTGGTTCGTCGGCAAGGAGCAGCGGCGGATTATTGGCGAGGGCACGGGCGATGGCGACACGCTGCTGCTGCCCGCCGGAAAGCTGCGAGGGGCGGTGATGCACGCGGTCTTTCATGCCGAGCATATCGAGCAATTCAGTCGCACGCTTGCGAGGACTCCCCTTGAACGAGCGCGAAAACTCGATGGGCAGCATGACGTTTTCGAGCGCGGTCAGGGTGGGAATCAGATTGAAGAACTGGAACACGAAGCCGATCTTGCGGTTGCGCACTTCGGTCAGCTTGTCCTCGGACAGCCGCGTGATATTTTCGCCGTCGATCTCAATCGTGCCGCCGGTGGGGGAGTCGAGGCCGCCCATCAGACCGAGCAGCGTAGACTTGCCGCTGCCAGAAGGCCCGATGATGCCGACACGTTCGGCCTTGTAGATTTCCAGACTGATGCCGCGCAGCACATGCACCACGCCCGCGCCAGAATTAAGATCGCGCGTCAGGTTTTGTGTGCGCAAGACCACTTCGCGGGGAGAATTGCCGTTATTGTTCATGCCAGTACCTCTAGCCAAAACCGCCCGAAGTCAGGCGGTGTGATGTTATTGTGGTAGGATGCGTCGTTTCGTGCATCCCTTTCTTCCTGTACGCGCTAGTATGCTGAATCGTTGCTAGGGAGTTATCGCAGTTTTCATCTGAAATTGGTTCAGTTGCTCCTGTGCGAAGCCGAGTTTCAGCAAGAAACCGCCGTATTGTTCAGGGCAGAGGGCAGGGATGAACCATGTTTTGCCAGCGTACTTGGCGGCGAGCGCTTTGAGCAAGCGTGTTCCTTGTCCCTGACGTTGATAGTCGGGCAACGTGATGAAGGCGTGCAAGCGGATCGAGGCGGCGTCGGGATTGGAGATCACGGCGTAGGCATTATCGAGGCGATAGGCCAAATTCGTCGGGCTAAGGCGCATCAGGTGCGGGCCGGAGACCTGCCACGGCAGCGTGGGCGATCCGTACCATGTGGCGATGCGCGCAACCTCGGTGAGATCGACCTGTTCCAACGCAGAATCCGGCGCAGCTTCTAGCGTGCTGGTCTTGTAGCCCATCAAGCGTTCCATGACCTCAAAGCCCATTTTGCTGTACAGTTTGACGGCGTTCACATTTTGCTCAATGACTTCCAAAATATAAGTATGATCGCCGCGCTGATGGGCTTGCGAGAGCAGTTCGGTGAGCAGTTGTTTGCCGACGCCTTTGCCATGATAGGGTTTATCGACGCCCATCACCGCCAAGCGATTCGTGCCGCCTTGCCGCGCCACGCAGCCGAGCGCGACAGGTTGATCACCGTCAAACGCGATCTGGCTGAGGTTGAGATTGACGTTGTTGCCGAAGATAAACTCGCTCATATCGAGTGGCGCTATCACGCGCGTACCAGCAATATAGCCATCGAAGGCACGGGTGAACAGCGCTGCTATGTCTGCGAGTGCGACCTCAGTAGCAGGTCGGAAGCTAAGAGTCATCGAAAGTATCCTTTTCCTAATGTGCGCCCATTATAGCCAGCAATGCACCGAGAATCGCGGGTCAAACAAGGTGATTGAATGCCGATTGTCGTGCGCGGGCATCGGCAAGTGAGAACGGCTAGTGGTAAAATTAGTGATGTTAGAACGTACTGTTAGTGAAAGTCATGAACACATGGATAACGCGATGCTCGATGCACAAATAACCCCGACGGCAGACTGCCCCTACTGCGGCGGAATAGGCTACGTGACGCGGGATGTGCCCGTTGGTGATCCCGATTTTGGTAAGGCGTTCCCGTGTGTGTGTCAGGCGACTAAACGCAAGCAAGATCGGGTCACACGGCTGCGCACGATAGGCAATCTGGATGCCTACGCTGACCGCACTTTCTCCAACTTTGCCATCGATTACACGCGGTTGTCAGCGGATGAGCAGTATTACGCGCAGATATTTCCGAATATGGATACGCTACGGCGCAGCAACCTCGATGACAAGCATCTCTCCCAGATCAACGCGGCGGCGGAATTAGCATTTCGCTATGCTAACGACGAATACACGGTAACGCCGTGGCTGCTGCTGAAGGGCAGCTATGGCACAGGTAAGACGCATCTGGCGGCGGCGATTGCGAATTTCCGGCTGGAAAATGGCGATCCGGTATTATTCATCACTGTGCCGGATTTGCTCGATCATCTGCGTTCGGCGTATGGGCCATCCTCTGAAATCGCGTATGATGAGGTGTTCGAGCAAGTGCGAAACGCCCCGATGCTGATCCTCGATGATCTCGGCGCGGAAAGTCCGACCGCGTGGGCACTCGAAAAGCTGTATCAATTATTCGGCTACCGTCATGTGCGGCGACTGCCGACCATCATCACAACCAACGTGGAAACCGACGCCTTCGATCCGCGCATCCGCAGCCGCTTACTCGATCAATCGCTGACCGCGATCTGCCCCTTGAACGTACCGGATCGCCGCAGCGCGGTAGAAACGTGGCAAGAGATGGATTTGACGCGGCTGGATCGGCACGAAGGGAAGACTTTCGATAGCTTCGATCTGCGCACGGATGAGGACTTGCCGGAACGTGAAGCCAAACGGCTGGCGAAAACCGTCCAGACTGCCGCGTCGTTTGTCGAAAATCCGCGCGGCTGGCTGGTGATCACGGGCGAGGCGGGCTGTGGCAAGACGCATTTAGCGGCGGCGATTGCCTTCGAGAGCAACCGTCGCGGAATGCCCGCGCTGTTCGTCACCGCCTCCGATTTGCTTAACCATCTGCGCAGCACCTTCTATCCGGGATCAGCGGTACGCTATGATAAGCGCCTTGAGGAGATCAAGAAAGCATCGTTGCTCGTCTTGGACGATCTGAGCATTGACTCTAAGGCCATGTCATCGTGGGCGCGGGAAAAGCTGTACGAAATCTTGCTGTACCGCTATGACTACAACCTGCCGACTGTGATCACGACCAGCCAACCCTTGCAAGAGATGGATATGCGCTTCAAGAGCCGGATCACGAACGAGGATCGCAGCGTGGTCGAGGCGATCACCGTGCCCGCTTATCCGGGACGCAGCGCCAAAAAGCGCCGGACGGCGGCTCCTCCGCGCAGTGGACGGTAACACGATTCCGTGCAAGATACAGTGATAAAATGAGCGAATGAGGAGGTGAATCATGGTAGCACGACCAATCCGCGCCGTTTACGAGCATGGGCAGTTACGCTTACTTGATCCCGTCGATTGGGTTGAAGGTCAGGAAGTCCAATTCACGGTGCTTTCCGAGCGGGAACAAACACGTCTTGCGCTTAAGGACATGTTGGTGCATTATGACGACGCTCCTACTCAAGAATCGGAAATCGATGAAGTGGCGCTACGAGCAGAAATCGCAGCCGCTATGCAGGGCAAACCACCAATCTCAGATGCGATTATCGAAGAACGGCAAAATGGACCATGACCCGCTATTTTCTCGATAGTAGCGCGTTAATAAAACGTTATGTCACTGAAATTGGTTCGAATTGGGTAGATGCTCTTGCTTTGCCAACTAGCGGAAATTCACTGATCATCGCTCAAGTTACGCCAGTTGAGGTAATGTCTGGAATTTCCCGTTATAAACGAGAGAATATTCTAACTGCGAGTGCGGCTAAATCGATCCGTCTGCTATTGGATCGGCACGTCAAGCAGGAATATTTCGTAATAGAATTAACTGCAATACTTGTCCAACAAGCAGAAGATTTGTTAGAAAAGTATCCTCTACGTGCTTATGATTCTATACAGCTTGCCACTGCTGTAGCGGCAAGTGGTCAAATCACAAGTGCAAAACTAACGCCTTTTGTCTTTGTTTCGGGCGACAAACGTCTCCTCGCCGCCGCTAATGCTGAAGGGTTGACGGTTGACGATCCTAACCTGCATCCATAGCAACGCGGGTTAGCAGTCTCTAGCGTGATTAGTGACGCCACAATTACTATCCAAATCATCCACTCCCCATCTGAAAGTGGGTTAGGGCAAGATGAACGTTCACTATCCTTCATGGTAGCTTGACTGTGCCTCATCCAACGCGGCGATCCGAACTCGATACGGTAGCTACGTGAGGACTGCGATTTTCGTGGTTAGCGTGTTGCGAGTACAATTGGGATTATCCCGTCGGTAACGGATGCACGCTATGGATGTTACACAACTGCTCTCCTACATCATCACGTTTGCTATTCCTGCCTTTGCCGTCTACATGCTGTTTTCGTTGGATGTCTTCAGCACGGGCAAAGGCAGCACGATCATCATGTGCATTGCGTGGGGAGCGATAGGCGCGTTTTTCCTCGCTAGGATCGTCAATCAATACTTTTTGCAGCTCACGAATTACGAGACGGTGGTGCAGTTCACGGGGCCAATCGTCGAAGAACTGCTTAAATCCGCGATCCTGTTTTTTTTCATCTTCCAACCGCGCTTCCGTTACGCAGTAGACGGCGCGATCTACGGCTTCGCGACGGGCATCGGCTTCTCGATGTCCGAGAATCTGTACTATCTCGGTTCTGCGCCGACTTTTACCCTCGCCATCAGCCGCGTGCTCTCGACAGCCTTGATGCACGCCACGACCAGCGCGGTCATCGGCATCTGGTTGGGGCGCAACCGCCGCCGCGAAAGTAAGTTCCGTGCGCTGAGTGCCGTCGCGGGCATCGGGATCGCGATGGCGATCCACATCATCTTCAATAACTTGGTCACCAGTCTCGACAGCAGCCCCGGCTTGGTGCTGTTGGTCGGTATTGTGATCGGCGTCGGCGGCAGTGTGATCATCGCCGTGCAGATCAATTCGAGCTTGAAGGATGAGAAATCACGTTTCAATCAGTCGTTGACGACACAATCAGCGGGCATCACGGCGAATGAGGTCAAAGCGCTGCAAAATCTGGGCGGCGATGCCTTCGAGGAAAAGTTAAACGACCTCCAAGCGATTTTCGGCAAAGAGAAAATTCCGCATATCCGGCGGATGCTGGCGCTGCAAGCCAACGTCGGCATTTTACGTAACAACTTGAGCAGCCCGTGCAGCGACCGACTGCGCAAGGCGTGGGAACATGAGATCGCAGAATCGCGCAAGGAAATGGACGTGCTGCGCCGCAAGAAAATCGGCCTGAATGCGATGGTCTACTTGCGCAACGTTTTCCCCGATGAAGAAGCGCAGACAGACGCGGCATTAGCCTTCCGCGAAAAAGTCGCTGAGTCCGACCCCACCCACGTCCACAAATTCGACCTGTTTATCGTCGGCTCGGAGCGTGCGCATACCCTCTCGCCAGAACAACTTGAGAAGATCGCCTATACGCTGCACATGTCTCAGTTCTTCAAAGAATTGGATTTGACAGACTTGGAGAATTTGAGCCGTGCTTGCGTCCCGCGCGAATTCAACGACGGCGAGCTGCTGTTTTCCGAGGGCGATGTTGGCGATACCATGTACTTGATCCAAGAGGGCGAGATCGAGATTTTCGTCAAAGAAGGCGAACAGTTTAAGGTGATCAACCTGCGCAAGGTGACCGAGATCGTGGGCGATCTGGCGCTGTTGGATGGGTATCCGCGTTCGGCTTCCGCGCGTGCTAAGGGGCATGTACAAGTCTTGATGCTGCGCCGTGAGAATTTCATCACCTTCCTGCGCAGTCGTCCGCAGGTCATCATGGCGATCCTCAAGTTCCTGAGCAAAAGCGTGCGCTATACGACCGAAATCATCGAAACCAGCGTGACATGGGTGACGCATATCACCAACGGCAATTACGCCGAGGCGCAGAAGTTGGCTTATGCTGCTGCGGCACCGCTGCCCACCATCGATCCGGCACCGTCGGGCAAAATCCCGCATACAGCCATGATCCGGCGGGCAGAATTCGAGGGCGTCAATTCGGCTTCCCCCGCAGTGCTACGCGGGATTTTCGCCAAAGTGACGGATGTTTTGGAAGAGCGAGAAGCAACGACCAAAGCAGAAGAAGAGGCCACTAAGCAAACCAGCTTGTTGATGACCTTGGGGGCGCTCTCTGGCAAGTTGAAGAAAGACATCACCAAGGATACGGCGGAACTGCCGAAAGCTGCACCAGCGGCGGCAAAACCAGAACCTGATCCGGCGCAAAAACGGGCGACTAATTTGAAGGAATTGTTCGCGGTCGAACCGCCAAAGTCGGACGCACCTACCGCCGAACCCGCTGCATCGCCGTCCAGCGAGACCAAGCCTGATCCGGCACAAAAGCGGGCGACCACGTTAAAAGACCTGTTTGCGGTCGAGCCGCCGAAAACGGAGCCATCTTCCGCCGAGGCTGTCGATCAACAGCAGTCCAGCGAGACCAAGCCTGATCCAGCACAAAAGCGAGCGACCAACCTGAAAGAGCTATTCGCGGCTGTCGAGCCTCCCAAGCCAGACACGGACGATAAATCCAACGATGTCCAACCGACTACGTAAGGGCGAGGAACGTGATGGATAAATTTCTGAACTCACTGCCTGATGGTGAGGATAAGGGGAACACACCACCGGATCAGGGCGGCATTTCTGCTCTGGATGTGCCAGACCTGCCCGAAGCACAGCGTAAGATCATGCAAGTGCTGATCCGACAGCATCTGATGGATGGCATCTCGTTGGCGGCGCTGCGGGAAGAATTCGCGGACATGGATAATCTGGATGAAGTGCTGGAAGAACTGCACAACAAGGGATTTGTCCATGTCAGCGGCACCGAACCCGACCTTGTCTATCGTGCCCGTCTGCGCCCGAAGCGGATTTCGCGGATGAATTGGGATAAGCTGCTAGGTAACCGCGATAAGCAGGAAAAATCAGACAAAGAAGAAAGCTAATAACAATTCGTACGTGATCACAAAAAACTCAGCAGCGTAAATGGACAGCGTTATGAATCCGCAGATGATCGAACAACTTGCCCAGACCCTTCGCCAATCGGTGGCCTTCAAGGGCGTTTCGCTAGATGACCTCAAGACCATGATCGGCGTGATGAAGCAGCAGACATTTCCAGCGAAAACGCTCCTGTTCAAGAAGGGCGACGCGGGCGACACGATGTATGTGCTGATCAAAGGCCGTTTGCGCATCTTCACGACGGACGCGGATGGCAACGAACTGACGCTCACCAATTATGAGCCGATCCGCGTGTTTGGCGATTTTGCGATGCTTGACCAAGAAGTGAGATCCGCGTCCGCAGAGGCTATCGATGCGGTTGAAGTCTTGGGCTTG
Organism: Anaerolineae bacterium; assembly: GCA_019637615.1. Taxonomy (GTDB): domain Bacteria; phylum Chloroflexota; class Anaerolineae; order Aggregatilineales; family UBA2796; genus JAHBVK01. The sequence continues at coordinate 15,589 of JAHBVJ010000051.1, read as the reverse complement.
ACGCGTGCAGAATTCATCCGCCTGCTGCCGGAATGCCCCGATCTCGGTATGGCGATGATCCGCAACCTGACTGATCGCGTGCGGCACATCACCAACTACATGACCAAGATCAAAGCCTTTGTAGACCGTTTGGGTAAAGGCGAATACGAAGAAGCCTTGAAGGAAATCGCGCTGCACAGCGACGACGACGAAATCGCGGGGCTGATCGCGGCCTTCGCCAATATGGTCAAGACCGTGCAGGCGCGGCAGGCCAATACCGCCCAACCATCATAACAACAGCAGTCCACTGCGCGTCGCCCGCACTACCGCGTCGGTACGGCTTTGCGCGCCGAGCTTGCTGAGGATGGCGTTGATATGGAATTTCACCGTATGCTCGCTGATGCTCAAGCGCTGCGCGATGATTTTGTTGGGTAAGCCTTCCGCCATCAGTTGCAAGACTTCCCGTTCCCGTGGTGTCAATTCATCGACAGGCTGTGTGAGCGTGCGGTCACGGATCGGCATCACGGTGAGCGCCATCGTCGGATCGAGCGTCACTAATCCGCGCGTCACAGTCTCCATCGCGGCTAACAACATGTCGGCGGAAGCATCACGACGTAGCAGCCCGCGTGCGCCTGCCGTCCATGCTTCGCTGGCGACGGTTTCATCGCGTAGCAGCACAATCACCGGCGGCAGCGACTCGCGTAGATCGACTAGCCGATCCAGCGCGGTACTAGAGTCCCAACCCAGATCCCACAAAATCACCTGCGGCTGGTAAACGGTCAGCGCGTTGGCGAAATCCGAGTCTGCCGCTATCTGCGCGACGACTTCACAGCCCGGTTGATTTTTGAGCAACGCCCCTAATCCCGCCCGTGCCAGCGGATCATCCGCAATAATCAGAACACGTACATCGGTCATCACGTTTATCATGCTCGTTAGATAGCCTGAATTCGATTATCTTACACCCATGAAAACCCCCTTCACGATTTCTGACACATCTCTTATAATGAGCGTTGTAGATCACGCACACACGGCCCGGTTGGTAGTCCGGGTACAGCAGCGCATCCCCGCGCCGCTGTCGTATCCTTCCGCTCAACGGATGTCCAGTGATGGTAATTCAACTTGCCTATGTTCCGTTGAGAGGACAGCATGACGACTATCCACAGCACATCCCGACTGACGATTCTCTTTGACGCGCCTTACTGGATCGGCTTAGTAGAGTTAGAAGATGAAGGCGTTTTGTACGCAGCGCGGCATATCTTCGGCGCGGAACCGAGCGATCAGGAAGTATACGAATTCGTTCTGCGTGAGGTGACACAGCTACTTGCCAGCCTGACGACGGGCATCTCACTCGACATGGCTCCGCAACGCCCGCTCAACTTCAAACGGATGCAGCGAGAGACGAAACGCGCCATATTGAATGCCGAGATCACCAGCAAAGCGCATGAGGCGATGCGGGTACAGCTTGAGCAGCATAAGCAAGAGCGCCAGATCATTAGTCGCGAGGAGCGTGAGGTAATCCATACGCACAAACGCGCCGTCGCGGAGATGAAGGCCAAAGCGCGTCATCGAGGGCGATAACGGGACTGCCCGACGATAGTGCATCGGGCAGTAAAAGAGATGATGCGGTGTCTAGCGATCTAGCAATCCATCGATTTCGCGTACCTGATCAGCGGCGAGCGGGCCGAGGTTCATCGCGGCGGCATTCTCTTCCGCCTGCGCGACCGTCTTGAAGCCGGGGATCGGGATGGTCTGTTGGCTGCGTCCCCAGATCCACGCTAACGCGCCCTGTGTGAGCGTGCGTCCGCCGCTGGTCAGGATGTCACGCACGGCTTCCAAGCGATCCAGCGTCGGGATCAGGAAACGTTCCCGCGACCACGAATCGCTGCGTACATCGTTCTTGGCGAACACGGTGTCTTTGTTGTACTTGCCAGTCAGCGCGCCGCGCGCCAACGGGCTGCGGTTGACGCTGGCAAGGTTCAGTTCCGCGCACAGAGCCAACATGGCTGGCGCATCCTGCACTACGTTCAGATCGTGCTGAATGCCGACGCAGTGTGTACCTTTGGCGAACTCATGCGCGCCGTCAACATCGTCCGTACTCCACCCATAGGTGCGGATTTTGCCCGCCTTGATCAAGCCTTCCAGCGCGTCGAGCATGGCGGGAACGTTCGCTACAGGGTAATCCCACACATGTAGCTGGTAGAAGTCGATAACGTCGATATTCAGCCGCTTCAGGCTGGCTTCGCAGTCCGCCCGAAGATGTCCGATAATGTCGTCTTCGTAATAGGTCACGCGCTTATCCGTCTCGTTGACTTTGAAGCCAAACTTGGTCGCGATGACGGCTTGATCGCGGTGGCCTGTCAGCGCTTGCCCCAAAATCTGCTCGCTGTGACCCGTACCGTAATTGGCGGCGGTATCGAAGAAGGTGACGCCGTGATCGAGAGCGGCGTGGATGGCACGGATTGACTCCGCGTCATTGATCTCGCCCCAACCGCCGGGGCCGTCCATCCACGTCCATAGTCCACCGATAGCCCAACAACCCAACCCTAACGCGCTGACCTCGATGCCGGAACGTCCCAACGTTCGTTTCAGTGCCGTTTGCGTACTCATGCTGCTGCCTTTCTTAGCGATGTCCGATAAAACTGCATCAGGGTGCATCAAAGCCACCTTGACGCTTGTTGCGCAAAGTTAGAGGTTATTTCAACTGCATACAGGTCGCTGCTAGGTGACTTCGAGTGCCTTTTGTTCCACGATTTCCGAGTAGAGGTCAATTTTGTAGTGGATGACGCCGAGATGTTCGCGCAGGGCATCGATGCGGGCTTCGACCTCGCTGCGCAGCGATTTCAGCATTTCCAAGCGCTGTGGCAGCGTACTTTCGCCTTGTCGCTGTAGCTCCGAATACACTTGCATCTGCTGAATCGACATGCCAGCGGCACGCAGCTTGTTGAGAAAATCGATCCAGCCGATGTCGTTGGTGGAATAGCGGCGGTGACCGTTATCCGCACGACTGATAGGGTGGATCAGCCCGATGCGCTCGTAATAACGCAATGTGTGCTCACTGAGGCCAGTCGCGGCGGCGACCTGTTGGATGGTTAGTGTTTCGTCGTTCATACCTACCAGTCTACAACTTAGAGCGCACTCTAAGTCAAGTCCCCAAATCCTCGGAATCAAAAATACGTGGTATCGCGGATGCAGCGCCAATAAGCCAACGCTATCCTAAAACGATGCACGCACACCAGCGTAGAGTTGAAGCGCCAACTGAGCGGGAACTTTTCGATTGCTTCGAACGTCTTAATGTTGTGAGAAGGAGAAACGAATCACAATGAAGAAGTTTGTATTCACTGGTCTGCTAGCTATCCTTGTCTTGGTCACCGCCACGAACCATGTACAGGCACAACAAGCCAAAGTGGCGATCACACTTGAGCGTACCGCCTGTTTCGGCGCTTGCCCGATCTATACCGTCACTATCCTTGAAGACGGAACGGTCATCTACAAAGGTGAAAAGTTTGTCGCGGTGACAGGCGAACAAACCAGCCAGATCGATCCGGCAATCGTCAAGCAGATGGTAGATGCGTTTGCCTCTGCTGGTTACTTCGACTGGAAGGAAGCCTACGACACCATGACGGTTACGGATATGCCTACGATCATCACCTCGGTCACGCGCGATGGCAAGCAGCACCGTATCACGCGCTACGTCGGTGATAGCAGCGCACCGCTCGCCCTTCCCTATCTCGAAACGTGGATCGATGTAATGACGAATACGCACCTCTGGACTGGCGTCGCGTCTGATTTTTCCACGATTTCCACGTTCGGGGAATCGCCGCTGCTCACCTTGCAGCGCGATGCGTGCTTTGGCATGTGCCCCGTCTACGCCATCGCTGCCTACGAAGATGGCAAAGTCGTGTACGTGGGCATTGCCAACGTCAGCAAGATCGGGGTTCAGGTGTTCGAGGTGGATGCGGCTGCCATCGCGCATGTCGCGCAGATCGCTGACCTCTCCGGCTATTTCGACTGGTCGGACAGTTATCAGAAGCAGGTGATCACCGATCAGGCGACCGTGACCACCTCGGTACGCGGAAAAGACCAGTTCAAGCACATTGTCCGCTACAAGGGCGATCCTAACGCGCCGATTGGTCTCGTGCAGATCGAGGACAGCATCGATCAGCTCATCGCTGATAAAGTCAGCTAACTTATTCCATCGGAGTCCGATACGTGAACCGTCGGACTCCGATGCATCTCCTCACCTTCGCTGCCCGCTCCGTTACACTTGTTCGCCACGAACACACTTTCATGGTACCATAGCAGCGTACCACCACGGGAGGGAGTGAAAATGACTGCGCAAATCAAGCAAGCCAACTTTACGAACAATCTATTCGATCTGCTGGATGAAACCTTCGAGAATCAGAATCAGAACAGCGCCTATCTGGACAGAGGCACTTCGTTATATGAGACGTTGGCTACCATCAATGCGTCCGAGGCGTCGCGCCCTGTCTCTGCTACGTGCGCTACGTTAGCGGCACAAGTTGCTCACGTCAACTTCTACTTGGAGACACTGGAACGCTACATCCTCAAACAGGACAGCGGCAAAATAGATTGGGGCGAAATCTGGCGCACCGTGAAGGAAGTGACGCCCGACGAGTGGGCAGCGTTGCAGCAGCAACTTCGTACGACCTATCAACGTATTGTTGCGATGCTGCGTCAGCTTGAGACATGGGATGATGAGGACACCATCGGAGGAGCGCTGGCAATCGTGGTTCACACGGCTTACCATCTTGGGGAAATCCGGCAAGCACTGTGTACCTTGAAGCAGTCAGCATAATCAGCGCGGATGTGCTGACCGCATTCCTAACATTCCTAAGAGGCGATGGGCAGCGAAACCGAAATCTGTGTGCCTTGGTTAAGGGTGCTATCGACCATAATCTTGCCACCGTGCAAATCAATGGCTTGTTTGACAATCGCCAAACCCAAGCCGGTACCCTTGATCTTCCCGACGTTGGACGCTCGATGGAACAGTTCAAACAACTGCCCTTGCTCGTTCGGCGGGATGCCGATGCCAAAATCTTGCACCCGTAACTGCAAGAGACCGTTGTCTTCCGTGAGGACGATCTCCACGGTGCTGCCGCTCGGTGAATACTTGATCGCATTCGAGATCAAGTTAGACACGATCTGATGAATTAACTGGGGATCGACGGCGACATTTTTTGACACCTGCGATTCGAAGTGGATCGTATGCGATTCCTGATAGGTGAATTGAAATTCCTCCACGATGGAGGCAATGAGCGCATTCACGTCGAGCCGTTGCGGGGAGAATTTGAAGCGTCCGCTTTCCATTTCAGCCAATACCAGCATATCGTCAAGCATCTGCATCAGGCGGCGCACTGACCCTTCGATACGTTCTGCGGTGCGCTGCCGCTGTACTGAATCAAGTTGGTCGCCAAAAGTTTTCAACAGCCCGCTAGACGCCAGAATAGTAGCTAAAGAGTTGCGGAAATCGTGCGAAAACATCGATACGATGCGCGACTTCAGCAGGCGTTGTTCGCGCTCTTGGCTGACCATCGCCGTCAACATCTCGATCTGTTGGTGCAGCGCATCTTCTTCTAGCTCTTTCTTCTTCAAACGAATCTGGATGGCTTTCAGCAGTTCTACGCGCGAAAATGGCTTCGTCAGGTAATCGTCAGCGCCGAGCAACATGCCCTTGCGCACATCCTCATGGCTGGCACGCGCTGTTAAGAAGATAAACGGAATCTGCGCCGTAAGCGGATTAGCACGGATTTCCAAAATCACGCCGTATCCATCGAGATTCGGCATGGTAATGTCGCACAAGATCAGGTCAGGGAGCTGTTCTTGCGTTAACTTCAGACCTTCTCGCCCGTCACTTGCTTCGAGCGCCTCGTAATCCTCGAACATGAGCCATCCGATGACTTCTTCCCGTAAGGCGGGATCGTCTTCGATGATCAGAATCGTCGTCATTCGTTATTCCTCTTTACCGATGGTAGGTAACGAAAGCGGGATTGCGACAATGAAAGTAGTACCGATGCCCACTTGGCTTTCAAAAGAAAGTGTTCCGCCGTGTAGTTCTACGGCTTGTTTCACGATCGTCAGTCCTAGCCCCGTGCCGGGTGTCATCCCTACGTTGCTGGCACGATGGAACGCCTCAAATAAATGCACCTGATCAGCGTCGGGGATGCCAATGCCATAATCTTGAACACGCAGCATGAGGGTCACCGCGTCGCTGCTCAACATAACCTCGACTGGCTTATCGGCTGCCGAGTACTTGACCGCGTTACCAATCAGATTGCTGAGAATCTTTCGCATCAGCATTCTATCGAGCTGAATTAGCTTGTTCTGCACCAGACATTGATAGTTGATGACGCGGTTCAGATCGGGATGCGCCAAGACTTCATCGATAATCTCGCGGCAAAATTCGTCTACATCGGTTTCCACCGGCGAAAATGTGACCCGTTTGGCTTGGATGCGTGCCACCGTGAGCACTTCATCCATAATGTCCGTCAGATGGGAGACCTGATTCTGAATTTTCTCAAGGCGCGCGTTTATCTGCGCCTCGGTCATCTTTGCGCGGTAAGCACCTAGAGTGTCGGTCGCGGCGCGAATCGTCGCTAACGGTGTGCGGAATTCGTGCGAGGCCATCGAGATGAAGCGGGTCTTTAGTTCGCTCAGTTCTTTCTCTTGCCGGAGCGCTTGCCGCAGCAATTCTTCTGTGCGTTTGCGCGCCGAGATATTGCGCAGATTGCATACGTAGGTGAGGCGGTCACCGTTCAGGCGTTGGGTGCTGGCGATGCCTATCTCGGCGTCAAACAGCGTCCCATCGGCACGTAAAGCGCGCACCTCGATGAGCTGGATCGCATCAATATCGTGGTTGGCAATCGTGATCGCCTCATCGACCAGATTACGATCATGCGGATGCACGAGACTGGTTACACGCTGCCCGATGTAGCTTTCTTCACTGCACGCAAACAGCGTGCCGACAACCGGATTAAGCTCTTGGATGAGATGATCAGCATCTACAACCAGAATGCCATCGCTACTGGTGTTCAATATTGTCTCGATGCGCGTTTTGGCATGGGCGACCTCCGCTGTGCGTGCTTCAACGCGCGCTTCGAGGTCAGAAGCGTAGGCCTGAATCTGATCGTTGAGACGGGCTTGGGTAAAGGCGATGGCAAGCTGATCCGCTACTTCCAGCGCGATCTCGATATGTTCGCCTGTGAATGCATCGACAGTGACGGCATGGAGTCCCATTAGGGCGATGAGACTATCGGTCACTTTCATACTGATCAGCAGCAGCGTGCGTGTGGTACTTCGGAAGATCGCTTCGTATTCCGGCCCCCAGCGCCGCGCATCTTCTGCACTACTCATCAACACATAGCGTTGATGAATGACCTCATTGATCGCTGAAGAGATATTGAATGTCGCGCCATCGGCAAATCGCTGATCGGTAAGTTCAAAACCCGTCCTCGCTAGGTTAGTGCCGGTTCTGGCTTCAGTATCCATCATGGCAATAGCACCGCGTTGATACGGGATCAGCCGTTGGATCAGGATTAGGGCTGATCCGGCAATTTCCTGAGCAGACTGTGCCCGCAAAATCGCGCTATCAATGCTATGTAAGATTTGGAGCCGTGCGGCGGCACGTTCAAGAGATTCTTCAGCATATTTGAGCTGGCTGATGTCGCTCGCGTTGATGAGGATGTACCGAATGTCCACTGTGCCATTATGGACAGGCTGGTAACTCATATGCAGCCATACCGTGCTGCCCCCAAGGTTGGTGAAGCGTTCTTCCGTCAGGCCGCGTTCTGTCTGTGTCACCTGCTTGCAATAGGCAATGAGCTGCTTGGCATCTTCGGGCGGGAATACGTCAAACAGCGTCTTATCCTTTCGCTGCTCGGTTGGAATGCCGAAGCGCTGCCAGCCTACCTCATTGGCGTAGGAAATGTTCCCGTTTACGTCGAGCATCAAGATAATGCTGTCAAAGCTCTGGAGCAAGCTACGGTAGCGCTCCTCATCGAGGCGCAATTTGTCGTTCGCACGTTTGCGTAGGATCACTGTCCCAAGCTGATTAATGGACGCTTTGAGCAAGGCTAACTGGCGTTGATTTTCCTTGACTTTTCCTGTCGTAATAAATTGGACAACCGCGATCACTTCATCCATTGCCACAATCGGCATGATGATCGTCGTATACATGCCGACCGCTTCCATAAAGGGCTTGCGCGGGAATTTTTCCACCGACGCCTGAGTCAGGTCATCCATCCATTCAATCGCCTTGGTTAGCAAGGCGCGCCCCGGCCCTCCAACACCTTTAGGGAAGCGGGTTACTTCCGTAGTGGTACGCAGCGCTTTTAGTGCTTCGCGATAACTAGGTTCGATGTAATAGGCGGCACTGGGAACGAGCATCTCGCCATCGGCAGTTGGCAACCAGACCTCCCCATAGGCCCACTGATGATGCTGGCAAATCAGTTGTAGGGTGGTATAGAACGCAGACTCCTGCCCAGAAGCGGCATTCGTCGCATTTAGCAATTGGAATAGGAATGCAGATCGTTCTTCAGCTTGTTTACGCTCGGTGATGTCGTTGCCGACGCTCTGCACTTCAATGAGTGCGCCGTCGAGATCGTAAATTGCGCGGTTTGACCAATGTGTCCAACGTACCTCGCCGTTTGGCAGTACCAGACGGTTCTCATGTATCCCTACTGGGCTGGTTTGGCTTAACTGCGCGCAGTGTGCCCGCAAAGCATCTCTATCTTCCACGTAGACGTAATCAAAAATATTCAGGACGGCATTGTTATCACGTTCAAGATCAAGAAAGTTGTAATAAGCATCGTTGGCAAACGATAGGCGACCATCCAGCAGCCAGCGCATGACCATCTCGGATTGGCTTTCCACGATGGCACGGTAGCGTTGTTCACTAGTGATCAACGCCTCTTCCGCACTCTTAAGCTCACTAATATCTTGTACCAGCGCCACCAGCCGATTTTCATCCAATGCCCGCGCCGAGACGATGGTGTCTACCACGCTGCCATCTTTGCGTATCAATTGCCGTTCTGAGATCAAAATTTTGCCAGCGAATAGGTCAGCGATCCGTGAATGTGATCCAGATTCGTCTCCCGGCAAAACGAGATCGGTCGTATACAGCGTCAGAAATTGCTCACGCGTGTAGCCGAATAAGTCACATGCGCGCTGATTGACTTGTATGTACTTTCCTTGGCGATCCGTGATCATAATGGCTTCGGGGGCATGTTCGATTAGAGTTTTAAATTGGCGCTCACTTTCGCGTAGTGCTAGCTCGGCACGTTTACGCTCGGTCACGTCGATTGCCACGACCAACCCTGCCGCCTGCCCCGCAAACTTAATGGCGTGATCCGTGATGTCAACATCAATCATCGTGCCATCTTTCAGCCGATGCCGCCAACTCTTATCATACAGACTCAGGATTGGACGCTCATCGGCAAAGACTCCCATTAAGCGCGCTACTTCGTCCGGTGGTCGAATATCTTTGAGCGTCATCCTCAAGAATTCGTCACGGCTGTAGCCATATTTGGCGACTGCCGCATCATTCACTTCTAGAAAATCCAATGTTCCACGAGCGTAGATATACATCGGCAAGGGGTTGTTGGTAAACAACCGTTGGAACACGTTGCGATCACGTTCGAGTTCGTAGTCGCGCAAGATGCGGCTGACGGTAAGCGTAAGTCGATCAAGGTGCTTGACGCTGAGGACGTCCTGAATGCCAGCCGACAGCAAGCGACGATAGCTTGACGCAGCAGAGTCGTGGAGAAGCGCGAGTAAGGGGATGGCAAGATCGTGCTGCTGTAACTCGTTCTGAAGTTCAAGCACGGAGAACGACAAATGGGAGTCATCGACAATGATGAGACAATAAGCAGAGGCGTGCAGCGATGCCAGCACATCGCTAACGGCTTCTGGCCGCTCCGATGTTACGGCGTAGCCCTCTGATTCGAGTTCCTGTCTATTCTGTTCCACAAGGTCGGGGAGCGCTCCGATGATGAGTACAGAAAGGGAAGAATTCACTGTTGAGTCTCCCGTAAAGTCGATGATGAGTTTACACGCAGTTTAATCGATCCTTGTCACTTGCAGGCTGGTTCACTTACCCACTTTAGTATAACATCGGTACGTTCACAGTTCGTAAACCGACATCACTATTTCAACACAATTCCGTATGAGTACAGGGATCACACTAACATCATCAAAGAAAACTTTTATTACAAAATATATACTAATATATGTCGTTATGCATGATCGGTAGATCAACATTGCCAAATTATTAATAAAAGCGGTTTAGCTAAATTTCCCGGATCAGTTAGACTCAACATAGGCAAAACTAGCCTCTAATGCCTATCGAACCATCGATTGAGCCAGAGTTAAATGCTTTTACAATGGATGCTGCACCCTCTACAACTTTAGTCGCCATACGCCTTGATACCAACGAACGTCTCAGTAGTAATGACCTTCCACCTGATGTGCTGCGCGCGCTCTCGGAAGCCCGTTTATTGCGCTGCCCGCACTGCCAAGGGTTGTTAACCTTCAAGGCGGGTACTGTCCGCGTGCATCACTTCGCCCATCTCAACCTGACGGCTTGTGCATCTGCCGATCACGAGCCAGAAACGGATGCTCATCGTCAGGGGAAATTACGCCTTTTTCAACAGTTCCGTGTTGGGGCAAGTTTCGCCGCGCTTGAGCAGCATTTGCCTATCACTGATCAACGTGCTGATGCGTTTGTGCAGTTCGATACGCAGCGCTATGCGTTGGAATTCCAGCAAGCCAATAACACGGCTGAACACTGGCTGGAAAGACATCACTTATATCGTCAGCAAAACATCGCAGATGTCTGGTTTTTAGGCAAAATTCGCTATCAGGAACACACGTCCACCGCTGCGATTTCTAGCTTTGATCCGCTGCCTGTCCCTCGCGACGTATTTGGCGCGGTGAGCGGCGCGTTCCGGATGCGCGAGATGGAAAAGGCCATGCTGAGTCTGAATCCACAGCTCCGCTACCTTGATCCCGACACTGGCGAGGTCACACTTTTGCTGATGCGCGATCTGCATGGCAATACGCTCCGCGCCTATCGCTATCAGTTCCCGCTGACGGCCTGTGAACTTCGGCTCGGTGATCTGTACACGCCGCTCGAACCGCTGCTGGACGATTTCTACGCTTATCATAACCGCCGCAAAGAGCGCTAGAGCGACGTTTGCGGTGCCCGACGCCGAGGCATCGGGCATGTTTTCTGAAAGCCGGAACGAGATCGGACTGGGATTACACGTCGATAGTGACTTCCCGCCACGGGGCGGCAGGGCTATAACACATCACCTGTGCAGGCGCATTGATCAACGGCGACTCAGCGTACACGGCACGTACCTCCTCAAACGCCTTATCGTCTTCTAGTGTAAGAGCGGCGATGTGGTCAAGGGCGTGGAGGTCTTCTCCGCTCAAGTGGGCATCGAGGTTCATCCAGCCCCACGTATCCCATAGCAGCAGTTCTACTTTATTCAGCGTGAGCAGATCTACGAGCATCCGATTGCGGATAGGCCATTCGCCGCGTCCGGTAGGATCGTCAAGTTCCCAACCATATAGCTCCGGCGCGATCTTCCCGCTGCGTAGCTGCTGCCACGCCATGCCGCCCGTGATGAACCGATCATGCGGGATGTCATGTACATCAAAGTCGATCTGGTTATGTTCGATCAAATAGGCGTCCTGCTCCGCGTCCACGAATTTCCATCGGTTGGCGCTGGCGTCCCACACCTCCGTGATTACGTGATCGACGGCAAAGTCCTTCACGCCGAGATTGATATACGGCGCGAAGCCAACCCGCAACCGCGCCGGAATGCCCTTATGTCGCAGCATTGTCGCCAGCAGCAGCGCGGCATCGCGGCAGCACCCGACGAAGCGTTGTTCTGGCGGGCGCTCGACGGTCAACGGGGCGTCATACCGCGCGATGATGGTTGCTAGTATCTTATCTATATCACGCAGGTCTACATCGGGCTTGTGTTCCTCCGGAAACGAGCGCCCACTCATGTAGTGAACATAGACGTTGCGCACGACCTGACACAAACTGTCGAGATCATCTGGCAGCGCGTCAAACAGGTAGGCATAGGCGCGGGGATCAGATTGTTTGCTATGCGTGCGGTAGAAGTCTTGGGGGATCATGCTAGTTCCTCCTAATAGCCGGGACGCCCATCATGATGCCATGATCAGGCTGCGCACAATCCCCCAACTTATGGCGCGTTACGCCAGTGCTCGTTACACTAATCGGTATTCGAACAAGCATTTTCGCGCTCTTGATCGTCTCCGAAGTTCACCTCAAATTTTCTTATTGCTACTGAATATCGAGGCTTATTGAACGATGACCTGCTCCAGAGAGTTCAGATCGTCGGGCGTCAGCACGAGATCGCTGTTTGCTAAACTGTCTTCCAATTGCGCCAACTTACTCGCGCCAATGACGGGAACCACCGGAAACGGCTGCGAGGTTAGATAGCTCAAGGCGATGGCGGAGACGCTAACGTGATAGCGCTCGCTTAGTTCCCTGATGCGCGCAAAACGGACGCGGTTGGTCGCGTTGTCATAGGTTTTCTGATCGGCTGGTGGAACGCGCCCCGCCGCCAATTTGCTGAAATAGCCCTTAGCTTGCGATGTGAACGGCACCAGCGGTAATCCCGTCTCACGATGGAAAGCGATGTCCACGTCATCCGCGATCACAATCGTTTTGTCACCGATAGCTTCTAGATTGGGCTTGGCTAGACTCCACATCGGCTGGTTTGCCACGAAGCCCATGCTGTGCGATGCTTCCGCAGCCGCCAGCGCGGCACGGATACGTGGAACCGTCCAATTTGAGCACCCGAAGTAGCGGATATTGCCCAAAGCAACATGTTTATTGAGCGTCTCCAAGATGTCTTCGACGGGGCGGTTGGCGTCATCGCGGTGCAGCCAATAGAGGTCGATCACGTCGGTTTGCAGATAGCGCAGACTGGTCTCGATATCGTGCGCGATGTCGGCGGGACTGAGCCGCGATACCGTCATCGTCTTGAGATCGGGATGTGCGCCTTTGGTGGCGAGGACGATTTTGGCGCGATTTCCACGTTGGCGCTGCCATTCCCCGATCGTGCGTTCGCTGGCATTCGCGCCGTTCGGCAGCCAATCCGCATACACACGCGCGGTATCGATGAAATTGCCTCCATGATCCACGAAGCTATCCAGAAGACGAAATACGTCACTCTGGCTAATCGATGAGCCGAAATGGCTGGAACCTAAACACACTTGGGAAACAGTCAAATCGGTCTGGGGGAGTGTCAATGTTTTAGTCAAAATTCGCATCCTATGATGAGGTAAACACGCATAGCCCGCTTCGAGAAAAGATATAGTCTAGCAAATAGTGGCGGGATTGCGGCGATTGTCCACATAAGCGAGGGTGTGTTGTGGGCCAGAGACTATCCAGCCCACCGGACGAATCTAGACGTGGATTCTCAAGGAGGCGATGATCGCTTCGTAGATCGAGCGGTTCGCGTTCTCATTGCCCGCCATGAACGTGTTGTGCATCGGACTGCCCGTTAGCTTGGTGGGTAGTACGACGATCTCCATAACAGTCGCGCCCACTTTGACGATAATATGCGTGGCGACTTTTTCTGCGCCAACCATGAAATTATCGGCGCGGACGGCGGGGAAACCATCAATCGTGACCGACTGGATTGCCACCCCGCTGAGATCAGCCTGATCATACGCGATGAGAGGGAGTGCGCCCAATAACTTCGGCAGCTCTTCCGTCTTGACGCTGGTGGACGGCAGCACGGGCGCGATCCGAACGGTATACACCGTATTGCCGAGGTCAAGCTGCCGATACACAAACGCATCGTTGGGCGCGATGGTAAACGCGCCGGGGAACAGGATTTCGCTTACTCTGTCATTCTGTAGCTCCATCATATCCGCATGCACAGAATACGTCGCCAACGGATACTCGAAACTGCCAAGATCAGGCAGGCTGAGAAGGCGCATCGGCTGGTCATCTGCATAGGTGGTACCGACACTGCTAAACGAGAAGGTCGCCTGAAGCGTGAGTATGACGGCCATCACGAGGAATAGGAGAGGTCGTTTCGACATAGAGGGATTCACCTTTGTTCATTGTCGATTGTTCATTGTCAATCGCTGCTATCTAATCACATCTCGTTCGCTCTTACCGCCTCCCTTTGGAGGAATTCGGTTCCGACTTAGTGCCGAAATCACCACAGGTTGCTTCGAGCCAACTCAATCAATCGTGGAATTACCCGACTCGCCGTCGCAAAACTCGGTTAGAATGGAATCCCGTTTGAAGTCATCCACTCAAATTCACATAGAGGCTGCACAAGGGGGCAGAAATGTACCGTCCGCCGCTGACGTTAGGTGTCGAAGAAGAATATATGATCGTGGACGCGGAAGGACGCGCCCTGACTGCGTTTTCCAAGCAACTACTCGACTATGGCAAACCGATCTTAGGCGATAACCTGAAGGCCGAATTCATGCAGTGCCAGATCGAGATCGGCACGCCAGTGTGCCGTAATGTGCATGACGTGCGCGACGAACTGCGCCGTCTGCGTAAGACCGTCAACGATCTGGCTGCCGCGCATGGACGGCGAATCGGCGCAGCTTCCACGCATCCGTTTTCGCGCTGGCAAGATCAGGTCATCACGCAGGGCGAACGCTACCAAGACCTGTACACCGATATGCAGGATGCCGCGCGTCGTCTGTTGATCTTCGGGATGCATATCCATGTGGGACTAGGCGACGACGATAAAGGTCGCGCGCTGCTGATCGACATCATGAATCAGATGCGCTATTTCTTACCGCACATCTTGGCGCTGACGACGAGTTCCCCCTTCTGGCATGGGCGCGAGACGGGACTCAAGAGCTATCGGTCGCTCATCTTCCAGAATATGCCCCGGACGGGTATTCCGCCTGTGTTCACCGACTACGAGGAATATGATCGGTTGGTCGATCTGCTGGCGAAGGTAGGGTCGTTGGGTAAGGGTGGCGAGAAAGATGCCTCGCGCATCTGGTGGGACATCCGCCCGAACAGCCGCGTTGGGACGCTAGAAATGCGCGTAGCGGATATGTGTACGACCATCGAGGAGGCGGTCTGCGTGACAGCCGTGATCCAAGCGCTGGTCGCCAAACTCGTCAAGCTGCGTACCAACAACCAATCGTGGCGACTGTACCGCAGTGAATTGCTGAACGAGAATAAATGGCGGGCGGCACGCTATGGCGTCGATGGGCTGCTGATCGACTTTGGCATCGAAGAACCCGTGCATATTCGCCAGATTTGGAGCGAAATCCTGACCCTGATCGATGATGTCGTGGATGAACTCGGCAGCCGTGAAGAGATCGAGTACGTCAACACCATCCTCGAACATGGCACTAGCGCCGACCGCCAGATCGCCACTTATCATCGGGCTATCGCGGAAGGGCACAGCGAACAGGAAGCGCTGATCAAAGTGATGGACAATTTGCTCGCGGAAACGGTGCAGGGGACGTGAAGCGGCTCCAGCTGCTAGATTGCCTTACACAATCGGGTAGTCATGCAGAAGTAGTGTTAAGGCTGAGTTTTGTTTGGCGACGACGATTATAG
>JAHBVJ010000050.1 GCA_019637615.1 Anaerolineae bacterium | reverse complement strand
GTCAAGCCGCCTTCACGGATGGCGAACTTCGAGCCTTTTTCCAACGCGACTGGGGTGATCAGTTCGACCATCATGTTCACGTCGTCACCGGGCATCACCATCTCCACGCCTTCGGGGAGCTGGACATTGCCCGTCACATCCATCGTGCGGATGTAGAACTGAGGACGGTAGCCAGTGAAGAACGCCTTGTGACGCCCACCTTCTTCCTTCTTCAGCACGTACACTTGGCACTGGAAGCGCTTGTGCGGCTTGATCGAGTTCGGCTTGGCGAGCACCATGCCGCGCTCGACTTCCTCACGCGTGGTACCACGCAGCAGGATGCCGGGGTTGTCACCAGCGCGGGCTTCGTCGAGTTCCTTGTGGAACATTTCGATGCCCGTCACGGTCGTCTTGCTGATCTCTTCACGCAGACCGATGATCGAGACTTCCTCGCCCTTCTTCAGCGTGCCACGCTCGACGCGACCGGTCACCACCGTACCACGCCCCTTGATGCTGAACACGTCTTCGACGGGCATCAGGAACGGCTTGGCGGTGTCGCGCTCCGGCTCTGGAATGTAGTTATCGACCGTGTCCATCAGCTTGAGAATGGGCGCATAGGCCGCGTCATTGGGGTCTTTGCTCTCCGATTCCATGGCGACCAAGGCCGACCCACGAATGATCGGGGTATCGGCGGGGAACTGATAGCTGGACAGCAGTTCCGACAATTCCAACTCGACCAGTTCGAGCAGTTCGGGGTCATCCATCATGTCTACCTTGTTCAGGAAGACCACGAGGGCAGGCACTTCTACCTGACGCGCCAACAGCACGTGCTCACGCGTCTGCGGCATCGGGCCGTCCGGCGCGCTCACCACGAGGATCGCCCCGTCCATCTGCGCCGCACCCGTGATCATGTTCTTGATGTAGTCACGGTGTCCCGGGCAGTCTACGTGCGCATAGTGACGCTTGTCGGTTTCATACTCAACATGCGTGATGTTGATGGTGATACCACGGGCGCGCTCTTCCGGCGCATTGTCGATCTGGTCATAGGCACGGAACTGCGCCTGACCTTTCATCGCCAGCACCTTGGTGATGGCTGCCGTTAACGTGGTCTTGCCGTGGTCAACGTGACCGATGGTGCCCACGTTGAGATGTGGTTTATTACGAGAGAACTTTTCCTTCGCCATTGATTGCTCTCCAGCATTCCTTCAGATGAACAGCAGTCTTTCTGGTCGAATACAGAGTAAAGAGCCTAAGACGGGATTTGAACCCGTGACCTCTCCCTTACCAAGGGAGTGCTCTACCGACTGAGCTACTTAGGCACGCATAGGCTTGCGCTGTATTCGGTTTGGCACCGACGTTGCCGCCGCTGCCTTTCTAAGAAATTAAAATTTTTCTTGAACAATCTAATTTTTAAGAGCCGGCAGAGAGATTTGAACTCGCGACCCTCCGCTTACAAGGCGGACGCTCTACCCCTGAGCTATGCCGGCAGGTTAAGCGGCATTATAACACACCATCGGTAGCGATCAAGGCTAGAATTTGGGTGAGTGTGTTCACCAACTGGCGCGAATTCTAGCGGACAACCGATCACCTTGTCAATGGCAAGCTTGAAGCGAGAGCAGACAAGCCTGTGAACATTGAAGCAGCCATCTCAGCAAGCACGCCCAATGATCGCTGGAATGATCCCGACTGACTGCTTAGAGGGGATCATTATCACCATCGTGGATGGAGACTGTGGATAAACCTACTGCACAAACGCGATGAACTTTTTACCGAATAGCCAAAAATGCACAACGAGATAGAGACGTAGAATGTGAGCCAAAAAGTCCGAGAGGAAATCAAACAACACTAAGTCACGGTGAATAGTATAATAGATATAGAACTTGATGTCAATAGATGAACATAAGAACTTTATAAGATTTTGAGCTTGATTTCAGTAAGTGTAACCCGCTCATTGATGGGAGAATGGGCAAGAACTTTTGCGCTTATACTATGGATGATGGTTGGAACTTTCTAACGATGAACTACCCGTAAAATTATGGCGAACTGATTATTCCGCGCTTCAATTCCGGGAAGCGATATGATAAAGTTTGCGGTAGACAGAAGTAAGCGCTCAATGCCGCGCACAAGTTTAACCTCATCTTCTGACTACCCAGATAATAGGACGCCTGATCGATGTCGAAGCCTACCCGTGACCCTGTGCCGTGCCCCAATTGTGGCACTTTGATTGTCCTCGATTTGTCCAGCAAAGATTGGTGTCCGCGCTGTGGACAGCGATTTTGCTGTTCTGATAACGCGTGCTTAGAAACGATCGCCGCCGATCTGTGGGAAGCGCATCAAGTGGTACTCCTTGAGCATCTGAAGCAAGCTGCCCCTGTTGAGGAATACGAATGATATACCCTTCGACCATCGCGATAGACGGCCCCGCCGGGTCTGGCAAAAGCAGTGTGTGTTCTGCGTTGGCGGCTGAGTTCCAGTATTTGTTCGTGGACACGGGGGCGTTTTACCGTGCCGTGACGCTGGCAGCGATCCGAGCGGATTTGATGGCGGCGGGCGAAACGGCGATTGCGGCGCTGGCGGAACGCTGCGACTTCGACATCAGCAAAGATCATTATGACGACGATGTGTACACGATCTGGCTGAATGGCGAAGATGTGACGGAAACCGTCCGCACCCCGCACGTAGAGCGACATGTATCGGAAGTGGCGAGGATGTCTGCTGTACGCGATACGCTGAACATGAAATATCGTCAGCTTGCTAAACGCGGCAAAGTAATCATGGCAGGACGCGATATTGGTACGGTGGTGCTGCCTGACGCTGATCTCAAGATTTATCTTGACGCTTCCGCTGAGGTGAGGGCGATACGGCGCGCGTTGCAGCGCGAGGCCGCTGGTTTGCCCGCCGACTACGCGACGATCTTGAATACTATGCGGGAGCGTGACAGGATCGACAGCACACGGACGGTTGCGCCGATGCTACGACCCGCCGACGCGGTTTACGTAAACAGTGACACGATGACCATGGAGCAGGTGATCGAGACGCTGAAGCAGATCATCAGGACGTGGAAGCCAGCGAATGAGGGAGTAGAATAGGGAAGAATGTGCTGAGTACTTAGTCCTTAGAGTTAGGCATCAAGCGGAGTCCGAGTGCAGTTTTGGCGACGCGCTGAAGTTGAGTGTGGGGATTTGCTGGTATGAGCGAACTTGTTTATCTGATTGAACGCGCCGCGCTAGGGTTGTATTTGCTGTGTGGAGTGAGCTTCCTATTCTCGCTCCGACGCTGGATGATGGCGCAAGGCGAACTGCGGCGGGCTGAGTTCGAGCTTGAGCGTGAACTTAGTATGCGCAAGCAGGCCAGCGCGATGACATGGACAATTGGCACGGTAGAAGTGGCACTGGCAGTATTCGCTATCGCCAATGTGGTTGCGCCGACACTGCGGGCCGATGCACTCGATGCACGCGGGATCGCCGCGACACAGCCAGATACGAGCGAATTTAGGACGGCAACACCGGGGGGCAAAGGTGAAGACGTGGACGAGATGTTCGCGACGGTAACGGCACAGGCCGCTGCTGGCGAAGGTGGCCCGAATCTGCTCCTGACGCCCGTCCCGACGGCAACAGCAGTAGGGACGATTGTGCCTGAAGTGCAAGCCGTGGCGACCGAAGGCTGCGATACCGACCAAGCCAAGCTGCATATTCCGGCGAACGGTCAGCAAGTGTTCGACTCGATCACCATCGAGGGGCAGGCGTGGACGGAAAACTTCTCCTCGTATAAGTTTGAGATCGCGGGCGATTCAACGGCAGGCGGGCAGTTCGCGCCGATTGGTAACATCGGCACAACGGCGGTACGCGAACAAGGCATCTTGGGGCAAGTGTCGCTGGCGGGGTTACAAGAAGGAGTCTACAAATTCCGACTCGTGGTGTTCGATAACACTACGTCAATGAAGGCATTTTGTAGTGTCAACATCTTGCTTACGAGCCGACCGCCGACGGTGACGCCGCCCGGTGGTGGTGCCGCGCCACCCGCATCCTAGTGACCAATTCTGGATGGGGCTGCTCATCCGTTTATACGGACGCCTCGTGAGGCGTCCGGAACTCCTGATTTATGGTTTCTGATAGTCTGTGAAGACTTGATATTCTCCGCGTACTGCACCTTGATTGGCATAGGGTAATAAGACGAATTCTTGCTCTTTGGCGGCGGGCAAGGCTTGGTTCATCGTCGGTGACGCAAAGACAGGCGTCCGCGCGACGAGGCGACCTTTGATGCGTAAGGCCGGGCCTAGCGCCGAAGCGAAGGCGGTGGGTAGGCTGGTTTCACTGATCGATGGTTCGGGATGTGCTGGATCGATCAGCAATTCGGCTTCGTCAGGATGGAAACTGCGATGCCAGTGGTAGGCTTCGTAGCCCGGCTGCGTGTTCTGGAACAGCGCATACACCAACGGGCCGCGCAAGATGGCGATTTCCCGTGTATTGGCGTGGCAACTCAACGGCATGGGAAGCTGCAACTCAATGTGATCGCCGGACTGCCATGTGCGGTCGATGATCAAGAAGCCGTCACTGAGTCGGCTTTCGATGGGGCTACCGTTCACGCTGGCGGTGAAGCCAGTGGCATATGGCGGGATGCGCAGATGCAGTGCGAACGAGGCAGGCGATTCAGGAGAGACATTGATAGTGACAGCGCCAGAAGCCGGAAAATCGGTGATCTGCTCGATCTGGATAGACGGCAGATCGGGCGCGTGGACAGTGATCTGACTGGCGGTGTACATCAAGATAGCAGGATGGTTGTCGTGGAGGCCAACCAAGTAGGTGGGTAGACGGCTCAGAATGCGCTGTCCCGCCGCGTTACAGCAGTTCGGATGGACAGGCTCTTGCGCGTGCCCGTTCATCGGCGTCATGTAGCTCCAGTTCGATCCGTCGGCAAGCTGTGCGGCAAGCAACTGATTGAAGACATCACGCTCGATTGGCTCATAATATCGCGCTTCACCCGTCCAGCGATAGACCTGTTCCAGCAGTAGAAGCCACGTATGCTGCGGGCACACCTCGATCTCGCCTGTCGCATGGTAGAAGCGCGGCGAGATATAGCGTTCGCCGGAACTCATGCCGCCCGTCAACAGCAGCCAATCGGCGGCGATGCGATCTACGCAGCCGATGACGGTCTGACGATATTCTTCTTTGCCTGTAGCGTTGTGGAGAGCGGCGATACCTAACAACGCCATATGGAAGGTGTGGGCATGGAGATTGTCACGCAGCTCGTTAATCTGTTTTTCGCCAGCGGCATACTGCTTCATCTCGACGTAGCCACAGGTATGCACCGAGGCAGGATAAGTTGCGAACCACTCATCCCACTTGGCAACGACCTGTTCTCCCCAGTCGATAAAGCGCACATCGCCAAGGCGTGCGCCCAACATCACGATAGGTTCCAAAATGAGCGAGCCTTCTCCGCCATCATGTCCGTTGCCGGGATAGGGGCCGACTAAGGGAAACTGACCGGGCTGCGTACCCCACAGATGGATGATGTACTCGCCCAAGCGCTTGGCGATGGTCAAGGCGACGGCGCTGTTGAGCAGATCGGCGCAGACCAAGAGGCCGTGCAGCACGTAGTACCATTCGTAAAGCTGCATCCCACGCACAGGATTGCGATGATAATTGACGGTGATGCCGAGATAGCCATCGGCTTCCTGCGAACGTGCCAAGCGATCAAGGATTTGATGGACGCGATCTAGCAGCGGCTGATCCTTGAGGATTAGGCCAGAATAGGCGGCTGAGTCCAGCCATTTGCCGATCTGTTCCCCATTCCAGAACCAATCGTCGTAGTTTTTCAGTTCGTGCTGCTGAATGAACTGCTCGGAAAGGACATGATTCTTGATCCGCCCTTCGTGATTTGCCTTAAAGCGGCTGCCGAGAAAACCTACCACCGAGACAATGTCGGTAGGCGTGGATGTCGCGTGCAGCCGTTTGGAAACGTCAATTTGCATAGCAGTCTCGTTATCCCTTCAGCCCAGTCATCACAATGCCTTGGATGAAATAGCGCTGCGCAAAAAAGAACACAATGATTACGGGCAAAATCATCGCGGTGGAAGCGGCAAGTTGCAAGTCCCAACTGACATCCAAGGTGCTGCGGAAGGAGGCCAAGCCAACCGCTACCGTAAAGTTGCTCGGTGAGCGCAGATAGATGACGGGGCCAATCAGATCGTTCCACGAGGCAAGGAAAGTGAAGATGCCAACCGTGATCAGAGCGGGCTTCGCCAGTGGCAGCATGATCCGCCAGTAGATACCGAATTCGCTACAGCCATCGATGCGGGCGGCGTCAGCTAGTTCTTCGGGAATGGTGCGGAAGAATTGGCGCAGCAGGAAGATGTTGAACGCGCCGCCACCAAAAAAGGGCGGTACGACCAACGGCAGGAAGGTATCTACCCAACCTAAGCGCGAGAACATGATGAAACTCGGCACGATCAGAATCGCGTAGGGGAGGAACAGCGTTGCCATGACAATGCCGAACCAGAAATCGCGCCCCGGAAATTTGATGCGGGCAAAGCCATACGCGCAAAACGACGACGAAAACACCACAGCGACCACATTCAGGCCAACGATGATGGCGGTGTTCTTCAGGTACAAGCCGAAGGGTTTGAACGTCAAGGCCTTGCTGTAGTTTTCCCAACGGAAGGGATCGGGAATGAACTGCGGCGGATATTGGAAAATCTGCGTCTGACTCTTGAGCGAACTGGTCACTAGCCAGATGAACGGCATCAGCATGATGACCGACATCACGATCAGCATGGTCAGCGTCAGTCCGCGCCAGATCCGATCACTGAGACGGGCAGAGTGCCTTTCAACTTTCTTTGCAGCGACCGACGAGTCAATGACCGCTTGGTTAAGTGTTGCCATTGATGAAAGCCTCTTTAATCACCCGGATTTTCATAATGAACGTTCTTGCCGATGTACTTGAACACGACGAACGACAAGATCAGCAAAATAATGAACAAAACCCACGAAACCGCTGACGCATAGCCCATATTCTGGGTGCGGAAGGCCGTGCGATAAATATAGAGCACGAGGAACAGCGTGGAATTTTGTGGGCCACCATTGGTTACGAGATAACCAATCGTAAATATCTGGAAGGCATTGATCAGGCCGATGACCAAGTTAAAGAAAATGATCGGGGACATCAAAGGCAGCGTAATGTAGCGGAGTTTAGCCCACCGATCCGCGCCATCAATGTCTGCCGCCTCATAATAAATCTCAGGGATGCCCTGCAAGCCCGCTAAGAAGATGATCATCGAGCCGCCGACGCCCCATAGACTGAGGATGATGAAGGCGGGCACGGCATAGACGGGATTCTGCAACCATGCCACCTTGGAACCACCAAGGCTGCGGATGAAGAAGTTGATCAGGCCGAATTCCGTGTTGAACATCCACGCCCACAAAATCGCGTTGGCGACCGCTGGCACGATACTAGGCAGGTAGTAGATGGTGCGGAAGATGCTGATGCCGCGAATATTCGTGTTGATCAGCATGGCGAGGAAGAAGCTGAAAGCCAGCCCGATGGGAACCGAGAAGAAGGCATACAGAAAGGTCGCCTTCAGGGATTGCGGCAGCAGCGGGTCGTCGAAGAGGTGCTTAATGTTATCCAGACCCACGAATTCCGGCGGGCTGATCAGATTCCATTTCTGGAAGACCATATAAATTGACACCAGCGCGGGGATCAGGAACCAGAATAAAAAGCCCAAGATGAAGGGCATGATGAAGATATAACCGAGGATGGTGCGTCGCTGCACCAACGTCAGACCGCGTGGAGGAGCGATCTTGGCCTTGTAGTTTTGTAGGCCAGTTTGGGTAGTCATAGGCATTGCCGTCCTTACTACAGCACGTATGCATGAGAGGGTAGGAGTCAGGCTGACCCTCTCATGCATACAACTGAAGGTGTTTACTTCTTCTGTGCTGCGGCAATCACGTCGTTGGCTTGCTTAACAGCTTCTGTCATCGCTTCGGCGGCGGGCGTACCGGCTGCCAAGGCTTGGAAAGCGGGCGTGATGAAGTTGGCGTCGGCTTCGATATAGCCAGACGGGATGCGCGGGGCAACGCCGTATTTAGGCAGATAGTCAGTGACGAACTGGCTATAGTTGGCGGGGTGGACGCCTTCGGTGATCCACGTCTTCAGGCCGTCTTCGGTGGTGAGGGCGGTCTGGCTGGGCAGCCACAGGCCGATCTTGCAGAACTGCGTCTGGTAGAAGGGTGTGGCGAGGAAGCGCACCCACTGCCATGCTTCTTCAGGATGCTGCGTCGAAGAAATCACCGAATGGAAGTGCGCCTGCATGATGGCGGCGGGCTTCTTCATCTTGGGCAGCGCACCGGTGCCCATCTTGACCTTGAGCAAGGATGGGTTCATCCACGAGAGTGCCCACGAACCATCGACGCCCATCGCGAGACGACCACTGTCGATCATCTGCGTGTTGGTCATGCCGAGATCGGAGAGGGCGGCGCTGCGCGGGGCAACATGATGCACATAGATCAGGTCAGAAAGGCGCTGCATGGCTTCGAGCGCTTCGGGGCTATCCAAGCCGATCTTGCCGTCAGCGGTGATGAATTCCCCACCGTTGGAGTGAACGGCGGACGCAATCGGAATCCACCACAGAGGCCAGTCAATCGCCCAACGCTGGATGTTTTCGGGATCGAAGCCTTCTTCGTCAGGGTGCTTGCCGTTGGCGTCTACCGTCAGTTTTTTGGCGTTGGCGACGAAGGTATCCCAGTCCCAAATCTCGTCATCCTTGAAGCCGGGAGGCGTGACGCCCGCTTCCGCGAGGATGTCGGCATTGTAATAGATGTGCGGCGAAACCCAGCACGAGCCAATGCCGTGCCAATGACCTTCGCTGTCGGCACAGCGGGCGGATTCTTGCGGCTGAATGAAGTAGTCAGCTTTGCCAAGCAGTTCGTCGTTCTTGATGCGGTCGGTAATGTCCATGAGCTGACCATTGACGCGCAGTGTTTCGTAGGCGTCCGCCACGATAAAGCTGGTGTCGGGAGCGGTGCCAGCGGCGAAGTTGGTCAGAAGCTGCTGCATGTAGTCGGCGGCGGATGGAGTGATCTGCCATTCGACCGAGATGTTGGCGTTCTCTTCTTGAAAGACCTTGATAGCGGCTTGGACGCCGTTATCTTCAGCGGTGGCACCCCAACCGCCGAACACGATGTTGACTTTATCTTGGAGCAGCGGGGCAGCACGTAAAATGCTGTTGATGTTCGCGCCGCTGGCAGCTAAGGCCGCTGCTGCGCTGGATATTTTCAAAAATTCACGACGGGATAGTTTCTTTCCTAGCATGTTAAAGTTCCTCTCTGTATAGTAACTTCTTTGAAACGACCTATGCACGATTCCACTGCGGCCTGTGACCGCTCCCGGCTGCCTCCTTTCGCTGTCCTTTCGCCATCACGCTTCTCGTATCCACACACGCATTTCACCCGGTTCGCGATTCGCCCAGAAGCAATAAGGGATGGCTTTGAACGTAAAGGGGGTTTGCCCGTATTGGAAATTGGATTGAGGTTGATAGAGACCACCGGGCCATTTGAGGGGTTCGACCCGCATGGCCTGACCCGCGATCACGCTGATGCCGCCGAATAGATCGGGTTCGAAAACCGCCGTCAGCGCGTTTTTGCGAGGGATAGCGATGTTGGCGAGCTGCGCGCCGTTATCAACTTCTTCCAAGCAGTAGACAACTGGCCCGCGCTGCAAAGCGATGCAGCCCGCATCTTGACGTACCAGCGGATTGGCGACAACGCGCTCGACAGGCATTGCCAGCATGAGCGTGACCTGATCAGCTTCCGACCATGTGCGCTCAAGGTGGAGATAGCCGCGCGTGGGTTGGCTTTCAACGGCTTGCCCGTTGACTTCCAGATGGTACTCGCTGCACCAGTTGGGAACGCGCAAGGCTAACGTGAACGAGGCTGGTTTGTCGGTGTGGATGGTGAATTTGATTTGCCCATCCCACGGATAGTTGGTGGTCTGATCAAGCTGGATCGACTGTCCGCCGAAACTGAACGTGGCGCGATTCTGGTTGTAGAGATGGACGAACAAGGTGTCGTCCGTAGTGGAATAGAAATAGTTGCCGACGCTGGCGACCATACGCGCCAAGTTGGGCGGGCAGCACGCGCAGTCGAACCATTCCGAGCGATGGTAGTGTTTTTCGCTGGTGATGCCGCTGAAATGTTCGTAAGGGTTGACGTAGGGATAGGAGGCTAACGGATTGGCGTAGAAGAAAGTATCGCCCTTATACGAGACGCCCGCCAAGACATTGTTATACAGTGCGCGCTCCATCACGTCGATGTAGCGGCTGTCGGGATCGATCTGGAACATACGCTGCGCCCAGAAGACCAGCGAGATCGAGGCACAGGTTTCCGCGTAGGCAGTTTCGTTGGGCAGATCATAGGCGAAAGTGAAGCCTTCGTTGGCGTGCGCGGGGCCGAGGCCGCCCGTGATATACAACTGGTGCTGCGTGAGGTCATCCCAGAAGCGCTGATCGGCTTTGAGCAGCGAGTCGTCGCCCGTTTCGGCAGCGACATCGGCTACCCCTGAATACAAATAGCCAGCGCGGACGGAATGCCCCATCGCGGTGGCCTGCTCACGGATGGGGACGTGCGCCTGACAATAGCGATAGGTTTTTGCCCAGAATTTGGCGGGATCGTCGCCGCGCTCGTTGGCTTCGAGGTCGAAATAATGCGGTTCACGTCCGCGCTCGTCAATGAAATATTTGGCGAGATTCAGGTAACGCTGATCGCCCGTCTGACGGTAGAGCTTGACCATCGCCAGCTCGACTTCGGGATGCCCACAGTAGCCGCGCCGCTGGCCTTCGTTGGGGCCGAAGCGCTGATCGATGTGATCGGCATAGCGGCGCAGCACATCTAGCAGTTTAGTCTTGCCAGTGGCTTGCGCATAGGCGACGGCACCTTCGATCAGGTGTCCAGCGTCGTAGAGTTCATGCCAATCCCGCAGATTGCGCCACTTGTTTTGCGGCTCGACCGCCGTGAAGAAAATGTTGAGATAGCCATCGGGTTGCTGAGCGGATTCAATGAGATCGACAAGCGCGTCAACCCATTTTTCTAGTGTTGGATCGGGGTTCGTCATCAAGCTGTAGCCAGCCGCTTCGATCCATTTGCCAGCGTCGGAATCCCAGAAGATGTGTGGCTTGGTCTGACCGGGTTGCCATTGCAAGCGCCATGCGTCGATGCGCCCGGTGATTTCCATTTGATGATGAATGGCTGGAATGGTGGAGTTGCGATTGGTGGCTTGGCGGTCTGCCCAGAACCCACCCGTGATGGAGACATCCTTGACCGCAAGAGGATGCGCGAGCTTCAGTGTTGTGTCCACAAGATTTACCTTCAAAAAATCAACTAATTCGAGGTAGACCAAACTGTCTTGTATATGCTATATGCTTGATACTATATGTCAGGCGCATATTGGTGAACAGACTTGAACTCTGTATAATACCCATACAATTCCGACATTTTGGCGGGTGGAGTACTGGCGTGGATACGTTTACGTTTCGGATGGTGGCTCCGGTGAAGGTGCAAAACGCGGGCTTGTTCATCTCGCGCGGGAAGGGTATCCATCCGACGCGGGTGATCAGTTCACACGAGTTGATCTTCGTGAAAAATGGTCAACTGGAGATGTGGGAGGAAGAGGAAACCTTCACCGTCAAACAGGGGCAGACCTTGCATTTGTGGCCCGAACGCCGCCACGGTGGGCTGACACCGCTGAACTCCGACCTGCGCTTCTACTGGATTCATTTTGAGGTGCCGAAGCCGAGCGGCGCGATCCCCACCGACGCGCCGTTGTTCACTGTGCCGCAAGTCCATGATGTCACGCGGCCTGAAAAACTGGAAGAATTGTTCCGCCTATTCCTCGTCGAGCAGGAATCGGGTGACCTGAACCCGTTCACCGCCAATTTGCTGATGACGCTGATGCTGGTGGAGACCTCACGCCCCGTCAAGCCTGCGCGCGCGGAACAAGATGAGATCAACGTGATCGCGACGCGGGCGCATACATTCATCCGCCTAAACTTCGACCGTCCGATTTCGGCGTGCATCATCGCGGAGGCGTTGGGCTACAATCCCGACTATCTGGGGCGCGTATATCACAAGGTGTTCAACTGCACGATCACGGAGGCGATCCATCGGCGGCGGATCAAGACGGCGTGCAAGCATCTGTTAGAGGGCGAGATGACGGTCGAGCAGATCGCGACGACCTGCGGGTTCTCCAACCCCGATTATTTCCGGCGCATCTTCCGGCGTCAGATGGATATGTCCCCGACGGAGTATCGCGATGTGTTCACGCACGTGCATATGAATACGCATTAGGGAATACTAGTCCATAATTTTGAATCAATAAACTGCACAGTCTCACACGTTTTACTTAACTTACTTAACTGCCAATCTGTTGCGTAGCTCGGCATAGTCGTCGCCATCTGTAAATTCAGGATAATCCGATCTAAATTGTCGCCAAGCAAATGTTGCTTGCCCTTTAATTACAGGGATTTTTGCCATGCGTTCCAAGCGTACAATCTCTGTATAATCGGCTAACATTTGATCACGACGAGCTTGAGCATCGCGCAACTTAATCAGTTCTTGAAGGATTAATTCGACATTCCAATAGCGAGTAGATTTGAACCCAGATTCGATTAGAGCCTGTAGTTCAAATACAGCTTGTGTATAGTCATCTGCGATTATCAACGCCTCGATTTTATCACGACGATCCTGAATACTAACTGAATGAGCAATATTAGGTGTCGGAATAGACTCTTGCCTGATTGACATTGACCTAAGTGGAATATTGCCTATTGCAGATATATGTGATGCCAATTGTTGAACGCCTGGTTCGAAAAACTCGGCAAATAAGCGTTTTCCTTCTTTATTTCGCACAGGACGAATATCCTCGGGCAAATCTTGTGGCGGGAATAGGCCATCAATACAAGCCAGAGCAATAGGTTTCTTCAATATCAACGCCTCGCGAATCTCACGTCGAACCCAATCGTCATCACGGTGGATGCGATCAGCCGCAAAAGTTAATTCGGTCACGACAACCATTACAACATCGCTAATTCTTAAGTGTGACAATATAGCTTTTTCAAAGTCATCACTGTCAATGCCTTTGAAATCCATAAAGATCTCTGCGTCCAATAGTTTTTGCAATGTATCATATAGGCGACTGGCATCATTCCAACTTCTGCGCCGATAGGTAATAAACAGTCGTTTGCTCGAAGAATCATTAGTATCAGTATTAGCTTTGCTTGTTGAACGAATGCTTTCATTAGCTAGGCTTTCTATTGAGGATTCACTCGAAATGTCGGTATGTGGACTAGCGTCGGACTTAGGTGCGTGGTATTGTGCCTGCAATCCCTTCGGATCAAAGAATGAGATAAATGGTTTAGGAAACTTAGCCTCATATGTATTCCATGTAGCTAATGCTTTAAACTTTGTAGATGCATGTTCATTCCAACGTAACAATTGCGTATATTCACGTAAAATGACTATCCACTCGTAAGCTTCCTCGCCAAACGCAGGATCATTCAAATTTACCAAATATTGAAAAAGACGCTCGGCAGTATCCCAATCCGACCTCAACGCATAGTTACATGCTTCTGAATAGATAACAGATGTATTCTCCGTAATGTCGCTTTCAAGGTTTGGGCGTGGATCAAGTGGCGATAGAGCAGGAATATCGCGCCAACGCTGTGGCTCTTGGCGAATGAGGTCAAGCGCTATTTCCAAGCGGGGCACGAAAGAAATGCCTTCATAGAATAGGAGCTGCGCGCGCTGATCGATGAGTTCGGTAGGAACATCATTCCAATAAGTAATGTCGTTTTTGCCTGTGTTCGGGTTGTAGATGAACTCGTTTTCCAGCACGACTGGAATGATCGGGCGATTGCGCCTGCGCGCATAGCTGAGTTCGGCGCGGCAGTTGACACTAGTCACGGACTCACGGGAGATCATGAACAGCATCACGTCGCAGTCGATGATGGCTTCTACGATGGCTTGCCACCAGTCCTTGCCCGCTGGAATATCGTGTTTGTCTTGCCAGATGGTATAACGAGGATTACCAGCGTCATCACGTAAGGTGCGCAGACGGGTCACGATGCTATCGACTCGATCTGAATTTGAACTGCGGTAACTGATGAATAGTTTCATGGGTATGTTTTAGGCGCGCATCATAAGATGGCAATAACTTTACTATGGCACGCTGGTTTTGGCGATGGGATTTCAATGAGGCGATCTGGCGGTGTTTAGCCTTTTTTGCCATCCGACGCTTTATACTGCCGCCGTATGTAGGAGTATGGTTTGTCCGAGGGAAAATAGTTGGCTTTGGGAGGGGTTATGGCGAAGACGAAATTACTGAATGCGCAAGCAACGGGCACGTATGGCATCGAGGCGTGGGACGAGAAAACATGGGACGGTAAGGATCGCAAGGCACAGCCCGGTGTAAAGCTGACTCACGCCAAGATTCGGCAGGATTTTAAGGGCGATATTGAAGGCAAGGCTGAGATTCAATTGGTGATGTCGTATCGTGAGGATGAATCCGCGACGTTTGTGGGCTTGCAGTACATGAGCGGGCGGATCGGGGATCGGATCGGGAGTTTCGTGATCAAAGTCGATGGCGTGTTTGAAAAGGGAGTCGCTAAATCGACATGGGAAATCGTTCCAGGCTCTGGCACGGGCGATCTGCGTGGAATACGCGGCGAGGGTACGACCGAAGCCACGCATGGAGATCGACAACCCTTCACGCTCAACTATCGCTTCGAGTAACCCCAAATCCGCCGATGTGGCGACAGAAATAGCGCGGTGCGAACGGTCAGATATGCGCGTGCTATAATGTGGTGGCTCGATCAGTGAGGTGACGTATGGTAACCAAGACGATTGATTTGCAGACCACACCGACGGATATTGAGTCGCTGCTGGCGCAGTTGACGCCGGATACTGAAATTATCCTCATGAGAGGCGAGTTACCCCTAGCACGGTTGATACCAGTTGACCAACAAGAAACGCGAATATCGAGGCGAGTTGCCGGACTAGGCAAAGGGAGCATTATCGTTAGTGACGATTTTGATGAGCCGCTACCCGATGAATTCTGGCTAGGTGACGAAGCAACCGATCCTCTATATTGGAAGGATTAGATGCGCGTAGCTCTAGCCGATATTCGAAGCGTTGATCGCGGCATCATTACGTGGTCACTCGTTGCGATCCTTGTGGGGGCGTTGATCGCGCTGCTGCCGCTGCCAATTGCGATTGGCGCGTTGGCGGTTGCTGTTCTGAGCGTTGCCAGTCTGATCGATGTGCGGGTGGCGCTGCTGATCCTGTTCACGGCGGCTCCGCTCAAAGCGCTGATTGAGACTGAAGTCCCCGGCGCGCTGAATTGGCCTCTGGACATCGGTCAAGCGCTGTTTGTGGCGGTGGTGGCGCTGTGGGCGATGCGCTCGATTGCGCAGCGTCGTCGGCTCGATCTAGCGTGGAATCCGGTGTTTGTTCCGATAATTCTCCTTATCATCAGCGTATCGTTCAGCGTGTGGACGACGCTGAGTTTTCAGCGAACGATCAAGGAGTTGGTCATCTGGTTGGCGATCCTGACGATGAGCATGATCGTGGTGTCGATCACGAAACGCGGCGGGATCGGATATGTGGTGGCGGCATTGATCGTGGGCGCGGTGGTGCAGATGGGCATTGGGCTGTACGAATTTCTGGGCGGATCGGGCGCGCCGCATCTGTGGATTTTGGACTATCGCTATTTTCGCGCATTCGGGAGCTTCGGGCAGCCTAACCCGTTCGGCGCGTTCATGGGATTGACGCTACCACTCGCGCTCGGCGCGACGTTCGGATTAGCAACCAGTGCGTGGAACCAATATCAAGAGTCTCGCAAATTAAAATCGGTGGGTAGTCGTTATGACTCCGCGAGACGAAATGCTGTTATTATGTCGGGGAGCGTCCTATTAGCCGGAGCAGGTTCCGCGCTGCTGGGGGTAGGACTGGCGATCTCTTGGAGTCGCGGCGCGTGGATCGGGTTCGCGGCGGCGTTTGCGGTGATGTGCGTGTTCGCACCACGACGACGCTTGATCGGGTTCGGGCTGGCAGCGGTGATCCTCCTCGGCGGTGTGATCGCCATCGGTACCGGACTGGCTCCACAATCCATCGTGAATCGCTTCAGTGACTTCACGCGCGACCTGACAGGATTCACCGATGTGCGCGGGCAAGTGATCAGCGATGAGAATTACGCCGTGCTGGAGCGCTTCGCTCACTGGCAAGCGGCGCTGGCGATGGCAACTGACTCGCCGTGGACGGGAATAGGCTTCGGAGCCTATGAAGTAGCGTATCCGCGCTACCCACTGATGAACTGGCCCTTCGCACTCGGGCACGCTCACAATTACTATCTGAATATCCTTGCTGAAACGGGCATCATCGGCTTAGTGGGATATGCCAGCGCGTGGATCGTGATTTTGTTGCTGACGCTGCGGGCATTGAACCGCAATATAGGCTGGCGACGAGGCGTGGCGTTAGGGCTGCTCGGCGTGTGGACACATTTGCTGGTGCATAGTGTGTTTGATAAATTGTATGTCAATAACCTGTTCTTGCACGTTGGCGCAATGCTTGGTCTAATTGGCACGCTTTTGCTGGCGGATAAAGTGTCACCTTCTGCCAGCCCCAACGACCAAACGCAAGCGTGAGGCCGGAAATAACTTGAAGGAAGATATCAATCCAATGGCTTTAACCTCACTCACCGCAGTCACTCCTAACCGGCTGATCCGCAAGATTAGCATCAAGGTTGGGGGCGAAACCAAATCCAGAGAAGTTGAGCGTTTCATCAAGTTTCTGATCGTCGGCACCATCGGCGCGCTGATCGACCTCGGCTTGACCAACTTCATGATGAAATTCGTGTTCCATGTCGCTTCAGACAATGTTGTCCCCGTATTGATCTCTGGCGCGATTGGATTTAGCGCGGCGGTGACGAGCAACTTCCTGTGGAACCGCTATTGGACGTACCCGGACTCACGTTCACGTTCGTTAGCCAAGCAGATTGCTCAGTTCGTGGCGGTAAATGCGGTGGGCTTGGGCATCCGGCTGGTGGTGCTGAACTTGCTCTATACACCTGCTGTGTGGCTGGTCGAACATGTTTCGCATGATTTGATTCACTTCAACCTGTCTGCCAACCAAGAAGCACGCATCGGCGCAAACGCGGTGATCATGGTCGCCTTGGTGATCGTGCTGTTCTGGAACTTCTTCGTGAACCGCTATTGGACTTATAACGACGTAAAGTAACCAACATTCCGGCTTCACACCCTTTGCAAAATAGGCGGATCGGTTGATCCGCTTTTTTGTTAGCCGTCCCCACGACCAATACCCTTTGCCAGCGCAAACGGATAGACACCAGCACAGCCCATCTTGCGCAACAACACGCCGATCACCGTCAGCGTCCAGCCCGAATCGAGCAGATCATCGATCAGCAGCACGGGATCGGCGGGTAGATCATTATCCACGCCGAAGGCTTCTATGACGTTGTTGGCCTGTTGATAGCTATTTTGCATGGTGCGCTGTTCGGGGCGTTCCGTTACCTTGTGGATCGCGGCATGGAAGGGTAGACCGAGGTGATCTGCCAAGCGCCGCGCGAAGTCCGGCAGCATTCGTGGTCGTCGTAGTGAGGGGACGACGGTTACCCATGTAGGCGGGGTATCGAGACTGCGCCAGTCGGCACGAAGCAGCGCGGCACTGGCTTTGATCACGGCATCTGGCAATGACGAATCGGACTGCCGTGCGGCGCGGATCACGTCGCCCCAGCCGTGATCGTAATATTCGCAGAGGGCGACTCCCTGCCAGTTTGTAGATTTGAGCTTGCCCTTGACGCTCGGTAAACCGCTGGGCCACATCGCGCGCGGTTCAATCGGGATCGGTTTGCCCTGCCGCAAATAGGCGCTGGCGGCTTCGACTAGTTCCGGCGCGGGCAGACGATTACGCATTCCGCCCTGTTTGTTCAGGCAGTTCTGGCAGCGACCACACGGCGCTTGTGCGCTGTCGTCGTCCAAAGCGGCGGCGATAAATTGCATCAGACAACCGTCATGCCGGATGTAGGCTTGAATCTGCTCTAGTTCTCGGTAGCGCTGCGCCGTCACACGATTCCAGCGCTCGTAATCGGGCGTGCGATCCGGTGCGATCAGTCGGTAGCCGCGCTCGGCCTTCTCTACGATCTTGTCTACCTCCAGATGCGTCAGGATTTTCTCCATCGTGCTGCGGCGGACGTTGACATAGCGATTCAATTCGTTCATCGTCAGCCGATCCGCTTGTGCTAACGCGTCCAAAGTCTGCGCGATGTGTTCGGGTTTGGGGAAGGCACTGTCGATGAAATAGCGTTGAATCTCGACATCTTCCTGACCGTGCATGAGGATGATCTGCGCGTGGTCGATACCGCGTCCGGCACGCCCGATCTGCTGATAGTAGCTGATGATCGAGCCGGGGTACTGATAATGAATGACGAAATGCAGATCGGGCTTGTCGAAGCCCATGCCGAGCGCGACGCTGGCGACCAAGGCTTTGAGTTCGTTGTTCAAAAGCTGCTGTTCTAGCTTGACGCGATCCGCGCCTTCTTCGGATTCGACATCCGCGTAATAGGCGTTGACCTTCAAGCCCTGCGATTGCAGCCAACCCGCCACCAACTGGCAGTCATGCGTGGTCATACAGTAGATGATGCCGCTGCCTTGCATTTTGCGCAGCATTTCCGCCAGCAGCGCCAACCGATCCGCCGCTGAGAGTGCCGTCGGGAAGGCGTATAGGCTGAGGCTCTGGCGAGTCAGCGATCCGCGCAAGATCGTAATGTTCGAGCCGAGAATATCGCTCACGTCTTCGATCACGCGGCTGTTGGCGGTCGCCGTTGTCCCGATAATCGGCAACTGACGAGGGAGCGCGTCCAAGGTCGCCATGATGCGCCGATAGTTCGGGCGGAAGTCGTGTCCCCAATCGGAGATGCAGTGGACTTCATCGACTACCAGCATCCCGACCGTGTGCCGCAGCGATGACCACACTTGCGACTGAAAATGATCGTTGGCGAGGCGTTCCGGTGAGATCAACAAAATGTCGATCTCGTCGCGATCCAACTGCGCTTCGATTTCGGCGTGTTCGTCGGCGTTGGTACTGTTGACGGTGACGGCGCGCAGCCCGAACGTGTTGGCGGCTTGCACCTGATTGCGCATCAACGATAGCAGCGGGCTGATCAGTACGGTTGGCCCTTCGCCCTGATCGCGCAGCAAACGGGTGGCGAGGAAATAGACGAGACTTTTACCCCAACCCGTGCGCTGGACGACCAAGACCCGCTTACGATCTTCGACCAGCGTTTGGATAGCTTCCCACTGCCCATCACGAAATTCTGCATCTGCGCCTAAGGCACGATGGAGCCAATTAAGAGCGTCCGCGTAGATCGATGCTGCCAGAATTCACCACCTGCACGATCATCACTGTGCTTTGATGATCCATTGTAGTACGCGAGAGAGGCTAAACCAAGCTATACGAACACCTTCGCGATGAACATGAGTTATGAGCCTGTGCCGCTGTAGTGACGCAGCCCGAAGCGCCAAACACGATAGGCGATGAGCGTCAGTGTTATGGCTACCAGCGGGCCGAGCCATGCCAGTACGCCGATGTCGCGACCGAGCATGACACTGGCAGGATAGAACGAGGCGAAGGCATAAGGGATAAGCCACGTTAGTGCGACACGAAAAAACTGCGGATAAATGGTGATCGGATATTTAGCGAATTCGTTATTGTCGAACACCAGCCGCGTGACCGGGATCGAGTCCATCAGCCAGAAGGCACTCGTCGCGGTGATCAGATTGAGCGCGAAGAAGATCAGACCGCCACTGAGGGCGGAAAGGATGATATAGCCGACCAGCAGCGACGTCACGCTGATATGGAGCGTGATAATCGAACGCACGACCAAGCCAACGCCCACCAAGAAATAACCTAACCCATCCTGACAGAAACGATCCGCCAGCAGATGGAACAGTGGATCGATAGGACGCACGAGGAAGCGGTCAAAACCACCCGTGCGGATATACTGCCGCCCCAACGTCCAGAGATTGTCGGCAAACATATGATTGAGCGACCTTGCGATCAACAGCAGGCCATAGGTCAGGAGGATTTCATCGAAGTTCCAGCCGCGTAAGGTGGGAATTTGCTGCATGACCACGTAGACCGAGAGCAAACCCGCCGTTTGCTGCGCGATGGTCGAGGTCGCGCCGATCAGGAAGCTGGCGCGATACTCCATCAGGATTTTCAGGCGCTGCTTCAGGAACAGCCAATATAACTCAAGGTAACGCACGACTTCCCGCATTGGTCAGCCCCCTTGTACTGTGACTTTGCGCACGGCGATTCTGAACAGCCAGCGCGAGGCGACGAACCCAACGATGCCCCAGATGAGCTGCCCCATCCACACGCGCGGCACTTGATCGAGCGGAGTCGCACCGCTCAGGATCGAGACGGGCATGGCGAGGGCTTGCGCGAACGGCGTCGCCAGCGCGATGTTACGCAGCCAATCGGGCATCATTTGCAGCGGAATAAGCGCCCCACTCAGGAACAGGGTGACACCTTCGCGGAAGACGCCTAAGCCCCAAACTTCGGTCGTGTAGAAAACGAGACAGAGATAGATCCAATCGAAGAAGAAGATGACCAACTGCCCCAAGGCCAGCGAGATCGCGAAGCTGATCCAGACCAGCGGATCGGTAGGCAAGCGCAAGCCGAAGAATAAGACGGCGAGGATGGCAACGGGTAAGCTGGTGACGAGAGCGGTCAGATTGTTCGCCACCAACTGGATAAGCACCTGCAATTGGAGATCGATGGGACGCAGCATCTCGATTATGATCGAGCCGTCGCGAATCCACCACCCCGCCCAGAAGATCGCAGAGTTCATGGCGATGCTCGCGAATAGCTGCGCCAGCAAAACGTAGTTGATCGTTTGCTGCAAGCTCAGGTTGCTGATGGTAGTGGTGTTCTCGTACACCGCACGCCAAAAGTAGGTAATGATGAGCATCCCAAGCGTGCGCGAAATCAGCTCCATCCAGACCCAACCCCGAAAGACGAGGAACATCTTGGGCTGCAAAGCAGCCATCGCGAACCAACCGCCTGACTGCCGCCGTAACGAGGACAAGAACGTACTCACAACGCACCTGCCCGCTGCGGTTCGGGATGAGCGGCGTCTTTCAGCGCGCCTTGATAAATTTGCTTGACGATGGAGGACAAATCTGGCTCGGTGAGCGAGAAATCTACCACCTCGATCTGATTCATGATGGCGGCAGCGACTTGGCTGGCAGTCGTCAATGTACGATCAAAGCGCAATACAAGTTTGTGGTCGGCCTCGGATTCGGTTTGGACACCGACGGGCAGTTGATAGCTGCCGATGTCCCCCGCCGTCTCGAAGGTAATGCCGCGAAATTTGCCGAAGCGCTCTTTGATGGTCTGGATGGGACCGTCGTAGATCAGACGACCCGCGTCGATGATCATCACGCGCTGGCATAACTCCTCGATGTCGCCCAGATCATGCGTAGTCAGGATCACGGTAGTGCCCGTTTGCTGCGCTTGCTTCTTAATGAAGGCACGGATACGCTCTTTCACGATTAGGTCGAGGCCGATGGTTGGTTCGTCCAGATAGACGACTTTCGGATCGTGCAGCAGAGTCGCCGCCAATTCCGCACGCATCTTTTGACCAAGCGACATACTGCGAATCTGCATCGGAAGCAATTCTTTCAGCTCCAGCGTCTCTGCGAATTCATCTAGTAACTGCCGATAGCGCGTTGGCGGGATTTGGTAAATCTTGGCGAGCGTATTCAGCGACTCGATCAGAGCGAGATCCCACCACAACTGGGTGCGCTGCCCAAACACGACGCCGATCTCACGTGCGTTGGCGATTCGATCCTTGTGCGGATCGCGCCCGAAAACGGTGATGCGTCCGCCCGTCGGCATCAGAATGCCCGTCAGCATTTTGATAGTCGTAGATTTGCCTGCGCCGTTGACGCCGATGTAACCCACGATCTCGCCCGCCTCCAGCGTGAAGCTGAGATCGTCCACCGCGACCTTATCTACATAATGAGGACGGGCGAGCGCTTTCAACGCACCAAGGACACCGGGTTCTTTTTGTGTCGTCCGGTAGACTTTGCGTGCATTCTCAACACGAATAACTGTCATGCTCGTTCCTCTATCATGGAGGATCACAGCCTCACATGATTCTCTGACCTAATAGACTCGCTGCTAGTTCTACGGCTAACTCGGCGGTACGGTTGCGGTTATCAAGGATCGGGTTTATTTCCACGATGTCCATCGAGCGGACTTTGCCGGAAGACGCCAAGAGTTCCATCAGCAAATGTGCTTCGCGGTAGGTCAGGCCGCCGGGGACAGGCGTCCCGACACCGGGGGCGAAGTCTGGATCGAGAGAGTCCATATCGAGGCTGACGTGAATGGCGTCTAGATGCTTGAAGCGTGATATCAATTGACGGGTGAGAAGCGCGATACCGTGTTCATCGATGTCAGTCATGGTGTGGACGGTGATCCCGCTGCGCACAAGGCGATCCCGTTCGGCGGAATCCAGATTGCGAATGCCGATCATCGCCATCTGCGAGGGATGCAGTTTGCTGCCCGGTTTGCCGATGTTGGCAAGTGGTTGAGGTTCATCGCCCAAGATCGCGGCGACGGGCATCCCGTGGACATTACCGGAAGGAGAACTAGTCGGCGTATTGTAATCGGCGTGCGCATCGACCCACAAGACGCCGATCTTATGTAGGCTGGCGACCCCCGTCACACTGCCAACGCTCATGCTGTGGTCGCCACCCAAGAAGATCGAAAAGTCGCTGGTGGTCATGCACTCAACCGTGCGCTCATACAGCTCCTGACAGACCTGTGTCACAGCATCTAAGTGCCGCGCATGTTGATCGCTGTGATCGTTGGCGATCTCTTCGACCACAGGCACGACCAAATTACCCATATCGATCACCTCATAGTCAAGTTCGCTGATGCGCTCTTGCAAGCCCGCGTAACGCACTGCACTTGGCCCCATATCCACACCACGACGCTGCTGTCCCAAGTCCATTGGCACACCCAGAATGCGCACCACTTTGCGGTTCGTTGGTTCTATCATTGCTATTGTCACAATTCATATTCATTGAGAGGATTGATCCACATTCTACACCGCCCCTGTCTAATCGTGAAGAATTGCGCTAAGATTTACCTTTAGCAACTACAGGCAACCCAAACTTAACCGTCCGCTGGAGGATGTGATGACGACCAACTCGCGTACTTGGTTTTACACTGAGCCGGAACACCGTCCGTATTACATTGAAGAGCGCGTGAACCAGAATTTATGGGCTTCACGCTTCGGCGCGATCTACCTCGACTGCGTGAGAGCCGAACCGCCCTTCCGCATGGAAGGGAAATGGAATGACATCAGCGTGACTATCGAGTGGGTGCCGAATAAGTGGTTCAAGCTGATCTCTGACAAGGAAGACCGCACTCTCGTAGCGGGTTTTGCGCAAGTGCTGCAATTCAACCCGATCGTCAGCTTTGCCGACGAGAATGGTAACGTCTATACCGAGTGGTGGCGCACTGACGGCGACAAGCGACTGCAAGAAATTCAGGGGCACGCCGCTTATACCAACGTCAAGACGTTTAAGAAGTAACCGTTGTTATCTCCGCGCCCTCCTCGACCGCCTTGAGGAGGGCGCTTGATTTCATGATCCGCACACCTCGTCTTCTCACACCAGTTCTTCGCAACAAATCCAAGAGAAGCTCATGGTGAAGTCTTAGGAATTTACCCATGCCTCCTACCTCAACGTTTGGTTATGACCTCGATGGCGATGTTCGCGCCGTCGAAGCGATGTCAACGGCACTCGTCCCCTATGTTTATCAAGATGAATTGTATGGCATGATGCCCGGCAATATGCCACGCTTAACGGTCGGTAGTTTGTTGATGCGCCTGAACCGGCTGAACCAGATCACCGAGCTGCTCTCGCCGCGTCAGCAGCAGATCGTAGCAGATTCGCAAAAGCGCTTGGAAGCTGCCCGCAAAGAATGGCACGTGCATTACATCGCCAAGATCCGGCGCGAATTTAAGGCACGGGTTGATGCTATCGAGCAGTTTTTGAATGAATGCACCGATAATTTGCGTGGCTGCGCGGAGAACTTCCCCGCTGCGATGGAAAAACGGGTGATGATCGAGCAGATGGTACAAGAGGCCGAGTCGCTCGATGAGTCTGTCGAGGACATGCAAAATCGCCTGACACCACTGGATAACGCTATCCACCGTTTTGCCGAACCGGGCACGTTCCGCTGGGATAAGCGACTAGAGCACGTATATCCAGCGGATCGCTACTGGTATCTATACAGCACCGTCATCACGAAGAAATAGCGGCTCATCCCGAACTCTTAGCTTTGCAGCTCACATAACCCCTCACGCCGATGTCTATTGTAGAGGGGTTCTTCTATCCCCCCGATCTGTTTTGGATTTTTTTACATGGTTTACCTTATATTTACTATAGACCGTAAGGACTGCACTCACTCGTAAGAGACAGGACTTACAAGCCTTAAAGAACAAGGCTGAACCAGCACCAATCTGGTGTTGCGAGGACAACCAAGCAGAGAGGAATGTGAGTATGCAATTCAAAAAAGGTACATCGGTCTACACCGCCGGTGGGGATGAGGTAGGACACATTGATCGTGTCGTGCTTGACCCGCAGACGAATGAAGTCGTGGGCGTGGTGGTGCGCAAAGGATTCTTATTCATCGAAGACAAAGTCGTTTTGAGCGAAAACATCGCCCGCTCGACTGAAGATCGGGTTGAGCTTCGTGCCGACATTACTGATCTCGACTCGATGCCAACTTACGAGGATGTTCACTATATCCCTCTCAACGAAGCAAACCCGAAGGCCGACACTATCAAGCCTAACATGGCAGATGTGAATTACGCTGCGCCCGTCTATTGGTATCCGCCGCTTGGTTTGAGCGCCCCTTATCCGGGCAGCGGTCTAGCAGCGGCGGCTATGCCCTACGTGACCAAGACCGAAAAGAACATCCCCGAAGGGACGGTCGCCCTGAAGGAAGGCGCACGCGTGATCAGCAGCGACGATCAGCATGTTGGTGACCTTGACCGTATCTTCACGGAAAACCGACAGGACACCGCCACGCACTTCTTGATCTCGCAGGGATTGTTCTTCAAAGCGCGCAAGTTGGTGCCGATCAATTGGGTGAAGTCAGTGGAAGATAATGAGGTTCATCTGACCGTGCCAGCCGAACTGCTTGATCGCCTGCCTGACTATCACGACGAAACCGTTGTGCGTCCATAATGGGCAGATTGTTTCCTCAGGATAGTTAAAATTACAGCACCAGCATGGTGTCCATGCTGGTGCTGCACCTATTGGCATACGTATTAGACACGCGTTATGCTCATGAATTATGTGTGAATTTTGTGTAGAAGCGTAAAGAATACGCCTGACAATGGTGGCTTGTATATACATTTCGCTGTTAGACGGAGTAGAATAACAAAGCAGAACCAGCAACCTACACCACAGGTATTTGCGCAGTATGAAAGACGCTGCCACGGATAGTAATGCCGACCGTATCAATGATACTCAGCAATATCAAGCGCAAATTGAGAATTTGCAGGCTGAACGTGACACTCTGCGTACTCGGCTTGCTTCCGAGGAACAGCGATTGCAGCGCACAGAGGATGAACTCCGACGGGTGCTGTCGGA
Organism: Anaerolineae bacterium; assembly: GCA_019637615.1. GTDB lineage: Bacteria > Chloroflexota > Anaerolineae > Aggregatilineales > UBA2796 > JAHBVK01. The sequence goes on along the minus strand of JAHBVJ010000050.1, from coordinate 14,381 downwards.
AAGCCATGCCCTATATCTAACCAGCCTCGACATCAGCAGCCAACTTGACATCAACGACATTTTGCGCAGCGTACTGCGGCGCGCGGTAAATATGCTCAAGGTGGATACCGGCCTTATCTATCTGGTGGATAAGGATACGGGCGAATTGGTCATCACGGCTGAACATAATTATGGCGTACCACAGGTAGGCAAACGGCTGCGCCCCGGTGAGCAAGTCGCCGGACAAGTGCTGTTGACAGGAATGCCCGTCATCCTGAATGAACCTCCTCCTCATGATGTCCGCGCCGAGAAGACAAAGACAACAAAAACATTTGCTATCGCTGCTGTGCCGCTGCGATGGAATACCAGCATTACAGGCGTGATGGCGCTCAGTTATACACGCCCCGGCGTGGAATTTTCGCTTGATGATGTCGATAGCATCCAACGCATTACCGTACAAGCCTCAATTGCTATCCATAACGAGCAAATTCACTATCAGGAGCGTGAACGCAACCGCCAGTTACAGACGATCTATACGGCCAGCGCCAAAATCACCGAGAGTCTTGATCCGCGCCAGTTGATGCGCGGGATCGGGGAAGCGATGACCAGCGCGCTCAATGTAACACGCTGCATCGTGCTGGAATACAACACAACTGATGGAATGCTGGTGCAGGGGGATTACAACGTCACGGATGAAACCGCCGTCTCGGCTACCGGTATCCCTGACGCGCTCGGCAATTTGCGTACCATCTTAGATGTCGTGCAGCAAAATCAGTGGATGATCGTGCAGCGCAGTGACCCGATGTTGCAGCCCGAAGTCAGCCAATATATGCAGCGGTGGGGGCTACGCTCGGCGTTGATCGTGCCGATGATGGTGGGGCAGCGTTTGGTGGGCATGGTGCTGCTGGGCGAAAATCGCCATACGCGCCGATTCACGATGTCCGATGTAGGCATTGCCCATACTCTGGCGACTCAAGCCGCCGTCGCTTTGCGACATGCACAACTCCATCAACAACTGCAATCACAACGCGTCAATGAACAAGCCGTGCTGTTGGCCTTCACCAAGCGGATGCTGGAAATTCACGACATGCTACAAGTCGCCGAGCAGGTCGTGTCCGCAACGGCAACGGCTTTTGAGGTGCGCTATTGCAGTTTGATGATTCCTGAAGGCGATGCCTTGCGCACGTATGCCTCGCTCGGTTGGGATCGCTATCTAACGATCCGCCGGACGGCTCCGCAACCCAGCGTGATCACAGCGGTGCAGTACGCGATCACGATGCGCGAGATCGTGACGATTGAGGACGCCACGACCGAATCACGATTTGTCGTCCCGCCGATGATCACGAATGAAAATCTGCGTTCCGTGCTGATCGTGCCGATTGCATTCCGCGACGATTTATTGGGCGTTTTGATCATCAGTCGCCATGAGCCAAATGGATTCTCTAGGGATGATGCGCGCTTGGCTTCTCTATTGGCTTCACAAGCGGGCGTGGCGCTGGAACGGGCGCGGTTGTTCGAGTCAGTGCAAAAGTATGCACAGCAGCTCGAAGCCAAAGTGGAAGATCGCACACTCGAAGTGAAAACCGAGCAGCAGCGCATCCATGCTTTGCTCGAAACGACCGACGAAGAACTCCTTGTGTTAAACCTTGAAGGTCATATTCAGCAGGTCAACCGCGCTTTTGAAGATAAACACGGATTGCGGGCGGCTGAACTCATCGGCAAGAACGCAACGGAAATCGTGGGCAGTGATTTGTTGGCGCTTTCCCGCTTGAATGATGCTAATGGAGTCTGGCGCGGAGAAGTCGAGATCAAGCGGAAGGATAACACCTCGTACATGGCGGCGACTACGCTGTCATGGGTCAAGAATGCCAGCAACGCGAACGTCGGGATCATCGCCAGCCTGCGCGATCTGTCGTACCGCACTGAAGTTGAGCAGATGAAAACACAATTCGTCTCCAACGTCTCCCACGAACTCCGCACGCCGCTGGCAAATATCAAGCTGTATCTCCATTTGCTGGATACCGGCGTGGATAATCGACGCGGGCAGTACATGCGCACGTTACAGCGCGAGGCCGACCGCCTGCAAGCCCTCATCGAAGCGCTGCTTGCCGTCTCCAAATTGGAGCGCAATGACGTACCGATGAATTTGCGTGCCGTAGATGTCAACGGCCTCGTTAAAACCCTGATCGAGGATCGGTTGCATTTGATTCGCGACCGCAAGCTGACCATTAACAGCGTCTTGCATCAAGACACGATCTATATCTATGGCGACGAAATCATGATCGGTCAAGCGCTAACCAATTTGCTTACGAACGCCATGAATTATACGGAAGCTGGTGGAGGCATCACGGTAGAGACACGGCTCGATACCAAGTCTGATCCGACGATGGTGGCAATTTGCGTGATCGATACGGGGATCGGAATGAGCAAAGAAGAACAGGATAAGCTATTTGAACGGTTCTATCGTGGTAATGCGGCACGGCAGACTGGCGCGGCGGGAACGGGATTAGGTATGTCGATTGTCAAGGAGATCGTGGATCGGCACAAAGGTAGCATCAGCATTGAAAGCGAACCCGGTCACGGTTCTACCTTCATCCTGCGCTTCCCCATTTATTCCACTCTTCCTGCTGATCGCCTATAGTCGCGCCTCATTTCCTTACTTCGGTAGTTAGCAATCTGAGTTTGTTCGTTGATTCTTCATCGTTTGTCGGCATGAGCACCACTACTTTAATGTCAGGTACATTGCTGATCGTCAACGTGACTTGCTCAAGCACGAGGAAGCCGACCTGCGGATGCGCGAAGGTACGCTGACCGCCGACGCGCGGACGGACATCATGACGCCCCCACATACGATCAAAATCTGGACTGGCGGCGCGGATCGAATCGACCATCTGATTGAAGTAGCCGTCGGCTGCGTATTGGCTGCAATCGGCGCGGAATTCGGCGGTGATGGCTTGTGCCCGTGCTTCCCAATCGGGCAGGAGCGAACGGGTTTCGGGACGCAAGAATACATAGCCGATCATATGCCGCTGTGGATCAGGCAGCGTATCCAGATTGCCAAACAGACGGTTGGCGGCTACATTCCACGCGAGGAAATCCCAATAGCGCCCCAATACATAGGCTGGATATGGCCCCTGATGATCGATGAGCTGACGCACGGTTGGCGAAATGACGCTGTTTTGTGGTTGATGGCTGGCTTCTGGCGCGACTTTGGCTAAGGTAAGCAGATAGCGCGTTTCGTGCGGTTCCAAGCGCAACGCGAAGGCGATCCGCTCAAGGACTTGCGAGGAAGCCTGCACGTCGCGCCCCTGTTCGAGCCATGTGTACCACGTCACGCTCATACCCGCGATCTGAGCGACCTCTTCACGGCGCAGTCCCGGCGTGCGGCGGCGTCCAAGTTCAAAACCATATTCGGTGGGTGAGACGCGCATCCGGCGGGTGCGGAGGAAATTCGCCAGCAAAGCGCGTTCTTGCTGAGTGGTGGTCATGACGGGTAGTAGTTATACCAGCATAAATACTTTTCTTTTCCTAGTATAACGCATCGACTACAATAGCCGTAATCAAGTAGGAGGACGGGATGAGCGATACAAAACAATCTGTGCAGCAACAGTTCGGTCAGGTGGCGGCGAATTACCGCACCAGCGCTGTACATGCCGCTGGCAGCGATCTGGCGATGATGGTGAAGGCTACCGAGCTGCGGGGTAACGAACGCGTACTGGATGCTGGCTGCGGCGCAGGTCATACGGCGGTCACCTTCGCGCCACATGTGGGGCAAGTCACCGCACTGGATTTGACCGAGACAATGCTGGAACAGGTGAATTTGTTGGCGCAAGAAAAAGGACTTTCCAACATCACCACACAACGCGGCGATGTGGAGCAACTGCCCTTTGACGACGCCAGCTTCGATATCGTGACCTCACGTTACAGCGCCCATCACTATCCTAATCCGCGTCAGGCAGTCAATGAGTTTTTCCGCGTGCTGAAACCGGGTGGTCGTTTCATCCTCAGCGATATTGTCGCCTCCGAAGTGCCTGTGATGGATACATTTTTGCAGACGATTGAACTGCTGCGGGATATTTCGCACGTCCGCGATCACAGCATTACTCAGTGGCAGGCGATGTTAGGCGAGGCAGGGTTCGAGACTACCTTACTCGGTACCGCGCCCGTACCGTTGAATTTTGATGCGTGGGTGAAGCGGATCGCCACGCCTGACCAGCAAGTCGCCATGCTGAAAACGCTGTGGGACTCTGCCCCGACTTCCATTCGTGAGGCGTTTCAGGTTGAGGCTGATTACTCGTTCACGCTGACGGTGGCCGTGCTAGCGGCGGTTAAGGCTTGATTCGCTGGCATCCTCTCCCCTAGACCATAGCAGTCCATTGGGATGATCGAATCGTTGTATAGTTATGGCCTAGGGAGAATGATCACATGGAAAATTTGTTGAAATCGACGGCTGAACGTGCCGCACATTATTTAGAGTCGCTGGATGAACGTAGTGTCACCCCAACGGCGGAAGCCTTATCGCATTTGTCGTTGTTCGATGAGCCATTCCCTGATGTGCCTGCCGATCCAGAGGCGGTGATCGCCTTATTGGATGAGGTTGGCTCTCCGGCGACGGTGACAACCGCAGGTTCACGCTATTTCGGCTTTGTGATAGGCGGATCGTTGCCTGCTGCGTTAGCGGCGAACTGGATCGCTGGCGCATGGGATCAAAATGCCTCCTTCACCACCCTTTCTCCTGTCTCAGCCCGTTTGGAACAAGTCGCCATACGTTGGTTACTGGACGCGCTGCACTTGCCTGCTGGCTGCGCGGTAGGCTTCGTGACTGGCGCGACACAAGCCAATTTCGCTGGTCTGGCGGCAGCACGTCACGCCCTTCTGGCGCGGCAAGGATGGGATGTGGAAGCGCAAGGGCTATTTGGCGCACCTCCAATTACCGTCGTCGTCGGAGAAGAAGTGCATGTGAGCTTGCTCAAGGCGCTGAGTATGCTTGGCTTGGGGCGTGAGCGCGTTATACGTGTGCCCGTGGATGAACAGGGGCGGATGCGTGCCGATTCACTGCCACCACTAGACGCACACACCATCGTTTGTCTTCAGGCGGGCAATGTGAATTCCGGCGCGTTCGATCCGATGGAGGCTATCATTCCGCAGGTAAAAGCGGCGAAGGCTTGGGTGCATGTGGACGGCGCATTCGGACTTTGGGCGGCAGCGGCTCCTGAACGTGCTTCGCTTGTCAACGGAATCGAGGCCGCTGATTCTTGGGCTACGGATGCACATAAGTGGCTGAATGTGCCGTATGACAGCGGATTGGTCTTTGTTCGCGAACCGCAGCAACTTCATGCCGCGATGGCGGTGAACGCCGCGTATCTGGCACAGGGCGATGCACGTGAACCAAGCCATTACACGCCGGAATTGTCGCAGCGGGCGCGGGGAATCGAAGTATGGGCCGCGCTACGCTCGTTGGGACGCCAAGGACTAGCTGACTTGATTGAGCGCACTTGCCGTCATGCCGCGCGGTTCGCTGCTGGATTGCAAGAAGCCGGCTATACGATCCTCAATGAAGTGGTACTTAATCAGGTGCTTGTTTCTTTCGGTGACGCAGAAACCACACGCCGTGTCGTTGCTGCCATCCAGCAAGATGGCACCTGCTGGTGTGGCGGCACCGTTTGGCATGGGCAGACGGCGATGCGCATCAGTGTTTCATCATGGGCGACCACTGAGGCCGATGTTGAACGCAGCCTTGAGGCGATGATCAGGGTGGCGTCTATGGTGCGACAGGCGGCACTGTAAACAGGGTAAGTCGTCAAACGCATCTATTGCATTGAAACTTTGCTCTCGTTTGTGCGTAAACCCACTATAAGTTTAGTGGGAGATTCAGATAGTATGTATATTGCATGTCCAAAATGTGCGTGGCGGCATCCCGGCGGGGCGTTCTGGCGTTGTACTTGTGGGCACGTGTGGGATACTTTCGCCACGCACGGCGTATGTCCTCAATGCGCGACGACACATCGGATCACACAGTGCCCGACCTGTTTCCAGCGATCTGATCACGAGGAGTGGTATCACGACGATGATGATCTGACGGTTGAGGAATATCTGGCGAACCCGGAACGCGTTGCGCAACCGATCGTTGTGCCAGTCGAGGGCTAACGGCTAGTCATGTTCCACGGATAGCATGGCGGTGATACGGTTGCTCAGTTCGAGGATGCGGACGGGTTTGGTCATCCAGCCCTCCGCGCCATGTTTGCGGGCCACTTCATGCGCTTCCGAATGTGCAGAGACGATCAACACCGGGATATTCTGGATGCCGGGTGTGTCATGCTTGAAATCGAGGAACGAACCGCCGGGGATCAAGGGCATCATCAGGTCAAGGATGATCAAGTCTGGATGGGTACGGAGCGCAACAATCACGCCTTCGAGTCCGTCGGCGGCCTCCACCACCTCATGCCCCAGCGTGCCGAGAAGATCACGCATCATCTGGCGCATGTCACTGGAATCCTCAACCACTAATATTTTTGCCATTCACTTCCCTTAGCGGAGCCGAGGCAGCCCCATCCAACAAAAATATTATAGCATGAGCAATTATTCTGGCTCACGGCGTTGGTGTCACAGTCAAGGTCTCGCGAGTCACCATCTTACCGGGCATCAATATTTGATGTGGAACGGGAACACCCGCCAACATCCGTACCGTCGCATCGATGGCTAATCGCCCCGTCAACACAGGATCATTATCAAATGAGGCGACGAAGAACTCACCTGCCAAGATTCTCCGTTGTGCTTCCGGCTCGGCGTCTACGCTGAAGATCATCACGTCACCGGGCTTTTTGCCAGCGGCCTGCAATGCTTCTACCGCGCCATACGCCCCCGCATCGTTGATGCTCATGATCACATTGATGTCGGGGTGCGCTGCGAGGGCATCTTGCATCGACTGCTTGCCCATTTCCGCTAGGCCGCCCGTCCAACTGCCGAGGATAGTCACGTTCGGAGCGCCTTTCAAGAGCGCCGTTTTCATCGCTTCGCCGCGTTCCACTGTGGAGGGTACGGGCGGGTAATCAAGCACGATAACATTGGCCTTACCACCCATCTTTTCGTTGATGTACTTGGCGGTAAATTCACCCACTGCCATCCCCATTTGCTCGTTAGTGATGGTAAAGGTAACGCTACCTTTGCCCATCGGTTTGTCGCCCGTGATCTGGACGATGACGCCGGCATCCTGCGCCGCTTGGATCGAAGGGGTTAACGCCTCCATGTCCATCGGACAAACGAAAATCGCTTTAGCGCCCTGCACTACGAATTGATCCACAATGGCAGGCTGACGATAGCGTTGCCCTTCCGGATTTTCCACCTTGGTTGGCAGATTTAGAGCCTGTGCGCGCGTGACCAGTGAACGGGCGAGACTGGCGTGATAGGATGTCTCTAAGGTGCAGGGCATGATGCCAATGAAAGAGCCTTGCAGCCGCTGGCGTGCCATTTGCAGCTCGGCATCGGTGAAGTTGACCGCATCTGCCTTCCCTGTTGCAGGACGTTGCGATTCATCAATAGTCGGGGGAACCATGTTATTCGGGTCACCGTTGGAGCGTATCAGCAGCGCCGTTAACCCGATCAAGATTAGCAACACGACGACGATCCCTGCTGTGAAGACCCGGAACCGAGTCGGTTCTAGCAGTGAGCGTGTACCGACGCGCGGCTGCGGATCGGTAGGTGCTGAATTGAGCGTTGGTTTGGAGTCGTTCAAAGGATTGACGACGGTGGTTTGCGCAAAGCTCAAGGTTTGCACGGCAGGCACCGTGCGCGTGATGATATGCCCTTGTACAGCAGCCGTAAAATCCTTGGCAAGTTCAAGCGCAGTCTGGTAACGCCGACTAGGGTCCTTGGCAAGGACATGCTCGATCACGGCATCTACGCCAGCAGGCAGCGTCGGGCGGAAGTTGCGGACTGGCGGCACTTGCTGCGACAGATGCGCTTGCATCATTTTGAAGGCCGACTCCGCCATGAACGGCGTGCGTCCGGTCAGCATTTCATAGAGGATGACGCCGAGGCTGTAAATATCCGAGCGTTGATCAGCTTCACCGATCTCTACCTGCTCCGGCGAAATATAAGCCGGTGTGCCGAGAAAGGTGCCTGTTTCGGTCAAGTGCTTCTTGAGGCGCTCGTCCGATTCGACCAGACGCGCCAACCCGAAGTCCGCGAGATAAGCGTTGCCCTGTTCATCCAGCAGAATATTGCTTGGTTTCAAGTCACGGTGGATCACATCCCGACGATGGGCGTAATCCAACGCATCGGCTATCTGGCTGAGGATATGGGCAATATCGTCGATGGGCAGCGGCCCTTGTTTGATGCGTTCCGAGAGCGAGCCGCCCTTGATGTAGCGCATCGTCAGGTAGGTTAGGCCGTCGGGCGTGACATCATGTTCATGGACGGGCACGATATTTGCATGTTCGAGGCTGGCAATCACCTCGACTTCACGGTTGAACCGTTCAATAAAGATCGGGTCTTCAGCCACTTGACGAGAAACTATTTTCATCGCAACATCGCGCTTCATGCCCGGTTGGTAAGCGCGAAAAACCATCGCCATGCCGCCCTGCCCAAGCAGCGAAACGATGTCATACTGCCCTATTTTTTTCCCGATCAGGGATTCCGGTTTCATAGAAATAAGAATGCCAATATAGTTAGAATCTAGATGCAAAACGTCAATGACATAGGTTGGTTAACCTATCAACCAAAGTATACGCCACTTAGGCGCGCAATGAAATAAGGGGATGTAACAATGCTGTTGTAGCGATTGTGAATTGACTGAATCAGCTTCCCCCCGCTTGCGCTGCCAGATCGAGCACGGGTAGCAGGATATTGAAGGTGCTACCGGGGAGTTTGTCTTCGTCGTGACCGGGGCTTTCCGCCCAGATTTTGCCTTTATGCGCTTCCACGATCTTGGCGACGATGGTCAGGCCGACGCCCATCCCCATGCCCATGAACTCGGTCTTGCTGGTGCGTCCGCGCGAGACATCAATGTTTGTATAAAACGGTTTGAACAACAGCGGGAGCGTTTCAGACGCGATGCCAATGCCGCTGTCTTTAACGCAGATGTGCATGGCTTCGCGGAAGCTCTCAATGCTTAGGATGATTTTGCCGCCATCCGGCGTGAATTTGATGGCGTTGCTCAACAAGTTGCTGAACATCATGCGCATGAGTGTCGAATCCGCCATGAAGGTAGTGTCCCAGCCATTGCCCTCGGTTTCGAACACAAAACGGCGCGCGGCGAAAGCGTCTTCGAATTCTTTGATCGCGTCCAGCGCCAGCGGCCCGATCTTGATAGGCGATTTGTAGGCGTCGAGCTGATTGGTGGACAGGCGCGCCATCACCACGATCTCGTTCATCAAGCGTTGCAAGCGCTTCAGACTCTCGACGCTCAGATCGGAAAGCTCAAGGTGCGTATCATTGACGGTTTGCGATTCACGCAGTTGGCGGTTGAGCATCTGTACGTAGCCAGAGAGCACAGTCAGCGGCGTGCGCAGTTCGTGTGAAACTTGCGTCAGGAAGGCCGTCTTGGCACGTTCCAGCAAACGCAACTCAGCGGTATCGGTTTCCGCCTGCCGTGTCGATTTCTCCAACTGCGCGGCGAGATCGAAGGTGATTTCTTGCGAGGCGCGTTTGTGTTCCTCCGGCGTGAGAGTATCGATCCGCTTGCCAGACATGTAATCGAGCAGCGTTTGCGTCAAAGTGGCGACTTCGATGGGCTTGGTCAAGAAGCCAATACAGCCAGCGGCTAGGGCACGCTGACGGTGCTGTTTATCTCCTTGCGCCGTGAGCGCCACAATCGGGATGGGAGGATCAACCTGTGATAGAATGCGCGTGGCGATGAATTCGCCGCTAATATCTGGCAAGTTCAGATCGGTCAACACAAGATCGGGGCGACGACGTTGAATTTGCGTCAAGCCTTCAAGCCCATTGTGAGCGGTAACTACTTCAAAATCTGAGGCTAAGACTTTGGCGACCAGTTTACGCGCTAAGGCGTCGTCTTCAATGTATAGGACGAAGGGTTTCTGCTTCACGCTGCGTATCTTTCGTATGGATAACTGCTTGCCGAGCCAAGCACCCGCATTATATTACGCGGACATATCAAGCGGCTAAAAACGCGGCCGCCCGACAAAACGGAGAATTCTACAACATTCTATCAATTCCATCGTGTAAAAGCGCAAGTGACTGCCCTATGGTAAAATCTTGTGAATATTTCGAATCACGTTTTGTGAGTTATTGGTAACAATTCGGGTGGAACTTGTGGCAAGCACAACTTCTCCGCGCAGTTTTCAACTAGAACATTTCTATATCGTCAATCCGGGGCAGCTCACGATGCAGGTCTTCGCGTCATCGCGCGGCGTTACCCGTGAATTGATCCATGAATGCACACGAATCGCTTTTATTGCCCCGCCACCGCTGCGTGGTGGTGACTTTAATCAGGTAATGCCCGCCGCATTCGGCGTGTTCCGGGGCGAGACGGTGGATTACATCATCGCGCGTGCGCAGCGATTGGGAGATGGGACGCCCGTCGCGCATTACATGCCCGTTCCGTCTATCGTTTTGCGGTGGTTGGGTGGCAGTTATACCAAATTAGAAACATTCATCAATCAGCCAATCAACACGATCAAGCCGGGTGAACAGCCGCCATTCGTGTTCGAACCGACGCAACCCAACACCGATGAACAGAATGAAGCATTGCTGAACTTGATGCGCTATACCAAGAGCAACACCAAGATGATCGGCAGTTTGTTAGGCGGGTTGGTGCAGGCGATGGGCGTTGGCGTGATCAACGCGCCGCCGTCGCTCAAAGATCGGCTGTCATTCGTGGAAGGCTTGCTGGCGCTGCTGCCTGTGCCCGCCCGCGTCGCCATTACCATCTGTACGAGTGTGGTTGATTCGCAGCAAATCCGCGCACAATTCAAATTTTTCGATGCGGCGACGTTCCCGCCGAGCTACATCGTGTACGACTGGGCAAACCGCCGTCTGATCGGTGGTGAGCCGCCGGAAGATGTCTACAGCAAGTTCGTCGTATCGCAACTGCGGTTGGATACGTCGGTGGTAGTAGAGCAAACCGAGAAATCGGCGCGGACGGCGGTATGGCGGGCGATGCGCAAAGACGACCTCGCCAATGCGCTGGCATGGATCGCGCGGCGATTCACGCTGGACAGCATGATCAGCACCAATCAACCCGCGCCCTTGCAGGAGATCGCGGGCGTACTGCGCGAAGACCCCACCTTGCCGGATGATTTACGCGTCGCGTACGCCAAACATCTGGTGACGCGGTCTTTAGTCGATGGCGATCTCGCGCATACGGACATCATCCCGACGATTTCGGCGCACAACAAAGATGTCAGCGATGCGATCTTCGTGGTGCTGGAAGCCGCCGCCGCCAAAATGGACACCGCACAAGCTGTTTTCGATATGGTCGAGCGCTGGGTACTGCATCCACCGTTAGGCGTTGATGTTGAGCGGTGGCGTCCGCTGCTTAGTCTGGCGATCCAGACGCGACATGCAGCCGTAATGGCAACGAATGATACAAGCGGATTGCTAACGCTGACGGAACGCTTGGTAGAGACCCCTGCCGCATTAGGGATCGAGCGTATTATCGTACAGCTCATCACCTCCAGTTACCGCAAGGCGTATGAAGATGCCCGAATCGCCCGCGCGATCTTCCTGATGGCGATCTCTCACCTGCCGATGGGGGGCTTGCAGCGTATCCTAAGCGATCAGCGGTATGTGGCGCAGTTACCGCCGCTTATTCAGGAAGCAATCGCCTACTTGGTGCAAACGGCGACTCGTCCGCCCAAACCGGGGATTTTGAGTAAGGCCGCTGAATCGTATGGCAGCGAAGTGCAACCGCTGATTCTGGGGCGCTTGGTCGAGTGGGCCTTTAACACCGAACGCTACGATCTGCTTGATACTGAGTCCCTGCGCGGGATGGTGCGTGTGGCGGCATCCTCTTACGGCGAACGTTTTGATCCGCTGTTTATGGGGATGACCCAACAGCTTGCCACACCTGACCTAATGCGCCGAATGCCCAACGATTTGCTGCATCGGCTGATCACGATGAGTCTGGCGCGTGGTCATTTTGACTATGCCGTCCGGCAGATGCAAGGGTATCAGGACAGTTTGTTTAAGGCCACCGAGCAGTGGCAGTTGGCTGAGATCGGACGCGTGGCGATCCGTGAAGCGCCGATGGATGTCGAGAAAGCGTTGGCAGCGTTAAACGCGGTGCGCGAGAGCAGTTTGCGCCCGATGCTTCAGATCGGGTTATATCTTGGAGCGTTGGAAGGCCAAAAATGGTCGCCGGAAATGGAACCGGCAGCGCGTTCCCTCGCCACGTTCTGGATACCGGAACGTAAAGGCGATCCGCGCTTGATTGCGGTGTTTGGCGTCGAGTCAGCGCTGCGGCTGCTGCACGTCACCGCTGCCCGCCGTGACCGGATCGAGGCGTTGCAACTCGTGGACGCCATCGTCAAGTATGCACTCACCTTGGGCGGCGATACAGAATCGCTGAGTGTGGCGGAATTATTCGATCAGGTGTACATGATCGCTGGATGGTCGCCTGATATGGTGCGCGCGATTTTGAACGCCTTTTGTGTGTATGTACGCGGCGCACACTCAGAATCGGCACGTCAAGTCGCGCTCCATATGGGAGAACGACACGGTGCCGCCGCGCGGGATGTGCTGGAAGCCGCATATACCGTGCGCGAGATCGTCAGCGGTCACGATCTGGTAACCTTCTCGGAATATGTCAGCGCCAGTGCGGAACTGCTGATCGATTGGGCCGCCGTGTATTACGAAGGACAGGAAACGCCGCCGTTGTTCAAGTTGCGACGGACTGTGCAAGGTACCATTGGCGGGCTAAACGACAGCGAAAAGAAGCGGATGAGCGAGAACTTCGGACTGATTGCGCAGTACATCATGCAGTTGTACGGCGTGCAGCAAGCCCGCACGAATCGCCGTTCACGCTCAGAAAATGAGCAGTTGCGCGCCAAGCTAATGACAGGCAGCGCTGCACCAACCACCAGCCTCGAAGCTCTGACATGGATCGGCGCTTACTTCAGTCAGGGACGTGTCGCGGAAGTTTCGCTCGGACGCGAAGCCCCGCCGCATATTTTCGGCAATCGGTCGTTGAACATCGTCTTGCTTGAAACTGATCATCTGGTGGAACTGCTGCGCGGTCTTGTTCGCGCGTTCCCCTCGGATACGGGTAAAGAAAACCGCCTCAACGCGCCAGCATTCAGCTCCGCGGCGTGGTCAGCTGAGATTGAAAATGCGTGGGCGCTGCTCGATCTCGTCTCACAGCGCCAGATTCATGATGTGCTCGGCAGCGATTCTCAGCGCCTTGCACGTATCCTCAATTTGATCGGTGCGAAGGGCAATGATCGTGTCTTGCAAGACAGTGGCCCCGGACGCCAACTGTACATCGGGCGGCAGCAGCCCCGCACCGTGATCGAAGTGCTGCGTTGGTTGCAGGGCTATTTCCTCGGCGTACACGAAGCGTAATAACATCGCGAAGCAGTCGGTTAAGGCAGTCAATTAGGGCGGGATAATCCCGCCCTGTTGTATATATCCCCTCTCAATGGCTTGTGTAAGGTTGCCCGATGGCTCGTTCGGGGGATACCTTACAAACTGCATTTCAGCCACTTCTGAATTTTGTAAGGCCGCTGGATTTTTGCTGTCTTGGTATCGATTCGATCCCACAACTACGCCATGCATCCATGCCTAACAAAATTATCTAGCCTGTGTTTCGACATCTATTAATCCTTACAGTTTTGATGGGAATCTGGACGTTAGCAACTTGTTAGGCCGCAAGGCTAAGGTATAGGACATCAACACATCACACAAACGCACTTATTGATACGGGTTGTAGGAACGAGACAGGGGAGAAACGACGATGAGCAAGAACATGAAGCGCACCAGCCAAATCGCACTACTCGCAGGATCGATCACCGCCATCGGTATGCTGGCAACCGCGCTCGTGGTCAGCCGTCGTCCCGCCGAACTCGCGCCGCTCACACTCGTCAAGCCCGCTGTGGAAGCCAAGCCCAAGCAGCGCAGCCTCAGCATCGGTTTCCGTGCCTACCTCGTCGCCAAGCGCTGGTTCGACTTCACCGTCGCCGCCATGGCGCTGATCGCGCTGTCCCCGCTGATGGCCGCCATCGCCGTGTTGATCAAGCTGGACTCCCCCGGCCCGGTCTTCTTCACACAGGAACGCGTCGGCAGCAAGGTGCGCGGCAAGAACGGCAAGCGTAGCTGGGAAGCCAAGGCGTTCAACGTTTACAAGTTCCGCACCATGACCGTGAATAACGACGCCAGCGAACATCAGAAGTTCGTGCAGGCGATGATTAAGGGCGACAACGCCACGCTGGAACAGATCAACGGCA
>JAHBVJ010000005.1 GCA_019637615.1 Anaerolineae bacterium | reverse complement strand
GTGCTTAGTCCTGAGTGCTTAGTAAAACTAACCCCAGTTAGATGCCTCGCGAAGTGTCCCGACGCGTTACAAGCCATCAGGGAATGCAGAGAATTGTCGAGCCTTGATCAAAAGAAAAGCATGTCGAAAGAAAGGGAAGAAGGAAGATCGCGCCATTTTTGGAGACTAAAACGACTGTACAAATATTCTACGGATAATACGAAAAGAGTCAAGGGGTTGGGCGTAAAGAGAGTCATAAAAAGTTGTAAAAAAGTGATAAAGGTAATTATGGAGAATCGCAGTTTGTTGCCAAAATCCGAAATTTCTCACCGTTCGCTCGTTGACCGCTAAAATTCAGCACAGCCGTAGATAGCGTGGATGGAGCCATCGGCGGCTGTACTTTGCAAAAATCACATTTAAGCAATACGCATATAATTGCATATGCTTGAGAACGCTGGCGTATTGATCACGCGGGGAGAACTTGATGTCAAGTGATGGGGGACGCGATCCAAACCAACGTAATCTCGGTCTGCTGCTAGGGGTGATCGGCGGGCTGGTGGGCATGGTGTCGGGGGTAATTGCCATCATCACGTTTATTACGGGCGTACCGGATTTGCCCCAATTCCTCTCAGGCGGGCTGGCGACCCCAACCGCCGCCGCGCGTCTGTTTGATGCGGCTGCCCCGAATGAGGGTTCGGAACCGACAAAAGCAAGCCGAGTGACATCGACGCCGATCCCAGCTGGCAACACGCCGCGTAAGGTATGCTCCGACGCGCCAGAGACTCAGTTAGAGATCGGGATGCAGGTGGTGGTCGCCTCGTATCCGCCACAAGGCAATAATGTGCGGCGCGAACCGAATACTAGCAGCGCGGTCGTGTTCATCATCTATCCCAAGCAAACGGCAACGATCACGGACGGGCCACAGTGCGCGGCTGGCTACGTGTGGTGGAAGATTCAGACACCCACCAATAAACAGGGCTGGACGGCAGAAGGCGATTTCGACAATTACTGGATCAACCCAAGGAATTGAAAAAGATGCCGTCGCGTGTTGTCTGCGAGTTCGATGCTGATGCGAATGTAAAACAATCTCACTCTCAACCCGTCTCCAATGTCATGAAGAGGGAAGTTGATACACTAACCAACAAAAGTTATTGGGATTCGCCAACAGAATTGGCCCGACGCTAAAGTGCGAGGGCTGAGCTTAGTGGACGAGATCATGAATCGCCTATTCGGCTAGTCTTGGTATTGACGATTTCCTCGATAGCGGCTTCGGCCGCAGCCCGAACAGGATGAGACTGATCCACACGTCGATCTTTGAGTACATCGAGCGCCGATTTAACCTGCCAACGTCCCAAGACTTGACAGGCTGCAACACGTACGCCCCAGCTCCAATCATCTCTCAGACAAACAAATAGCTTGTTAATTACGTCTTCAGTTGGCGGGTAGTTCCCAAGCAGTAATATGGCTCGTTCTCTCACTAAGCAATGTTCATAGCACTCGATACCTTGATAGCCGCTCAGCACATGCCACGCTTTCTCTGGATCAATTTTATATAAAGCGGTCAGGGCATCTCGAATAAGGTCAGGATTATTACTTGGATAAGTAAGAGAAAGGATACGCTCATAAGCGGCTTTATCTTGATAATCGCCTAAGAAATGTACAGCATAACGCTGCGCCTCGACCGTCTGATGATAGAGCGCCGCGCGTGCCGCTTCCAATTCACTTGATGTAACTGGTATTTCAGCGAATGCATAGTTATCTTCTTTAGCTTTCTTCTTGCTGATTTCGGTGAGAGATAAACTAAGTGCATCCCGCAGATCCAGCAGACTATATTTCTCGTCTTTATACTCAATTATCCGCTGATGCTTTACATCGAACTTGCAATCCTGTGGGTCTTGAGAAATGAGGATTGTGCGTTTCCCATAGGCATGAGCCATTCCCAACTCATAATAAACATTCGGATTACTATAAGTTAGATCACAGACAATAACTTTTGCTTTGATAATGCAGTCTCGAATTTGGTCAATTATTATTCCGGTCGTAGTAATTTCGTCGCCTCTAATGCATTCATATCCATATTTTTCCAAAACAGGATGAATTATCTTTAGGTATACAGGCTCTAACTCCAATTTGAAACTCATTGCAACGAAGGCGATGGGTTTGGTCGGAGCTGATTTCTTTTTGGTCGATGTAGTCTTGTGAACTGTTGATCGCTTGGGGGTAGGTATTGCGTTCAAAGCGTATTCTCCACTCTACAGCAGAGCGAAAACTTACTGATCGTTGAGTTTACTGCCAGATTACTATAATTGCAAGAAAAAATTAAGTGTTAATGAACCATAAGCATTTTTAACTTCCCACTTGGTATTTAGCTGATTGACGAAATCGGATATTTTATCTGGGCATTCTCGTCAATCCTTTAACCAATGGAATCGCAGTTTTGAATACATTCTCCAAGTAATTTCTCTGGTCTAAGTCTATTATCTGTTACTCGCTGAGGGCGTAGACGATCTGGTAGCCGTCGTCTTTATAGCCGAGTTTGCGGTAGAGGGGCAGCCCCATGACGGACGAGGCGAGGGCGGTGCCGCTGTAGCCATCCGCCAGCGCATAATGGTGCAGTGCGTGCATGACTGCCGTAGCGACGCCTTGATCACGCGCATCTGGCACGGTGGCGACGTTGTAGATGCCCGCCACGCCAGCGCATTCCACCAGCGTACCCGCGCCGACGGGAGCACCATTCAGCCACGCGATGACGTGCCGACATTCGGTCATTTTGAGCATGACGGCGACGAAATCTTCGATGACGGGCGGCAGATCGAAGCCTTCCGCCACGATCTGATAGTAGATGTCGATGTCGTGCTGGCTCAATACGCGCTGGATGAGCAAGCCCGGATTCAGCGCAGTAGCGGGCAAAGCGCCTTCAAAGCGCATCATCGGATCGCAGAGGACTTCGCTAAAGCCTTCGCTGTGGAGCAGTTCGGCGCACGCGGGCGAGGGACGCGGATCGGCAACCTGAATGGTGAAATTTACCCCCGCGCGGATGAAAACATCACTGATCGTATCGATACGTTCGGGCGACAACACCGCACTATCGCGGACAATCGCCGCGTTGAAGGTGGCGCTTGACCAGCCGGTGATGCCCATGACGATGCCATCAGGTTCGCGCCAACTGCGGGCGTGGCTGTAATAACTGGGGATCGCCTCGAACATGCCGATCCAATTGCGATGAAAAGCGTAGGGAATGATAAGTGCTTAGTCCTTAGTGCTAGGTGCTAAGTGAAAACATCCAGTGTGTGTTTGACACCAATTGTAGGCAATTTCGCGAAAAAACGGCTACTGATGCGCCGTTTGGGCGGATGTGCGGCGCGTGCGGACAACCTCAACTTTCAGCGAAGGATCAAGATGTCTAGATTATCGCTCAGTTCCATAATCTGGTCAGCTAACGAGGGCTTCGTCCATAACATGCCTCGCTTGCGATAGGTGCGCCCGACGACGACGCGCGAAACGCCATACTGCTCGGCAATCTCGACCAGTTTGACGGCGACATTTTGCCCCGCGACGGTCAGCGTTTCCGCGCCTAGCTCTTTGGCAAGCTGCAAATGGGCATGAATGCGCTGGCGGATCGCCTCGTCAAGGTTGGCATCACTTTGCTGCTCGACATACACAGCCAGCCACGTCGTATGCAGTTCGCCCACCAAGCGGCGCGTGGCGCGTAATAAGCGCTCGTTGGCAGGGCTGGCGCTGATCCCGACCATTATTTTGGACGAGCCAGCCCACGGATCAACGAAGTGATCCGACTCGACCAGATGATGCACATCATCATCGAGGCGGCTGGCGGCAACACGCATGGCGAGTTCGCGTAACATGAGGAGATTATCGCGCTTGTTGAAGACGGCGCTGTCATCCTTCGGCAGGAACGAGCCACCATTGGCGACGATGCGCTGCGCCTTGAGCCGCTTGGAGAGCCGTTGCAGCAGTTCGTTGGGTTCAAGATCGATCAAGCGGATGGAAGTCGCCATTTCCAGCACGAAATCGGGGACTTGCTCACGCACGGGGATGCCGGTGATCTCCTCGACGGCGGCGGCTACGCTGCTGACGTGCTGAACGTTGAGCGTGGTAAAGACGTTGATGCCCGCTTGCAGCAGTTCGAGCACGTCTTGATAGCGCTTGGCGTTGCGGGTGCCGGGGGCGTTGGTATGCGGCAGATCATCGATCAGGACGAGCTTGGGTTTGCGGCGGATGATGGCGTTGAGATCGAGTTCGCGCAGCAAAACGCCTTGATAGGCAACCTCGCGCAGGGGGATGACCTCAAGCCCGTTGAGGAGGGCGGCGAATTCGGGACGATCATGCGTATCTACCAGCCCGACGACGACATCCAGACCCGCCGCGCGTTTTTCCTGCGCCGCGTCTACCATCGCCCATGTTTTGCCAACCCCCGGCGCGGAGCCAAAAAAAATATGCAGCTGCCCCGTCGTCGTTTGCTGTGTTTGGTCATCTTGCTGCGATGTCATGTGAATTGTGTGTGTCCCGTTAATTTCGGTTAAAATGCGCCCTGTGCCGCATCGAATAAGCACTACTAAAGAGCAATTTGTGTCACCTGAGTCGCCCGCTGATCGGCTCCGTCAGCAGTATGAACAACTGAGATGGGGCACCCAAGTTTTAGCGCTGCAACCTGCCCCACTCCAAGCGGAGATCGCACAGGCGGCAGCGACGATCGTGCTTGCATTACTCGCTCCAGCTTATCAGTTTACTCTCGAATTGCCGACCGAGATCATCACTGAGTCGTCGCAAGTCGTCAGATTGACCAAACCGATCACCATCCGCGCGGGCGGTCTGCTGCACCGGATACAACGCAAAACGTGTGAGCAGGAGCTGTTGAAAAAGCTCACCGCCCTCAACGAGGATCGTGACCCAGCAATTGCCCAAATCGCGAACCTTGTGAATTATAGTGCAACCGCGACGATCCTTACAGGGCGTATCCCCGCCGCTAGCGTGATCACAGCGATGCGCGCCTATGACCACAAAAAGCAGCGGCTGTGCAAGACCGACGAGGAAGCTGAAGCGATCATCAACCGGCTGACGGGCTACGTGGAGCAGTTGCGGATTGCCGAGCAGTTGTATCCGGGGTGGATGGCGAGCGATTTGTACACGGAAAAGCGGTCGGCGCTGTTGCAGCAGGTGACGGAGCAAGGGGCGGCGCTCGCACACGCCCAAACCCTCGATATCATCGAGAATTTAAAACAGTTGTGGCAGCGACAAAGCATCGGCGGCGGGCTGACGCTGTTCGTCCCGTACATGGACGAGGACAGCTATCACATGCGCGGCTACCGCGTGGAAGTGATGCCCAACGCGCGCATCCCGTTCCGTCCGGATTTCGTGGTGAGCGCGTGCCGCTTGGCTGAACAACAGGTGCGTCAGAATCGCCTATTTGCGCAGCGGACGCGCTGGCAATTGCTGACGCTGTTAGATTTGATCTCGCAGGCATTCGAACTGAGAGTTACCAGCGACGCCACATCCGACGTGCCCGACGATAGCGCCAACCGGGCAGCGGTCGCCACAACGGAGCACGCCAACCCAGAGGACGCCCCCATCGAAACGGACGGATGAACATCGCCAGCGCGACCAAGCCGAGAATCAAGATGACAAACAAACCCATGATGACGTTCCTTCGCAAGTGAGCATGTTCTTATATTCTCCGGCAAAACTGTAATATAAGTGTGAATTCGAGGTAAAATATCGGTCATGATTACCTATAACCTAACCAATGATGATCGCCGTCGGTTGATTGAGGCGGCACAGCAAGTGCGCAGTAAAGCCTACGTGCCTTATTCGCATTATCAAGTGGGGGCGGCACTGCTCACACCATCCGGCAAGATATTTACAGGTTGCAACGTCGAGAATTCCTCGTACGGGGCGACGATCTGCGCGGAACGCACGGCAGTGGTCAAAGCCGTCAGCGAAGGCGAACAAGATTTCGTGGCAGGGGTGATCATCACGGAAAACGGCGGATCGCCCTGTGGGATATGCCGACAGGTGATGTTCGAGTTCGCACCGGACATGACGATCATACTGGTCGAGGGCAGCGGGAAAATCTTGTACGAAGGTGTGCTGCACGAAATGCTGCTGCTCGGCTTTGGCCCTGATAAATTACGAAAATGACGGCTTTTTAGACAACGACCGCTTAGCCGCTGGTAGGCGCTAACCTGATGCCACGTCCTGAACGTGTATTCCGCACCGAAGCCATCATCTTGCGACGCTATGAATTTGCCGAGGCGGATCGACTGCTGACGCTGTATACCCAGACTACGGGAAAAATCCGCGCCATCGCCAAGGGCGTGCGGAAGATCAAAAGCCGCCAACTGGGGCACGTGGAGTTGTTCACGCGCGCCGTGATGATGATCTCGTTGGGGCGCGAACTGCATGTCGTCTCGCAGTGCGAACTGATCGAGCCGTTTTTGCCGCTGCGCGAGGATTTGCAGCGGGGTGCATATGCCAATTACATCGGAGAACTGGTGGAAAATTTCACCGAGTTCGATGAGCAGCACGAGGCCATTTACGATCTGCTCAACAACGCACTCGGCTGGCTGTCTGATCCTGATGTGAATTTGATGTTGGTGGCGCGCTATTTCGAGCTGCATCTGCTGCGCCTCGTCGGGTTCCTGCCATCGCTGTTCCACTGCGCCGTAGGGCAAGAGGAGTTAGAGCCGCGCGATCAATATTTTGGCGTGCTGGAAGGCGGCGTCGTGTGCCCGCACCACGCGAACAAGATCGGGACGGCGCTGCCGCTAAGTCTGACCGCGCTGAAGACGCTGCGGTATATGCAGACGCAGCCATTCGAGTCCGTGCGGAAGCTGAAGATCGATGCGCCACTGCACGCGACGCTAGAGCGCGTGATGCAGACGTACATCGCGCATACGCTGGAAAAGCGGCTCAAGAGCGTGGAGTTCATCCGGCGGCTGCGGCGGATCGAGTAGCAAGAGTAAGTGCTGAGTGCTTAGTCCTTAGTGCTTAGTACAGAGCAGCGGCTAGGCGGTGCTGCGTGAGGATTTTTAAGATAATCCATATTTCATCGTCCAATGCTTTTCGAGTAAAATGGTCAGCGTTCTCTTCAATCCCCGTCCTCTCAGCGGGGATTGATGTTTTAGTGGAGAAAACCAGAAAGGGTTCAGTCGTCGTATGGGTCTTGATTTTCCATTTGTAGATAGCCCGGTCAAGCGCGAGATCATCGAGGCGTGTGATTACGGACAGGCAAGTGGTGATTGGAATCCGCTGCTCAAACGCCTCAACATCGCGTTGCGCAACAACGAACTGGTGGGGCCATTCTACCTTCACGCTAAGATGGCGGTTGGCGGCCCGGAAGTGGATAACCATGTCATCCTCGAAGTGGATAACGAGAATATCCGCTGGATGCACAAATTTTGGGATTCACTGGGCGGGTTTGAGATCATTCAGAAACGGTTTGCAGAGTTTTACGGCGAAGAGCCAGAACCGCCGATCCACTTCCCGGCACGGATTCTGGCGGCGAATCCAGATAGCAACATCGCGCACCCGTTCGTGGTGGCGTGGTTCTTGCATGAATATCTGGCGGGGATCAAGCAGGAGAACCTCGCGTTCTTATGCGGTGTGGAGATCGTGACGAGCTGGGAAGTGCGCTTCGAGAAGGTGTTCCGTCCGGCGGCGAAACTGCTGCTAGACGCGGAGTCGGAGAAGGTGTTGAGCGGGATGTTGGACGCGCATCCCTTCGGCGCAGTGACGACGGTGTACGCCAGTTTGCACGATTGCGGTCACGCGCTCGGCTATCAGAAGTGCCTGCCGCAGTCGCCCGCGTTCGCGCAGTACATGCCGCCGCACTGGTACGGCGCGATGGGCGAATTGGCGACGGATATGGCGACGGTGGCGTTCTTCAGCGAGATGGTGCCAAGCGCATCCTCGATGGTGCTGCATCAACGGCTGTTTGACTACACGTACAAAACCGAGATGGCTGATCCGTTCCAAGAGGGCATCAACATCCAGTTCGACATGCTCGGTGAGGCTATCGCGTTCGAACACTTCCGCAAGCACGGCGCGCTGACTCCGGTGGACGATCAATGGCATCTGGACATGCCAAAGGTCGTTGCAGCGGCGAAGGAACTGCTGGTTGACCTCGAAACGCTGGCAAAGGAACTGAGCGAGGATGTGACGGTTGGTCGCAGCGAGGTCGTGTATGAGAAGGGTAAGGCGTTCATCGCGCGGTATTTGACGTGGGAAGACGGGCGCGGCTGGTTGGTTGGTGAAGACCTGCGCCGCTACGTGACCAAACTGAGCGCTCTGCCGCTGAGGCTGGATCGTTCGATGATGGACAGCCGCTATCCGCTTCAAAGCACGCTGTTGACGGCGTAATCGCGCTAACTTCGATGCTTACGCAAGGGGTGAGCATGACTCGCTCCTTGCGCGTTTGACTGCTTCCACGCCCGTCAACTTCCCAAAGTCTAGTCGTTGGTTACAATAAGCCTGTCAATTGCGAATATCAGTTGACACCTATCGAGTATTCATCCGCGCAGTTGAGGTTGTAGCCGCAGCTTATGGCAACTGATGATAAACATCCGCAGAGACTCGTGACGCAAGAAGATGTCGCCCGCCGCGCTGGTGTCTCGCGCTCGATTGTCTCGTATGTAATCAACAACGGCCCACGCAGTGTATCCGAGGAGACGCAAGCCCGCGTCTTGGAGGCGATCCGCGAATTGGGATACCGCCCGAATAAACACGCGCAGTTGCTCTCCGCGACGGATAATTCCATCGCGCACAAGTACATCGGGATCGTGATCGCGGGCGACTACATGTTCAAGCGCCCATATTACGGCAGCATCCTCGCCAGCATTCACGAGCACGCGCACGTCAAGGATTATCACATCCGCTTCATCCGTGTCTTCGATGATTTCAGCAATCCGGCGCTGTTCAACGAGTTGATCCATCCGGACGAGATCAACGGCGCGATTCTGCTAGGGCTGGATCAGGTGATCCGCACGGCGGAGGATCGCACGCTGGTGGAGCAGATCGTGCAGCGTGTGGAGAACGTCGTCACCGTAGAATGGGAATGGGACGGCGTGCCTTCCGTGCAGTTTGATCGGCAGGACGCGGGCTACCAAATTACCAAGCATCTGGCGGATGTGGGCAAGCGGCGGATCGCGTACATTGGCCCCGAAGATGATCGGTTGCTCGGTTACCGACAGGCGCTGTGGGAACGCAAAATCACGCCGGATGATCGCTTGGCGATGTTCGCCGTCGATACGCCATCGGGCTATGACATCTGCGAAAAGCTGCTCACGGGGAACGCGGGCATCGACGGGATTTGCATCGGCACGGATGAAGTCGCCATCGGTGTGCTCAAGAGCTTATACCAGCGCGGCTTGCACGTCCCGCGTGATGTCGCCGTCGCCAGCATCGATAACCTGAACTTCGCGGAATTCTTGATCCCGTCGCTGACGAGCATCGACGTGCCGCGTTATGAACTTGGCAACCATGTGATCGACGCCCTGATCGGGGATCGAACCGAGAAGAATTTGTCAGCCTTCTCGATCATGATCCGCACGCAGCTCATCGTGCGCGAGTCCAGCATGATTCAGGACTGATCCAACCCACCCTCTGATTTTTCAGCCAGCCAGACCATCTCCATTTAGAAAGTGAGTGATTGACAAGTCGTGCAATTATGTGATACGCTCAACACGAGTTGTCAACGCGCGTTGATCGCTCGGAATTAGGGCAGTTTCGTTATTAGAGACATTTTTGATGTACCTTGGTGCCGATTTATCTTACGTCAATGAATTAGAGGCGAAAGGCGCGGTTTTCTACGACAAAGGAACCGTGAAAAACGCCTTCGAAATTCTCCATGACCACGGCGCGAACCTCGTGCGGGTGCGGCTGTGGCATACCCCCACATGGACGGACTACTGCGATCTGACGGATGTCACGCGGACGCTGCAACGAGCCAGTGCGCTTGGCATGGCGACGATGCTGGACATCCATTACTCGGATACGTGGGCAGACCCCGCCAAACAGATCATCCCCGCCGCGTGGCGAAGCCTGACCGATGTGCATGAACTCGCAACCGCAGTCCATGCGTACACGGTCGAGGTGCTGCGGCAGTTGGACGCACAAGGGCTGATGCCGGATTTCGTGCAGGTCGGGAACGAGATCAACACCGAAATGTTGATGCCGGGGCCGTATAACGGCGCGGCGATCCGCTGGGAGCGCAACGCACGGCTGATCAAGGCTGGCGTCAGCGGCGTGCGCGAGGCGGGCAGCCAAGCGACGAAGCAGCCGAAGGTCATTTTGCACATCGCGCAGCCGGAAAACATCATGCCGTGGTTTGATGACGCACTGGCGGCGGGCGTGCAAGACTTCGATGTGATCGGGCTGTCGTATTACCCGAAGTGGAGCACGCGCACCGTCAAGGAAACGGGCGACACCATCCGCGCGGCTCATGAGCGCTATGGCAAGCCCGTGATGATCGTGGAGACGGCCTACCCGTGGACACTGGAGACGGGCATGATCGCGGCGGGATCGCACCTGCTGGACGCCGACGCCGTTGTGCCCGCCTATCCCGCCACGCCAGCGGGTCAACGCGCGTTCCTGATCGAGCTGACCGAAGCGACCCAGCGCAACGGTGGCATCGGCGTGGTGTACTGGGAACCCGCGTGGATTTCGACACCGCAGTTCGCCTCGATCTGGGAAAACGCCGCGCTGTTCGATTATCGCGGCGAAGTTCAAGAAGGGATCGCTTTCCTGCGTCATACGTCGCCAGCACGTGCGCCGGAATAAATCTATCGCTCGTTAAAGAAAGGAATTACTCATGAAGCGCCTATATTCTTTGTTTACTCTCCTCATCGTGTTTGCTCTTGCCCTAGCAGGACTGCCGACGAAAACCGCCGCGCAGGCTGCCTCGCTGAAGATATGGGTCGATGACCAGCGCTTGCCCGTCGTCACCGAACTATCGAAGCAGTTCACCGCCGATTTCGGCGTCGAGGTGGTGGTGGAGCCGATGGGCATTCAGGACACCAAAGACGCGCTGAAACGCGGTGCGAGCACTGGTGAAGGCCCTGACCTGTTCATCATCCCGCACGACAATATCGGTGATCTGGTGGAAAGCGGCGTGGTTGCGCCCATCGATCTGGGCGATAAGGCAGCCTCGTTCCTGCCCAACGCGATTGAAGGCTTC
The DNA here is from genome assembly GCA_019637615.1 of Anaerolineae bacterium. GTDB lineage: Bacteria > Chloroflexota > Anaerolineae > Aggregatilineales > UBA2796 > JAHBVK01. The sequence goes on along the minus strand of JAHBVJ010000005.1, from coordinate 309,940 downwards.
ACGTACAACGGTAAGCTGTACGGTGTGCCCTTCGCCGTAGAAAATATCGCGCTGTTCCGCAACACCGAACTTGTGCCCGACGCGCCCAAGACATGGGCGGACGTGGCGACGATTGGCAAGAAACTGGTAGATGATGGCAAAGCAGAAGTCGCCATCGCGCTGCCTGACCTCGGCTACAACTATTATCCCGTGTACTCGGCGTTCGGTGGCTACATCTTCGGACGCGATGACAAGGGCAGCTACAACGCCGACGATCTGGGCATGGACAGCGCGGGGATGATCGCGGGGGCGGCGTGGGCGAATGACCTGATTCGCGGCAGCTACGCCTCGGATAACCTCGACTGGGAAGCCGCGCACGTCCTGTTCGAGACGGGCAAAGCGCCGTTTATCATGTCGGGGCCGTGGGCAGTCTCGCGCTTCAAGACCAATAAAGTGCCGTATGCGATCAGTGCGTTCCCTGCCGCGAAAGAAGGCGGCGAAGCGGGCGCACCGTTCATCGGCGTGCAGGGCTTCATGGTCAATGCCAACAGCAAGAATCTGCTCGTAGCGCAGACGTACCTGACCGAATTCATCGCCACCGAAGACTCGCAGAAGTACTTCTTCGAGAAAGACCCGCGTCCGTCGGCATGGAAGTCGATCTTTGACGCGACCGAAGACCCCGACATGCGTGGGTTCGCGGACGCTGGCGCGAATGGTCAACCGATGCCCGCCATCCCCGCGATGGGCTTGGTATGGGACGCGTGGGGCAACGCTGGACTGCTGATCGCGCAAGGTCAGTTGACGCCGGAAGCCGCCATGAAGGAAGCCGCGACTCAGATTCGCACGCAGATCAAAGAGAAGAAGTAGAAAAACGGCTGAGTACTTAGCCCTTAGTGCTAAGTAAAGGCGATGCTCATGCCCCGCGAGCATAGGGCGTCATTGGTAACTCTCCTTAAGATAGAAGGGGTCGGATGAGATGATCATTCGATCCCTTCGAAAACCGCCGACAATACACAGTCGGGCTTGCGCTACCAAGTCTCGAACCGGACTCAGGAATTAGAATTAAAGTGTGTGATTTTGGACTTTTTTGCGTGGCTAGTGTGAAGATTTATTCATGATGATTACTGCGAAAACTGGTGACGGTGCGCATATCTCGATTGCCAGCGTCATTCGATGGGTGATCGTGGCGGCGTTCGATGTCGCGCTAGGGTGGGTGATCCTCCAGTTGATCGGGGATGGCAGCTACCCGCTGGCGATGATTCTGACGGCAGTGTTGATCATCGTGACGGTGAGCAATTCGCTGGAACGCTTCAAGCCGTACCGCTGGCTGGCAATCGGGCTGTCGCTGGCAACGCTGTTCACGCTGTACCCGATTTTGTACACGTTTTACCTCGCCACGACGAACACGGGCAGCGGGCACGTCCTGACCAAGCAGCAAGCCATCGACTTTTTGCAGCGCGAACAGTACGTCCCCAAAGAGGGCAAAACGTTCAAATGGACGGCCTTTCAGACCTCCGACGGACAGTACGCATTGTGGTTGGTCGCCAGCGATGGTAAGCATTATTTCGCGAAGGTGGGCGAGGCACTGACCGAAGCGACCAGCGGATCGAACGGGATCGGTGAGCTGGACGAGCAAGGCGTTCCCGTCAACATCGATGGCTACAAACGCTTGCAGCGGCGCGACATCATCGTGATCCTCGACGCGTTGAGCAAATTGGAATTCGGCACCGCGCCGGAGATCGTGCGGATCAGCAGCATCAGCAGCGCGGCGACCACGCAGCAGCGCTATATGTTCGACGCGCAGCAAGACGCCATCATCGATCAGCAGACGGGCGCGGTATATCGGGCGGACGCGGGCACGTTCGCGTCTGAGAGCGAAACGCTGACGCCGGGGTATTTCGTCTCCGTCGGCGCGGATAACTTCAACCGCTTCTTTTCCAGTTCGGCACTGCGCGGGCCGCTGGCGACGATCATCACGTGGAACTTCACCTACGCGATCCTGAGTGTACTGGTGAGCTTTTCGCTCGGACTAGCGATTGCGCTGCTGTTCGATAATTTGCCGGGGAAGCGCATCATCCGCACGCTGCTGATCGTGCCGTACCCGATCCCCGCGCTGGTGTCGATCTTGATCTGGCGCAATTTGCTGAACCCTGATTTCGGAGCGCTGGTCAAGCTGCTGGAATCGTTGTTTGGTGCCTCCCCGCGCTGGCTGACCGACCCGACCGCCACCCGTGCGGCGATCATCATCATCAACATGTGGCTGTCGTACCCGTATTTTTACATCGTGACGAGCGGGGCGCTGCAAGCCATCCCGACTGATATGCTGGACGCGGCGGCGGTGGACGGCGCGAACGTGTGGCAGAAGTTCCGGCACATCACGCTGCCGCTGCTGCTGCAAATCGTCAGTCCGCTGCTGGTGGCCTCGTTCGCCTTCAACTTCAACAACTTCAACCTGATCTACATCTTCAATCAGGGCAACCCGCCCATCGCTGGATCACCGATTCCGGCGGGCAGCACCGACATCCTGATCTCGTTCGTGTATCGGCTGGCCTTCAATACCGCGCAGTCAGATTATGGGCTGGCGGCGGCGATTTCCATCGTGTTGTTCGTGTTCGTGGCGGCGATCACGTGGATGCAGTTCCGCTATACCCGCTTGTTGGAGGATCGCACCTGATGGCTGATCACCTTACTCCACGCCAGAAAAGTACACCCGTCGGAGCGCGGCAAGAAACGCTGCTCACCTTCCGGCAGCGACGCCTGTTGAGCTACGCGATCCGCTACGTGATCGCGGCGATCCTGATCGTGTTCGCGTTCGTGCCGATTGTGTGGGTGCTATCCGCCTCACTCAACCAGTCGGGATCGCTGGTGTCCATCGAGATCATCCCGAAAAACGCGGGGCTAGAGAATTACCGCAATCTGATCCAGCATCCCTATTACCCGTTCCTGACGTGGCTGTTCAATTCGCTGAAGATCGCCAGCATTTCGACGGTGTTGAGCGTGTGCAGCACGGCGGTGGCGGCCTATGCGCTGTCACGCTTCCGCTTTTACGGGCGGCGCTTCTTGATGCGGGCGATCCTGCTGGTGAGCATTTTCCCCGGCACGCTGTCCATCGTGGCGCTGTACACGATCACGCAGCAGTTGGGCACACAGGTCGGTATCCTCGGCCTCGACTCGCACGCGTCGCTAATCCTGATTTATACGTCCGGCGCGTTGAGCATCAATGTGTTCTTGATGAAAGGCTATCTGGACTCGATCCCGATGGAGATCGATGAATCGGCGCTGGTGGATGGTGGCACGCACTGGCAGATCTTCCGCCTGATTACGATGCCGCTGGCGACGCCGATCCTGATCACGATTGGCGTGCTGACGTTCATGGCGATCTACGGCGATTTCGTGCTGCCCCGCGTGCTGCTGCAAAGCGCCGACAAGCTGACGATCATGGTCGGGTTGTATTTGTTCCAATCGGCGGATTACGCGCAAAACTGGGGCATCTTCACGGCGGGCGCGGTGATCGCGGCGCTGCCTGTGCTGGTCATCTACCTGCTGCTGCAACGGTACATCATCGGCGGGCTGACTTCCGGCGCGGTGAAGCTATGAAAGAGCAGAATCATGCAATTTCCTCGAACGCAGCGGTTATTTAGCCGACTGCTGCACGGCGCAGATTATAACTACGAGCAGTGGTTGGACACGCCTGACGTGCTGGCGGAAGATTTCCGCTTGATGCAAGCCGCGCACTGCAACGTGATGAGCGTCGGGATTTTCTCGTGGGCGATGTTGGAGCCGGAAGAAGGCAAGTACGCGTTCGGCTGGCTGGATCAGTTAATGGATCGGCTGGCGGAACATGGCCTCTCGGCTATTTTATCGACGCCGAGCGCCGCCCCACCGGTATGGCTGTCGCAAGCGTACCCAGAAACACGCCGCGTCAACACGAACGGGCAGCGCGATCCGCACCGCCGCCGCCAGAATTTTTGCTTTTCGTCCCCGATCTATCGGCAGAAAATTACTGCCATCAATCGATTATTGGCGGAGCGCTACAAGACGCATCCGGCGCTGCTGCTGTGGCATCTGTCGAACGAATACGGCTCGTATCCGTGCCACTGCGAGTACTGTTACACCAATTTCCGTGCGTGGTTGCAGCGGCGCTACGGCGATCTGGATGCGCTCAACCGCGCATGGTGGACGAACTTTTGGAGCCACCGCTACAGCAGTTGGGCGCAGATCGAGCCAGTGGACGAGTCGAATCACGGCTTGATGATCGATTGGCAGCGCTTCATCAGCGATAACGTGCTCGATTTTATGCTGGCGGAAGCCGCACCGCTGCGCGAAGTCACGCCGGACGTGCCGATCACCACGAATTTTATGCAGCCAGACGTGGGGCTGAATTACTGGCGCTTTGCCGAGCATCTCGACGTGGCCTCGTGGGACAGCTATCCGCGCTGGCATCAGGGCGACGATCTGACCATCGCGATGCAAACGGCGTTTTATCACGATCTACACCGCTCGTATAAGCAGGGACGCCCGTTTCTGCTGATGGAGTCGAGTCCGACGGTCACGAACTGGCAGGGAATCAGCCGCTTGAAAAAGCCGGGGATGCTGAAATTGGCCTCGCTGCAAGCCATCGCGCACGGCTCGAACAGCGTGCAGTATTTCCAGTGGCGGCAGAGTCGCGGCGGCGAGGAGAAATTTCACGGCGCGGTAGTCAGCCATCTGGGCGGGAAGCAGACGCGCGTGTTTCGCGATGTAACAGAAGTGGGCAGCCTGTTGCAGCGGCTGACCGATGTCACGCAGACCACGATAGCCGCTCCCGTCGCGGTCATCTACGATTTCGAGAATGAGTGGGCGCTGCAACATGCGCAATTGCCGGGGAGTTTGTACAAAAATTACCGGGAGACGTGCCAGCGGCATTATCGCAGCTTCTGGCAGCGCGGGGTGCCAGCGGACGTGATCAGCGCGGTGAGCGATCTGAGCAAGTATCGCGTAGTGGTCGCGCCGATGTTGTACATGCTGGCGCAAGGCACTGCCGAACGGATCGAGGCGTTCGTCAAGGCGGGCGGCACCTTCGTGGCGACGTACTTGACGGGCATGGTCAACGAGTCTGACCTTACATTTCTGGGCGGGTATCCCGCACCGCTGCGACGGACGCTCGGCATTTACGCCGAGGAGATGGACAGCCTGACTGACCAGCAAACGGGGCGCATCGCGGCGTGCGATGGCAATATGCTAGAACTGCGCGGCGAGTACCAATTCCAGCATTATGCGGAGCTGATCCACACGGAAACGGCGCACGTGCTGGCGGCCTACGACTCGGATTTCTACGCGGGCAATCCGGCGGCGACGGTGAATCAGTACGGCGACGGACAGGCTTATTTCATCGCCGCGCGCACGGATGATCAATTCCTGACGGATTTCTATGACGGTGTGATGCGCTGCGCTGGCGTCGGGAATGAACTGGTCGGGGCACTGCCGATGGGCGTCTCGGCCTCGGTGCGGAGTAATGGACAGCAGAGGTACGTGTTCCTGATGAATTTCAGCGATCGGGAGCAGCAAATCATGGTGCAAACGGGGATGCGCGGGGCGATGGACGGAAAACCAGCCGACGCCTTCGTCACACTGCCGCCGTATGGCTGTGCCGTGCTGGTGAAGGAGAGCGAGAATGCGTAGAGTGCGTAGTGCGCTGATGTGTCTGGCGATCTTGCTGGCAGCATCGATTTTTGTGCAGCCGAGCCGTGCCGCGACCAGCGCGACATTTTATCGCGGCGTCGATCTATCCTACGTGAACGAGATGGAAGACTGCGGCGCGGTGTATCGTGTCAAGGGCGAGGCGCGCGATCCGTACCAGATTTTCGCGGATTATGGCGCGAATCTGGTGCGGCTGCGCTTGTGGCACAGCCCAACATGGACGCAGTACAGCACGCTGGATGACGTGATCCGCGCGATGAAACAGGTAAAAGCGCTCGGACTGCAAACGCTGCTCGATTTCCACTATTCCGACACGTGGGCAGACCCGTCCAAGCAGATCATTCCGGCGGCGTGGGCGAAGATCACGGATCAGGAAGAATTAGGGCAGGCGCTGTACGATTACACCTACGACACGCTGATGAAGCTCGATTCGCTCGGTTTGATGCCGGAACTGGTGCAAGTGGGCAACGAGATCAACAGCGAGATTTTGCGCGCTGAGAACGCGACAGGCTATCCGATCAACTGGGAGCGCAACGCGTTTTTGCTCAACACGGCGATCCGCGCGGTGCGTGACGCGGCGGCGAAGGCTGGCAGCCCGATCCGCGTGATGCTGCACATCGCGCAGCCGGAAAAGGTCGAAGGGTGGCTGCTGGCGGCGACAGAAGCGGGCGTGACCGATTTCGACATCATTGGCGTATCGTACTACACCGCCTATTCGAACCATACCCTGAAAACGGTGGGCAACGTGATCCGCAAGCTGGCCTCGCGGTTTGGCAAGGACGTATTGATCGCGGAGACGGCATATCCGTGGACGTTCGATTCGGCGGGCGACAGCGCTGGCAATATCGTCAACAAAGACTCGCTAGAACAGGGCTACCCCGCCACGCCCGACGGTCAGCGGCAGTTCATGATCGACTTGATGCAGACGGTGCTGGCGAATGGCGGACTCGGCGTGGTGTACTGGGAACCCGCGTGGGTATCCACGAAGTGCAAGACGCTGTGGGGGCAGGGATCACACTGGGAAAACGCGACCTTTTTCGATTTCCACAATGGCAACGAAGTGTTGAGCGGGATTGAATTTTTGCAGCACGCGTATGACTATCCGGTCGAAGTGCGCATCCGTTTGCAGCCCCAAGCCGACGATCTGCAAGAGCAGATTTATTTCTGGGGCGACTTCACGGGGATGGGCAAACGTCCACTGCCGTTGAAAGCGACGGATGGCGGCTATGAGGTGAGGGCGCTCTTGATGCCCGGAACGCCGCTTCGCTATCAGTTTTATTCGGCGCTGCCCGCCTCGGCAGATACAGCGCTGATCGCGGGTACGTGCGTGGGCGAAGACGGCGCGGTTGAGGCTGCTGTCACCGCGACGGATATGGTGATCACGCATCGTGAGCACGGCTGTGGCTAAGGTGCGCCAAGCAGTGAATTGAGCTATCCGCCGAAGTTGAGCAGGGTCAGCGTGCGCTGCCGCAACCCTGACCTGTCATTTTGATCGTTGTTCCTCCGCGAACGCCAATCGTAGCATCAACCGTATTGGCGCTGGCGTTGCCCCTCCTCGCGCGCTTCATCCGAATCGTCTCCTGTTGATTCGCTTTAATGCCTACAGCGCAACCTCGGCGGGCGTTTTTTGCCGCGACTGCACGCTTACTGCCCCTTTCCAGCGCCAATTTACCAACACGCCCAATTGCCCTCTTGACAAACTAATACAGTTAGTTAAAATACTAATCATATTAGCAAATGAGGTGAATGATGCGTACTTCAACACACGGCGACAATCTGATCCAGCTCACGAACTTCTTCCCCGCCAACAGCTATCTGGTGCGCGAAGCAGATGGGTTCACGCTGATCGACACGGGCATCAGTGGTGGCGCGACTAAAATACTAGCCGCTGCCGAGCAGTTCGGTGCGCCCATCCGCCGGATCGCCCTGACGCATGTGCATATCGATCACATTGGCTCGTTGGACGCGCTGCGGGCAAAATTACCAGAAATCGAAATCGCGGTTCCAGAGCGGGAGGCGCGCTTCCTGCGTGGCGACATGACGCTCGATCCCGATGAGCCACAGGTGAAATTGGCGGGCGGTTGGCAGGTCTGCACGACCACGCCGACCCGTTTACTAAAAGCCGGAGATCGCGTAGGATCGTTGGAAGTGATCGCCTCACCGGGCCACACGCCGGGTCACGTTGCCTTCTTCGATCACCGCGATGGTAGCCTGATCGCTGGCGATGCCTACAGTACACAGGCGGGCATCAGCACGGCGGGGATGTTGCGGGTGCTGTTCCCCTTCACCGCGATGGCGACGTGGCACAAGCCAACGGCACTGCGTTCTGCGCAAGCGCTCGTTCAGTGGCAGCCAACGCGCTTGGCGACCGGACACGGCGACGTGCTCACCGAGCCAATCCCGGCGATGCAGCGTGCTATCGCGGAGGCACAGCGCTATCTTGAGAGGAATGCGAATGTCAGCCAGAAGGCGTATTGATCAGAAGTTGGTCGTGCAAACCGCGATCCAGCTAGCGGATGCGAACGGGTTTGAAGCAGTCACCTTGGCGGCGGTTGCCGAAAAATTGGAAATACGCATTCCCTCGCTCTACAACCACGTTTCCGGGCTGCCGGGGCTGCAATATCTCATGAGCGTGTGGGCGGCGCAAACCTTGGGCGATCTGCTGCGTCGTGCGGCGGTTGGGAAAGCGGGGCAAGATGCTGTGATGAGCATGGGGATAGCCTACCGCGCCTTCGCCCATACACATCCCGGCCTCTATCGTACCACGCTGCGTGCGCCGAGGCCGGACGAACCCGAACTCACCGCCGCCGCACAAGAACTGCTCGATCTGCTCCTCGCCGTTTTGCAGCCCTTCGGCCTCAATAACGAGGAGATGCTGCATACCATACGCGGGCTGCGCAGCGTGCTGCATGGCTTCATCGATCTGGAGATCGCAGGCGGGTTCGGGATGGCCTTAGATCGCGATGAGAGCTTCTATCGGCTGCTGCATGGCTTCGTCGCGGGCATCAAAATCACCAGTCCCGCGCAAACCGCCGCCGACTGACTACGCTACGGGCGGCGCGTCTCGAATGCGACTTCTCACTATGATGTCGATGCCCCGTCCAGCAACGGCGATGGCTGACGCGTTTGTAACTACCCGCCCGCCACGCGTTCCGCTGCCAAGCGTCGGACGTGATCGGTCACGAGATCGATAGCAACCGCGTTATAGCCGCCTTCGGGGATGATCACATGAGCGTAGCGTTTGCTCGGCTCCACGAATTCAAGGTGCATCGGGCGCACCGATTCGAGATATTGATGGATCACCGATTCGACGCTCCGCCCGCGTTCCACGATGTCGCGCTTCAAGCGGCGGATAAAGCGAATATCCGCATCAATATCCACGAATACGCGCACATCGCACAGGTCACGCAGCGCTGGCTCGACAAAAATCAAGATGCCCTCGATCAGGATGATCGGGCGCGGTTCGATGTGTTGTGTATCGGGGCGGCGGCTGTGGGTGCTGAAGTCGTAGATCGGAATATCAGCCGGTTCGCCGCGCTGCAACTGCTTGATGTGCTCTACCATCAAGCTCGTTTCCAGCGAGTCGGGGTGATCGAAGTTGACCACCTCCGAGGCGGAGATCGGCATCTTGTCTAGGTCAAGATAGTATGAGTCATGCGGAAAGTAGACGACCTTGTCCTTGCCCACACGCTCCATGATGGCGTGTGAAACTGTCGTCTTGCCAGAACCCGTGCCACCAGCGACGCCAATCGTTACAGGCCGTATCGTGGGGAGCATTTCCATCATGTGGGCGTCTCCTAAATCAGTTTTTGTGCAGAGAAAACCCCACAGCGGGGTGGGGCAGTTGAAGCAGGCAGTCAGTGACCGGAGTGTGAACAGTAGTGGTGTTCATGGCGCAGGAATTAACCATGTTGGTGTCTCCGACACGGCGCGGAACGTGCATCTACGAAAAGCGCAAGGCGTAGCACCCCGCCGCTTTTCGACACGACCACCCATCCACTCCTTGGTTGTTAAGAACACTATCATCATACCATAAACTGACCTTAATCAACAAAAAAGACAGGCGGTTTGACCTGTCTTTTCTTGGTTGAGCCACCTTTGGGATTTGAACCCAAAACCTCACGCTTACGAAGCGTATGCTCTGCCGTTGAGCTAAGGTGGCGACTTATACTTCGCATTATACTAATCGCCCTATACCGCGTCAAGAGCAAATTTGACATGCGCTGCCAAAATCCTTACAATCGACAAAAGTTAAACAAAGCATGGACGCCTGTCCGCCAGTATAAGGTCTATTATGCGCAAGCTGCTCACTGACTACGCCGACGATCCAGTCTATAACATGAAAGCTGTGGAGCAGCAGACCGGAATCTCAGCCGCTACGCTGCGCGCATGGGAGCGCCGCTATGCGCTGGTCGAGCCAAAACGCACGAACAGCGGCTACCGTCTGTATTCGGATCGCGACGTGGCGCTGCTGCGTTGGGCACATCACCAGATGGCGGACGGGTTGACCATCAGCCGTGTCGTCGCCATGCTGGAAAATATGCGCTCGAACAACGAAGCGCTGTATATCGAGGCCGACGAAACGCCCATCCCGGTCTATCGTGACGCGCCGACGCCGCCCTCCGAGCTTGTCCGCCCTTTGTACAACGCCCTGATCGAACTCGATAGCGAACGCGCTGACGAAATCATGGAGCAAGCCTTCGCCATCTATACCATGCCGACGGTGTATGTCGAGGTCATCACGCCGACGCTGGTGGAGGTGGGCGAAGCGTGGCATCGCGGCGAGATATACATCTCCACCGAGCATTTCGCCAGCACCTATCTGCGCGGACGGCTGTTGGCGCTCCTGCAAGCCTATCCACACCGTCCCGACGCGCATACCGTGTTCGTCGGCTGCGCGCCCACCGAACGCCACGAGGTCGGCGCGCTGATCTTCGCCGTCATGCTGCGGCAAGCGGGACTCAACGTCGTCTACTTGGGGCAAGATGTGCCGATCAACGACATCGTGCAGACGGTCTTGCAAGCGCGTCCTAGCATGTTGTGCCTCTCCGCCAGCACGCCGCAAGCCGCCACCCTGATGACCGATATTCAGAATCAGTTGAGTCAGGGCGAACCACCCGCCCCTTTATTCGGTTACGGCGGACGTGCCTTTGACAACAATCCCGATTTACGCGAACGGATTCCGGGGTATTATTTAGGGGCAGACCCGCGTGATGCAATTAACCTTGTCAGTAGTCTGCTGCGCAATCGCGGCACTGGCGAAGGATATTGACATCTTAACTATTTAAGAGAAAGGCGAATGTCATGAGGGCACGCCCATTGTTACTCGTCGTTGAAGACGAAATCCGTGTATCGCGCTACCTACGCAGCAGCCTGCAAATGTTGGGCTACGATGTGTTGGTGGCGGAAGATGGCGTCAAAGCGCTGGAACTCGTCCAAGGCAACATGCCTGACCTGATGTTGCTTGACCTGCGCTTACCGCGTATGAATGGCTTCGAGGTGCTGGAAAACGTTCGCCGCCAGTTCGACATGCCGATCATTGTGCTCACCGCCAATGCTGCCGAAGATGACAAAGTCAAGGCGCTGATGATGGGCGCGGATGACTACCTGACCAAGCCATTCGGCACGCGCGAATTGCAAGCGCGTATCGTCGCCGTCATGCGCCGCTACCGCCCCGCCGAGCCTACTGCCACGCGCGAAACGATGTACCAGAACGGCGGCTTGCGCATCGATTACGCCACCCGCCTCGTCACCGTCGATGGTAACGCCATCCACCTGACGCCAACGGAATATCGGCTGCTGCTCAACCTCGCGGAGAACACCAACCGCGTACTGACGCATGATTACCTGCTCTCGCATGTGTGGGGCGTCGAATATAGTGAAGATGTTCACATCCTCCGCGCGACGATCTGGCGGCTGCGTCAAAAAATCGAAAAAGATCCCACCAATCCCATCTACATTTTGAATGAGCCGGGGATCGGATACCGCTTGGCGCAGCACGAGGAGACAACCGCCTAGCGTACACTATGAAGTGGAAACATTTTATTGATTCCAATAAAGGTGTGACGTTTGTCGCCGTCCTGCTCATGATGGCGATTTTTAACCAATGGGAAAACCCGACCGCGTGGGTCTATCTGGCGCTGCATGGCAGTTATGGCTGGATGTGGGTGATCAAGAGTCGGGTTTTTCCGGATAAAACGTGGGAACGCCCTGTTTCGCTGCCCGCTGGACTCGGCATCTGGGCGGGCTTGATGCTGTACTGGATCGCGCCGCTGATCATCACCTCGCAGAATGTCCGTTTGCCCGCTTTCGCGCTTGGCTTGCTGATCGCGCTGTATATTCTCGGCGTTTTCCTCCACTACACCGCCGATATGCAAAAGTACACGGCATTGAAGCTGCAACCGGGCAAGCTGATCACGGAGGGGTTGTGGTCGCTGTGTCGCAACCCGAATTATCTCGGTGAATTCATGATCTATCTGAGTTTCGCGCTGCTGTCGGCGCACTGGCTGCCGCTGGTCGTGCTGGCGCTGTACATGCTCATCATCTGGTTCCCCAATATGTACCAGAAGGATCGTTCGCTTGCGCGCTACCCCGACTTCACCGCGTACAAACAGCGCACCAAGTTGTTCATTCCGGGCGTGTTTTGATTCGGGTTTTCGAAGCCATCAGCTCAAATCCATTGTGCGCCATCTGGCTTTATGAATTTGCCGTTGGAGTTCATAGAATCCATCTTTTGATGAAAATTCGAAGCGCGTTGGTGGATCAGTGAATAGTTCGATGTATGGAGGGTTGGTAAAAAGATCTCTTTGCCCAACGCACTTGTAACTCGTCCTCTCAAATTCGGGCAAATCCATTTCAGTAAACTCATCTCCATAATGCATTTTCAAATAGCTTCGATAGCACGCATGGAAATCGATAAATTTTAGATTTCCCTCATCATCGACATATTCAATACCAATACCAGATACATTTTGGATGTTATTCATCATGCTGTTGTTGATTACCTCCTTAGCCTGATCCCCTACAATGCTTTTCCCACTCTCCTAATCTTAATTATATTTAAGGTGCAGTTAAGTTATTGCCCTATTTAGTTAAGGTGCGACACCGTAGAATGATGTTCATAAGCGACGAGAGACGATGTAAGAGAAGTTGTAGAGGTCGCTGGAGAGCCGATGAGCATCGCTGAGAATGCCATGAACACCCGGCGCTCACAACTTCTCCGAATACCAACGCTCACAATGCTTATCATGCTTAGGGAGAGCTGACACATACCATGCGAACATTAAACGGACAAGATCGACCACGTGAACAAAAACCGCAGCGCGCCAACGTCCTAACCAGCGGACAGCGTTTTTCTGTACGGTTGGCGCTGGCGACGGGCGCGACCCTCGCCGCGTTATTGGGCGTGCAAACATTGGCGCTGCAAGATCAGAGCGTCTCGGCGGCACAAACCGCCAGCGTAGTCACCACCTCGGACGATCAAGCGTCCGTAGTGACGAACGGTTCATCGACCACCATCCAAGCGACGGAACAACCGGCGACCTCGGTCACGATTTACACCACATCGAGCCAGCCGCGCCCATCGACGCGATCCAGCCGCTAACGACCATCGATTTAGCACGTAGTACCTAGCATACTTTTGAGGCGACCATGCCAAACTACACCATCAATTTCAAAGCGATGGGCAGCACCATCGATGTCTGGCTGAACGCTCCCACCAGCGACGACGCCCGCATCCTGACCGATATTCCGGCGCTGTTCGAAGCGTGGGAAGATCGCTTCTCGCGCTTCCGCCCGGAAAGCGAATTATCCCTGCTCAACGTGAACGCGAGCGCTTGGCAGCCTCTATCGCTGGTGATGTCCGATCTGGTGGAGTTAGCGCTCAAAGCCGCTGCCGAGACAGACGGCCTGTTCAATCCGCTGATCCTGCCCGCTCTAGAATCGGCTGGCTACGATCACAGCTTCGAAGACCCCGCCCAATTCGTGCCGGGGAACGCGCAGGGACAGCCAACCGTCCCCGGCTATCGCGAAATAAACTACGATGCGAGCCGTCGTCGGCTGCGACTGCCTGTCGGCGCGAAGCTCGATCTAGGTGGTCTGGTCAAAGGGTGGGCAGCGCAGCAAGCCGCCGATTATCTCAGTCAGGTGGGCGCATGTCTGGTCGATGCGGGTGGCGATATGGTCGCGCACGGCTCGCCGGATGAGGCGGGCGGTTGGCTAGTCAATATTCCGCACCCGCACACAGGCGAAACCCTGCGCGTGGTGCTGCTGACGGATGCCGCCATCGCGACCAGCGGCAGCGATTACCGTCGCTGGTCGCGGGACGGGCGCACCTTTCACCATGTGATCGATCCGCGCACAGGCTTGCCCGCCGAGAGTCATGTCCTCTCCGCCACCGTCATCGCGCCCACCGGCATGGACGCCGAGGTCTGGGCCAAAGCCGCCCTCATCAGCGGCAAGCTGCCGGAGTTGCCGTCCCTACTCATTCATGAAGATGGTTCCGTTCACTATTCGCCGCAGTTCAAGGCGCTCATGCAGGAGAGCAGATAATGTCTACCGTTCCCACCGTTCAACGTTCACAGCGTGCCGCCAAGACAGCCGCCGCTCCGTCCGTGTATCCGCTCTGGCTCGACCTCGGCATCCTGATCGCCATGCTGGCAATCGCGGGCTGGTCATTATTCTCTCTGATGCAAACGGGCACGCTGTCGGCCTCCCTTGCGGCGGATACGCAGCTTAGTTGGCACATCTCGCGGGCGACGGGGCTGATCGCCTATGCGCTGCTGGCGGCGTCCACCATCTGGGGCGTGCTGCTCACGACCCGCGTGATCAAGGATTGGTCGCCCGGAACCATGAGTATGCTGCTCCATGCCTCAACCTCGTGGCTGGCGGTCGTGCTGATGTTCGTTCACGTCGGGATGCTGCTCTTTGACAAGTATTATGCCTATACCCTGAGCGATCTGCTGATCCCGTTCACTGGCCCCTATCGACCGCTTGCCGTCGGTTTCGGCACGCTGGCGGCATGGCTGACCTTAGCCATTACCATCAGCTTCAGCGTGCGCCGCGTGATCGGTCAACGGGTCTGGCGCTGGCTGCACTACACCTCGTACGCGTCATTCGCTCTGGTCACGCTGCACAGTCTGATGGCGGGCACGGATACGTCCAAAGCGGGGATGTGGATCGTGATGAGTGGTCTATCGGTCGCGGTTGCTGGCTTGCTGATCTACCGCGTTAAGCAGCGCGCCTAAGTCTAACGCACATTTCTTCGTCAACTTGTACTGCGTGCGGATGGTTACTCCCGGCCTCTGCACGCAGGAAAATATCTCCTAACCTTCCAACCGCTCCTGCTCCTTCTGCTGCAACATCTGCGTCAGCATTTGCCGCGTTTTGAACCGCCGGAACAAGAACAAGCAGGCGATAGCGGGCCACGCGACCAGCCATGTGATTACGGAACCCACCAGCCCCGACAGCAGCTCAAACGTGACATCATCGCTGACGCTGCTGATCTTGCCGTCCAGATCGTGGAAAATATGGCGGTGCGTCCATGATCGGAACGGGCTGCTGATCGAACGATCCACGAAGCCGCACACATGCATACCCGGCTCATACGGCGTGAATTCGTCATAAATCGCGTGCCATCCCACGCCTAACGCCCCGATCCCTAGCCGGAACACAAGTTGTGATCGGACGCGGAGGGGGGTATCCATGTGCAAAATCTTGACTCGTAATGGCGGTGGGGTTAACTCATGCAGCGCTTTGGGGTCTTCATGCAACTGCCAGACAGCGCTGAGAGGGGCATTGACGCGAAATGTATGTTTAAAGCGTGCCATAGTCCCTATACCTTGTCTGGTTCCAGAGTGTCTACCTGCCGCAGTCGAACCAGCAGTTCCCGATACATCTGCCGCAAGTCATCCCCGATATATTCCAATGGTATATTATCGCGCAGTTCAGGCTTGAAGCCTAATCCCGCGCCTGCGTACAGCATGACTGTGTGGGCACTGCGTGCTGTCGAAATATCGCGCAATTTCTCTGCATTTTCGGCTGCATTGACGTAAAACAGGATCAAGCTGGCTCGCAGCGCACGGACTTCCTCGCGCAACGCTTCCGCCTCAAAATCCGCCACCACGTAAATCACATGATGTCCCGCCCGTCGCAGCAGCAGTGTCAACATTAGCAGATCGAGTTCACTGTCTTCGCCCGCGAATCCGATCAGCCGCACACTGCGAGTCGGCGCGCGGATCGGCGTCAGTTGCAGCGTCCGCGCGAGTCGGTGGCACATATGGTTGATCGCGAAATTCTCGATCATCGGGGCTGTCACCTGCAAGCTGATCTCGTGCCGCAGGATCATCAAGGCGCGCCGCAGCACCGACAACAGCACCGTTTCATGCGTATACAGCGCCAATGCTTCGGTCAGCAATGCATCGCACTGGTTCTCGGAGAGCGACCCGTAGGCTCCGGCTAATTCCACGGCCAGCGCTTCCGGTGATCGCGGTGTACTGGTGGGATGTTCTGGGGCGTGCAGCGGGAGTGTGATGTGCAGCGTTTCATGCTCTGCGATCAGCGCATTCAAGTCCTGAACAGCGCGACTGATGTTGATCCCCTTCGCCGTCGCTTGCATCAACCACTGCAAAATCGCTAGGTCGCGTTCGGAATACAGCCGATAGCCCTGTGCGGATCGGTTAGGCGATGGCATTCCATAGCGGCGTTCCCACGCCCGCAGCACCGCGCTGGAGATTCCGGTGCGCAGGCAGACAGCCTTGACATTATAAATCGGCTGATCAGGCAGTTCAGACAAGCGGACGGAGAGTTCTTGATATTCCATGAGGTTGCTAGCTTGACTCTGTCTAGGTTCAGCAGTCAGTGATCCTGCTGTGTGATGCGTCAGCCTAACTCTAGCAGGTTCATCTACCAGACAGCAAATGTTTTTGCTAGGATTGTATTATCTTTGTACAGTTCTATTAGAATCACGGCATAAATGAATCGACGCTGAGAAAGCGAAAAATTTACGTTGACATTTTATTGATTGTATATAATATGTTAGTGTATCCAAGGATGAAACTAGTCATGCCTTCCCACCTGAGCCTTGATCTACTCTCCACAACCACTGTGGAAGGCTTGATCATTGAAAAATATCCACGCAATCTGACCATTTTTCGGGCGCTGGATAAACGCCGCGTCACGGTTGACGCACTCGTAGATGCTTTTCACGAACATGATCGCGCTGCTTATGCAGAAACAGGCCATGCCCGCAGCGTGATCGATATGCGCGTTTCTGGCTGGCCTTCCGCCTATGGCATCTCGGTGTTCGCGTTTGATAGCGTCCACAACACCCCGTGCGATCTAGTCGAGTCATTTGCCTTCGTCATGGCGGATGGCTTTGCCGCGCGTATGATGGCGGTTATGTTGGGGGATTTTATACCGAAGGTGAGAACCGCCTCGAAAATCTTCTTTGACGAATCCGAAGCGCTGCATTGGCTGCGCGAGCGCGATTACGACCTGACGCCGCGCCGCCACCATGACGCGCCTACGAAGGTAGGTTGAGGCTCAGTCGGTACACCTCGCGCCGATCCCAGCCGGAACGCAGCGCGATGGCTTTGGCGGCTTCTTTGCGCGGGATTCCCTGCGTAAGTTGTTCATCGAGTGCGGCTAACACGGCGGCCTCATCCCATGTGGCTTGTTCCGCTTGCGCATCGGCAGCGCCCGCGATCACCAGCGTGATCTCGCCGCGTGGTTCGTGCGTCGTGAAGTGCGCCAGCACGTCGCTCACCGTGCCGCGCTGGAATTCTTCATACAGCTTGGTCAGTTCGCGCGCGACCACCACCTGACGATTACCTAGTACGCTCTGCAAAGTCGCCAGCGTTTCCACCAGCCGATTCGGACTTTCATAGGCGATCACGGTGCGGCGTTCCTCTGCCAACGCGGTGAAGCATTCGCGCAGCGCTTTATCTTTGCGCGGCAAAAAGCCGATGTACACAAAGCCATCAGTGGGCAGTCCGGAACCAACCAGCGCGGTGATCACGGCGGATGCTCCCGGCAGCGGCACCACGTTCACGCCGCGCGCCAGTGCCTCGCGGATCAACTCGTAGCCCGGATCGGAAATCCCCGGCGTCCCGGCGTCCGACACTAGCGCGATGTCGCCGTCCGTCAATGTCTCGAACAACGCATCCAGTTTGGTGAGTTTATTATGTTCGTGGTAAGCCGTCAGCGGCGTGGTGATCTCGTAGCGGTCGAGTAATTTGCGCGTGGTGCGGGTGTCTTCGGCAGCGATCAGGCGAACTTCACGCAGGATGCGCAGTGCCCGCAGCGTGATGTCTTCCAGATTGCCGAGTGGCGTGGGAACAATATACAGCGAATGGGTCATCAGACTTCGTGCAAACCCTTGACTTAGGCGATCATGAAGCCTGAACTGCGCTTCTACTCAGCACTAAGCACCTAGCACTAAGCACGTTTCGTTAACCTTTGAGAATATCCGCGATTTCCTTGGCGATCTTGGCGGCGGCGTACAGCACCGGCCCGATCTTCTGATCCTTGTCGAGCAGCACTGCCAGCGTTGCGCGTCCCGCCGGATACACGACCATCACGCCGTGTTCGCCCTCGATCAACAGCCGTTCCATGTCACCTTGCGCCAACCGTCCCAATGTGCGTTCTGCCAGCCCGATCATGGTGGCAGCCATCGCGGCGACCTGCGGGCTGTTGGTCGGGTTCGCGTCGTCTTCATTGCCGGGTGGGTGTGACGCCACCAGCAGCCCATCGCGGTTGACCACGACCGACGCTTTCACCCCTTGCACCGCCGCATGTAATTTCCGCAGCGCATCATCGATCACTTCTTGCTTGAACTTTGGCCTTGATGACATCATGTTCATAGTATGCCTACGCTAAACCCCGAAGCAAAGATGGTCTTATTGTATCAGCATGACGCTAAATCCGCGTACCCAATTTGTAAGTTTTATCAATTGTTAGCGTTTTCAAATCTTTCAGAACGCTAGCCACACGCTCAAAATAGTCTTCGGTAATGGGTTCGTCCACCCAAAAATTTACAAATCTATCGGTGAACGGCGTCATAGGCACCTGTCCCAACAAGCCACTGAGCGATGGATACAATTGCGTGCTGATCAGGCGGGCGCGGGTCAGCGCGTGTACTGCCCGCCGTGCGAGGATCGCGCTCGGCAGCGTGATCGTATACCGCCAGATCGCGTCGCCAACGCGAATTTCCGGCAAACTGGACGCCAATCCGTGCAGCCGATCTCGCAATAGCTGCGCTTTCTGATTGCGCGCGCTGACACGTTCCGCCAAGCTGCGCCAGCTCGCCGCGATACGCGCCACGTTATCATGAGTCGCGTCAAACTGCTTCAACAGCGTGCGGTACGTCGCCCGTAACTGCGCCACATAGCCCGCTGCCGCCGCGCCCGGCAGCAGCGTATGCAAATTCGCCAGCACGCGCTCCCACCCCACGCACGGATCATCAGCCAGACTCGCCACGTCCGCCGTCACCTGCGCAAGCATCGTCGCGTCGTTGAAGGCCAGCAGCCCGCCGTGCCCATCGATCAGCTTGGTCGGGTGGAAACTGAGGATGCTGACATCGCCTAGCGTGCCGATCAGCTGTCCGTGTACGCTGCCGCCAATGCCTTGTACCGCGTCCTCGATGATCGGGATGCGCGGCGCGACGGCACGGATCGCGGGAATATTGACGCCATGCCCGAAGGTGTGCGCTACGAGGATCGCCCGCGTTTTCGGCGTGATCGCCGCCGCGATGCTCTCTGGCGTCACCGTGAACCGATCCGCCGCCACCGCCGCGAAGCGTGGCACCGCCCCTGCCAAGATCACGCCGTCCAGTGCAGTCGAGCACAGCACATCCGGCATGATCACTTCCGCCGCTTCATCGTTTGCCGTCAGCGCCCGCACCGCCAACCAGATCGCCGTCGTCCCGCGCCCGCACAAAATCTGCTGCGTGAATCCCAACGTACTAATCTGCGAATCTAGTGCCAAATCTCGATGTTCGTTCACGGTGATGAAACTTTCAGTTGATCCGTTTTACAATGAAAGTCAGTAATCAATGTAATTCTGTATCAAATTGTGGACGAATAGATGCCAAAATTGCCAGTGATTTCTGGGCAAGAATGTATTAGGGCGCTACAACACGGCGGATTTTATATCAGCAGTCAAAAAGGTAGTCATGTGAAACTGCGTCATGCCAACGGGCGGATTGTCATCGTCCCGAACCACCGAGAACTTGATAGAGGTACTTTACGCAGCATCATTAGCCAAGCTGGACTGACGATAGAGGAGTTTCTCGAACTTCTGCAAGATTGAGTTTTATACCTGCATCAGGCGAATAGGCGGATCATCAGGCACCATGTCGCCGTGCGCCTCTGCATCTTCGATCCACAGGGCAATGGCTTCTTTGATGTTTGCCAACGCTTCTTCTTCCGTTTTTCCCTGACTGATGCAACCCGGAAGGCTTGGGCACTCTATCACGATATATCCATCTTCACCGGGATACATAATCACCTGCCGCATAAGCCTCCTCTGGTTGGATGCTAAAGTTCCTAACGTGAATACATCTTACTATAGCACGCTAGACAATTCTAAACGACCGAACATTACCCATCTCGCCTAACGACCTGCGCCGATTTGTTGTCCCACGCAGTACAATGGAGCGGTACCGAGGTAGATGCTATGAAATTCCTTGCCCTTGAACACGAACTCGTAAGTGATCCTGACGCTTACCAGCCCCATCTCAAGCCCGAAGCCACCAGAGCGTGGGAACTCTACCAATCTGGCCTCTTGCGCGAACTGTATTTCCGTCCCGATCAGCACACCGCCGTCCTGATCCTCGAATGTGCGGACGCGGACGCCGCCCGCGCGGCATTGGACACGCTGCCGCTGGTCAAAGCTGGCCTGATCACGTTTGAGGTCATTCCCCTCGTGCCCTATGACGGCTTCTCACGCTTATTTGATTCTAAGTAACGCCCCTGAACCGATCTGTTATCATCGTTCGCTGCCAGCGCCTCTATAATGGAGGCACGCTGATGTTGACCGTATTGTTAGTCCGGACAATAGCCGTATGACACCGTCATCCACGTTACCGTCATCGACCTTCACCACCCCGCATCTCTTGTTTTCTGGACGGCGGCTGGCTGTGTTACGGGCAGCATGGATCAGCGTGGCGATCATGGCGATCTTCGTCTTCGTGATGAACGCGCCTTATTTCTTCGCGGTCACGCTGCAAGCCGCGCAGGCACAGCCTCAACCGGGCATCACACCGCAAGCCTCCGCCATTTTTGACTTCATCCAGAGCTGCCTATTTATGCTCGGCTTCTGGGCGGTCGCCTATTTCCTCTTCTGGCGCAAATCGAATGATGGGGTGGCCTACCTCGTCAGTCTGATGCTGCTCACGACGGGCACCATGTACGCTGGCGTCTATCAGCGCGGCACGCCCTATCTGTTCCTCAACGTGCTGATCAACTCACTGGGCGAAACGTCGCAGATCACCTTTTTCTACATGTTCCCCGACGGGCGCTTCTTCCCGAAGTGGTTCCGCTATGCCGTCGTGCCGTTGTTCATCTTCCGCGTCCTGATCTGGCTGAACATCTACATCAACGATCTGCCGCAAGGTGCTATCGAAGTCGGCCTATTGGCGGTGCTGGCGCTGATCGGGATCGGACTGCAAGTCCGCCGCTATCGTAAATTAGCGACACCAACGCAGCGGCAGCAGTTGAAATGGCTGCTTGTCGGCCTCGTGATCGCGCTGATCGCCATCATCCCGACCGTCTACATCCTCTCGATTGGCGAAGTCGTCACCTACGAAAACAACGTCTGGCTGACCATTATCCTCAAGACGGTGCGCAATCTCGCCATGTTGAGCGTACCCATCACGCTGGCCTTCTCGATCTTCCGTTACCGCCTTTGGGACATCGATCTCACCATCAATAAGTCGGTCGTCTACGGGTTGGCGACGTTGATCTTGGTCGGGCTGTTCGTCATCGGCTTTGGTCTGATGCAGCGCCTTTTTACGCTCGTCCTTGGCGAAGCGCAAACCGGCCTTTCGCTCGCCATCGCGGGCACGCTCACGGGGGTCATGTTCAACCCGACACGGCTGCGCGTGCGGAAATTCGTTGACCGCCGTCTCTACGGCTTCCGCTTCGACCTCGATCAGTTGACGCAGGCGCAGCTCAACAAACCCGCCGTCAAGAATCCCTCGGCGTTGACGGGGCAGCATCTGGGCGACTACGAAGTGCTCGATGTGATCGGGCGCGGTGGCATGGGCGAAGTCTATAAGGGTTTCCACAACGGGCAGATCGTGGCCTTGAAGGTGCTGCCCGACGAGATGAATCCCACTGACGACGCCATCGAGCGTTTTCAGCGCGAAGTCCGCACCCTGAGCACGCTGCAACACCCCAACATCGTCAAATTTTACGGCGCGGCCATCGACCACAAACCGCCCTACATGGTGCTCGAATACGTAGAAGGTCGCACCCTGCGCGATTACCTGCGCGAAAAAGGCCAACTGCCCGTCGAGGAAGTCTTGACGCTGCTCAAGCCGCTCACCAACGCGCTCGACTACATCCATGCGCAGGGCATCATCCACCGCGATCTCAAGCCGTCCAACATCATGCTGCGTCCGAAAGGCGGCGGCACCTATCAAGTCCTGATCATGGACTTCGGCATCGCCAAGAGCGAAGGCATCACCAGCAACCTGACGGGCACGGGCGCAATCGGCACCATCGACTACATGGCTCCTGAGCAAATCTACATGGCGCGCGATGTCGATTGGCGTGCCGATATTTATGCGCTCGGCGTGATCTGCTTCGAGATGCTCACGGCGCAGCGTCCTTTCGTCGGCAACCCCGGACAGGTCTTGTTCGGGCATTTACAGCAGCCACCGCCCGATCCGCGCACCATCCGCCCCGATCTGCCGCCCGCCTTGGCGCGTGCCGTCCGCCGCGCGATGGCGAAAACCACCAGTGATCGCTTCGAATCCGCTGGCGAAATGCTCCTTGATGCCGAAGACGAGGACGTCTTGGACGCCGCGCCGATGCTGGCGCAGGATGATCTGCTGACGGTAGCAGTTCCCAGCGCCTGAGTCTCGCGAAAATGAGATTCCCAAACTCGCGCTAAATTAGGGTCAATCCTGTCCACTTAACCCTCTATACTGCATGGCATACCGTTGTTTCATCCAGACAGGAGAGGTCATGCAAGTACACGAACAGCGTCAAGACACCATTCAAGATGGGCGCGCAGATTTCGATTTCTTCTTCGGGACGTGGAAAGTCCACAATCGGCGGCTGAAGGCACGTTTAAAAGGCTCCACCGACTGGGAAGAATTCTACGGCGAATGTACCGCCCGCCCGATCCTCGGCGGCCTCGCGAACTTCGATGAATCTGTTTTTCATCGCGAATCGGGCATTTTGCACGGGGCAACACTGCGCGTGTTCAACCCCACCTCGCGCCAGTGGAGCCTCTATTGGGTGGATGACGCCTCGCATACGCTGCAAATCCCGATGATCGGCGGCTTCAAAGACGGGCGCGGCGAGTTCTATTCGCAAGAACCGTTTGAGGGCAGGCACATCTTCTGCCGCTTCATCTGGTCAAACATCTCGCCCACCACCTGCCGTTGGGAACAAGCCTTCTCCGAGGATGGCGGCAAAACGTGGGAAACCAACTGGGTCATGGATAACACCAGAATCCGCTAGATGTTGGGGTGCTCTCGGTAGACAAGCCCGCCTTGCCTACTGCTACAATGGATGCCATATGATCACCGATCTGGGGCATCCATGTATCACCCGACCACGCGCGTACTGGCGGTGCTCACGCTGCTGCGCGTTTACAAGCGTATGTCCGGCGCGGAACTAGCCGCCCGTCTAGAAGTCAATATGCGCACGCTGCGGCGCTACATCACCATGCTGCAAGACCTCGGCGCGCCTATCGTAGCGGAACGCGGGCGCAACGGTGCTTACAAGCTTGAGTCCGATTTTAAGCTGCCCGCGCTGTCCCTGACGCATGACGAAACCGTCGCGCTCACCCTCGGCCTGATCTCCGCGCGGCAGTTGGGGCTGAACGAGTCGCGGCAGGCGATGGAAGCCGTGCGCAGCAAACTGGAAGAAGGTTTGTCGCCCGATCTCGTCCATGCCGTGCGCGGGCTGTCGGAGACTATCGCGCCCGTTACCGACGACGCCTCAGCCGACTTCCCCACCGAAGTCATGCTGACTATGAGTCGGGCGATGCAGCTTCAACGCCGCGTGCATCTGCGCTACCGATCACGCGAGGCCAGCGACAGCGAACGCGATTTCGATCCGTATGGGCTGGCGCAGTATCGCGGCAAATGGTACGCCGTCGGTTACTGCTGGCTGCGCCACGATCTGCGCTCGTTCCGGCTGGATCGGGTGACCGCGCTCGTGCTGACCGACGCCAGTTTCGTGCGCCCGCCGAACTTCGACGCGCAGTCCTACGTGGTCGAAGCCGTTGCCAATCTACCGCGCCAGTACACTTACGAAGTGCTGCTCAAAACGACGCTGACGACCGCCCGCCAAGAGGTTATGGACTGGTTCGGCCTGTTGGAGCCGCAGGATCAGGGCGTGATCCTGCGTGGCAGCGCCGATGATCTGGATTGGGTGGCACGCCAGCTCGCCAAATTATCATTCAATTTCGTCGTGCGCGAACCACCCGCCCTGCGCGAAGCCTTACGCAAGCGGGCTGCGGAGCTGGTCAACCTCGCGGATTCCAGCTAGGCGATGTTCAGCACGGCGCACTTAACGGGGTTTTATCATGACCATCACCGTGCTCGAATTACGCAACTATCTGCTCAAGCCCGACGCCTTGGAACACTTCATCGACTATTTCGAGGCGCATTTCATAGCTTCTCAACAAGCAGTCGGGATGAGCGTCCTCGGTCAGTTTCGTGCCATCGCCTATCCGGATCATTTCGTCTGGCTGCGCGGCTTTACCGATATGGCAGCGCGCTTGAATGGGCTTACCGACTTCTATGGCGGGGCATTCTGGGCAAAGCACAGGCATACCACGAACAACATGATCCTCGATAACGACGATGTGCTGCTGCTGCGCCCCTTGAGCGACATTGCCGATCTCACGTGCGGCGTTACCGCCGAGAGCCTCGCGGCGGATATGGCGGCAGGCACGATCGCGACGCAAACCGGCTTGATCGTGGTGGATCGCTATCGCGCGCACGCTGGTCAACGCCAAGCCTTGATCGAATCCGTGCAAACCGATCTGCTGCCGCTGTATGCGCGTGAAGGCATTCAGGTGCGTGGCCTGTTCGTGGCGGAAACGCGCGAAAACACCTATCCGCGCTTGCCCGTCATCCAGAATCCCGATGAACTCGTCGTGATCACCGCGCACAACGGCGAAGCTGCCTACCGCGAGAATCAGGCGAAAATTCAGAGCGCGATCAAAGCCATCCGCACGCATCTCAGCCAAACGCCGGAGCCGCTGTTACTTAGCCCGACTCTGCGTTCCCCGATCCGCTATCTGGCCTAACCGCAACCAGACGGGATGGGAATTCTGTCGCCGTCTTTTCGCTTTTTAGTGGTATTGTAGGTGGAGTTTATATGGCTAGACGAAATAATCCAGCCAATGTCTTTGGCGCTTGAGTCCCGCAGGGACTTCGTAAGGTAAGCCCGACAATCCATTTTCATTGTCGGGTATTGGTTTAACAATGTCGGGCGGCGCTTGCCCGATTCGCCTGTCGCTCAGTCCACGAACCGATATTTCACCAGCGTCCACGCGGCGATAGGTGCATCCGTCCACTTGATCTTCTTGCCTTCCGACCATTCGCGCCCATTGTACGAAATCGGCACTTCGTAGATGCGGTAGCCACGCTTCAGCACCTTCGCCGTGATTTCCGGCTCGACCTCGAAGCGGCGTGACCGCAACGGAATGCCGCGCACGACTTCAGCGCGGAACACCTTGTAGCACGTCTCCATATCGCTGAGGATCGAGTTGTACAGCACGTTGGTGATCAGCGTCAGCCCCATGTTGGCGACCATGTTCCAGAAGTTCATCGCCTTACGCGGGCCACCGAGGAAGCGCGATCCATACACCACCACCGCGCGCCCTTCTTCAATCGGCTTCAGCAGCGATGGATACTCGCGCGGATCATATTCGAGGTCGGCGTCCTGAATGATGAACACTTCGCCCGTCGCCTTCTCGAAGCCAGTGCGGACGGCAGCCCCTTTGCCCTGATTGACGGTGTGATAAAACACCTTCACCAGCGGATCATTCTCCCATTGTTTGAGGATGTCGCGCGTACCGTCGGTTGAGCCATCATCTACGATCAGGATTTCGAACGCGATGTTGACCGCTTTCACGGCGGCAACGATTTCTTCAATAGTGGTACGCTCGTTGAAGCAGGGGATAATGACCGATAGTTTCAGACTCAAGAGATTCACCTCGGCAAAAGCGCATTACGCAAAAAGCAATTTGTGTGATAAGCGTAATGGGTTCAGTATAGCGGACGGCGCGTCTCAATGCTATAACAAGCGACCTTACGTCAGGCAAACGTCGGCAAAGGTGTAAATTTTTACGAAGTGTTGATTTCGGATAGCCATACTTTACTATATGATAAAGACCAGTGTTGTTTGAGTGACGCTGGCGAATTGCACATGATCCAAAACAAAGTCGATTCCTACTGGCAAGGGAGCCACGCAATGCAACAAGTTCGGGCGGATGAAGTTTCCGCGACGGAATGGCGCTGGGTGATCATTTTCAGCGGCTTACTGGTGCTGATTACCTTGCTACCGTATGCATGGGCGTTTGCGAGCGATGCACCCAACGACGGTTGGCAGTTCATGGGGATGCTCTATAACCACACGGACGGCGCGACCTACCTCGGCAAGATCAATCAGGGTCTGCGCGGCAACTGGCTGTTTCACCTCGATTACACGCCTGAGGAGACGAACGGCATCGCCATTCAAGTCTTCTATCTAGCCCTCGGTCATGTAGCGCGTCTCTTTGGTCTGTCTGCCCTCATGATCTTTCACATCGCCCGCTTACTAGCCTCGTTCGTAATGTACATCTCGATCTACCATCTCGGCTCGGTAATCTGGCAAAAACAACGAGCAAGGCGTTTATTCTTTGGCCTTGTCAGCATCGGGGCGGGGCTTGGCTGGCTGGCGATAGTATTCAGCAATAGCTTCCAACCTTCCGATTTATACATTCCAGAATCAATCCCCTTTTACTCATCGCTCGTCAACCCGCACTTCCCGTTAGCCATCGCCCTCATCGCCCTCACCACGGCGGCCTATCTGCGCGTGTTCCGCCCCGGCTTCGAGGAGCGCCCGCGCGTCTCCAATGGTGGTGTGACGGTGCTGCTGCTGTCGATTGCCCTGTGCATCGTGCAGCCGCAAGGGTGGGTTCCCGTCGGGATCGCCTTGGCGACCTATCTG
This sequence comes from Anaerolineae bacterium, assembly GCA_019637615.1. Taxonomy (GTDB): domain Bacteria; phylum Chloroflexota; class Anaerolineae; order Aggregatilineales; family UBA2796; genus JAHBVK01. The sequence goes on along the minus strand of JAHBVJ010000005.1, from coordinate 282,884 downwards.
GTCGTCATCGCGTTCATGGATCGCCGCTTACCGAACTTGCAGATCAGTTGGGCAGCGATGTTCTTGCTCCCCGGTCTGCCCATCTTCGTCTATTATCTCGCCATCGCCAACTACGATCCTGCCTATCAGATTTGGAACCAGCAGAATCAGACGCCGTCGCCTACGCCGTTGAGCTATCTCGTAGGCTTTGGGCTGCTGCTGGTAGTCGCGATCCCCGGCATCTTGCGGGCGGTGCGCCGCTTTGAGCGAGATGGGGATCGCTATATGCTGATCTGGCTCATCACCACCAGCATCATGCTATATGCGCCGTTCAATTTGCAGCGGCGGCTCTCCATCGGCCTGATCATCCCGATAGCCTTTTTCGCCGTCCGCGCGATGGAAGACTACTGGCTGAACCGCATCAGTCCCCCGCTGCGCCGCGTCGCCATGATCGCGCTGATGGTCTTCATCATCCCTAGCAACGTCTTCACCATGCTGATTCCGCTGTATGGCGTGATGAATCCCGCCAAGGGCATCGAGCAAGCCATCATGCTGCCCAAAAACACCTACACCGCGCTGCAATGGTTGAAGGCCAACGGGCGCGTCGGCTCCGTCGTCTTGGCACTGCCCAAGCCCACCAGTCTATGGGTTCCCGCTTACACCGATATGCGTGTGGTTTACGGTCATGAGTATGAAACCCTCAACGCCGCCGACAAACTGAAGCAGGTGCAAGCGTGGTATAACGACGGCACGGATTGTCAGGGCTTGTTGCAGCAATACAATGTGCGTTATATCCTGATCGAACCTGTCGAGGGCAAACCCGAATCACCGGGCATGGCCTGTGTGAACGCACTGAATTTGGGCGAACCTGCGCAGCGTTTCGGGGACACTTCCATTTACGTCTATGAAGCGCGTTAGTGACGTCTTTGTCCATCCTGCGGGCTATGCGCTGCTGCTGGCATTAGCAGCGGCGTTCTTTTTGTATGGCGTCGGCTTGCGTGGCGATAGGTTGCCTTTCCCCCCGCGTTCGGATTTCTCCGATGCCGTCGTCAGCCATTGGCCTAGCGCCCTATTTTTGCAGCGCACCGTGCAAGCGGGCTATTTTCCCCTCTGGCGTCCCGGCGTGATGAGTGGGCAGCCCTTCGCCGCCAACCCGCTCAACAAAGTCTGGTACCCGCCGCAGTATCTCGCCCTGATCCTCCCCGCCGTGCTGCACCTCAACGTGATGCTCTGGCTGCACATGCTTATCGCTGGCCTCGCAATGCGCTGGCTTGGGCGGACGCTCGGTTTATCGGTTGCCGTCGCCAACGTGATGGGCGCGGCCTTCATGTTTACCCCGCGTTTGATCGCGGCGGCGGGCGCGGGACATCTCGATGTCGTGTACGCGCTGGCATGGTTGCCCGCTGTCTTGGCGGCGGTCGTGCGCATCGTCGTTCCCGTCGATCCGCCCGCTGACGATCAGACGCAGTCGAGGGCATGGCTCGGACGAGCCGCCATGCTTGGTCTCGTCACGGCGATGTGTTTTCTCGCGGATATTCGCATCTGTGTCTTCGCGGTTGGGTTAACAGGCTGTTTCGCCGCGTGGATGATCCTCACGCGCCTTCTCACCGGCACGCCCACACAGCGCGAAGCCTTCGCCAAAATGCAGCTCACGCGGATCGTGCTCACCCTATGGGCTGGCGCGCTCCTCCTGCTGCTCTTGACGGCGGTGCAATGGATGCAGTTGCTAGAAATCCTCCCCTACGCCACGCGGTTAGGACTCAGCCCGCAAGAAGCTGGCCTATTTTCGCTCGAACCGCTGCAATTATTAGGCGTGATCTTCCCCCGCCAGCCCGGATCGCACGAAGTGATTCTCTACAGCGGTATTTCGTTGCTGATAATGGGTATTATCGGAACTAACGAGTTAATCCTCGCTAAACGACGCGGGATCGCGCTGTTTTGGTGGCTCGTCATCATCGTATCGGCCTTGTACGCGCTCGGCTCGAACGGCCCCTTGTGGTCAGGCTTAGTGACTGTGTTTCCGCCGCTGGCATGGCTCCGCGTTCCGCCGCGCATCTGGTGCCTCGCTATCGTCGCGCTGATCGTGCTGGCAGGTTACGGACTGCAAGCGCTGTTTACCGTTCGCCTCCGCCTGACGTCCGCTCGTCGCGCGCTGCTGGTCGGTGGGATCGGCGCGCTGGTGGTGGCAGAGCTGCTGTGGACAGATGTCGCCTACATCGTCGCCAAGCCCCAATCCGACTGGCTAGATCGTTATCTGCCCATCGCGCAAGCCCTGATCGAAGATGGCGTCACGCGGGTTTATTCGCCCACCTACAGCTTCCCACAGCAAGCCGCCGCCTACTGGAATATCCCCGATTTCGGCGGTGTCGATCCGCTGCAACTGCGCGGCTACGTCCTTGAGTTCGCGCTGGCGACGGGCACCAGTGTGGATGGCTATTCCGTCACGCTGCCGCCGCTGGAAGGCGACGATCTCAGCAAGGCCAATCAGACCGCCGTCATCGACGCGCAGAAGTTGGGGGAATGGGGCGTCAGTCACATCGTCTCGGCCTATCCGCTGACTAGCCCCGGTTTGGAACAGCGCACCATCATCGACGGCGTCTACATTTATCGCAACACCTTCGCGCCGCCGCCCGAATCGACGCCAAGCGCTGCCGCCAATCCGAATTGTCAGCAACCGCCGAATCCGTATTTCTTTCCCTATCTCCCCGGTTGGTATGCACATCCCTTGCTCACGTCCGAACTCGATGGCGACGTTGGCGAGATGCGGACGTGCTACAGCCCGACCACTTTAGCGCCTTCGCTGGCGGTTTCGGGCGTCGGCCTCTTGATTTGCTGCGCCGCGCTCATCATCGGAGGGCGTCGTGCCCGCACCTAATATCACCCGTCGCGAATGGCGCAATGTTGCCATCTTCATCATCTTCGCGCTGATCATCACCTCGCTGCCCTATATCGTCGGCTGGCTCTCGCAGCGCCCCGATCTGCGCTTCACAGGCTTCATCTTCGGGTTGGATGACGCCAACAGTTATCTCGCCAAAATGCGTGAAGGCGCGGATGGTAACTGGCTCTTTCATATCGTCTACACCGCCGAGCCGCACGCCAGCATGTTCATTTTCGTGCCCTATCTGCTGATGGGCAAACTGGCCGCTCTGTTCGCCCCGCCCAACAGTCCCGCCTTGGTCGATGCGATGATCATGGTATTCCATGCGGCGCGGCTGGTGTTCGCCGCGCTCCTGATCGCGGTGACGTATCGCTTTGCCGCGTTTTTCCTCGTCTCGCCCTCTGCGCGCATGGTGGCGCTCGTGCTGATCACGCTCGGCGGCGGCTTCGGGTGGGTGCTCACCATCGTGGGGCAGCAAAATTGGCTCGGCTCGTCCCCGCTCGATTTCATCGTGCCAGAAGGCTACAGCTTCTATCTGATCTACGGGCTGCCACATCTGGCTCTGGCGCGCGCGTGTCTGCTCGGCGGCTTCATGCTGCTGTTCACCTCGCTGCCATCGCATAACCAACCCGTCGTCCGCTCGATCCGCCGTCCACTCCGCGCGGGTCTGCTCTGGCTGATCATGGGGCTGTGCGTGCCGTTTTACATCGCCGTGCTGTATATCTTGCTTGGCGTCTGGGGCTTGGCGGCGATCCTCAAACAGCGGCGCTTTCCCGTCGATCTATTCTGGCGCTGCGTCGTGGCGGCGCTCGTGACCGCCCCTTATCTGCTCTATAATTTGCTCGGTTTTGCCGCCAACCCGATCATGGCGGAGTGGCAAGCGCAAAATTTGCTGCCCTCGCCGCATCCGCTGCATTTCCTGATCGGCTATGGGCTGCTGGCGGTCTTAGCCATTCCCGCGCTCAGATGGGCATGGCAGCGTGGTAGCACGCGTCCCGCCTATTTGCTGCTGCTCGCGTGGGTGATCGTCGCGCCCATCCTCGCTTACCTGCCGATCAACGTGCAGCGGCGGTTGCTCGAAGGCGTCTTCGTGCCCTTATGCATTCTAGCAATTGCTGGCGTCCGTTATGCGTGGGTAAAACGGACTGGATTCCGTCGGCAGGCACAGCGGTGGCGGTCAGCGGTCATCGGTATCTTGGTGTTGTCGCTTCCCACCACCGCCATTCTGCTGTTCAGCGGTGCGTATACCGCCAGTGTGCCGTACCTCGGCAACCGTCTCTACAACGACACGCCACTGATCGAGGCATTGGACTGGCTTGCTGCCAATGCGCCGCCGCAGTCGGTTGTCTTGTCGAACGTGCGCGTGGGGAATTATCTGCCCGTCCGCACCAGCCTGCTCGCCTATGTCGGACACGGCCCCGAAACCATCGGCTACGCTGCCAAACTGACGCAAGCCGAACAACTTCTACATGACGATCTCAGCGAATCAGACCGTCGCGCGCTTTACGCTTCCGGGCGCATCACCTACGTCATCGTCAGCCCCGATGACCGCACCGCTCCCGCCGTCCTCACCGCACCGCTGCCCGATCTCGATCTGATCTATGATCAAGGCAGCTACCAGATTTATAAGGTGCGTTAACGCTGCTGGCTAGGCTGTGCTGAACCCGTCCGGCTCCATATTCAGCCGATACCCGACGCCCGCTTCCGTCAAAATATACGTCGGGTTGCTCAAATCTTCGTTCAGCTTATTGCGCAGTTGCATGACCAGCGCCCGCACTTTACGCTGTTCCGTCGCGTTTTCATCCGTCCAGATCGTCGCCAGCAGCCGCTCATACGTCACTAACCGTCCTTGCGCCTCCGCCAGCGCCTTGAGCAGCGCGTATTCTTTGCGCGTCAGGTGCAGCGGCTGATCATCCAATTTCACGATCCGCATGTCGAAATCGATCAGCAGCTTGCCCGTACACACGATATGCGCGTTGGCGGTGCGCGGAGTGTTGGTCAAGCGTCGCTCGATGGCACGGATGCGTGCGGTCAATTCGCTCACGCTGAACGGCTTGACGAGAAAATCGTCGGCACCAGCGTCCAGCACTTTGACTTTGATTTTGTCATCATTGATGACGGACAGGATCAAGACCGGAATCGCGCTCCATGCCCGCAACTGCTCACACACGCGCAGCCCTGCCATATCGGCGTCGAACATCATGTCGAGCAGAATCACGTCTGGACGTTGGACGACGATAGTAGACGCCAACGCATCAGGGTTATTGATCCCCATCGCGCGGTAGCCAAACTGCTTGAGCGCTTTGATCAGGGTTTCTCGGAACTCGTTATCGTCATCCACCACCAACACATTATTCATTGTCGCTATCCTCATCTGCCATCAGCGACAAAGAGAACGTAAAGCTCGTTTTCGCAGGCTGGAAGTTCGCCCAGAGTCGTCCCTGATGTGCATCGATCAGCCCCTTGCACACGGCTAGACCTAACCCTAACCCGCCCGATTTCACCGAGGCAAAATGCTTGAAAAGATGATCACGTTGATCGATTGGCGGCCCTTCGCCGCAGTCAGTGACAGTCACCCACACTTCGGTCGGGTGCAGTTCTACGCCGACATGGATAGGCGGGTGTCCATGCCTGACCGCGTTCTCGACCAAGTTGACCAGCACATTTTCGATGAGCGCATAATCGAACTTGATCAAGGGTAAATTGTTGGGGATAGTCGCCGTCATCGCCTTGCTGTTGACCAGCGGACGCCACCGCGCGAACACGCTGCTGATCACATCATCAAGCCCGTTCCAATCTTGATGCAACTGCACGGTTTGTGTATCTAGGCGCGACACTTGCAGCACGTTGCCGATCAAGCGGTTCAACCGATCACATTCCTGATTTGCCGACACCAAAAGTTCAGTGGATGCTTCCGGAAGCTCCTTCGAGTCGAGCACACTCGTCAGCGCGGTTTTGATGACTGCCAGCGGGGTGCGCAGGTTATGCGAAACAAGCTGCAAAATCGTGGATCGGAATTGGCTGGCTTGCCGATAGGTGGCTTTTTCGGCAGCGATAGTGCGTGAGCGTTCAGCGATGGCACCCGTCACGAGCGCCACCACAAAAAAAGCGACAGGGTCAAGGAGCTTGGTGATGGAAAAGGTAATGAAGTTAATTTCGGGCGGGATGAGGACGAAGTCATAACACAAAAAACTCACGCCGCTGCAAAAAATGCTCACGCCCGGTTCGGTTGTCACTGCGCAAAACAGCACAAGCAATAAATACACCAGCGAGATATTGGCATCGCCTAGCTGGTCGCGCAGTTTATATAACCCCACCGTAGTCAGCAGCACCATCACTAAGATCGCTGCATATTGCCACGGCTGCTTCTTATGAGAGAGAAGGGGTACTTGATACAGACTCACTGCATTTCTCGTGTCAAACGTCGGTTACACCTATGGGTAATTCTGACTGTTATACCACAATCTAGACAGAAAAAAACAGAGTAGGGAACCGATGCTCCCTACTCCGTTTTATTGGAGAGCTAACGTTTAGGTCTGACTATGCTTAGTCACCGACAGCCGGAGCAGTCCGTGCTTTGGCTTCCGCAGGCATCGGGGCATCACCGGGCAGGGTGAGGACATCCGGCCAAATCGATTCGCCGTGCTCGTAGTTGTCGATGAAGTTGCCGTCCTCTTCGGCCTTGGGGTTGACGCGCAGGTGCTTCGTAACCTTCAGCGCATAGAACATGATGAAGGAGGTCACCGCGCACCACACGATGGTGGCAATCGATCCTGTCAACTGCGTGATCAAGATGTCGATGCTGCCACCGGACACCAGCAGACCGCCCATGCCAGCCTTGACGTTGGCGGCGAACGGGGTCAGCGTGGGTTCAGCGAACAAACCGATGCCGATGATGCCCCACACACCGCAAGCGAGGTGGACGGACGAAGCTCCCACCGCGTCATCGACCTTGATGATTTCCAGCAGGTCGCCCCACAGCAGCAGGACGATACCAGCCACACCACCGATGATCATAGCCGCCACTGGGCTGACGAACGCGCAGCCACCGGTGATAGCAACCAGACCCGCCAGCGACCCGTTCAGCGTCGAGACGAGGCTCCACTTGCCAGTGCGGAAGTAACCGAAGAACATCGCGGACAGCGAACCCACACCAGCGCCCAGCGTCGTGTTCAGCGTGACGATGCCGATGGTGCCAGCGACGCCGACTGCGCCCAGTGTCGAACCGGGGTTGAAGCCGTACCAACCCACCCACAGGATCATCGTACCGATCAGCGCCAGACCGAGGTTATGCGGGGGAATGGTCTTGCCCCACACCTTGCCCTTGCGCGGCCCAAGTACCCATGCACCGACGAGGGCGATCACGCCGCCGACCGTATGCACCACATTGCTGCCTGCGAAGTCGAAGAAGCCCTGTTGGAACAGCCAGCCTCCGCCCCAGATCCAGTGGACGACGATAGGATAAATGAAGACGATCACGATTGCTGTATAGATGAAGTTGCCGATGAAGTCCGTGCGTTCAGCCATCGCGCCCGTCGTGATTGTGCTGGCGGTAGCGGCAAACGCGAACTGGAAGAAGAACATCGTAAAGGTGCCGATGTTGCCGTACATAATCGTGTCGGCGGTACCGATTCCCGGCGCGAACAGCGTTGTCCCCCACAGGCCGCTGCCATTATCCGCACCGAAGGCCAGCCCGAAGCCGACCAACCACCATACGACTGCGCCGACGCCCGCTTCCAAGAAGTTCTCAAGCAGCGCGTTCACACCCGCCGTCTGGCGGATCATACCAGTTTCCAGAATGGCGAACCCCAACTGCATAAAGAACACGAGGAAACCGGTGATCATCACCCACACGGTGTCGATACCAATCTTGATGTTCGTAATATCTGTGGCAGTGTCAGGGCCTTGCGCGTAGGCATGACGGAGGCCAAAAGCGGCTAACAGAATAGTGGCGACTGCCATCGTCGCGATGTTGCGCCACATGCGGATGTTTTTTCTCTTTCGGAGAACATCACTGGGCTGTGGCGTTGTTAAACGCTTTCTGCTGTTGGAGATAGCTGTCATCTCTGAATCCCCTCTAGGTCGTATTGAAGAACATCCAGAGTATAAAAAACCCGTTAAAAGTAAGGTACGTTGATAACGTATGAATTTTCACGACTTGAATTTAGGTGTTTTACATGAGGTTGGATATTTAATTTACTAATATCTAAATATTAATCACATACGACCAGCGCATAGCGGGCAAAGTTTTTGTGCAGGTTGAACGGAATTCTGTTCAAAACCTGTTTGTTTTCTGTTCAAATTTGAGGGCGCAAGCGTTATGCATTATGCCCTAAAACCCTGCGGCTAAACCATCAGCCACGCTCCCATCGCTTGTCGCGCCTCACTTAGGCAAATTTTCCGCCCGGTCAATGCCCTCAAATACCGTCGGATCGACCCTTGATCAAGACCGCAATCCTCTTGTGCGCGATGCTCTCGGAACAAGATGGCGAAGGGGTGATCTTCGCCATCTTGGGGTTAGAAAGCGAAGCTAGGCTTAGTCGCCTGCTGCCGCTTCAGGGAGTCCGCCGCCAAATTCTGGATAGTTGACGGTGCCGTGTTCATGCAGGTCGAGGCCGACTTCTTCGCCCGCCGCACTAACACGCAGCCCGACGGTGGCCTTGAGGATGGTGAACATGATGACCGCTGCTATCGTGACGAAGGCGAACACCGCCACCACGCCGATGAGTTGGGTAATGAACTGATCCAGCCCGCCGCCATGCAGCAGACCTGTGGTGCTGTGGAATAAGCCAACCGATAGCGTACCCCACGCGCCGCCGAACCCGTGGACGGGCACCGCGCCGACCGCGTCATCGATCTTGAAGCGCTCCAGCACCATGACGCCCACCATCATGAGGATGCCACCAATCGCGCCGATCACGATCGACTCGGCGGGTGTGACGAACGCGCACGGAGCCGTGATGGCGACAAGGCCAGCCAGCGTACCGTTCAGCGAGGGGCCGAGCTGTGGCTTGCCCGTCATGAACCAGTTCATGAACAGGGCTGCCAGCGCGCCAGCCGCCGCCGCGATATTCGTATTGATGGTGATCAGACCAATTGCTGTGGGGTTGGCGTTCAACTGACTGCCCGGATTAAAGCCGAACCAGCCGAACCACAGGATGAAGGTGCCCAACGTGGCGATAGTCATGCTGTGACCAACCATCGGTTTCGCGTTCGGCCCGAACCGCCCGATGCGTGCGCCCAGCATAATCGCCCCGATCAGCCCTACCCATGCGCCCGTCGAGTGGACGACCGTGGAGCCAGCGAAGTCGAGGAAGGGAGTCGCCAGCGTCGCCAGCCAACCACCGCCCCAGATCCAGTGACCAACGATTGGGTAGATGACGATGCTCACGATCAAGCTGTACAGCAGGTAGGCTTTGAATTCTGTACGCCCACCCATCGCCCCGGAAGTAATTGTTGCCGCTGTACCAGCAAACACGAGCTGGAAGAAGAAGAAGGCAAATCCGGATACAGTCAGCCCCGGATAAATATCCGGCAGACCGTTCAAGAAGAACCAATCTTGCCCGAAGATGGGATTCCCTGTGCCAAACATGATCCCGAACCCGACTGCCCAGAAGGCAATCGACGCGATGACGAAATCGAATAGATTCTTCATCAAGATATTGGTGACATGCTTGGTGCTGACGAAGCCCGCTTCAAGAAGCGCGAAGCCTGCTTGCATGAAGAAGACGAGGAAGGCAGTGACCAGTAACCACACCGTATCAATTGAACTTGTCACCGACTCTAAGGTAGGGCCATCTTGTGCGCTGGCAATTGACGGCGCGATCAGCATAAGCCCTACGACGAGCGTAGTTCCGATGATGCGCCACAGTCGCAAATGCTGCTTGAAACTCTTAACCATGCGTCCCCCATTGGTAGTTTGAAGCTGGTGATTGAGGAAAATCCCCACTCCGTCGTATCGAACAACGCCAACAGTATAAAAAACTGATTGAAATTGAGGCACGTTGATAACATATGAAATTTCACGACATACATTCAGGTGCTTTACACGAGGTTTGCTATAGTATGCGCCTATTAGCAGAATGTTAATTGGAGTAGATCAAAGTGTGGGAGTCTGAATTTTAATGCAGCTTGGACAACGTAGAATCCGAAAACTGTTTATTTTTTAACTGAAAATGGACGAGTCACGCGTCCTCCGCCGCCTAATCGATAGGCCAGCAGGCAACGTCTCCTTGAACAGAAATCGAACACCGCCGGAAAGGCCGTGTGCAGGGCATCTTGCAGGCTACCTCAATTGCCGCGCCTCGTCAGCCAGATCGAGCAAAAAGTACGTCAGCGCCGCCTTATGCCGCATCAGCGCATCCATCGGTTGCCCCGCGACCGCTTCCCACCGTGCGTGTTTATCCTGATCCCGCACATCGTGGAGTTCCAGCAGCAGTCCCGCATATTTCAGCGCGGTGAATGTCGCGTACGCCAGCCGCACCAGTTGCCGATCCCCATGCCAGCCCGCTTCTTCCAACCCCTTTATATAATGGTCGAAGATCACCGCATCCAACGCGGCGGGCGTACATGGTTCCGCCCCGAACAGCCCGTAACTCGCGCCCATCAAATCGCCCGCGTCCGTCCCGATCACGCCGCGCCCCACGTACGCCCAATCGATCACCACCAGTGAGCCATCCACGCCCGACGGCGCGAACATATTCTTGCGCCATGCGTCGAGATGGCATAGCGTGGTCGGCAGTTGTTCGAATCTGTCTAGCAGCGCCCCGCGATCCGCCCACAAGCGCAGCAGTCGATCCGCCACAGGGATCGGATACGCCGCCCGCACCATCGGCTGCGCCCACGTCGCCGGATCGCGCACAACATCCTGCATCCACGCGAAATGATCGAGCACCCCGCGCGGCGATCCATCTCGGCTCAACCACGCGTGCGGGGGCATCGCTCGCCCTGCCACATACGCGCCGTTGAAGTTGCCGAGCAAGCGCGCCGCCTGTGCATACTGCGCTAGTGACCAGCGCTGACCGCCATCGTCCTCTACCGCTTCTATCCACAGCCAGATCGTGCTGTCGCGCTCCTCTACGGCGAAGCAGCGCGGCGCACGCATCCCCGTCGGCAAGTCATCCAGCAACCCCGACTGATAGGCCAGTGCTTCCCGCTTCCAGTACAGCGGATGGGCGATGTCTTCCGTCACGGCAGGCACATTCCCTGCTGCCAGCGGCGACAGTACTTTCACGACCAGCGCCCACGATTGCGCTACCCCATGATCATCCGCCGTGCCTGTCACGCGGTATACACCGCCCGTCGCTGATCCCCGCCCGATTCCGATGGCCTGATAGCCCCATGCGCGCACCTCGGCGCTCTCGCTGTTCAACGCCGCCCGTACATAGCGCGTCAACGTCGTGCGCTCAAGGTTCCGTAGTGCCGTTTCTATTTCCGCCGTATTCATGCTCACCCCCACTGTAGAACCCTATCCTACAACGGAGGTCATCGCGCAAAAATCCGCCGTCAAGCTGATCTTTAAAATCACATTCAGACGTACAATAGAATCATCAAAAAAACATCACCGCTACAGATTCCAGCTAAACGCGATCTAGTTCCGTGTCCCTTGGTTCCCCCTCTTTGCGAAGCGGAGAGGGGGTCAGGGGGTGAGGTTATCTCCCTGAATCATCAATCGTGCAGCATTCGTATAACGCTCACCACCGCGTCGGCTTGAACGCCCACGTCGGATCAACCTTCTTCATCTCAACGGCATCATCCCGCCGCGTCAATCCACTATCCACATATTGCTTGTGCAGCCGCGCCAGTTCTGCCCGATCCAGTTCCACACCTAGACCCGGTTTATCCGGCACCTTTACCGCGCCATCCTTGATCTGTATCTGCCCGCCGACGATCACATCTTCGGACTGCCACGGATAATGCGTGTCGCAGGCATACGTCAGGTTCGGCACCGCCGCCGCCAAGTGTACCATCGCCGCCAGCGAGATTCCCGCGTGGCTGTTCGAGTGCATCGACAGCCCGCGTCCGAAGACTTCGCACATCTTGGCGAGGTGAACGGATGCCATCACGCCGCCCCACGCGTGATGATCGCTCAAAATGATGTCTTCCGAACCGAGCGTCAAACTCCCCGGCATATCCGCGAAGCTGGTCGTACACATATTGGTCGCCAATGGCAGCTTGACCGCCCGCCGCACGTCCGCCATCGCTTGCTGTCCACGTACGGGGTCTTCGTAATATTCCAGCACACCGTCGAGCTGCCGTCCCGCCTTGATCGCCGTCTCCACCGACCACAGCGCGTTCGGATCGAGTCGCAGTGGCACATCCGCCCCGAACGCATCCCGCAGCGCGAACATCGCCGCCACTTCCTGATCAGGGCTGAACACGCCGCCCTTTAGCTTGATCGACTGAAATCCGAATGCGTCTACCATCGCCTTGGTCTGCGCCACCACGCCCGCTGGATCAAGCGCCGCTGCTTGGCGTGCCGCGCTCCAACCGTTGGCATTCTTGTCCACGCCGAAACCCAATGCGCCGCCCGCGCCCTCGTATTTATAGAAGAGGTAAGCCGAGAACGGCACACTATCGCGGAACTTCCCGCCCAGCAGATCGACCAGCGGGCGCTCGGTCTGCTTGCCGATCAAATCGAGGCACGCCACCTCCACCGCGCTACGCACCAGCGTCACGATCCGCAAATCCCACGGGAAATCGCCGCGCGGCCCGTCTGCCTGCACCACCTTCGCCCCTATCGCCCGATGCAGCACATTGTAGTGAAACGGATCGCTGCCGATCACCACGCTCCGCACGGCAGTCAGCGCTTCCGCCACGTCCTGCCCGCCGGGGACTTCGCCTAGCCCGTACAAGCCGTTATCCGTGTGCAGTTCCACGATCACCCGCAGCGCGTATGGCGCGTGCAAGCCCGCCGCGTTCAGCAGCGGCGGATCGATCAACGCGATGGGGGTCACGATCATCTCATCGATAAGCATTTTTTGATTTCCTTGCTGAAGCTAAATGAAATTTTGATGTTGAAGCGTGAATGTTTCTGTAGTTTACCCGATTTATCAATACCGTTGGCGAACCCTACACGCGGCAAACCAGCGCAATCTACCGATTCTGCAAGGTGCTTAGGGGAGTCGGAGGGAAGTCGAACTCGTAAGAATCCTGAGTTTCGGATAGCCGCGAGCAGGCATCATCGCACTATTGCCTGTTCAACCATCCGATGCTGTTGGTGCGTTCCAGTTGGGACTTCGGTCGGTAAGCCTGACGTTTCAACGTGCGGCAGCGCTGATTACTTTTTAAGGTTAAACGCAGCACATCGCCACTTGGACTGGTGCTGCGTTGAACCGTTATTTCCCGATCTGCTTCAGCCAGTCGGTTGCCATACTGATGAGCGAGTCGATACCTGCTGGTGGTGTTGGCGATTGACGGAGGAAGTTAAGACCGCTCACGAAGGATTCGATAACTGGCTGGTCACTCACATCGCCTTCGCGCAGCATCCTATTCAACAGATCGGTTGCCACATCCGCGTTTTGGACGATCAACGAACACGTAATCACATCGGCGCGCGCCCATTTGTCACCGGGATTTCTGAGGAGGCCATCTTCGGCAAAGCGCATCGTGCGCTGATAGTAACGTTTGGCCTTATCCAGATTTCCATCGTGGTAGAGCAAGGCAGCTAGGTTGACGATGGGATAAGAATTGTCCGGTGTGACCTCTTCCGCTCTGGTATAGCTGTCGATAGCGTCACGATAGCGGCCTAATCGCCGCTGAAGCGCGCCAAGACCTGCCCAGTATGATTCGCCGTGCAGGTCTTTGATGGTAGGGTCAAGGTTGAGCGCGGTCTTGTAACACTGCTCTGCCTTAGCAAATAGCGCAGCGCGTTCAGCTTCCTGCGAACTAGCCTGACCTTTGAGACGCCAAACGAAGCCGATTGCGGCCTGCACTTCGGGCAGCGCGTGTGCATCGGTCTGTGCTTTTTCTAGATGGGCAAGCGCTTGATCGAGATCACGCTTGATGATATACAGTTCTCCCAAGTAGTAGTTGATGAGCCAGTTTTCGGGATCGTACGCGTACGCCTCGACAAAGGTGCGCAGGGCAGCATCCCAGTTGCGTTTATCAAGCTGGATTTGACCAACTTGAGAAAGCGTCAGCGCTTGAATTTTCGCATTGTGGGCTTTGGAAACATCTTGAACAGTCTCAGCCGTGCTGGTGTCGCTTTTCTTGGCGGGTGCTGCCTGCGGAACTTCGATATCATATTTCACGACCAGATTACTCTTGGCTTTGTCGTGCTGAATACCCTTTTCGCCATAGGTTTTCACAAAGGCTTGCAAGGCAGCTATCGCGCCGCGTTGGGTGGCGGCATTCTCGGCTAAGCGGCGGATACTACGATAGGCTTCATCCATCGCTTGGTCGAGCCTGACTTCCGACAATCGTTCGCGCGCCGTTTCCGAAATCTCGCCCGAATTCGCCGTAATAACCTGCTCGAACAGCTTCATCGAGCGCGCCACATCGCCCTGCACGACCGCTTCTTCAGCGAGGGCGAATATTTCATAAACGCTCTGGAGATTGCCGGGTTTTGGCTCAGGAATGGGGGGCTGTGGGGCGGACTTGGCGGGAAATTCCCCTTTCAAGACGCGCACCTGCATTCTGCCGATGTTGCCTACGATGCGCACGAGGTTATTTTCCATCGGCGCATCAAGCGCGATCTTCTCAAACTGCACACGGTTTTGGTCGAGAACGACGGGATAATCACATGGCTTTACGACGAGTGGGAGGATCGGCTTATTCAAGGCAACAGCATAACTGAGTTCTGCCGAGCAATAAATCGACTCGACGGCTTTAGGGGAAAGTACCGCGATAAAACACGAGCATTTTTCAATGTTTTCTAGGATTTCTCGCCACCAATCGACGCCAGCGCGAATCTTCTGATCGATCCAGACGTTGTATTCGGTTTCCAGCGCTCGCCATAAGGTGTATGTCCACACCTGATCGTCACGCGAATAGCTAATGAATAAATTATCATCCATGGAAGTATGTCTCTTGGCAAATTAAGACGAATTGTAAGATTACCATGCGAAAAAAAATCTCGCCAGCATCCGGCGCACTAGCAGGCAGTACGTGGCTGATCCCGCCCTGTGACCAAGACTCCGTGAGCTTACTCATAATGCATTCTACACAAGGTATGCTCCTAAAAACTACTGCAAGGCAAAGCCGTTTTCGTTCTCCGCCAGCATCGATTTACCCACCTCAGATAGTTGCGGAGCGCCTCACATAGGATAAAGTAGTGGGAACACAGTTCGGACTCGCATCCTCATCCATCGTTATCCTTTCCTGAAGGACGCACAACATGTCTCAGCTTGAGATTGCATGGCTTGGGCAGTCTGGTTTCATCTTTCGGTTCCCGCGCGGCGCGGTCATCTGCGTCGATCCTTATCTTTCTTACGCCACCTCGGCGGGCAAAACGCGTGAACGCCTGACGCCGATCCCCATTCCCGCCACCGAGCTAGCCGCCCACATCGTCGTCACCACGCACGACCACGCCGATCACTTTGACGAGCACTCGCTCCGCCCGATCTCCGAACGGCGCACCACCCTATTCGCGGGGCCAAGCTCGTGCCGCGAACATTGGCTGGCGATGGAACTCCCCGCCGAGCGCTTCCTCGTCCTCGATCAAGGCCAATCGTTGGACATCGCGGATGTGCATTTCAAGGCCGTCTTCGCGGCGCATAGTTCCGGCACCAAGCAGGACGCGACGGGCATCATCCTCGAAGCCGATGGCTTCAAACTCTATCACACCGGTGATACCGAACTCGTGCCCGATCTGATCGCGCACGCCCAAGACCTCCGCCCCGATGTGCTGTTTGTGCCGATCAACGGGCGCTTGGGCAACATGAATCACGAGCAAGCCGCGCAGTTTACGCAGCTCGTCCAACCGCGCGTCGTGATCCCCATGCATTACGGCATGTTCCGCCATAACACCGCCGATCCGCAGGATTTCATCAACGCCTGCCGTCAGCTCGGCCTCACCACGCGCATCGTCGTGATGCAGACGACACACACCTTTAAACTAGATCCCCTTGTTGGAGAAAATTAAGCATGACTTCCCAAAATTCGACCGAGAATTCGCTCAAACAAAAATTAAAAGCGGGCAAGCAAACCTCCGGCGCATGGCTGCACGCCGCCAACGCTATCACCGCCGAGATCATGGCGCGGGCTGGCTTCGATTGGCTGCTGATCGATATGGAGCACGGCCCCGGCGATCTGATGTCGCTGGTCGCGCAGTTGCAGGGCATGAACGGCACGGGCGCGGTGCCGCTCGTGCGCGTACCAAGCAACGACGCCGTATTCATCAAGCGTGTGCTGGATGCAGGTGCGATCGGCATCCTCGTCCCCAACGTCCAGACCAAAGCCGAGGCCGAAGCGGCCTATCAAGCCTGCAAATACGCGCCCGATGGCATTCGCGGGATCGCCAGCGGTACGCGCGCCGCCTATTTCGGGCAGGATGAGAATCGCTGGCTTACCACCGCCAACGCCCGCACCCTCGTCATGATCCAGATCGAGTCGCCGTTAGCCGTCGCCAATCTCGACTCGATCCTCGAAGTCGCTGGCATCGACGTGATCTTTATCGGCCCGCGCGATCTCTCCACGTCGATGGGCTACTTCAACGATCCTAGCCAGCCCGAAGTACAGGCTACCATCGCCACCATCGAGCAAAAAACCTTGCGTGCGGGCAAAGCACTGGCTACCGTCACTGGCTCATGGGAGCAGGCCGAGCAAAAATATCGCAGCGGCTACCAGATGCTCACGCTGATGTCAGACGCCGTCTCGTTAGCCCAACTCGCCAATCTCACGCTGCAAAAATTCAAAACAGCCTTCCCATCCGAATAATTAGTGATTTGATCGAGAGCAGTGTAGGCGACAACGCTAAGGTGTTATTGAAAATAATGTGGAATGACGATAATCACGCTGCCACTCTCTTGAGTCCCTTTAGTGGACAGCTCGGTTGTGCTTGTAGCCGGGGGTTTTAACCCTCGTCGTTCGGCGGCTAATGATTATGTTTTCCCGCCTAATTTCTTCAACGCCATCATGCTCGCATTCTAAACATACATTTTTTGAAAGGTGTACTCCAATTGACCACAAAAGTTGATCCCCAACCCAAAGAATCCAGCACCAACGGCACCCTCCGTTATGCGCTGATCGGTGCTGGCGGCGTCATCGCGGCTACTCACCTCAACGCGCTGGCGCAGCAGCCCGGCGCGCAGGTTGTCGGTCTTGCCGACATCGACCCCACTCGCGCGGAACCCCGTGCCAAAGAGGTCGGCGCGCCCTATTTCAAAGATCATCGCGAGATGCTCCGCCAGCTACAACCTGATGTCGCCGTCATCTGTACGCCGCACCCTTCGCACACCGAATTGGTCATCGACAGCCTCGACGCGGGCGCGCACGTCCTGATCGAAAAACCGATGACGATTGAAGTCGCCCAAGCCGATGCCATCGTCGCGGCGGCGGACGCGGTGCCGGATCGCACTGTCGCGGTCAATTTCCAGCATCGCTTCCGCCCCGTAGTCGAGCGTATGAAAGCGCTGATCGACAGCGGGATGCTTGGTTCGCTGGTGCGCGTCGTCTGCACCGAGCCGTGGTTCCGCACCGATTATTATTATCGTGTGGCCTCATGGCGCGGCACATGGCAGGGCGAAGCAGGCGGCGTGCTCATGAATCAAGCCCCGCATCCCCTAGACTTGCTGTGTTATCTAGGCGGCTTGCCAGATCGTGTCTTGGGGCGCATCCAGACCGTCGCCCATAACATCGAAACCGAAGATCGCGCGCAGGCAATGTTAGAATATGCGAACGGAGCGTCCGGCTATCTCCAGATCGACACCATCGAAACGGGCGAACGCCGGATGGAGATCGTGGGCGATAAAGCCGCGCTGGAACTCAACGGCAGCAAACTCACCATCCGCCGCTTCACGCCAAGTCTGAGCGAATGCCGCACCACCAGTCAGGAGATGTTCGGCAGCCCCACCATCGCCGCCGAAACACTCGATCTCCCCGGTGACGCGGGCGCACATATCGCCGTCTACAAGGATTTTCACGCCGCCGTGCTGGAAAAACGCCCGCCGCGCTGCGATCCGCGTGGGGCGCGCATGTCCGTCGAACTGGCGAACGCAGTCACGCTTTCCAGCCTGACGCAGCGCATGGTCAGCCTCCCGCTAGATCGCGCGGAGTACAGCGCCTTGCTTGCCGATCTGCGCGCCGGACGCCGTTCCCTGCGCTAAATGAGATGTTCCGATCATGCCCTGTCCCAATCCCCCCGCTTGCAGGTTAAGGGTGGGATTTTCTGTAACGGGGCATTCTCTTTACTAAGCACTAAGCACTAAGGACTAAGCACTTATGATGAAACTCGCTTTTACCACCTTGGCTTGCCCCAACTGGAGTTTGCAGCAGGTGATCGACGCCGCGCAGCACAACGGCTACGCAGGTCTCGAATTCCGTTTATATAATGGGGAGGTGATCACGCCCACCACCCTTGATCCATCCGCACGCGCGCTGATCAAATCGAGCTGTCGGGCGGCAGGTCTACAGATCCCCTGTTTGGATACCTCGGTACGCGTCGCCACCCCCGATGCCGAGCAGCGAGCCGCCCATCTGCGCGACGGCCTCGCCATGCTGGAGATCGCCGCCGACTGGGAATCGCCCTTCATTCGTGTCTTCGGATCGCCGCCCGCTGATACGCCCGTCGAGGTTGCCAAAGCCGCCGCTATCGACTGCTTGACTCCTCTCGCCAAGCGCGGACAAGAACTCGGCGTCACGGTGCTGCTCGAAACGCACGACGCCTTTTCCAGCACGGTCACGGTCATGGATGTGCTGAATCAGGTACCAGCAGCGGGCGCGTTGTGGGATACGCTCCACCCCTGCCGCGTGGGCGAACTGCCCACCGAATCGGCGGGGCGCTTGGGCAACCGTACGTTGCATGTTCACGTCAAAGATGGTCGCCCTGCCAACGGCGAAAACTGGGATCTGACCTTGCTTGGCGAAGGCGATGTGCCCATCCCCACCATTCTCGCGGTGCTGCACGGGCGCGGCTATGACGGTTGGCTCTCCGTCGAATGGGAAAAGAAGTGGCATCCGGACATCGCAGAACCAGAAATCGCCATCCCGCAGCACGCCGATCTCTTGCGTCAATACCTCCGCGAAATCTCCGACTAATTCGGAGTCTAGCTAACCGCGATCCGATTCCGCGCCACGTGGTTCCCCCTCTTTGCGAAGCGGAGAGGGGGTCAGGGGGTGAGGTTGTTTGAATGAGTCGGGCGGCTCTGCCGATGACGCGTCAGCCCGGTGACAAATCACCGGAATCTTGCTTTGTCGAGTATCAACGCCGCTTGCCACCTGTCGCCATGCGGATAACTTGGTGCGTACCAAACGCCCCTCGTCACTTTTTGCGCCCATCTTCGGTTTGAATTTCAAATCGAACTGCTATACAAGCTACCACAGGTCAAGCGTGTGACTCTCGCTTCCATAACGTCATGCTTAATGTGTGCTAGACTTAGTATAGTATAATCAATACAATATTCTAGATAGATTAGCTCAGATTCTAGTGGATGAGGTGCAGTATGCCTCAATTTATCGTGGACAATGCCGAAATTACCATTAAAGATGGCATTTGGAAAATCTTCAATACCACCGGCAGACACACGCTGTCCTCTTTTTTCACGATGGTGCGTGGAAACGGAGTCGTCAACTACAATCCGAGCTTTGGAGAAGCGCGTCAGCTACCGGGCGACGTGTTGAGCGTTGAATACATCGAATCGGTCGTAGTTGGCTATGATCAGAATCGCCGTCGTTGGGTCTTGGGGCTGCAAGTTGCCCTCAAGCCCGATGAAAAATCGCGCTTTATCGGGCTGGCGCAGTGGCCTGAAGGCGATAATCAGCAGTATGCCCTAGAAGGCCAGACGGCGGGGCGTGCCTTGGCAGAATATATGGGGCGTCCCCTGAAGTTATTCGGCGTCAAGAAGCCAACCGCCATCGACCCGCGCAAAACCGTGACTGGCCCGCTTGAAGATCACAAACGCTACGACATCGATCTCGCCTCGGTCATGTTCAAAGCCCGCAAGATCACCATCCCGCTGACCTTGGGCGACCTCAGCCTGACGCGCACCAAGAATATTCTCACGCTGCGCACCCCCAAAGAGGCCGCTGGCAACAAGGGCGGCGAAGAAGCGCCCGCCTACACCGTTTGCACCTTCGATATTGATGCCAAACTCGTCAAGCTCGTCCCGCCGACGGGGTTGCTTGGCTCCTTCTTCGGCCCTAGCGGACGCGCCATCAAGTTTGACCAGATTCGCAACGTCGAGCACCGCCGCATCGTCAGCTACGATCAATCCACCGAGGAAACCAGCGACGGCTCGATGATCGATATGTCGCGTCGGCGCTACCGCTTCAGCGTGCATCTCACGCTCAAAGACGAAACCGTGCTGTTGGTGCGCCTTGAGCACGTCATCGATCCACGCTTGACCACCTCCACCTTGCGCGCCGTCCAGATCGGGATCGGCGCGGGCACGCATGAGATCGAAGAAGAAATGCGCCGCCTGAAGCAGTACGAGCGCGAATCCGGCTCGATGGATCAGAAGGCCGAAACCGCCGAAAATCTTGCCGTCCTGCTTGCCGCCTCCATCGGCGTGCCGCTGGTCAAAACCTCGGTGGGCGATCTGGACGATGACGGTTAAGCACGCTCAGGTCGTGCGCATGTATGGTAAAATAGTCGGAGGGAGGCAACAGCAATGGCTGAAATCGATACAAGAAAACGCGCAGAATCAGGATCGGGAAAAATGCAGACCAATAGACGAACGAGCGTCTCCATTGCCGACGTGATTAAACGCGCCAGCAGTCAGCAGCTTCTCCAACTGAACCAGCTCTATCTGGGCGTATTGGCCCTGCAAACCAGCCTATCGAGCGCGGATCATGCTGGCTTGCTCCCCTCCCGTCCGGCGAAGGAGATCATTGCCACGCTCAAGACTTTGCTGGCTCAATTTACAGGCAAAGCCGAAGATCGCGCCGTCATCAAGCAGGACATCGAGTCCCTTCAGGCGCAGTTGAAGACCAACGCCGACAACGCCGAGGTCACGCGCTATCTCAGCCATACCATCGAGGACATCGACACGCGCGTCAAGTCGCAGCCGACAACGCCCGAAGCGCAAGCCTTCTTGGATCAACTCCGTCAGGGGAGCCGCGTCACCACCACCTCAAAATCATCATCCCGCAAATGATGGATGATCCATTCTTGGCTGTCATCACGCGGCTTATCGGTGACAGCCTCCAGTCGATCTGACCCGATGCCGCTGCGCAGAATCACGTAAATCACGGGGTGATATTCCTCCGGCGTCGCGCGGGCAAGGATCTCCGTGATCAACTCCAATTGCGCGGGCGTCAAGGTGCCCTCCTGCGCCTTCCGGGTGGCAATCGTCTGCAAGGTCGCCCTGAGTTGGAGGAACTTCGTATATCCCTTATCGCGTGCCACCGCGTGCCGTGCCATCTCCCAGTGAATATCTTGCGGATCAGACGACGGCGGATTGTCCGTCGCGAACGCTTCGGCGGCGTAAACGCGGTATTCTCCGAAGAAATCTCTGCAAATCGCGTAGGCAATGGCGGCGTTTACGCTGTAGAAATATAGGCTCATGGGCATCAATACAGTGAGTTGATCAGAATAAACATTCGAGTAGAGTGCCTCACTATAGCTTAAGCCTGCCTATCCCGCAACTCCCCATTGACGCCGCCCACAACCTGTTATACCATACTGGGACATCAACTTGAGATTTAGTCTCATTACCGAGTGTGAACCATGAGTCTTGTGATTGCCGACAGTGTCAAACCGTCCGCCAACGGGACGCATCACCATCCCGCTGATGACCGCCCGATCACGCTGGAAGTGCGCAATCTGAGCGCTGGCTACGGCGATACGGTCACTCTTAGTGATGTCTCTTTCGCCATCCGGCGCGGTGAGCGGATCGGCTTACTCGGCCCCAACGGCGCGGGCAAATCCACGCTGTTCAAGGCTATCATGGGCATCGTGCCGCCCATCAGCGGCGACATTTTGATCCATCAACAGCCCGTCTCGCAAGCCACCACGCGCGTCGCCTACGTGCCGCAGTTCGAGGAGATCGACTGGAAATTTCCCGTCACCGTCTACGATGTCGTGATGATGGGGCGCACGCGCCATATCGGCTGGCTGCGTTGGTCGCGCAAAGGCGACGTGCATGATCGCATGGTCTGGGACGCCCTCGCCCGCGTGCAGATGACTCCCTTCGCCAACCACCAGATCAGCGAACTCTCCGGCGGGCAAAAGCGCCGTGTCTTCATCGCGCGTGCCCTCGCGCAGGAAGCCAACATCTTGCTGCTCGATGAACCCTTCGCTGGCGTCGATGCCAACGCGCAAAACATCATCTTCAACGTGCTTGAAGCGCTCTGCAACGATGGCGTCACCATCCTCCTCGCCACGCACGATCTCGGCATGGCGGCGACGCACTTCGACAAGCTGATCCTGCTCAACAAAACCATGTTAGCCTTCGGGCGTCCGGCGGATGTCTTCAAGCCGGATATTCTCGCGCAAACCTTCGGCGGGCAAATGGCGATCTGGAAAGCCGATCCCGCCGATAGTACTTCCACCATGATCGTCGCTGACCACTGCTGCCCATAAATTCGGCGCAGTGGACACCGTGCTTGAGCGCGGTGGGGAATGCGCCAACGCCTTGCGGATGCTATACTAACCACAGTGGACTGGTGAGCTTGCTGCTCAGGCACGGAACTATATCTTGAACCGCACCTACGAGTATCGTTTGTACCCGCGTAAACGCGAACGGGCTGCGCTGGAAGAGATGTTGGCGCAAGGACAGGCAGTGTACAATGCTGCCTTGCAGGAGTGCAAGAATTACTACACGGCGACGGGCAAGCGGCGCACGGCACTGGCGCAATGGGACTACTTTCGCGAATGGCGCAAGCAGCCGGGGATCACGCTGAATGCCAGTAGTCTGCAACAGGTGTTGCGCCGCGTGGACAAAGCTTACACTGCTTTCTTCAGCCGCCTGAAAAAAGGCGAGAAGCCCGGTCATCCGCGCTTCAAGAGTATCGCGCAGTTCAAGAGTCTTGAATACACCTATGGCGATGGCTGCAAGCTCGTGTACGATGAAGCGCGACAGCGTATGCTGTGTTACGTGCAGAATGTCGGTGACCTCAAACTCAAACAGCATCGTCCGCTGCCGGAGGGGGCGGTGATCAAGCATGTCATCCTCAAGCGCAAGGCGTCGGGCTGGTATGTGTTCCTGCAAATGCAGCTCCCCGATCCCAAACTGGCGGCACCGAATGGCTTGCCTGCTGTCGGGGCGGATATGGGCTTGCTGCGCTTGCTCACCCTCTCGGATGGTACCCAGATCGATAATCCCCGTTGGCTGCGCCACAGCCTTGACGACCTCCGCCGCGCGCAACGGCGGCTGGCGCGCGCACAGAAAGGCGGACAGAATCGCAAGGACAAGCGCTTGCTGGTCGCCAAACTGCACGAACACATCGCCAACACGCGCCGCGATTTCTGGCACAAGCTGACCTATTGGCTGGTGCATACCTACGGTCTGCTTGCCCTCGAACACGTTGAACTTGCCTTCATGACTCATAATCGTCACCTGTCCCTGAGCGCTCACGACGCTGCTCTCGGTGTGTTCCAAGAAGTGCTGTGCTACAAAGCGGTAGATGCTGGTTGCACAGTCGCTCTGGTGAACCCCGCCTACACGTCGCAGCACTGCTCTGGCTGCGGTGCGATGGTGAAGAAGGACTTGTCGGTGCGCGTGCATCAGTGTCCTCACTGTTCCTTAACCCTAGATCGGGATGAGAACGCCGCCCGTAACATCTTAGCGTTGGCGTTGATGTCGGCTCGGATCGAGCCGTCAGGCGTGAACGTAGACCACGAGGTCATGCGTAGCCTGAGAAGCTCCCCACTAAAGCGGGGAGAGTGGTCACAAAGAACACACCATGACGCCTGAACAATTCCTCTATGAGCTTTTCGGCAAACCGCTGAGCTACGAATTTATGCAGCGTGCCTTTGCCGCCGCCCTCCTGATCGGCGTCGTGGCGGGCGTGATCGGCTGCTTCATCGTGATTCGCGGGATGGCCTTCCTCACCGATGCGCTCTCGCACGCCGTATTGCCGGGGGTCGCGGTCGCCTTCGTCTTGGGTTGGCCTCTCGCGCTCGGAGCCTTCGTCATGGGCGCGATCAGCGCCTTCATCATCGGCTTCCTGACGCGCGGCAGCAAGATCAAAGAAGACACCGCCATCGGGATCGTCTTCACCTCCATGTTCGCCTTGGGGATCGCCATCATTTCCGCCAAGCAGCGCGGCACGCCCGAACTCACCCACATTCTGGTCGGTGACATTCTCGCCGTGGACGCGGGGCAGCTCATCGTGATCGCCATCTCTGGCGCGGTCATCTTGGGGCTAGTCCTCGCCCTCTACAAAGAACTCGTTCTCACCAACTTCGATCCCGGCCTAGCGCGCACGCTGCGCTTGCCGGGGGAAACACTGCGCTACTTGCTCTTGCTCATGATCACGCTCACCATCGTCATGGCCTTGCAAGTCATCGGCGTCATCCTCATCGCCGCCATGTTGATCACGCCCGCCGCCGCCGCCTCGCTCCTCGCCAAGCGCCTCCCGACGATGATGCTCCTCGCCGCCCTCATTGGCGCACTAGGCGGCGTGATCGGGGTCTGGTTAGCGTGGCATCTCAACGCACCCGCCAGCGCCATGACCGTCCTCACCTACAGCGCTGCCTTTATGCTGGCCTTCCTCTTTGCGCCGGAACGTGGCTTGCTCCGTCGTGCCGCGCCTGTCCCTCCGCCCGATGCCGCCTGATCTTCGATGTACTGCTGCCCGCCGCTTTGCCCGACTCTTTAGCTATTTTTGACACGTTTTCCTTACAATACACACAGCGAACTCGTCAACAGTGCGTGTGGAAGGGGATACCATCACGGTGGACACATTACCTACTCAAGGTGCCAATCGGACGACCTTGGAAGATGGTCTTCAACCATTCGCGGAACAAGCGGGCAGACAGCGCAGCATGGCAGTAACGCACATTCTCTTAGTCGAGGACAACCCCGGCGACACCTATCTCATCCAGACCATGATCGAGCCAGCCGACCGCTCCACGATGGAAATTCATCCGGTCGGACGCCTGCGCGACGCCATTCACTACCTCGCGCAGCATCCCGTCGATGCCATCCTGCTCGATCTCTCCTTGCCGGATAGTCACGGCCTCGCCACGCTGACCACGCTCCAGCATCATGCCTCCAGCCTCCCGATCATCGTCCTCACCGGCCTAGACGACGAAGAACTGGGGCTGCAAGCCGTCCAAGCCCGCGCGCAGGACTATCTCGTCAAAGGGCAGGTCGATCAAGCCCTGCTGATGCGCTCCATCCGCTACGCCATCGAACGCAAGCGCCTTGAACAAAATCTGCAACAGAGCAAGCAAGAATTAGAAGTGCTCTATCAAAAAGTCTCCTCGCTTGAACAGCTAAAAACCGACATGATCCGCATCGCCTCCCACGACATCGGCGGCCTCTTGGGGATCGTGGTTGGGCATCTCTACCTGCTTAACGATGGCCTTGGCGAGCCATTGTCCGAATCTCAGCAATACTCAGTCAACGAGATCAGCGATGCCGTGCAGCGCATGACGGCGCTCTCTAAGGACATTCTCTCCTTGGAACGCATCGAGTCGCAGGAATCGCACCTGACGCAGCCCGTCAACTTGGCCTCGCTGGTCAGATCGATCTACGAGCAGTACCAGTCGCAAGCCGCCAACAAACATCAATCGCTTA
Source organism: Anaerolineae bacterium (assembly GCA_019637615.1). Taxonomy (GTDB): domain Bacteria; phylum Chloroflexota; class Anaerolineae; order Aggregatilineales; family UBA2796; genus JAHBVK01. The sequence continues at coordinate 257,183 of JAHBVJ010000005.1, read as the reverse complement.
AACTGCTAACGGAAGATGCCCCGATCATGGTGACGGGCGATGTTGTCCAGCTCCAAGAGGCCATCGTCAACATGGTCAGCAACGCCATCAAGTACACGCCCGATCACGGACAGATTCAGATGCGTCTATATCAGCAGGACTCCGCCGCTGTGCTGGAAGTCGAAGACTCCGGCTACGGCATCCCCGACGATCTGCAAGAAAACCTCTTTCAGCCCTTCTACCGCGCCCGCACCAAAGACACCGCCGACATTCCCGGCACCGGCTTGGGGCTGCATCTGGTGAAAAACATCATCGACCGTCATCAGGGCGGCATGATCTTCAACAGCATCTACGGGCAAGGCAGCACCTTCGGCTTCCGTCTACCCCTCGCCGCCGATCCACCCGCTCCCTGATCTCTCTCCCGCTGACATTGACGAACCTATCACGGAACACCCAATACACGCTACGCTTTCAGTCCCAGAGGGACTTTGTAGATTGAGCCTGACAATTCCTTGTCGGGAGCTAGTTTTCGTGCCGCTAATCGCCGTTGACTTTGCCTTATCCCTATGTTAACATAATGGTTCGCCGGAATGTCCGGCTACTTTTTATCACAAAATAAAAGTCGGAAAGGTCAGGGTAGCTCTTATCAGCGCCTCAGAATACAGGGTAAACGAACAAATTCGCGGAATTAGTCAGGTGCGCCTCATCGTGCCGACCAAAGAGGGCAAAGATGAGAATATCGGTGTGGTGCCACTGCGTGAAGCACTAGCGATGGCATCCGACCGCGGTCTTGATCTGGTTGAAGTCGCTCCCAACGCTAACCCGCCAGTCTGCCGGGTGATGGATTTCAGCAAATTCCTGTACGAGCGCTCTAAGAAGGAGCGCGAAGCCCGCAAGGCGCAGAAGGTAATCGAAGTCAAAGAAATTCAGTTGCAACTGAAAACTTCGGATTATCATGCCGGGTTCAAGATCAACAACGCCCGCAAGTGGATCGAAGACGGGATGAAGGTCAAGGTGCGCATTCAGTTTCATGGGCGCGAGATCGACTATCGTAACCTCGCCTATGACATCATGAACGGCATCGTTGACAAGCTCCAAGACATCGCCATCGTAGAATCGCCCCCCAAGATGGACGGGCGTGCGATGTTGATGGTGCTCGCTCCCATGAGCATGGCGAAAGATCTTGAGAAGGTTAAAGAGCCTGCTCCGCCTGCGCGTGATAACCGACCCAGAGAACAGCGCGAGCCTCGCGAAAAAAGACCGTAAAGGCAGCCGCGATCAACTGGTTTCTATTCGTCACACCGCGCTACCAAGCGGTGTTATCTTGTCTGGAGAGTGTTTCGTGACGAAGAAATATAAGCTAAAAACGCATAAAAGCACCGCCAAGCGTTTTCGGGTGACGGGAACGGGCAAGATCGTGCGCACGAAGGGCGGCAAGAGCCACCTCCGTCGCCGGACGCCTAAGGCCACCAAGGCTATGTTCACCAAGATGCTCGAAATCGTCACTCCGGGCGAAAAGCGCCGCATTCGTCGCCTTGCGCCCTATCTACGTCGTTATAAGGCCAACCCGCCCGCTGGTTGATCTCTACGTTTATTCCTGAGTATACAAGTCTGCATCAACTAGCTCGGTACGCAGCACTTAGGACTAAGCACTATAGCTGAGGAGAATCAAGGATGTCTCGTACTAAAGGCGGTTACGTTACCCGCCGCAGTCATAAAAAAGTTCTCGCGTTAACCAAAGGCCAGTGGGGCAGTCGCCACCTGCTGTTCCGTCGCGCTCAACAAGCGATGATGAAAAGCCTGTGGTATTCCTATGTCGGTCGCAAGCAGCGCGCCCGTCAATTGCGTCGGTTGTGGATCGCCCGCATTAACGCTGGTGCGCGTATGCAGGACATCAGCTACAGCCGTCTGATCCCCGCGCTCAAGGCCGCGCACATCGAGTTGGATCGCAAGAGTCTCGCTGACCTCGCCGTCCACGATCCTGCCACCTTCGCCGCTGTGGTCGATCTCGCCAAGGCTGCTGGCTAATCCACGGCATTTTTTAAGAATGCATCGATGAGGCGGGATCACTCCCGCCTTATTTTTTCCTATTCTGCAATCTAGCCACAACCTCACTGTGCGCATCGCCACTCGGTATTCCCACCCTAGCAAATGTGTTACACTTCTCTGCGATTGATATTCATGAACGGTCAGCGCGCACATTCCACCCTGAAAAAGCATGACTCGCAAGCAACTATTCATCAGCTATCGCCGCAAAAGTTGGGGACACGCCAAGCAGTTACGCGATAACCTCGCCCGCCTGCTGGATGCCGACATCTTCATGGACTTCACCAGTATCAATCGGGACGAGTTCGAAAGCGCCATCCTCACCCACCTGCAAGCCAGTGATGTGGTGCTCGTCGTTGTCACCGAGCACACCTTCGATCCCGCCCGTATTCACCGCGATGACGACTGGGTGCGCCGTGAAATCCGCGAAGCCCTCAACCTCAAGAAACCCATCGCCCTCGCTTGTATTGATGGCCTCTTCCCGCCCGCCGATCTCCCTGACGACATCCGCGCTGTCCGCAACAAAGAGGGCAAACGCCTCTTCGCGGAATTTTTCGATGTAGGCTGTACTCTCTTAGCCACCCACATCGCCACCATCGGCAACATTTCCTTTCGCACTGCCGCTCTTTCCCCCGCCCAACCTACCGTGCCTGCTGTTCCTTCCTCATCAACCGTTCAGGCTCGACGCGTCAAGATCGAAACCCTCATGGAATCTGGCGACTACGCCCAAGCCGTCTTCGAACTCGAATCGCTCCTCGAATCTGGCTTCAAATCCCGCTTCTGGAACGCCGAGTCCATCCTCGTCGAAGCCATCCAACTCCGAGATGAATCCGCCCGCCACGATCAAATGCTACGCGATTACGCTGAAATCGTCAGCATGGAACGTCTCGCCAAATCGTCCCGTCTACGCCAGCAAGTCGCCGATGCATGGCAACAATTCCGCATCGAAAACCCACAATTTACCGAAGCTGATGATTATGAAGGCCTATTTAAGAAGATAGGGGGCGTATACCTAAAGCTAAGAAACATCACCGCCGAGCAGCAACGTCTTCTCGATATCATGCTTGACCCACGGCACTATGATCCCAAACAGCGTGCCGAAGCTGGACGCAAACTCTCGGATATTGGCGATCCGCGCCCCGGTGTCGGCCTCCGTCCCGATGGTATCCCTGATTTACTATGGTGTGAAGTTCCAGCCGGAACGTGTCAGCTAGGGTCGAAAGAATATAAAGATAATCCATCGCGCACCATTTCCATCGCCCAATTCTGGATCACCAAATACCCGATTACCTACCGCCAATTCCAATCCTTCCTTGAGGCCTTAGACGGTTATTACAATGCTGCATGGTGGCAGGGATTACATGCCAATGCACTGCAAGCACAGCAATTGGGTATTAATGAACAACGCTTCAAATACTGGAACAATCCCCGCGACAACGTCTCGTGGTATGAGGCAATGGCCTTTTGCGCATGGTTGAGTGCAAAACTGAAGACGCCAATCACGCTTCCCACCGAGGAACAGTGGGAAAAGGCCGCACGTGGCATCGACGGTCGCAGCTACTCGTACGGCAATACGTTTGAGACCAACCTAGCCAATATCGTAGACTCGGGCATCGGCATGACCAGTGCCGTCGGCATTTTCCCCGATCCTTCTCTACCTTACGGTGTAATGGACATGTGCGGAAATGTCTGGGAATGGTGTCTCAACGACTATGACGATAGCATAAAGGATGCGCGTTCTAAGAATCGCAAGGGTTTGCGGGGCGGGTCGTGGTACTATGATAGAATTTTCGCCCACGCCGCTTCCCGCTTTAGATACGATCCGATCCACAGGGACAGCCTCAACGGGTTTAGGGTAGTGGTGGGGTTGCGTCCCCCTTCTTCCCCTGAATCCTGATCGGCGCGTATGCTCCAGCCCTCCCATTCGGGGTGTGAGCTACCCGCACCAAAACACGAATCGTCCTTCCCCTTCCCCGCCTTGAGTCCCATTCGGGACTTCGTTCTCTCAGCCTGACGTTTATGGTCTTTCAAAAATAAGGCAGGAATACGCTGATCACGCCAACGCATTTTCTTGAGTCCCGAAGGGGCTTCGTAGGGTAAGCCCGACAATGAATTGTCGGGGATCCTTTGCCTGACTTATTTCCTCAGCACCATGCTCTCCCACATCCCGCATCCCGCTAACGTCGGCGTCACGGCTCACCCGCCACCCTCGCCTACCCCTGATCTCAACCCGCAGAGCGATCCCCGTGCCAACCGGTTCCCCCTCTCCGCTTCGCAAAGAGGGGGTCAGGGGGTGAGGTTCCCCACGCTCATACCCCCTTACATTTGTAAGCGTACAAATGTACGCTTACAAATGTAAGGATGTTCAATCCAGAAAACCCGTTGTATCCTATCCTCACAACAAAAAACGACCTCAGCCATCCCGCTTTGGTCGTCATCTTCATCACTCGTCCGTCCGCATTCGTGATGGCCTCAGCACGTTCTCGTGCTTCTTTACTTAGCACCTAGCACTCAGCACACTCTCTTGCTTTGTACTAAGCACTAAGGACTAAGCACTCAGCACTAAGGACTATTTTCAGGAGTTCCCCATGCCTTGGTCGCCCGATAACATCACCATCGGTGAATTCGAAGACCTCCCCGTGCAGATGCTGCCCTATCGCGTCTATTTCGCCCCTGTCGAGGAACCGCCGCCTGCGCCACCCATCACCGCCGCCGATCCCACCCCCGCGCCTGCGCCGGACTCCCCTCTCCATTGCCATGACAATGGGGCGGGGGTGAGGCTCATCCTCACCGATCCTGACGACGACTGGGACGACGACAACGCATTGCCCATCACCGCCGCCGATCCCATCTCCTCGCCTGCATCGGACGCCCCTCTCCATGGCAATGGAGAGGGGGCGGGGGTGAGGCTCATCCTCACCGATCCTGACGACGACTGGGACGACGACAACGCATTGCCCATCACCGCCGCCGATCCCGCCCCCGCGCCTGCATCGGACTCCCCTCTCCATTGCCATGACAATGGGGCGGGGGTGAGGCTCATCCTCACCGATCCTCCCACTGTCATGCAGCGCAGCGCTTCCACACCATTGCCTGCGCCTACCGCTAACACGGAGGCATCCCCCGTTCCTAACTTAGCACTTGGCACTCAGCACGTAGCGCTTCCTCCCCATCCGCCCCAACACGGGATCATATTAGGGATCATGGATCCCCGAATCCCGCACCACCACGCCATCCCCATCATCAGTTGGGATCAATCTCCGGGGTGGTTCACGCCGCCATGCTCCTCGCTCCGTAACAACGCCAAGCGCTCAGACGTGAATCTCACTGTAACCTCAGCGTGGTCATCAATCGCCCATCGCCACCGCCTCGGCACGCCGACGACGCAGGATCAGCCCCGGCAGTTGGTAAACCTCTTCCATCCGCAGCACCAGCGTGGTCACGAGGTACACGATCCCGCCCACCAGCACCAGAATGCCGCCCTGTGTCAGCAGCACCAACCGCCGATCGCGGAACAGTTCCAGCGCACCGACAGCGGGCGTCACTGCCATCACCGCCACCGCCATCACCACCGTCGCGGCGAAGGTCTTGCCGAGCGTCACCAGCACCGCCTTCTCATCGATTCCCTGCCAGCGCCGCCGCAAGATCAGGGTCAGGATCAAGCATTCGACGCCCACCGCGATGCTGTTCGCCAGCGCCAGCCCGCCCACGCCCAAACGCGGAGCCAGCAGCAGCGCGAGGCTGATGTTTATCACGGCTTCGACCACGCTTGCCAGCAGCGGCGTGATCATGTCCTTATCCGCGAAGAATCCGCGCGCCACGATCTCCAACGCGCTGTGCGTGACGATGCCGAGCGCCCAGAATTGCAGCACCGAAAACACGCGGCCTGCGCTGCCCGAGTCGAACTGCCCGCCTTCCAGAATCCCGACCAGCGGGCGTCCCGCCAGCACCATGATCACCGCCGCGGGGATTGCCGCGATCAAGATGAAGCGCAGTGCCCCGCTCAACGCCGACCGCTTACCGTTGTGGTCGCCAGCCGCGTTCAGCGCCGCCAGCGTCGGGAAGATCACGATGCCCATCGCCGTGCCGATCAGCGTCTCTGGCAGTTGCATCAGCGAGTACCCGCGATTCAGCGCGGCGGACGAGCCTTCACCCAGTCCCGACGCGATGTTGTACGCCATCAGCAGGTTGAAGTTCGCCAATCCGAGCGCAATCGAGCGTGGGATCATCAGCCGGATCACCTCACGCAGCGATGGATCGCGCCAGTCGAGGATCGGCAGCCAGCGCACCTTATAGTAGATCAGCCCCGGCACCTGTATCAGGAAGTGCAAGCACGCGCCGACCACCGCGCCAATCGCTGCGCCGTATACGCCGAAGTACCGCGACAGCACCACCACGCCGAGCAGGTTGCCTACGTCGTACATGATCGGCGTCAGCGCGGGCAGCAGGAAATGTTGATGCGTGTACAGGATGCCCGATACCAGCCCGCTGACGGAGAAAATCACGGTGCTGAACAGCAATATGCGCATCAATCCAGCTGTCTGCGCGACCAGATCAACATGAAAGATCGAAGTGACCACGCTGGCGCGGATCGGCTGGCTCATGTTCACCACGGGCGTCGCGAACCCCGGCGCAAGCACATACTGAATCAACTGCGGGGCGAAGATGAACGCCACGATAGCAGCCACCAGCGCGACCAGAAACACGGTGTTCAGTACATTGGACGACAGCCGCCACGCCTTATCTTTGTCGCCCTTGCCCAAGAAGCCGCTGAAGACGGGGATGAAGGCGAACGACAGCGCGCCGCCTGCCAGCAGGATATACAGTTGCTCCGGCAGTTGGTTGGCGACGGCGAAGGTGTCCCATTCCGAGCCGATTCCGAACCTGTCCAGCCCGATCCACTTCTCGGACAGGCTGAACACCTTGGCGAAGGCCAGCACGCCGATCATCAAGACCGCCGAACGGGCAACTTGCGTAGACGTAGGTCGCTGCACAGCAGTTGTGTCGGTCATGGTGTCCTCGTGTTTCTAGTGTTGCCCACACGCTGGTGGCTAATCTGGCGGCTAATTCTGCGCAACCTCTGGCGCTTGGAACCGACCCGTCTGCACCTGAGCCAACGCTTCTTGTGCGGGCGTGAAGTTCTTGTTCCAGTTCAAGGTCAGCTCGAATTCTCTGGTGGCCTGATCGTTATCGCCTTTTGCCGCGTAGACCATGCCGCGCCAGTAATGCTGCTCCTCAAGCCCCAGTCCCTTACCGTCGCTCGTCGTTTGCAAGACGGTGTCGGTCTGAACGAGGATTTCGTCATAATAGCCGAGGTTGTACCACGCATCGTACTGGCTGAACTCGTACCAGAACGTGCGCCATTCGAGGCCGATCTTCAGTGCTTGGTCATAGGCAGCGGCGGCGCGCTTATAGTCCTTCAGCAGCGTCAAATTCGTGCCGATGTTGTACCATGCGTACGCGTCACTGCCGAGTTCGGAGGCTTCCCGTTGCGCCGTATTCAGCGCTGCCCGCACCGACCATTCTTCATCGGCATAATTACCGAGCAGCTTCGCCAGTTCCCCTTCACGCGCGGTCGGGTAGATCACGATGAAGATGCGGTTGAACTGACGCCAGCGGCTGTCCAATTCGTCATAGCTGAATGGCCGTCCGTTGCCGTTACCACTGGGACCGCGATTCGTATCCATGCCGTAGACCACGCCTGCTTTGTCACTGGTGGTAGCGTAATCATCGTAGCCCTGCATGGTCAGATAGTGCCCCATCCAACCCTCACCGACGATGAAGTCGCCCTTCTCGATGATCACGCCGAAATCGTTCGCCATCAGCAGCTTGAGCAAGCGCAGCGTCCCGCCATACCGGTACAGCGACCGCAAGCCGAGCGTATCCTGAAAATTGTTGTTGACGTAGGTAACGATCTGCCACGGGCTGACGTTCTTATCTTCCGTCCACGGCTTCAAATACGCGGCAGCATCATTCTGCGTGCCTGTCCAGCCAAATTTGTGCAGCACTTGCGTCACATTGGCGGGGCCGCAGTTGTTCCATCCCTGCTGGACGAACTTGATGCCCGTCACGAATGCGGACGACGGTACGGGGATTTCGGTCGGTGGCAGCGTCGGCAGCATCACCGTCGCCGTTGGGATCGGCGTCGGGCTGACGGGCACGGTCGCCGTTGGCAGTGCCGTCGAGATCACGGGCGTATTCGATGCCAGCACCGAGGTGGGCATCACTTTGCCCGATGTTGCGGTCGGTGTCGGTGTCTCAGTGGGCAGCGGCGTCGGGCTGGCGACCAGCTCATCGGGGTTAGCCGCCACCGCCACGCCGGGATCGGAGGGCGTCAGCAGCGAATTCGCGTCCACGCTGTCACCCGCACCTACCGTCGGCAAATACTGCCCCTGAAAGATGCGCGTAGGCTTGAAGGCAGCGAGAAAGGGCAGCCGATGCATCCAGATTTGTTGCTGTTCAGGCAGCATGTTGCGGAACACGACAGGCGTCACGATCAGCGCGAACATCGTGCCAATCGAGGCCAGCAGCATGAACACGCCCGCGCAGCCCAACCCCCACTTGACGTAATTGACCCGCACGCGTTCCATCTCGGCGGTTTCCAATTCCGGCGCATAGCTGGGCGGTCGCGAAATCGCTTGTCCCTGTTGTGTGTTTTGTGCAATCTGTGCCTGATGATCCGCCATAGCAATACCAGCCCCACCAATAAAATGTCCGCGCAATCATAGCGCAGAGAAAAGTTGCCGACAAATGAGCGACGGGTGAGCGCCTAGCACAACCAGCCAGCGGAGGAGGTGGGCAAACGTACAAAAGCGGTCGGCTGCCCGCCCCCTTGCGCTAGAGCAGGTGAATTGTGGTTAAATAATGGGGAGAATCAGCGTATTAGCGAATTTCTGGAACCGCAGATTACACTATCTGTGTCAACTCCTGCACGAAAGGTCGCGTTAGTGCCAATCTCAGAATATCTGCGCAACATTCGCGCCAAAATAGGGCATGACTATGTATTTATGCCCGGTGTCGCCGCCGTCGTCTTCAACCACGAGGGCAAAATTCTGTTGCAGCGCAGCCGTGACAGTGGCCTATGGGGCATCATCGGCGGCACGCCCGATCCCGGCGAACCGCCCGCCGAGGCCGCCGTCCGTGAAATCTACGAGGAAACCAGCGTCCGTGCCCGTGTGGATCGCTTGGTCGGCGTTTTCACGGAAGTCCACACGCATTATCCGAATGGGGATATTGTACAGTACGTGGGCATCGTCTTTGTCTGCCACGCCGTCGAAGGCGAACCGCGCATCAACGATGATGAGTCGCACGCGGTCGGCTTCTACGACCCGAACACGCTGCCCGACGATCTCCTCGCCCGCCATCGCTTCTACATCGAGCTTGCCATCCAGAATCGGCGCGAAGCCTACTACTTCTTCGACGGCAAAATGAATCAATAGGGGTGTCTCCATGCCTGTGCCAACCTACGTCAAACAGATACGCGAAAAAATCGGCAATGATCTGCTCATGATCGTCGGCGCGTCGGCAGTCGTCATCAACGACGACGGCGAAATTCTGCTGCATCGCCGCTCCGACAACGGCAAATGGTCGCTCCCCGGCGGCTCCGTCGATCCCGGTGAACAACCCGCCGATGCTGCCGTGCGCGAGGTCTTCGAAGAAACTGGCATCAAGGTCGTCCCGCAGCGCTTGATCGGCGTCTACGCTGGCCCCGATCTGCTTTTCACGTATGCGGATGGCAACCACGTCGCGATTACTAGCATTGCTTTCCGCTGCCAACCTGTCGGCGGCGAGCCACGCTTGGACGGCGACGAAACCTTGGAGATCGGCTATTTCGCGCCCGATAAGCTGCCCGATAGCCTGCTGCCTAACCACCTTCAGCGCATCAAGGACGCGCTCGCGGCGCAGCCCGAAGCGGCTTTCCAGCGCCCCACCGAATGAGGCCATCCATGCCCGCGCCCTACACCCTTACCCTGACCGACGCTCCCCGCGACGAAGATCGTCGCTTGGTGCAGCAAGGACTGAGAGCCTTCAACGACGCTCATGTTGGCGATGACGGCTATCAACCGCTGTGCATCTTCCTGCGCGACGAGTCGGGCGGCGTCCTCGGCGGCTTACTGGGCGAAACGTATTGGGGTTGGCTCTCCATCGGGATCGTCTGGTTGCGTGAAGATGCGCGTGGCGGCGGTTACGGCAAACAAATCCTGTTCATGGCGGAACACGAAGCCATCCGACGCGGCTGTCATCATGCCCATGTGGATACGATGGCCTTCCAAGCGCCGGACTTTTACCTCAAACTCGGCTATGTCATCTGGGGTCAGCTAGACGACTTACCGCTCGGCAACACGCGCTATTTTCTCAAGAAAGACCTGCGCTCGAAACAACTTGAACCTGACTCAGCTAGTTGATAGAACGCAGCGCGTTGGGTAGCATGATGGGAGTTACATCACGCTATACGATGACGAGGTTATGATCAACACTGCCTTCGCCCGCCCGCCGGGGCTATATGACCGCCTACCCGATGAATTTGCCGAGGCGCGCGAAGTCATCGGCAAGCTGCAAGCCGCCATGACTCGCTTCGGCTACCAGATTGTCGAGACGCCGCTGGTCGAGTTCGCGGATTTATTCCTGACCAAATCTGGCGACGACGCCGTGAATCGCCTATTTCATTTCGAACTGCGCGGGCGGCATCTCTGCTTGCGCTCGGAGTTCACGCCGTCTGCCGTGCGCCTATACGTCGAGCGCTTCCAGCACGAACCCAAACCGATCCGCTGGCAGTTCGCGGGGCCAGTCTTCCGCTACGAATCGCCACAGCGCAGCCATTCGCGCCAATTCACCATGCTCGGCACGGAACTGATCGGCGCGACGGGCATCAGTGGCGACGCGGAAACCATCGGCATGGCGACGCAGGGCTTGATCAGCATCGGACTGCGCGAGTGGATACTGCACATCGGGCATGTCGGCTTGGTCAGCCAGCTACTAGATCGGTTCGCCTTAGATCGGCGGGTGAAGCGCTTCTTGCTCGGTCAGATCGAGAATTTGCGGCGTCCTGATCGCGGGCGCGACTACGTCGAGGAGCAGGTGCGGCAGTTATACGCGGGCTTGCCCACGCTACCCGTCGCTGGCAAAGAAGCCAACGAAGATGACGAAGCCGCCAGCATGACCCAAACGATCAGCCTCTTGCTGGAATCTGCCAATCTAGTCATGCCGAGTGCCTCCCGCACGCCGCAAGAAATCGCGCAGCGGCTTCTCAAGAAACAGCGGCGCGCCTCGCATCATCAGGATACGCTCAAAGCCATCGATTTTCTGGATCGCCTGACGCGCATCAACGATGTGCCTGACCGTGCCTTCGCGGAGATCGACGCATTAATCGCGGATTTAGCTTCAGACGAAGAGCTGCAAACGACGGTGAACACGTTCCGCCAGACGGTCGCGCTGCTGGAAGCCTATGGCATCCCGTCCTCACAGGTGCATATCGCGATGGGTATGGCGCGCGGACTGAATTACTACACGGGCATCGTGTTCGAGGTGCATACGCTGACGGGCGATAGTTCCAGTCAGCTCTGCGGCGGCGGACGCTACGACGACTTCATCCGCGTGACAGGCGCGGCGAAGGATACCCCCGCCGTCGGTTTCGCTTACGGACTCGAACGCTTGCTGCAAGAACTGCATCGTCTCGGTCAGCAGACCGTGCCAGCGCAGCGTGTCGCCGCCACCATTGTCCCGCTGGATGAGGCGGATGCCTTCACGGCGGCGCAGTTGGCAACCCGCCTGCGCGAAGCCGTCAACATCGATCTGTATCCGCCGCCTGTGCGCAATCTCACGCAAACCTTGACGCGCTTGGGCAAACAGGGCGTGCCATTCGTATTTATCATCGGAGAATCCGAACGTGCTGCCAACCAGATCAGTGTACGGGACATGCGCACTGGTCAGCAATCCACTTGCACTCTAGACACTGCCCTCGCCGCGATTACGGGAGCTATCAACGAGCCATGAGCGAACGCATTACCTTAGCCTTGCCTAGCAAAGGGGCAATGGCTGACCCTACGTTTGAGTTTTTGAAGTCATGCGACCTGAAAGTGTCGCAGACCAACCCGCGCCAGTACACCGCCACCCTGCCCTCGCTGCCGCAGGTCGATGTGCTCTTCCAGCGCGTTAACGACATCGTCTACAAAATCGCGGATGGCACGGTAGACATTGGCATCACGGGGCTGGACGTGGTGCATGAGCTGGTCGGCACGGAAACCGATGTTGTGATCTTGCATGAGAATCTGCGCTACGGGCGCTGTCAACTGGTGCTGGCAGTGCCGGAAACGTGGCTGGATGTCGAGTGTATGGCAGATATTGCCGACATCGCGATGGAACTGCGTGAGACCAAGCATCGCAATCTGCGCGTGGCGACCAAATTCACCAATCTAGCGCGCCAATTCCTGCATCAACACGGCGTCCATCACTTCACATTGGTCGAGGCCGAAGGCGCGATTGAAGCAGCGCCCACGCTCGGTTACGCCGACATCATCATCGACCTCAGCGCGACGGGCACGACTCTGCGCGAGAATCACCTCAAGCCGCTGACCGATAGTGTGCTCCTCGATTCGACAGCTTGCATGGTTGGCAATCTGCGCAAGCTCAAGCAGTCGAAGGTGATGCAGGAAACCGTCCAATCTATGCTCGAAGTCTTCGACGCCACCCTGAACGGTCAGAATTACTACCAACTGCGCACCAATATCTGCGGCGAATCGGCGGAGAGCGTGGCGCAAGCCGTGGTCGCGCATCCAGCGACGCGCGGACTGCAAGGCCCCACGCTGTCACCTATCTACTCGCCTCCCAACGGCAGCGACTCCACCATGCAGTGGTTCACTGTCACGCTGATCGTGCGCAGCAAAGACCTGATGCCAGCGGTCAGCCATCTACGCGCTATCGGCGGAGCGCAAACGACCGTCCTGCCCGTCCGCTACGTCTTCATGACGCAATCACCGAGCTATCAGCGCGTGATGAAAATGCTAAAATAGGGATAGCGTTGATTGTAATGACATTGGAGGTAGTTAATGCTGTCTATCGCGATCTCGCAAGCTGATCTCGCTGCGTTTTGTAAACGTCATCACATCCATAAACTGGCTGTCTTTGGCTCAGTCTTGCGCGAAGATTTCCGTTCGGACAGTGATATTGATGTTTTGGCTGAATTTGAGCCGAACCAACTGGTCTCTCTATTTGATCTTGGCGCGGCGCAACAAGAACTGAGCGAGTTGCTTGGGCGCGAAGCCGATCTTAAAACCAGCGGGTTCCTAAGTCCTTACTTCAGACAGCAAGTACTAGACACGGCTCAAGTAATTTATGAATCCCAATGACGAAATACGTCTTCGCCATATGCTTGAAGCAGCACGCATAGCCAAAACCTTGAGCCAAGGCGAGAATAGAGCCGCGCTCGATACAGACATCAAGCTCCAATTAGCACTAGTCTGAACCGTAGAGATCATTGGCGAAGCGGCAACAAATGTATCTAGTGAAACCCGCGATGCCTACCCGGTTGTCCCGTGGAAAAGTATCGTGGGAATGCGCAACATCTTGATCCACAAATATTTCAACGTTGATCTTGATACTTTGTGGTATACCGTTACGAATGATCTAAACCCGTTGATTGCCGTATTGGAAACGATTCTCAGCTAAATCCTTCTGATCACGGCTTGCAGCTCGGATAGTTGTAGCACGCATCAGCGACCAGTGAACCATCAGGGTTGAATCGCCCATTGTTGATGTTATTCAAATCAATGCGCTCTTTGAATTCCGGATTCGGCATCACGCAATCGACGGCGGTGAACTGATTCTCCGGCACGCGGGCAACGGCTAACGGCTTATCGGGGTTGAAGTAGTTGTATACCAATCGGGAAATGCCCTCAATCGTTTCCCAGTGCAGCATCACGTTATCGCCAACGATAGTGCCGCCTTCAGTAGCCTGCGAATTCCAGAAATAGGTGACGAGGATATAGGTTTTACGTGGCGAATACACGATCGCGGCGTCTGATGCGTTAGCGCCTAACGACACGTTGCCGCCCCACCCATTTTTGTGGGCGACGCGTGTTCCCTCCGGCACGCCCAACTCGATCAGCCGCCCGATGATATCCCCGCTCATCAGCTCGATCATCTGCTTGCATTCGGTCTGCGTAAAGCGGTCTGGAAAAGCTGCCCGCAAACCGCTGCCATATTCAGCGCAGTCATAGATCTCTTGTAACAGCGTTGCCATATCCTCGGCGGTGGTCTGGCTGTTAGGATCGGGCCGCGTGTTGAACAAAGGATTAGGGGTGGTCGGGGGGCGTTCCACCACGACCGGTTTCGCGTTCGGATCGACAAAAATGTTAGCGTTGATGAAGCTGTTCTTCGCGCCGAGTGTCTCGATGGTATTGGTGACGCGCCGCAGCCCCGCTGCCATATTATTGTTGCCGACGATCTGCATCAGATAATTGGAGGCGCTGTTGCTGCTGCATAAAATCGAAGCCGCCATCAGCCATTTAGTATCGACATCGATGGCGAAATCGAAATACGACATCACGTTGATCAGAATTGGGATTTTGACCGTGCTCATGGCGGAATACGCGACATCGGGATTGATCGACATCTCCTCGCCCGTTTCCAGATCGATCACCATGATCGATGCTGCCATGTTGATCCCGTCATTCTTGATGCCACGCCCGATCATGTAGGCATTGATCGCCTGTTTGAGCGTATCCATACTGGCGTTAGCGGCGAGTTCGTTCTTAGAAGCCAGCGTCACGCGCCGACCTTCTGGCTTATATAGAGCCTCACGGATCAGATCAATTGATTTTTCAACGTCCAATTTCGCGCCGCTGGCTCCTGCGCCAAAGCTCATCGTCACCAGATCGTAGTTGGCGGTGCTTTGCACTTGGTCGTACCGTGCGGCGACATCCAGCAGATAATTGCGCAGGTCGGCCTCGGAGAGACTAGCATTGAGTTCAATCGTTACCGGATCACTGGAACGGCGCATCAAATAATTGAAAAAATCGCCCCAATAATTGTTGGTGCTCGTCAGTTTGGACTGTACTTCGCTGCGCAACTGGTCAGTATTGACGCGGAACCCCACCGCCGCCGGATCAAGCTGAATTACACTGCCCCGATATTCCAGTTCGACGGGCTGTGTGTAGATGGTCTCGACATTCGCGATGGCTTCTTGCAGCGTCAACCCGGTCACCGGAATGCCCGCGATGCTGATGTCTGTTTGCAACAGATCGCGGTTCTGGGCGTACCGTGCTAGATGGTAGGCAAATAAGCCAATGGCGGCGAGTACCATGCCGCCGCAGACCAACTCAAAAATCGGTAATCGAATGCCGCGCTGTCGAGTGCCTAATCCTTTAACAGACATAACCTATTTACCATCTCATTCCAGTGATGCCGCCAAGTATAGCGTGATGGTGGACGATTTCCCTGAATAACCAATGAGAAGGTACCCATTCGTAGGGATTGAGCCGAAATCTCCGCAGTCGAGGATCACGTCTTCAGGTATTCCAACACCAGCACACAAAAGTTCGCCAGCTTCGCCATATCCAGTTGTTATTGACCTCTCCACAAAATATTTACAGAACTCTTATGTTTCTCCTATGGACAAATTTTCCACTCGATGCTATACTATCTATTATGGCTGAGTGACTCCTGCGTTGGTTTCTCGCTTCTATTTCGCGGTTGTTGCGTCATTGCTCTACCTGACCGTTGTTTGTCTTCTAGGTAGCTTCAGGGTAATCGTTCTATTCAACCGCCATCAACGCCACAAAGAATCTCAAGTAACTATCCAGCCACTCTCGCATTTCCTTGGCCCTTGACACGTAGCACTTTTTGTCGCCCTGTTATCGCCCTGATCTTCCCTGTTGAGCCTTGTTATTTCGGGTTCAGGACGGCACATCTGAGCGTAGAAAACCAACGTCCGTTACTTTCCCTGATAAAACAGGGATATCAGGGTTAACAGGGCTAACCGACCAACCGACTTGAGATTTTCTGTAGCCCTTCCTTCTATTGAGTCCCGCAGGGACTTGGTAAGGTAAGTCCGATAATTCATTGTCGGGGCATTTCTATCACCTTGAGGTACGTCAACCGATGTCGCGTTCAACCACATTCCTTTCACCGTCTCCTCGCCACTTCCAACGTCGCCCATCGTCGTTACTTAGCATTCGGCACTTGGCCCTCAGCGCTGCTTCCCCGATAATCCGGTTCTCACCAGCCAATGGGATCATTCTAGGGATAATTACCCCGCTGGAACACGGCACGAGGCGAGTAACTAATTGACCAATTGCGCAATTGCGGAAATATGGTAGACTTTCTAAGGACGCTTTACAATTTCTCTCTATGAATTCTGTTGCAACGAGTATGTCAAAGGAAGCAAGCAATGGTAGATGCTGTTCAACAATTGACTGGTGCTGAAGAGGTCGTCTGGAATCTCGCTGACCTTGTTCCATCCGCTGACGAAGCCAGCATTCAAATAGCGCTGGATGAAGTGCTGAGTGAAGCTCAATCGTTCGCTGTTACGTATCGGGGTAAAGTAGCTGCCCTGAACGCGACAGGACTAGCCAAAGCCTTGAAATGGCAGGGGGAATTTGCCGAACGCTTCGGTGCCCTGATCAACTTTGCGCAGTTGCAGTGGACGACCGAAACCACCAATCCGGCCTACGGCGCATTGATCCAGAAGATGCAAGAATACGCCTCGCGCCTTGAACAGATCACCTTGTTCTTCACGCTGGAATGGACGAACGCGCCCGATAGCACCGCCGAACTCCTGACCGACCCGGCGCTCGAACCCTATAAGCATTTCCTTGCGGAACAGCGCAAACTCCGTCCCTACCGTTTGAGTGAACCGGAAGAGAAAATCCTCTCCGAAAAGGAAGTCACCGGACGCAGCGCGTGGTCGCGCTTCTACGGTCAGACCGTGAGCAGCATTCAGTACGACTTCGACGGCAAGAAACTGCCGCAGGAAGCCGTCTTGCGCCAGCTCTACAACCCCGACCGCAGGGTGCGTGAACGTGCCGCCAGCAGCATCACGGCGGGGCTACGGACGCAGCTTCCTACCTTGACTTATGTCTTTAATACAGTTCTGGCCGATAAGGCTTCGGACGACCGCCTGCGCAAGTTCCCCACGTGGATCACCTCGCGCAATGTCAGCAATGAAGCCAGTGATGAGAGTGTCCAAGCCCTCATCGATACCGTCACCTCACGCTATGACATTGTGGCACGCTACTACAACATCAAGAAGCGGTTGCTCGGCCTCGATGAACTGTACGATTATGACCGTTACGCCCCGCTTGAAGATGCCGATAGCTACTACTCGTGGGATCGCGCACGGGATACGGTGTTGGCGGCGTTCTACGGTTTCGATGCGCAAGTCGGCAGCATCGCGCAGGAATTCTTCGACAAGAAGTGGATTCACGCGCCTGTTCAGCCGGGGAAGCGTGGCGGCGCTTATGCCAGCCCGACGGTGACCAACATCCACCCGTACATCTTCGTCAATTACAGCGGACAAGGGCGCGATGTAATGACCTTAGCGCACGAACTCGGACACGGCATCCATATGCGTCTCTCGCAGCCGCGCGGCTACTATGGCGCGGGCACGCCGCTCACCACCGCCGAAACAGCCTCCGTCTTCGCGGAGATGATGGTCTTCAACGACATGATGACCAAAGAGCCGAGTGTGCAGGTCAAGGTAGCCATGCTGGCGAAGAAGATCGAAGACACCTTCGCGACGGTCTTCCGCCAGATCAGCATGAACCGCTTCGAAGAAGCCATCCACACCCACCGCCGCACTAGAGGTGAACTAACCACGCAGCACATCACCGAGCACTGGCTGAACACACAGCGTGCCATGTTCCAGAACAGCGTCAATCTGCGCGATGATTACGGCATCTGGTGGAGCTACGTTTCGCATTTCATCAGCGTACCGGGCTATGTCTATGCTTATGCCTTCGGTGAACTGCTGGTCATGGCGCTGTTAGGGGAATATCGCAAGCAAGGGGATAGCTTCGTGCCGCGCTACATCGAAATGCTCTCGGCGGGCGGCTCGGACTCGCCAATCAACATTACGGCGAAGGCGGGCATCAACCTGAACGATCCCACCTTCTGGCAACAAGGCGTGAACATGATCAATGATATGGTCACGCAGCTAGAAGGCTTGGTCGAGCAGATGTAAGCGTCCAGCGCCGTTAGCGCAATGGGGCCGGATGTGATTGATGAGCAACGCATTCGGCTTCATTGCCATCGGTTAGTAGCGCTCAGGTCGGGGCACCACGATCCGCCCCATGCGGTATGCTCATAGGATGACCTTACTCCGAGGTGATCCGTGACCGCTGTCCGAACGTTCCTACGCCCAAGCCTGCACGCCTGCATTCTACTCGTCTTTTTTCTGGTACCGTGGTGGCTCCGTCCGAACTGGTTGCCATCTCAACCCTATGTTGCCGGGTTCCTCGTCAGTGTTCCACTGGCGCTCTCGATAGTACTGTGGCTCCTGATGGGCGCGGAGGGCTTCTTCCATCTGCTGCGCGACTCGCGGCGACTGTGGCTTTTGCTGGCGATTCTGTTCGTGGCATGGGCCGCGTGGTCGCCAGAATGGGCGCTACGCCGTAATGTGGCGCAGGAAGCCGCCTCTCAGCTTGGCCTTGTGCTGCTGTTCGCCTTGATCGTAAATTGCGCGGGGCCGTCACCGCGTGCGATTGCGGCAGTGCTGGCGGCGGGGCTGCTGTTTCAGGGCGTGATCGTGATCGGGCAGGTCATCTTGCAGCGTCCGGTAGGGCTATCCTCGCTTGGCGAGTTCCTCATCCGACCCAATCGGCGCGGTTTGAGCGTGTTGTTCGCGGGCGGCGACGAGCTGATGCGTCCGTACGGCCTGACCATCCATCCGAACGTGATCGGCGGCTATTTCGCCGTCGCGCTGCTGGCGATCTCCGGCTGGCTGATCACAGCACGACACCGCTGGCAGCTTATCGTGCTCTATCTGATCTATGCCGTGGGGCTGTGGGCGCTGCTGATCACCTTCAGCCGCAGCGCCATTCTCGCCACTGCGGTGGGTGCGGCCTGCCTCGTCGTATTCTGGGGCGTCAAGCTGCGCATTATCACACGTCCCATCGTCTGGCGGCTCGTGACATTGACAGTCATCGCCAGCATCGCGTCTGGTGGTTTCGTCCTGACCTATTCCAAATTCGTCTTGGCGCGGGCGGGGGTGGGCGACGAAGTGACCGAACTGCGCTCCATCTCGGATCGCCGTATCTTCACGCAGATCGGCCTAGATGTGATCGGTGAGTATCCTGTAACGGGCGTCGGCCTCGCCAACTTCCCGTACTACGCGGCGCGCTGGCTGTTCCGCAGTCCTTACAGTGAACTCAAGCCGGATTTCGTCCATAGCTATCCGCTGCTCGTGATCACCGAGCTAGGCTTCACGGGCTTCATCTTGTGGGCATTTCTGCTATCAATCGGAGCAGGGATCGCGTGGAAATCGGCACGCGATCCATTTGCGGTGGGTATTAGTGCAGGCGCGGTTGCCCTGCTGACCGTTGGCCTCTTCGATCACTATCCGTGGACGATCCTGCATTTCGCTCTGCTGCTGTGGGCATGTCTAGGCGTCACCATGCAGCGGCCTAGATCGAGCGCATCGACCCGCCATCCACCCACAGCGTCGCCCCTGTGATGTAGCTGGCAGCGGGCGACAGCAGGAACGCACCCGCCGCGCCGAAATCGTCAATCGTGCCGAGCCGTTTCAGGGGGATTTTAGCGATGGATCGTTCGCGCACTTCTTCCACCGGTATGCCCAGTTTGGACGCCGTATTCTGGTCAAGCTGCGCCACGCGGTCTGTGTCGATCCGACCGGGGATCAGGTTATTGACGCGGATGCCATCCGGCGCGAGTTCGTCCGCCAGCGTTTTGACCAGCCCCGCCACGCCGCTGCGCATCACGGTGGAGAGTGCCAACCGTTCAATCGGTTCGCGGATCGAGCTAGAAGTTACCGTCAGGATCGCGCCACCATCCTTCATATGGGGGATCGCCGCGCGGATCATGCGGATGCTGCTCAACAAGGTGAGTTCGAACGCCGCTTGCCATTGGGCATCGGTCAGGTCTTTGAAACTGCCAGAAGGCGGGCCGCCCGCGTTGACCAACAGCGCGTCGATCTTGCCCCAACGTGCCACGGTGGCGTCCACCCACTGCTGGATCGACTCAGTTTGCCGAACATCGCAGCTCACGCCCATCACGTCCGCGCCCGTTTCGGCCTTCAATTGTTCGACGGCTTTATTCACTGAAGCCTCGTCGCGGCTGCAAATCGATACATGCGCGCCGTCGCGCGCCAACGCCCGTGCCACGCCGAAGCCGAGTCCTTTGCTGGCGGCAGCCACGAGTGCGACTTTACCTGTTGAGCCTAAGTCCATGAAGTTACTCCTATGGTGTCAATCTGGTGGCAAATGCAGAAAATGACGTTATTGCAGAGCGGGTCGGGTGGGATCAACGATGCCCACTCGCCGCAAAATCCAAGGGATTTCCTCGCGGGTCTCGTAATCGATGCCCACGTAAGGTTGGCGCAACCGCGCCGTCGCGATCACTCCGCGTCGCCGCAGCAGTTCCTTGCGGATCGACAGGTTGATTACGGGCTGATTCTCGAAGCGGATCAGCGGCAGATAATGGTCAAAGATGCGCTCCGCGTCTTTCACCTGCCCTGCGTTGAACGCTTTGTATACGGCGACCAGTATCTCGGTAAACGCGAAGCCCGTCATGGTGCCTGCTGCGCCGCGCTTGAGTTCTTCGAGGAAGAACATCCCGCCCAGCCCGCCGAAGATTTCGTACAGGTTGGTGCGTTCTCGGATAGCCGTGATCTTCTGCATCAGGGGCGGGTCTTCCAGTTTCAGATGTCGGATGTTGGGAATGCGGTTGGCGAGGGTTGCCAGCACATCCGGCGACATAATTACATCATTCACAGGTGGGAAGTCCTGCACCACGATCGGGGCGCTGTATGCGTTGGCGACTTCTTCGTAAAAAGCCACGATCTTGTCGTCGGTGACTTTGTCGAAGCGCGGCGGCGAGATCATCACGCCCGTTGCTCCTGCGGCGATGGCATTGTTGCTCAACTGAATGCACGTCGCCGTGGTTTGATGGCTCGTCCCTACCACCACAGGCACGCGTCCGGCATTAGCCTCCATCACGGTCGCTACCACCAGTTTACGCTCGTCCACTGTCAGCTTGCTGGCCTCGCCCAACACGCCGAGGATGGTCAAGCCATAAGCGCCACAACGAATCTGGAAATCTACCAGTTTACGCAGACTGGGGATGTCGATCTGGTCGTCCATATCGAACGGAGTCGCCAGAATATTGAAAACGCCCGTGATAGCAGCACTCATCGCGTCCTCTTTCCTTGTGATCCCGCCAACTATAGCAATAGTGCGCCAAACTCGCGAGAAATCAATGTGTGTGCAGCGTAGTCAATTTAGTCCTCTTGCGCGGGGATGGTCGTCGCCGTGAGGCGAAAGATGCGCACTGTGTTCCGTCCCAACATGCGGGAGAAGGCGGCGATCTCCTCTCGCCCATCGAACTGTCGGATGTCCACGGTTGGAGGGTTCTTGTCTTCGGTCAGCACCCACACCGCGCCGTCCGCCGCGATCCGCGCCTTGATGTCTGCCACCACGAGCGGGTTACCACCGCCCCAGTCTAGATCAGGACAGATCAACGTCACGGGTGAGTCAGCGCGCAGATATAGACGCGCCGAATTGCAGTTGACCGCCACCCCGATCATCGTGATCGGCTCGGTGATGCGCCTATTCAGGTAGTTTGCCGCCTCGCGGATGCCGTACCCGCTTGGTATCCATGTGATGTACTCGGTACGGTCGCCGTTGGGTAGCGGCAATGCGGCGGGATCGCGATAGGCCGTAGCGATGAACGGTGCGCTCACCGTAATGAGCCATATCATCGCGACTGCGGCGGGCAATGCGATCCAAAGACTGCGGCGGCGCAGCACGCGCGCTAATCCCTGACCGAGTTCGACCAGACCAAGCGCGGTAATCAGCAGCAGAAAGGGCGCGGCGGGGCTGAGGTAGCGCAGCCACAACGCCTGCGCCGTCGCCGCGATCACGCCTACGGGCAGCACGATCTGCGCGATCAGCAGCCCGCTGCGGAACGGAAAGCGCACGACGGCGGCGACCAGCGCGACCACCATCACAATTAGCATGAAATCGCCAAAGTAGGCGCGTTCGGCCTCGATCATGGTGGGTAAATTGCGCTGAATGCGTGTGCTCAGAGAACTAGTATCGGTTGAGGTCAGTCCGCTGCTCTGTCCGGTCGGGTCGGCGTCGATGCTGCGTAAGTACCACAGCATCGGCGCGGCTAGGATGGCGAACACGACTAGCGCCAATACCGCTTGCCGGAACCGCGTTCGCCACGGAACGCGCCCGATGAACACCGCGAGGATCGGGATCGGCAGGTACGTCAATCCGGTCAGCTTCGCCAGTACTGTTAGCATCAGGCCGAGGCCACATAACGCCGCCCACCACCAACGCGGATCGCGCATCATGCGGATCGCCGTCCACACGCTGAACATCGCCAGCGCGCTCATGGTGGTATCGACCAAGGCCATGCGCTCGAAGAAGAATAACTGCGGCGTGGCGATCCACAGCAGCGCGGTCAGCCAGCCCACACGTGGCGAATGCAGATCGCGCCCGACCGCGTAAGCTACCGCCAGCCCGATCAAGCCGAGCAGCACGACCACGACACGACCGAGGAACGGTGCGCCTACGAAAGGCCACAGCGCGGCGGCTAGATAAGGAGCCAGCGCTTTGCCCGTTTCTAGCAAATACAGGGGCTTACCTTCCCATACCCACTGAGCGCGCGTCAGGTGTGAAGCCTCATCGAGAAACAGCGGCAGCGTCATCAGGTGATACAGGCGCGTCGCCGCGAAGCACAATAGCAAGATTAGCAACCAACGTGACCAGTGGGAGCGTGGTGCGATAGCAGGGCGATTAGACAATGCAGAACAATTATCCTTTACAGCCGGATGCGCTAGGTGCGGTAGAATCGAGCATAACAGGCGCACACACAAAAGGCGAACTCATGCCCCAACCGTACAACAGCTTCTTTTTGGTGATCGAAGGTCTCGATGGCTCCGGTAAAACCGAAATCGCGCGACGGCTGGTCGAGCGTCTCCAAGGACGAGTACCCGACCGCCCACAATCCATTATGTTCACCTACGAGCCGCACGATCCATCCTTCGGCGGGGAGCTAATCCGCCAAGTGCTGCGCAAAGAAATGGCTGTTTCGCCGCGCACGCTGGCGTTGGCTTATGCCGCTAACCGCGCTGACCATCTGCATCAAGTGATCGAGCCATTCTTAAGCCAACATCAACACATGGTTGTCTGTGATCGCTATTATCTGTCGTCACTTGTGTATCAGACCACGCCGGAACTGCCTATCGAGTACGTCATGAGCATCAATGCAGGCTCGCGCCGCCCTGATCTGACTCTGTTCCTGAACGCCAGCGCCGAAACTTGCTATCAACGCATGTCCAAGCGCAGCCTCACCCGCGAATTGTTCGATGAGCGCCTCGCTGAACTGCGCCATCAATACGACGCCGCTATTCACTATCTGCGCGAGTACGGCGAACCAATCATAGAGATCAACGCGGACGGCACCATCGAGGAAGTGCTGGCGCAGATCGAGCAGATTGCCCTGACGCATTTCCCCACGTGGCTCGGCTACGAGTGAGCATCCATCAAGCGCAGTGCCTGTTCTCGCGTCGGCGCGCCGGCGTGCCCGCCTGCCACCGCGATCACGTAGGCAGCGGCTGCCATGCCCAAGCGCGCGGCGTCCTGTTCCCCTTCACCCGCAAGGATCGCGCACAGAAATCCGCCACAAAAGGCGTCGCCCGCGCCAATGGTATCCACGACCTGATCGGCGGTATACGCGGGCAGGTGCGCCGATCCATGCGCCGAGGTCACATAGCAGCCCTGATCACCCAATTTTATGGCGACGGTCTTCACGCCAGCCGCCCGTAACTGTTCTGCGGCGCGTTCGGGGTCGCGTTCACCTGTCATCAGGTAGGCTTCCTCACGGTTGGGGAAGCAGAAATCCAGTGTGGCGAATAGGTCAGGGTCTTTCCAATCCCGCGCCGACAAATAGGACGGATCGAGTGAAATGTGGCAGTCCGACTGTGCTCTGGCGCGTTCGATCAGCGCGTAGGCGGTGGCGCGGGAATGCGCCGTCTGGAACGTGTAGCCGGAGATATGCAGGATGTCACCGTGCCCGAACAGCGTCGGCGGCAGCTCGCCATACGTACACGTTGCGTTAACGCCGCGATACGAGAAAAAGGTGCGCTCGCCGTGCGCCCCGATCACCGCGAGAATCACACCCGGTGCGCCGTTCACCTGTCGCAAATACGTGAGATCGATACCGTGTTGTGCTAAGTCATCGATCAGCACTTGGGCGCGCGCGTCCGTGCCCGTGATACCGATCAAGTTGACGGTTGCACCGAGGCGAGCCGCGACTACTGCGCAGTTGGAGGCCGAACCGCCCGGCAGAAAGTCAAGAGACGACACCTCGACATCCCCGCCGAGCTGAGGGAAATCATCTGTTTGCAGCCGGATGTCGAGCGCGGCGTCGCCATAGACAAATAGGGATGGCATCAATCCACATCCAGATCGAGCGAGAAGGCGTCGTTAATCCGCTGTGGGAAGTTCGGATCGCGTTCGTACTGCTCTTTGAACTTGCCGCGCATTTCCGCGTAATAGGCCGAGAGATCGGTGATGTTTTGCAGTTTGCCCTCGCTGAATTGGAAGTCGAGCACGGTGCGGAAGGCTGATGGCTTCTGAAAGCCCATGTGAATATACAATTCTTCGATGAAATCACGCGCCAGACGCAGCTTGCCTGTGAAGTTGGTCAGGATGCGCATATCGCGGTATATCGCTGTGAAATCGCGTACGCTAGGTTGGTAGCCATCCACGACAGGGTAGACATCATCCGCCGTGCGGACGGTCATGTTGGTCAGGTACAGGCCGTCTTCGGTGACGAGGTAGGCGCAATAGAAGCCTCGATAACACGCCGTGTGGATCATGACAGGCCGCATCCCGTAGTCGAGTGGGGTCAGCAAGCCGTCGCCTTCTTTGCCCACCAAGGCATATTCTTCACCGCGATAGATGAAGTTGTCAGGGATTTGGGCGGTCATCGAACAGGCTCCTCCACCTCGCTACCGATCAGGGTTGACCACGCAGGCGCGCCAACCGCCAGCCAACGGCGATGCAGCCCTTGCATAAGCCGCCGCGCGAAGCTCGGCCCTTCATAAATAAATCCAGTATAGGCTTGCAAGAGACTAGCGCCAGCCGTTATTTTATCCCAAGCATCATCAGCGGAGAAGATACCGCCCACGCCGATAATCGTCAGGCTACCGCCCGTCTGCCGATAGATATGACGGATAATTGCCGTCGAGTGTTCCCGCAGTGGTCGCCCGCTGAGTCCACCCGTCTCTGCACGGCTTGGACTGCTCAAGCCTTCGCGATCATTGGTCGTGTTGGTGGCGATCAACCCACGCACGCCGTAAGTCAGTGCAAGATCGACCACATCATCGATCGCATTCAAGGAGAGATCGGGTGCGATTTTGACGAGCAGCGGCTTGGGAGCAGCGTCCCCCGCTAAATGCTGCAATGTTTCGCGCAAACTGCTCAACAACTCAGCTAGAAAGGCGCGGGTTTGCAGTTTGCGTAGATCGGGCGTATTAGGTGAGCTGATGTTGACGACAAAAAAGTCGCCATACGGATACAACCGCGTAAGCACGGCATTATAATCCCGCTGTGCATCGGTCAGCGGCGTATCTTTGTTCTTGCCGAGGCTGATGCCAATTGGTAGCGACGGGCGTAAGCGCAAATTCCGCTGGAGGGCTGCCATACCCATGCTAGGAAAGCCCATCCGGTTGATGAACGCGGCATCTTCCGGAAGGCGAAACAAACGCGGCTTAGGGTTGCCCGCTTGTGGCTGCGGCGTCACCGTGCCGACCTCAATGAAACTGAAACCAAGCGCACCCACCGCACCGAGCACAATCCCGTTTTTATCGAAGCCCGCCGCCATCCCTAGCGGATGCGCGAACCGTAGACCGAGCGTTTCGATGGGCAGCGTATCACGCACCGAAAAGGGGAGCGCCAGCAAGCGCGTTAACAGTGCGCTCTTACTGACCAAGGCTAACCCTGCCAATGTGACATTGTGAATGCGTTCGGCATCAACGCGCGAAAACCAGTGGCGGTACAAGGAGCGATACAACATAGTTGGTGACGGTACACTTTGAATTAAGGAAGGTCGGTATTACGGGTGCTACTCAACTTCTGGCAACTCTAAAGGCTCTTTAGGCAGCAGATAATCAAACCCCGTCTCGCCCGTCTGCAACCCGCGCCGCAAATAGGCTACGCACCAACCACAGTGCAAACCACAGCCCGCTTGATCCGCCAACTGGTTTAGCGTCAAGTTGGCGCTACGGGCTTGATCGAGCAGCGACTCGAACGTCTCGTTGATGCAATAGCATTTGTCGATCCAGAGCTTCATACAGTGAGTGCCCGTCTCTTAACCTTGTTGATCAGCCGTCAGAACAGCGATAACTGCATCGGCGGCGGGGTTTCGGCATCCTTGCTGGCAGCCGGCGAGACGACAACTTCTTCGATCTCCACGCTTGGTTCAGGTTCGCTGATGGCTTCCACCGTGTCGGCCTCGACCGACGCGACTATCGGTTCCAACGGTTCCGGCTCTACGCTGCTTGGCGGCGGCTCCGCCGCTGGTTCGGCGGCTACTGGTTGCTCGACCACTTCAACGACGGTTTCAGCGGCGGTGGAAATCGGTTCTTCAGCGGTTGGTTCGTCTGGTTCAGCGATGGGTGCTTCGCCTGTGACTTCGTAACGTACACGGGCAATGTCTTCATCGGTAAAGCCGCTGGCTCTTAATACGTCGATAAGGCTGACCTCGTTGATGGTATCCCCGGTAGTGATGACATAGCGGAGATGCGCCTCAAGACAGGCTCGCCAGTCCGTTTCAAATGGGTCGTATGTCGTTGCGCCGCTCATGTCGTTCATCATCCGGACGGTTCGCACCCCGTCCCTAAGTGGACAGTGCTAGTTCTGGTGGCAGCTAAAGACCAGCATCCGCTAAGGACTGAACACGATCCGCTGCGAGATAGTCTTTCCTGCGCGTTTGCCTTCACTTCAATTATACATTGAACGTCTGATGCAAGTCAGGAATATCAACGCGGTCGAAGCCAGTTTCTTTGCGCAACCCATCCGCCAAGGCGTTGAGCGGTTTTTCCTCACCATGCACGAGGAAGGTGCGGACAGGTTTCTTCTTGAACGCAGCCGCCCAATCTAGCAGCGCTTTGCGGTCGGCGTGCGCGGAAAAGCCCGTGATCTTCTCCACATGTGCCCGCAGCTGGAACATCTCTCCGAAGATGCGGACGCTCGGTTCTTTCTCCTCGATCTTGCGACCTAGTGTATTTTCTGCCTGATAGCCTGCGATCAAGATGGTGTTCTTGGGGTCTTCGATGTTGTTGACAAGGTGATGCTGGATGCGTCCGGCTTCCGCCATGCCGCTGGCACTGATGATCACGGCAGGTTCACGCAGGAAGTTGAGTTCCTTGCTCTCTTCGACGGAGCGCGTATATTGCAGCCCCTTGAAGCCGAAGGGATCGCGATCTGCGCCCGCGCCGCTGATAAAATCGCGCGTTTCCTGATCGTAGCATTCGGGATGGTTGGAGAATACGTCGGTCACGTTGACGGCTAACGGGCTATCCACATAGATCGGCAGGAACGGGATTTTGCGCGCCAGCGAGAGCTTATGCAGCGAGTAGACGATCTCCTGCGTACGACCGACCGCGAAGGCAGGAATGATCAGCTTGCCGCCGCGTTTGTACGTCTCGACCACGATGCGCTGCAAGTCCTTTTCGCTGTCAACGAAGGATTCGTGCAGCCGATCTCCATAGGTGCTCTCCATGATCAACACATCGGCCTTGTCGATCTGCGTCGGATCGCGGAGGATGGGCAGACCGGGCTGACCGAGATCGCCGCTGAAAACCAACGTTACATCACGGTTGGCTTCACGGTCTTCGATGTTCAGCATGACGATGGCGCTACCGAGCATGTGCCCCGCGTCCAGATAAGTGAGCGTGACCCCCGGCATGATCTTGATGGCGCGGTTGTAGGCCACCGAATGGAAATTGTTCAGCGCCCGTACCGCATCTTCTTGTGTGTAGATCGGCTCGACGGGCGGCTCCCCTTTGCGTGCGCGTTTCTTGTTGACGAACTCAACATCGTTTTCTTGGATATGGGCGCTATCCAGCAGCATCGCCCCGCACAGATCGCGAGTGGCGTAGGTGGCATAGATGTCGCCATCGAAGCCGCTTTTGACCAGATTGGGGATGTTGCCGGAGTGATCGATATGCGCGTGCGAAAGCACCATCACGTCAACGCGGTTGGTCTCGAATGGCAGTTTGCGGTTGCGGTCAAAGGTATCTTGGCGTTTGCCTTGATACAGACCGCAATCAAGCAAGATTTGGTGCTCGTTGACTTCGATCAGATGCTGTGAACCTGTAACCGTTCGTGCAGCGCCGTGAAAGGTTATTTTCATGAGAAAGCGTCCCCTAACTGGTAGAACACGCCACCTATTGTAGCGTGCTTTTTGGCGTTAACGGCGGATCAGCGGGTACAGGCGGTAGCCAGCGGATTCATGAAGCGGCTGTGTGCTGGCGAAAGCACCCTCGAACCACGCGGGCAGCACATCTGACGGACTTAGCAGCCAGTAATCGTAGCCCGCGAACTGTTCCGGCGAAGTAGGCCAACCGCCGCCCACTACACGCCGATCATCGACTAGAAAGGGCAGCAGCAGGTCTTGTGACCAGATGACTGATCCACGCGGCACATTGGCGTTGATCCACTGCGCCATGTCGTAACGTGCTCCATATGCAATCCGGTGCTTCTCCTCATCGGAGAGCATCGGGCTGCGGATCAACTCCGTTTTGAAATCGACGGCGGTGAACATGGGCAGCACTGCCAACGCCAGCAAACCCACAACGATGACCGCGCGTCCGGCTGGATACTGATGAACACTGCTGAACCACGTAAAGCGGTTGAGCCAGCGTAACAACATGGCTACGGCGTAGGCTCCTATCACCGCGACAATAGGCAGCACGCCAAACAGGAAGCGCACATCATACGAGGCCAGCCACCACCACGCCGCGAAGAACGGCACGTAGAAGATCATCAGGAGCGCCGCCGCATACTCTTGAGCGCGACTGCTGATCAGCCGCCAGAGCGTGAACAGTAAGCCAACGGTCAGCACGATCCCAATCGGGAAATGCGGGCGATCTGTGAGATAGGGCAGCAGCGTCGCTACCGTGTGGATCGCTTTATCCGTCCATCCTGTCGGTGGCACGATCACGCCTACCACGAGCAGATTGCGAATGTACCAAATTCCCCCGACAACCAGTAGAGCAACGGTGAACAACGCGACATGGCGCAAGTTGGGCAGACGACGCTGCCGCCATACCTGATACATACTCCACAGGCCAAGCACTGGCAGCAAGATCAAGGCGCTGTTCTTCGTCCACATTGCCAGCCCCGCCATGATGCCCGTCAGCATCGCGTCTTGCCAGCGCTGATCGCGCTCCCAACGGATGAGGAAAACGGCGGTCATGGCGTAGAAGAAGCTCATCGGCAGATCGACGTAACCGGATGATGCCCAATTTGCGTAGGCGGGCGTAAAGGCGATCAACAGCGCAGCGATCAGGCCGACTGACCACGAGGATAACTGACCGCCGAGCAGATACGCCGCCAACATCGCCCCAATTGAGAGCGCCGCCGGAATGAGCGCCGACGCATACTCATTGATTTGTCCCGACGCCTGAAAGATGACCGCGTAGATGGTCTGTACCAACTGCGGGTAGGCTTCGTAGAGCGTGCCAGTCGGCAACTTGCCAGTCAGCGCGATCTGCTTGCCCCAGAAGGCGTAGATGGTCACGGCGTCATCGATGGCGAAAGGCCAGTAGACTGCATTGAATAGGATGAGTACAGCCAAGATCGCGATAATCAATAGGCTGACTTGGGCGGGCAAGGGTAGGTCTCGCAGCTTGAAGGGCTTGTCATCCCCACCAGCAACCGTAGGGCGGCGACGCCACCAGATGACCCACCCAATGGCGCTGATTACAGCACTGATGAGGGTAGCCAAGCGCCAATCGATGGGAATGCCAAGCAGCCCGATCCACAAGACGACGAGCGAGAGCGTGCCAGTACTCAAGGCGAGAGTCGCCGCAATGAACAGACTACGCGGCGCAGCGGGCAGCAGCAGACGTGCATAGGGTGCCATGAAGACCAGACTGAGCGCCGCCAACACAAAACCGATCACCGGGGTGGAGCTAGGCACGACGCATCACTTGACCGCTGGCTGCGTGCTGCGTTCCACCATGCGCGGCAGCGACTCTTTGAAGGGCGGCAGCGCGATGCCGAATTCGGTGATGATGCCCGCCAAATAGCGCTGCGGCGTGATGTCGAAGGCGGGATTGCGCACCGGATAATCTTCGGGGATCAGCGGATTGCCGTAGGGCGTGCGCACTTCATCCGCCGAGCGCTCCTCGATGGGCACCTGATCGCCCGTTGGCATAGCGAGATCGATGGTGCTGGTCGGGGAAACCGGGTAGAAGGGGATGTTGTTCTCCTTCGCCAGCACGGACAGCATATACGTCCCGACCTTGTTGATGGTGTCGCCATTCGCCGCTACGCGATCCGCACCGACGAGTACAAGCTTGACCTCGCCCTTGCGCATGTAGTAGCCCGCCGACGAGTCAGGGATAATCTCGAAGGGGACGCCAAGCTGCTTGAGTTCCCACGCGGAGAGCCGCGCGCCCTGCATCCGGGGGCGGGTTTCCGTGAGCAGGACGCGGAATTTCTTGCGCTGCTCGAAGGCGGTACGGATGACGCCAAGCGCGGTGCCGTAATCGACTGTCGCCAGCGCCCCTGTGTTGCAATGATGGATCACCGTATCGCCGTTGCGGATGAGCGCCGCACCGTGCTTGCCCATCGCCTGATTGATCAGGACATCGTCGTCCGCGATCTTCTGCGCTTCGGCAAGCATGGCGTTGATGACATCTTTGGTGGTGTATAACAACTCGTCTTTCGCCACGCGCATCATGCGATCGACGGCCCATGCCAAATTGACAGCGGTGGGACGGGCTTTCTTGAGGATGACCGCCGCGACTTCTAGATATTCAATCGCGCTGCCGATGACCTGCGCCGGACATTGATAGGCAGCAAGCGCCATGCCGAAGGCTCCCGTCGCACCGATGGCGGGCGCACCGCGTACCACCATATCCGTGATGGCCTGTGCGACTTCGCGGTAATCTTCATATTCAATATAGGAGAAGTTCCACGGCAGTTGGCGTTGATCGATCATCCGCACACGCCCGTCATGCCATTCAACTGTACGCATAAGTATCCTCAAGAAAGTGCTGAGTGCTTTGTCCTTCGTAAAGACGGAAAGCCTCTTGAATTTCCGCTAGTGTAACATGGATACCACCCTCAAGGCGTAAAATCTAGCCTTCCAGCGCATTGATCAGGGCATCGTGGAACTTGGGACGGAATTTCATGATGGCGTCGGGGTTGCGCCCGAAAAAGACGCGATTGGTGAGCACCACGCAGATCAACTGGCGGGCGGGATCGACCCAGACGGAGTTGCCGACGAAGCCCGTATGCCCGTAGCTGTTCTCGCTGAACAGACTGCCGCTGGAGGAGCCTTGCGGCGAACGCAGCATCCAGCCCAAGCCGCGATCTTCGATCTGACGGCGGACAGATTCGCGCGCTAGACGCGGCGTGATGAAGCCACCGCCATCGGCCAGGAAGACTTGCGCGAGGGTGGCAACATCGCTGGCAGTGCCGAACAACCCCGCGTGCCCCGCTACGCCGTTGAGCGTGGCTGAGTTCTCGTCATGCACCTCGCCCACGATGCGGCGCTGACGCCACTGGCAGAATTCGGTGGGCGGGACTTTGCCGACGGGATCGGGGATCGGGCTGTAGTGTAGGCTGAGTTCGAGCGGCTTGATCACGAGGCGCTTCATGGCGGAGTCGAGCGGCGAATCGGTGATCTTGGCGATGGCTTCCCCGATCAGGATGTAGCCGACATCGCTGTAGACTACGCGCGTGCCCGTCGGATAGGCGAAGGGCGTGGTCAGGCACATGGCGAGGCGTCCGGGGATGTCGTCGGCGTCACGCAGGTTGATCCACGCGGGCAGGCCGCTGGAATGGGTGAGCAGATGGCGAAAGGTGATAGCACTGGCATCCACGCGCGTTTCGGTGGGCGGGACGACTTCGACCACTGCACCGGGTTTGAGCGGATCGGGATAGGGGCGGATGGGACGCGATCCGGCGAAACCGGGCAGCACGTCGATGACGGGCGTATCCACCGAGACGTGTCCGGCGTCCACGAGGCGGAAGAAGGCGGCGGTGGTGAACAGCTTGGTCAGCGAGGCGAAGTCGAACAGCGTGTTGCGGCGGACGGGTGGGACATCCCCGTCTAGCTTGCCTTCGGGATCGAGACTGCCGACCGTCTTCTGGTAGATCACGGAGCCGCGCTGCCGCACCTCTACCGAAGCGGCGGTGAAGACGGTGCCGAGGCTGCTGTGTAAGAGTTCATCGAGCGTATTCATGATGGCCTTTCCGAGCGGGTAATGATCCCTTCAATGATCCCATTGAGAGGTGAGATGGGGATCATTCCGATAGTACATTGTCTGGTCGGGGTGGTGGCAGCGAGGCATCCTACCGAGCGCGGCGAAGCGCTGATCGTTAACCGCGCGAAGGGTGCGCGGGAGGAAGGATCGGAGGTGGAACGACGCTGCATCATAGAACTCATTCTACACAGTGATACGGTTGATGTCTAAAAGGTCAGAGGAAGTGCTGAGTGCTTAGTCCTTAGTGCTGAGTACATCACGTACAAGATGTGTGCCTCGCTTGATTTAGGTATGTTGTTTGAAAAATGGGACAGTGCTGAGTACATACAGGTACGAAGTATGTTGTCTGAAAAATAGGCCGCGTACAGTCAATAGAGAAGAGACACAAGACTTTTTGGGCGGAACAACAGCGGAACTATTGGAATTTGGCGGCTAGAAGAGGCCGCGCTCAAAGTTGACTCATGGAGACTAGAGTCAAGACTTCATATTAAGGAGTATAGCATACTAGTTCGAATTGTCAAGACAAAGAACGTTAGAATTTTGTAAATATTTTCTAGAGAGAAGGGAATTAGAAAAATCACTCTCGCGAACAAAAGAGAACAACCCAACGCGTTAGACAGCACGTAACTCTCCTGCGTCCATCGCTGGCTGGCTAGTTGCCTATTGAGGTACTGCCGTCACCTGAGCAGTCGGCGCGGCTGGCTCGATCATAGAAGAAACCGGAATAATGCGCGCCATCAGCAGGACGAGCAGAATCATCAAGGTGGTGCCCACGACCATCCCGACGATATATTTGACGGTCGGGAACGGAAGCGCAGAAACCATTGAATCGTCCGCACCCTGCGGAAAGTCGAGGTCTAGTCCGGCGGCAAGGTCGTCGTGAAAGAGCATCGGCTGTGAAGGGGTAGCATCCACATCGACATCCCCCTGACGGAGCAGTTCGGCGCGACGTTCGGCGGCTTCTACGAAAGCAGGGTCGATGAGCAAGGCTTTCTTAACCGACTTCATCTGCTTGTCGAAGGTGCTCGCCACGTAGCTGGTGAGATACCAAGCCTGCGCGTTGTTGGGTTCATCCTTCAGCAGGCGATAGAGCAGACGTTTGGCGTCCTGTGTGCGCCCCGCTTTGATCAGATTGAGACTTTTGTTTAGACGAGCCTGCACGTCCTGTGGGGTAGCCATTCCCACTCTCCTTCATATCGCGCGTTTACGGAATGATACGGAAGCCGTATGCGGTGGTTAACAGCTTACTCCGTTCAAAGTACAGGATGTTAACCTAGCTTATCGTCGCGATTATATCGCAACTTAGGAGTAATCGCGCGTAGGTGAACACTAATTAATCGGCAGTTAGCACATGAATTTATCAGAGCGCGGCTGGTCAGCCAAAAGGGTAATCGATGTCGCTGAAAAGATTACCCTTTATCGCGTACGGTCAATGGGTTAGGCGAATTCGGCGCGCAACTGCTTTACTAATTCCGCCGCTTCTAGTTTGGCCTTGTCGGAATGCATATATTTGGTGAACACATCGAGGGCGGTGTTCATGTCATGCAGCGGCAGCGATGGGCTGGCATTGATCACTTTGTCAAGCCAATCGAAGACGAGCATTTGAAGCGGAGCTAACGCCCCGATCTGGCAATGGCTGGCAGCCCACCCATCTTCGAAGCTAAACAAATGGATGGTGACAGGGCAGGACAGTTCTTTCACGA
This sequence comes from Anaerolineae bacterium, assembly GCA_019637615.1. Lineage (GTDB taxonomy): Bacteria > Chloroflexota > Anaerolineae > Aggregatilineales > UBA2796 > JAHBVK01. Next base: position 222,767 of record JAHBVJ010000005.1, on the reverse strand, counting down.
AGCGAAGGACGCTTAGGCCAACCTGCTCATTGCTCTGGGCAGCTTCGCCCTCACCGTACACGAGCAACAGCGGGAAATGCATCTTCGGCGCGAGCTGCTTGATGTTGTAGGGTCGCCATGCATCGATAATCTCATGCGGCTTGGAGACACCCAACATCCAGCGGAAGTGATTCGCCATCCCGTGCAGTTGTGGACTTACTTTTTCTAAGCCGCTGAAGACCGCATCAAACGCGGCGGGCGGAGCCTTTTGAAGCACAGCAGGCCACACAGCGTGCCAACCTTCGTAGACATCGACGATGAGGCCGCTGCAAACACAGGCTTTGATGCGCGGCTCGAAGGTCGCTGCCCGCGCCGCAAGCACTGACCCCAAAGAAGGCCCGAATAACGCGATTTTGTCTTGGTCAACGTCTCCGCGTTGGACGAGATAATCAACGACGGCCTTGACGGGCGCTTCGTAATCGTGGCGCATGTACAAGCCGGGATTCAATTGGAGCGCGCTCCATTGACCGGGGCCTTCAAAGGTGATGCAGTTCCAGCCACGCGCCACCGCCGCGAAGCCGATCCAATGCACCATCTCTTCATTCGTGGAGTCGCCCCCATTGAGCACGATGAGGGTCGGATTTTGGGCGCTGCCAGCGGAGAGAAAATAACCGGGGAGCAGGGCATCTCCGAAGGGAATCGTGATGATCTCTACTGGCGGCGAGGATAGGCGCGCGGCTTTATGAAAGCACTCACGACTAAGCGTCAGGTACTGATCTAGACGGGCGTCCGTATGCGGCAAGGAGAACATGGCAGTCCGGTAATAGTTGCTGGCGCGCAGATAAGCCTGTCGCGCTGTCACGGTCTGGTTAAGGCGCATGGCATGTTCCGCAATGCCTGCTACCTTATCCGCCATGATCCTCCATTCTTGTACCCAACTTTCGCTATCGTTATCCTTGATCTTTCCGGCTACCAAGAGACATTCGTTAAGTTCGGCTCCACCTGTGCCTGCTACCATCAACGTCCGTACGAAGTTGAACGCGAACGTCCCGATATCCATCGTCTTGTTGCTAAAATCGAGTTTCATCTTTGACCTCCACCCCCGAAGCGTGTCGGAAGGTTGATAAATGGAGTCTGATCGTCATTCACTTGACGGCAACATATTTATGTGCCGCGCGGTTGGCTATGCTTGTGGCTCGTCTGCGTCTGTGAGCAGCCCATGCATGACGAAGCCAACAATAAAATCCCGCGATTGCGCTAACCCAATCTGCGATTGCCAATCGGTAGCTGGCAAGAACGCCTTAAACAACGGGATCAAGCTCAAATACAGTTGGCTGGTGAACAGCCCAAGCATGAATTGGCTGGTCGCGGTTATGTTCGAGCGTAACCAGCCCGACGCCTGTACCGTCTGAAGGACTGCGTTCAGAGCAGACATCTCGTCTCGATCCCTCTCGCTGGCGATCTGAGCATAGGTCACCCAGCCTTCGGCAAGTTCCCAATTCAAGATGCGCACAAAGGCAGGATGCGCCACCAGATAGTCAAAATAGGCGTTCAGAAAGCTCCTGAACAGGCTTTTGAGTTGATCAGGATTGGTCATGGTTTCTTCTCGTGCCAGTTCCGAGAACATTTGATTCTGGAAGCCGCGAAATTGCTCGTCGGCACGCCTGAGAACGCTTTCGTACAACTTGAGTTTGTCGCCAAAATACTGAAAAATCAGGCTCTTGTTGTAGCCCGCCTCTTCGGCAATGGCGTCTACACGCGTGCCATCAAAGCCGTGGCTGGCAAACACCGCCTCAGCAGCATTCAGAATGGCTTCGCGCGCTCCGGCTGCGTTGTGAGAGCGTCCGCGTTTGGTGTCTGGATTCGACATTCTGTCATCACCAATCTAATCGATCTAACCATTCGGTTGTTTTTCTAACTAACTAGTTAGATAGTAAATCGATTTTGCGCGATTGTCAAGTCTGAACAAAATCAGCATGATCCAATGTGATTGAAGCCAGTGAGCAAGATTCTCGTGGTATCATGACCGCAACCGGGGTCATGATAAAAGGAATACTCATGCCTAGCGCGTTTACACTACGAGCAATGACGCCGGACGACAGCGCCGCGTTAGCTACCCTGACAGAACAAAGTCCCGACGGTGGCGCGGTGGCGTTTCGTCCGCGTTTTCACCTGCCCGCCTATCAAGTGTATGGCCTTCGGCATGGCGATGTCGTGGGCGTGGTCGCAGAAGCAAACGGCGCAGCGGGGTTGGTAGGTGCTGCGCACGTCAGCTTTGGAGAATGTCAATTCGAGGGGCATCCACGCCGCTATGCGCTGTTGAGCGCCTTGATGGTACACCCTGACTACCGCCGACAAGGAATCGCGGCGGCGCTGGCGCAGTGGCGGATCGAGCGGGCGATGGAGCGCAGTGGCGCGGATACGATCCTGCTGGCGGATATTCAGGCGGGCAATGTCGGCTCCATTGCCAACGCGAAGAAATGGGCAAGCCAGATCGCGGGGAAAGTGGTGACGAGTCCCGTGCCGATGCGCACTAAACCGCCGCGCGTCGAAGACGGCATCACCGTGCGCGCAGCAAAGCCGGAGGAACTGGAAACGATCGCGGAGAATCTGAACAGCTTTTATCGGGACTACAATTTTTATCAGCCGACAACCGCCGAGCAGTTGCAGGCATGGCTGCAAGAAACGCCCTTCGCTACGCCGATCCATCACTATCTGGTTGCTGTTGATCGCGCTGGTCGGTTGTTAGCGGGCATGAGCATTCAAGAAGAAGGGCGCTTGATGTCGCTGTACATCGAAAAAGTGCCGCTGCTCATCAGTCTGCTCAATACGTTCATGCATGTGATCCCAGCGGATCATGAGATGCGCAATTTGCACGCGGAACAGCTCTGGTTTGCAGCGGGGCAGCTTGAAGCAGCGCGTCAGCTCTGGCAGACCGTTCGTTGGGAATGGCGCGACCGGGGCAGCAGCGTATTTTGTCATTACGATCCGCGCAGTCCGATCCCACAAGTGCTGCAAGCCCCGGCGTGGATGCCAGCGACCTCCACCAGCATCGCGCTGCGCTCGGATACGCCGATGAGCGCGGCGCGGTTGATCTATCCGCTCGTCTGAGCGCGGCGGATGGTGCTACTGAAGATCGTCCTGTAACAATTCGTGTGACGCGGCCACCACCGTTACGGCTTCCGCTTCGGCTACGGGTTCTACATCACTGGCCTCGGCGGCTAAGGGTGCAGCGACAGCGGGTGCTTCGTCGGCTGGCTCTTGGTTGGGCGTGATAGCCTCGACCTGTGCCTTCAGTTTTTGAAGGCGATAGGCGGCGCGTTGAGAATCCGGCCTGAGTATCAGCGTTTTCTCCACAGCGTCAATTTGTTTGTCCAAGGTTTCCGCCACAAAGCTGTAGGCATACCACGCGCGACCATTCGACGGATCATGGTTCAGCAATTGCAGCAACAATACCTTGGCGGCTCCAAATTCCCCCTCTTGGATGAGCGATTTGCTCTTTTCCAAAATGGTTTTAGCGTTCGTCACGATTGCCATCAATGCTCCTTCAAGATAATTGCTCAATGCCGCTGCGTGGTCGATGAGGAAACGGGCGGAAGTGCTGATACGCCGATAGATATGAATGACAGAGCGTGCGCACCTGCCCCCACACAGCGAGGCAATAATTTCAACATAATATATAATAAGTCAAAGCTGATGGACGACTTGAACGCATAACGCTTTCAGAAATTTTGTATGAATCGCCCACAGATCGTTATGGGCACCTCATAACGATCTATGCTGGCGGCGAATTCTCCGAACGTCACAATTCGGCTTTGATGATCTCCGCGATCTGGCGCGTGATGCCGGGGACTTTGACCAGATCATCGATGCTGGCGTTCTTGATGGCGTCGATGTCACGGTCGAAGGCTTTTAGCAGGGCTTTGCGCTTGGCGGGGCCAATGCCTTTGATCGATTCCAGACGACTGGTGATGCCCGCTTTGGCGCGCAGCGTGCGGTTGGCGGTGATGGCGAAGCGATGGGCTTCATCGCGCACCCGCTGCACCATATACAACGCTTCCGAACGGCGCGGGAGCATGACTGACAGGGATTGACCGGGCTGGAACAATTCCTCTAGCTGCTTGGCGAGTCCGACCACTGGCACTTGATCGAGCAAGTGGAATTCTTTGAGCACTTCGACGGCAATCCCAAGCTGCCCTTTGCCGCCGTCGATGATCAGCAGATCGGGCAGCAAACGCCACGTCTCATCCTGATCTTTTTTGCCCGGCGCGAGGATGGGATTTTGCATGGCCTCGGCGTAACGCTGGAAGCGGCGAGTCAGCGCTTCACGCATCGAGGCGAAGTCGTTCGGCTCCAAGACTTCGGTGACGGAGCGGATGTTAAATTTGCGGTACTCGTTTTTGCGCGGGACGCCTTTGACGAAGACAACGCGGCTGGCAACAGTATGCGTGCCTTGCAGCGTGCTGATGTCGAAGCATTCGATGCGGTTGGGCGGGTTGGGCAAGTTGAGCGCTTGCTGCAACTCATCGATGGCTTGCGTCTGTTTGTTAGTGTCGCTGGCCCACTGCGCTTTGAGCATGGCGAGTGTTTCCTGCGCGTTGTCGTGGGCGATCTTGATCAGTTCGTGCTTGTTGCCGCGATGCGGGACGGTGATCGAGACTTTTTTGCCGCCGCGCTTATCCCGCAGCCACTGCTCGATCAGTTTGGCTTCTTCGACCTCGTGCGCAAGCAAGACTTCCGGCGGGACGAAGGCCGCTTCTTCGTAATACTGCATCAGGAAAGTACGCAGCACTTCGGAGTCGTTGCTGTCTTCCGCGCCTTCCAGCAGGAAATAATCGCGCCCGATCAGGCGTCCGCCGCGAATGAACATGACCTGTACACAAGCGTCGTTCTTCTCCTGCGCGAAGGCGATCACGTCTTGATCGACATCGACTGGGAAGATCACTTTCTGGCGCTGGACGATGCGTTCCATCGCTTGCAATTGGTCGCGCAGTGCCGCTGCCCGCTCGAAGTTCAGGTCTTCCGAGGCTTGCATCATCTTCTGGCGCGTGACCTCGATGATGCCCGTGCTGTGCCCGCTGAGGAAATCCATCAGATTTTGCAGACCGGCGCGGTACTCCTCGCGGTTGACGACGCCAATACATGGCGCGTTGCAAAGCTTGATGTCATAGTAGATGCACGCGCGCGAGTCTTTGCCGGTGATGTCACGATCACAGGTGAGGAAGGGAAAAGCACGGCGCAGCGCATCGAGCGTTTCACGCACCGCCCACGCGGAGGTGTATGGCCCGAAGTAGCGGCTGCCGTCCTGTTCCATGCGGCGCGTCATCTCGACTCTGGGGAAGTCGTTTTGCCAGCGCACCACGATGTAGGGGTAAGCCTTGTCATCTTTCAGCCGGATGTTGTAACGCGGCTTGTGCTTCTGGATGAGCTGATATTCCGTGTGCAGCGCGGCGATCTCCGAGGGCAGCACGATGAATTCGATGTCCACGATGTGCTCGCGTAGGCGCAGCGTCTTGGGATCGATGACGTTGTTGTCGAAGTAGCTGCGCACACGGTTACGCAGGTCGATGGCTTTGCCTACATAGATGATGGTGCCAGTGTCGTCTTTCATCAGATAGCAGCCCGGACGATGCGGGAGATTTTTCAGAATGGCCTGAATATGTTCGGTCGGCGTAAAAATTTCCATTGGTTTAGGCAGTGTTTGGAGAACGTTTGTGTTTGATTTTAACGCAAAACTTGCTTGTGGAAAATTGACACAAATTTCATAGTTGGGGCATTGGCTTACGTTTCGTTATGCAATAGAGTTATCGCAAATCAACGGAATCTTACATCATTATCAATACAGGATTCCTGATCTTTATTTTGAGTTGATGGACGCAATCATTGTGACCAATCTAGAATCTACTGCTGAGCATATTCTTATCGTTGATGACCAACCTGAATTGACAGACATCCTGTCAGTAACACTGGCGAAGCGTGGCTACGCAGTTGACTGTGTCTACGACGGCGAACAGGCGCTGGTGTGGTTGCGCTCTAATACCCCTGATTTGATCCTGCTGGATGTGGCGATGCCGCGTCTGGATGGCTATGAAGTGTGCCGCACGATCAAGGCCGATAACCGCCTGAAGGATATTCCGGTGATCTTCATCAGCGCGATGCAAGACATCGGGGTGAAACAGCAGGCGTTCAAGGTGGGCGGTGTGGATTACATCACCAAGCCATACCAGCGCGAGGAAGTCCTCGCCCGCGTGCGCACACACCTCGATCTGCGGCGGCGGCAGGTGGAGTTGGAGCACATTCACCAACTAAAAGATGATGTGCTGCGCATGGTCTCGCACGACCTGAAGAATCCCTTGAGCGCGATCCTGAACGCACAAAAACTGCTCAATATGACGCTGCGCGAACCGCTGCGCACCAACGGCACCGCCAGAGAAAGCCTCGAAATCATCGAGCGGAACGTGGGCAAGATGCTGAGTCTGATCCGCGATCTGATCGATATGGCGCGCATCGAGGGCAACATCGATATGCACCTCGAACCCGTGCAGGTCAATTCGTATTTGCTGAAACATCTGAACGAGTTCAAGCTGGAAGCTAAAGGCAAGAATATCGACCTGCGCTTGGTGTCACCGCCGGATGGGGTGCAAGTGTGGCTGTCGCCGTTGCGTTTCGGTCAAGTGCTGACGAATCTGCTGTCCAACGCGATCAAATACACGCCCGATGGTGGTATCGTAGAATTGGCGGCGGGCATTGAAGGCAACGACTTCGTGCTGGCAGTGCGCGATAACGGCCTCGGCATCCCCGACGAAGCGCTGCCGCACCTGTTCGAGAAGTTTTACCGCGTGCCGACCGAAGCGCATCTTGAGCAGACAGGCACCGGTTTGGGACTGTCCATCGTCAAGAGCATCGTGGATCAGCACAACGGCAGGGTATACGTCGATACGGAATACGGCAAGGGCACGACCTTTACGGTGTCGATCCCGTGTTTAGAGCCAGTCCCGGTTGAGTAGTGCCGGGACACTGACACAAAACCTACTAGTTGCGTCCATCAGAGGATAATCTGCGCTAACGCCAGCAAGTTGCCTTCGCTGTCCTTGAACCACGCTACACGATCTGAATTGCTGAAGGTCGCAATGCCGTCTTCGGTTTTGAAACCGGGCATGTCGTAGGTCTCGAATATCACGCCTTTTCCCCGCAATTCATCGACCGCCGCCCGAATGTCTTCCACCAGCCACGTCATGAGCGAATGCTGGAGGCTGCCCGCCGTGCCTGTTTGCACCAGCGCGAAATAGCCGCCATTGCACTCGTACATGATCCCGCCGCCAGCGTGCCTACCTGCTGGCAAGCCGAGTACATCTTCGTAGAAACGCTGCGCGCGGGAGGAATCGTTCACGGGGATGCTGAAACGCAGGGCGCAATTGGCAAGATTCACGGTCATGATCGCAGCCTCCCACAAAAACCCACCAAACTTATGTGCGAGTATAGCGGATTTTCGTGGGCAGGCTCACTCAACGCTGCTCTTGTGCTTGGTAGGTTGGAGCGACCTCGAATAGATTGGCAAGCAAATCATAGGAATGCCTGCGCGCCGCGTGATCATGGATCATCGACAGAATCATTAATTCGTCGGCTTGAGTCTGATCGAGCAGCGGCGTCAATTGTTTAAGCACGGTGGATGGACTGCCGACGATGTGGCGTTCACGCACTGCCCGCATGATCATCCGGTCTTGCGCCGACAACGGGTAGGCTTCGACCTCTGCCGGACTGAGCATCCCGCTGGTGGCAGAAATCCCTTTTTGCAAGGTGAAAAACGCATGGGTCACGGACAGGGCGAGGCGTTCGGCTTCCTCATCGGTATCCGCGCAGATCACCGAGACGGCTAAAATGGCATGCGGGTTGGGGAACTGGGCGGACGGACGGAATTCCTCGCGGTAGGTGGTCATGGCTTGCACCGCGCCCGCTCCGTTGATGTGGTGGGCGAACGAAAAGCCTGTCCCCTTAAATGCTGCAAGCTGCGAACTGAAGCCGCTGGAGCCTAGCAACCAGATCGGCGGCAGCGGCACATCTTTGGGATAGGCCATGACCGAGCTGAAGACATGATTAGCGGGAAAATTGCCCGTCGCGAAGGCTTGTAATTCCAACAGCGCTTCGGGGAAATTCTCAGCGGCTTGTAACCCTTCTTCCGAACGGCGCAGCGCCAGCGCGGTGCGCATATCCGTGCCGGGCGCGCGCCCGATGCCGAGATCGATCCGTTCGGGATACAACGCCTCAAGGACTTTGAAGGACTCGGCTACCTTCAGCGGGGCATGGTTAGGCAGCATCACGCCGCCGGAACCGACGCGCAAATGTCGGGTTTCGCGCGCTACCTGACCGATCATGATGTCAGGGGAAGTGCTGGCGATGCCGGGGGAATTATGATGTTCAGCGAACCAGTAACGGGTAAAGCCGCGTGCATCGGCAAAACGCGCTAAGTCAATCGAATTTTGCAAGGCTTGACTCACGCTGGAGCCAGTCACCACTGGCGTCACGTCAAGCACCGATAACGGAAATGCCATCAGGGTTATCTCCTTTTGCAGCATACGCATAACAGGATGTCACTGTTGGCGGTTTACTTACGTCCTAATAGTGCTAAGTGCTGAGGGCTGAATGCTAAGTTCACACGATGGTAGTGATGCGTGGAGATAGGAAATCCGCCACACTCGTGCGTGAGTACGGCGGATTTTCGTGACCGCGCTGATCACCTCTCGTCGTCGTAGCTTTCGATCTCAGTTTCGAGGTCTTCCTGCGTGCGCTCAACGCGGCGTTTCAGCGCGTATTTATCCCACATATCAAAGAATATCTGGCGCGGATCGGAGCGGACGCCCTGCCGCGCGAAATACTCGCAGACGCGGGTGATGTCGCGCTCAAGGATGAAGCGTGCATTCGAGTTCACCACCAGATTCGTCACCTGCGGGAAGTCGATCAGCGTGACCTTGCCTGCCCAGTACAGGATGTTGTACGCGGACAGGTCGCCGTGAATCATGTCATGCTCAAGCATTAGCGTGATGTTGTGCATCACGTCCCCGAACAAGACTTCGGCCTCATCGCGCTCCAAACGCAGTTCGCTCAGGGGAGACGCGCCGATGTTTTCATCGCCCACGTAGCCCATCAGGATCGCATTGTTGCCGACGGCGTAAGGCTTGGGAACGGCTGCGCCCGCATTGTACAGCGCTTGCAGCGTGACATATTCGTGCAGCAGCCACGATTGATGCGAAACTTCTGCACCGAATGCGCTTTTCTGCCCGACGGCTTTCATCAAGCGCTGGTCACGCTCTTTGACTTTGCGGCCTTCGTTTTCCAGCAGCGAGCGGCCTTCCTGATACATTTTGTCGTTGCGGAGTTGCCGGAACATACGCGGGCGATAGATTTTGGCGGCGACGAATTCTACATCCACCGACGGCGCGGCTTCGCAGCAGTAGACGCTGGCTTCCTTGCCACCCTTGACCAGTGACAGCACATCGCTGATCAGGTCTTGCTCGTAGAACGCGGAAAGCGAGTCCAGCAGCCAGCCCGACTCATACTTGGACGGCTGGTAGGTGATCTGCAAGCCATCTTCGAGGCCGGTGATTTCGGCTACATCGTGCTTGATGTCGTGTTCTTCCCGTTTAGCTTGATGCACCACTTTGACTTTGCGCTTGCGGCGTGCTTTGCGGTCGGAATACAGCGGATCGAAACGCTTCTCGTAATACTCAGCGTCGTTGTTTAGACGGTTAGAAGACAAGATGGTTAGTCCATTCTCATCGAGGGTGCAGTCAGGGCAGCCCTCATGTCGTTAGATCAGAAAAACAGATTATGTGGATCGTGGCGACTTGAGAGAGAACAGGCCGATGCAAACGTGTGGATGTTCAGATCACAGGCATCAAACGCACTGACTCATCTCTCAACCAATGTGATGTACATGGTCGGAGCCGAGATATAGGCGTGCGTTCGTGAGGGTTCGCGGGCAGACTGAATGCAACTAAAGGCAGGTGTCAGAAACTTAGCAACTCAGCAACCTAGGCGCGGGAACACGAAAGCGCACGCTGGCTCACAAGATCTACAGATTGGATTGCCATACATTTGCCTCCGTCAGGGGTAAATAGCGTTCGATAGGTTACGTGCGTCACTATAACACGAATTTTCCCCGCGAGTCAATCATCCTTTTGGAGGAGCATCAGCGCCAGTGCAGTGACAGCGCGATGGTGCTGATGCTCAGGATTACGCGGGAGAGATGTTTACTCTACCATCAAGCTACCATGCAAAGGCAGCGGGCGCGGGCACATCGGCCTTCAACGGGCGTCCCGTGTTGATGTTGAAAATTTCGCCTAAGCGGGTCATGGTGGCAGGTGCCAGTTGCAAACTGGCGGCACGATCCAGCCCGTCTAGATGCCCGACGGTGCGCGGCCCGACGATGGCAGAGGAAACCGCCGGATTCGCCAGCACCCACGCAATCGCTACGACATGCTCTTTTTCCCCGATTTCCTTGCACAGCGCGGAAAACGCCTCTAGCTGCGTGTTGGTCGCCATGTCCATATAATATTCTTTTTCCACCTGAGCCGTGCGCGTGCCCGCATCGGCCTTTTTCTTGCCCGTTAGCAAGCCGCCGCCGAGGGGCATATAGGGGATGATGCCGATGCCGAAATCTTGCGCGGCGGGGAAGACTTCGAGTTCGGGATAGCGACTGAGCAGATTGTACTGGCACTGCTCGGAGACAAAACCCATCATGCTATGCTGCCACGCGTACATTTGGTATTTGGCGAGACCCCAGCCCGGATAGTTACTGGTGCCCATATACAGCACATCGCCATTGTTGATCAGGCGATCAAAGGTCGTCCAGAACTCCTCAAGGCTGATGCGCTCATCGATGTGGTGTACCTGATAGAGATCGATGTGGTCGGTTTGCAGGCGTTTGAGCGAATCCGCCGCGTGTTTGCGCACCTTGTAGGCCGACAATCCACGTTCTTCGTTGGGCGGCGGCGTGCCGGTCATGTTGCCGTACACTTTGGTAGCGAGGACGGTTTGATCGCGGCGTCCGGCTCCCTGCTGGAACCAGTTCCCGATGATTTCTTCGGTACGCCCACAATAGGCGTCTCTGCCATAGACGTTGGCGGTATCGAAGAAATTGATGCCCATCTCCAAGGCTTTGTCCATGATCCGGTAGGACTCATCTTCGGGCGTGACCGTCCCAAAATGCATGGTGCCCAAGCAAATTTTGCTCACGGTCATGTTCGAACGTCCAAGTTTGGTGTATTGCATCGTAATATCCTTAATTTGACTCTTTATTGGAGCGTTGATGCGCACGATTACGCGGACAATTTTCCTTAGTGTAACCATGCAAGTGCGATTTAAAAAGCAACCCATGTGAGAATGATCGTTTGTTGAAAGCCTCATGAGCGCTCAATGATCGCCCATGTCACATAGGCGACTCACGCGTACAATCGTGGGTGGTTGAAGGAGTGGGCACAAAGTCATGCGATTTTTGATGCGTCAGATGGGGCGCTTGTTGGGGCTGTTCGTGCTGCTGGTGCTGGTCGCCGTGATGGGCGCGCGCGCGATCACGGATGGCTATGGCTGCGTGCGCTATACCGGATCGCAAATGCTCGGCAACGGTCTGCTCGATACACATACGGGCGCGCGATTCGGGATCGCCAACCCCACCACTGTACACGGCGTCGCGTCTGACACAGAGATTTCACCCGATGGTAAGTCGATCTTGTTTCTGGAGCCGACGTATACCGACGAAAACGGCAACCTGCTGGCCTTTAACCTCAAGGTGCGTCCGCTGCTCGGCACGGGCAAAATCACGATTCAGCGGCACCTGCCCGGCAACGCCAGTCTGCAATATCGATGGTCGCCAGACAGCCGCAGCATCGCCTATACGTGGCTTGATTTCGACATGACGCGGTCGCACCTCGCGCTGACCCGCTTGCCCAACGAGACGCTAGAAGTTACGCTGCCAGAATTTCAGGACATCCAGTTGATGGGCTTTTCCCCCGATGGGCGCTACCTCGTCACCAGCAATCAGGGCGGATCACCGCGCACCGTGATCATCTGGGGTGTGGATTGGGCGACGCATCAACTGACCGAACGTATCCGCTACACCTACCGGATCGACTTCAACCTGATGTATCAGGCGGCCTACGTGGGGCAAACGATGACGGCGGAGAATGTGTGGTGGTCGCCTAACAGCAAATGGCTGGCGCTGATCACGATCAGTCAGCGCGATAATCAACTGGTGCTGCTCGATCCCGCCGCCAAGGTCACGAGGATCAATCCGCTGACGTGGATACCGTATCGCGTCGTGATGCGTTGGTCGCCGGACGACCAATTCCTCGCGCTGGCGACGATTCCCGATGTGCTGTCCGTGCGCTATCGGCTGGACATTTTCGGCGTTGATGGGCGGACGTGGAACCTATTGACGAATGAGGCGGTCATGCTGCTGAATGAGCACTGGTCGGGCGGCAGTTTTTATTACTTTGAAAATACCGAATATATGCCCACCCACCGGTTGAAGAAGTTCAGCCTTGAGTCGGGCGCGACGGAACTCATGTTGACGACGATTTTCCCGCGCGGAGTCGCCTTTTTCGATAATGGTTGGACGTGCGTGCCGTATCTGAGCCAGAATTCGGAACTCATCAATCTCACGGATAGCCAGCCAACGATCTATCTGAACAACACGACGGGCTGCAACATCGCCGCGCGCTCGAAAGACGATTCGGTGTGGGTGCTTTCGACGGCGGAATCGAGCAGTTTGAGCAGCCCGACCGCGTGGAAGTGGATACGCTTCGCGCCGTTCCAGATGGGCGATCTGGCGATCAGCAGTTTCCATTACATCGGCTGGTCGGATGACGAACGCTGGTTGGCTTACGCCAGCAGCCGCGACTTCAACCTCGTCAACGCCGCCACCATCTCGCTGCTGGATACGACCACGTGGCAATCGCGGGAGGTGCTCACGGACGTGGCGTCGGGGGCGTACCTTTCGCCGGATGGTCGCTGGTTGTTCGGGCAACGTACTGTTAACGGCGCGGGCACGGTGATCATGGCGGCGACGGATGGCAGTCAGCGCAGCGAACAGCCCTTGAACAGCACATGGCCTATCCTGACGGGGCCGGTGTTCTGGTCGCCGGACAGCCGCGCCGTGACGTATGAATACCGCCAAGCGACCGACCTGCACGTGGTTGATATGCTCGGCACCGATGGCACGCTGTGGCGGCGATTCTACGACCTGTCCGATTTTGCCGGATTCCCACGCGTGCCGGAAGATACCGTTTGGACGAACTGCTCGGCGGAACTGCCGTAAGGGTAGTGCTCAGTGCTAAGTCCTTAGTGCTGAGTAAAGACAAAGACGAAGGCGAAAGTGTTTATAAGGACGTGTAGCCGCCGTCGATCAGGATGTTCTCGCCGCAGATCAGGTCAGAGGCGGGTGAGGCGAGGAACAGGATCAGATCGGCTACTTCAAGCGGCTTGCCAAAGCGTCCTAACGGGATTTTCGCCAGCATCGGATCGCCTTTGGCGGGTTCGCCCCACACTCGCTCTCCCATCGGCGTGAGAATAACCGTAGGCGAGATGGCGTTGGCCTGAATATTGTATTTGCCCCATTCCGCCGCCATCGATTTGGTGAGCATATTCAACCCGCCCTTGGACGACGAATAGGCGGCATGACCGTCCATCGCTACGCTGCCGGCTTGTGATGAGAGGTTGATGATCTTGCCACTGCGCTGCGCGATCATGTTGGGCGCAACCATCTGTGAGAGGACGAACGGCGCGCGGAGGTTGACGGACATCGTCGCTTCCCAGTCTTCGAAGGAGAGTTCGAGCAGGTTGGTGATGCGCGCGATGCCCGCGTTGTTGACCAGAATATCGACCGTGCCGAAGGCGGCTAACGCTTGCTCTCCGGCGCGGCGTGGGCCATCGGCGGTCTCGAAATCGGCTTCGATGCTCACACAGCGGCGTCCGGCAGCTTCCACCAGACGGCGCGTATCGGCTAACCCCGCTTGATCGCGCCCGACGATGGCGACATCCGCACCCGCTTCAGCCAACACTTGCGCTGCCACCGCACCGATACCTTTGGAACCGCCCGTCACTACCGCTTTTTTGCCAGCAATCGAAAAACGCTCAAGGTAGCTCATAAAAATCCTCTTTTGATAAGCATAAGTTAGGGAAACTTGTTCGCGACTATCGAGAATCACACGCTAAGCAGTTAAGTCTATCACCGAGATGAACAATAACTAGGACGCGGTTTGATTTTCAGTTATGGGCAGCGCGAAGACATGATGTCCTGTGACGAAGTGCAGTAGATCGACACCGCCTGTAGCCAAACCAGCGAGTAATCCAGCTAAGACACCGAATAGTAGTCCGTCGATCCCACCGAAGCTGCCGCTAATGAACAGGCCGGGGAGCAGCATATGTTTGGCAACAACCAGTACAAGCTGGCGCAAATGCTGCGTTTGCATCCATTGAGTCTCGTCGCGAACTTCAGTATCCAACACGCTCGTGAGGAGTCTAAATCCGATTCCCATCAGAATGCCAATATCCATGCTGACCAATATGTCAAAAATGGACATGCGAATGTCAAACGCGGCATTCATGATGCTGCCCGACAAAATGCCTGTCCACATCCCCAGCACGATGAGACCCATCCCAACTGCGACAGCGGTGATCGCAGCCACTAGTTGGCCTCGCAGAGAACTGAACACCACGAGCGCAATACCCGCAAACGTGAATGGAAAATGTGCCAAGGGTAGGATCGGCCCCCAAGCAAGGAGTTCGATTAGAGGCCAATAGAGCGCCCAGAAACCAACCCCGAAAATGATTGCGCAGGCAAGTAACCCCAACGGAATATTGATCACAAGCCGCCTGAGCCACTTGTTGCGAACTTGTGCCTTGTTGGGCGGTGTATTTTCCACGTAATCTACTCCGAGAACTGTGTATCAGTAGTACACCAGAAAACGACAGAATCACTACTAATTGAGCGTAACAACAAAGCGTGCTTGGCTCAACGGAATTTATGCTACAGTAAGCGCATGATCTTCTCGAAGCGCCTGATCAGTTGGCCTGCTCATCTATTCGCGATTGCATTCGCGCTGTTTACGCTGGCGGTGATCGAAGCGACCGTGCGGGCAGCGACGCCGATTTACATCGCCACCATCGTGATGGGGCTAATCTTCATCATCAACGCGACGGTCGGTTGGCGCGCCGTCCAACGCAGCCGATCTCCACGCTACGTAATTGCCTATTTTGCCCTACAAAGCGTATGGTGGATCGCGATGATGTTGGTGGAGGTGCAAGCGGCAACGTACAGTCCAAGCACAGCGGCAACCGTCGTGCCCTTGATCGTGCAGGCCAGCGTATTGAGTCGGCGCTGGCGCGTGGCATGTGTAGCGGGGTGGGCAATCGTGGTCTCGCTGATCACCATTCGCGCGATCCCGGAGTTGTGGCGGATCATTCCGATCTTCTTATCGTTCGGGCTGCTGTTCGCCATTGTGTCCAGCCTCGGATCGTTGATCGTAGGCGAGGAACGCGCGCAGCAAAAGAGCCGCCAACTTGCCGAGTACGCCGCCCAAGCCGAAGAATTGGCGACTCTGCGCGAACGCAACCGCCTTGCCCGCGAGATTCACGACAATTTGGGGCATTATCTGACGGTGGTGAATATGCAGATCGAGGCAGCGCTGGCGCTGTTGGGGACGGACACAGCACGCACGCGGGAAACGCTACTCAAAGCACAAGCCCTGACCAAAGACGGCCTGGCGGAAATTCGGCGCTCGATCACCGCCCTACGCGCCAGTCCCATTGAGAACCGCACGCTGCCGGACGCGATCCGACTACTCGTTGATGAGCATCGCGGCGCAGGACACGCGGGAGAGTTCACCGTTCAGGGTACAATCCGCACGGCCTCGGAAGCGATAGAAATGACGCTGTACCGCGCTGTGCAAGAAGCGCTGACCAACATCCGCAAGCACGCCAAGGCCAAGCATACCGGGATTGTGCTCGATTACCGCACCGAGAACATGATCGTTGTAACGGTGCAGGATGATGGTGTGGGCAGCGCACAGACTGACGGCGGCTTCGGCCTGTTGGGGCTACGCGAACGGGTACAACTGCTGAATGGTCAGCTCACCATCCAGACCAAAGAGGGACAGGGGTTTAGGCTGCAAGTGGAGGTTCCCGCATGATCCGCGTACTGCTGGCAGATGATCAAGTCTTGTTCCGTGAAGCGCTGCATACGCTGCTGTCTACACAGCCGGAGATCGAAGTCGTGGCGGAAGCGGGCACAGGCGAGGAGGCCATCCAACTTGCCGTCGCGCACCAGCCACAGGTGGCGTTGATGGATGTGCAGATGCCCGTGCTGGACGGAGTCGCCGCCACGCGTCAACTGCGCACGCTGCTGCCGGAATGCCAGATCATCATGCTAACGACCTTCGATGATGACGAATACGTGTTTGAAGGGCTGCGGGCGGGCGCGGTCGGCTATCTGCTGAAGGACAGTTCCGCGCAACGGCTGGTGGAAGCGATCCAGACGGCGGCGCGCGGCGAAACGTTCTTGCAGCCCTCAATTGCCGCCAAAGTCGTGCGCGAATTGACGCGGCAAACCGCCAGCCCGCTCTCGCCGCAACCGTTGATCGAGCCGCTGACCGCCCGCGAGATCGAGATTTTGCGCTTGATGGCGCAGGGGCACAGTAACCGTGAGATCGCGGATACGCTGGTGATCACCGAAGGCACGGCGAAGAACCACATTACCAACATCTTCGGCAAGCTCGGTGTGCGCGACCGCACCCAAGCTGTCCTCAAGGCGCAGTCGCTGCGATTGGTCTAGAGTCACCGTGACGATGGTCATGATCATCGGTCACAGAAAAATGTGATTCTTGGCATGACTGCGGCTAGAGGATGCAGGTTCTCATCAATGCTACCTTGTGTACATTGCTTGTTCAGCGCAAGGAGCATCATCGTGAGTACCGCGTCTTCCGTTCCATCCTCCGTTTCGTTCGGTTCATTGATCCGTCGCCATCCGGTCGCCGCGTATGCCGCCTTAACGCTCGTGCTGGCGTGGGTGCCGATGGCGGCGGCGGTGCAGGTGCTGTCGATCCCGTTTTTGCTGCTGGCGGCGATGGCTCCGGTGATCGCGGCATTGCTGCTCGATGGCGCTGCACAAAATGCCGCGCCGAATTTCCGCGCCCTGCTGCGGCTTCCGACAGGTGTGCAGTGGTATGTGCTGCTTGGTGTGCCGCTGCTGTGGGGCGGCATTTTCACGGTGCTCGATCAGCTTGCGCCGGATGGCAAAGTCGAGTATCCGCTGGCTTTGATGCTGCTGTTCACGGTGGTGATGGTGTACGCCTTCTGGCTCAATGAGCAGATCGGCTGGCGCGGCTATCTGCTGCCGAAACTGCGCGTGACGCATTCGGCGTGGCTCAGCACTGCGATCATCAGCGGACTGTACCTGCTCACCTTTCTACCGCTGCATCTGTTCTCCGCGTGGATCGACAGCGCGACGTTCCTGACGCATATGCCGTATCTGGCGGCAGTAGTCGCGGCATGTGGGTGGGTCTGGCATCACACGCAAGTCGTTCACCCGCTGCGTCCGCGCCGCCTCATCGCTCAGATCGGGTGCAGCCTTGCGCGTGGCCTGTGGGCGCTCGTGATCGCGCTGGTGGTCATGCTCGGCACGGCCTATGTCTATCAAGGCATCGCGGATACGGGTTCCGATGCATTGGTGGCTCCCGGTACGCTGGTCGAGATCGATGGCTATCGGCTGCATGTTCAGTGTACGGGCGCGGGCAGTCCCACCGTAATTCTTGAGGCGGGCGCGGGCGGTTTCTCCGCCGATTGGTACTGGGTACAGCAGCAAGTCAGCACTCAGACCCGCGTGTGCGCGTATGATCGCAGCGGCTACGGTTGGAGCGATCTCGCGCCGACGCCGAGCGATGGCATGAAAACGGCGCAAGATTTACATACGCTGTTGGCGCGGGCAGACATCCAGCCGCCGTATGTGATGGTCGGGCATTCGCTCGGCGGGCAGTATATCCGTGTGTTCGCACAAGCCTATCCCGCTGAGGTCGTCGGCATGATGATGGTCGATCCCGCGCATCCTGACCAGTGGGAATTGACGGGCATGGAGAGCGAGGCAATGGTACAGGCGAGCATGAACATGACCTATGCTGAGATGGCGGAGCTGGCGCGCTTCGGCGTGTTCCGTCCCTACGCCAGTAAGCTCCGCCCCGGCCTCGCGGACGAAGCTAACCGCGCCGTCGCCAATTTCTGGCCTACCACGCAAGCATGGGACGCTGTCCGCGCCGAGTTCAGCCAATGGGCAGCGCTGGCGGGGCAAGCCCGCGCCGTGACCAGCCTCGGCGACATCCCGCTGATCGTGATCCGCGCACCGCAGCCCGCAGACGCTGCTGAGTGGACAAAGCGCTATGACCAACTCGCTGATCTTTCCACGAATGGAGCAGTCCGCGTCGTGGAAGGCGCTAATCATGGTACGATTGTGAGTGAACCGCAGTACGCGGCGCAGGTCAGTCAGGCGGTGCTCGATGTCATCGAAGCCAGCCGGACTGGTCGTTCGTTAACCAATTGAGACGAAACGGGCAGCGGATCGCGCGATCCGCTGCCTTCACACGAAGGAAATCGATCTTGACACCGCTCTCTGACGCCGAACTCACCGACATCACCCGCGCCACTATCGCGCAGTTCAACGACGCCTTCAACCGTCATGACGTAGACGCGGTGATGGCGCTGTTCACCGACGACTGCCGCTTCGAAAATACCAGTCCCGCGCCAGATGGCGCGATGTACGAAGGACAAGCCGTCGTGCGCATGTTTTGGGAGCAATTCTTCGCCACCTCACCGCACGCCCGCTTCGAGTTCGAGGACATCATCGCGGCGGGCGACCGCGCCACCGTGTGCTGGACGTATCACTGGAGCAGTGCCGAGCAGCCGGGGCATGTGCGTGGCGTGGATGTGTTCATCGTGCGCGATAGCAAAGTGGCAGAGAAGCGTTCTTACGTGAAAGGTTAGTTATTTACTGACCTTACGCAACCTCACCCCCTGACCCCCTCTTTGCGAAGCGGAGAGGAGGAACCGAGGAATAACGTAGCACCATTTTCGCCATTATCGCGGTAGGCAAGATGCGAACTACGTAAGGTGAGTTATTTAGTTCGCCGTGACGCGTGACAGTTAAAAGGAGATTTTTATCTATGTCTGAATGGTCAAAAGGTGTTGTTGAAGCCAACGGGCTTGAAGTGTTTTATCATCGCAGCGGGGCAGGCAGCCGCAAGCCATCGATTGTGCTGCTGCACGGTTATACCGATAACGGATTGTGCTGGCTGCGGATGGCGCGTGATCTCGAAGATAGCTTCGACGTGATCATGCCAGATGCGCGCGGTCATGGTCGTACGCGCGGGCCAGTCAAGGATTTGGGTGTCAAGCTGCTCGCGGATGATGTCGCCGCGATTATCCGCGAATTGGGGCTGGAGAAGCCGTTCGTGTTCGGACATTCGATGGGCGCGCAGACCGCGCTGGCAGTGTCGGCGGAGTATCCCGAACTAGTACGCGCAACACTGCTGGAAGACCCCGTTTTCTTGCCTGATCCGCTGCCTGCCATCGCACAAGAGGATATACAGCGCCGTCACGACCAAGCCAAGCAGATGATAGCTTTCCACGATCTGCCCTTGGAAGAACGGCTCGCCAAAGGTCGCGCCGATAACCCCAATTGGGCGGAAGATGAGCTGTATCCGTGGGCGGAATCGCATGGCGAATACAGCCCGGACATCGCCACACAGGGTATCGGAATCGCGACTTATTCGTGGCGCGAGGCGATCAAGAAGGTGGAATGCCCGATTCTGCTCATCACGGCAGATCACACCAAGGGCGCAATCGTCAGCCCTGAAGTGGCGCAAGAAGCTGTCGGACTTGCCAAGCGCTGCGAAGTTGCCTACATCAGCGGCGCGGCGCACTGCATTCATCGTGATCGCTACGCGGAAACGTTGCAGAGCGTGATGGACTTCCTGCAACGGGTGATGCGCGTCGGCCCGTAAGCTCAGTTGATCGGGGTACGTCCTAAGCGTGCCCCGATGATGGATTCGCCAATCCCTCGGCCTAGCTTGCCTGTAACATCACTGTCCGCAGCGTGATCGACACACGCCGCCCGCGCTGATAGATGCGTCCGTTGAAGACATCCGACTTTCGCCCCACGATGCCGTGTTTCCAGTCATGCCGTGCCTCACCCTGCATCACGACCAGACTGCCGCGTTCGAGGAGGACGGGCACCTGTTGAAGCGTCTTGGGATGCGTAAAGTCGATCACACAGGTCGAGCCGAGCGTCAGTGAGAGGATGGTGTCGCCAAAGCACGGCTCACAGTCGATGTGGCTGGCGATGCCCTGTCCGGGCAGATATTCGTTGATGATGGCCTGATCGGGACGTTCCGGCGTGATGCCCTCTGCGAACATCCGCGCGGCGAGATCATCTGCCCACGCGGGGAGATCGCCCAGTCGTAGCGAGGCATCCACACGCTTGCTCAGGTAGTCGTAACGATAGCCATAATGCTGCACGCGGCGCTTGAGATCGGTGAGCCACGGCTGCTGATCGATGATGGCGAGGAGCGCGGCTTCCTCATCCGGCGTGATATAATCGGGGAGATAGCGAAGACCAGCGATAGCGGACATAGCAACCCTCCAATTTATGCTTACACATTGTAACACAAATTTTCTAAACAGAATAGTTACTTCAATTTTCAGGATATAGAAAGCAAAACAGGATCATCTTCGCGCCACCTGTCTCAGGTAAGGAAGCCGCACGATGATCGGTCTTTTCATCAACTTGATTCGCCTTGGAATGCGCCCTAGGAATAAGTAACAATGCAAATCGCTCGCGATGTCCTTGAAGCCATTGGCAACACCCCTCTTGTGGAACTGCGTAAAGTCGTCCCGTCCGGCGGCGCCCGTGTGCTGATCAAGCTCGAAGGCGCGAACCCGACAGGCAGTATGAAAGACCGCATGGCACAGGCAATGATCGCGGAAGCCGAAGCCGATGGACGCTTGAAACCCGGCGGAACGGTCGTTGAGTACACGGGCGGCAGCACTGGCACGTCGCTGGCCTTTATCGGTGCCGTGAAGGGCTACCGTGTGCGCATCGTGTACTCGGATGCGTTCAGCCAAGAAAAAGCTGACCATATGCGGGCGCTTGGGGCTGAGATCGTGATGGTGCCAAGCGACGGCGGACGCATGACGAAAAAGCTGTTTGAGGATATGATCGAAACAGCGCGTCAACTCAGTCAGGAACCGGGCGCGTACTGGACTGACCAACTGAATAATCATGATCACATCACCGGCTACTATCCGCTCGGTGAGGAAATCTGGACGCAAACCGATGGTCAGGTAGATGCATTTGTGCAGTCGGTCGGTACATCTGCCTCGCTGCAAGGCGTGGGCACAGTCCTACGGCGTCACAAGCCAGCTGTAGAGTTAGTCGCCGTTGAACCGGCGGAGTCGGCGGTACTTTCGGGCGGGGCGTCCGGCGCGCACAAAATCGAGGGCATCGGGACGGGCTTCATTCCGGCGCTGTGGGATGCCAAACTGGTCAACGCCATTTTGCCCGTCTCCACCGACGAGGCCAAGCAGATGGCGCGGCGGCTGGCGCGGGAAGAAGGACTGTTCGTAGGGACTTCGTCGGGCGCGAATGTCGTTGGTGCGCTGCGTGTCGCGGAACGACTCGGGGCGGGCGCGACGGTCGTGTGTCTGCAAGTCGATACGGGTCTGAAGTACCTGAGCACGGACGTTTTTAAGTCGGTTTAACCGTACACCTTCGCGTGTACCTTCGTTCATTGTGATGAGAGCAACGTGTGCGTCGCATTCTTCTTGTACTGGTAGTCGCAGCCGTGATCGTGGCTGGTGGATATTGGGTTTGGCAGCAGCAGCAAGCCACCGCCGCCGAGCAAAAACCGAACATCCGCACGGCGACGATTGATCGTGGATCGCTGACGCTGCTCGTCAACGCCAACGGTAATATCGCGCCGGAACGTAGCGTCCGCCTCAGTTTTGACGCCCCCGGCATCGTGGCGGAGATCGATGCGAAAGAAGGCCAGATGGTCAGCGCGGGGCAAATCCTCGCGCGGCAAGACGACACGGCGCAGCGGTTAGCCGTCGAGCAAGCCAAAGCAAATCTCAACGTGGCTGAACTTTCGCTGCGACGCCTCCAAGCGCCGCCCGATCCGCGCGATCTAGCCGTAGCCGAAGCACAGGTGAAGACCGCCGAAGCCTCATATAACGCACTGTTCAGCACCATTACGCCCGCGCAAATCCGCGCCGCCGAAGCGCAGTATAACCAAGCCGTCGCCGCGTATGAAACGGCTACGCAGCGTCGGAAAGACACGGGCGGGCAGTACCCCACCGACTCGGTGCCGTTCCAACTGGCGCTGGCACAGGAAGGCCAAGCCTCGTTCAACGCGGAGATCGCCCGTTTGCAAGTCCAGTTGTTGAGGCGCGGCCCCGATGGGCGCACCGTCGCCGCCGCCAAAGCGCAGATCGAGGCGTCCAAGGCGCGTCTGGATCAGTTGAAAGCGCCCGTGCCGCAGGTGCAGATCGATCAGGCCACCATCAGCATCGATCAAGCCAAATTCGCGCTTGAACAGGCCGAACGGCAGCTTGAGAAGGTCGTGCTGACCGCGCCGTTCAGCGGCGTCGTGAGCACCATCGCGATCCGGCAGGGTGCGTTGAGCGTCACAGGTGTGCCCGCCATCGTGCTGGTCGATGTCTCGCGCTTTCATGTCGATGTACGGGTAGACGAGATCGACATCGGTTTGCTGCGCGAAGGCCAACCCGTCGCGCTGACGGTGGATGCGCTCGGCGGTGCGGCACTCAGCGGGCGCGTTGATCGGATCGCGCTGGTGGCGGATCAATCTGGCACGGTAACGACCTATCAGGTGCGGATGGCGCTTGATCCCACCGAGGCCAAGATCAAGGCGGGCATGACCGTCAGCGCGGCGATCACGGTGCAAGAGGTCATCGATGTGGTGCGCGTGCCGAATCAATTCGTGCGGCTGGATAAGCGCACTAATCAAGCCTACGTCAATCTGGTCAATAGCACGGGCACGCTGACCGAAATCCCGATCCAGCTTGGGCTGCGGACGGAAGAATACAGCGAAGTGGTGGTCGGGCTACGTGAAGGCGATACAGTGGGGATCAACCTCGACGCTGGCGGCTTCTCGCTGTTCAATTAGGGTGTACTGGTAGCTGTTATGTATAAACGACTGCGAAATCTGGTCTATCTTGGCTGCATCAGCATCCTGATCGCGGCGGCGGCACGGGTGTATATGGCGAATCAGGCCGTCAAAAATGCGCCGCAGATTCAAGAGATCGCGGCGGTGGATCGCGGCGACATCATCCTGACGGTGAACGCGACGGGAGCCATTCACGCGCAGCAGGAAACGCCGCTCACCTTCCTCGCGACGGGCAAAGTCAACAGTATCAGCGTGAAGGAAGGCGACCGTGTGCTGGCGGGGCAAACTTTAGCGACGCTGGATATGCAAGCCTCCCGCGATGCGCTGAAAAACGCGCAGTTCGCGCTTGATCTGCAAAAGGCCGCCTACAACTCGCTGTTGAGTGGCGCGCGGGAACTCGATGTCAAAGCCGCCGAAGCTGCCGTTGCCGCCGCGCAAGCCCAGCTCGCCGCCGCCTCGGTGGGCGTCAATCCGCTGCAAGTGCAGATCGCCAATTTGCAGGTCGAGATCGCCAAAAACGCGCTGTGGCAGCGCCAGTTGAGCCGTGATTCTGCCGTCACCGCCGCCAACCAACCACCGCCCGAATTCCTGACGCGGCTATACAACGCCATCTGGCAGCTCCCGCCGGACGCACGCGACCAGATTCTGAGCATCCTCGCCTCGCTCAATTTCGGCGCGTCGGCAGCGTCGTTTGGCGGATCGGTGAATGACGCGCAAGGCTCGGTCAAGGTGGCGGAAGCGGGCATCAGTGCCGCCGAAGCACAGGCCGATGCTACGCGCAGTCAAGGCCCCAACCAAGCCAGCGTCGCCTCGGCTGCCTTGAGCGTGGCTACCGCGCAAGCCGCGCTCGACAAACTGGTCGGTGGCGCGACGCCGGAACAATTGGCGGTGGTCAAGGCACAGCTCGACGCTGCCCAGACCGCCATCGATCTCGCCAGCTACAATATTTCGCGCGGGACGCTGACCGCGCCGTTCAGCGGCATCGTGGCGCAGATCAACCTGACCGAGAACGAACCAAGCCCGACACAGCAGCCCGCGATAGTGCTGGTGGATGACAGCAGTTACTACGTCGATCTGCCCGTCGATGAGACGGACATCGCCACGGTGACGGAAGGCCAAGCCGTGACGCTGGCCTTCGACGCGCTGCCTGACGCCGCCGTGACAGGACGCGTGAGCAGCATCGCCACGTCCGCCGTCGATCTGGGCGGCGTGGTGACATACATCGTGCGCGTGCAGATCGAAAGCGCGACGGTGCCGCTGCGGTCGGGCATGACCACCACCGCTACAGTCACCACCAACGAACTGCGGAGTGTGATCCGCGTGCGCAACCGCTTCATCCGTTTGGATCGGCGCACTGGCAAAGCGACAGTCACGATCCAGCGGCAGGATGGCAAATTCGCGGATGTCGAAGTCAAGCTGGGGCTGCGCAACGAAACCTACAGCGAGGTCATCAGCGGCCTGAGCGAAGGGGATGTCGTCGTCGTGCTGCCGCGCACCAACGGGCTATTCTGATGCTTGCCACAGCGCTCCCGCTGCTGGTGGCGGGCTTCGTCAGTTGGTGGGCGACGGGCATCGATGACGTGCTGGCGTTGGGGCTTGTCCTCAAAGGACAGCCTGCCCCACTGCGCCGCGCGGTGATCGTTGGCAATGTGCTCGGCGTGATCGTGATTCTGCTGCTGGCGTCGCTGATCGTGGCGGGCGTCCTGACCTTCGCGCCGAGCGTACTGGACACGCCGATCTTGGGCATCCCGTTGCAGCGCTTGGCGGGACTGCTGCCCATCCTGATCGGGGCGCGGGCGCTGTACATGATCGTGCGTGGCGAAGACAACGATGACGACGACATCCCACCGATTTCTGCGCGGCGTGTGGCATGGGCGGGTGCGCTCGGCTTCCAAATTTACGTGTTAAACAGCACTGACGATCTGGTCGTGCATCTCGGCATATTGGCGACGGTCGCCAGCGCGCCGCTTGCCATCATGGCCTATTGGGGTGGCGTGCTGATCGGGGAATTGACCTCGATCTTGGCGTCACACTGGTTGGCTGAACGGATGCAGACTCGGCGTCTTTTGGAGATAATAGCGGCTGTGGTGGTGATCATCGTCGGGATGTTGGTGCTGCTAGGGCTGTTCGAGCAGTTAGGCTAGAGGTGTGACCGTGACGAAACAGGCACAATCAGGCAATCCTCTCGATCTGATCCGGCAAGCGGGCTTGATCCACCGCGCCGATCAGTTGATCCCCTTATTTCATCCGACCATCGCCGCGACCACGCAGCAAGTCGAGTTTGAGCGCGAGATTCCATTGGGCGCGTCCAAACTTGGGGGTCGTCCTGATATGCCGCCTGAACTGGAGTGGCCTAGCTATCAGGATCGTCCGCTTGAATTCATCGCGCAGATCGACCTCACGGAAACCGCGCCGTATGATGAGAACGGACTGCTGCCCAAAGCCGGACGTTTGCTGTGCTTCTATGATGTGCAGCAGTGGATCGAGGGTAAGCCATTTGATGAGGGGCGTTTCCGCGTTTACTACGATGCCAGCGATACCGCTGATGTACAGCGCATCGATTATCCTGAAACCGCTGAAGCCGAATTTCGTCCGTGTGCGCTGACTTTTTCTAGTGTCTTGACGCTCCCGCCGCTTGAATCTAAGCCACTGATGGCAGATATGGAATTGTACGATTACCAGTCAGACACGCCTGAGCGTGAAGCGGAAATCGATGCTTATTTGAACTTGCTGAAAATGACTTCGCGATCCAGTCCACAGCATCAAGTGTTAGGCTGGCCTTACCCGATTCAGGGTGATGTTTTCATCGAAGCGGTACGTGCCGGTTTGGGAATTCCGATGAGTCAACCCATAAACGATGTTTACCAAACCTATGGTACGCAAATCGATGAGTGGCAATTGCTGTTGCAGATCGATAGCGACGACAAAGCCAACATGCTGTGGGGTGATGCTGGCGTGCTGTACTGGTGCATCCGGCGCGAAGATCTGCGCCATCGTCGGTTTGATCGTGTTATCGTCACGATGCAGTGCAGCTAAATGCGTAGAAAACTCTCCCGACGCGATTTTATCGGGCTGACCGCGTTAGCCGCCGCCGCGGGCGCGGGCTTGTGCGGCATCGGCGGGATCGCGGGCATTCTGTTGCTTCGGAGGCGACGACTAGCGCTCATGCCAACCAGTACACCTCTACCCACACCGACGCCGACGCCGTTCCCGATCACCATCGTATCGCGGGCAGCATGGGGCGCGCGTCCCGTTAACCACGAAGCCGAGGACGAAAAGGGCTTTGCCACGCAGGAAAATCTCAATGGCTGGTACGAATACACCGTCGATCTGGCGACTATATACCGCACCGTGGCGATCCATCACAGCGCGTTTTCCAGTGAGGAAGCCACCACCACCGCCCTACATTACGACACCATGATCGGGCTGCAAACGCTGCATCAGGATCGACGGCATTGGGCGGACATCGGCTATCACTACGGGATCGGCGCGGATGGCACCATCTACGAGGGGCGCGATATTCACGCACGCGGCGCGAATGTCGAGAATTACAATTGGGGTACAGTGGGCATCGTGCTGATGGGCAACTTCGAGATCGAAGCGCCGACCGATGCGCAGATCGCCTCGCTGAATTTGCTGATTACGTGGCTGAAGCTAACCCTGAACGTCACCCATTTGGCGGCGCACAGCGAGTTCAACGACAAAACCCAGTGTCCGGGCAGCCATCTCAAAGGCTTGCTCGATCAGATGGCGCAGATAGCAGGCTTGGCGCGCGGCACGGGCGGCTATGTGCGCCCGCCGTTGAGCATCTTCCCGACCAGTACGCCGTCGCCGTGATCAGCCTGCGCGTTACACGTCGAAGCCGCCGTTGCGGGCGCGCGTCCGCAGCAGTTCGATCCATTCGCCGTCACCGTTCTCCAGACAAGCGTTGATAGGCCAACCGGGTGCGGTTTCGATCAGGTGCAGCAGATACCATGCCAGCTCATATAGGTCGTCCGGCCCGAACAGGCTGCACAACGCGGCGGCTTCCTCATCGGTAATCGGCTTCTGGATCGCCCGCAACAGCGTATCAATGGCGGCGACCTGCGCTACCGTTGTATGATCAGCGCTTGGGAACTGCCCAAGCTGCATCAGTTTGACCACAGCGGATTGCATGGTGTTGCCTCCTGTCACCCCCTAATTTGTGGGGGTTTACCAATATCAAAAATGTAAAAATTCGCTATAATCCTACTTGTTCAATTTGTCACAAAATGATGTCCAAGAGGGGTCGCTATTCGCTTGATGACTAGCATTCACGGTGAACGCACCGTACCCGGTGTTTCGATTATTATCCCGACTTTTCAGGGGAGTGCCTACCTAGGCGACACATTAGCAGCTATCCGCACACAAGACTATCCAGCCCCGATTGAGATCATCGCCGTTGACTCCGGCTCAACCGATGGCACGCTCGACATTTTGAAGCAGTACAACGCCACCGTCGTTGAGATTCCGCCACAGAATTTCAGTCATGGTTACGCGCGCAATCTCGGCGCGCGCTGGGCAAACCAGCCGATCCTCGTCTTCATGAGTCAGGATGCCGTGCCCGTCGGCACCGATTGGCTACGTGGTATGGTCGTCTCGCTGGACGATCCGCAGATCGCGGCGGCTTACGCACGCCAGATGCCACGCCCTGACGCGACGCCGCTGGAAGCCTTCGCGCAGATATACATGTATCCGCCGCAAAGCAAATATTACGCCCTCTACGACGATGAGCCAGTTACCTTGGAGCGCATCTTCTTCTCCAATGTGTGCAGCGTGACGCGCCGCGATATTGCGCTGGCCTTCCCCTTCAACCAAACACTGATCATGAGCGAAGATCAGGCATTTGCTAAAGAATTGCTGCTGGCGGGGTATACTACCTACTATAATGCGGACGTGTGTGTGATTCATTCGCATCAGTACAGTCTGCCCAAGCTGTTTTGTCGCAATTTTGATAGTGCCTATTCGCTGCATGGCGTCACCGATGACAGCGGACGCGATCTCGCTTGGCGGGGCGTGCGCTACATCATCCACGAAATCGGGTATTTACTGCGCGAACGCGAATGGCAGTGGTTGGGCTATGTGCCGTTTTATGAGGCGGCGCGTGTATTGGGGCGGCTGTGTGGCAGTCATGCTCATTGGCTATCACGTAGTTGGCTGCCTTCCTTCAGCTTGAATCGGGCGTACTGGGCGAGAGAATCACTGTACTACTAATCGATGTGGGTCGATTCTCTGCCAAACTATGACACTACTCAATCAAACTGTGTGGCACTATCGCGCTGCCATCCTGAATCTGGCGGTACTGCGTCTGCGGGTGCGCTACAACAATTCTGCGCTGGGCTTCCTGTGGAGCTTGGGCAACCCGCTCTTCTTCATGGTGGTGTTCACGTTCGTTTTCACCGTGCTGCTGGATAACGCCATCCCCAATTATCCGATCTTCGCGCTTTCCGCGATCATGCCGTGGAATTTCTTCAGCGGCGCACTGCTCAACATCATCGCGAGCGTGCCCCAAGACCGCGATCTGCTAACCAAACTCTCGTTCCCGCGCGAAATCTTGCCATTTGCCTCCGTACTGTCGGACTTCATCAACTTCGGTGTCGCGATCATCGCCATCACCCTGATCCTGATCGTGGTCGGGCAAGGCGCAGGCATCGTGTTGTTGGCGCTGCCGCTGCTGATGCTGATCTTAGTGTTGTTCACGGCTGGCTTGGGGATGCTGCTGGCAACCGTCAACGTGTGGTTCCGCGATGTGCAGGAGATCATGTCCGTGCTGATCTTCGGCTGGTTCTTCATCACGCCGATTGTGTATTCACTCGATGAGATCAAGGCCGACTTCAACGGGCTGCCCGTCAAACAAATGTTGCAAATCGTCAACCCAATGGCGGGCATCATCAGCAGCTTCCGGCAGGTGCTCTACGCACACGAGTGGCCCGCGTGGGACATCGTCGGACTTGCGGCGGCGATCAGCGTGGTCATGTTCATCATCGGACTCGCTGTGTACCACACCTTCAGCCCTCGCTTCGCGGAGGAAGTCTAGCATGACGCCGTGCATCACCGTCGATAACGTCACCAAGCGTTTTTACATCCGCAAAGAAGCCAAACGCCGCCTTTCGGGGACGCTAATGAGTCTGCTGCGCTTGCGGCGTCCGAATCAGCGCTTGCCGTTCCTCGCCGTGCGCGAAGTTTCGGTCAGCATTGCACCGGGGGAAACTATCGGCATTGTGGGGTCGAACGGCAGCGGCAAGAGCACCCTGCTCAAGCTGATCGCGGGCATCTACAAGCCCACCCTCGGCAAGATCAGCGTCACGCAAAAATTGGTCAGTCTATTGGAACTCGGCGCGGGCTTCAACGGCGAACTGACCGGACGCGAGAACATCTACTTGAACGGGTCGCTGTTAGGCCGCACGCGCCGCCAGATGAGCGCGCAGCTCGACTCCATCGTCAACTTTGCGGAACTAGCCGAGTTCATCGATACGCCGCTGAAATATTATTCGAGCGGCATGAAAATCCGTCTGGGTTTCGCCATCGCCATCCATGTCGAGGCCGACATCATGCTGCTGGACGAGGTGTTCGCGGTGGGTGACGCGCACTTCCAGAACAAGTGCATCCAGCGCATCAAGGATTTTCAGGCGGAAGGCCGGACGATGCTGCTTGTCTCGCATTCGATGCCGCTGATCGAGCAGCTTTGTCAGCGGACATTGTGGATGCAGCGTGGTAAACTGATGGCAGATGGCCCTACCGACGAGGTCGTGGCTGAATATGAAGCCTTTGTCAAAAAATTGGGGCGCTAACTGTCAACGTCTCCGCAACTTTCCCCGACTAAGCGCGTACTAGACATTCAGAAATGGTGAGCAAATCCAGATGACAGACGCAAATCTTCAACCCAATAAGACTCCGGAGCCGGAAGCCGCTCCAGCCAACGACAAGGATGATGCCATGAGCCTGAATGCTCTTGTGAACGAATACGAGCGCGAATCGCAGCGCGTGCGCCTCGGTGATGACGGTGAATTGGTGTATGAGCCGAAGCGCAAGAATGCCTATGACTACGAGAAACCCAAGCGCGGGCTGCCAGAGATGGATTTCGATCCTCGCTTGGCGTATTCTTCCGTCCCGATGGCGAGCGATACCAACGAGAAGAATTTATCGGCGCTGGCATTTGCCATGCCGCTACTGATGGTGCTGCTCGGCACCCTGACGGCGGGCTTCGGTATCCCCGTCATGCTGCTGATCACATTGGTCATTTACCTGAGCAACAAAGACCGCTCCGAGTTCGTCCGCCATAATGTGTCGGAAGCCTTGAAGTCGCAGCTCATCGGCACACTCGGTTGGATCGGTGTGCTGGTCGCGCTGCCCATCATCGGTACCGTCCTGAGCGTCCTGCTGGCGATCACGCTCATCGGCGTGCTGCTCATCCCCTTCCTGTGGTTAGCGATTGTTGCCGGTATGGTGGCCTCGATTGCCATGCCAATCTGGATGGTGGTCTTTGGCGCGGTGGGCGCTTACCAATCGCTGCAAGGCAAGGTCTATAACTACCCAGTCCCGAATTTCGTCACACAGGGACGCTGGCGGCGCTTCCGCGCTGGCAACGTCAGGATCAACATCTAAGCTCGACACTACGGATAAAACTCCCTCACAAACGAGAGTAACTCAGGTTGCTCTCGTTTGATTCTGGGCGGTGTTGGCTTGCATGAATACTTACGCGAGTCATGCGCAGCGCTTACGCCGCTCTAACAGGCGCGTCTTAGCATTGGAGGTAATATGATCCGAGCGCTGCTCGTCAATGCTTGGATGAACTATCGCATTCTGGAGCTTACCGATAATGCCAGTATTTGATACACCAATTCATGCCAACGATCAAAGTTGGACACGAGTAGTCAATCAGAAGCAGCCGATTCTGCTGTATTTGTTCGATCATGCGGATGGGCAGTTCGATGAGGAATTGAAGCGCGCCGCACGGGAAAACGCGGGGCAGCTTCTGGTGGTGCGCATCGATTCGCGCGAGAATCCGCAGATCTTCGCCAAATATCAGCACCCCAATTTGCCAGCGCTGCTGACCTTCAAAGATGGCAACCTACTTGCCGAGTCCGCTTCGGCACAGGCGTCCGAGGTGATGCCACACGCCGCCTACGCGCTGAACAAAGGGCCGAAACCAGCCGCCACGCCGCAACCGAACACTGCCGAAGGCAAACTTGCCGACGCGCCGATCACGATCACTGATGGGGCGTTCCCCGCTGAAGTGCTGCAAAGCAAAGTCCCTGTGCTGATCGACTTCTGGGCACCGTGGTGCGGCCCCTGTCATATGCTTGCGCCCACTGTGGAAAAGATCGCCAAGAAATACGCGGGCAAGATCAAGGTCGGCAAGCTCAACGTCGATCAGAATCCGCGTACGGCGGGGCAATACCAGACGATGAGCATTCCGACGTTGATCCTATTTTATCAGGGCAAAGTAGCGGGACGGCTCGTCGGCGTGCAGCCGCAAGCCAACATCGAGCAGATGATCGACTCGACACTGCGGGGACGCTAACTCGGTTTATATCACGAGCGCAGCCGATAGCCGACGCCGCGCACCGTCTCGATGCAGTCGGACAGCGGTGTGATCTTCTGGCGCAACCGATGGATCACATAATCGACCGAGCGATCTTGCCCATCGTAGGCATTGCCCCACACCTGATCGAGCAGCGCATCACGGCTGAACACACGTCCCGGCTGCGCAAGGAACAGATGCAGCAGATCGAACTCGATCCGCGATAGATCGAGCGCAAGGCCGTTCAGCGTGACGGTGTGCGTGGCGAGATCGAGGCACATGCCCTGATAAGTGAGGAGTTCACTCGGCTTGCTGTGGTCAAGCGTAAGCTGCTGGCGGATCAGCTCGACACGGCGCAGCATGGCGCGGGTGCGTGCCAGCAGTTCGCGCATACTGAACGGCTTGACGAGGTAGTCATCCGCGCCGACTTCCAGCCCGACTACGCGATCTATCTCATCGACGCGGCCTGTCAGCATCAGCACGGGCGTCGAGGCATACTGCCGTAACCGCCGCAGCACTTCTAAGCCGTCCAGTTCCGGCAGATTCCAATCGAGGATGATTAGATCGGGGCGCTGCGCGGCATGCAGTTCCAGCGCTTGCCGTCCGTTGTCCGCAAGGGTCACCTCGAAATTTGACGCACGAAGTTCCCGCGCGATCAATTGGGCGAGGTCTAGCGTATCTTCGACGACGAGAATCCGTGCCATCATCCTATCTGCCTACCTTCACTATGAATCAGTATAACATGCATCGGGGCACAAATGCGGTACAATGCGCGCATCCGCTGTGTGGAGGCCAAGTATGCGCCGTTTGCGAACCGTGCTGTTTATCGTGCTGCTCCTGCTGCCAATCGCCCTAACAAATGGTCAACCGAGTTACGCGCAGTCTCCACTTACCCTGCCGGAAGAATCGCTGTTCACCGATCCCATTTACGCACGGCACGGCTTCGAAGGCTTGGCGCAGGCCTACTTGAACCGCACACGCTATCAGCTTGCGATTGACATCGATCCGGTGGCAGGAATGCTCAGAGGCAGCGCGCGCATCACGTTCGTCAACCGTGCGTTCGTCGCCGTGGATCGCGTGATCTTCCGCCTTTATCCCAACCATCCCACGCACGGCAGCCGCAACATGCAGGTTGCCGATATTACGGTCAACGGGGTGGCGACGGCGGGCGAGTTTCTCGATCCCGACCGCACCGTAATGCAAGTCAGCCTGAACGGCGCACTGCCCCCCAACGCCGCCGCCGTAATCACGATGAACTATACGATCACCACCCCTAGCGGGAGCTTTTATTACATCAGCGAACCCTACCCGATTGTGGCGATTTTTGATGCCTCCGGCTGGCGCATGGATGTCGTCACCAAAGGGCTAGATTATGCCTTCACGGAATCGGCGCTGCATGTGATCCGGCTGCGCGCGCCGAGCAACATCGCCACATGGTTCGTCGGCATGGCGAAGAGCGTCGAACAGCAACCGGACGGCAAAACGGTGTATACCATCGTGACGGGGCCAGTGCGCAACTTCATCATCGTGCAAGGGCGCGGCTGGCAATCGCAAGAATTTTCCGGCGCGTCGGTGCCTATCCGCGTGCTGTATTCGGATAATCATGCCGCAGCGGAACAGATCGGGCAGATCACGGTCGCGGCTTTCAACTTCTATGAGCAAAACTTCGGCCCTTACCCGTATGCCGAATTCGATGTCGTCTCGATGCGGTTTTCGTCCGGCGGCGAAGAATATCCCGGCATCGTGTTCATCAACAACGAGCGCGACGCAGTCTATCGGCGCTTCATCACCGCGCATGAGGTTGGTCACCAATGGTTCTACGGCATCGCGGGCAACGACACGCTCAACAACGCGTGGCTGGACGAAAGCATGACGCAGGTGGCGGGCTATCTCTTCTACAAACGGACTCAGTACGGTTCGCCCAACGCGGCAGACCAATACTGGGCGTCGATCCTCACATGGTACAACCGGCTGCAAACTGTCCGCCCGCTCGATACGCCGATGTCGCAGTATCGCGATTTCAACGACTTCATGAGCAATATCTACGGCGGCGGCGCGGTCTTCTTGCGCGAACTGGGCGAACTGATCGGAGATGATGCGCTGATCGCCGGGATGCGCAGTTATGTAGGCGCGATCTACCTCGGCATCGGCACGCCGCAGCAGTTCTATCAGGCCATCCAAGCGCAAACCACCATCGATCTCGCGCCGCTATTCTGTCAGCGCGTGGGCATCATGTGCCGCTGAGACAGTCGAATGGCGCTTCACAACCGGCACCGTCACACAAGGCGGGAAACAGCACAGTCAAGTGCGCGGGCGGAAAAATGGGGCTAAGAAGGCAGCAATGGCGGGCACATCGTATTTGCCCTGCGCCACATCGAGGATGAAGTCATATTCCGTTTGCGCATCCCACGTCAGGTCGTAGCCGTTCAGGTTGAGAAAGATAGTCACGGCTTGCAGGGCGGTACGCTTGTTGCCATCCATGAACAGATGGTGATAGGCCAAGGAATGCAGCAGCGCCGCCGCTTTGTCGATGAGCGTGGGGAACTGCTCCTGACCGAACAGCGTGATCATCGGGCGGCGCGCTGCCGAGGTGAGCAGATGCAGGTCGCGCACCAGCGTATCGCCATCCAAAATCTCAACGTTGATGTTGTAGAGTTCGGAGGCGGTCAGGTAACGGATAGGGTCGGGTTCAGCGTGTGGCGAGTTCATCGAGCAACCACCGATGTGTCTTGATGATCGTGGCAATGTGCTGCATGTCACGATCCGCGTCCTGTTCGTCGGCGTGGGGACATGGCTCAGTCGTCCACCACGCGGTTAAGGCATCCATGTCGTATTGTCCCTCGGCTACCCCTAGTAACATAGCAAGAGCGGCGTCCGGCTGCCAAACGGGACGCTCCCCATTGACCTCGAACATGAAGATGGCGGCGACGGTGGCGGTGCGCTTGTTGCCATCGGTGAAGGGATGGTTGCGGCTGATCGAGTGGAACAGCGCCGTGACCTTCTCGCGGAGCGTGGGATAAGCATCCGCCCCGAACGCGCTGGCGGCGGGACGGGCGACGGCGGCTTCTAGCAAGATGATGTCGCGAATCTCCTGCGTGCCAGCCAGAATCTTGTCGTTTTTGACGACGTGCCCGTTGATGTAGATGAGTTCGGATAGGGTCAGGTAGCGCATGGGTTAGTGCTTAGTGCTTAGTGCTTAGTGCTTAGTGCTTAGTGCTTAGTGCTTAGTGCTTAGTGCTTAGTGCTTAGTGCTTAGTGCTTAGTGCTTAGTGCTTAGTGCTTAGTGCTGGTAGAGCGTACATGGGGGTGATCTCCGTGTCAAGAGGGCAAGTGGTCGGATGAATGATCCCTGAAATGATCCGCGCGGCTGGTGGGAACGGGATCATTGGGGTGGCAATGTGATCTTGGTGGCTCGCTGGCATGGGCGTAAGAGGACATGAAATAGCGTAGATGCGGTACTGACGCGATATGCGTGTTGAGGTTGGCAAGATTCACCTTCCTAAGGCGTTGTTACATCCGATTTTGCCTGTTCTGCCTGATATAACAGGCAAAAACAGGCGTGCGCACTACCCTCTGCTTAATGAACCCTTGTGAACCAATAAGATCAGGCAAATAACAGGCCGTAACAGGCAAAAACAGGCGAAGTATATCGTGGACTATAAAGGCAATGATCTGATTATTTTCTGGAAATCCGAAATCAGATCACGGTAGGTGCGCAATCGTGGCAAGGTGGGACGCCAAAACTGCGTCAACTGCAATTAGGACAATTGTACGTCAAAACAGATTTTTGTCAAGGCGCAATTGTTCTGATTTTGTATAGAGGTAGATAGCCGCTGATTGATATGTGAATTCCAATTTCCACATCGAAGAAATTCCACTAAGGGCACGGAATTTTCTGAAATTATCATTCTCTGTAGATGTAGCAACTCAACAGCATGTGCAAAAGGAAGCCATGAAGAGGAGTACAATATTATATACTCGCTAGGAGGAGTGGTGCTATGGCTGAATTAGTCGATACTCAACTCCCCTCTGCCCCCTCCGACGCCGTGACAGAGGCGGAAATCCGTCGTTTGGTACGTTACAACTGGGTTTTCTATTTGTATGACCATCGGCGTTGGCGATGGTTTGCGCTTTTTGTTTTGCCGCCGCTGCTCGTGGTGATAGGCGCAGTAATCAGTGGCGTGCTGGGCGAGTTCGATACATTCATTCGAAATCCGCTTGCTTACACAGGCGCGTTAGGATTATTGACCGCTCTTTGTGCCTACCTGTGGCTCGCTCACACGCTGCCCAGAGTACTCGTTGATCTGTATCCGGCATTCGACGGCGATCCAGTACGCCACAAAGAGAACTATCTGAACATTATCAAGAAGCGAGCCGCGCTGGTCAATAACGTGCCATTTCTGATGGTCGTTGGTGGGGTGATCGGACTGCTGTTTCTGATTATCTTGATAAATCAGTATAACTCCGCTGGACAAGGGGATTGGCTTGGAGCCAGCTGGGTCGAAAGTGACCATCGCTTGTTTTTCGCGCTGTATCAAGGGGTGTTCAGCGTGATTGGCAGCGGCTTTTTGTTAGGCACAGGCTTGATCGGGCTAATTGGGACAATCTGGCTGATTCAGGGCATCTTTATACTGCCCGTTCGACTGGAATACTACCGCCGGATAGGTGCCGTTAGTGATGTCAGTATCGGGATCACATTCTGGACACTATTGGCGTTCATCGCGGTTATCTTAAGCGTATCGATTTCTCCCAACGCAGCGCAAGATATAGGCGCACGCGTGCTACTTTCGGTGCTGGCATCGGGCGCACTGGTCAGTATTATCTCGCTGCCCATCCTGTTTGCCCATGATGCAATCATACGCGAGAAAAAGATGCGCATCGGCTACTACGAGGAATATTGCCACACGCTCTCCACGAAAATTCAAGACGCGGCGGCAAATAAGCCTGAAGAAGTAGAAGACCTCCGAAAAAGCCGCGCCCAACTGATCAGCGAAATGGAGGAGATTGAGAAAATTCCCGAATGGCCTGTCAGTATTTTGCGTGCAGTTCAGTTGATCGGGGTCAGCCCATTGATTGGCTTGCTCAACTTTGCAGTACCACTCATCGTACCGGGCATCAGCGGGATTTGGAAACAGATCATCGATATTATTAGCTGAACAACGTGAAAGGACGACCCGTGTTTGCGGCCAAAGTACACCGAGCACTGCGGCATAGGATGTTCAAGGTACCGAGCGAGAACTTCCGAGATATGCGGATGTTCAGCTTGATCGATATCCCTTTCATCGTCGCGGTCAGCCCTCGTGTGTGGTATAGGACAATGCGCGGTCTGTGGATAATGCGTCGTCATTTGAAAGCGCGAACGTGGGCAAGCCTCGCAGAAGTTTATCCGCGCGCATTCATGACAGCTTACGCTTATTTGTTGCACGCATGGGGGCGGTATTCACGCTGTCTAGACAACCTCCTCCGGCAGCCGGACGACGCGTTGGTCGCGGAGATATTTCTGCGGTACGTATGCACTATTGACACCTATATTGACCAGCGAGATAGCCGAGCGCTAACGATTCAGGATTATCGATATTTGGCTCGCCTTCCTGCCGTCCGCACCGTAGCGAGAGAATTATGTGCCCGAATTGCTGCGCTACCTTTGTCTGTGGTTGAGAAAATGAGTGTGTTGCGCTGTATCGTGAGGTATCGACGTGGCGTGGTTAGTCCGCTACTGGCGTGGGCATTACAGCCGTCAGATGATCTGAACGAGGTTATCGCCGCCAAAGAAATGATGACGGGCAATCTCTGGTTTACATGGAGTCAACTGCTCGGGTATATCTTTCGCGTACCAAATGTGCTGGCTAATGGTGCATCGTCATGTTTCTTCGGCATTGGTATGATGCTCCAGCTAATCGATGATTTGGGCGATACACCAGTCGATGACAAGTTCCACGCACAGAACTTATTCCTCGCACTGGCGCGGCAAGTACCAAACGAGTGGCATATTTTGCAAGATTTTCTGGCAGTTCAAGAAGAATTGTTTCTGAACTGGAAATGGGTACGTACGAATATCCCTCAGATTTACACGAATGCGATGGTACTGTATGCGGGCTATATGGAACGAGTCCAATGTGATACTCCGCAGTCCGAAGTGGCGCATGAGCTTGTCGAAGTGGTCGAACGTCTGCGCCACTTAGCAGGATAAGGCTGGTTATTTTGCGGGCGCGGGTGGCGATTGGACGGCTTCGAAGGCGCTACCGGGGACATCTTTGAGTTGATTCAGGTCGTCATCGTCCCACGCGGTGTTGTTCTCGCCGCTGATGAACCAATCCGAGCCGTTATCCGCGACGATCATGCCGTATTTACGCAAGGCTTCGAGGATGACACGGCTGGCTCCGGTGAAACCCGAAATATCGTAATCGGCTTTGAGTCGGACGCGCAAGCCCATCGGCGGGAGGTTCGGATCGTCGTCATCGGAGGCGAAGTGACGCGCGGGATAGAGGTAGGAACTCTGTGATTTGGAGACGGTGAAGCGGAGGGCGTGTTCGATGGCTCCGGCGGTCACTTCATCGTAGCGCACGAGGCCGGGGAGGATGGGCAATCCGGCAGCATCGGCGGATGTCCAGCCTTCGGGGCGCAGATCGTTGGTGGTCAAATCCCATTTCGCGCCGGATTCGGCTGTCCAGCCATTAACGAGCTGGCGGGCGTCATAGAGTTCGTAGAGCATACATTTGCCGCTTTGCACGACGAGCACATGCTGATCGCCACCGGCCTCTACGGGCGCATCGAGGG
Organism: Anaerolineae bacterium; assembly: GCA_019637615.1. Classification (GTDB taxonomy): domain Bacteria; phylum Chloroflexota; class Anaerolineae; order Aggregatilineales; family UBA2796; genus JAHBVK01. The sequence goes on along the minus strand of JAHBVJ010000005.1, from coordinate 184,247 downwards.
GAATCGGGAACGGCCCCGGATCGCTTTCGTCGCCGTATGCGTCGTAGGTGATCGGGACGAGCGCTTGATCTTCCGGCACGACGACATAGGGAATGCCGTAGGTGGGATCGGAGCCAAAGTCGGGATGCAGGTTGGTGTCCGCGCCGATGCTGGCGATGTAGTTGTCTGAGTTGGGATCGACAGGCCACGTGGAGATGTCTTGGTTCCATGGATTGTCATCGGGGAAGATCGCGCAACCGCCGAGCGATCCAGTGGCGCGGGCGGGTTGGGTGGAGAGGAGGGTTAGAGAGAGGGCGAGAAACAATGCAATACGTATCCATCGTTGAGTTGCCATGTGAAATCCAAGTCTCCTGCTGATGTATCCGATACGCATAAGGATCGCAGAAAGTGGTGAGCGCGCAAATGAGGTGATGCGTTATATCATCCGCAATAAATACTTATTTATCGTGTTGGCGAATATACTCATGCAGATTATCTGCGCGCCTATCCGTCGGATTTAATTCCAGCATTTGCCTATAGTCCTGTGCAGCTTCACGATACATTCCTATTTGATCATAGACCTTTGCCCTACTGTAGTAGAGTATCCACTCTCGGTAATCAAGATAAATGGCTTCAGTAAAATCAGAAATAGCGGCTTCACAATCACCTTTGCGGTGATACGCATGTGCGCGGTTACTATATGCCTGCATTAATCGAGGGTTGAGCGGATAAAGGTCAATGATTTTAGAGTAGTCTATAATTGCAGCATCAAAATCGCTCTTTGCGAAGTAAGCATTTCCTCGATACAGATAGTATCTTGTATGTTTGGGATCGAGGCGGATGGCTTCAGTGTAATCAGAAATTGCGCCATCAAAATCGTGCAGTTCAACTCGTATAAACCCACATTTGATAAAAGTGTCAACATTTCTAGGATCAAGGCGAATGGCTTGACTATAATCCATTAGTGCACCATCAAGATCACGTTGTGAGTATCGAAGTTCTGCTCGGCTTATATATAGTTGGACTGAGTTGGGATCATACCGGATTGCATTGCTAAGATTCGACATTGCACCATCCATTTTGCCTTTATTTGCCAGTATAACTCCTCGATTGTAGTAAGCAGTGGAGTTCGTTGGATCAAGTTGTAATGCAGTCTCACAGTCAGCTAAAGCCTTAGGGCGATCCAGCCTCCAGTAAACACCGGATCGGCGTGCATAGGCTTCGGCGAGGGTGGGATCGAGGCGGATGGCTTCGTTGAGATCATCAAGTTTGGCTTGGGTATCATCGCTAGGGCGTGCGATGGCTCGTTCGAGGAGTTGGTAAGCAACGAGTTTGTCTGATTCGGTTGGGTTATCGCGCATACTAAAACTTTCAAGTTGCCTTCGGTTGAATTTCGAATAGCAGCCGAGCCGCAAAAAAGCACACGTCAAACTCACCGAAGAAATTGACCTGTCCTAGAATTAACGGTACATTTTCGGCTTCAGTCCAAGCGAAGATGAGTGCCACTGGATCGAAATGACCAACTTCTACCATTAACGGGAGTACTTGAGCTGTGTACCGTGCCAGATTGCCAGTCAATATAACTCGACGGCGCGGTTCATCCCAAGAAATACCTAACGCGATTCCAACTTCAAAAGGCAGCACATTGACGGTCGCTCCTGTATCCAATAAGCCATTGGCAACCAATCTGCGTCTTTCGAATGTAAGTGCTAATGGCAAAATCGGGCGAGACATTGACTCTCCACTAGCGTTGCGCGATTGGAGGTATGGATAGCGCTCAGGGTTTGGCATGGCGGCGTTTGTATTCGTCGAGTTCCGCTTGCATGATTTGAGCGGCTTCGTAGGCTTCCAGCGGCGACCAGATTTCGGCCTCCTTGAAGTTTGTGGACTGCGTTTCCTCAGCATTCAGATCATGTGCAAGATCGCCTACCAGTGCCTGCACGACGCGGAGTTTTTCAGCACGGGATAACTTATGTAGATCGGCTAGCAGCTGTTCCGAGAGCATGATTATCCTCCTGATGTCATTCACGCGTCGATTTTACAACAATGGGCACACTTGCGTATGCCCATCGGGTATAGACTCTGGAGTTGAAGGAAGCCGACTCGCTTATTCGTAGCTTTCGTCAGTATTGCCGTTGCCAATGCTGAAGACGCGACCGAGGAAGTCTTCCATCTGCGTCGCGGTGTTGGCGCGCAAGACCTCGATGGTCAAGCCGCGCTTTTCCGCATCGCTGATCAGCTTGGGGCGGCGGCGATAGTAGTTCTTGAGCGTGACCACGACCTGTGCGTCGGAGAAGTTTTCTTCCACGATGACGGGGACACGCAGCCGACGCGCTGCCAACAGCAGCCGATCCCGCGAGACGCCATAAGCATAGACGTGCAGCGGTTGATTCGGCTTGCGCGTGACGGGCGTAGGCGTGATGTCGTAGTCGCGGATGGGCGCTACGGTGCGGGCGGGGCGGCTAGTCGCGTCACGCTGATCGCGCGCTTCGTAGTGACGCCCGTTCCCATTACCGTTGCCATTCGACCCGTTGCTATTGACGGAAACGCGACGCGTGCCGTTGCGGTCAACGTTGCGCTCGGTCATGTCGGTGGACGGGTTGACCTTCTCCACCACGATCTCGCCATCGGCGGTACGGTAGCGGACTTCGACGGGCAGCGGGCGACCACGCAGACGCGCATCGACGGCTTCCGCGATGTCTTCATGCACCACCAAGCGATGACGATCTTGCAGCTCGACCAGCACATCGAAGGTTGGCGGCGAACGACGTTCCAGCACGACTTTTTGCGTGCCGCGCCGACGCGCTTCCTCGTCCGAGAGCGTGACCGACTCGATGCCACCGATCAGATCGGAGAGCGTCGGGTTGAGCATCAAGTTATCTAGCGTTTGCCCGTGCGCCGTCCCGATGAGTTGCACGCCGCGTTCCGCGATGGTGCGGGCGGCTTGCGCTTCGAGTTCGCGCCCGATCTCGTCAATGATGATGACCTGTGGATTGTGGTTCTCCACCGCCTCGATCATGACTTCGTGCTGCAACATCGGCTGCGCCACCTGCATACGGCGCGAACGCCCGACAGCAGGATGCGGCACATCGCCATCGCCGCCGATCTCGTTGCTGGTATCAACGATGATCACGCGTTTCAATTCCGCCAAGACACGCGCCGATTCGCGCAGCATGGTGGTTTTGCCGACCCCCGGCGCACCGAGGATCAGGACATTGCGCCCCGACTCGATCAAATCTTGGATGATGTCGATGGTGCCGTAGACCGCACGCCCGATACGGCACGTCAAGCCCACGATCTCGCCGCGACGATTGCGGATTGCCGAGATGCGGTGCAGGGTGCGCTCGATGCCCGCGCGGTTATCAGTATCGAACATGCCGATTTGATCGACTACGTAGCGGATATTGTCCGGTGTAACTTCATTCTGGTCGAGGATGCTTTCGCCGTCGTTATAACGTGCCGTCGGCACGCGTCCAAGGTCAAGGATTACTTCAACTAGATCGTCAGATCGCCCGATCTTTTCCAGCGCGTCCACAAGATACGCTGGTAGGGCAGCCTTCAGTTTCTCCAGATCGTCCGTTATGCGATATTCCATTAAACCTGACACTTTCCCGATAGTTATCGATCCGTTTGAAACCAGCACCGACGCGCCGTCCCGGATAGACCATCGCCGCCGCTTGATCAAAAGCGTAGGCTGTGCTGAAGGCGGGATGTTCAATGCGTGCAGTCGTGTGCTTTACCATTACTGCTTCGTTCGAACATATCTCAAAATGCAGCGCTTCTAACGCGCCGTGCAGCCATGCCTGATAGCGCCGAACGCCGATGTAGACATAGGCTTTATCGGCGCGCGGGAGGCTGGCTAGGGCACTCGCAAGGAGCGCTTCCGCACGGTCAGTCCCAAGCTGCGGATGGAGATATGGTTGGAGATAAATGCCATTCTTGCCTTCTTGAACCGACAGATAGGCCATGAGTTTGCCGTTACATTCATGCACCAAGCCGATGTGCTTGCCATCCGGTTTGCCATCGGGAGGCACCTCAGCCTGCATGACCAAACGCGGTACGATGCTGGCGTAGATCGCCGTGATGCCGAGTACATCTGAATCTTGCGCGGGTCGCCAGAGATCACTTTCGACGTTCACCACAGGAATCGGCTGACGACGCCAGATGGTTTGCCGTGCATAGGTGGCAAACCCTGCCCGATGCAGCACTTCACAAGCCACGCTGCCATCTTCGACTTCGGCGTTGAGAGTCAGCGCACCACGCTTGGCGGCGCTGGCAACCATCGCGCTCACCAGATGCAGCCACGCATCGACACCATCATCACTGTCTAGTTCGGGCGCAATGAATACAATATGCGCATGTTGATCACCACCCTTATGCCGGAATTGGGCAACATAAGCGATCTCGTTGTGTTTGACCACAAAAGTTGGCGTGCCCAGATCAGCCAATGGCACCGTGCCTAACATCGCGCCTTCCAAGGCGTTGATCCCGCGCGTCAGCCGAGCCGCTGAGTCGAGGGTGACACCATAGGGAAGCAGGCGATGCATCAAAGGCACATCAATCGGTAGAAACGGGCGTACTTCGGTTTGGGCTGGCATCCAGTCCTCCGCAAGTCCTCTGCGCACTGACAGGGAGATTCCTGTACAAGTGTAAACCCCATCAGTGATCCAAGGATACACCTACATGCTTAACCACCTATTGTAGCACCATTGCCCACCTCTGCCGAGATGCTTTGTGTTTTATTGATTGGTCTGTTGTGAGCCATTAAAACACGTAAATTATGTTAAAGCAATTCGCGGTACATGTCAACGGTCAAGGTGGCAATGCGCGATTGTGTATAGTTTTCTAACACATGGCGACGACCGCGTGCGGCGAGATCGGCACGCACTGTGGGCGAGGACAGTAGACGGTCGAGCGCCTCCGTCAGCAGATCGACATCATCTTCGGGGAAGACCAAGCCCGCTTGCCCGATCACGTCGGGGATGGCGGCGCTGTCCGAGCCGATGACGGGCACGCCACAGGCCATTGCTTCCACGATCACGCGTCCGAACTGCTCTTTCCATGTCGGGCGGGTGCGGGAGGGAATGACGAGCACATCCAACTGTGGGTACATGGTCGCCATCTGCGTGCTAGGACGCTGCCCCGCAAACCAGACGCGTTCACGGATGCCGAGATCGGTGGCGAGACGTTCCAACGATTCCCGTTCTGGCCCCTGACCAACGAGGTAGAGCCGCCACTGCTTATGCAATTTCGCCAGCGCACGCAGCAGCAGATCGACGCCTTTTTCGGGAACCAGCCGTCCGATGTAGCCGACGACGGGTTCGGGGTTGGGCACGCGATCGGTGGGCTTGAAGGCGTCGGGGTCGATGCCGAACTGGGGGATCACTTTGAATTTGCCGCGATAGCCCTTGGCGCACCAAACATCCGCCGCACTCTGCGTACCCATGATGGCGGCGTTCACGTGGCGGAGTGTCCACGCTTCGCCCGTCGAGAAGGGGAACGGGTACTGACGCGCGATGTTTTGCCAACTGAAGAAAACTGTCTTGGCTTTGGGCACGATACGCTGCGCCCACCACAGGATGTGCCATGTGCAGAAGTTATAGGGTTCTTCATCGATGTGGATGATGTCGGGCTGCACGTCGCGGAGGATTTGCGGCAGCGTGGGATAGTAGTGCAGGTGATAGCTGCCGTTAAAGCGGATCGGCTCGACACGCATGGTGTAGCCATCGAGGTAGGCACGTTCGAGGCGCAGTTCGCCGCTGCGATCCTTCCACGAGGGCGGCACAACCAGCGTCAGATCGACGCCGCGCTGCTGCGCCATGAGTTCGAGCTTACGTTGGTAGATGCCCACGACGTAGGCTTTGGAGATCATCAAGACGCGCATGGGAAAGATGGGTAGTGCTGAGTGCTAAGTGCTAAGTGCTGAGTAAAAGCCAACGCCGTAACGCCCCGGTAATTATCAAAAGTACGCGGGGATTATACTCGGTGAGAGGTACGAACGTCGATATTAATACAGCTTCCGCAGATAAGTGAGTGCTTCGTGCGGCGAGTCGAAGAAGGAGACGGGATCGCTGCCTGCCGCAACTTTGAGGATCGGCGTGGCGATCATGCGCAGCATCTTGCCGATGCCGACGACGACGATCTCGCCGCTGTTGGGAAGGTGTTCACCGCCGATGACCTGCTGCGCGGCGTTGATGAGCGAGAGGTTGAAGGTGGCTTTCCGCAGATCGACAAGCACATGCAACGTGTGCGCGGCTGCACCGAAGATTTCGTGACTCTTGGCTTTGGCGGGCAAGATTTCCGACGGTGACCACGGTTCGGTGACGGTGTACTGCACGACGTGATCGTTTTCAATGAGATCGATTAGAATAGGCATTGTCTAGTTAACCTCAGTTTTGTACAGGTTACTTGGCATAATCTACAGTGCCGCCCGACGTTGAAACGTCAGGCTCAGAGAACGAAGTCCCGAATGGGACTCAGTCCCCTCATAGATGATTTTGTAGGCTATAGTGCCTTGCTATCTGCTCATGGCTGACTATCAAACGCAGGTTAGCCAGCAGCAGGCCGCTATTTCACTGCTCCCCTTGTTTTGCGTTCTCCTAAGACATTTACGAGAAATTAGATGGTTCGTTGCGCGAAGTTGTAGGCCGAGTCGTGAATGGCGTGATTGTGAACCGTTCGGAGAATACGCTACACTTGCCTGACTCAAATTCGGTCGGAACGTTAGACCAACCAAGTTACTTCTAATGCGAATAGTTGTTACGTCAGACACACACTATCATCCCCGCTGGCACGTGGTGCTGACGGATTTCGTCAAGCGCATCGCCGCGCTTAACCCCGACTGCCTGATCATCGCTGGTGATGTGGGCGAGCGCGTCGAGGGCTTCATGGCGATGCTCAAGTTGTTCCAATTGGTGGACTGTCCGCGCTTGCTACTCAGCGGCAATCATGATTTATGGTCACGGGGCGGCTACGACAGCGAGAAATTGTTCACTGAAGTTTTGCCCGAACTCGCTCACCAACACGGTACGGTGTGGCTGGAAACCGAGAATTGGGTATATGACGGCATCGGGATTTGCGGTACCAACGGCTGGTACGATTATTCGGGGCGCGATCCGTCTATCGCGCTGACGGCGAGTCAGTACTTCGCCCAGAAGCGCATGGTGATGGCAGACGGCGAGTTCATCAACTGGCTGTGGAACGATGTAGAGGTTGCCCGCGCGATGGGCGACGCGTTCTCGCAGCGGCTGCGCTGGCTGGACGAGGACGAGGGCGTGCGGCAGGTGATCGTAGCGACGCATGTGCCATGTTTTACCGAGGCCATCGAGCGCCGTCCGGGGGATTTCACATGGAATCTCACGAATGCCTATTTTTATAACCTGACGCTCGGTCAGCGCATCACTGCCAGCAACAAGGTGACGCACGTATTCAGCGGTCACACGCATATCGGGAAGCACAGCAAAATCTTCACGGATGCGCAAACGATTGAGATGCGCGTGATCCCGGCGGATTATGGCAAACCTGCTTACGCGCTGATCGACCTGTAGCCGCGTGGTGAGGACATATGCGCAGTTGGGATGAGGTCGCCGCATATTTTCAGGATTTCGCGCGGGAGCCACGCTATGCGGCATTCGTGCGGGATATGCTGATCGTAGTGGAAACGCTGCGCGAACATCCGACGCTAGGGCAATTAACGCGCGAGGTAGGCGCAGGAATGATCACGTTCGCCGCGCCAAGTGCGGGACGACAGATCGTGTTCGGGTGGTTCAAGCCGAAGGTATATTCCGCCGCTAACCGTGATGCTGACGGTAAGCTTTCCGACGCGCAATTCGTGACTCTGCCCGGTGTGATCGGCGCGCTGGAGCAGCTCCTCCGCAGCACCGATTCTCGAACCTCCACACTACCCGTGAGCCGTTAACATGAGCACGCCCAAACCGATCCCGTTTGATGAACTGCCGCTGTGGATGCGTCCTCGCCAGCGGGTGATCGACTGGGGATTGTTTCTCGTGCTGACGTTCGGTTTGATCACGGCATGGCCGCTGGTGGCACGGGCAGGGTTGCCGCGTGAAAATCAGGCAATTGTGTATGCCTATCGCTCGTATGAAGTGGCGCAGATCGTGCAGTCGGGCGTGTTGTTCTCGCGCTGGTCGCCGGATTTCGTATACGCGTATGGGTCGCCGCTGTTCAATTTCCTCGCGCCGCTGCCGCACTATCTGCCGGGTTATCATCAAGCACTGACCGATGTGACCGCCATCACCAGCGTGAAACTGTTCATGGTATTGTCGATCCTCGCAGGCGGCGCGGGCATGTACGCGTTCTCGCGGCGACGGTGGGGCACACTGGCAGGGATCACGGCGGCGCTGCTGTATATCACCAGTCCACCGTTGTTATATACGCTGCCATACATCACAGGCGACTTGGGGCTGCTGATGGCGCTCGGTTTGCTGCCGTGGGCGCTGTGGGCACTGGATCAGGTGCAGATCGCGACACAAGGCCGCTGGACGGCGCTGGCAGTAGGCGTTTTGGCTGCCTACGCGTTGACGGATATGCGGATCGTGGTGGTCAGCATTCCCGTGGTACTGTGGACGATCTACAGTTCGACCATTGCCTCGCCTACGCGCCGCCGTTATGCCCTCGCTGCGCTGGTGACGGTGGTGCTGCTGACGAGCTTTTTCTGGCTACCCGCCCTGATGGAACGTGACTCGATCCGCTGGGTAAGCGTGCGGCTCGATCCGTTGGCGGGGTCGATCACGCTGACCGAGGCATTCAGTCCGCTCGTTGGGTACGAGCCGAATGTCTTGAATCCACTGCCACCACGCGGGATCGGATTCATCGCATGGATCATGGGGTTGGTGGGCATTTTGATCACGGCAACCGCGCGGCGGCGTTACAGTTCGGAAGTGGTGGGCTTCGCGCTGATCGGGTTGTTCGCCCTCGTCGCGGCGACACCGCTGACCGCGAACTTATTCCCTGATCCGCATGGATTTTTGCCGCTGCTGCCGTATCACGTGTTAATGATGGCGCTGGTGTGCTTCTGCCTGCTCGGCGCGCAGATCGGCGGTTGGCTGGAAATGCTGCGACGGACGACTCTGCACTGGCGGATCGCGGGGTTGATTGGCGTGTGCGCACTGACACTGCTGGCAGCACTACCGGGCGTGGTGCCGCCAACATGGGCAAACACTGGCACCTTTGTGGATACCGTCGATATGCTGCAAGATGAGCTACCCGGTTATCACATGGCGACGCTGCGCGAAGGGATTTTGCTGCCGAGCAGCGTACGTGAGCTACCGGGGCCATCCCCTAGCCTGATCCCTGACATCGAGGCGCACACGTTCCGGCGGGCGCTGCGGCAAGGACTTTCCGCCGAAACGCGCCTCGATCCGTTGGAGCAAGGCACGACTCAGAGCATTTATACACTCGTCTCAGAGCGTGCCGGACGCGCCGATTTTTATATGTTCAACTGGCTCGGTTGGACGGCGGATCTCGATGGCTCGCCGCTGGAAGTGGAGACCTCTACGCAAGGGCTACTACGCGTCAGTTTGCCCGTAGCGCGGGAAGGCGGCAACGTCACGATCAAGCTAGGCGGCACACCAGCGCGCGATGCAGGATGGGCGCTCACGTTCGTCGGTGTGGCAATGCTATTCTTGCTGATGCGGTGGCAGCGACGGCTCCGACGACGGACGCTGGCGAGGATCATCGTGCCATCGCCACAACGCGCCGATCTGATCACGTTGATCGGGATCATCGTCGGCTGGGGTGTACTCACTGCCGTCATGCAGGCGAATCCGTCACTGATCAGCACGAATCAGACGGAACGGGATATTTTGCCGCTGCGACGCTTCTGGCAGGGCGGGATCGATCTGCTGGGATTCCGCTTGACGACGGCACAAGTGCAACCGGGTGGTACCATTCCCGTGACGGTATACTGGCAGGCATCACGCCCGATCGTGGCGACGTATCAATCCGAGATATTCTTGAGCGATTCTACGGGCGAACGGTTGATCGTGGATGCGCACCGGAATGTCGGGTATGTGCCGACGCTGCATTGGGACGTGGCGCACATTGTCCGCGACGATTTCACGCTGCATATTCCGGAGGGCTTTCCGGCGGGCGACTACTTGCTGCGGGTGCGGCTGACGGTGTGCAATATTCCGCAGATGCAACCATGTTTTGATGACGCGCCAGACCTCGTAGCAACGGATGAACAGGGACGCTCGGAGATAGGCTCGGTGCCGATTCCGGTGTTGATCCGCGTGCGGTAATGGTGGTGAACGTGGGTAAAGAGAATTGGATTAAGGAATGAGATCGCGTTAGAACTGGGGACGGGTTAGTGCGATAGTCATTGGTTGCGAGGGCGATAAGCGGAGAGTATGTGATGTTAAAGCGTTTACTTGGCGTATTGATTTTGATCAGTTTATTGACACCGCCGTTGCTGGCATGGGCGACGGTGAGCACGGCACAGGGAATCGCGAACGATCTTGACGCGGCGGCACGTCAGCGCTGGACGGCGATCCATACCGAGGCGGGCGTGATCGTCACCGAGGTCGAGGCGCTGCGAGCTTCGTTGAACGAGGTGACCAAAACCCTGAACACCATCAAGCAGAGCATCGCGAATACGCTGAACAGCATCGCGAACCTGCCGAACCAGATCAGTATCCCCGAAATCCAACTGCCGCGTATCGATATTCCAGCCATTGTAGTGCCGATTCCCGATATTCCGGCGTTTAACATCCTTACGCTCGATCTGGGCGTGATCGGCAAGTTCCCGATCCGGTTTCCGGGCTTCGCGATCCCTGATGTGAACTTGAAGATTCCGGCGTTTGACCTGCCGCGTATTCCAGCCTTCAGCATCAACGTGCCTTTTTTGAACGACATCAAGACATTTTTGCGGGACGCGTTCAGCAATTTGAGCCAGATCATCGATGGGGTGATCAACGTGACAGGCATCCAGCGGATTACGGACAGCGCGGGCAAGATCGCGACCGAGGTACAGGGATTTGGTAGTGATTTGCAGACGATCTCGTCCACGTGGAGCGAGCCGATCCGGCGCTTGGGGTTGATCTTCGCGGCGTGGGTGGTCGTCGTGTGGGCGGTGCTGCTTGTGGGGTATCTGAAGAAGGCCATTGATCTGCTGATGGGACGATAAAGCGACTAATTTGTAGTGTCATGAGAGAGCACATGCTCTCTCATTGTGTCTGCGCCCTAACTAAATTTTCCCACCCCCCTTTCCCACCCCTAGATGGGTCATGACCCAACCTGATTCCGCTATTCTTTAGACATCAAAGCAAGACAGCGTAAACAGGAGATGAACGATATAGAGAGCCATGACCACCACCTACCAGATCAAGGTCAAAGGGCAGCTTGATCCAAGCCTTTCAGCGTGGTTTGGCGATCTAGCGGTCTCGTACACGGCAGAGGGCGATACGCTGCTCACCGGCACCATCATCGATCAGGCGGCGCTGCACGGGGTTTTGGCGCGCTGTCGAGATGCAGGCGTTACGCTGATTTCAGTCAATCCAGTTCACAATCAAGAATCAGTCCTAACAACAGGGGAGAAGAGGAATACCATGAATACGTTCAACATCACCGCCACCAAGGTCATCGACGCGCGCCCAGAAGACGTGTACGGCGTGTTTGCCGATTATGTCGTCGCTCATAACGCCATTTTGCCGAAGCCATTTTTCACAGGGATGGACGTGAAGAAAGGCGGGCGCGGGGCAGGTACGGAAGTTCTCGTGCATACGAAGGCGCTAGGCCAAGAGCGGCACATGTTCATGGTCGTCAGCGAGCCGACGCCCGGACGCGTGCTGATGGAGACTGAACCTGCGACGGGACTCGTTACGCATTTCACCGTGGAGCCGCTAAATGGTGGTCGCCAAGCTAAGGTGACGATTTCGACAGATTTCCCGATTCCGGCAGGATTCAGCGGTTGGCTGCAAAAGACGATCCAAGCACCGCTGATCCGTCCGGTGTATCTGAAGGAACTCGACAATGTGGCTGATTATCTGCGCGCCAAGCAACCTGCCTTGGCGATGAGCTGAGTTCGTTTCGTACACGGTAGACACAGTTGCCGATGCGTGGCTGTGTCTGCCCACTCCCGTTTATGCCAAACTTAGCGTGGGGTTATATTATGGGTACTGAGTTGAGTGCAGACGTTAATAATGAACGAATCAATTCAGGCTGGTGTCAGCGTCCAACTGATGGGCGTGATAACCTAGCAAGCCTGACGTTAGAAGCGGCAGCATGTGCAGCACGATGGGGCACACCATCATCGCGAAGTCACACGAATATTGAGCAGCCGGCAGAAAGCACATCGCACCTGAGTCCCGCCCTCACGCCCCGCCGACGCAATAGTGTGCTGCGGTTCGGCTAGACGGCACGAGACTCAGGCGATGATCTGGTAATCAGGAACGCAAATCGTCCATGACACGATCCGCGACGTGATGCGCACCGATCAACGCGGTCGGGACGCCCGTACCGGGATGCGTACTCGCGCCCACGAAATACAGATTGTGGTAGCGGGCATGGCGGTTGTGCGGACGTAAGTAGGCCAACTGCGTCAGGGTGTGCGAGAGGCCGTGCGTTGCGCCTTTCAGCAAGTTGTAGCGCTTGCGCCATGACAGCGGCGTATAGTCCACCTCGAATTTGATGTGTTTTTTCAGATCGGTGATGCCGAGCAATTTCAAGCGTTTGAACACCGATTCACGCGCCTGATCGCGAATGCAACGCCAATCCTGTTCGTGCATATCATCGAGGTGACCAACGGGCACGATAGCGACCAAAGTATCCTCACCCGTTGGAGCGGAATCAGGATCGATCCGCGACGGCGTGTGGATATACAGGCTAGGATTATCCGCCAGCGATAGACGGTCGATAGCCTCGAAATTTTCCCGATAGTCGTCCGCGAGAAACAAGGCGTGCGGCGGCAACTGCGGGTAAGGTTTATCCACGCCCCAGAAAAAGCTTATGGTGGAGCAGGAATACCGCTTGTGCGCCAACTTCTCGGCCTCGGCGTGATCGGGCAGCAGCGACTGATAGACGTAGGGCAGATCGGCGTTGGCGATCACGATGTCGGCAGTCAGACGACGCCCATCTTCCAGCAGGATGCCGCGTGCGCGATTGTCAACGATCTCGATGCGCTGCACATTGGCCTCGAATTCGAAGTCCACGCCGGCTTCTTTCGCAATATCCACTAAAGCCTGTACCACCTGCGTCATGCCGCCGCGCGGATACCAGACGCCATGCGCGAGTTCGGCGTAAGGCATCATCGAGAAGGTAGCGGGCGCTTCAAAGGGACTCAGCCCCATGTAGGCGTCTTGGAAGGTGAAAGCTGATTTCAGGCGTGGATTGCCGAAAAAAGCCGACATGTGCGAATAGTGCCCCGCCAACGGGTTCAACTGAAAGAGCAAAGGAAGATTGCGCGGCGAGAAGAAATCGAAGGCAGTGCGGAAATCGTGCTTCGCCAGCCGTTCGATGCCCACATTGTAGTGACGGCAGCCTTCTTCGAGATAGCGCAAATAGCCGTTGAAACTGTTCGGCTCGATGGCCTCCAACTGCGCATACATCTGCTTCATATCGGACGTGAGCGAGAGTTGACTGCCATCATCGAAGATCACATGATAGGTGGGATCGACGCGCAGCAAGTCAAGCCGTTCGCGCAAAGAGGTTCCCAGCGCGGCGAACTCTGTTTCATAGATATGCGGCATGATCAGCAGCGTGGGGCCGGTGTTGAACTGATGCCCATCACGCTCGAAGTAATCGCAGCGACCACCGGGGCGCGGATTTTTCTCGATCACGGTCACATGCAGCCCGCGTTGGGCTAAATGGGCGGCGGTCGCGAGGCCGCCGATCCCGGCACCGATGACGATTGCGGAAGCAGCTTTCATTTTTCCCTCATAGTAGTGCTTAGTGCTGGGCGTTTAGTGCGAAGTCCATGCATCTATCAGTTAGGCACGGACGAGGCCACCAAGAACTGACCAGCTCATCTTCAACATGCCGCCGAGATGCTTGAGTTCTGGATAGGCGGCGCGGAGTCGATAGCCTTCACGTTCGATGGCATCCAAGACGCCTTCGAAACGTGCCATGTACGCGTAGCCCGCGATCCGACAACGGCGATTCGCTTGCGCGAGGGCGTCTCTGCCCGCGTTGAAGTAGGTGCGCGCCAGCTCGACACGGTTTTTGACCCACTCACGATAGGCATCGCTATTGACTTCGGTCGCATCAATGCCGTGTTCGAGTAGGAATTCTTGCGGGATGTTGTAGTAGCCCGCCGCGACATCGTCACAGGTATCGCGCAGCATGTGCGTGATGTGGGCGGCGGTGACGGCGAAATAACGAGCTTCCCCACAGGGCGCTGAGTCGTTGTGACCGATGAAATAGTGCATGGCTTCCGTGACTGCGACGGCGAGATGGCGCGTGTAGGTGGCTAATTCGTGCGCCGAAATCAGCTTGCCGCGACGATAGGCGTCGAATTCCATGACCGCCAGCATGTGCCGGATATAGTCTTGCAAGCCGCTGTTTTGTTCACGATCAGTGCGGATCAGTTCGACAACCATGCGCTCCTCAGCGGTCAGCATAGAAGGCCAATGCCCTTGATAGGCGCAGTCGATGATCATTTGTTGACGCTCTAGGAACGAGACACGATTGCTTTGCTGCGCAACCGGGGCATCGAGCGAGTCGTCCACCCAACGGAAATAAGCGTAGGCGCGGTAGGCGTCCATGACGCGTTCCGGATCTACCAATAACTTGATCGTATAGAAGGTCTGCTTGCTGGCGGCTTTGGTGATGGCAGTGGGCAGCGCTAGATCGTTTTCATCAAGCATTCGAACCCGTAGTTTTTGTACGGATTGGACTTCAGCGGTACTCAATTTGTCGGAAGCTATCGTAAGATTTGTCATCGCCGTTCCCTTGATCCTAGCCCATGAAATGAAGGTCAACTCGCTACTGAATTTCTATACGCACTTCATTTCAGAATTCATATACGTCAGCGAGAACACATTAATGCGAGGATGTAAGGCGTTTGTGATTTTTATCACTATTTTCTATGACATTTGGTAATGGCGATTGCAACGCGGCGTGTTAAGGCGCGTAGGCGGTGGGATGATAGAGCAAGCGGAAAGTTAGGGTGAGATAAAATCCACCCCTACTTAAGCGTTTACTGTAGGGGTGGTTGGCAAGTTAGCTAGGCGACGTAGGCTTTGGCGGCGAAATCCCGATTCGAGGCTTCGGCGGGCGGGATAGGCAACCCCGCGTTGGAGGCTCGCTTGAGGCGCTGTTCGGCGCGTTTTAGCAAGCGTTCGGCTTCCGGCGTGCGCTGTTTTTCTTCGGCCTCACGCAGCAGTTGGACAGCTTGCGTGAGCGTGCGTGTATCGTCAATCATGAACTCGCCAAGCTGGATGATGTAGGCAACCTGCTGATTCACGTCATCGACCAGATAGGCGGCATGGAGTGCGCGCCGATAATTTAGCAATGAGCCTTCGCGATCACGCTGGAGTTCGCGCAAATAGCCAATAGCGGCGAACTGCTCGGCTTCGGTGGCGTGATCGAACTGCTCACGCGCTAAGGTCACGGCGCGTTCGTGATGCTCCTGCGCCTTGGCCCACTGATTAAGCTGCGTGTAGGCACTGCCGAGTTTGCCCAATGACTTACTTTCTTGATCCGCGCGGCGTTCTTTGCGGAACATGGCGATGGCAGCTTCGAGCAGTTGGACGGCTTCGTTTGGCTGTTTATTTTGCAGGTAGGCATTGCCCAGTTTGGACATCGCGACGCCGATGGAAACCCAGTCTTCGGTACTACGCAGCGTTTCGACGGCGGTAGCGTAGGTCTGGATGGCGGTGGGCAGATCGCCAATGCCAAGACGGAGATCCGCGAGACGGGTTTGCAACCTGCCGAGCCGCGCCTTATCCCCGATTTGCTGCGCGAAGTTGACGCCGCGCGTGGCGTAGACGAGGGCGTCGTCCGGCTTGCCGATGTAGGACGACAGCGAGGCCAGCACGTCCAGTGTCGCCAACATCCCATCTTGATCGTCCACCTTCTCGAAAACTGCCAACGCATCTTTGAATAGGCTGATAGCCTCGTCCGTACGCCCGACATCCATGCTGTGCTGCGCCAAGGATTGCAGGAGCAGCGCTTCACGGCGTTGATCGCGATTCTGACGTGCCTCAACCAGCATGTCGCGCATGGTCTTGATCGAAGGCGGGGTACGCAATTCGGTATCTTCATCGGGGTTGGTTTTGGCCTGTTCCCCGATTTCCGTATCGTCTTCGATGGGGAAGGGCGGTTCCAGACGCGTCAGGAGATTGGCTTGCGTCTCGACAGGCGGTGGCGTCTGCAAGACTGCCGCCGATGGCAAGGTAACGCTAGGCGTTTCGACCGTCGGTTTATCGGGCGTCAGTTTTACTGGCTGCGGACGCAGTGATAGCGGCGGCGGTGGCGGTGGTGGCGCGGAAACCGTAGGCTGCACGAAGCTGATGGCGGGCGCGGGCTGCGTCTCGTTTGGCATGTCCTCGACGGGCGGCTCCTCGATCACGATGTTCGCGGGCGTCGTCGGGGCGTCGAGAGTTTCCTCGGCAGACGACTCCGAAGGCGGTTCGATGGTGATTGCGGGCACGTTCAGCGCGAGTTGGATAGTCTCCGCGTCGGGAGTGCTCGGCATTTCCGGCGGTGGTGGCGGAGGCGCGGTTGGCGCGGTTGCCGTGGCGGGGAGTGTATCTTCAACCGTGACGGATGGAATACGCGGCAGTTCTATGGTGGCGGTCTTGCGCATGGTCGGGGCTTCACGCAGCAAGGACGCCAATTTCTTCAGAAGATCAAGCTCTAGCCAGAAATGACGCTCCATGATGAAATCATCGGCGTTATTTTCCAGCGCCGTCGTCAAGCGGTTGAGCACCTCGCCTTTGCCTCTATCCACCGCGTAGGCTGCCGTGCCAAGGATGTTATCAATCTCATCCGCTAGACGGTCATGATCCGCCACCGTGTTTTTGGCGTGCAGCTCGGTATAGGTGAGCAGGGCTTGCATGACGCGGGCTTCGAGACCTTCCAGCCGTTGGAAGCTGGACAGCCAGTTGCGCGCGAATTCGTAGGCCACTTCATGCAGAATGTAGCGCACCTGACCATAACTCAGATATTCACGCGCGACGCCACGGGCGACTAATTTGCGGGCTTGGGCGATGACATCGGCGGGTGCAAGGCGGGTCGCCATACTGAGTAATTCAACGCTGGCGGAGCGCGTGGATGTGGCGGCTAAGACCAAGAGCACGCCTTGCGAGGCAGTATCCAGCCGCTTGAAGACGGCTGACATGACCGTTTGCTGGATCGAGCCACTGCCTGTGGCGGGCAAGCTGGACAGGAATTCACCCGCCGTCAGTTTGTCCACCGCACAGGTGCGTCCCGCCAATTCCAGCGTCAACGGGTAGCCATCAAGGAACTCGATCAGCGATTCGGTATCAACGGTGGTACCAACATCGCCAAGGCCAGCGTAAATCCTGAATACATGCTGCGACTCTTTTTCGTTCAGGGGCTTGAGTTCGATGGGCGTCCACGGGCCGGGGAAGACACGGTCGCTGATCACGATGATGGCGTTGGTGGGGGCGCACTGCTTGACGAATTCGCGAATGCTGGCGGGATCGAGCAGCCCGTCGAAGATGATCAGCGGGCGATTCTTTTGCAGCAATTCGCGCACCCGACCAGAGGCTTTGATCCAATCCGAGGTCGCCGTACTGAAAATGTCTTCATCATAGGCACGGGCAACACGGGTGGCGATTGCCGTCAAATCATCTTCGTTGAGCATCAACCACAAGACGCCACCGGGATTAGAAGCGATCTGCGCTGTCGCCAAAACGGCTGCCAGAGCGGTTTTGCCGATCCCGGCGGGGCCGTACAGCAGTAGCGATGCCCCTGCCTTGATGGTGACGTGCATGGAGGCCAGCTCACGATTGCGCCCGATGGCTTGCCCCGGCGGTTGGACGGGTAATAAGCGTTTCTCGCGAATGGGCGCACCGTGCGACATAAATTTCTTATCGGGGATCATCAATCATGCTCCGCCTAGCAAATGCTCCGAAAACCCATAGTGCAGTATACGGCAAACCGCGTGATGCTGCCACTATTGTGAGCTGAACCGCACGTTATCAGGGTTATCGATTCATGCTCAAGCGTCGTTCCACCGTCCGCACGAGGAAGGAGAGAAACAGAGTCATGCACAGATACAGTGCCCCGATGGTGATGTACGACGGGAAGACTTGATAGGTGGCCGAGGCGAAAAGGCGCGCTTTTTGCGTTAATTCCGCGACGGCGATGACGGCGATGAGTGAGGTGTCTTTCAAAATTGCGATGAATTCGTTACCCAAGGGCGGCAACACCACGCGGAAGGCTTGCGGCAGGATCACATAGCGCATGGCCTGCACGTAGCTCATACCGAGGCTGCGGGCGGCTTCCATCTGGCCTTTACCAACGCTCTGAATGCCCGCGCGGAACAATTCCGCCAGAAATGCGCCATAGCCGAAGGCCAAGCCGATGATGGCGCGCTGCACGGCGTTGAGGGTGCTGTTGGCAGCAAAATAGGCGATGATGGCGATGACAATGGCAGTGATCACAGCTATCACGATGACGGGCTGCATCAACTCTTCCAGCGGCAAGTTTTGCAGCCTGCCGCGCACCATGAAATAGAGCGCGATCAGCACGGCAATCCCGATAATCCACGCGGAAAAAGTCGGCGCGAGGCCGGGGAATTGATCACGGAACCATGGCGCGAAGGCGAAATTGAAGAACAGCAAAATCACTAACAGAGGTACTCCGCGAATCACTTCGACGTAGACCGTCGCAATGTTGTTGAGCACCCAATTGCCGGAGATGCGCATCATGCCGAAGGTCAACCCGATCAGGCAGGCGAGGAAGAACGCGCCAAAAGTCACGCCGAGCGTGAGAAACGGCCCTTCGTTGCAGCCCGCGAGGTTGTTGAGGGCGCATTGTTCAGGTTCGTAATCACGTTGGGTAAGGATGTCGCTGCGGTTGAGCACCTCGACCTGCGGGGGAATGGTCTGCACAACCACCGCGTCTGCTGTTGAATCGATCAGCATCAATTCATTAAATTTATTGCCATCTGTGCCGGGGATGAGTTGCAGCGCGATCTCGCAAGTGCCTTCGGGGTTGGCCTTGCACTCCGGCGGCGTGCGCGTCTCCATTTTCTTCGACTCAGTCGGCTGTGGATTGGGGCGATCTGCAACCGAGACTTTGAGGATATTGACGGTATCGCCTGCATCACTGACGAGTTGATATTTGCCGAGGTCTTCTAGGATCAAGTGTCCGCTGATGCTGACGCGCTCGACGGAAACGGGCTGACCGACGGGACAATTGCCGCTGGCATCCGGTGCGGCGCAAGTCAGCTTGCCGATGTCCTGACGCAGAATGGTGTCCTGCACTTCGCGGGTAGTTTCGACGGTGACCGTGTTATCGTCTTGCGCGATGATGGTGCCACGCACGGTTTTGGTGCTGCCATCTGCCGCTTTGACATCGTAGCCGACGCGAGCGTAGCGATTGGTGGTGATCTGCGGGTTATCCGTCACGAAGGCCAAGACGCGACGGTACAAATTGCTGGTGGCGAATGAATAAAACAGCGCTGCCAACCCAATGGCGATGATCAAGACCCACCAAGGGAATTTCGCGGCTTGGATGCTCAGCTTATCAAGCCACGGAGGAAGGATGATAGGCGGGCGAGAGGACGACACGCGCGGCGCGTCATCATTCTTGTTCTTGGGTTTATCCATGAGTAATGATCTTCATCGGCAACTGGCACTAAATTCGCAAAACTATAGTAGTTTTAGGGCAAAACTGCCAGCGGTTGATGGCATTATGACACTGGGTTTGTGCAAGCCGCTAGAGAAGTGCTGCGTGCTAGTCCTTCGTGCTTAGTAAAGTCAGAATCGCATGATGTCACGATAGCGTGTTGTTAAGTAGTGTGAAGCGGGCGGCGAAACGGTGTAAGAGCAAGTCGGTGAGTTGAGCACGAGTGGGAACAGTCAGTGTGAGGACTTCCACGCCGTCGCGGGCTTTGATGGCATCAGCCACCCGATCGCGTCGATAGACGATGCCCGCGAGGAGATCGAGCGGCGAGGCGAACGCTTCGTGGATGATGGCGACGAAGGCGGGTGAGTAGAATTCCATCGGCGCGAGTTCATCGATGACGAGCGCACGGTTGGACTCGAGGGCACGCCGGACTGCCGCCGTCCCGATCTGATCGACCACGCCGACATCGACGCCGTAAGCTGCCACACGTGGCATAGTGCGGGCATAATCAAGATGCGCCAAGATGCCGACATTGCCGTCCAGATCGCACATGCGGAAGCCGACGCGCACGCCATGCTCGCGGATTTCTTCCGTGTAGATGCCCGCGAATTGATCCGGAAAGGCTGCTAGTACACGCTTGATGGCGGTGGTTTTGCCAGTACCCGGTCTTCCGGTCAAGAGTAGTTTGAGGTTCATGTACAATCCTTGCTGATAGACGAATCTACGCCCTATCAAGCTACCAGAGTCATTGCTATACTCGTATCCATATAGTATGTCATTTGTCGCTTTAGAAGAAAGTCCGACGATGAACGCAGCCTCTAACACGCTCCAATCGACCCCGATCAAACCGCGTCTACTCGAAGCATTCAACCCCGCGACCGGTGCGAAAATAGGCGAAGTGTGCGCCACAAATGTCGATGATATTCCCGCGATCATGGCGGGGGCGAGGGCAGCCCAACCCGCGTGGGAAGCACTCGGCGTGAAGGGGCGCTTGAAGGTGATGCGTAAGTTCAAAGAAGTGTTTTACTTCAAGCGAGACCGCATCAATGGTGTCGTGATGGAGGAACAGGGCAAGCTGCCGTTCGAGGCACTCTCACAAGAATTCTGGCCTTCCATCGAGATGATCAGTTATTACCTGCGCACTGCGGAAGAAACACTGCGCCCGCGTCCGGTGTTCTCGTTGCTGCTGGCGTTTCGTTACCACCAGATCGAATATCGCGCTCATGGGGTGGTGCTGATCATTTCGCCGTGGAATTTCCCGTTTTATCTGACGGTTCCAGCGATTATGGCGGCCTTGATCGCGGGCAATACGGTGCTGTTCAAACCGTCGGAGTTCGCGGTGCTGTCGGGCGAACTGCTGGCGAATATGTTATGGGAAGCAGGCGTCCCGCGCGATGTGTTCCAGATCATCCACGGGACGGGCGAAGTCGCCGCCGCCGCGATCAAAGCCAAGCCGAACAAGATCGCGTTCACAGGCAGCGTGTCGACGGGTCGCAAAGTCGCCGCTGCCGCCGCTGAACACCTGATTCCGGTGACGCTGGAACTCGGCGGCAAGGACGCCACCATCGTGCTGGAAGACGCCGACCTTGACCGCGCCGCTAAGGGGGTCACCTTTGGCAGCATGGCGAACGCGGGGCAGGCGTGTGCGTCGGTGGAGCGCGTGTATGTGATGCGCAGTGTGATGGACAGCTTCGTGCAGAAGTTGGCGAAAGAGATCACCGAGCATGTGCGCGTGCGGACGCAGGATGGCAGCCTGTGTTTAGCGCCGATGACGACGGCAATGCAGTTGAAAATCGTGGAATCACAGGTGCAAGAAGCGCTGGCACAAGGCGCACAGGCGGTGATCGGCGGGCGCGTAATCGAGAACGGCGGCGGACGGTTCTATGAGCCGACCATTTTGACCGATTTAAAGCCAGCTATGCGCGTGTTGACCGATGAGACGTTCGGGCCAGTCGTGTCTATTGTGCCAGTAGACAGCGAAGAAGAAGCCGTGCAGTTGGCGAACGGGACAGGCTACGGGCTGCTCGGCTCGGTATGGACGCGGGATCGGGCGCGTGGGCTGCGGATTGCGCGGCAGTTGAAGGCGGGACACGCGGGCGTCAACGATCACATCATCTCCGCGAATTTGCCCGCGCTGCCGTGGGGCGGCGTCGGTGAGACAGGCTACGGACGTACGCGCGGCAAAGAAGGCTTGCTGGAAATGACGACGACGCAGGGCATCAGCGTTGATCTCGTCCCCATTTCGATCAGCGAGATGTTGATCTGGTATCCGCATACGCAGCTCAAGCAGAATCTGTTGATGCGGATCATCGCGTTCATGCAAGGCCCGACGATCAAAGAGCAGATCAAGGCGCTGACTGGCAAATTCTAGTGTTCGATAACACAGTATGCGCTGGCATAGGCTGACGCATACCGTTCTCCAAACCATCCCTCTGATTGCGGTCAGCAGTGATACAGTGCGATTCCTGCCGTTTTTGAATTTTCCGTGTCAAACGGATTGACAGTCCTCATCTCATCCTTTACAATATCTATTAAATATAATTTATAAATCGAATCCATCCTGCCCATCCAATCTAGTTGCATAACCCGTGTGTTCCTCTACTGAGGACACCTATATTTTTAGTTTTTTAGGAGCTTTTGTTATGTCATCTCAGTCTCATGGTCTCTCACGTCGCCGTTTCATTCAATTGGCTGGTCTTTCCGCCGCGGGGTTGGCGCTGGCGGGGCGGGGCAGTCAACTCGTCACTCATGCGCAAGATACATCGCTGACGGGCAAATTGACCTTCTGGGGACACGGCTCGCACCCACTCGACAATATTCGCGAAGCCTTCCTAAAGAAATATCCGAATGTCGAACTAGATTGGCAGCAAATTGATGACCACGCCGCCAAGTTCAAGACGGCGATGGCGGCGGGCACGGGCGCGCCTGACCTGTACTGGGCAGAAGCCTACATGGTGCAGCAGTATGGCAGCGTCGGGGCGCTACTGGAAACTACCGATATCGTTGATAAGGTCAAGGATAAGCTGATCGCCGGAAAACTGGCTGAGGCGTGGGTGCCCTCCAAGAATGGCTACTTCGGGATGCCCGGCGACCTGTCCGTCAGCGGTCTGTACTATCGGGAAGACCTGCTGAAAGAGATGGGGATCGAGATTTCACAAGACATGATGTACGAGCCGGACTTCCTCGACATCCTGACCAAAGTCGCGGCGGCGGGCAAGAAAGCCGTGCTGTACCCGAAGGGCGGGACGTTTGTGGCGGCGGCGCAGTGGAGCTGGTTCGATAACCAGTACGGCGGGTCGGGGCCAGCCACCTGCGACAATGAGTCGATCACGCTCAACGATGAGGCCGGACTTAACGCTGTCAAGCTGATCAAGAAGATTTACGACACGGGATCGACGCTGCAAGCTGACTTCTGGACGCCAGAATACTGGAACGCGATCAACACTGGCGATCTGGTAATCGACCTCGCTCCAGCATGGGCGCGCGGGTTCTGGGAAGCCAATGTTGATGCGAGTGTGCTGGGCAAATGGCGGTTGGCTCCGATGCCACGCGCCGTTGCTGGCGGCCCGCGCACGGCGGTATGGGGCGGCGCTACGCTCATTTCGCCCGCTACGACACAGAACCCCGATCTGGCGAAGATATTCATGGAATTCGCGTTCGCGTCGATGGAAGGCGCGACGGCGGCGGGCAATTGGGGCATCATCCCGCCCTACATCCCGTACCTCGAAGGCGAGTTCGCAACCATGCCGACCAAGCTATTCGGTGAGCAGAAGATCGGGCAGGTGTGGCTCGACCTCGCCAAGGAACTCAGCACGTCGTTCTGCCGCACAGCCGTGTACAGCGCAGCGGTAGACGAGAAACTGACCCCCACAATGGACTCGATGATCACGGGCGGCGCGAACATCGAAGAGACGATGCAAAAGATCACTGACGAAGTGAACGAAATTCTGCCCGACTATCAATAACGGTGATAGTAATAGGGTTCCGTTAGACCAGAAAAAGGAAGCGCTGTGAGTGGCGCTTCCTTTTCCTGTGTATCGGACACGCCGAGATCAACCGAAAAACTTAGTAAGGACATATTACGAATGACTGCGCAGTCCGTACAGACGCCCGCGCCGGGAGCAAGCTCCGCTATCTCGCGGCGTCGCAGCTCACCGTTGTGGCGCGCGCTGTGGAAGCACCGCATCGACTATCTACTGATTTCCCCATTTTTCATCATTTTTGGCATTTTCCACGGCTATCCGCTGGTGTGGTCGCTGTGGTTGAGTTTTCAGAAATGGCAGGGCGTGGGAGAACCGCGCTGGTTCGGGTGGGGCAATTACGAGCGTCTGTTGAACAGCGACCGCATCTGGAACGCGTTTGGCAATTCGCTGATCTTCTTGGTGGTGTTGCTGCCGATCATCGTTGGCCTTACCCTGATCTTGTCGGTGATCTTGAACAGCCAGTTCGTGAAAGGGCGGCACGTATTTCGCGTGCTATTCTTCTTGCCGTATATCACGTCGGCAGTGATCGTGGCGATTGTGTTTCAACTCCTGCTGCAAGATAACTTCGGCTGGATCAATGGCATTCTAGAGGCGATTGGCCTGCCGCGCGTCGGTTGGCTGACGCAAGCATGGCCCGCGCGGATCGCTGTCATGATGATGGTGTTCTGGAGCGTGGCGGGCTACAACATTTTGATCATGCTCGGCGGTTTGCAGGGCATTCCGCTGGAATTGTACGACGCGGCGAGTGTGGACGGCGCGAATACGCTGCAAAAGTTCCTATTTGTGACGGTGCCGATGATGCGCGGCGTGATTCTGTTCGTGGGAATCACCTCGACCATCGGATTGCTGAACCTGTTCGCGCAGCCGTGGCTGTTGTTTTCCAGCACGCAGGGACTCGGCCCCGACCAGAGCGTGGCGACGCTGAACACGATCCAGTATTCGACAGCGTTCCAGTCTTCGCGCTATGGCGAGGCGACGGCGTTAGGGTTCATCATCGCCGTGCTGGTGATCACGGCATCCGCCATTCAGTTGTGGGTCACGCGTAAGGCTGATCAGTAGGAGAAATCGACCAATGGCATCCGTACCTGTATCAGTCTCATCTGCACTTACACGCCCCGCCAAGCAGAACCAATGGCGTGCCCGTTTACTCGTCTATGCGCTGCTGGCGGTGCTGACGTTGTTCTTCGTGTTCCCGTTCTACGCGATGGTGGTGGCCTCGTTCATGCACCGTAACGCGCTGAACTCGGTAACGCCCAATCTGTTCCCGAATCCGTTCATCCTCGACAACTACACGGCGCTGTTTTCTGGCGTGGTAGGCGATGACATCGTGATCAAGACGCCATTCGTGCGGGCGTTGTTCAACAGCGCCGCGCTGGCGATCGGGCAGACGATCCCGGCGCTGTTCTTCACGTCGCTGGTGGGCTTTATCTTCGCCAAGCGGCGCTTCCCCGGTCGCAACGTGCTGTTTCTATTCGTCCTGATCACGATGATGCTGCCGTATCAGAGCACGATTGTGCCGTTTTTCCTGCTGATGTCGCGCTTGGGCTGGATCAATACGTTTTTGCCGCTGTGGATACCGTGGTGGGCACCCGCGTTCGGCGTGTTTCTGATGCGGCAGATTATCTCTGCCACGATCCCCGATGATTTGATCGACGCGGCGGCGATTGATGGCACATCGTTGTTCGGTACCTACTGGCGGATCGTGCTGCCGTTGATTAAGCCAGCCATCGCCGTCTTCGGCATCTTGAACTTTATGAACGCGTGGAACGACTATATTTATTCGAATATCGTGCTGAACAGCGCCGATATGTACACCGTGCCGCTGGTGCTGTCGTTGTTCAAAGGCGCGACGCTCTCCGTGCCGCAGTACGGCGTGATGGCGGCAGGCAGCGTGATCGCGACCATTCCGTTGGTCATCGTGTTCTTCATGTTTCAACGCTGGCTGATCAGCGGGATTATGTCCGGCGCGCTCAAGGCGTAATCAACAGGCTTGTGGAAAGGCAAATCAACGTGCGGTTGGCAAACAAAGTCGCCCTGATCACAGGTGGCGCGGCGGGCTTAGGTTTGGGGATGGTTGAACGGTTCGCGGCGGAAGGCGCAGCCATCATCATGGTGGATCGTGACGCGCAGCGCGGGCAAGCTGAAACGGCGCGATTATGCGATAGTGGCGCTGATGTCCGGTTCATCCAAGCCGACCTTGCGCAGCCGGACGCACCCGCCCAGATCATCGAGAGCACGCTGGCAGCGAGTCCACAGCTTGACATCGTGGTCAATAACGCGGCGGTGTTCCTGCAAAAGCCCATTGAGGAGATCACGCTGGAAGGGTGGGATTGGCTGATGGCGGTCAATCTGCGCGCGCCGCTGCTGCTGGTGCAAGCCGCCTTGCCAGCGCTCAAAGCCAGTAAGGGAACTATCCTCAACATCAGCTCAACGGCGGCGCTCAAGGTGTTTTCGCCCAACCTGACCTACATTGCATCGAAAGCTGGCCTGATCGCGATGACAAAAAGCATGGCGCAAGAGCTGAAACCACACGGCATCCGCGTGAACTGCATCTGCCCCGGTGCGGTGGATACGCCCGCGCTGCACCGTGATCTGGAAATTCGCGGCGCTCCGGCTGGCGCGCTGGACGCTCTGGCGGCGCGGGGATTGCTCACCACACCCGCCGAAGTTGCCGCCGTTGCCTTGAGCTTGGTCAGTGAGGATGGCGGGGTGTTGACGGGCAGTATCGTGGTGGCAGATGCGGGCGCGATGCTGTTCTAGTCCTACTCATATCTCAGCGCCTGAATCGGATGCAGTTGCGCGGCGCGGCGGGCAGGATACAGGCCGAAAAAGACGCCAATTGCGGTACTGACTCCGGTTGCCAGCAGAATCGCGTTGAGCGTGATCGAGAGTTCAAGCTGCGGGACGAGCTGACCCGCGATGAAGGCGGCGATCCCACCGAGCGCGATCCCGAACATGCCGCCGAGCAGTGACAAAACAATACTTTCGATCAGGAATTGCGAGAGGATCGCCATATTGGTCGCGCCGACGGCTTTGCGCAGCCCGATCTCGCGGGTGCGTTCGGTGACGGTGACGAGCATGATGTTCATGATCCCGATCCCACCGACGAGCAGGCTAATGCCCGCGATCAGGCCGAGGAAAACGGTGAGCAAGCCTGTGATGTTGCCGACGACCGACAAGATTTGATCTTGGGTAATGACCTGAAAGGCTTCTTCATCCTTGAATTCGACGCCTTGCCGATCTCGGAGCAGCGCCTCGATCTCCGCCTGCGCCGATTTCATGCGCTCCTCGCTGATGGCTTGCGCATAGATGACCGAGACGACATAGCTGCCTGTTGAGGTGCGGGCTTGCGCCAAGCGTGTCTGCGCTGTCGAGATCGGGATGAGAATGGTTTCATCCTCGTTGCCGCCAAAGCTAGAACCGCCGCGTTCTTCCATGATGCCGATCACGCGGAAGGGCAGATTATTGATGCGAATCTGCTGCCCGATAGGATCAACGCTCGGATCGAACAAATCTTGCGCGGTCTTGACGCCGAGCACAGCAACCCGCGACGCCGAATTGATGTCGGCCTCATCCACGAAACGCCCCGCTGATGGATACCACGAGCGGATGTCCTGATAGGCTGGCGTGACGCCCGCCACCGTGATCGCCGTGCCATTGCGTCCGGCGGCGATCAGCGCGAAGACGTTATACTGCGGCGCGACGAGGCTCACGCTAGGCGCGTTCAACGGGTTGGCGATGGCATCGGCATCGTCTAGCGTGATCGGCTTGATGTCCGCGATGGCATTATTAGCGGGTGCGCTGGCGAACACGAACAGCAGATTCGAGCCAAGCGACTCGAAGGTTTGTTTG
The DNA here is from genome assembly GCA_019637615.1 of Anaerolineae bacterium. Classification (GTDB taxonomy): domain Bacteria; phylum Chloroflexota; class Anaerolineae; order Aggregatilineales; family UBA2796; genus JAHBVK01. The sequence goes on along the minus strand of JAHBVJ010000005.1, from coordinate 156,654 downwards.
ACGTATTTCTCGACGCCCTGACCGAGGCTGACCAGCGCAATCACCGCGCCAACGCCGATGATAATGCCGAGCATGGTCAGGAACGAGCGCAAGCGGTTGGTGGAGAGGCCATTCAGCGCGAGACGGAACGATTCGATGATCACGGAGGCGACTCATTCAACAGTCATCACTGTTTGAATCATAGCACTAAGATCAGGAGTTTCCAGCGTGGGCGGATTCCAGCGCAACCATGCGAGGAATTCGATGTTGCCGGCTGGCCCTTTGAGCGGACTGCGGATCAGCCCCGCGACATGATAGCCCGCTTCCTGCGCCGCCGTCAGGACTTCGCGTAGCACCCGCGTGTGAACGTCCGCATCTTTGACCACGCCGCCCTTGCCTACGTCATCCCGTCCCGCCTCGAACTGCGGCTTGATCAGCGGGACGATCTCCGCGTGTTCGGTCAGCCAATTTCTGATCACAGGCAGCAGCAGCCGCAGCGAGATAAACGAGGCATCGACCACCACCACGCTGACCTGTTCCGGAAGCGTTTCGAGGTAGCGGGCGTTGGTGCGTTCCATCACGATCACGCGGGGATCGCCGCGCAGACGATAGTCGAGTTGCCCCGTGCCGACATCGATGGCGTAGACTTTCGCCGCGCCGCGCTGGAGCAGACAGTCCGTGAAGCCGCCCGTACTCGCACCAACATCCGCGCAGATCGCCGCTTCGGTGGGGATTGGGAAGCTGGTCAGGGCAGCGTCTAGTTTTTCGCCGCCACGACTGACGAAGCGCGGCATGGCCTTCAGCGCGATCCGCGCATCGACGGCTACATGCGTTCCCGGTCGGTCGATCATCTGGTCGTTGACAAGCACTTCGCCCGCCATGATGAAGCGGCGTGCCTGTTCACGGCTGTCTAGCAAACCGCGCTCAACGACCAGAATGTCTAACCGCTGCTTGGCTGCCATTTATTCCTCGCCCAAGCGCAAGACCTGATTGACGTTCAACTGCCGCAGCCAGCGCGCCGCCCCGAACGAGAGCACGCCGAAGCCACCGAGCAGCACTAGCACCAGCGCGATCAAGCCTACTGTTGGAATGATCAGGGTTTGACCACCGACCAGTGCGAGGAAGGGCAGAATCACGTAAGCCAGCACTGCGCCCAACAGAATCCCGACGAGCAACGCGGGGATGACGAGGGCGGCCTGTTCCATGATCAACAGCAGCCAGATATTATTGACATTCCAGCCGAGCGAACGCAGCACCGCGAAGCCGAGCGAGCGCCGCCGTGCCGTGACGACCAGATAGAAGGCAAAGTCGAGCAGACTCAGCAGCAGCGAAACCCAGAATCCCGCGTATAACATGCCAGCGAGGGCGGCGGGCAGTGGTTCGCGCAGCAGCACGTTATAGCGATCCCACGCGTAGGCAATGTTGGCGACATCGGTAGTGCGGCGGAGTGTACCATCCAGCGCGGCGTCCGGCTGACGCGCGTCCATTTCCAGCCACACCTGCGTCGGCCCATTAAAGCGCTGTTCGGCGGGCAAACTGGTATTCATCAGTTGCAGCGCCGTGTGCTGATCCATCAGCATGAACTGCTGGTTGTCGCGCAACGTCGGGAAGTTGCGCACGATGGCGACGATCTGGAAATTCAGCTTGATTTTGCTGCCCCGAATCGGCAGATCGATCTGCCCGGTCATGCCGACTTCGAGCGGGAGCCGTTCGCGCCGTGCCGCTTCACCCAAGTCTTTCGCCATCCGCGCCGACATCACGACGGGAATTGGCTTGGTGCTGATGGCGCTGATGCGTACGGGCTGGAAGGCTCTAGACTGCGCGGCGGGATCGTTATCCGTGGGATCAGAAGCAGTGCGCTGGACGAGATACGTGATGCTAGATGAGCGCGTGCCCGAATTCACACGGCGGTTGTCTTCACGCACATCAAAAACTTGCGCAGCGCCCACCGTGTTCCAATCAGGCAAAGGCTGCTCGAAATCATATAGCATGGTCGCCGCGCCCGACGCATCAAGGCTTTGCAGCGAGTCGAGATTCACGGTGTTGCCCTGCATCGGCAGCGTCTTGATGTACGGCGCGAATTCGATGCCGTTGATGACCAAGCCGGACTGCCCCGCCAGCCCGCCGAGATCGCCCGTGTAGATGTTCCATGTGTCGTAGGCGAACGACGGCGTAGAAAGCGGGATGCGCGTCAAGCCGCCGTTTTGATCCGCCACGATCAGCCACACATAGATGGCTTCCGGCACGACCAAGCGCGCATTGCTTGTTTTGCTTTGCGTATAGACCGCCAACGACAGCTTGACCGCATTGGTCGGCAGCTCAATGCCCGACACCAGATTGAGCGCGTTACCAACCAATGACTGCGTGCCTTCGCGCGCTTCGGGAATAGCCGCGCCGAGCGACTGCGGATCGACGCCGAGGATGGTAATCGGGATGCGCCCCGGCGACTGATCGGTCGGGACGGTCAGCACGGCGCTGGTAGCGGTGATGCCGAGATCGGGATTGGCGGCGATGTTGTTGGCGTCGCCCGTGCTGGCGAGTTCTACACGCGCCGAGCCGCCCGTATCCGTGCGCGCCACTGACCACGCCCCTTGATCGCGAGTCGTGCCGAGTGCCAACGCCGCCGTGCCGAGCGCCAGTGTGCCGATCAGCAGTAGCACCAACTGCGCGTAATGTCCCGGTTCGCGCTCGACGTTCCACACCGCCAGCGGGCCAGTCAGCCCATTGCTGCGTCCGGTGATCGCGCCGATCAGCCGCATCAGCGCGGGGAACAGGCGCAGCCACAACAGGGCGATGCCTGTCAATAGCAGCGCGGGGCCGAGCAGATTCAGCGGATCAGATAGCCCGCCAGAACGGTTGGCACTGTCTATGATCAATTGGATCAGCGCTTGCGGGTTGCTGGCGAGCAGCGAGAGCGTCTGTTGCAGATCGCCCTCGACATAGAACAGCAGCCGCGCGATGAAGGCAATGCCGAGCAGGATCAGGACGAAATCGAGGAAGAAGCGCGACCATAACGGTTTCGATGGTGGACGCGCCGCCGCTTGCTTGAACTGCGCCAGACTGCGGCGCGCGGCTGGAATGGCGGGCAGCGTCAGCATCAGGACGCCGAGCACCGCCGCCACCGCGCTCAGGATGAAGGCGTTGCGCGGAATCCCGCCGATGGGCACGACTCCGCCCGTCGCCGTTGCCATTGGCCCGACCGCCGCCAAGATCACGAGGATCACGAAGGCCAGCAGCGGCCCGACGATGAAGCCGAACACGCCGATCAAGAGCATGGTCTGCGCTTGCAGCAGCACTAATTGACGCGTACTGGCACCGCGACTGGACATCGATGCCCATTCGCCCATTTGCTGCTCTAGCACGAGGTTCACCGTGCTGACCAGATGATACAGCATCATGATCAGCACCGCGCCGGAGAGCAGCACAATCGGCCCTTCGGTCTTGCTGACCAGATCGGCATAATTATTGAGCACATCCAGCAGCGGATCGGTGATGAACAGGCCGGGATACTGGTTGCTCAGTTGGTTTTCGAGGATCGTCATACGTTCGCGGTAATCGGTGATGGTGTCCGCGTTGAGGGCAGTCGGGTTCAGGCTGATGTCCCATGTAAACGTCTGGTTCGCGTTGTTATTGAGCGCCGTGCCCGGAATGATCCAGTCGTTGTAAGCGCCTTCGAGCACGATCACCGAGGGCGTGTAGGGCGTTTTGCCTGTCACCGTGATCTCACCGGGGATGCCCGCCGTCGCCAAGTGAACGCTGCTGTTGGCGAAGAAGGGATCAGCGGGGTTGGCTGGCTCCACGATGCCCACGATGTGAATCACGACCGCTTGCGCCGCCCGCAGCCCGATCACCACCCGCGTGCCGACCTCGTATTCGCCCTGCGAGGCAACTTCCGGCGTAACGACCGCTTCGACTTCGCCCGTCGAATACATGCCGAGACCTTTATCGAGCTGATCTTGCTCATCCTTGAAGGTGCGCGACGATGCATCGGGCGGTGGCAGCCGTTCAGGCCAGCGACCATCGATCAGCTTGAATTTTTCTTGCAGGTTGGAGAAGGCGAACACGTAATAGTTGTACTCGGTGCGCCCCGAAAAATCCGTGAGCGGTTCGCCGTAGCTGTAGCCGAAGCTCGGTACGGGCTGCGCGTTCTGGCTGATGCGCGTCAGGCTGCCGACCAATGGCCCGATCTGGTTGTTGAGGTAATCCCACGTTTCGAGCTTCCACGGTTGTGGGTTGTTCAGCGTCAGGCGCAGGTTGGTGCGTTGCAACGCATCGATCTCGTATTTCAAGCCGCTTTGCACGGCTGCCCGCACATACAGCGGCCCTAACGAGAAGAACGCCGTCACCAAGCACAGCGCCAAGGTCAGGATGCCCAACTGCCGCCACTCGCGGCGCGCTCGTCGTATAACTAGACTAAGATTCATGGTTCTGGTCTTTCGCCTGCAATACTCACAACATCACATAGGTCTCAGGGTCAGCGTACAGGACGCGGATCGGTGTACCTTTGGGTTGAAACAGAAATGTCCCTGTAGTCGGTTGATTGATGGCAAGTTCGTGCGTCCACCTATAGCGCACCGGTGTACCGGGTGAAGCCGGTACTTTGCCCCACATTTCATCAAGAATCCTGATCTGCGTTCCAAGTAAGTGTTGTTGATCAGGCGCAGTAAATTCGTATCGCACGCTCAAATACTTTCTCATAGTATCCCCGCGCCAGTAAGGATGTTTTGTGTTGCGTACGCAACTGATCAGTGTTCCATCAATCAACGTGCCAGCGTATTGAAGTCGCTTGACTTTGTTGAGCGTCTCAACATATCGCGAGATTTTCATGATAATGCCAAAGGTGATCGCGATAAATACAACACCAATCCCAATGGTAAATATATTGAGCTTCTGACCTGCCGAGGAATCTAGCTGCGCAAAGCTGATGAATGTGACACCGGCGACGAGGGCAAGGAAACTGAGATTGAATATGTCAAAGCGTTCTAAATAGGCTTCATTGTAGACTGTCTTGAAAGCCAACTTAACACCCCCATATTCGTAGTGCTTATACCTCGGATCGAGCGTGAAATACTCAGCCATCATGTTGCTCACAACATCACATACGTCTCAGGGTCAGCGTACAGGACGCGGATCGGTGTACCTTGCGATGGGATCGGACGTTTCCAATCTGTAAACAGCAATCGCCGCTGTTCCCCGTGTAACTGCTGATTACTCGGCGTGGTAAATTGGTAAGCTACTTTCGCGTAAGGTGGCGGATCAGGCGCGTAAATTTTGTAAGCGAATCGTCGGGGAGTGATAGGACGAATAATCTCAAAACTGAGCAGCATTCCATCCAGTAGAATTCCAACTCGCCGCAATTTCCTAACCTTATTGCGAGTACGCAGCCAAAGCCACATTCGCCAACCTAGAGCTATAACTAGTAGCGGCACAAATGTTGTTCCGCCTAGTATCCATCCAACGGCGTTGGCAGAGATAGTCTGCTTCTGCTGGATAAAATAGACAAAAAGCAGCCCAAAGATTAGTCCTACTACACAAGTAGCTAGTAAAACAGCATTGGGTTCAATGGGTCGCCCGTACACGGTTTTGTATTCCATCTGAACGATGCCTAATTCGTAGCGCTCGTAGTATGGATCGAGCGTGAAATACTCAGCCATCGCATCGATTACTCCTCGCCCAAACGCAGCGTGCGTGAGATCGAGAGATTACGCACCAGCGCCAGACTGGACAGCAGCACCAGCAGCAGCACGATCCCGATCAGCAGCCCGTACTGTGCGATGGCGGTCGTTTCTACCTGCACAATGAACGGCGGCGTGATGTTGCGGCTGGTCGTATCCAGCGCTAGACGCGGCACGACCTGACTACTCAAGACTGCGCCCAAGGCCCCACCGAGTACCACGCCGAGCACGATCACGAAGACCTGCTCCAACGCCAACTGCCCGATTAAACGGATGGAAGACAGCCCCAACGCGCGCAGCACGCCGAATTCGCTCTGCCGTGCCGCAGCGGTTAAGGCGGCGTAAGTGAGCAGACCGACGATGCTCAACACCATCGCGATGATGAAAGCCAAGATCATCAGGCCGAGCAAACCTAAGCTCAAGGGATCGCTTTGCAGGTTGGCGAGTTCACCGTTGAGCGTCTGGATGTTGACCTGCGACGCCGATGGTTCGGACGATTTCAACGCGCTCAAGATTGCGCTTGAATCCGCCCCCGCCGCCGTCTTGATCCACACCTCATCGGGATACAGGGTGGCGCTCGGACGGCGATTCAGCTTATACAGCAGCGCATCGCGATCCGTGATGATGAACGGCTTGAACTGCGAATCGGTGACCCATTTGTTGTCCTGCACGTAGCCATCATACAGCGTCGGATAGTATTTCTGCGTGCCCACGATCTTGAAATCGACATTCACGCCTTGAATATTGCGCAGCGTGATACTTTGTCCCGCCGCCAGACTCAAGCGTCCCGATGTGCTCTCGCTGATGATGGCGGGCACGGCGTCGATGTCGGGATAATTCAGCAGCAGACCGACCCGCGTCAGGGCGGCGTCTTGCGACCAACGCGTGGTGATGCCGTTGCCGCGTTTGCTATCCACATAATGCTGATTGTATTGACCGACGGCAGGTGCGCCGGAGTCATATTCGAATTCCCAACCTTTCGCGTTCAACACGTCCAACGGCTGTTTCACAGTGGGCTGGTCAGCGCTGGAACCCGTCAGGCCGCTGATCGTCAGTTGTAGATCGGTTTCGCCCCGCTGCGCCCGCCCGCGATGTGTCCAGTAGACTGAGGTCAGACGAAGCGGCGCGACGGGCTGATAATTGGGCTGCGCGGTTTTGAGATCGCCCGTGTAGTACGCCCATCCAGTCGTCAGGAATGCGCCCCCACCCTCCGCGCCAGCGATCTGAGGGCCGTTGGAGGCATATTCGATCTCAGCGATCTTCATCGGCACCGTTAGCCATGTGCCCGCCGCATCCTGCAAGCGCAAAAAGATGCTGGTGCGGTTGCGCAGCCGTTCCAAATCGGGGACGAACGCGCCGAACGCACCACGTACGGTAGATTCTGCCCACAAATTGAACGTCTGCGGGACAAAGGGTAGCTCCATCCCCGGCGTCGGCAGCGTGATCGGCTGACCAGTTTGGCGCGGCGTGTTAACCGTGCCCAGATCGGGACGCCAATAGACCGGTTGCGTGAAACTGTCCGAATCGACCGCCAGCAGGGTACCGTACAGCGGGTCTTGTGTCGCGTCGGGCTGCAACCCGACGCCGGATTCGCGCCATGCGATGCTGGCACTTTGCACACCGGGGATGGCAGTATAAGCGGTAGCGTCCCGCGCCCGTCCACTGTTGATCTGCGTATTACGCTCATCGAAGCGGATGTCCGTGCCGACTTTGTACTGCGCCTGATCATTCTGGCTGCGGTTGACGGTGGCGCGGAAACTGGTCGCGAACCACCCGATCCCGATTGCCAACGCCAGCAAGAAGGTGATGCGCCCATAGTGGACAGGTTCACGACTGAGCTGCCATGTCGCCAGCGGGCCGATTACGCCGCGCCCCGCCGTCAGCAACCGCGCGGAAATGTTGGCGATGGTCGGGAACAAGCGCAGTAACAGACTGCCCATGCCGAGGAACAACAGCGCCGGAGCCAGCAGCAGGAATGGATCGGTGGTGCGTCCCCCCGCCGTCGTGGTGAACAGCGGTGTATCACGTCCCACCAAGCGCCACAACGCGGCAACGCCGAGCACGACGAGCAGCACATCTAGATAATAGCGCTGCCACCACGGCTGCTTGTCGCTGCGGGAAGTCGCCCCGCCAGCGGTGATCAGTGGCAGGCGCAGCACAGGCCGCAGCGTGAACATCAGCGCGAGGAAAGCCACCACCGCCGCCACGATGGCATAGTAGAAATCGGTGTTGGTCAACACCAGCGGCAGATTTTCGTAGCGGGCGAAGAAGGGCGTGATCAGGATCAACAACTGCTGCGAGAGTACGGGCGCGATCAGGGCGGCGATGGCGCAGATAGTCAGCGCCTCGATGCCGCGAATCAGCACGATGCTGCTGTCTCGCGCGCCGCGACTTTGCAGCATGGCGATTTCGCGCCGTTCGCCGCGCCGCACCAGTGCCGCCGTCACCACGAGGAAGAAGATCACCAGCGCGCCGACTTGCAGCAGCAGCAGCCCGAACGGCGCATCCAATGAACGAACACTGCGTTCGTAGGCCAGCAAAATACCCTGATCGACGTTTTCGTTGCTCTTGACCTGCCAATCGATCAGCTTGGTGTACTGGTTGTAATTCTGGTCTTTCTTATCGGGCGTATCAAAGGTCGCATTCAGGTCGCGTTCCAGATCGAACAGCGCTTGACGGGCTTGTGGACTGCGGGCGAAGGGCAGCCGCGTGTGGTCGAACACCACGCGCCAACCAACTTTGATCGGCGTATCGGGCACAAAAGCCGTCGTCACTTTGTCTACGGCGGCGCGGGTCGCCAAGACGGGATATTCGTTGGTGAAGCTGCCAGATTTGCCGCCTAGGCGCAAGGGCGACGGCTCCATGAAGTAGGCGCGTTGCAGCGGAGACAGCGGTTCCGGCAAACTCGCCACGCCGACCACCTGCGCCCGCACATTTTTACTAGTATCCCAGCCACCGCGCGGCCCGCCCTGATCGAGTAGCAGCACATTGCCAAGATTGACGCCTAATTCGTTTTGAACGGCGAAGGGAATCACGATTTCGATATCAGCGTCAGCCGATTCGGGCGTGTCGTTCGGTAACCGTCCGGCGATCAGCGAGACAGCCTCCGTCCAGCCTTCATAGTAGGAAACATAAACGCGCGTGGTCGGGTCGGGGATGCGCGGATCGCTGCCCGCTTCGGTCGCCTCGGCAGGAGGATCGACCGAGAGCGCGGTGGATTCCGCATAATACACCACGCGATTCACCCAATCGGGGAAGTCGTGCGTCAAGTGTTGGTCAACGATGGCGCGGAATTGACTGTCGCTCTGGGTAATGGTATCCGCCAGCGTGGGGACTTGTGAGGGTACTAACGATAAATCTGCGGAAAAATTGATGTCATTCGCTGGCTGCTGGTTGAGCTTTTCCACCAGACTAACTTGGGCGACGGCGGCGGTATAAAGTGGAACCAATGCCCCGACGGAGGCTCCTAACAGCGTTCCGGCGATGATGGTGAGGAGCGACCGCCACTGTGACAACAGGCGCTGGACAGCCAGCCGCCCCGCCCACCCGATGGGCAACCGATGGATCAACGTTTGTAACATGGACACACGACCCTAATTCTCTGCGCTGCTTATGACCTTAGCTCGATCAGTTATCGTTGAAATGCTGAAAATGGGGGGGAATCGCGCTAAGTGAACACAAAAACCCGCTGTGGCGGGTAATTGTAACGTGCGGGATCAATGAATCAACTGGGCAACGACATAGGCACTATCTGCCCAGTTCTTCCTCGTCGTAACCGCTGCCATCACGACGCTTCACAAAGCGGTAGGTGATCCGCCCGCGCGTCAGGTCATATTCGCTGAGTTCCACACGTACGCGGTCACCAAGCAGAATGCGGATGTAATACTTGCGCATCTTGCCGGAAAGATAGGCCAATACTTCCGGGCCGTTGTCCAGCTTGACGCGAAAGGTTGCATTCGGCAGTGCTTCAGTGACAACGCCTTCGACTTCGAGTTTGCCAGAGTCTTTTTTCGCCATTCAATATCCTTCGTCTTATAGCACAAAAATGCCCTTCCCGGCGTGGGGTCAGGGCATTCTTACACTACGTTTGCCTGTAATTACTGACTACCCACCACGCTGCTGCATCTGTTTGCGGCGCGCACGACGGATCGCCTTCTTCTTCTGAATGCGACGCAGTTCGCTCTTGGACACATGCCAGCGCTTGCGGCGGACAGTGCTCAAAATGCCGCTTTTTGCTACCGACTTGCGGAAGCGCTTCAGCAGTTGCTCTTGAGATTCATTCGGACGTAAAATAACAGTCGCCAACGGGTTTCACCCCCTCCCGGTTCGTAGTGTAGACAATACAAAGGCAGGCTGTTGTGCCTGCCTTAGAAAGTTGCTATCTTCACACCCGGCTTGATTAATGAGATCAAAACCAAGTTGTTTATCAGACGCTACCTTATTCCTGTTTAGGCTTCTTCAACAACCAGCTCAGAGTCTACATCAGTCTCTTCATTTTCGCTAGTCCCAGTGCCCGGTGGAACGACAGTCAAGATCGTGCCATGTTCCGCCGTCCAGCGGGTGCGCTCGTCTTCCGTCACGTCCTTCAGGCTGAGGCCGAGGCGCTGACGGTGACTTTCGATGCTGATCACGCGCATGAGCAGTTTCTGGCCTTCGCGCAGGACAGCCATCGGATCTTCCGGCGCGGGGTCTGCCATCTGGCTGGCGTGGAGCAGTGCTTCGATGCCCGGTTCAAGGCTGACAAAGGCACCAAACTGCTGCACGCGGCTGACTTCGCCTTCAACCAACTGACCAACGTGATACAGCTCATCGATCTGTGCCCACGGATTGGGTTGCAGACGCTTGAGCGAGAGGCCAATGCGCTTGCCATCCTTATCCAGACGGAGGATGAAGACATCGATCTCATCACCGACGTTGAGCAGTTCCTTGGGATGCTTGACGCGGTGCCACGCCAGTTCACTGATGTGGATCAGACCGTCGGCACCGCCGAGGTCAACGAACGCACCGAAGTCGCGCAGGCCGCTGACCACGCCCTTACGCACTTCGCCTTCTTGCAGTTCGTCCAGCAGGCTTTCCTTGCGCATATCGCGGCGACCACGCTGCGCATCGCGCTGACTGAGCACGAGACGACGGCGCTTGCGGTTGACCTCGATCACCTTGACCAGCACGGTGCGCCCGACAAGGCTGCTCATGTGACCCTTGCGGTCGTTTTCGTTCAGCCCACGCGGCAAGTCCATCACATGGCTGGCGGGCACGAAGCCGCGCAGATTGCCGAAAGGAATGATCAGACCACCACGATTGGCGTCCGTGACCACGCCTTCGAACGTCTCGCCATTTTCGAGCAGTTCTTCGGCTTTCACCCAGTCTTCGCTCTGGCGTGCCTGAGACAGCGAGACGACGAGGTTGCCGTCTTGGTCTTCAGGCTGGATGACGACGACGGTAGCTTCGTCGCCAACTTTGAAGGTCATGCCTTCCATGCGTTCCAAGTCGCTGCGAGGCACGACGCCATCACGTTTCATGCCGACATCAACGATGATGCCATAATGGTCGATGGCGAGGATCGTGCCAGTCAGCACGTCGCCCCGTTCAGGCTGCTCCAACGAAAATGACTCTTCGAGAAGCGCCATGAAGTCCATATCAGGACTAACTTCACTACGGAGTGTGCTCATACGGTTTCTATTCAGACCCCCCTACGGGAAATTTTTGACTCTAGCAGCACAGGATGTAGCCAAGCAAGGTTGCCGAGAGCGAACCGCCCTTTAGCCGAGAACCGAATTTTTTCTGGAATTGATGACGTCAGCGGCGTAAACGTAAACTGGAGCAATAAATGCGTTTTCGTAAAGCCGATTGCGGAATTCAAACACGTCATGCCGTACAAGGATAGTTCTCTCTGTTAGAGTCGCGGGTCAGTATAACTGTAAGAATTTGGTTTGTCAACTAAGCGCGGGGTGGTTTGATTCAGGTTTGGAAACTGGTAATTTGCCGTGTTGATGACGCACTAGCTTGCACGGTAGGCAGCCATAGGAACGTAGTGCCGCCCATAACATAGCGTATAATTGAAACATAAACAAACTGTTTTCAAGGAAGCCGCAGCGCAATTTCAATTTGGCATATGATTATAGTTGTAGTGAGGCTACCAGCTCGTAGTTCACGGGGCATCGCACGAACATCAGTAACTTGAAGTCTAATTTATGGAAACATTGAACACTACTTTTCCGTCACCCAATTCAACGATAACACGCCCAACCATTGGCTTTTTCACCTCTGGCCTCGCTGACCAATATTCTTACAGCATTTTGAATGGGGCGATCACGGCGGCAGAGAAGCAAAACGCCAACTTGGTGGTATACAGCGGCGGGGAGTTAGATTCGCCCGTCAGTGACCGCATCTACGACAACGTCATCTATGACCTCGTCGATGTATCTACCATTGATGCACTGATCCTCCTCACTGGTACGCTGGTGGGTTTTGCAGGGCCAGAGCGACGGGCAGCATTTTTTGATCGCTATACGATGACCAAGGTGAGCATCGGCGTGGCGCTCCCGAATGCATCGAACGTTATGCTGGACAATGACGTGGGGATGCGCCTCGCGATCAAGCATTTGATCGACGTGCATCGTCTCAACCGCATCGCGTTTATTCAAGGGCCAGAGGGCAACGAGGAAGCTAACCAACGCTTCCAAGTATATTTAGAAACGCTGGCGGCTAACAGTATTCCGTTTGATCCCGAACTGGTGGTGCAGGGGCAGTTCCAAACTGAAGACGGCATCGAAGCCATCCGCATTTTGATGGATGAGCGGAAAGTCGGATTCAATGCCATCGTCGGCGCTAACGACAATATGGCGATTGGTGCGCTGAACGAACTGCTGCGACGCAATGTGCCGGTGCCAAGGCAGGTTGCCGTGGTCGGTTTTGATGATACCGACGATGCGCAAGCGCTGGTGCCTTCGCTCACTACCGTCCGGCAACCACTCTATGAACAGGGCAAGTACGCCGTTGAATTGGCACTTGCGAGGCTCCGGCATGAGGAAGTTCGCAATCCGCTCGTGCTGAACACGAACTTGATCATCCGGCAGTCGTGTGGCTGCTTCTCCCGCGTTGCTATCGATCATCGCACTACCGACAATTTTTCAGCGGATAAGGGCACCTTAGAGCGCATCTGGGCTGATCTGCGCTCACTCAATATTTCGCGGTTGTTAAGCGGCGGATCGAGCGCACGCGATGACCATTGGATCGAGCAAATTTACACCTCGTTCCTCGAAGATTTAGCGACCGATCCGCCAACCGATTCAATCGGCAATCTTGCCATAACGCTCGACTCGCTGACGCACGCGCTCATGCTTGATCACGCGCCCGTTGCGGAATGGCAAGATATTCTCGACGCCATGCGCCGCGAAGTGACGCCGATGTTAGGCACGCATCTCGATCTACGTCGGCGTGCCAAGAATTTGTGGCAGCAGGGCCGCAACATCATTTCTGATGCGATTCAACATGCAGAAGCCAACAAACAACTGCAAACCAAAATTCAGGCGCAAGCCTTGACGGAGATCGGTGAAGCACTGCTCACCGTGACCAATGTTGAAGATTTGTCACGCGCGATGTCGGAAAACCTGCCCTCGCTCGATGTGATCTCCTGCTATATCGCCACTTATGAAGATGCCTCGCGCGAGTGGTCAACGTTAATTTACCTGTATGACCGCGAGAGCCACCAATCTCATTCACTGCCGAAACATAACCAAGTGCGCTTCCCGACCAACACCATCTTGCTGCCGAACAATCGGCGCTTTACGCTGCTGGTCGAGTCACTCCACTTTGGCGATGTTCAGATCGGGTTCGTCGTGTTGGAGGTGGAAAATGCCCACGCCTATATCTACGACGCGCTCAGGAAGCAAATCAGTAACGCGCTGCATACGGTCTCGCTAATGCAGCAGCTTGAGGAAAAACACACCTTACTCGAAAAAACGCTGGCTGACCTCAAAACCACGCAATCGATGCTCGTCCATTCAGAAAAGATGAACGCGCTCGGTCAAATGGTGGCAGGTGTGGCGCATGAAATCAACAACCCGATTGCTTTCGTCAACAGCAACGTTCACAGCATGGGACAAACACTTGAGGAGATCGTCAGCGCCTACAATACACTGGAAACCTTTACGCGCAGCGTGCTCCCGCCTGAGCAACTTCCAAATGTGGATAAAATTCGCCAAGATTCCGATCTGGATTTTCTGGTGGACGATACCAAAGATATGGTCGAGCAAACCATGGGTGGACTAAAACGGGTGAAAAATATCGTCCAAGAACTGCGCAAATTCTCGCGTTTGGATGAAGCCGAACATAAGCTGGTCAACCTGCGTGAGAACATCGATAGTACGCTGTTGGTTGCCAGCGGACAACTGCGCAATCGGATCGAGGTCGAGGTGAATGTCGATCCAACGCTTGAACTCCGCTGCGCCCCCGCCGAACTCAACCAAGTGTTTTTGAACATCATCATTAACGCCGCGCAAGCCATCGAGGGCACCGGCACGATCACGATCACGGCGCAAGAAACCCCTCTTGATGTTACCATCGAGATTGCGGATACGGGCAGCGGCATCCCCGCGTCCGTAATCGACCACATCTTCGATCCATTTTTTACGACCAAACCTGTCGGAGTAGGGACGGGCTTGGGCTTGTCAATCTCACATAAGATCATCGTAGACGGGCACAAAGGCGCGATCAGCGCCCGATCCGAACCCGGTAAAGGAACTACATTTACAATTAAGCTCCCGAAGGACAGTACCGCATGAGCAATCCGACTTCTCCTGATGCTGGCGCACCGACTCGCCATAACCTGCTTGTGATTGATGACGAAACCGAAATTGTGAAGGCGTTGAACCGCCAATTTCGGCGCACTTACACCGTCCATATGGCGGAGAGCGCTCAAGCTGGCTATGAAGTCATGAAGGCTGTGCCTATTCAGGTGATCATTTCCGACCAGCGGATGCCCGGTATGAACGGGTCAGAATTCTTCCGCAAGGTGAAGCACGAATATCCAGATGCCATCCGCTTATTACTGACAGGCTACGCCGATGTGCAGGCGGTCATCGCCGCCATCAATGATGGCAACATCTTCCGGTATATCACCAAACCGTGGGATCCTGTGGAACTGGATACGATTGTGCGCGAAGCATTTGATCGGCATGATCTGATCATGAATAACCGTCACTTGTTGCAAGAGCTAACCACTGCCAATGAAACGCTCGAACAGCGCGTCGAGCAGCGTACGGCGGAACTCTCGGAAGTGAATGCGCAGCTTCGCCTGCTGAGTACGCAAAAAGACAAGTTCATGGGCATGGTCGTGCATGACTTACGCGGCCCGTTGGGTAATCTTCAGATGTGTGCCCGATTGCTTGGTGATCCACAGCTCACGCCGGACGATAGAACCCTCTTTTCTGGCCTGATCGATGATACTGTCGAAAAAATGTTGTCGCTGATCAACGACTTGCTGGACATTAACGCAATTGAATCGGGTAAGCTCGTGCTGGAATCCACCCTCGTAGATATTCGCAAGTTCACCGAACGCATTTCGCAGTTGAACACACCGCTCGGCGCGCAAAAAGAAATCGAGTTAGTCGTTGAACGTGATCCTCAGTTGGTGATTGCCGTTTTCGACCCCAAGCGCGTCGAGCAGGTCTTGGATAACCTGATTAACAATGCCTTTAAGTTCTCGCATCCCAAAACGGTAGTGACCTTACGCGTCGAGCAAGTAGGCGATGTGCTCGAATTTTGTGTGAGCGACCAAGGGCAAGGCATCAAGCCGGATGAGCTGCCCAAGTTGTTCGGGGCATTTCAACGCACCAGCACGCGTCCGACAGGCGGCGAGAGCAGTTCGGGCTTAGGTTTGTCGATTTGCAAACGGATCATCGATCTGCATCATGGCAGCATCGACGTCACGAGCGAATTCGGCAAGGGAACGACGTTCATCGTCAAACTGCCGTATATTCAGGACATTGTCTAGCCCTAGAATCACTCACCCTTTCCGGTACTGGAAAGGGTGAGGATGCTTCATCAACGATCTGCATATGAAAGGCAAATCCCCGACGGGTTTTACCCCTTCACACTTCCGGCGGTTAGACCTTCTACCAGATAGCGTTGCGCATAGATGTACACGATGACGACGGGGATCGCCATCAGTAGCGAGGCGGACATTAACTTGCCCCACGGATAGATGTCACCAAAGACCAGCAATTGCAGCCCAACGGGCAGCGTTTTCAAATTCTCGCTGGTGATGAACACGAACGCGAACAAGAACTCGTTCCATGCGTTGGTGAACGCGAACAGAGTCACCGACAGCAGCGCGGGCGCGGCAAGAGGCAGTGTCACGCGCCAAAACGCCACAAACCGGTTGGCACCATCGATCATCGCTGCTTCTTCCAGATCTACCGGAATCGAGCGGAAATAGCCGAGCATTACCCACGTTGCGAACGGCATTAAGAAAGTGGGATACGTAAGTATCAGCGCTCCATACGAATTGATTACTCCGATGTCGGTCAGAATGCGGTACAGCGGGATGAACAGTAGCGATCCGGGCAGTAGATAGGTAATCAACAGCAGCGTGGTAAGCAGCCCCGACCCGGTAAACTTCAACCGCGCGATGGCATAAGCAGCAAGAGCCGCTACGATGACCGAGAGTGCAGTACTGGTGGTGGCTACGATGGCGGTATTGCGGAACCACGTCAGGAAAGGTGTATCTTGCAGAAGCGAACGGTGCTGTTCCAACGTCCAAGGCTCAGGCCAGAAGATCGATGTGTAGCGCTGAATTTGGAGGTCAGTCTTGAACGATGTAATGATGATCCAGTAAAAGGGGAAGAGCACGAATACCAAGATCGGCAGCAGTAACACCAAACGAGTCACGATCCCGACTCGCTCGCGTTCGGATCGCTTCAGCGGCTGCGGATGATAGTTGACCAAATGGGCGACGCTTTTAATCAACCTTCCCAATTGTTCGTTTACCCACTCAAAGGGCAGGAACAGCAGGTCAAGCAAAGCGACTAATAGCTTACCAAGCCACCCAAGCACGCGATCAAAGATGGTTTCATTTTTCTTGAGATGTGCGCGTGTTTCAGGCTGCATGATTCTTGATAACACGAAAATGATTAGAGCCATGAACGGCGCGATACTTAACGCAGTTGCCACTCCCGGCCCAAAGCGCAATCCGATGATGGCTTTCTCGTAGGCAAGGATCGAGAAGAGCCGCGTGGCACCGCCCGGGCCACCACCTGTCATCAGGTAAATCAATCCGAATGTGTTAAAGGTCGAAATAAACGACAGCAGCACCGTGACAATGATCACATATCGTAAACCGGGCAGCGTAATGTGCCGGAAGCGCTGGATCACGCTGGCACCGTCCACTTCGGCGGCTTCGTACTGTTCGCGGTCAATTGCCTTGAGACCTGCCAGCAGCAGAATCGTGTAGAAAGGTATGCCTTTCCAGACGTTGACCGCAATCACACTCGGCATTGCCAGCGCGGGTTCAGCTAACCACGCCATCGGTCGGCTGATGAGACCTAGCCCTTGTAAGAGCGGATTCAACCCGCCGAAGATCGGGTCGTAGATGCTGCGCCATGTTAGCGCGGTCACTACTTCTGGCACGATCCACGGCAGCAACATCAAGCCTGTTAGGACATTGCGGAAGGGCAGCTTCCCATGCAGCAGCAGCGCGATTCCCATCCCGACGACAAATTTGACGCCCACCGACGCGAAGGTAAAAGTCAGCGTATTCTTGACAGATACGATGAAGTCGGTATCGGTGAGCAACCGCGCATAATTGGACATACCGACGTATTGCGTCGTGCCGTTGATCAACGAGCGCGTAGTCATACTGAGCAAAATGGCGTTGATGAAAGGCCACGCGATCAGCCCGACCATGATAATCACCACGGGCAAGACGAAAGGTAGCGCTATCCGCCAGTCTCGTCCAAGGAGACGCTCGATGCGCCGGGTATGGTTAGCAGCCGAGCCGCGTGACAACGTTGATGACACTTCCAGCTCAAGTCGTTTATCCATAGTAACTATCTTTCACTCAGAACCTTTTCGTTGGTAACTTGTGCGTTTGTATCATCAGTTTTCGCAACTTTACCCCTACTCCACCTGATTGATAACGCCATTGAATTTGTATATCAGTCAATTCACGTCGATTCGGCTCAAAGGGTGATACCCTGAGCGCTTCCCCAAGAGAGAGAGCGACCGAAGCCGCTCCCTCCGACTAGGCGAGTGGTGACTATTGTGGCGCGCCACCCTCTTCGAAGATTTGCACAATGCGGTCGTGCGCTTCTTTCACGGCGTCTTCCACGCTCATCCCATTGTTGATGATGTTCGCCATCATCTGGTTGGGGATGGACTGGCTCTGGATCGCGGCAATCAGCGCGTTGGGTTTCGCTGGATGCGACGTTCCGTAGTAAACATCTGGGTTGAACTGAATCTGACGAATGACCTCGAAGTTCGGGTCGGCCTTGATCAGATCGTCCGTCCACAGGTTCTTGTAGGCGGGGAAAACCAGACCACCGGCGACCTTCGCCATCGCGACAGAGTTCGTCGGATCGAGCAATGTGTAGATCAAGTCCTTAGCTACGTCAATATTCTTGGAGCCTTTAAAGATCGTCAACCAACCACTCGAACCGGCCTCTAACAACCGTCCATCAAGTGTCTTGGGGCCGTGCAGAATTGCCGTATTTTCGAAAACGGGATTCTTATCTTTCTTAGCCTTCGCATAGACGCTCGGCTGATTCAGCGTGAGCGCGATAGTGCCGGCTAGATAAGCCTCGTTGTTGCTGGAGTCCGTCCAGCTTTCGATGCCCGGAGGCAGCATTGGCTTATACTTCTCGCTGGAGTAGGTTTCCTTCAGCCAGTTCGCCGCCGCGATTGTTTCGGGTGAGTTGAAAGTGACCTTTAGACCTGTTTCGTCCGTGAAACTGCCGCCGAAGCTCTGGATCACGCCGACGAGGAAGCCGAAACCATCACCGCTCTGGTTGATCGTGATGCCCCAGCCCCACATTTTGTTAGCGGGATCAGATACTGCCAGCGCTGCTTCACGACGCTTATCCCACGTATCGAGCGTCTGCACGTCGATACCCTTCGCTTCGAACACATCTTTGCGGGCAAACCATGCACCCGTGATGCTGATGAACGGTACGGCCCACCACTTGCCATCGAACATAGCGTTATCGGCGGCGGTCTTGGGTACGACATCGCCATACATGCTGATCGCCTTATCGACCACGTCCGTCACATCTTCTACGAGGTCAAGCGCATGTAACTGCGTGATCTGAATGGTGTGATAGCCGAGATCGGGCGGGTTGCCAGCCTGCACGGCAGCCTGCATCTTCGCGGTAAAGTCCCCGAACTGCTCCGGGTTTGCCGTAGAAATGTCCAGCTCGATTTTCTTATCCGTCGCGTACTTGGTGACGGTATCACGGAAAATGGTCTGCACATCCTCGAAGTATTCGGTTCTGTGGATCACGGTCAGCTTACCAGCCGCGCCCGAAGGCAGTGGCAGTGGTGTCGCGGTAGGATTGTCCTGTGCGAACGTCACGGGCACTTGCCCTCCGGCGGCAGCGGCGATCAGGGCAGCGCCTGCGCCAGCACCAGAGATCAGGAACTTTCTACGGCTCATTTTCTTGTTCACGGTTATTTCTCCTGAATTGAACTATTTTCGGACAACTTTTTGCGAATGCCTCACGTCGTGCTTATCGACCGGCCTCCTTCCTTTGCACGCCACCCCCATATTGATGAACCTCACAGCCTTGTTCACGAATTCCCCACGAGGGCGGCTAGGTCTCGTCGGGTACATGTAAGCAAATTAGCTAAGTTTTGATGTGCCGTTCCTATTCGCGTGTTTTCTCGGCACGCCCATATAGGAACAGCATGGCTAGGATGACCAAGCCAAAAGTAATATCGCGCATGGCGGGCGGCACCTGCACGATGTTGAGGGCGCTGTCCAGCAGCCGGATGATGATCACGCCCGCCACTGTGCCCAGATATTTGCCAGAACCGCCCAGAATCGACGTACCGCCGATGATCACGGCAGCGATGGCGGGCAGCAAGTACGGCTCGCCCATCTCGTTGAAACTGCGTCCCGCGTTCCCCGCGATCAGCAGCCCCGCCAGCGCGTTCATCACACCGCTCAACACAAACGCGCCGATCAATACCCGCCGCGTGCGCACACCGGAGAGATATGACGCCACCTCATTGTTGCCTACCGCGTAGGTTTTGCGTCCCAACGTGCTGCGGTCGAGCACGACGTAATTCAGCAGTGAGATCAGCGCCCACAAGATAACCACGACGGGCAGCACCCCGCCCAGAATCTCAGTCGATAGCCAGTTCAAGAAGGGCGGCGCTTGCTCGAACTTCGGTGCCGAGCCGTTGTAAACCACGATCACGCCCTTAAGCAGCGTATTCATGCCCAGCGTCAGCACCATCGACGGCACGCGCAAATACGCCACACCGATGCCATTGATCAGGCCGACGATAACGCCCACGCCCAACCCGACGAGAACTCCTTGCAGCAGATTGCCGTTTTGTCCTGCCGCCACCGAAGTCGCCAGCACAGCCGCGAGATTGAGCGTCCAACTGACCGACAGATCGATGTTGCCCGTCAAGATCACTGCCATTTGTCCGGCGGCGATGATGCCCAGAAACGAGGCTTGCCGTAGCTGCTGCACGAGAAAGGTGGGCGACGCGAAATTCGGTGTGATGAAGATGGTGCCAACGACGATCAACAATAAGATCATCGCATAGGCGATCACGACGTTGCGTTGTTCGCGCTCTAGGCCGTTGAACCAGCGCGCTAGGGGAAAGCGTGTATTCGCGGTAGGAGAACCAGTCGTCATAGTTGAATATCTCCTACCGCAGCACGTCTAGACGATTTTTGACGGTAAAAATGCGGCTGGCTCCCGCCGCGACTGCCAGCAGCAGCACGATGCCTTCCCACAGAGGTTGCTGGAGCGGATCGATCCTGCCGAAGAACAAAATGCTGCGGATGACAGGCAGCACGAACGCGCCCGCGATGGTGCCGATCACGCCGCCTGACCCGCCGAACAGCGATGTACCGCCCAATACCACGACGGCGATGGATTGCAATGTGAAGATGCCGCCTTTGGTGGCGTCGCCGGATAATGTCTGCGCGGTCAGGAACAGCCCCGCAATCGCCGCGAACACGCCGCACATCACGTAAGCGGCGACCTTCGTGCGGTTGACGTTGACGCCGCTCATGTACGCCGCGCTCTGGTTGCTGCCGATGGCGTAAACCCACAGTCCCAACTTGGAACGCCGGAACGGTATCCACACGACGAGCAGCACGATCAGCAGCAGAATAGCAGACGCCGGAATGAAATCGAAGATCGAGTTGGTGACGACTTCTTTGCCGAGCAATGGTTGCAGCAGCGTAGACAACCGCGTCGTCAGCAAATCGCCGTAGACGCGCGGCACGAACCCACCGGGGCGCGGACGCACGTACAGCGCGATGCCGCTATACACGGACGCCGTCGCCAGCGTCACGATGATCGGCTGCAACCGCCCGTACACGATGATCAGGCCGTTGATCAGCCCGCACAATGCGCCAACCAGCAGCACGAGCACGATGGTGCCTACGATCCCGAAGAAACTGTCAGCAAAGACCGCCGAAGCCACCGAATTCGACAGGCTGATCACGGGGCCAACCGAAAGATCGATGCCGCCCGTCACCACCACCGAGGTTTGCGCCATCCCCGCGAATACCAGCGTCATGCTCTGGTTGAAGGTCGAGGTAATCACCGGTGGCGTGAAGAAACGCTCGTTGAGGCGGATATTCACGGAAAGTAGAACGAGCAAAATAACATAAGTAAGCACCACCCGGAAATGGCGGCTAAAAAAGCGCCGGATCGGGGATGCGTTAGGGATACTCGCAGTAACGGCTGTAGTTGTCATTAATAAATCTCTTTAAAAACTTGCGCTGCTCACAGGGATCAGCCGATCCGCGACGGTGGGTTGTTCGAGGCCGAGCGCTGCCGAAACGATATTTTCTTCGGTAATCTCGGATGCCACAAGTTCGCGGAACACGCGCCCCTCATAAAGCACGAGCACACGATCACACATGCCCACTAATTCGCTGAGTTCGGTGGAAAAAAACAGGATGCCAGCGCCGTTATCTGCCAGCGTGCGCATCAACTGGTATATTTCTTGCTTGGTGCCCACATCGATGCCGCGCGTTGGGTCATGCAGCAGGTACAGCTTGGCTTCCGTCAGCAGCCATTTGCCGATCACCAATTTCTGCTGATTGCCGCCGCTCAATCCCCGTGCCTTCAATCGCGCCGAAGGCGTCTTGATCTGTAACCGCTCAACGGTGCGCTGAATGCTAGTTTGCTCTTGCTTGGCGTCGATCAGGCCGAGTTTCGCCACGCGGTCAATAATAGACAGCGAGATGTTGCTGCCCACGGACATCGGCAAGATTAAGCCTTCGGTTTTGCGGTCTTCGGGGATCAGTGCCAGATTGATGCCCGCGTTAGCGGCGTCGGCTGGCCCGTTGATATGCGTCGGCTGCCCGTCGATGCTGATCGTCCCGCGCATCCCGCGCAGCAGCCCGAACAGCGAAAAGAGCAGTTCACCTTGCCCCTGCCCATCCAAGCCGCCTAGTCCGACGATTTCGCCTTTGCCGATTTCGAAGCTGATGTCGTTCAGCGCTTGTTCCCAACCGAGGTTGTGGACGTTTAGCAAAGGTTGGCGCTGTTGCGCGGTGATGGTTGGCTTGGGCGGGTAAACCTGTTCCAGCTTGCGCCCGATCATCAACTGCACCATCTCGTCACGGCTCACGTTACCCATCGCGAACGAGCCGACGTCCTCGCCATCGCGGAAGATCGTCAGCGTATCCGCGATCTCGTCCACTTCGCTCATGCGGTGCGAAATAAAAATCACCGAACGGCCTTCATCGCGCAGCCGACGGATCACCTGAAACACGAGGCGCACATCATGAATCGACAGCGCCGATGTGCCTTCATCCAAGATCAGCACTTTGGGCTTACGCGAGAGTGCCTTGGCAATCTCGACCAATTGCCGCTGTGCCAGCGGGATTTCACTCACCAGCGCATCCGGATCAAGCTGCTCGAAGCCCAGTTCGGCGCAAAATTCGTGGGTACGTGCATTCAACTGCTTGTGGTCGATCAATCCTAGCCGGTTGCGCGGCGGATTGGTGATGTAGATATTTTCCGCTACGGTGAGCTGCGGCATTAGCGAAAGTTCTTGGAAGACCGCCACAACGCCTTGTCGTGCCGCGTCCGCCGGAGAATGCACCGTCGTCTGCTGCCCATTGATCAGGATCGTGCCCGAATCAGGCGTGACCACGCCCGACAGGACTTTGATCATGGTGCTTTTGCCCGCACCGTTTTCCCCGATAAGCGCGTGAATGCTGCCTGCTTGGCAGCTAAACGAAGCATTATTGAGCGCGGTGATCCCGCCGAAGCGTTTGGTAATATCGCGTGCTTCGACCGCCGCTGTGCCGTTCGAATTGGGCATCGACCCCACCTCCTGTATCGTCAAGCATGAAAGGTTGGGCGGAACGTGTGTCCGCGCCCAACCTCAACAGGATCGGTTTACTTTTCGTCTACCTTGACGGCAAGAATTTCGTCTGGGTTAAGGTCAACGCCGCAGACGGGAATCTTGATCGGCGTGAAGAAGTCATCGGGAAGGTCAGCGAAATAATGCACGCCTTCCTTGACGTCTTCGCTGGTCACCATCGGCAGCGGCATCGCGATCACGCGCGGCAGCTCGGTGCCCTTGAGCAGTTCGAGCGCAGCTTGCATCGAGACGTTCACCATACCGGGGGTCTGACCGACCGAGATGCCTACGAGGCCATCTTTGCCGCGTTCCGCCAGCGCCTTGCGGAAGCCGTTTTCAGCTTCGCCAGCCATCGGGACGAGAGGTACCTTGGCGTCATCAAAGGCCTTGATCACGCCGGGGCCGCCGCCCTGAATCCACACACCGTCGATCTTCGGCTGGGTGGCGAGGAAGTCAGCCATCACTTGTTGGGCAACACCGCTGCCCCACTGGCCTTCCAGCTCCGCGATGATCTTGATGTCTGGGTGCTTGGCGAATTCGGATTTCGCGCCCGTGTTGCGGTCGGTATCGACGCTGGTTCCGGGCACGCCGTTGACCAGCACGACATTACCTTTGTTGTTGATGCGCTTGGAGAGGTCTTCCGCCATCACGCGCCCGAATTCGACCTGATCTTCGTTGACCAAGACGGCTTCTGGGGCGGACACGATGTTGTCGAAGGAAACGACGATGATGCCAGCTTCGGAGGCGCGGCGGATGACCGCGTCAAAGCCCGTTGGTGTAGCGGCGTTCAGGATGATCGCATCGACGCCCAGCGCGATCATGTTGTCCATCGCGGCGATCTGCGCTTCGACATCTTCGCCCGTGCTCACCACGACCAATTCCTTGATCATGGGCTTGATTTCGGGCAGTTCTGCCCACGCTTTTGCCATCTGGATCATCTGCGTGCGCCACGCGTTGCCGATGAAGGAATTGCTAAGGCCGATGGTGTATGGGCCTTCCTTCTTCGGGAAGCTGACCATTTTGTCGTTGTTGGTGGCGGCTTGGAAGCACGCCTTTGGATCGTACTCGGATTGGTAATTGGCCTGCCGTGGTGTGGTGGTATTGTGAGCGGCAGCAGGTCGGGCAACAGAGATGGTTCCCAGAACGATCAGTAAACAAAGAAAAGCGATACGTTTCATGGGAGGAACTCCTTATTTAATTGTAATTAGACTAAGTTGCGTCGTGAAATACTGGCCTCGCGCCATGCATTCACTTGACCATCACCTGTGCAAATGCCTCCTTCCCGTAAGTCTTCCCGCGCAGATATACTATTTACGGGTGGCAACTAGTCGCGACAAACGCGCCTGTCGTACCCCGGCGGCCTGCTGCCTCCCCAAGCAGCATGTGCCGCCACCCGATGTTAACGAGTCACACCCATCGATGGGCGGTTTAAGTTGGATAATCCAGATACACCGTCTTGATTTGCGTATAAAATTCGCGGGCGGATTTGCCCTGCTCGCGGGAATGCGAACTGGATTCCTTGAAGCCCCCGAATGGAACATGCGGCTCCGCGCCCGCCGTCTCATCGTTGACGTGGACAAGCCCCGCCTGAATGCCATCGATGAAGCGCATAATGCTGCCGATATTCTGGCTGATGATCGACGCGCTCAGGCCGTACTGCACGCTGTTGGCGGCCTCGATGCCCTTCTCCAGAGTACTGATCGGCGCGAGTGCCACCACTGGCCCGAAGATTTCTTCTTGCATCAAGCGGCTATTGATCTCGGCGTCAAGGAAAACGGTCGGCGGCACATAAAAGCCTTTGCCGTAGCCATCCCCCACCAGCGCAGCCCCGCCCGCGCCGACTTTCGCACCTTCGCGTTGCCCGATCTCCAGATATTCAAGCACGGTTTCTTGTTGACTGCGCGAGACGGCTGGCCCCATATAGGTATCGGGATTCATGCCGTCACCAATGCTCAAACTCTTGGCCTTCTCGACCAGCGCTTGGCTGAACTGCTTGTAAATGCCCTCTTGTACGAACACGCGGCTGGTAGCGGTGCATTTTTGTCCGGTGGATTTCATCGCGCCACGGGTGACCATCTCGACGGCGATGTTCAGATTCGCGTCGTCCAGCACGATCACCGGATTTTTGCCGCCCATCTCAAGCTGCACTTTCGCGCCGCGCTCCTGCAATTTGCGCTGGATGTCACGTCCGACCGTGTTCGATCCCGTAAAGCTGATCGCCTTCACGTCGTGGTTTGCCACCATTGCGTTACCGACCACCCGCCCCGAACCGAGCGTCAGATTCAGGACGCCCTTGGGCAGTCCAGCCTGATGCAGCACATCCGCGATATGCCACGCGGTCAGCGGTGTCAGCTCGGCGGGCTTGAACACCACCGTGTTGCCGTATACCAGCGCCGGAGCCAGTTTCCACAGCGGGATCGCGACCGGAAAGTTCCACGGCGTGATCAGCCCGATGACGCCGACGGGTTCGCGGCGCGTGTACAACATCCGATTCGGCAGCGCCGTCGGGTACACTTCGCCATCCGGCTGCGAGGCTTCTCCGGCGAAATAGCGCAGGATCGCCACGCCGCGCGCCGTTTCGCCACGCGCCTCGATCAGGGTCTTGCCCTCTTCGCGCGTCATGGCTTGGGCAACTTCTTCTACGCGCGCCTCCAGCAAATTCGCGGCTTTGTGCAATATATTGCCACGATTGACCATCGGCATGGCTCGCCACGCGGGGAACGCACGATGCGCCGCCTCAATCGCCGCCTTGACATCATCCTCGCCAGCCGAGGCGAACTCCCCGATCACATCTTCGGTATTCGCCGGATTGATGTTGGGAGTCCATTTACCGCTCGATGGATCGCTCCACGCGCCATCGATGAGTAACTGATAACGTTTCATGCTTTCGTTGTCTCCTGAATCCTTTTGCCAACCACCCGCACCGTGTTGACCAATTCGCCAATCGGGTCGATGCGAATGCGCACCTGATCGCCCTCTGCCAGCCCGAAATCATCAGGCGGGACAATGCCCGTACCCGTGAATAGCATCGCGCCATACGGGAAGCGTTTGCAGCGCCCAAGGTATTCGATCAACTCTGCCAGCGGACGGTGAATAGCGGCGGTGCTTGTTTCGCCGCCGAAAACAACTTTACCCGCCCGCTCGATCTCCATCTCGATCTTAGCCTCAGGCCATGTCGTGCGCCCCGGTTGCAACCAGATGCGCGGGCCAAGCGCACACGACGCCTCATATACCTTGGCTTGTGGCAGATACAGCGGATTTTCGCCCTCGATGTCGCGCGAACTCATGTCATTGCCGATGGTGAAACCGACCACTTCCATGTGTGCGTTCATCACCACCACAAGTTCCGGCTCCGGCACTGACCACCGCGCATCGAAGCGAATCCCGACGGGCTGCCCCATGCCAAGCGCATCATAGCCCATCGCCTTGAAAAATAGCTCTGGTCGGGTCGCGTTATAGACACGAGAATAGATCGTGCTGTTGTTGGATTCAAGTTCACGTGCTTCTTCGCTGCGTTTATAGGTCACGCCTGCCGCCCAGATTTCTTGGCGTCCGACGGGCGCTTGTGGCGTGATAGTCGTCTTATCCACTGCCATCTGCACATTACCTTGCAGCGCCCTCAGCAGATCAGCCGCGCGCGGGGCATCTGGATGATCAGACAGCAGCCAATCGAGTTGCAGCGGCTTGTCGTGCGTAGCGGCGGCACGTTGCAGCGGCAGCAGCATATCGCTTTCTTCGAGTCCAAGTTGGTTAGGGCGGCTTGCGGTGCCGTACTGTACTAAGAAAAAGTTGTTGTCAGGCATCTCGTCTCCCTTTATCTGCGCTCACGGTTTCTGTATACCCTGCGTATTTAGATAAATAGCATAGACGGAGGTGCTGGCGGCAATAAATAGCCGATCCTTGTTCGGGCCGCCGAAGGTGCAGTTGGCGATGATCTCCGGCACCATGATTTTGCCGAGCAGGTCACCACCCGCGCTGTACACTTGGATGCTGTCCTTCGAGGAGATGTACAAATAGCCGTTCACATCCAAGCGGAAGCCATCGGGCACACCGGGCGTGATCGTGGCGAACACGCGGCTGTTGACCAAACGCGTCCCATCGACCACATCATAGGCGCGTACTTCATGCTTGGCGAACGGATCATGCGAAGCAGCACTGTCTGCGATGTACATGATGCGCTCGTCGGGGGAGAAAGCCAGTCCGTTCGGCTTCTCAAGATCATCCGCCACGATACTCACCTCTTTGGTGGTCGGGTCAAAGCGGTACACGAAGTTGCCGCCTACTTCGCACAGCCCATGATAGCCTTCTGCTGGCTGCATGATACCGTAGGGCGGGTCGGTGAACCAGATCGTGCCATCAGACTTGACGACCAGATCGTTGGGCGAGTTAAAACGCTTCCCGCGATAGTTATCCACCAGCACGGTTACTGTGCCATCGGCTTCGGTGCGGCTCACGCGGCGACCGCCGTGCTCACAGCTCACCAACCGCCCTTGCAAGTCGCGGTAATGTCCATTGGTGAAGTTAGCGGGTTGGCGGAACACGCTGTAGCCATCTTTGGGCGTCCAGCGCAAAATCCGGTTGCCCGGAATATCGCTGAACAACAGGCTGTCATCTTCCGCGAAGTAAACGGGGCCTTCCGCCCATGTGCTGCCCCAGTAGATTTGCTCTAACCGGGAGTCGGGACGGAGGATAGCGAGGAAGCGGTTATCGTAAACTTCAAATTTCTTGGTCATTTTATAAATCTCATGGGGTAACGCCACGCCACGCGCAAAATCTAATCTTGCAATCTATAGTTCATTATTTGAACAGCATTACCAACAGATGAATAAATACAGCGTAACATTGTTAAGAAATTTTGTCAATCGAATGATTAAGCGTGGATTTCAAAAGGCTTCGGCAAACTTGAGGCAATTATCTTAGCAGGTTATCTGTCAAGGAGTCGCCAGTCTTTCTACCTTATGCGCTCCGTTTCCAAACGGCAAATTTGAATTCCGTGAACTTCTCAAATCCCGCCCTTGACTTCACTCAGATGTTCGATTACTATGGTTAAGATTGGGGAGTGCGCTGATAATGTTCGCGGCTTACTGAACTAAACTGAACAAACTGTCGGATGCGCTGCACTGTGTTCAAAATACCACACCTAACGCGACTGCTAAATGCGTAACCGATCCTGTATGATCGGCTTGGCTGCTCAATTTCCGATCATAAAACCGATCATACGCGGTTTTTGCGCTGGTTTTCCGATCATTCCCTGAGCAGAAATTTGAGCAACCCGATCATGCTTTTGGGCGTTTGTGATCAGGTTTATGATCGGAATCAATCGGCCTGTTTGCGACTATGGAATGAGTGGCGATTGCGCAACTATGAACCGCCACCGATCAAATGATCTGAATCGGAATTTCGCTTGGAATCGTCACAGAAATGATCTGAATTGAGCAGATAAAACAGATCATAATCAGATCATTTGACCCTTCCTGACCTAATAAAAGTCGAGTGAAATGATCTGATCTCCACGCGTAATCAGATCATTGAATGATCGCTTCGATCATAATTCAGATCATTCTCGTATGGAACAACGACGCAGTAAACTGGCTATAGGTTAGAAGCCCAAGCAGCGCGGATCTCACACGCGCTCTTGTGCTCAGATGCAGGATGGTGAACAATAGGCACTACACGACGGCTTATCGCGATGCACCATGCCAAGCAATCCGTTCCTCACCTTTGCCCGCGTCTTTGAAGCAAACGCGCTGGCCTCACCTGACGAACCAGCCATCCTTGCGCCCGGACGCCTTACGCTGACCAACAGACGGCTCTATGAACAGGTCGTCGCCACGCGCGATGCTCTCAATCGGCTGGGCATCGGACGCCATGATCGTGTGGCGCTTGTCGCTCGCGGCGGTGCGGATGTCGCGTCAGCCTTCGCCAGCGTGAGCTGTGCTGCGACCTGTGCGGTGCTTAATCCCGCCTACAAGCGTGACGAATTTGAAGCCATGTTCAGGCAAATGCGGATCGACACGCTGATCTATCAGGAGATGCCCGATTTGCCCGTGCTGGGTGCCGCGCGAGCCTGTAAACTATTCACGATTCAGATGCTTCCGTCACCTGATGCTGCGTGCGGGCGCTTTACCCTGTGCGGCAACCCGCGTGGTCGGACGATTCAGCGTGGTTTCGCAGAACCGGACGACATCGCCATGCTGCTGCCCACCTCCGGCACCACGGGTGTCAGTAAGATTGTGCCGCTGACGCATCGCATGATGATCGAACGCTTAGGGCCAAACTTGGGCGCGGATGCTTTTCCGAAAGGTCGCCTGCTGCATGTCATGCCGATGTTCCATTATTCAGGGCAAGGCTACCTGATCCGCACTTTGGCGGTCGGCGCGGGCGCGATCTGCCTGCCCGGTTTTGAGATCGACAGTTTCTTCGCCGCGCTCGATGAATTCAAGCCGATTGCGTTTGGTGGCGCGGCGACCATGCTGCAAAGCATCGTGAGCCATGCCGCCAGCTACCGCGACATCATCCAGCGGCACACGCTCCGCTACATCCGCGCCGATGGCATGGCGCTGCCGCCCGACCTCAAGCACGAACTGGAGCGTATTTTTGGCGTTCCCGTTATGCAGTTGTACGCCTCGACCGAGACGGGCATCATTTCCCGCAGTCCACTCACGCTCGGTGCGTCTAAACCCGGCTCGGTCGGCAAGCTGTTCCACATCGACGCGCAGATCGTGGACGAAGCCGATCAGCCGCTCCCAGCGCCGCAGTCCGGCGAGATCGTTGTGCGCGGTGGAGCCGTCATCCAAGCCTACGATCACAACCCACCAGCCACCGCCGAGGCCATTCGCGGCGGCTGGTATCACACCAGCGACCTCGGCTATTTCGATGACGACGGCGAATTGTTCATCATTGGTCGCGTGAAAGAGGTCATCAATCGCGGTGGACAGAAGATTTCGCCAGTCGAAGTCGAACGGGTGCTGTTAACCCATCCTGACGTTGAAGATGCTGCCGTATTCGGCCTGCCGGATGCGCAGCTTGGCGAGGAGATCGGCGCGGCGCTCGTTCCCCGCGCTGGCGTCACCATCCCGCTCGATCAACTGCGTCGGTTCGCGGGTACACGGCTGGCGGACTATAAACTGCCGCGTCATATCTTCTTCGTCAGCAGTATCCCGCGCACCTCGATTGGCAAAATCGAGCGCTACAAACTCACGGCACAGTTCAAAGCCGCCGTCTCCATCGAGCCGATTGCGACGCTTGCCTACACTGCGCCACAAACGCCGCTCGAAACTGATATCGTAGCGATCTGGGCTGCCGTTCTGAACAAACCGTCAGCGCTCATCGGTACGCGCGACGAATTCCAAGCGCTCGGTGGCACCTCCTTGAGCGCGGCACGCATCGTGTTCAAAATGCGCGAACACTTCCAACTGGATATTCGCCTGCATGATCTCTTCGACGCGCCGACCATCCAGCAGCAAACGGCGGTGATCGCCCGTCTGCAAGCCAACCGCGCCACCCTTGACCGCGCCTCGATCACGCTGATCCCGATCCGCGCCGAGGGTACTCGCCCGCCGCTGTACTGCTTGCACGCGCTCGAAGGCGGCACCTATCTGTACCGCGATCTAGCCGTCTATCTCGATCCCGAACAACCCGTTTATGCGTTACAAGCCGTTGGCCTCGATGATGGCAAACCACCGCTCGACAGCA
Organism: Anaerolineae bacterium; assembly: GCA_019637615.1. GTDB lineage: Bacteria > Chloroflexota > Anaerolineae > Aggregatilineales > UBA2796 > JAHBVK01. The sequence goes on along the minus strand of JAHBVJ010000005.1, from coordinate 125,743 downwards.
TCGACGCTATGTGTACGCATCACCTCGCGCAGATCGAAGCGGTGCAGCCCAACGGCCCCTATCTACTGCTCGGTTACTCAATGGGCGGACGACTCGCCTTAGAGATCGGACGCAGGTTGCGCGCCAAAGGTCATCGCGCTGTGCATGTCATGATGATCGACTCGCACATGCAGACCAATGCCTATCGCGCCTCTGGTTCGACTCCGCCGCGTTGGGCACAGGGGCGCTACCTGAATCGCGTCTACAACTTCCTATTCGCCATGTTCCGGCTTCCGATGCGCTACAAGGCGATTTATCTGCGGGAACGCTGGTTGCATCTGCGCAAGCTGCTGCAAGGCCAACCCAACCGCGCTAACCCGCCCGAAAAATTCGATATCGCCTCGGCTCCGACGACAGTCCAGAAGGTCATGGAAGCGGCGGATCGTGCCGCCAAAGCCTATATTCCCTCGCCTTACGCTGGCGACATCACCTATTTGCGCGCGGCGGGCGATATTGTCAATATCCCGATGTTCAGAGCCTTGTATTATCAGGCGGCGGGGTCGCTCACGGTTATCGACGTTCCCGGCACGCACTACGACGTGCTGCGCGAGCCAAACATCCAGAGCGTCGCCGCCGAAATCCGCAATTGGCTGATATCGCTTGAGGTGCCTCATGAACCTTAACCAATTCCTTCACAAGGGTGTGCGCACGCTCCTCAAACACACGCTGAATCCGCTCACTCGCCGCCTCGCCAGAACGCCGTACAGCCCCTTCGCGCTGATCCAGCATCGCGGGCGGCGCAGTGGCAAACAGTACGAAACGCCTGTCATCTTGGGCACTGCCGCCGATGGCTTCGTTGCCGAGCTAACCTACGGCCCAGAGGTCGATTGGTACAAAAATGTTATTGCGGCGGGTGGTTGCACGGTGATTTGGCATGGTAAAAATTACGTGGTCAACAAGGTCGAGCCGATGGATACCGACATTGGTAGATCGGCCTTCCCGCTGCCCGCGCAACTGATCCTGCGCCTTGCCAACCGCCGTCATTTCGTAAAAATGACCGCTGATCGTTCAGCCATTGAAGTTTCCACTCCATGACCACGCTGAAAATGCGGCGAGACGAGGAACTGCGTGCAACCTTATTTTGTCGCACCGATGGTATGAAATCATGTGGAAATATCTTTTAGGGATCGTGTTTGGCGCTGTCGTAGGCTTAGGGCTGATGGCATTCACCGGCGCTCTGGTTCTACAACATCTACAAAGTGGAAATACACCCCTCTCTCGCTTTGGTACACTTGGGGTAAGCGCCTATGTGGTGGGCTTTCTGGTCGGGCTGTGGATATTCGTCGCTGGCGTCTTCGGCGGGATTATCGGGGCAATCCGAACGCCGATAGAAGCCCGTCGTCAACGTGAACAGGCACGGATCAACGCCATCAACCAGCAGCAATGGCAGCAGCAGCGCGTTGTCGAACAAGCCGCTGCGGAAAAACGTATGCAAGAAGCTAAAAAACAACATCAGGTAGAACTTCGCTCCGATGCCATCAAGCGTCTGGCGCGCCGTCATCCAACGACCGATCCGAGCCAATTCACGAGCTTCGCTATTCAAGCGGAGATCGAAGCCATCGAGAACGAAGAAGAAAATGCGGTTTTTCAAGCGCAAGTGGCGGCTGTTCAAGAGCAGGATGCCCGCATCAACGCGAAGAAACAACAAAACTTCGAGGCGTTATCAAGAGCCGCGCAATCGCGCCGGAAAATCACGATCAGGGTCGAAGGCGAGGAGTATCCGATCACGGGCTATGTCTCCAGCCTCTCTCAAGATTCGGTTAGCATTGCCGATGATCGGGGGAACAGTAACCATTGGCTGGACTCTATCAAGAGCATCCAATACTCGTGATAACCGCCGCTGCATCCTATCGCACGAACTTTATGGGCGGGCATAATCGCCGTAGGGATGACCGCCTGTTGAAGGTTCCCGATATGCCGCTACATGACAATGCCAATTTGACAACATAGGATACGATCCTTAGAATCAAGCCTGTTCAACAAATGAACAGGTAAGTTGAATGTTTGACAGGTATCTACCCATACATGTCGCTTAAGCACTTCAACTTGCTACTTGGCAAAACATCGAGTGGTCTTCTTCATGGCAACTGAGCGCGAATTAAACGATGGCGGCGGCAATGACGGCAATTTATCGGGGACGGTGATCAAAGCGCTCGATGTGCTGGCGTGCTTGGGCAAACATGCGCGCCCGATGTCCACGCAAGAAATCGCCAAAGCCTGTGCGATGTCACGCCCGACCACCTATCGACTGCTGGCAACGCTGATGTCACGCGGGTTCGTGCGCACTGATGGCAATTATAACTATTCGCTAGGCACAGAACTGATTTCCCTCGGCAAAGTTGTGCTGGATAGCATCAACTTACCCGACCTCGCCCGTCCCCATCTGCACGAACTCTGCACGCTCTCCAACGAAACCGCCAATCTCTCGATCTTGGAAGGCACCGAAATCCTCTACATCGGCAAGGAAGAGAGTTTGCAGACGATTCAATCGCCTGTTTTCATGCAGCTCCGCTCCAGCATCGGGACGCGCCTGCCTTTGCATTGTTCCGCGATGGGCAAAGCCATCCTCGCCCAACTGAACATTGCCGACTGCCAAGCGCTGATCCGGGAAATGACGCCGCTCAAAGCCTATGCCATCAACACCATCACCGAGGTAGATGCTCTGCAAGAGGAATTAGGGCGAATTCGAGAACAGGGCTACGCCATCGATGATCGCGAGATTGATGACGGGACGCGTTGTGTCGCTGCGCCCATCTTTGACAGCAGCAAACGGGTCATCGGCGCGATGAGCGTAGCGGGGCCAGCCTACCGCCTTCCGCTCGATCATCTGCATCACCTGTCTACTGCTGTCGTCCGCGCCACGCAGACGTTATCCCGTCAGCTCGGTTATGTCGCGCCGATCAAACTACCGCCGCCGACTGGCTGATGAAGTCGTCACTGTCGTGGATGTGCGACGAAAAACTGCCACATCGTCGCCGTCGCGTCGATGTCCTGCGTCGTGTAGCCTAGCGTTTGTTCCACCAGCAGATGCGCCTTCGTACCGGGCCACGTATGCCCGCCGCCCTCGATGGTGTATAGGATCACGTTCGCATTATTCGTACAGTGCTGATATTCCTCGCCACTGACCTCGCCCTGAGTCGGCAAAGTTAGCGGCGTCGCATCGCAGCCGTTCGCCACAGCCCAATCATGTGTCCATTCTTTCACAGGTGGGAACAACCCGCGCGGTTGATCGTAGGGGACAAATGTATCCTTCGTGCCATGAAATTCCATCAGCGGGATCGGTGCGGGCGGCGTACAAACCTGTGTGCGCACCACCGCCGCCGCGACCGTCGCCACTGCCGCCAACTGGTCGTTCAATGCGCACGCTAGGCGCACGGTCATCGCGCCGCCGTTGGAAATCCCGTTCACGTAAAGGCGCGCCGGATCGATGCAGTAGTTGGTTTGCATATAGCTGATCAAATCGCGAAAGAATTGCACATCGTCAGCATCGCTCGTTTTCCGCAGCCTCGTACGCCCATCGTAGGCATTCCATTGGCGCGGACTGTTCGTCCCATCTGGATATACCATGATGAATGTGTTGGCTTCCGCCACCGGATTCCATCGCGTGTAATTCATCTCCTCCGTCGCGTTCGATCCCAAGCCGTGTAAGCTGAACACCAGCGGCACAGGATCGCTCGTCTGTGTGTAGCCCGTCGGCACGAATAGGATGAAGGGACGCTCGACACCGTCCGACATGATTGAAGTTCTAGTGATGCCAGTCATGATGGTCGTCTTGGCGAGTTGACACGCAGATTGCTGGGCGCTCACAGGGGTCGCTAACACTATACTGCCAACCGCGATCATCAACGCCAGCAGCATCGATAGGTTTTTGCGTAGCATAGACCGTTTCTCCTAACCGAAAGTGAAAACACCACCATCCTACGGCCTAACTGTAAATTATCTATGTTGGATGTGTAACGCAACAACTGCATATGGATTGTCTAACAAAAGGCCGAATATTCTAGGAAAAACCTTTCTTTAATTCACGAGGTAAGTTCTAATGTTGGTGATCAGTCTAGAATTGAAAATACTTAACATTTAGAAACTCTCAAAAGGAGTAACGATATGCGGCGGTTAGTTATTCTAGGCAGCATTATCCTATCCCTCATCGTTGCTCTCATGCCAATCTTGACGGTATTCGCCATTGTCTCTGGTACATGGCAAGATGTTGGCACCAATTCAAGTAACCCCGCCACGGACGGGATCAGTGGCGCAGCACCGAATTCATCGAGCCATCAGAACCCCGAAGTGGCGGTCGATTCCAGCGGCACACCCTACGTGGTGTGGGAATATTACGTTCCGACCACAATAACTTATCAACTCTATGCCAAAACCTTTAATGGCTCGACATGGAACGAAATCGGGTCGGGATCAGCATCCGGCAGCGGATTTTCTGCCAGTGCCAAATCGGCCTCAGAGCCAGCGCTTGCCGTCAATCCGGTGAACAATCGACCCTATGTGGCGTATCGTGAGCAAGCGCCAGTAGACACGCGCGACGAGATTTACCTGAAATACTTCAACGGCACCTCGTGGGTGGGGTTAGGCGGCTCCGCGACGGGATCGGGCATCAGCAATCACTCGGTGCTCAATCCCAATCGCAACTCCCTCAGCCCCTCGATTGCGATTTCCGCAGCGGGCGATATTTATGTGGCATGGCGGCAAAGCACCGCCAGCGGGAGCCGGATTTACGTCCGTCGCTATGATAGCGGGTCAAATTCGTGGGTCGAGGTCGGCACAGGTTCCGGCAGCGGCACGGGCATCCACAATATCACGGGCAACAGCGATGTATCTCCCTTCATTCGCGTCAATCCGGTGACCAATCAACCCTGTGTGGTGTGGGATGCAGCACTCCCGACTTCCGATCAAACATTCCTACGCTGCTACAATGGCTCCTCGTGGATCGAATTGGCAGGTTCCGCCAGCGGCAATGGCATCAGCAACTCATCTACGTTCGCCTTCAACCCACATATCGCTTTTGACTCAACGGGTAAACTCTACGTCACGTGGAACGAAAATCAGATCTTCATCAAAACCTATAACGGCTCGGCATGGGTGAACGTCGGGACGGGTACGCTGTCGGCAGGAACAGGTGGTACTTTCTCTGTCCCCGTTGTAAGTCCGGCAGATAACTACCTTTACGTGAGTTGGAGTGATTACAACGGCACCTTTGGCAGCAACTATGTCCAGCGCTTCAACGGCTCGGCGTGGGAAGGCTTAGGGTCTGCCAACGGGCTTGTGTTCAGCAATGTCGGCAATGGCTCAACCGCGCCGTTCATGGCGATCACCAACGGCGGCAACGTCATCACGACATGGAGCAACTATAAAGCAGCTTCCGGCGCTTCGGACTGGGACATCTTCGTGATGCACTTCAATACACCAGTGCCGACGCCGACGCCATCCAACACGCCTACCTCAACCAATACGGCGACGAGTACGCCAACGGCGACGCGCACGAACACGCCAACGCCAACGCTGACCAGCACGGCGACATTTACCCCGACAGTCACGGATACACCTAGTAACACGCCAACCAGTACCAACACGGCGACAGCGACTTCAACGTATACAGCGACCTCGACAAATACGGCAACCAACACGCCGACCTCGACGAGCACGTTCACAGCGACTTATACGCCGACAGATACGCCGACCTCTACATCAACGCCCACTTCCACCGCGACACCAACGTTTACGGCGACGGCAACCGCTACCAACACACCGACCAGCACCTTCACGGCGACTTATACGCCGACAGATACGCCGACTTCGACGCCAACGCCCACCTTCACTGCAACACCAACGTTTACGGCGACGGCGACTGCCACCAACACACCGACCAGTACCTTCACGGCGACTTATACGCCGACAAATACCCCCACCTCCACGCCAACTGCAACGTTTACGGCGACAGCGACTGCCACCAATACCGCGACGCCCACCGATACGGCGACCAACACGCCGACGGATACACCGACTTCGACGCCCACCGCCACGTCTACGGCGACAGCGACTTATACACCAACGGATACGCCGACCAGTACCGCGACGTACACCATCACGAACACGCCGTCCGTGACGCCGACCAGCACCGCGACACCGCTGCCCGGATTCACGGATACCATCGGCGTGTTCCGTCCGACTAACAACACCTTCTATCTGCGCAACTCGAACTCGACTGGCGTTGCGGATAGCATCATTCTGCTTGGCACAGCGGGCGAAAATTACTTGCCTATCAGCGGGGATTGGAATGGCGACGGCCTTGATACCCCCGGTGTCTATCAAATCTCCACGGGCAAGTTCTACCTTACGGATAGCACCAATAACCCCGCCGGATACACCTATACCATCTTGCTCGGCAATCCGGGCGACCAACCGCTGGCAGGCGATTGGGATGGTGATGGCAAGGACGGTGTGGGCGTATACCGTCCATCTAACGGCCTGATCTATCTGAAGAACAGCCTGACTGCTGGCCCCGCCGATTTCACGATGGTGTTCGGGATCGCGGGTGACATCGGCGTAGCAGGCGACTGGAACGGCGATGGCAAGGATACCCCCGGTGTCTATCGTCCTTCTAACGGCACCTTCTATCTAACGGATCAGCTTTGCAGTTGCTCGGTATTCGCAGATTATCAGCTTACCTTCGGCATCACGGGCGACAAACCGTTTGCCGGTGACTGGAATGGTGACGGACGGAGTGGCGTGGGTGTGTACCGCAGCAGCAGCGGCTTGACTTATCTCAGGAACAGCCTGACGACGGGCTTCGCTGATCTCGACTTCGTGTACGGAAGCGCTAACGATCTCCCCTTGGGCGGTTATTGGGGAATGCCGGGCGGTCTCGGCAGCACAGGTGAGTCCGCGCCGCCCTTCGTACCGAACCAATAGCCCCGGTAAGCCAGTGGAGTGAATCTGCTGGCCTACACCGCTTGAACGAAAAAGAACCCGTTGCGAACAGCAGCGGGTTCTTTTGGGATTTCTATGGAGAAACAGCAGACAAACGTTACTCTACAGCGGGGTCGCTTTCTGGTGGAGTCTCCGGGTTGTTCATCGCGTCTGCCAGCGCGTCAAGCTGCGCTTGAATTTCATCCATGAACTGCCGGATCGCCAAGGTTGTCGCCTGTGGTTGCTCCAACATCATCATGTGCCCCCCATTCTCGATGGTGGCTAATGTGCAGTGCGTCGGCAGGGTCGCCAACATCTCCGAATTTTCTAGCGGGATGATCGCGTCTTTATCGCCAGCTATGATCAGCACAGGCAGTTCAAAGCCGGATAGCAATGCAGTGGAATCGTGACGCGCCGCTAACCCTCTGATCGTATTGATCAGCACAGCAGGTTTGATGGACAGCATCAGCGCGTTGACTTGCTCCTTGATCGTCTCATCTTCCTGCTCGATTGGCGCGAACAAACGCGGCATCATCGCCTCCGACACCGCTTGACTGCCTTGCTTGGTCACCGCCTCGATCAGCTCGAAGCGTTTCTTGCGGGCTTCATCCGTATCAGCGGCGGCTTGTGATCCGATCAGCCCTAGCGCGATCAGGCGCTCTGGGGCGCGGCGTGCGAGTGCCAACGTCACGTAGCCACCCATGCTGTGACCCATGATGACGGCTTGTTCGATATTGAGTGTATCCAGCAAGGCGATCACGTCGGCAGCCAGCAACTCCATGCTGTACACATCGTCGGTAGCGGGACTGCGTCCGTGTCCGCGCAAATCCGGCGTAATCACGCGGTATTGATCACTCAGGCGGGCTAGTTGTTCGCGCCAAATGGCGCTGCTGAAGGGGAAGCCGTGCAGCAGAACGAGCGGCGTACCACTGCCCTGCTCTGTATAATGCAAATTGACGGGAATTGTCATAGGGTTTGTTTTATCGGTTTATTTTCGCTCACTGGCAATGTACAATATCCACCATTGTATCATCAGTGAAGATTTTGTTCCTCCATTCTTCGGTCGAAAAAATTCTATGAAAGTTCAAACCAATACACTTACAGCATCGGATGGCACTGTCCTTTCCACCCAAACATGGCTGCCTGACTCGGTCACGACGCCCAAAGGCGTGATTGTACTTTCGCACGGGTACGCTGAACACATGGGGCGCTATAACCACGTTGCCGAGTTTTTCACCAAAGATGGGTTCATTGTCACGGGTTTTGATCAGCGCGGGCACGGGCGCAGCAAAGGCAAACAGTTCGGCTACTTCGATAAATTCCAAACGTCTGTCGATGATTTGCACCTTGTCGTGCGCGGCCTGAACCCGGCTTGGCGTGCTGTCCCCTTGTACATGGTGGGGCACAGCGTCGGCGGGCTGTTGACGCTCTCCTATATGATTCGCTATGCGCCGCCCGTCAGCGGCATCATTACATCCGGCGCGGCGCTGGACATTGGTGCCGATGTGTCCGGCTTAGTACGTGGAATCCTGCGGCAAGTCGCCAGCATCGTGCCTACCTTCGGCGTGAGTCAACTTGCATCGTCCATAATCTCGAAAGATCCCGCCGTTGTTAAGGCGTATGATGGCGATCCATATGTCTTTCGCGGCAAAATCCCCGCCCGCACCGCCGTCGAGTTGTACGATGCGGGGCAAACGTGCCGACAAAATTTGGGCAAGATCGAGCGCCCGATCCTGATCCTGCACGGTGGCGCGGATAAATTGATCGGCCCGCAGTGCGCCGAGTGGATTTATGATGGCGTGAGCAGCACCGATAAGACCAAGAAAATCTATGACGGTCTGTATCACGAAATACTCAACGAACCGGAAAAGGTGACGGTACTCAACGACATCCGGCAGTGGATCGCCAAACACTAGTTCGTCCAGCGCGTGTGGTGCTGTCGTCACCCACGCTATCTAGCATAGAACCAAGCTCATGATCCTACCTTACGTCCCAACCATCGAAATACGCGCCCTGACGGAAGCTGACATCGAAAAATTGCCGTCGATCCGCCCGACCTATAAATCCAATAGCATTCTGGCGGTGGAGCATCAAGGCGAAGGCATTACGCGCGGCTGGCAGCTCACCGAACGTCCGCTGCAACAGCCTTTTGACAAAGGTACGCTGTACGATTTCGATGAGGAGAACCAGGCCAACATCCGCGAACGCTTACTGCACCCCGATGACACGTATCAGCGCGTGGCAGACTATGAAGGGCTGCTCGTCGGGCTGCTTGATGTCGAGATTCACTACTGGAACAACACGCTGTTCGTGTGGAATCTAATGGTCGATCTCGACTACCGCAACAACGGCATCGGACGGCGGCTGTGGCACCGTGCGCGGGACTTCGCCAAGCAAATTGGCGTCCGCGCTATCATGATCGAGACGCAAAACACCAATGTCGCCGCGTGCCGTTTTTACGAGCGGATGGGCTGCCAGATTGTCGGCCTGAACGAAGCGCTCTACGACAACGCCGAGGGCATCGAGGAGATCGCGCTGTTCTGGGCGTATCTGTTATGAGTTTTTATCATCGGCTTTACACAAACTACTTATAATTGTCCGTTTTATCGTTCATACTCCTGAAAGTGATCTCACATGGCTTACAAAATGAATATCGTCGCAGTCGGAGATTTGACCGTTGACCTTGTAATGCCCGTGCCGCTGCCCGTTGAGGCTGGCACATCAATCGAAGTGCCTTGGCATGTCGTGGAACCGGGCGGCGCATCTAACTTCTTGATCGCAGGACGGCGGATCGGCGCGAAAGATGTCAACGTATTCGCGACCGGGCCACTGGGCGATGACCTGTACGGGCGTGAAGTGCTGGAAATCTTGCAACGCGAGCGCATTAACGCCGATGGCGTTCTCGTGGAGCCAGAATCGGTCACGACCGTAGTGCTCGTGTTGATGGAGCCAAATACAGGCAAATTCACCTATATCTGGCGTGGCGGCAAAGGTAATCCGGTCAACCTGACGCGGGAAGCCAAGCGCATCGTGGATGAAGCGGACGCGCTGTTCATGCAAGGCTACACGTTGTGTGAACCGCAGATCACGCCGCTGTTGGAGTATGCTTTTGCATCGCACCGCCCCGTTTGGTTCGATGTGGGGCCAGCGATCACTGCCGTGCCGGAAGAACTACGCGAGAGAATGCGGCGTCATGCTTACGCGATCCTGAGCACGGAACATGAACTCCCCAACATCGCGACGGGCAAAACAGGCGAAGAGGCATACCGGATGCTGATCGAGTCGGGCGTGCAGTTGGTCGTCGTCAAGCGTGGCGGCGAAGGCTGCCGCGTGATTTCGCGCAACGCCGAAGGCACAGATATAGAAGTCCTCGATGTACCCGCCTTCAACGTGCCGATGCGCGATCTGGTCGGCGCGGGCGACTGCTTCAACGCCACCTTCATCTACGCCTCACTGCTCGGCTTACCGCTGTTGGAACGTGCGCAGCTTGCCAACGCCGCCGGAGCCGCCAAAGTTCAAAAGCTCGGCACAGGACGCGCTATGCCTAGCCGCGAAGAAGTCAGAGCTGTTTTAGACGCCAACAACATCGACATCGATTTTTAGACTGGCGCAGTCAGTAGATCACGATGCTTCACAAGATGATCTACTGTTCATACTTAGGAGTACCCCCAAATGACCTATTTGCCGTTACCACAGCGCTATGAAGCGATGACTTATCGGCGTACCGGGCGCAGCGGACTGCTGCTGCCAGCGGTGTCGCTCGGCTTATGGCACAACTTCGGCGGCGTGGATACGCTCGAAAATGCCCGCGCCATGCTGCGCCGCGCTTTCGATCTCGGTATCACGCACTTTGATCTCGCCAACAATTATGGCCCGCCACCCGGTTCTGCCGAAGAGAATTTCGGTCGGTTGCTCAAGCAAGATTTCTTGCCCTACCGCGACGAGTTGATCATCTCTAGCAAGGCGGGCTATCACATGTGGGCTGGCCCCTATGGTGAGTGGGGATCGCGCAAATATCTGCTGTCTAGCCTCGACCAGAGCCTAAAACGGATGGGGCTAGAGTACGTCGATATTTTCTACAGCCATCGCTTTGACCCCAACACGCCGCTAGAAGAAACCATGTCCGCGCTCGATCAAGCCGTGCGGCAAGGCAAGGCGCTGTATGCGGGCATCTCGAACTACCGCCCCGAACAAACGCGGGAAGCCGCTCAGATTTTACGTCGGCTGGGCACGCCATGCCTGATCCACCAACCGAATTACAGTATCTTTGACCGCTGGATCGAGGGTGGTCTGCTGGATGTGTTGGCGCAAGAGGGCGTCGGCTGCATCGTCTTTTCGCCGCTGGCACAAGGTTTGTTATCGGATAAGTATCTGCGCGGCATTCCCGAAGGCTCACGCGCCTCGAAGCCGCACGGCTTTTTGAAACCCGATAAGATCACGCCCGAACGACAGCAGCAGATCAACGATCTGAACGAGATCGCCAAGGCACGCGGGCAGTCGCTTGCGCAGATGGCAATCGCGTGGGTGCTGCGTCATCAGACGGTCACCTCGGCGCTCATCGGCGCGAGTTCAGTCGCGCAGATCGACGATTGTGTGGCCTCGCTCAAGACGCTGGCCTTTACGGCTGACGAACTGAATGCCATTCAGGCGATTGCTGACCGTCACTGAGCGCAACCGAACTGCACTTCACTTCGCCATGTCGTTTTGATTTTCATGGCGAAGTGGTTATGTCGCGATCACGAAGCGCACCGCCCCCGTTGTGGTGTCATCTGCCGGTATGCGGACGCTGCACCGCCATTGCTTAATCCCGCCGCAGACTTGGGGACTGCCATCCGAAGCGCTTACCCACTGCGGCGCGACGCCCACCATCTGCGCACCACCCCACGGCGAGAGTGCCGACTCGAACTCTGGATCGAACGCATTGCCCCACGGAAAACGCCGCCCATCGCTGCCGCGTGCTGCCATTTCCCATTCGTCGGCGGTGGGCAACCGTATCGGCACGCCATAATGCCGCGCTACCTCGGCACACCACTGCTGTGCGTCTGACCACGAGAGCAGCCTCGGCGCGTCTTCACTCGCCAGATTTTGCGCGATGAAAAAGCCAGTCGAGGGTGTGACCGAACGGATCGGATTCTCGATAGGAGCGCGATGCAGTTCGTCGCCTAGCCAGTGCGGAATCGGCGGTATCCACAGCATTTCGAGATCATCCAGCCAATAGCTGTTGTCTTCTTCCACGAACGTTAGCCCGCTTGGCAGGGACGCGGGACGCAGTGAGGAGGGATCGAAAGGCTGTGTCAGCGCATGGACGAGCAAAAATACACGCTCGTGGTACGGCACAGGCAGTCCCGCCGCACAGCGCATGATGTGTGCTTGCATAGCCTCCCGCGTGACCAGCGGCACATCACTTGGCGGTGGTGGTTGCGCGCCATCAAGCAGATCGAGTGCAGCTTGGCGTAAGGCTTTCAACACGCGCTGATCGGTTGAATCGACGCCGTCGCGGCTGCTTTCCGGCAGCACGAGGCGTTCGATCAGTGTACGCACTCCTCGCGCTTGCCAACGTGCCGCGCCGAGCATTGCCGTGACGCGCAGTTCCCAATCGGGATCGACTAAGGCGGCGCGCAAGACGGCGTCGATATGCTCGTTCAAGCGCGGATGGTTGCGCATCATCCAGCGCAGAATCTGCCGTCGGCTTTGGGCATCCGCGATGAACGGGAAAACGCTGGTGTTGATATTCGTAGTGGGTGAGAATTCCTTCAACAGATGGATACCCGTTCGTGCGGCGCTGGTTAACAGCTTGCCGACGGTTTGCTGTGCCGTCTGCGCGATCAAGGTATCGGCGCTGGTGGTCAATGCATGAATCGACTCGATCAAGGTGACAGCTTCAAGCGCGCTGGCAGCGTACATACCGAGCAGTTTCGACTCGACATCGGGCGCATCCAAGAGCGGACGCAGGTCATAGATGGTTAAATGCGGTAACTGCTGCGCTGCATCCTCGCGCTGCTGCAAAGCTGCCGTCCCGTCGAAGGTCAAGAGGCGAAGGCGCATCGCCGGATGAAAGGTGTAGATAGCGCGGACATCGCTCCCCGACAGCCGCCAGATCGCGCCGTCCGGTTCACCGGGGAGGATCGGCGGCGGAGCATCAGGATCGGGTTCGCGTCGCCAACCTGCCTGATCAAAATACTGGCTAACTATAGGAAAACTTGTTTCGGACCACAAAACCAACGTATTCATGGTGTGTCCAGCGTGCTCACCAAGGTATGTACAGCATCGCCTACCGATTCTATGGGTTGACCTTGAATAGTTCCCAATACCGTCCGTCCAGCGAGCAGAAGATCGTGCCAGCCGAGCGTTCCGGCGGCGAGCTTGTGTGGAAAAGCGTTGACAAAACTCAACCATGCGGGTTCGATGTCGGCAGGCGCGACTGTTCCACGGTTGACCGCAGTCGCGAGGTACCGAATGAAGCCTTGTGCATTGAACTCGAACACCTCCCCCGCGCGAAGTGTCTTCAGGAGAACGCCGCCACCGATTAAGGTTGGCACCAGATCAGGCATCCCTGTGGCAACCGCTGCCAAGGCAAGGCTTTGACGTTTGAACTCGTCAAGGCGTGTACGCAGCGACACCAAGGCGGGTAACCAGCGCTGTTCAAGCGACGCGACATTTGAAGGCAGTGCGAACCCACAACAGTGCGCGACATTTGCAAAAATAATCAGGTAAGTGGGCGTGCTGGTATCCGTTGCCAATTCGCTTTCCATCGCTTGTACAGCCCGCGCGAAAGATGGAAGTAACGGTTCAAGCAATGGACGGCAAAAGGCCGCACCATGAAGGATCACACCTTTAGAGAGTATCAAAGCGGGGCCACCGAATCGACTGGCTAAATCCCATGACGTTTCCAGCGCGGCGAACTCCTCAATTTCCTCCGTTAGGCCGCTCACTGCGCGCGCCGATATGTCACGTTCGGCGGCAATCAGCGTAGGCCATGTGGTCGGGATGCTGCTGTGCGGTGGTTGGTTCGTCATGCGCAACTCCAAACTACGTTCCGATTCATCACGGGACAAGACGATTGGTTTCGCCTGTACGATGATCATATCCAAAAAGACGCGGTAACAGCGTAGCTGCGTCCGGCTCAAGCGATAATCGATTCCGCAGTTGAGCGAGATCAGCGGCGGACATGTTGGATGTATCGACAACAACTCTAGTCGGGTTGACGGCCCCCGGCACAGGCGTGCGCAGCCGCGTGAGAATGTCGGTGGCAAGCTGACTGGTGCTTGGCATTCCGCCGCTGGCACCGGGGCTGAGTGCGTGAAAGATATGACCAGAGGCATCTCTGAACGTCCCCGGCCCGGTGCGGGTCACAAGACCATTTGTCACAATTCCTTCCGCGCCGAGGATGGTGCGGGCCTCCGCCATTTGCTGCGGAGTGGGCGGGCCGATGCCGGAGGTAGTGGTATCACCTGCCAACGTCATCAACCGTGCCGATGGCAGCCCGATCCTGTCGATGGCATTGATCTTCTGTGCTGCTGTCGCCATATGCGCGGGATCGATTGGAACGCGAGTCACAGTGATGCCTTTGCGCCCTAGCGCTGTCTGCGCATCCGTTGCCAGATCAGAAAGTACCGTGCCACGCGTCGGACTGCCGATCAAGGTGCCGGGGGTGGTATGCACCTCGATCTCGATGCGATTATTTTTGGCGGCATTCACGGCGGCATCATATTGCGCCTGTGTCATCCCCAAGGCGGCGGGATTCCCTTTGTGGGCGGCGAGTGTGGCGCGCAAATCCGTCATATTTTGACGCAAATTGACACCAATTGCGGTAAAGTCCGAAAACGGTACGTAGCGCCCCGGATAGTTCTTCACTTCCGCCACGACGATGGTCGCTGAACCATCCGGATTCATGCGGACACGGGCGCTGTCAAATCCCTGACCGGAAGCATTTTGCGTCGGTAAGCTGATGTCATGTGGATGCGTCGCGCTAATCTGCTCCGTCGAAGCCGCCTCGCCAATGCGTCCGCCCCGTGAAGATTCCGAGCCGCGTTGTACCCACGAATCTGGGATGCGCCTTCCATTTGAATCGATACGCTGGATTTCCTCGCGTACTGCCGCCACCCGCCCTTCCGCATCGACCGCTTCGACCAAGCGATAGACGCGCCCGTCCTCTTGCCATGTCCTGCCAACTTGATAGACTACACCATATTCTTGTTCCAGCGGGCTACCGTGTGCTACCTCGCGCGGATGCGATGCCATTTCCGTGGCACTGGTGCGCCCGGGACGCTGATCGACTCCTGCCACGCCGCGTATTTTGCCCTGTGCCGCGATGAAGCCCTCGCCTTCGCTGGTATCGTGTACATCGAGCGCACGCTGGTGGGCGTCGATCTGGTGGGCGAGGTTATCAATATCCGCCAATAAATGGGCTTGCTCGGCTGGATCGAGGTCACCGCGCGACAAACTCGCGATGCGCTGCTCGATGACACCCGGCAGTTTTTCTACCTCAAAGCGCGCGTTAAAGGCTGTCGTGCCCGGTGCGGCGTGTCCTTCCATGTGGAACCACGCATCGAAACGCTCCACGAGGCTGCGCACACGTCCGAGCATTCCGGCGTAGCGCTCCAACCCTTGTACCACATGGGCGTGCATCATGATGTCGATAGCAGTCGCTTCCGGCCCCGCGACAATGCGCACATTGGTGACCAGCCCACCCGCGTGATCATACTCGACGCGCACCGTCCGCCCCGGCAGATCGGGATCATCAGGCACAACGGTCACGCCGATACGTTCGCGCATCCCTTCTGGCAATGCATTGCGCAGAGCTTCCGCGCGTGGATCCGCCTGACGTGGTAGAGGCGTATCCGCTTCGGTCGGGCGCGCTGTCGTTGGCGTATCACCATCCACCGAAGGGCGCGTCCTCATATCCGGTTCACCAGTATGCGGTGCAGCCGCGACATCCGGCGCATCGGCACGCAAACGTGGATCGCCCTCGAAGGCGACTGCGCCAAAGCCCCGCCGTTGCACCTCGGCAGCAGCACGCACCCCTTCCGGTGAACGAAGAAAATCGCCGTAGGACGCGTCGGGATGAGTGGTACGGTGCTGCTGATACGCGTCACCCATCATACGCGAACCTTCGCGGAAGCGCCCTTCTGGGGTGGCGGTGCGCAACCGCATACCGAGATGCCCGCGTAGGTGTCCCATCCCGGAAAATCCCATGCCCATCCCGGCGGCCTGTAAGGTGCCCATGCCGCCTGTGCTGAAGATGTTGCCGACGACGTTGCCGCTCCAATTCGCATCATCCAAACCCGCGCCGAGGAATGCCGAGGGAGCCGATTGCACGGCATTCTCGATGCCTTCCGCCAGTATTTCCGCCATGACACGATTGGATTCTGCCAGACTGCGGAGCGGAGCAGCCGCACTCGAAATGGCACGCCCGAAGCGCCCGCTGCCGGAGCGGATCGAGGAGGATAAGAACCCTTCTTCCATGCGGTTCAAGGCCGATGCACCCCGTCCGAGTGCGCGCCAACCACTGGAACCCGTCAGTCGTGAGATACCGGGCAGACGACCAAGCCGTGTGCCCAAGCGCGAAAGACCGCGTGTTACGAGCGTCGGGCGGACGGTGCGGGCCGCCGTCGCGCCACGCAGCAAGGCGTTGCCCATGCCTGCCGTTGCCACCGCCATGACCGCATCCGCCAAGCCAGTCGCCAGATCGACGCCAGCCGCCTCGATGCCATATGCATCTCCTTGCAGCAAGCGGCGTGTACCCATCGTGGCAAGGGTGCTGGCAAGCGAGGAGATCAGTGCAATAGCGACAGGGCCGAGCGCCCCACCGCTGAAGAAGGTCAGCGCCGCGCCAACAACGATGCCGACCGTCATGCCAACAACGGTCGTGACCGAGTCGGTCACCGAATCGACGGCACGACGGGTATCTTCGACGCCGCGCTCGACAGCATCCGCGCGCGAATTGACATCTTCGAGCAGTCTAGCCCGCGCCGCACGCCCTTCTTCGGTATCGGGCGTGGGTCGGTACAGTTCGGTGCGGCGGGCTTCGAGCGCTTCCATCTCGCTGCGCAGCCACGTTTGTTCACTGCCAGCCGCCAGACCGCTCAGAAGACCGCCCTCGTTGAGTTCGTAATCCGTCCGGCGGCGCATCGAGTCAATGCGTTCGGCGGCACTTTCAGGCGTGCCGTGTTCCACCGTCTCCATGATGTCGAACTCGTCGCGCCCGCTCAACTCACCGCGCAAAAATTCGTTGAAATCTTCACCGGGATGTCGTCGTTCCCACTCTTCTCGAATCTGCTGAATCTCGGCGCGGGTGCGTCCGGTGACGGCACGGCGTAAGGCATCTTCATCGGTGCCAGCGCGTTCCGTTGCAAATTCGATCTCTTGCAGCGGCGATAAATAACCGCCTTGATCGAGTAGAATCCCCGCCCGTCGGCCTTCCGCAAACGAAGTGCTGCTTTCGACCATCTCGCGCAGCGATTCGCCGCCGCTGCCTTCTCGGTAAGCGACGTCCAGCGCATCCATCGCGATGTGTGATCGCTCTTGCGCCTCTCGCTCGAAAGTACGATCCATTTCGCGTTCGAGCCGCGTCCGCAGATAGGACAGATCTTCGGCGTTCATAGTCGGATTGTTACGCAATTCCTCGCGGATCCGGCGTTCAATGATCATTCGGCGGGCGGGGCCTTCGTCACGGCGTGTTTCTTCCAGCGTGCGCTCGTATTGCGAACGCAGCACCGCGTTGATGCGATCATCGTCAGCGTAGATCGTGCTCTCGCGCTCGATGCGGAGGCGTGCGGCATCGGCGCGAACAAGGTCGTTATCTGCCAGCGCGTTGGCCAGCGCCAATTCCCCGCCGCTGAGTTCGCTCGTAAACGCCCGCCGCAGAACCGAACCGCCTTCCAGACCGGGGACGTTGTATTCCGCCACAGTTGCATAGCGCGTGTTGAAGCGATCCTCGATGGCGCGGGTACGGCGGCGGATTTCGGCTTCCATCTGCGCGGTGTTCCAGCCTTCACGTTCCGCCTGCGCCCGCACTTCATCACGCACGCGGGCAAAGGTGGCCTGAATATCCTCTTCACTAGTGCCCCACCCCGTGCCGAGGAAACCATCCCGCATGGCCTGATCGAGCGCGATAGCATCGGCGGTGGCGGTGTCACCCGTGCGCAATGCATCAGCCCGATCAAGTTCGTTATTTTCCATATCACCTGCCAGCGCATCATGCAGCGATTCGCCATACGTGCGCAGATAATAGGCTTCGATGGCTTCGCGTTCTTCCGGCGTTTTGTTGCGCAACACGCCGTAGATCATGTCCTCGTCCGTGCCGGGGCCAGCGATGGCGTCATGCAGGGCGATAGCATCAGCGGCGGCTTGATCGCCGCGCATCAGGGCTTGGGCGCGATCCAATTCTTCTTCGCTCAGGTCGCCGCGTAAATCCTCATCCAGATCGCCCCATTCCGCCGCGTACCGTTTGCGCACCGCCGCGATCTGGATGGTGTTCAGCCCTGCCAGATTGCTGTAGATCGCGGCTTCGTCCGTACCGATCTGGTCGATAGCCGCGTGGACTGCCGTCGCGATTCGATCCGCGTCGAAGCTGCCGCGCTGTGCCTTGCCGACATTATCCAGTTTGCGCCAATCGGCGTTGCCCAGCGCCAGCAAGTCTTGCTCGAATTGCGCCACAGCCCGTGCGCGGTGATTATTGGCGACCGTAGCACGCAATCGCCGCGCGATGATCTCCAAAGGATCGGTGGACGGCCCGCCGCCCTCAAAATACGCCAAGATAATGGCGCGTTGATCCTCCGTCAATCCCTCGGTCTCCAACAGTTCCGCCTGCGTTGCTCCTGACCGCACCGCGCTTTCAATTTCGTTGAGTGTGGTCAGATCGCGCACAATCGAATCGCGCGTTTCGGCGGTACGGCGCACTTCCCAATGTTCGGTTTCTTGTTGCGCCAAGCCTAGCCACCGCCGTAGCCGTGTCACCAGCCGATCCCACCAGCTGCGACCTTCGTTGATGCGGTCTTCCGCCCATGTCCGCACGGCGGCTAACGCGGCGTCGCCCGCCGTCTGAACGGTGTTGCGGTATTGGGTTGTCGTCTCCGAGGCGGTGCGCTTCATCGGGCGGAAAGCCGTGCGTACCGTTTCGATCCGTTCCTGTGACCACGCGCGGATCGTCGCGGCGGTGTCTTGCACTTCCCGTTCACGGGCAGCAGCGGCATCGTGAGCACGGCGTTCTTCTTCGGTCGATGTGGCAGAAATGGGCGATGCTGCGGGTGGACGGTTCCGCAAGAGTTGATATTCTTCGCGCTGCGCCGCCACCGAGTAGGCATCTTCTTGCTGCTGTTGCCCCGTAGTCAGTTCACGATCACGCCGTTCGCCCGCCAGTTGATAGTTGGTCGTCTGTGTCGTCACGCGGTCACGGATCCAACGGATGGTCAGGTCGCGCCGTGCGTTGATCACTTCCGGATCGCTGCCGCCGCTGGCCTGTTCCTGACGATGAATGATCTCCTCATCAGCGGATTGACGCGCGCCCGCGATGCTGTCGAGCGTTTCCTGTCCTGCGGCGCTGACTTCGCTGGAGCTACTCGTGGCGGCTTCCGTCGTCGCGCGGGATACCCCTTCCGCCTCGGCGGCAAGATGCTCACGACGTTGAAGGATGGCAGTATCCAATTCCTCCGCCGAGAGACCCGCCGCCGTCGCCACATCGCGCAGTTCGCCCACCATATCGGTTTGCAGGGTGGGCTGCAAAGTGCCACCAATTGATTCGTAGTCGGGCGCTGTCAAGACCGCGTTCGGATACGCGGCAGTCTTAAGTCGGCGCATCACATCCCGCGTGGCCTCGTCCGGCTGCGCCAACAATCGCGCGATCACTTGCCCGACTGGCGTCCGTAATCCTTCTGGAATCGGCACGGGCCGTGTCGGGCCACTGTCCACGAGCGGTACAGGTTCCCCCGACCCCACTTCCGCCACAGGTTCAATCGGCCTGTTCAGGATGTCTAGCGCCTGTTCCAACTGATGCCGTTCGGAGTCAGTCTGATCAGTAGGTATGGCAGCGAGATCGAGCGCACCGGGCGTGACCAATACTTGGAATAGCTGTGGTGAGATCGGGGATGTGCCGAGCGTGGGCAGCGGGCTAGTGTCGGTACGACGTACCAGTGGCGGCGGCGTCTGGTCGGGCAGCCGATGATCGGATGCCTCGATGATCGCTTGGGTGTGCGTCGGAACGGGATTGCTGGCAGGTGGTGCGGGTGGCGCTTCGACCTCAGGCTGCGCCGGAATGACGGAGGCCGCATCTGCCGCCACGGACGCACGTAATGTCCGTTGGGCACTGGCTGCACCCGCGCCGGTCTCTCGGATGCGTGTATAAGTTGCACCTGCTTCTCCCAGCGTCGGAGTTGGCACCGCGCCGCCCGCTCTGCGCACACTTCCTTGCCAACGTGAGAGGGCAGCACGCCCCCCGTTCGGGTCTTCACTCGGCGCTCCTGCGCTCGGCGCGGCGGAACGGGCTGCTGGTGCCCCAGATGCCGCTGCTGTCGGTGCTGAGGCGCTTACCGTTTCCAACAGACCAGTGGGACTGCTTGGTGTTTCGATAGGAGCTTGGCTATCCACTGGTTCTGCCACAGCGTCGGTGCTTGCCTCTGGGGTCGGTGCTGTCTCGCCTGACGATCCCTCGCTCATCGCCGTTTCCGGTGCGGCGCTGGCAAATGGAAGCGTAGCGGCAGTGCTCTCGATCTGTTCGATCTCGGTTACCACCGCACTTGGTTCACTCGGCTGCATTGTGATGCTTGCCTCAAGAGGGGCAGATGACATTGGTTGCGACGGGGCAGGTGGGATGGTGACGCTGCTGGCGACAAGTTCAGGTACAATGGGCGCGGGTGATTCTGGCGTAGGCGAAGGCGGCACAGGCTCGACAGTTGGTGGGGCGGTAGGGATCAACACGCTGGATTCAGGTAGTTCGGGAACCTCACCGGACGCCGCACCGCCATCATCGGACACTGTCGTCGCCAAGAACAGCGGCAAGCCTAATTCCGGAATAGGGGCATTTGCTTCCATCTCCGGCGGCATCAAGCGCAGATCGGTATCCCCATCATGCTGCCGCCGATGTCTGCTATCCCGAATGAAGCGCACCACAGCCCCCGTTCCCTTGCGAATCAGTCCCCTAGATCAACGTCTAGCTCTGTCGGCAACTGTCGTCCGAGTTTGTCGTACTCAATTTCCACCCCGCGCAGCACGTCGGGGAAGTGAATAGGTCGCCCTTTCGCTTGTGACAGCACCGCCGCCGTCAACACTGCATTCCGAATATGTCCGCCCGCGAAGTCAACCACTGAGGCCAGTTGATTCAAAGCACGTGGCGACAGGCAGTGCCCCGAACCTAGATGAGCGACCCACAGCGCCCGCCGTTCGTCCGCGTTGGGCAGTGGGAAATCGATGATCATGTCCAAGCGGCGAGAAAAGGCCGAGTCAAAACGCCCCTTGTTGTTGCTCGTGAGCAAAACGATCCCGTCAAAAGTTTCGATGCGCTGCAACAGATAATTGGTCTGAGCATTGGCGAACCGATCATTGGAATCTTTGACATCAGTGCGTTTCCCGAACAGCGAATCCGCCTCATCGAATAGCAGCACGACCTCGGCACGCTCCGCCCGCGCAAGAAGCTGCGCCAGATTTTTCTCCGTCTCCCCGATGTACTTACTCGTGATCGAGGCCAGATCGACCTTGAATAAGGGCAAGCCTAAGCGGGTCGCCAACCAGCCCGCCGCTAAAGTTTTGCCCGTGCCAGATGGCCCGATCAGCAGCGCACGTACACCGGGGCTGTAGCGTGCGTTTGCCGAAATCCCAAGATCATCAACAAGCCGGTCGCGTGCAAGGCAGCGCAGCACCAGCAGGTCGAGCTGCTCCTTCAGGTTGCTCGGCAGCACCAACGCCGCATCAGGGATAGCCTCTTTGATCGGCTGTGCCAGTGCGTCAAGCCCCATGCCGTCGCCCGTACGCATCGCGGTGTGAATATCCTGCAAGTTGGGGCGGCTGCGGGCTTGCGACCATGCATGATGACCAGCTAACTGCGCGAGATGTGCGATGCGTTCACTGTGATGACGGTGGTCACGTGCCATCTGCCACGCCAGCGCGTCATCATCAAGCGCCGCTCGCCACAGTTGATAGCGTTCATCGGGCGATGGCACAGGCAAATTCCATGTCGTCGCGTCATATCCTGTCATCTCTGCCCACCCATCCAGCCCGCACAGGCACACCACCGCGCCCTGATAATGCGGGATCGGAGCGATATGTTTTTGCTCGCCGGGGGCAAGATCGAGGCAGTATACGGGTAACAGTCCGCGCAGCAGCAGCAGCGGCGCTAATCCGGTGACTTTGTCCGTTTCGATGAATAATGGACGGAGGTGCATCGCCGCCGCGATCTTTACCGCGACGGCGCATCCTTCCTCGGTCGTCCCTGCCCGCAGCGTGATCATCTGCCGTGGCGTACCGCACAGACCTTCCGCCCGTCGTGCCGCTTCGTCCTTGATCGAAGATGGAATCGGCACATTGGCGGCTGTGCCAATGTGCGTAGCGGACAGCACGCCATCTTGACCATTCAATGCGAGGCATATCGGCAGCGGCACAGCGACCATACGCTCCGCCAGTGGCAGATGATCCCCGATCAGTTGCAGCAGCCCGCTGCTAATCGCCGCGCCGCCCGCGATCCGTGTTGGCGGCATCGACTGACCATCGGGCAGCAGCGAGGCGATCAATCCCAACGTAGGTCGCGATCCACCGATCGGCGCTTGTACGAACGTCAGCGCCCGTCCCGCCAGCAGATCGTCTTCCACATTCAGCGCCAAGGCTACCGCTACGATTTCGATCAGTGTTAATTCAAGAGCATAGGCCAAACCGCACAGTGGTCGATCCGCTTCCGATGGATCGTTGAGGTAGCTAACAAATCTTTCGTACCAGCCTTCGCCGCCGCACAGCTCGTAGTAAGTTTGCAAGAAGCGCACTTCTGCTGAGGTAGTCGGTTTGGCGCTGGCACGATCAACGATCTGCGCCGCCACCGCCGCCAACGCATATTCCCGCAGTCCAATCGCGCCATTCACGGTAGGGTCAGCCATAGAATGTACCCTCATCCACGTAATGGAAGGCTACCACGCGCCCGAACCACGCCACCCAACCCGGATCGAGATCAAGGCCGACCATACGTATGCGCAGATCAGCCCGACGATGCTCGAAGAAAATGTCGATGTGCGTCCGTGTGGCGCGGATATAGCCGTGTCGCTTGATCACATCACGCAGACTCATGCGCGTGTAGCGTCGCACCCAGCGACGCAGCGCAATCAGCCACGCGCCAAGTGCCAGTTCCGCCGGATCGCCTTGATGCTGTCGATGCGGCATGAGTCTGATCAACAGGCGCAAAATCTGGGCGGGCGTGTAACCGCATAAAGCCGTCAATTCCTCATCCAAGAATGGCGCATCGACCGATGCTTCCTCTGGAATCATCAGTGCCGCCAGTGCTGGATCGTCTATTCCCGCGCCGAAGCAAGTAGCGACAAAATGCAGCACACGCGCAGGAAACGCGGCCTCCAACAAAGATGGCGTTTTGGCTAACCATGCGTCCATGCCCAAGCGCGTCATGACGGGCAGCAGAAAGTACAGCCCTCCATAGGCCGTCAGGGGTGGCGTATCGACCTGTACCATCGGCTCCGCTGTAGTGACAGTGTGTTCACGGGCGACCTCAACGCGCGAGTCAGACATCACGGCAGAAGTTTCCGACTGCAGAGTCAGTTGGTCTGATGCAGGTGCTTGATCGTTAACAATCGATAGGGTGTTTGGATAAAACACTGACCGCTGCGCCACTAGCTGTACTTGTGCCAACAATGTCGGCATCGCCAGCCGCGCTGGATTTTCTGCCGCCAATATCACCGCCGCCAACCACACCGAACGAGCATCTTCCGCACCCCACGTAGCGATCCAGCGTACGATAGCGGGCGCTAATTCCGGCACATGCATCGCTGCCGCTGGCCTCTGGATACTGGTTCCACCTCTGAACCACCGTTGTAATCGCGCCCCATCATCGGCTTGTAGGGTGATCAACAGCTTATCCAGCACACCACGCTCATGCAGCCCCGCCACGAAACTCACCATCGCCGCCGTTCCCTGCCGCTCCACGAGCGTATACAACAGCGTTCGCAACGGATCAGGCATCGAGGCGTGCCAATCGGGGATCGCCCGCGTCCAGAACCATGCATCGGTTGCTTCGCCGCGTGCAAGGCGCGCCGCCAGCAAACTATAGGGTTCGGTTTCATCATGGAAGTACACAGCGGGCGCATTCACCGAGGCCGGATCAGCCGCATACACCGCCAGCGATCCGAGATACTGCATCTGCCGTTCGATGAGCAGCGCGATGGTAGCGGGGCTATGCGCCGGATTTATCTTGCCGAGTGCCAGTTTGCGGACGATGACCAAGCGTCCGCGCCCCGTTTGTGGCAGCGACGCCGTACGAAACGCATCTTCCAACAGAATCGCCCCGCGCCAGATCAACTCCTCGCGGGGCGCGGAAAGCCGCACAGTGTGGACGACTCGCTCAGGAACGTTCACTATCTCACTTCGCGAATTTCAGGGTCTTGGCGACGACCATCCTTGAGTCGGCGGCGGCGAAATCGACCATCGAATCTTGATCTAGCTCCATATCCGCCGCGATGCTCTGGACGACCCGCGCAGCGACGCTGCCTCCCGCCAGATCATCAACCACCGCGCGCGCTACAATCTTGCTTTTGTCCACTTTGTCGTACATCAGCACGTTCATCCCGATCTGCACCTTGCTCAGATCGGCTAGGATCGGGAACAAGACGCCGGGTTGAATCTTGGTTTTGCGCGTCAGCCGTCCGCGAATCAGTTGATTGACGGGCGCATGGCTGGCTAACAGGATGCATACACGGATCACGTCATTGACCATGCTCACGGCTTGCGGCACGCTGACATCGACCACGTTGAACAGCCAGTCCACCTTCTCTTGCATCCCACGCCGGTCGAGCACAGGGATGTCGCCCCACTCCGGAAGACTGGTCAGCGTACGCAGGCTAATGCTCTCGTCATATTGGCTCAAGATTTCCGCCCATTGCAGGCGCAATATCGGCTGAACTTCACCGAACGCGTGATACAGACACGCGGCGACTTCTGCCATGTCGTTCAGTTCGCCGCTGGCACTCTGGGCGATGTCCGTGCGTCCGTGTCCCGCCTCGATCAGGTCACCGAGCGTTACTGCGTCGGACATGAAATCTCGCGTCTGCTTCCACGTTTGTGTGGCGAGGTAACTGACATCGATCTGCGCGACGTTCGCCTTGAAGTTGCTCACAACCCGCTGCTGCGCCATAAACGTCGTGCTGATCGCTTGACCGAGCAGGCTGTTAGCGGACACTTTGGCAACGAGTGCGTCTGTGCTGCGCGTCGCCACCGCCGCGCGGACTTTGGCGGTGCGGATCGTTTCCAACTGCGCGTCGGCACGATCCAGCTTGTCCAGCAAGCGCGGCATCTGCACCAACCAGCGCACGGGCACGTCGCGGAATAGATCGACCATCGCCCGCAGTTCCGACGGCACAACCGTATCTTCGGCAAGGCACGCAGGCACGGTAGAACGTGTCGGCCCCGGATCGACGTTGCGCATCGGCGTTTCCAACAGCGAGTCGATCATGCGCGTCCGTTGATACGCCAAGTACGGCACTTGCTCTGCGACGATCTTCTCGCGCCGTGCGTTGATGGCGTTCAAACGGCTCTGTTCTTCATCTTTCAACGCCCGCGATACTGTCACATCGTGGCGCGCCTCGGCAAGCTCGTCATCGATCACTTTCAGGCGGCGGTCGATCTCACCCACATTCCCGCGCACATCATCAATGGTCTTTTTGACGAGATCAATCGCTTGACGGTAATTGGCAACGCGGCCCTCTGCCAACCGCAGCGTAGCGATGGTCTGATCCACGAGATCGACACCCGTCGTGAAGTGACCAACTTCGTCTTCGCGGAAGGCAGGCGTTTTGTAGATCGGATCAAAGCCCTGTTCTTTCAAGCTCTTGATCGTGGTGGCTTTGTTACGGACGATCTTGCCCGTTTGCACCTCGTAGCTTGAAATGAATGGCACGATGAGATCGGCGAACATGCCCGCAATCGGCTCTTCGCTCAAGCCCGCCAGAATTTCGGCGCTGTTCGCCATCGAGGTTGTGCGCGCTTCCTGATACGGCGCTGTGTCTAGCCGTGTAGCGACCGTGGTCGAGCGCAAATCCGGCAACCCGACGACTGGCTCTTTGCCGATCACATGATCTTTGGTCGGCGGGCGGCTGAACGGGCTGATCGGCTGGAACGCTTCGGTGATCGACGCGACGACGGACTTTTGCGGCAAATCCACCTTGGGAATTACGCTGATGATCGGGGAGACAGGCGAAATCAAGCTGGCGGCGAAGGGGGCTGCTACCGTGATCCCCGCCAGCTCCGACACTTCGTTGAACTTCGGCACGGCGGCTGCTTCTAGCCCCGCTGCACCTGCTACACCGATCTCGCCCGCCGCGTTTTCAACTAGATCGGGCGACAGCAGCCGCATCGAAGGCGCAACCAAGGTCTGTCGCGGCCCTTTGATCGTGGTGAGGAAATCGCGCAAATCTTCCTTGGTGGCGATGGCGCTGTTCTCGCTCTTGATGATCTCCGCCAGCGCGGGCGAAACCGCCAACTGCGTCGATTTTTCCGTGCCGAGTATGATCTGTCGCAGACGGTAAATATCGGCGCGGGCACGCAAAAAGCCAAAATCGATCACGTCATCGGCGCGGTCAGCGCGTTCCGTCATGGTCGTCAGCATCTTCTCTAGAGTCAGCTTGATGAAGATGGTATGTTCGCTGGCGGGGACGAGCGCCTTGATCGCGTCATATAGTGCGTTCACGGCGGGAATAATGCGCGTCGTGCTGCCAGCGGGGAGCTGCGTCCCATACTCTTTTTCAGGGTCGCGCAGCACATCGTCAATCACGTACTGCGTATATTCATCGCCCGCCGGAATCGGCAGATCAGCCGCTGTAGACTCGGCCTTTTCTTCTTCGCCAAGATCATCAGCAAAGGTGAGCACACTCCCGTTGAGCGCATTCACTAGCGTATTCGCTTTGTCATGCAGTTCAATGCGACGCTTGATCAGCCGTTGTCGGCGCGCGCGGAAACAGGCGATCAGCAGGTCGAAGCGCGGATCGATGACTTCCGTCAGCAGCAAACGTGGCTCGTACCACTGCATTGGCACGGGCACGAGGATGCGCACGTAATCTTCGGCGGTCGTGTCGAACGGCACCAGCGCCGCGCTCATCTCCAGCGCCACGTCAAGCTGCTCCAACGGCACAGGTACCGCGTCTACACCGAAGTTGGGCGGGAAGAACTTACTCTCCACCTTCGCGCCCGCCAGATCGATAGCATCGCGCGGGATCAGGCCAGCAGGCGGCAAATAGCGAAACAGTTCGTCGGAT
This sequence comes from Anaerolineae bacterium, assembly GCA_019637615.1. Taxonomy (GTDB): domain Bacteria; phylum Chloroflexota; class Anaerolineae; order Aggregatilineales; family UBA2796; genus JAHBVK01. The sequence goes on along the minus strand of JAHBVJ010000005.1, from coordinate 98,336 downwards.
GCCTTTTCAATCGGGACGCTTGCCAGATCGGGGTCGGTGAGGTGCTCGGCAAGTTGCTCCATCTGCGCCTGTGCGAGGAACGCGTTGCCGATGTCGGGCAGCAGTGTGCTGCGGCGGATCGGCTTCCCGCCCGCGCGCACGACAGCATGGCGATCCACGAACAGCGGCTTCCAATCGTCATCGAACGCCACCAGCCCGATTGGGATGCCGAGTTCTTCCCACGGCATGATCTCGCCCGGTTCATTCAGGCGTTCCCGCTCAAAAATCGTGTAGGCCAGCAAATTACGCCACATCTTGTCTTGCGGGGCGACGGGACGGGCAGGCAGCGCAAGCCAATCTTCAGGCCACGCATAATATACAAGGCGGCATCCATCCGCGAACTGCCAATCTTCAAAGGCGTAATTCTGGGGATCTTCTTCGCATGGATCATCGGGGTCGAATGCGCCCGCCAATTCCGCGACCACGGGTTGCAGCACGATGATGCCTACTTTCGGCACGGGGGCGGGCGCACCCGATGGCGGATTGATCAGTGTTCCCAGCGTCGGTCCCATCGACCGCGACTCTAGCGCGCCAACGTCGTGCTCCTCTGGTGGCTCGTCCGGGCGCAAGATCGAGGTGGGCGCGTAGACCGACAGCGCTAGTAGCTTGATCGGCAAATCTGTCGCGATGATCACATCCTCGCCGTTCGCCGTCAATCCATAACCCGCCGCCACATGCAGCAGATGGACTTCTTCGTGCCCCGGTCGCGCGGGTTCGACATCCAGCGCGATCTCCAGCCCGCTGATGACTCCCGCCGACACCATCTGAGATCGGGTCGAGAGTCTTCCGGCGCGTTCGCCCTGTTCGGTTTCGAGCGCTTCCGCCGTCAGCGCCCGTCCCGTATACAGGTTCAGTCGCCGCGTCCACACCGTCTGTGCAATCGGTGACAGCGGCGGGAGGATGCCGACGATCTGTTCACCGTTCAGCATTCCGGTCAGTGGCTTTACGTTCATACCTCGCCCCCGGTGATCTCTTTGATAAACGCTTCTAGGTCTGCACCCGATAGTTCGCGCAATTTGGCGTTCAGATCGCCGCGTTCAAGGTCGGACATTTTCTGCGCGACAACATCAAATGTCAGCAAGAAAGGCGACTCCGCGAATATCGGCGCTTGTTCCTCGTCGATCTTCAATGCATTCACGCCAGTACCGAGCTTGCTGGATCGATACCGCTTGAGGATAGGCGCGAGATCGAAATCCGAGCCTACTTCCTTACACTGCCCTACCAGAAGCAGCAGCAAATTTTGTGCGAACATGTGGGTACGTCCGATCACGCTGCGCTTCACCACAATGCGCAGCAGTGTCGTGTTCACCTCAAGCATTCGTTCGCGGTCAAGGCATTCCAGCACTTGCTTATACAGGTCTTCCAACCCGTACCTGACGATCAAGTCCTTCACGCGCTCGTCATCGAGAGGATCAGGTTCGGGATTCGGATCAGGCTCTGGGTTGGGGTTTGGGTCGGGTTCAGGGTTTGGCGTTGGATCAACGGGATGTACGAGCGGCGTTGGCACGCCTGTCACCGCTGCGGAATAAGCGAGATTGCGGCGGCGGATATACCACAGCGTATCCACGCGGCTCAATTCCTGCTGCCACGGGATGTCCTCCGCCGAAGCTGTGTTCAATGCCGTCACCGTCGGGGCAGCGATTCCTCGTGCCAAACGCAGCCCTTGTAGCAGTTCCAGCGGACGGCGTTTAGCGATCAGACCGAACGCAGCAGGCTTCAAGTCGCGGCGCAAAGTGGCGAGGGTTGCCTTCAACGTGCTGATCTTGGCGCGTGATACGGGGATCAGCACGAGGATCGCGCTGGATTCTAGTTCGTCGCCACTCAGTGTCAGGTCAATCGGCGGCAGCAGCAGACTTTCATCCAGCAGCGGGATGATCTCATCATCCGGCACGAAAGACAGATCAACATCCATCTCCGCAGGAAAATAGACTTGCGTGAAATCCTTCGGATCAATCGCGGCGGCGGGCATCCGTCCGGCGGGTGGCAGCGCGCTAAAATATTCTGTGGCGGCAAAACGCAGACTTACGCCTGCATCCTGCCGCGCGGCGATGATCTCATCAAGATGGTCGTCATACTGGATTAAGTGCGCTTCCCGTAAGGCACGTGGCGCAAACCCCAAGCCAAGCACATCGCCATGTTCCGCCCCCACTTCGCGCCGCACAAGAAACGGATCGATCCAACGGATCACGTTGCGATCAACGCCGATCAACGCCAGTGGCAGCGCGCCGACCGGAATCCCGCGCGGTGCGCCGAGCACGAAAATCTCCCGCGCGATCTGTGACCGACGCGTATCCAGTTCAGCACGCGCGCCGTCATCAGGGTACGGGATCAGCGTGACCGCCGTGCCTTCAACCACGTCGCCATCTTCAATGCTGCGCGTTCCCGTGATCGAGGTCGGGTACGACGCAATCGGGTTCGCGGTGAATTCCACCGGACGCAGCGCCACGATGAAGATGCCGGATCGGTTGCGGGCGGACGAATTGGGCACGCGGGAGAGGCCGAAGGCGGTATTCAACCGTTCGATCTCTGGAATATCGGTCAACTGCACCGTCAGCGTTTCCGGCAGGATAACTAGCTCGCCGGATAACGTGATGCCGTGCCCCGCTTCAATGGTCAGTGCCGATGAGGTTGTCCCATAATCGACCAGCAGCCCGCGCACGACGCCAGCGCCGCCTGCCCGCCCGATGTCGGCCTGCCGCGTCAAAAAATAATCCTGTTCGCGGGTCAGGTCACGCGCAGTCAGGAACCGCCCATCGAAGTACTTGGGTCGCCGCCGTCGCTCATCGACGATCAGCGTCCGGTTGGCGAGCAGTTCCTCGATGTTGTAATCATCTGTCGAAAGCACATCGCGGGCAGATCCGCTTGTTGAACTAGTCATCGTTCACCTACTCTGGCTACCACGGAATCTCTGGTCACAAGCCGATGCGCTTTGCCAGCGCGCGGGCCGTATACGCAAATAGCCGACTATGATTGTCAATGATCACCGCCGATGAAGCTGGCGGGAATAAGCGCGTCGGACGTTCGCCATTGGCGGGTGGCGGCGCGGCGGGGATCAGGATGCGCGCTAGGAAGATAGCGGTCGCGTCCGTCCCTTTGACATGCTCTCCCGGCGGCTGCGGGTTTTGCGGGTCTTCGTTGCTGTTGTGATCCCACGCGCTGAAAATGACCTGTTGCAAGCTACACTTCCGCGCCACCGGATCAGCGATACTCTCCAGATCAGGCCACAGGTCTTTGGGCAGCGGCGGGGTGGCCTCTTTACGCAAAACCATGTTCACATCGGCACCGTCGCGCAGGCGGTTCGGCTGCACCGCATTCAACGCATCGAACGGCCCCTGTGCGAAGGCGGGCGTCTTGCCACGTTCACACGCCTCGAAGTTCAGGAAGACATCCACTACTACGCCGTCTTGAGTGACTTCCGTGACCGCGCAAGTGGTTTTGTCATAACTTTTGATCGTGAAGCCCGCATGTCTGGCGCTCACCAACTGGTCTGGCTTCTGGCTCTCATACCAGCGTTCTAGGCGCAAGCACCGTTCCGTGCGCAGCTCCACCAGCCGCCCCACGCGGTCGATTGCCAGCCCCGGCTTGATGCTGATCATCTCATCCTTGGCGGGGTTTCCGCCCGCTGCTGGTGTCTTCGGCTGGTACTCGACCTCTAACCCCGCCACCGTCCCTGTGCCATGCAAGTAGGCCAGCGCCCGCGCCAACCGCCCACGGTGATAGCGCTGCTCGGCGTTGAAGTCATCTTCTGCCAGAAGGACGCCAGTGGCATAAAAGGCACGGTCAAGCGCCTCGTCTTGTTCCAGTTTTTCCGAAACACTCAGCCACAGCTTTTCGTCGCTATCTTGCACTGCCATCCATTCACCTCCCCGGTGTTGGGGTATCGATAATCGGGCGGGTCGGACGTGTTGGGAGCGTTGGATCAACGATGATCGTCGGGGTCACCGATTGTCTATCGGAGACGACGATCTGCACCCGATCCGGCGCGCTTTCGTTGCCCTCATCATCCACGACCACCAGTTGGAATACGTAGCGCCCCGGTTTCAACCCCGCGTCCACGAGGATGAAGGGTTCTTCCGTCACGATTGGCTCACCGGGTTTGAATTTTGCCATCGCCTGCTGCCTTCTCTCGCCACACCGGATACCGCGTTAACCCATCAACGTCCAGATGTACTTGACCACCTTGCCGGGGTCGGGGTCGGATGACTTGCGTCCGGATAGCTCGATGTCCTGCCCGAACAAGACTTCACGCGGGGCTTCGAGGACGGCGGTCGGTCGGCGGTCATCACGCACGATCACGTCCACTTCGCTCGGATCGGATAGCAAGTCGTCGTTATCGCGCACCACCAGCCGGAAGCGGTAGCGTCCCGGTGCCAGCGGCTTGTCCTTGACCTCTACCAAAATAATCGGATCGTCAGTCTCAATGGGTGTGTTGATTTCAAAAACGGGCATGGTCGCTTCTCTCCTTACTTATTCCTTGAACATTCTCCAGATGTAGTTATCGATCTCCTTACCGTCCGCCGCGCTTGAATCGCTACCGTCCAGTTCGAAGTCGGTGCCGTATGGCACGGTTTGGTCATCGCCCGCGTCGGCGGTCGGTCTCCGTCCGACGGGCAGTGTCGCCAGCTTGCCGCCGCTCAAACGCGGGTCAAGGCTGCCGGATCGCAAGATGTAGTCGCGCACGCCGATGTGGCTGCGCCCGATCTCCACAGGCTGTGGCGGGATCATCTTGCCGAGGTACGTATCGACGCCCACCAGCGAAGCCATCCCCACCACGAACTGATACGTCGCGGTCAATACGCGCGCGGTGACATGAGCGGGGATTTCCGCCTCCACGATGCGGCGGATCAGTCCCAAGTCTTGCGACGTGACCTCGTCATGCACCAGTACGGTGACACGATACGCCAGCGCGTCAAATAACTGCGCGATGGCAAGCTGCTCCGTCCTGCTTTTCTGAAGATCGGCGCGGAACATCGCCAGAAATTCACGGCGGTTCTCATCGCCCAAAAACAGCGTGTCGCCCACGTAGGAATTGCCGCTGTTGACCAGCCCCATCATCAGCGGGTCGTCTTCATCTTCCAGATCAGCGCCGAGGATGGTGGCAAACGTGCGCCGCAAGCGGAAATCTTCGAGGATCACGATCTCGCCGCCGCTGACGGAGCCATTCGTCGCGATCTCCAGTGCCGCCGCCAACCCGCGCACCGTGCCGCGCATGGCGAACAAACGCGGGGCAGCTTGCAGCAGCGCACGGCGGCGCGTGGGCGGGTAGAGCGGGTCATACATCAGCCCGATCCAGCTTCCCAACCATTCCAATGCCTCTTCCGGCGCGGTCTGCGCATCGGTGAGCAGATACGCCCCCGCGATGCGATCTTCCAGCGGTGTCAGCAAGCCCTCGAAGTTATCGAGGAAGCGCTCGAAAAAATCGGCGGGCGTACTCGGCGCAAAATTATCCGCATCGGGGCCGAACACCGACTCGCGATACAGCTCCGGCAGATAATTCTCGACATACGAGAAGCGTGAGGCATACGCCCGCAGCGCCGCGAGTTCCGGCGTCGAGCGTCCATCGCCTTCCAGCACGACGCACACGCGCAGGTAGCGTCCACGCAGTGACCGCACTTGCCGATCGGGGCGCTGGATCAGCACGGTGAACAGCCCGATCTGATCCTTGACCTGCTCACAATCGAGCAGCCCCGCTTGCCCCGCGATCTCTGAGGCATACGATACCCACGCGCCGTGCGGAATATCTGTGTGGCTGTGCGCGTACATCGCGCCGAAGTTGTGTTCGAACCAGTCCTGCGCTTCGACGGGTTCATTCGGTGTCTGTGTCGCTGCTAGAAACACGCGGATGCCGCAGTGGGGCGGGATCACGGCTTCGATATACAGCCGGTGCCACACCGTTTGCGGGTCTTCGCTGTCGATCACCTTGCCAAAGGCGTCGCTGTTGTCGGGCGAGCGTTCATTGTTCGCTGTGCCTTGCTCGGCATACGATGGCAGCGACAGATGATGCAGCGGCGCGGTGCCAGCGCCCTGCTCCAGCATATAATGCGGCGGCAGCGTCACGCCTTTCAAAAATGGCTGACCGTTATGCTCGTGCAACGGGTAGAAATTGCCGACAGGTCGGACGAGTGTGACGTTGCTAGGCAGATCATCAAGGTTGTAGACCTGCGCTTCCGTCTCCAACGTCGTCAGCAACACCGCGATCATCGAGTCGTTCACCCATGCGAAGCTGTACGGGAAGCGCGCCTTTTCCAGCGTCAGTGGATCGCCAAACTGCTCAAGCGCTTCATGATACAGCCGTATGCGAGCGTTGCGTTGCTCCAACTCAGTGCCCGCGTCTGGCACGTTGATCCACGACAGCAGCGCCAACCGACCCGCTAGACTGCACGCGATTCCCGCCAGAATCTCGGTCGCGGGCAGTGCCGCACCATCGATCACAGTCAGTGTTGGCGGGTTGGGGTTTTCCTCGCACGGGCGGATGTTATCGGGCGAATATGGGCGGTAAGGTCGCTGTGGCAACGGCATCCCCGTCACGCGCCCTAATTTGCGGTGTTCGCGATCCAGCACCCATACGCCGCCATCTGGCGCAGCCGCCAGCCGCCACGCGCTGAAGTCCGTCTCGCCCAGCATCACCGGACGCCAGCGTTCGCGCCGATCCAGCATGACCACGCGCCCGCCAATCGCCATATAGAGCACACTGTCGAAGCCCATCGCGAGGTCGGTAACTTTCTGATCGATTGGCACGGGCAGCAAACCGACAGGCTGTTTCAACAGCTCATCGCCGGGACGCGAACCGTATTTTCGGAACGCCTCATCGAACGCGCCCGCCGCCATGATCGCGTGTTTCACGGGGTCAAAAAATGCCCATGTGCCAAAGGCATCCAGCGCGGCGGGGATGAAATCGAGCCGCGAAGTCGCCGCTGCGCTGTTGTGTTCGGGCGGTGGATCGAAATCAGCAGGGGTCGCCCGCAGTTGTAAGCGGCGGCTATCGGGGTCGAAATAAGCGTTTTCGTCAAGACGCCACGCCTCTTTTTCCGCCAGCAGCCAGAATCGCAGCCCATTTGCATCCATCGTTCGCTACCCTGTCCTCAGCACACCTTCGGCACTACGGGGATCGCCACGCTGTTATCATCCACGAACGGGTTCCCGACGCCGCGCAAATCAGTCGGCGCGTTGGCGTCCGCCACCACCACCACCGAGAGCAGTTCGGGAAGCTGCCACTGTTGCAGCGTCAGCTCGACTGGCGCGTCCGGCGTGGCACGCGGCAGCATCTGCCAGCGGTCATTTTGCCAGCGGAACAAATTCACCCGCGCCACGGCGTCCACCCCCGGCACTCGTGCAATCACGACTTCCAATTCGCGGTCGCGCACTGAACGCCCTAACGCCCAACCGCTGCCATCCACGCCGCCCGGAGCCAGAGGCCACAGGAAGCGCCGTAGCGCCTCGCGTACCGCCATCAACACGCTGTCGCGGCTTGGTGGGGTGGTCACCACTTCGGCCTCATCTTGGGCGACGCCATGCGTCGCGCCGAAATCGAAGCCTTCCAGCACCGTGATGCCCACGCTCACGCCGAGGCGAATATATTCGCAACCGATCACGTACAATTCCGTCGCCACCGGACGCCGCGCATCAAGATAGTTATGGACGGCCTCCAACATCGGGCGATCAGGGCGCGGGTTGGGCGCTTGGAAGCCATCTTTGAACGGCAGCGCCATCACCGATACCACACCGGGGACACCGAACTGACGTTGATATGGGCGGAACTTGGGCAGCACTTCGACGCGCCCCAACCGCACTCCCGGCGTATCGGCGGCAAGTTGTTCATAATCGCTGGTCGTCACCGCGCGCTCTTTATGCCGGAACAACGCCGGAATCCGCCGTTCAGCTTGCTCTAGCGTCTCTGCGTCTTCGCCGCCTTCGGTTGGTAAGGTTTGTACGATCTTCAATTTTGCGGCGGCAGGTTTGCGCGGCGCGATGTCGCTCAGGCTGTTAGGCGGCAGATTGCCCGCCTTACCGCCACCGAGGCGTGCTTGTGCCACACGAATCCGGCGATCCTGTTCCGGCACGCGCCCGCGCATCCCATCTCCGAAGCGCACCGTACCCGCTTCCGAATCGAGCTGATAAAATGCCGAGTCGCGCCCGCCGAGCGCCAAGTCATCGATGCGCTGCCAAGGCTGGTAGCCGCGTTCGCCTTCTTCCACCTGAATCACTAGCGTAGACGGCTCGACACCGCCGCTCGGCAGCGCGAATTCCTGATCCGCGCCACCACTGCTGATCCCGATCACCTGTCCGCCATTAGTGCCGATGGTACGCCGTTGATCGACTTCGACCACGTTGACGCCTACCCAGCTCAAGCGTAGGCTCGTCAGTGGCACATTCGGGTGCGGGCGCAAGCGCAGCCACCCCACCAAACGGTCAGCCTTATCGGGGTTATCCAAACGCGGCGGCTGGTCGCCAACACCCGCATTCAGCGCCACCCGCACATTATTCGGTGGCGCGAAGATCAACGACGGTTGCGGCATCCCGATCCTCTGCACGCCCCGCTGCGTCAATCCGAGCGAGGTGTCGTCGTACACGTCGAGCGCCGTGTATTCCGTCTGCCCGTTGGTTCCCAGACGGCTCATCTCCCACAGATGCGGGATTTTGGCGCGCGGCCCAATCTCCTCGAACAGCGCAGGCACTTCGATGGCGGGCAAAATGCCAACATTCAGCAGCCGCGTTGCCCCCGTTGGCGTCGTGCCGAGCGTTTGCCGCACCGTATCCACCAATTCCTTCTTAGGGGCGAACAGCGCCAACCACAGGCATTTGTCTACCGTCTGCCCAACAATGTCGAATCCGGCGGGTTCCGGCGCGCCGTTGGCAAACATCGGCGTCGTCACATAAGGCCGGACACGGTTATTCAGCCGGTACACACGCTGCAAGCCGTCGATCACCAACTGCATATCGCGGTCGGCGCGTTCGGTGGTCGTCAGCGGACGCTTGTAATAGGCTTCGGCGCTGATCGGCAGTACCGAGATTTCCGTGCGCGTCTCGAATGGCACGGGCTTATTGATTGGCGTCAGCGGATCGAGCTGCACCGCTTGGGCGAACTTGTCATCATCGATCACGATGCTGACCAGCCCCCGCGCGGGGATCGCCGCCCGCATCTGCGTGCCGAGCAAGCGCAAAAACGCCAACCGCTGCCGTTCTGGGATCAAATTGGCGCGGTACAGCAGCGTGTCAAACATCCACGCGAACAATTCCACGATAGTGCGCCCCGGATCGCCCACGCGCGGATTAGTCCACTCCGGTGTATGGGCGGGGATGCGCGCTACGAGTTCCTCGACAATGCTGTCGAAGTTTCGGTCATCCAAGGCGGGAGGACGAATAGGCATGATCCTCAGAACTCCAACATCATCGTCAAACCTAAGGACTGTGCTGCGCCCGTGCGCCGCAAACGGTACGCGATTTCGATTCGGATGTGCGATGGTTCATTCGGCACTTCCAGAACTTCCACGCGGTCAATGCTGATGCGCTGTTCGTAGCGCTCCAACGACGCGACAATCGAGTCTTGGATGCGTCGTCGGGTGGTCAGCGTGTTCGCTTCGTGCAAAAAGTCCGCCAAGCCGCCGCCGAACTCAGGCCGCATCAACTGTTCGCCCGGACGCGTGCGCAAGATCACGCGGATCGACTGTCGCACGCTGTCTTCCAGCGTCGGATAACGCAGTTCGCCGTTCGTGTCGGGCTTCGGCAGCAAAGGCCAGCCGATTGGTGGTGGTTGGGTGGACATGGCTTATTCTTCCCTCGGTATCGGGATGCAAATCTTGATGAACATCATCCATTGGAAGATCAAGTTGAACAGCGACAGGAAAATATTCAGCACGATAAAGGCACAAATCGTGATGACTGGAATATTGAAACTGCATATCCAATCAAACGTCAGATTGATGGATTTCCCTTTGCCTTCCATCAAATCTTTCGGATCGCTGCCTTCCAACAAGCCCATCAGATCGCGCGGCACTTGGAAAGCCACGTTCGGCTTCAACTTCTTCAAGTTGCTCGTATCAGGCAGCACAATCGGCATCACTGGCCCTTTGCCCTCGTACCACGGCGCAATGATGAAGGGCGCGCTGTAATTGCTCCACACCGTGTCCGGCGGGCAGTCGGGATCATGCTGGACGCGGGCATAGGCGCGCAGTTGGTACGTCCAACGCGGGTTGGAAAACCGTCCGCGCTGTGGCCTGACGTTCGCCACTTGCGCCGTCACGATCTGCGCAGCCGCCGTGGCGATGGCATCTGCTTGTGCTTGCGTGACAGCAGGCCACGCTGATGGCATCTGTACGTTGCTGGCGCGTGTCCGCGTGATCAGCACTTCCGAAGCCACTTTCAAGGCATCGCCAGCCGGAACCTCATAGGGGCGTCTTTCTGCCTGCGTATGATAGGGCAGGCGGATCGCGTTTAGCGCGTTGAACATTGCCTGACCTTGCGGCGTGATGTCACCGGGAGCGGCGAACGCGCCGAATTCCAAGGTGAGCTGCCGCACCATCGTCACGAAATCGAGGAACAGCCGATTATTAGTGTAGATGTCGTTTGCAGTAGCATCAGCGATGGACGCGAACGACACCAGATCATCGGCTCTCCCAACCGGGCGCGTAGCAGAATTGGCGCGCAAGTAGGTGGGTAGTAGCGCCGCCACCGAAGCCGGATCACTGAGGGCGGAAGCGCGTTCCTCCATCTCGGAACTGCTGGTCGGGACGAGGCCGTACAGAATCGTGCGTCCCGTCGCTTCCATCACATCGGCTGGCACCGGAAACAGCGAGGTCGTTGTCTCTTTGAACAGTGGCCTCACTGGAGCCAGCAGCGCTATCTGCCGATCCAACTCGTCGCTGCCCGTGTGCAATGTGTCAGGCGCTTCTGTCGGCTCCGGGTCGAGATCAAGTTGGGGTGTGCTGCGTGCGATCCATCCCTGTCCCGCGCTGGAAAAACTCCCCCATGCCAGCAGCCCTTGCGTGCTCAACCGCCGCACTACCAAGCCCGCGCTCAAAACTTTCTTCGGGTCAAGGCGCGGATACATGAATCCGTCATCGCACACGGCCTCGAACAACACCAGATGGAATGTGCGCTGGATCGGCTGATACAATTTCATCGGCGCGCTGGCAAAACGGCCTTGCAGCGGGCGCGGATCATATTCCGCTGTCGTTGCTACGTCGTGCGCCTTCGAACCAAGCGCCGCCGATAAGCCACGCTTCAAGGTGTCCATCGCCGCCGTGATGAAATCTGCCTCGGTGCTTTCAAGGATCAGTGGTTGTTCGCCCGTGTCCAGCCCGCGCAGCAGCACTGGATGCGAATCATGGGTAAGTGTCCCCTGTCCCGACATCAGCGCCGTTCCCATCGTTACCATATGTTGCCTGCCCCCGGCGTGTAGGTCGTCGCGACTGCCGTCGTCGTGATCAGGGTCTGGCAGCGTACCACGCCCGTAAATTGCGCCATCGCCGCGTCCACCTTGACCATGCCTGCCTTCACTTCGACCTGTCCCGCTTGAATCGCGACTTTGGACGGTGCCTCGATCTTCACGCCTTGTGTGTCCAGCGTGATCTTTGCTCCCGCCGCTTCGATCTCGATCTTGCCGCCTGACTCTTGCTTGATCTTGATGCTCTCCGAAGCGGGCGTCGTCAGCGAAATTAGCGCGCTGCCTTCCTGTTCTTCCACGATGGCGATGCGCGTGCCGGCTTTGCCCACGAACGTCCAGCGATCTACCTTGTCTCCCGCGCCGCCGAGCGTTTCGGGCGGGGCAGCGTTGCCATTCCACATGCTGCCAATCACAATCGGGAAGCGCGGATCGCCGTTCACAAATGTGACCAGCACCTCGTCGTCCACATCGGGGATGAAGAATGCGCCGCGACTATCGCCCGCGAACGGCGCTGCTACCCGTGCCCAGATCGGCGCGTCTTGGTCGCCTACGCCGTCACAATTCAGCAGCCGCACTTGCACCCGCGCCAAGTTCTGTGGGTCATCGACGGACTCCACCTTGGCAAGGTAGGTGCCGAAGAACAATCCCGGCTGTGCAATCGCGAACTGGTTGGGTACAGACATCAAATACCGTCCTAACTACCATTGCCCATAAAGCCACATTCGGCTTCAAAATCAGTCATGTAGCCGCTCACACGGTCATAGCGATGACAGGCACGCACCACGTAATAGGTATTGCTGAAGCGCGGCCCTAAGCCAGTTAGTTCGACGTGCGTGCCGACGCGGATGGCGGGATTCCCTTCGGCGGTGCCTTCCGCGCGTACAAACCGCCGCGCACGCTGGTCAAACGCGCTGTCCACGATTGCCTGCAACTCCTGCTGGTTGGCGGCGGCGAGATGCCCGATGTGGTAGGCACCCTCGCCCAGCACCGAGCTGAGATCGCTCAAGACTTCTTTGCCTTTGCTACCCTGCCCCGGCCCGAAGTTGGTGCCGCTGCTGGTCGCCGTAATGCTCTCACCCGCCATCACATCCCAACCGCTGGCAGTCACCTGCGTAACCACGTTCGTCAAGTCTGCGATCACCCGCGCCGCACGGAGTTGGCTGTGCATATCCAGCGTCACGGTGCCACGTTGCACGTCGCTGCGGGGCGAAACGTGCATTTCTTCGCCCACCACCTGCAAATCACCATCGAACCGCGCCAGCAGTCGCCGCAAGAAGGCTAGATCGCTCTCGTTGAACTGCACCCACGTCCCAGTCTGGTCGAAACCTGACACGACAGGCCGCAAACTGACCTGTTCCGCCACCGCGTTGGCAATATCCGCGATGCTCTTGTCTTCCCACGTCTTGCTGCGCCGTGTCATCCGCGCCCGCTGGAAGGCGTCTTCCGCCAGTACCATCAATTCCGGCGGTGCGCTTTCGGGGAATTCGATCTCCAGCCCCGTGATCACGCCTCGGAAAATCTCTTGCGGCTCGCTCTGATCCCCCGCGTACAGGATGATCTGTTTGCCCAACGCCAGAATATCGCCTTCCTCGAACGCCAAGTCAGCCCCGCCCTCCGTATCGCTGGCATGGTTGCTAAACCGCAGTTCAAGCGCAGATAAACCGCCTTCCGTCTCCGTCATCCGCATCCCCAGCAGCAGCTCATTGATCAGCGCATACTCTTGGGTGTCGATGCGGATGGAAGGGCGGGCAGCATATAACGTGCCTTGCGCCACTGGCGTTTCAGTCATGACTTGGTGTCCTCGGTGCTATCAATCGGCGCTTAAACGCGCTTCTCGGCGTTCTACAGTGCGCAAGTCGCACAGCAGTTTTTCCATCGCCGCTTCACGGGTTTCGTGCGTGGCGGCTGATCGCTGCTCTTGTTCGTCGGCACGCCCCGGCGTGAAGTCCGGCTCTACACTGGCGACGACTTCATCGAATACGATGGTCATGGTGACGATCTCCCATCACGAACCGCTGCTCAGTCTTCGAAAATAATGCGCGCTTTGCCATCAGCGTTCAGGTCAACCTGTACGCCGCCGCTGATGCTGCCCAACCCGCCGCCGCCTGTGAGCTTCGCTCCGCCGGAGATGCCGCCCGCGCCGTTGGCCTGCCCGCCGATGTTGAACGACGCGCCGATCCCCGCCGAGACGCTCCCAGAACCACTCGTTTGAAGCAATTTACTAGGGTTGAGCTTGAACGATGCGCTGGCGCTGGACGAGCTGCCCAATCCGGCGAACGCGCCCGCCGTCGCGGATACTCCTGCCGAAGCACTGCCGCCGAACGACGCACTGGTCTTGATTCCGGCTCCACCGCTAATGCCCGCACCGCCGCTGATGCCTATTCCCGCGCCGCCACCCGCGCCCGCCGATGCCGAACCAGACGGTTTTTTCAAATTAATGGACGCGCTCACGGTCAGCGGCCCGCGTGAAAACCGCACGCTCTCTTGGTTGTTCTGCTTGGCGACTGCCGACGCCGCGCGTGGATTTCCTGCCCCGCTCGCCAGACTCGCCGGACTCTGCCCGCGCGGGAATTCGGAGGCTTGCGGCTGGTTGAGATTAGCGTTCTGCGATCCACGCGGCTCAAACAAATTCTCCAGCGCCGCCAGCACGAGATTGACCGATGAGCGCAGCGGTACACCCGTACTGTGGAAGAAATCGATGGTTTCACGGAACGACTCGATCATGCCGGTGAAGCTGTATACGCCCCACCGGAACACGACGCGCGACGGCACATTTTCGCCCGCCGCGTTGGGGTTCGGCTGCATGAAGCCCGCGATGCTGCTGGTGATGCTGCGCACGTCCGTACCCGTTGTCGTCGTGTCGAAGATCAGATCCATCGTCAGTTTGGCGCTGCTCTGCGTCACAAATTGCGCGTTCTGCTGTCCGGGCGGCTGCACGGTATTGCTGACGGTGTACTGCAAACTGGCAGGGTTAAAATGCACAGTGACTTTCCTGCTCTCGTCTTCCCGTCCAGAGGCCTGTACAGGGGCAATCGTCGCGTAACGGTCATCATTCGGCATGGCGTAATCTCGCTTTATCCTTGTAATCTGCCGTATTGCAGCCCTTCATGGACGATGTGCAGTTCTTCTACTGCGACGTTGTTCGACAGCGCATCGAGATCGGCGGCTTTGAATTTCACGGGCATCGCCCGCCGCAGTGTCCACGCCAAGATCGGGTTGCCTTCAATATCGAACATCGTGATCGACGCATCCAACCGATAAGCGTAAGCGCCGCCCGTCACCAAGTCCCACCAATGCCACAGATGTCGCGTGGTCGTCATGCCGCGCTTCAAGATCACCGTGGCGAAGGTCACCCGTCCCACGCGCTGAGTCGTGCCGTAATTCTGCCCGCCCTCGCGGATCACGAACGGTTCCATGGTGGCTTCTAGCCCCGACACCTGCGAAAACGCCCCGCTGCAAATCAATAGATCGCTGCCGGAACCGCCTTGCCCGTCCGAGGCGGCGGCTTCCTTGAATTCGACCTGAAAGCGGAATACATGCAGTGGCGCGATCTGGTTTTCATCTGTTGGCATCAGTGTCACCCCGCCCCTTGCCCGACCGCCGTCGTCGCGGCGAACAGCGATAACTGCCCGCCCTGATTCATCATCAGCACCACGTTGATGCGCTCGATGGGCACCGCCGGATCAAACGCGATCTGGCAGATCGTGCGCCCGTTGTCGATGTCATTTTGTGTCATCGTCGTCCGGTCACAGCGCACCTCGAATGCGTCAGCCGCCGATTTTCCGCGCAGCGCCCCGATGGCGAACAGTTCGTTCAATAGTCCGCGCATCCGCTCCCGCAGTGTTTTCCACAATGCCTCGCCCGATGGCTCAAACGCCGATTCTTCGCCCAAGCGTCGCGCCGTCCGTACCAACAGCGACATCAAGCGGTTCACGTTGGCGGGTCGCCACGACTCATCGCGGCTGGTCGTCACATCGGAGAGCAGCGCCAACCGTGCTGGCGTCGATCCGAACAGCGACACCCGTTCCACCAGCGCGCGGTCTTCCAGCCACGCTTTCGGGCGTCCCCAGATTTCGTCACGGCGTAATTTCGGGAAGACTTCGTACACATCCGCCAGATGCAGCTTTGCCGCGCTGCTGAACGTGCCTTGTGTCAGCGCGTTACGTGCCAGCAAGCCCGTCAGCACGGCGTCGGGGCTTTCCAGCGCTTCCGGTAGCCTTTCCGATCCCGGCGTGCGCAGCCACGGATACGCCAACTGCACGAACGCGCTGGCGATTCCCGTCCCGCTATCATCGAAGCCATACGCCAGCGAGCCACCATTCGGGCGCGTCAGATAATCCAGCAGATTGGCGGCAGTATCTTTGGCGGGGATTGGCAACGCCGCCACGATCTGCACCTCGCGCTGATAGCGCGCCACCAGCAGACCGAGCATTCGCAGTGCCCGCGCCCAATCGCGGTAGCCATCATCGTCGCAGCGTGGCGCGAGGAACGACTTCGCCGCGTTATCTGGCAGCGGAATCTCGATGTCCGAACACTCCACGAAATATTCCGGCGTCGGCGGCAGTTCCCGCTTCACGTCAATCGCCTCGCGCTCCGTCCGCACCATGTCCGGCAGGTCTGGCAAGCACAAGAACGAGGCATCTTGCAGCCCGAACAACCAGCCGACGCCGTGCCATGTTGCCGCGTCGAACGGGGTCATGCTCTGCATCCCGCTGCTGAAGCCGGGGATCAGCTTGTCCATCTGCACGAGGCGATCTTGGTAGCTTGCCGTCATCACCCACGGATCGCCCACCCGCACCACGTAGCATTTCCGCCCGCCCTGCGCGAAGAACGACCGCACCGCCGCGCCAATATACGAATGGCAGAACCGCGCTGGCCTCCCCGTAAACGGATCGGCCTCGTCCAACGGGCGCTGCTCCCACGCGAATAATCGGTCGAAGACGTTCCACGAATCCACCGGCACGGGGATGTCATACAGCGACTCCACCGTGCTGCTGTCGATTCCGCGTTCATTGAGGAAGTTCGACAGCCAGCGGTTCAGCGCGCTTGGCAGTGCCGCCGCGCGCCGCCGGACGAATCCCACGAACAGGGCAACGTCAGCGCGTTGCGGAGCTTGCGCAATATACGGAGCGTCTTCGAACGTCAAGCGGTCAAACATCGCGCCATCCACCGACTATCACAGGCTTAAGCCAGAGCTTCGAAGTTAATATCTTCGGCGGAGAGCACCAGCTCCTCGATGGCGACATCCGTGCCGCCCTTCGAGTTGAGCTGTGGCCCCGTATATTTCATCGGCGTCACGCCTGACAGCGTCCATTTCTGGACGGGGCTGCCCGCTTCGTCGCGCAGCGTGATCACCACCTCGCGCTTCGAGACATGACCCATCGCCCGTGTCTGGGCGATCCAATCCCAGTAATCTTGCGAATTGATCACGCCGCGCTTCAGTGTCACATCGCCCACTTTGTAAACACCCGGCAGTTTGCGCACACGGTTGAGCTTTTCGTTGCCGTTGCGGTACTCCGCCATGGTGAACTCGGTGGTGAGTCCTGTCACTTCGCTGAAACCGCCGATCAGCGAATTCGCATCGCGTCCACCGTTCAACTCCACGATGAAATTGAACGCTGCATAAGGAATAGTCCGGTCAGCCATAATCCTGCTCCACTCGCTTCCAGTTAGCTACGTGCGTCGGCGGTCTTTTGACCGATGCGGAAGATCACGAATTCGGCGGGCTTAATCACCGCGACGCCGATCAAGCAGATCAGTCGTCCGTTATCGAGGTCGTTCTGCGTCATCGTGCTGCGGTCACAGCGGACGAAAAACGCCTCTTTGGTACTGCCACCGAGCAGCGCACCGGACACCCATTCGTTGTACAGGAACGCCTCAATCGTGCCGCGAATATTCGCCCACAAGCGTTCCCCGTTCGGCTCGAACACCGCCCACTGCGTGCCTCGGTCAATGGACGCCTCCAGATAGTTGAAGTAGCGGCGCACATTGACGTACTTCCATTCGGGGTCGGAGCTGGCGGTACGTGCGCCCCACACGCGGTAGCCGCGTCCGGAGAGATACCGCAGGCAGTTGACACCCAGCGGATTCAAGACTTCTTGCTGCGCGAAGTTAATATCGAGTTCGAACCGCAACGCGCTGCGCACGACTTCGTTGGCAGGCGCCTTATACACACCGCGCTCGATGTCGTTACGCGCATAAATGCCCGTCACGAAGCCGGACGGCGGCAGCGCGATCTCCGAAGGCACATTATCGAGGCCGGGGCGCGCCAGTGGATTCGGCACCACCACCCACGGGTAATACAACGCCGCGTATTTCGAGTCGATCTTGCCGCGTGCGCTGCGCACCTCGCTCGGCAGTTGGTCAGGCTGTGAATCCAGCACGGCGATACGGTATGAACGGCGACGTTCAGCATGGCTGATCAGTGCGTTTTGGATGCCTTGATAATTGTTGTCATCGCCATAGGCCGAATATCCCGGCGCGGCGACGATGGCGATGTCTTCCAGCCCGATCAACGCTTCCAGTGCCGTTTCATAATCAACCGTGATCGGCGTTACCCCATCATTGCCGCCCGTGACCACGATCACGATCTCGTCGCTCATCCCGAACAGCGCGTTAACCAACGTGAATGCGTCCACGCCCTCGCCCGTGAAGACATATCGATGATACAAATAATCAGCGCGGCGGGTCGGCGTATCAGATAGGATCGTCCCGATCCAGCGCGGGTGATGGCTGTCAAAGGCTAATTCTTCGACCACTGTCACGCTGCCATCGCCATCTTCGGATACGACGGTCAGCGTCATGATCTCCGCGCCACCGGAAGGCGCATCGTTGATCCCCAACCCCGCCAGCGACAGGTCAGTGCCGCTCGAATCGCGCCAACCGTTGCCACTCTTGACGTAATAAGTGATCGCTTGTCCGTCGGCACCGTTTTTCGTGCCGGGGGCAAAGCCAAGTACGCCTTCGACGGAACCAGCCGCCGACCGCACTTCCAACGCCGAGGTTGTGCCCGTTGCCGTCGTCGCCAGCACGAATTGACCGTTGGGCAGCAGTGCCGCCCGCGCGTCAATACCTGCGTCCGTCAGCAGCGTATTGATCTCTTGCACCGACACGCGCAGCAGATCGGCTACCGTGTTGTTGGCGTCCGGCGCGTTGACATCCGTCTTGTCTGCCGTGAAGCCGAAGTCAGCATTCGTGAATACCTTCACGGATGCCGCCGCCCCGCGTTTGTCACTGAGGATCGAAAGCTTATTATCGCCCTCCAACCGCGCGAAACCGCCGCGAATCGCCGCGTTGAGTTGGTCAACCAATGTAGCGCGGGCAACATCACCCTCCGCGAGGGTCAGCTTCTGCCGCACGCCGTCAATTTCGACTTCCAACGTGCCATGTCCGGCGGTCAGCGTGACGGTATCCGCTAGCGCATTATCGCCAGTAGCAACCGCGGCTTCACCCTTGAACGTCAATTCTTTGGGAGTGCCGCCAACCGTCAGCAACAGTTTGCTGTTATCGTTCAGCAAAAACGGCCCGCTGAGGTTACTAGCGACGCTGGCAGGCTTCGCGCGGACGCCGCTCGCCCCGACGCGCAGCAGGGTACCATCGGGGGCGCTGTTCATCTGCCGCAGTACGACGGGCGTCGAAGTCAGCCGCAAGCCGATCCGGCCATTGCCCGTCGAACCGGGGAAGCGCGCCGTGAAGCGTGCGGTCTTGCCGCCAACCGTCGCCAGCACCGCCGACTGCGCCTTGCTGCCGTGCGTATCCACGCGTGAGACGTATAACCGCGATCCGCCCTCGTTGAAATAGGCGCGCACCGCGTGAGCGAGATAATTCGTCGCGGGGGTCAGCGTCAGGTCGCCAAAACCGCCATAAATGCGCTCGAAATCGCCAAAGCTGGTGATCAATTCGGGCGTCTCGTTGGCCTGACCAATCGGGCCAGTACGTGCTACGCCCGCGAAGCCGGTTGTGCTCGTGCCAACCCCTTCAATCGACTTGGCGCGGAAACTGGTTTCTTCTACGTAAACACCGGGAGCTAAATACTCAGGCACCTTAACGCTTCCTTTCTGAGTTCACGAACCCCGCGCTCATCATGCGCCGTGCGGCAGAAGCTACGGCAGCGCGATAGCGATCTTTACAACGTCGCTTCGTCCCGGCGCGATCTTCGCCGGAACCTGATTAGTTTTCAGTCCCGCCGCCGTTTCCAGCGTATCGGGATCAGGCAAATCTTTTAGAGTTGGGTCATAACGGGCTTCTAGCGTCACATCATATTCTTGGATCAAGATCGAAGTGCCGCTGCCCACCGCGATCAAGGGCAATCCCATCGCCGCGACGAACGCCTCGCCGCGCGCATCGGTCAACCCTCTACCGATGATCGTGGTTTGCCGACGCAGCAAGATCATCGCCCCGCCGAGGCCGTTATCTTTCCCCTGCTCCTGCACACTCACCCGCGCTACTGCCCAATTTTGCGCAGCCTGTGCGCGTGGGGCGGGGTACAAGGCCACTTCGATTGGCTTGAATAAATAATTCGGTCGTTCCGCATTCGTAGCTTGCAACGGGAATTTCAACGTAAAGCGCCGCGCCAGATAATTGCCGGACGGATCTTCGACGCTCATCGGCAGCTTGACCGATCCGACATCGGGCACGCTTGGCGTCGGCTTGAACGTGTCCAGATACTTCTGCACATCCTTGCTCGGCTTGCTGGCGGGGGCGAGGATCACGTATAACCCGCTGAGGTTGCGGATCGCCTTCGCGCCGTTCAGTTCCAGCCGTTCACGCACTGGCAGACCCGTCACCAAGTCGGTGAATTGCACCGCGCCGAGTATCCGCCGTTCGATGTGCTCAAAATCCACCCGAAGGATCGTCATGGGGCACTATCCTCCAAGCGTTCGCCGTAATCCCAATCGTGATACCCGAAGCGCGTCGCCACCACCGGCGCATGATCTGGCTCCGGCGGCACATCGATCTGCACCACCCGCGCCATATAGCCTACGCTCAGGCGGAACGGTTGGCGCAGTCCTTCCCAGATGCGGATCAAGTCTTCGATGCGCAAATCGCTAGGCGTAATCTGGATGCGGTCAGCCACATCCCAACCGCCTTTGGGGTCGAGCATCGAGCGATCCAGCGTCCCGTTGATGTACAGTTCGCGCATCGCCCAGCCCATAATTGACTGTTCTGCGAAGGTGGAGGTCGTCCACACCGTGAGCAAGAAGTACACATCGACGCCAAGCGGCACGGTGCCAATCGCAGGCCCTGCGAGACGGTTCGCGGTGCGGCTGTGCTCATTGAGCGTGATGTTATAAGGGATCAGGGTCATGGTCGTGCCATCGGAGGGCGGGCTATCCTGCAAAAATCCGGTGCTGTACAGGGTGAACGTACACGATTCCGCGTCGCTCAACGCTTTGGGATAAGCGCGGCGAAGGTGATCGATCACCGATGTGCCTAGATAATGGATTGCGGAGAGATTCGCCATACATGAAATCCGCTGCTAACCCAACCCCAACGCAAGAACATTTCTCGTGTCTGCATCATCGTAGCAAACTTGGCAAACGGTGTGGATCGATCTCAGGACAGTTTTAGGCGGTTGCAAAGGTGTAATTTTGAGATCGATCTAGGAGTACGGATGGATCGATCAGCACGTTGTCATCAGGGGAGTGGATCGACCTCATTGAGTTGGCGGATGCTGTCGATCAGGGTCGTCAGATCGAGCGAAGCCATCGGATTGCGGTGCAGTTCCAGCCAATAACTGGTCACCTGCCCGTTGGCGCTGTCGATCACCAGAATTTTGAGGTATGGATATTCCCCGAACAGTTGGCTGCAAATGGGTGGTGGGTAAGCTGTGCTTGCCGTAGCGCCGAGGATCAACACATCGGCGTCAACGGCGGCGGAGAGAATATCGAGCGGGGCTTGAACAGTTCCAACCAACCGCCAATCTGGTTGATTACGAATTTCCGCCGCCACTGCTTCCGCCAGCAGGGACGGCATATTCGCGATGAGGATTCTACAGCGTGCAGTGCTATTGTCCACAGGATTCGAGCCATGAGCGTGCTTAACATCCGCATTCCTGACTCATGATATGCGATCTGCGCTGGGCTGTGAATGGATCTATAGTCTATTTATGATACTGAACTGCTGATCGATCTGGATCGATAAGGCGGTTCTTTCAACGTCGCGTAATCGAGCGCCCCCATGTTGGCGGCATACTGCGCCGCTTCCCAACGATAACGGATATTCAGCTTTCTCAGGATATTGTGAATGTGGTGCTTCACCGTCCGCACCTCGATCACCAGCGACTCCGCGATCTGCTTGTTGGTGTACTCTTTGACGATCAGGTGGAGTACGTCGAGTTCACGGTTCGTCAATATCGCCGCGCTTGCCATCGAACGTGTTTCCGCATCGTTGCGCCGCGCCGCCAACCGCGCGAAAAGCTGCGCTGTGATCTGCGGTGAGCACTGTGCCAAGCCGCGCTGCACATCGAGGATCGTCTGTGCCACTTCTGCGCCCGATGCGCCCCGCAGCGTATAACCGTTCGCGCCCGCTTCGATGCACGCCAAGATCACGTCACTCGCGCCCGTCATTTCGAGGATGATCACCAAGGGAGTAGGCAACATCGCGCGCCATTCCCGCGTGCGTTGGGTGGCATTCTCGGTGCCGATTCCGCTGTCCAGCAGCACGACATGCTTGGTCGGATTCGGCAGTACGTTACTCGGAGGGGTATCGGCGGAATAGCAGCCTGCGACAGCGAACCGGAGATGGCTAGTAAGGATATTGAGCAACCCTTCACATAGCAGTGGACTATTGCTAACGACGCTTAAATGTAAAATATCGGGACTATCCGTTGGCTTGGTGTCGTTGGTCGTAGACATAAAAATACCCTAGTTTCTGCCTGTGCTTCCAATACAGCGAACGAGTGCGAAGGAACTACGACGTATAAAGTTGCCACCACGAAATGTGAAATTAGTATAGGAGCACTGCTCAAATCGCGATAGTCGAAAGCATGTAAGTAACAGGATTTGGTAATTTTCGGACACTTTTCGCGTGCCGGACGCCGTATCCTACAAGCGTTCCAATGCCGCCGCCAATCGCCGCACGCCGATCCGAATATCCTCCTCGCTGGTGCTGGCATAACCAAACAACAGCCCGCCGCGTGGCAGTGGCGCTAGGCTGTAATCGGAGATCGGTGTGACCGACAACCCCGCTTGCGCCGCCAGTTCAGCCGCACGGCGATCATCCTTATCCGCTGGCAGCCAACCCACCAGATGCATTCCAACTTCCGGCGCGTGGACATCTAGCAACTCGCTCATGTGCGCCCGCAGTTCGCTTGCCAGCGCATCGCGCCGTTGCTGGTAATGGCGCAGCATACGCCGCAAATGGCGGGCGAAGTGCCCCTCGCGCAGGAATTCGTTCAAGGCCAATTGCTCAAGGATCGGGACATGCACATCGATATACGTCCGAGTCGCCAGCAGCGGTTCGATCAGAGCAATCGGCGCGACGAGATACCCCAATCGCAGCGCGGGGAACAGTGTTTTGCTGAACGTGCCGATGTAAATCACGCGCCCATCGCGATCTAGTCCTTGCAGCGCTTCCAATGGACGCCCGCTGAACCGATACTCGCTGTCGTAATCGTCTTCCAGAATCCACGCCTCCGCCTGACTTGCCCACTCCAGTAGCGCCAAGCGACGGTGCAGGCTCATCGTCACCCCCGTCGGGAATTGATGCGAAGGCGTCGTGGACACTAATCGCGCCGTCGGGCACAGCATCTGTCCGCGCGCGACATCCAACCCCTGTTCATCGACGGGCACGGGCACCAACCGCGCCCCCGCTGCGGCTAACGCTCCCCGCGCGCCGAAATAACCCGGATTCTCGATCCACGCGGGTTCTCCCGGCTTGAGCAGCGTGCGTATCGCCAGATCGAGCGCCCCTTGTGAACCAGCCGTCATGATGATCTGGTCAGGTGTGCAGCGTACCCCGCGCGTGATCCCGATTTGCGCCGCGATGGCTTCTCGCAACGGGAAATATCCCGCCACTGCTTGGTAACGCGCGTGCGCAGGCAGCGAATGACGCGCATGGCGGGCGATCAAGCGTGCCCATGTGTCATACGGGAACAGATCAAGCGCGGGTTCGCCGCCCCGAAAGATCGTTTTGGCGTCGCTTGGTTGGTCTTCATGTCGTCTTCTCGCTGATCGCGGCTTTGGCGCGTTGGACTGTTCCGCCTGCCACGACGTTGATTGCTCGGTCAACAGGAAGGCTGGCAAATCCCGCGCCACGACAGTACCTTGCCCGACGCGGCTTTCCAGAAAGCCTTCCAGCAGCAGCATCTCATACGCCAGCGCCGTCGTGCTGCGCGAGACGCCCAATTCGCTTGCCAGCAGACGCGTCGATGGCAGCCGTGCCCCGCGCTCCAACTGTCCCGCCAAAATCGCGCCCCGCAGCCGTTCATAAAGCTGCTTGTACAGCGGGATCGTGAGGCTGGCGTCCAGCCGCAGGTGTGCATGGTTGGTGGCGATGGCGTGTTTGGGCATGATGGCAGATCTAGGACAAGACAGCACGTAAATGGCATGGATACTTTAGTCAAAAGTGGCTCTTTGGGCAAGTCCATTATTGTGCTAATGTATCCATATCACGCGATCACAGAGGAATAAGGATCACTTGCGATGGGACAACGATTAAATTACGCTAAAGCCGCGCCCGCTGGCTACAACGCGCTCGATGCGCTCGATACTTACGTTGAAAACTGCGCCTTAGAACCGCTGCTCAAGGAACTGGTGCGGATGCGCGCCTCGCAGCTCAACGGCTGCGCCTACTGTCTGGATATGCATAGCAAGGATGCCCGCGCTCAGGGCGAGACCGAACAGCGGCTGTATGGCCTCACCGCGTGGCGCGAAGCGCCCTATTACAGCCCGCGCGAACGTGCCGCCTTGCTCTGGACGGAAGAAATCACCCTGATCGGAGAGACGCACGCTTCAGACGCCGTTTATGAAGAAGTCCGCGAGCATTTCACCGACGAAGAACTCGTCAACCTGACGTTGGCTATCATCACCATCAATGCGTGGAATCGGCTGGCGGTCAGTTTCCGCTCACAGCCCGGTCACTACAAATCCAGCAAAAAACCAGTGATCGCCGCCGAATCGATGGGCTAACCGCGTTCACGGAGGGCTGATTCGGGCGCTTACGTCACTACCACGCGCAGCAACGTCGGCGTGGTAGTGATTGTTCATGATGTGATCAGGCTTTCTCGTAGGCTTGCGTCAGCCACTTGATCACCTCGGCATTGATCTGCTTCGGATCATCGATCTTGACGCGGTGTGTCACCATCGCGTTCCATGCGCCCGCCTCTTCGAACCGCCCCTCTGCCGGAGCGCCTTTCAGCTTGATCCCGATGTCCAAGCGATCAGCCGTCACCTGCACAATCGCGAATTTCTTGTCCTTCCGCACGATGCTGATGTAGCTGTTTGTCGGCGCGACGCCGACATCCTCGCCCAGCGCCCGCAGTTTGTCCATCAGGCCATCATACGCTTTCCGCCAGCGTTCCTTCGCCCCGCTGAAATGCTGATCGACCTTCTCATCCCTGCTGACTTTCGGCTTCTCCGCTTCGAGGATCACATGCACAATCGCGTTCGCATGACCGTGCCCCAACCCGAACTCGGATTTCAACCACGCCACCAACTCGCCGTGCTTGGTCAATCCCTTTTCCGCCGCCAGTTTCTTGAAATCTTCTGGCGTTTTGCCAGTTTTTGCCTTCACACTGTCCAAATATGCTTGAAAAGACATCTTGTACCTTCTCTCAACCCCGCAATCTCACAGCCAGATCAACCGATCACTTTGCCCTATTTTATAGCAATGTCAGAAATTGACGTTTTTGGAGAGAAATCGTAACTCACCTTAGGCGGTGGCAAGCAGGCAGTTTGATTCCGATCATAAAACCGATCACAAACGCCCATAAGCATGATCGGGCTGCTTATTTTTCTGCTCAGGGAATGATCGGAAAACTACTGCCAAAACCACGTATGATCGGTTTTATGATCGGAAATTGAGCAGCCAAACCGATCATACATGATCAGTTACGCGTTTTGCAGTTGCGTCAGGACAGTGTATTGAACGCGATGCAGCAAATCAGACAATTTGTTCAACTTAATTCAGCAAAACGCGAACATCTTCAGCGCGTCATTCAATTGTCATCATTCTAAACGAACATTTGAGTTGAGTCAAGGGCAAATTGCGTAAGGTAAATAAGTACTGAGGTCGTGGTCACTGCTGACTTCGCAGCGATTGCGGTCAGAGTCAGCGTGATGCTGACTCCAACCCGCATGAGCTTGCTTGCGGCGGCTTACCAGTTACCTTTGCCCGCAGGTTCCGGTCGGTAGCCCGCCACCTGACTTGTGCTGACGTTAAAGCGGTTCCACACATTGATCGACGCGATGGCGATCAGCAGCGCCGCCAACCCCTTCTCGTCGTAGTGCCGCGCCGCCTCGTTCCACACCTCATCCGGCACCGGATCAGATCGGTCACTGAGGCGCGTGACGGCTTCGGTCAGCGCCAGCGCGGCACGTTCGGCCTCGCTGAAATATGGCGCATGACGCCACGCCGACACCGCAAACAGACGTTCATCCGTCTCGCCCGCTTGCTTCATAAAGTGTTGGTGCATATCCACGCACACGCTGCACCCGTTGATCTGGCTGGCGCGCAGTTCAACGAGGCCAATCGTGCTGCCGGGTACGCTGCCCTTATGGGCCAGCTTCGACAGCGATTGCAAAACGGGCACGACCTCAGGTACGATCGTCGCGATGTTGTTCATTCTGGCTTGCATGGTTACTCTCCGTTCATTGAAACCGTGAGGTTGAACATATCGAATGATGTTGGTGACGAATCTGCCCGCCGATGCTGACGTGAGGAGCCGGTCTCTCGTGTACATCGTTGTGCGCTCTCGTCACTACCATGACGAAACTCGCTCAAAAAATGTGACAACGATGAAAATCTGAATTTCTGTCACATCGTGATGCGTTCATTCGTCAATAGTATGACGGAATACAACCTAGGAATGTGACCGATGCAACAACATGATTGGCTGGCGCAGCAGTTCGAAGCCAACCGCAATCATCTTCGCGCCGTAGCTTACCGGATGCTTGGCTCTCTCAGCGAGGCCGACGACGCCGTACAGGCGACGTGGCTCAACCTCAGCCGCACGGACTCCAGCCAAATCGAGAATTTAGGTGGCTGGCTGACGACGGTCGTAGCGCGGGTTTGCCTTGATACGCTGCGTGCCCGCAATGCGCATCGCGAAGAAACATTGGATGATCGCGAGTCCCAACCGCTCAAAAACCATGACATCAGTACCGATCCCGAACACGAAGCCTTACTAGCCGACTCCGTCGGCCTCGCGCTGCTAGTCATCCTCGATACCTTGAACCCTGATGAGCGTCTCGCCTTCGTGCTGCACGACATTTTCGCCATGCCATTCGAGGAGATCGCGCCCATCGTCGGACGTTCCTCGACCACCACGCGCCAGCTTGCCAGCCGCGCCCGCCGACGGGTACGCGGAGCCACCACCGTGCCTGATCCCGATCTCAGCCGTCAGCGCGAAGTCGTTCAAGCCTTTCTCACCGCAGCGCGTGCCGGAGATTTCGATGCGCTGCTTGCCGTGCTCGATCCTGATGTCGTGTTCCGTGCCGATGCCGCCTCTATGCCTACACACGCCGCCGTCGAATTTCGTGGTGCCTCGCTCGTCGCCAACCAGTTCAAGCGCCCCGGCAGCGCGCGTGGTGCGCAGGCAGCTCTCCTCAATGGCGCGGTCGGCATCGTGGTTGCGCCGCGCGGCAAGCTGAAACTCGTGCTCGGCGTCACCATCACTGACGGTAAAATTGTCGCGATCGATGCGGTGGCTGATCCCGAACGCATCCGCCAGCTTGATCTCGCCGTGCTCGATCCCTGATCTATACAGGGCACGACAATCATGTGTACTCAGCAGTATGCACTCAGCACTTTCTTTGGGAGGAATCATGCAGCATTCTTGGCAAGACTTCGCCAGCGCCGAACCTGAACTCGCGGCCTTTGGCGAACAGCGCCTGAAAAAAGGCCCCGCCTATCTCGCAACCGTCCGACCCGATGGCTTGCCGCGTGTGCATCCCGTCACGCCGATTATCGCGGAGGGGCATTTGTTCCTGTTCATGGAACCTACCTCGCCCAAAGGCCACGATCTACAGCGCGGCTCCGGCTATGCCCTGCACTGCTCCGTCAGCAACAACAGCGGCGGCGAGGGCGAATTCCGGCTGATGGGGCACGCTGCGCTGACCGATGATCTCGCGCTGCGGCAGTTAGCCACCACCTATGGCTACCGGCCGAAAGCCCACTACGTCTTGTTCGAACTGAACGTCGAGGGCGCATTCTCCACCATCTATCCCGACGATGGAGCGCCCGTGCGGAAGAATTGGCAAGTCCGCGCGACCTAAGCTTGCCCTTCCCCGCTGTCCCTATCACTGCTAGACTCACAGGATGGGAAGGAAATACGCAATGCCTGACATTACAACGGGGCTGGCAGAGATCAACGGGACGATGCTGTACTATGAAGAAGCGGGGACGGGATTCCCGCTGGTCTTGCTGCACGCCGAAATTGCCGATCATCGCATGTGGGATGATCATTTTCTGGCCTTGGCGGAACACTACCGCGTCATTCGCTACGATTTTCGTGGCTTCGGCAAATCGGGGCGCTATACGGGCTTATACGCCGACGCTGACGATCTCTATGCGCTGCTCACACATCTCGGCATCGAACGCGCGCATATCCTCGGCGTCTCGATGGGCGGTGGTGTCGCCCTCAACTTCTGCCTGCAACATCCGGCGATGGTGGCCTCGTTGATCCTCGTTTCGTCGGCGCTTGGCGGCTTCACGGCCTACACCGCCCTCGCCGCGCAGATGGCCTCGGACATCGACCGCGTGATCAAAGAAGGCGATATGCTCATGGCGGCGGAGATGACGCTGCGCATGTGGGTAGATGGCCCTACGCGCAATCCGCGTGCCGTCAATCCGAGCGTGCGGATGCGCATTCAGCGCTTACTCTCGGAGAACGCGCATACCTTCACCGCGCCGGAACTCGATGTAAAGCTCGATCCGCCGCCTATCGCCCGCCTCAATGAGATCGCCGTGCCAACGCTGATCATCGTGGGCGATAAAGATATGCCCGACATTCTCAACATCGCGGATGTCTTGCTCAAAAGCATCCCCGCCAACGTCGAAAAGCTCGTGATCCCCGGCGTTGCCCACATGCTCCCGATGGAAATCCCCGCCGAGTTCACGGAAGTCGTGCTAACCTTCCTGAAAGGGCGTGGTTAGCGCCACGCGGGGTTGAGCCACGCCAGCCAGCCGCGCCAGCGTGGGCGCGTATCGGTCACGAACACGCGGTTGCCATCGCTCACCGCCAGATCGTAGCCGCGTTCAAGATGGTACGACCACGCTTCGTCGCCGCTGCTGGTCAGCGCCACCACGCGCAGTTCGCCCAACGCGCCGCCCACTACGACCACCCGATCCCCGTACGTCGCGGGAACTTGCCCGACCACGGTGAACAGATTCTCCGCGATCGGTTTGCGCCAGCGTTCTGCCCCCGTTTGCACGTCCAGCGCCAGCAAGAAATTCGTCCAATTGGCGGGCAGTTTCTTCGCCGCGTCGTCCAGCTTGACGGAATCATCTTCGCCACGCGCGCAAAAAGCGTACAAAGTTTGTTCGTTAACCGTGAATCTCATGCAGCCCGTATTCGCTGGCGGCGTGTATTGCCAGCGTTGCTGACCCGTTGCCCGATCAGTCGCCGTCAGGGTTAATTCATGCTGCTGATAAATTGTGTTGGACGTGATGAAGACCAGCGCGGCGTCTTCGGTCTGTTTCAGATCGCCCGTTGCCGCGTCATAGACGTAAGTTTTGTCGATAGACAGATACACGTCGGTTTCAGTCGCGACCATCGTCTCCACCACTTTATCCGCCTTACTGTTGTCAAGCGTAATCGGCTTGCTCCACAGTGTTTCGCCCGTTTGCGCGTTCAGTGCGATCAATGTCAGCGCGGTAGTGGTAGTCGGGGCGTCGGGATCATCGTCGTCTTCGGCACGCAGCAGTGCAAACACCTTATCACCGACGACGGTATACTTCGAATATTGCGCGTAGTTGAGAATCAATCCCGCCAGACCGCGAAAGCCCGAATCGTTGAAGTACAGGTCGCTGTGTGCCCATTTCACCTGTCCGGTCTGCACATCCAGCGCCACCAGCCACACCTGATAATCGAGCGCAACGAGGGTCACATACACGGTATCTTGGGTCACAATCGCCCCGAATGAGGCCGTGATCTCCGCCGCCACCTTCCCAAATTGCTTCGGATCAGGCGTGAATGTCCATACGCGCGCGCCGGATGCCGAATCCAGCGCCCGCAGTTCCCAACCATAGTTCGGGAGCAGCGAATTCGACGCGGGCGGCGTCACCACTGATACATACAACCGACCGTTCACCGCCGTTGGGATGCCGATCCCGCGCTGCCCGATCCCCATCGGCGCAGGCATTGACCATTGCGTGTGCCCGTTGTTGCCGTCCAGTGCCAGCAGCAGGGTTTCTTCGGGCGTGCCGACGAGGGCGATACTCGCAACGATCAGCGCGATCAGAAAGACGATCATCATCAGGCGTCGGCTTGTCCACCAATGCCGACTGACCGTACTCGTCGTAGTCTCCGGAGTCATCGAATAGCTGCTCATGGTACCTCCACCCCTACCGAGAAACGCCAGTCGGTGTTCATCGGCGTCAACCATGACCGCAAACGTGTATCGAAAGTCGTCACAAACACATGCTCACCGTCAGTCGCGGGCGGCTTTAAGCGCGTCGGAGCCGTCACGAACTGCCATCGTAAACTACCATCCTTGGCGTCCAGTGCTGCGATTCCCGTTAGCTCGTCCGCGCCACTATACCGCCCGATTGATGTCAGCACCACATCATCCGTCGCGGGCGCACGCAGAAAATACGTGAAGGCATACGAGTCTGAAGTGGCTTGGGTAAACCGTAGCTGTCCTGTCTGCGCGTCAAGCACATACACGGCGGTGCCGTCATGCGCGTTTTGCTCGGCACAATTGCATATGATCCGTACCGTGTCGTGGTCAGCCACGATCCAACTGAAATACCCGTGCATCTGATCCAACTGCTTTGCATGATACTTCCATCGCTGCTGACCCGTGTGCGCATCATACGCCATGATGTCGTAAACGCGCTGCACGAACACCATATCCCCGCTGACGGCGTAGCGTGCGGACGGCACCTCGATGCTGAAGCGGCGTTCGCCCGTCTCTGGATCAAACGCGTAGATCGCCTTGTCGGTGAGGATGAACGCCATATCCGCGTTGCTCTGCAAAAACGGATCGTGGAACGAGTCGAAGGTTCCCCATTCACCGGATTTCCACGTCAGCAAATCAGTCAACACCTTGCCTGTTTGCGGCTCGATCACCCGTGCGAAGTACGTGAATGCGCCATCGACATTCTGCCATTGCAGCGCGATCAGCTTGCCGTTCACTAGTGCCACCTCAGGCCGCGCGCCCTGATCAGCCTCAAAGTGATGATCAAGCGTCCACCGCAGCGTGCCAGTTTGCGCGTCAATCGCCAGCAGCAGCACGCCCTTGTCGTCATCAGCGCCCCGCAGTGTCATGAACACCAGATCGCCGAGCGCATATGGCCTCTGTGCGTACCATGTGATGGAATCTTGTCTGGGGAATTGCTTACGATCCGGCATAAATTCCCACAATAATTTGCCGCTGGCGGCATCGAACGCGCTCAGACTGATCGCCTCGTTATTGTCCTCGATGCTGGTCACCTGCCCGACGAATACACGCCCCTCGGCGGTGACGGGGATCGAGGTACTGCGCTTGCTGTTCGGCAGCATGGTAGACCACACCACGTTGCCCGTTTTAGCGTCCAGTGAATACAGCCAATATTCAGGCTGGCTCAAGAACTGCCAGCCGCCATAGGCGATCACGCCGAGCACTGCCAACCCGATGATTACACGTTTCAGCATACCTGTACGTGCCTTAATCCTTCCCTCAAGTTCTGAGGGGCATTATATTCAGTAAGTTGCAAGCTTTCATCAAAAAAGGAGTAAGGAAGCCGTAAAAGATTCGATGCATGTGAATCTAGCGTAGTGCATAACGAGAAGAAGGCTCGGTGAGAGGGATGACAGTCACTAAAACGAACAAGTCGCTAGCACAAAGGGGGGATTGTACTAGCGACCTGTCATTTTTTACGGCTGAATGTTTCCACGGCGACGCGCATTACCGAGTTGGCATTGCAGCCCACTTATCGTCTGCCATACGATACACCTGAGTTACATGCATTAGATAAGCTTGTCCATAGGATAGGCGACTTAACTAAGTTGGTCGTTAAGCGAACATTAGAGGCAAATAAGCTGAGGGTCGGTGCTGCGTTTCTGCCCTCACCATCGCGGCAAAATCGGTGCTCGGTTGCAAAGACGGGCTAGATGCTACTGCGCATTTATGCCACAATCTGGATCAACTTCTACACGAATGACGGTGCCCATGCCTTCGACAGTCTATGTCGGGATCGTAACCTACAACAGCCTGCCCGATCTGCCGCCGCTGCTCCGCGCCTTGTCAGCGCAGACGTATTCATCGCTCGTTATCACCCTGCTGGACAACGCCTCGACAGACGGCACGCGAGAATGGCTGCGTACCAACGCCAACCATCTGAATTGGCTGCTGCTGCGTCAAAATCTCGGCTTCGGGCGCGGGCACAACCGCATCCTCCAATTGTGGAATGATCACATGCAGCCGACCGATTTCTATCTGGCGCTGAACCCCGATGTGATCATGCAGCCCGACTACATCGAACGCTTGGTAGCTGGTTTGCAGGCCACTAACGCGGGTTGGGGCACGGGCAAGCTCATCCAGACCGATACCAAACGTATCTACAGCGCCGGACACGCCCTCTATAAAGATGGCTACGCCTTCAACATCGGCTACGGGTTGCCGGACGATAGTCAATTGGACGAGCCGCGCGAGGTCTTCGGTGCGCCCGCCGCCGCCGCCCTCTATCGCAAAGCCATGATCGACTCCATCGCCCTCGACGGCGCATTCTTCGATCCGCTGATGTTCATGTATGGCGAAGATGTCGATGTCGATTGGCGGGCGCGGCTGCACGGCTGGCAGTGTCGTTACGTGCCGGATGCGGTCGCCTACCATCGCGGCAGTCACGCCAGCGCCAAACTGCGCACGGAAGCCCTCGCCAACCGCTATCTCAGCGTCATGCGCAACGCTGATCGTTTCGACTACTACACGTACAATCTACCGCGCATCCTGCTCCACTGCGCCTTCCGTCTGCTCGTTACGCCGCGCCTCGGTGCCGCCCTGATCGGCAAACTGAGTCAGTACGGATCGAAAGTGCGCGCCCATCCCACCGAATGGCGGATCACACCCGCCACCATGCGCCAATGGTTCGCGTGGTCATCTTCGCAGCCCACCGCACAGCCCCACACGCTGAGTCAGCGGCTGCGTTCCTTCTTCTCACGCACGCCAAAGAGGTAATGATGAGCAACGTGCTCGTTTCTGGCCTGATCAACATCGAAACCACGCTGAAAATGGATAGCTTCCCGATTCACTATCAACCGGTACGCTATCCGTTTTTCGGCGTCAACAGCACCGTTTCCGGCGTCGGTCTGAACATCAGCAAGGCGCTCACCACGCTCGGTGACGACGTGCATTTCCAATCCATCATCGGGCGCGATCTCAGTGGTTCGCTCGTCACGGAAACGCTCACCGCCCTCGGCCTCCCCACCACATGGATCGTGCGCGGCGTAGACGCGACGGCACAATCGATCATCCTCTACGATCCAACGGGGGCGCGCATGATCAACGTCGATCTCAAAGACATTCAAGACACTGCCTATCCGCCCGATCTCTACGCCAGCGCCATCGCGGGCTGTGAAGCGGCAGTTCTGTGCAATATCAATTTCTCGCGCCCCTTTTTGAGCCAAGCCAGAGCCGCTGGCGTGCTTGTCGCCACCGATGTCCACGCCATCAGCGACCTTGATGATCCCTACAATTGCGATTTTATGGCGCACGCCGACATCCTCTTCATGAGCGATGCCCAACTGCCCGCCACGCCGGAAGAGTGGGCACGCGCCGTACAAGGAGCATTCAACACTCCCCTCCTCGTGATCGGGCTGGGCGAACATGGCGCGCTACTCAGTGTCCGTGCGGATGATCACCTCAGCCGCTATCCCGCCATCAAAACGCGCGCGGTCGTCAACACCATTGGCGCGGGGGATGCGCTCTTCTCCTCGTTCTTGCACTTCTATCTCAAAACCAAGAATCCCTACACCGCGCTGCACAAGGCCATGATCTTCGCCTCCTACAAGATCGGGACGACGGGTGCGGCGGAAGGCTTCCTCACCGAATCCGAGCTTGACTCGTGGGATCGCAGTTCGTACCCGCTACCGCCCCTCCGCTAACTCACGTTTCCGTCCGATTTTCTGCCTTAAAACGAACGAGGGACTGCGATTTCTCACAGTCCCTCGTTTGCGGTACTCATGTTCACGGCGGCTCGTCAGAACGCATCCGACGAACCGCCCCTTAAGATCGCGTCTTACGCCGCGTTGCGCTGTCGCCGCCGCAGGATCACGCCGATCACGATGATCGCGGCGATGATCGCGCCAGCCGCCAACGGTGCGGCATTGTTCCCACCCGCATCGTTCGGACGCACACCCGTCGCGGGCAGCTTGATGTCTTTCACGATATGGATGGTCGTGGACGAATTGATGATGCGTCCCGGCCCTTCGTTGTAGGTCAGGATCACGCTGTTGGTGACATCTACGGGCGGCACCACATCATCGCGGACGCGGGTAATGATCGTCATGACCACCACCTGACCCGGATTCAGCGTGCCGACGAAGAACACCACCGTGTTGCCGTTGATCTGATACGTGCCCTGCTGCGTTGTCGCGGAAATCACCACGAACGCATCCGATGGGATTTGATCTTCTACGACGACACCGGTCGCCGCCGCTGTGCCGCGATTGGTGGCGGTCAGCGTGAAGGTCACGATCTCACCCGGTTGCGCCAGCGTCGGATCGCCAGCCTTGGTGATCGCCGGATCGACCACGACCACGGCTGGCGTCGCCGTCACACCGGTGCTGGTTGTGCCAGTGGCAGTCGGGGTATTGGTCGAGAGCGTGCCCGTGCTGGTCGCTGTGCTCGTTGTCGTTGGCGTGTTCGTGGAGAACGTCCCCGTACTAGTGCTGGTGGGCGTCTCGGTATCCGTCGGCGGCACACTCACCGTCGAAGTGCTGGTCGCCGTCTCCGTCACGGTGCTCGTCGGCACAGTGCCCGTGCTAGTACTGGTGGGCGTCTCAGTATCCGTCGGCGGCACACTCACCGTCGAAGTGCTGGTCGCCGTCGGTGTCTCCGTGTCCGTGTTGATTGCGGTGGCGGTCGTTGTCACCGTCTCCGTCGGAGTTTCCGTCGGGGTCTCGGTCGCCGTATTGGTGGGCGTCGATGTCACGGTTTCGGTTGGCGTACCAGTTGGGGTATCTGTCGGCGTGTTAGTCGCCGTCTCAGTTACCGTACTGGTAGGTGTATCGGTCGGTGTATTGGTAGCCGTATCTGTTGCTGTGCTCGTCGGCGTGTCAGTGGGCGTGTTGGTTGGTGTATCCGTCGCTGTGTTGGTGGCGGTACTGGTCAACGTCGCCGTCGCTGTGCTCGTTGGCGTGTCAGTGGGCGTATTGGTCGGTGTATCCGTCGCCGTGTTGGTGGCGGTACTGGTCAACGTCGCCGTCGCTGTACTCGTCGGTGTGTCAGTGGGCGTGTTGGTCGGTGTATCCGTCGCCGTATTGGTGGCGGTACTGGTCAACGTCGCCGTCGCTGTGTTCGTCGGTGTGTCAGTGGGCGTGTTGGTAGCCGTATTCGTCGCCGTACTAGTCGAAGTGCTCGTGCTAGTTGCCGTCGCCGTATTCGTATTGGTCGGTGTTGGGGTTGGCGGGATGTTCGTCATACCGAAGTCCAACGTATCGTTGCTCGTTGTACCCGTACCAACAGTGACAGTCGGTTCAGCGCCAGCAGTCAAGGTGATCGCTGCGCTCTGAACATAACCGCCCACCGTGCCCAAGGTGCCTACCGTTGTGCCATTATCATCGCTGTCCGTGTTGTTGTCCGGATCAGGCGCGGGTTCGAACGCGCTGCCCGGCCCGGTGCTGCTGATATAGCCTACCAGCGCGCCGCTGATGAAGTTGGTATCCACCACGCGTACGATGTAGTCACCAGCGGGCAAGCCGGGGAAGCTGTACACGCCTTGGTTCGGGCCGACTGTCGCCGTGGTCGTTGTCGCCAACGCCGCGCCGACCGGATTGCCCGCGCCATCCGCTGCGTACAATTCCACCACCACGCCGTTGATGCCCACTTCTGCGCCGTTC
Source organism: Anaerolineae bacterium (assembly GCA_019637615.1). Classification (GTDB taxonomy): domain Bacteria; phylum Chloroflexota; class Anaerolineae; order Aggregatilineales; family UBA2796; genus JAHBVK01. The sequence continues at coordinate 62,493 of JAHBVJ010000005.1, read as the reverse complement.
AGCGTGCCGCTGTTGTCAGCATCGACCCACACTTGGTTGCCCAGCGTGATCGTGTAGAAACCGAAGTCCAACGTCGTATTTGAATGGTCATCCGGCGTCCCATCAAGGATGCCTACCGTCGGGTCTGTCTCCGTACCACCGGGCGCGGCGGTAGGTTCGCTGCTGCCGGGGCCAAGCGTTACCGCGAGGCTGGCGACATAACCCGTCGGTGTGCCGAGCGTATTGTACGTCAGACCGTTATCGTCACTGTCCACGTCGAGATTTGCGCCGTTATCAGGATCAACGGTGGTCGCGTCCACGATGGTGCCAGCCGCGTTGCGTGTCGTCTGGCTGCTAAAGTAGCCGACCAGTACGCCGCCCGTTTGGAAGTTCACCGCTGGGATCACGGCGACATAATCGCCCGCCGCCAGACCCGTGAACAGATAGTAGCCTGTCGCATTCGTCGTCGTCGTGCCGACCAGCGTATCGCCAGCGTCGTACACGCCCGCTGTCGTGCCATTGTCGCGGTACAGGTTCACCGTCACGTTGTTGATGCCAACTTCCGCGCCGTTGATCGTGCCGCTGTTGTCGGTGTCGTACCACACGCGGTTGCCGAGGCTGTAGGTCGGCAGCACGCCGAAGTCCAACGTCGAATTGGTCGTCGAACCTGTCGGATTGCTGACCGTTGGTTCTCCACCAGCCGTCAGAGTGATCGGTAGGCTCTGGATGTAGCCGCCAGCCTGACCGAGCGTACCTGTTGTCGTGCCGTTGTCGTCACTATCGACATTGTTGTCGCCATCCGGCGCGGGTTCGTAGGCATTCGCCGCACCCGTGCTGCTCTGGTAGCCGACCAGCACGCCGCCTGTCGTGAAGTTCGACTCCACGATGCGCACGATGTAGTCGCCAGCGGGCAGACCGGGGAAGCTGTACACGCCTTGGTTCGGGCCAACCGTCGCTGTGGTCGTTGTCGCCAACGCCGCACCAACCGGATTACCCGATCCATCCGCTGCGTACAATTCCACCACCACACCGTTGATTCCGACTTCTGCGCCGTTTAGCGTGCCGCTGTTGTCTGCATCGACCCACACTTGGTTGCCCAGTGTGATCGTGTAGAAACCAAAGTCCAACGTCGTGTTTGAACGATCATCGGGTGTCCCATCAGGGATGCCCACTGTCGGATCAGCCTCGCCCGTCGGCTCACTGTTGCCGGGGCCAAGCGTGATTGCCAAGCTCGCCACGTAACCTGTCGGTGTGCCAAGCGTATTGTAGGTCAGGCCGTTGTCGTCACTATCGACTACGGTGATGTCTGCGTCAGCCGTGGTGGCGTCCACGATGGTGCCAGCCGCGTTGCGTGTCGTCTGGCTGCTGAAGTAGCCAACCAGCGTCCCGCCCGTTTGGAAGTTCACCGCTGGGATCACGGCGACATAATCGCCCGCCGCCAGACCCGTGAACAGATAGTAGCCTGTCGCGTTCGTCGTCGTCGTGCCGACCAGCGTGTCGCCAGCGTCATACACGCCTGCTGTGGTGCCATTGTCGCGGTACAGGTTCACCGTCACGTTGTTGATGCCAACTTCCGCGCCGTTGATCGTCCCGCTGTTGTCAGTGTCGTACCACACGCGGTTGCCGAGGCTGTAGGTCGGCAGCACGCCGAAGTCCAACGTCGAATTGGTCGTCGAACCCGTCGGATTATCAACGGTCGGTTCGCTGTTCGCCGTCAATGTGATCGGTAGGCTCTGGATGTAGCCGCCAGCCTGACCGAGCGTGCCTATCGTTGTGCCGTTGTCGTCGCTATCGACATTGTTGTCGCCATCCGGCGCGGGTTCGTAGGCATTCGCCGCACCCGTGCTGCTCTGGTAGCCGACCAGTACGCCGCCCGTCGTGAAGTTCGACTCCACGATGCGCACGATGTAGTCGCCAGCGGGCAAGCCGGGGAAGCTGTACACGCCTTGGTTCGGACCGACTGTCGCTGTGGTCGTTGTCGCCAACGCCGCGCCAACCGGATTACCCGATCCATCCGCTGCGTACAATTCCACCACCACGCCGTTGATGCCAACTTCTGCGCCGTTCAGTGTGCCGCTGTTGTCAGCATCGACCCACACTTGGTTGCCCAGCGTGATCGTGTAGAAACCGAAGTCTAACGTCGTGTTTGAACGGTTATCCGGCGTCGCGTCTGCGATACCGCCCGTTGGATCAGCCTCGCCCGTGGGTTCAACCGTGCCGGGGCCAAGTGTGATCGTCTGGCTGGCGACATAACCCGTCGTACCGAGCGTGCCATAGGTGTAACCGTTGTCATCATTATCGAGGTTGTTGTCAGGGTCAACCGGCAGTGTCTCGATCACCGCACCAGCGGCGCTGATACGCGTCAGACTGCTGCGATAATTGACTAACGCTCCGCCTGTCTGGAAGTTCACGGCAGGGATGACGGCGACATAATCGCCCGCTGCCAGACCCGTGAACAGATAGTAGCCTGTCGCGTTCGTCGTCGTGAAGCTCAAGAACACGTCGGTGCCCGGATCGTAGACGCCGTTGGTGTTCGCGTCCCGATACAGTTCAACGCGAACGTTGTTGACGCCGACCTCGGTTGTGTCGCGCGTTCCATCGTTATCGGTATCGAACCACACGCGGTTGCCGAGGCTGTACAGCGGTGACTGAACGCCGAAGTCAAGCGTCACGTTTGTGGTCGTGCCTGTCGCGTTGTCTACGAGTGGCTCACCGCCGCCCGTCAGTGTGATCGGCAAACTGTTGATCCAACCACCAGCGCCTAGCGCGCCGGCGGTGACGTTAGTCGTGCCGTTATCATCATTGTCCGTGTTGTTGTCGGGATCAGGCGCGGGTTCATAGGCGTTCGCCGCACCCGTGCTGCTCGTGAAGCCGACCAACGGGCCACCAGCATTGAAGTTGGCAGCGGGCAAAATCACGATGTAGTTGCTTGCCGCCAGCCCGGTGAAGGTGTAATTGCCGTTGCCTGCGGTCACGGTGGAAGCCACCAGCGTATCCGTACCCGCTGTATACGACCCGTTATTGTTCGTGTCGTAGTACAACGCGACCGTCACGCCGTTGATGCCGATCTCCGCGCCGTTGATCGTGCCGCTGTTGTCCGTATCGATCCACACTTGGTTGCCCAGCGTGATCGTGTAGAACCCGAAGTCCAGCGTCGTGTTGGACTGGTTATCCGGGGTCGCGTCGGGGATGCCTACGGTCGCATCAGGTTCGCCCGTTGGCTCGACTGCCGTCGGGCCGAGCGTGATAGCTTGGCTTGTGACGTAGCCGGAACCTGTACCGAGCGTACCGACGGTGGTACCGCTGTCATCGCTATCGGTGTTCGTCGCGTCAGGGTCAGCCGGTGCGGTTTCGGCGGGTGTCGCGCCGTTGATCGAGTACTGACTGCTGTAGTAGCCAACCAGCACGCCGCCCGTCTGGAAGTTCGAGGATGGGATCACCGCGATGTAGTCACCAGCGGGTAGCCCTGTGAACAGGTAATAGCCGCCGTTCGTCGTGGTGGTCGTCGCCCGGAAGGTATCGACCAGCGGATCGAAGGTGTTGTTGCCGTTCGTGTCGCTGTAGAGGTTAACGACGACGCCGTCAATGCCCACTTCCGTACCCACTTGCAGCGTACCGTTGTTGTTCGTGTCATACCACACGCGGTTGCCGAGGCTGAAGGTGAGCGGCGTCGGGATCACGCCGAAGTCCAATGTGATGTTGGTGCTAGTCGCCGTCGCCACGGTGTTGATCGGCTCACCGCCCGCCGTCAACGTGATCGCCGCGCTCTCGACATAGCCCGTCACCGAGCCAATCGTGCCGTTGATCGTGCCGTTGTCATCATTGTCCGTGTTGTTGTCGGGGTCGGGCGCAGGCTCAAAAGCGTTCGCCGCCCCCGTGCTGCTCGTATAGCCCACCAGTGCGCCGCCGCCTCGGAAGTTGCTGGCTGGCAAGCGCACGCGATAATCGCCCGCTTGCAGGCCGGTGAACTGGTAGAAGCCGCCACCCGCTGTTGTCGTCGTCATGATCAGGGTTGTGCCGTCGCCGGAGCGCAGTTCAACCGTCACGCCGTCGATCCCGACCTCGGCGCCGTTGATCGTGCCGCTGTTGTCCGTGTCGAGCCACACCTGATTACCGAGGTTGATCTGGTAGAACCCGAAGTCAACCGTCGTGTTGGAGTGGTTATCCGGCGTCGGATCGACGATGCCTTGCGTCGGGTCAGCTTCGCCTGTCGGTTCGGTTCCGCCGAGCGTGGTGGGCAAACTCGCCACGTACAAGCTAGGCGTACCACCCAACGTCAAATACGTCAGACCGTTGTCATCGCTATCCGTGGCAAGCGTGTCAGGATCAGGTGCGGCGGTTTCTGCCAGCGCGCCCGCCGCGTTACGTGTGCGGAGGCTGCTGTTATAGCCGTATAATGCGCCCGTCGCTGCACCTGTGCTCACGAAGTTATCGGGCGGGATCACCACGATATAGGTGTTCGCGGGCAGATTCGTGAACAGATAGTAGCCCAACGCGTTGGTCGTGGTCGAGCCGAGGAACGTGTCTGTCGCATCGAACGCGCCTGCCGTCCCACCATCGTTGCGGTACAGGAACACGGTGACGTTGGGGATGCCAACTTCGCCCGCGTCCAAGGTGCCGTTATTGTTCGCGTCGTACCACACGCGGTTGCCGATGCTGTAGATCGTTGTCGGTACGTAGACGCCGAAGTCGAGCGTATTGTTGGTCGTCGTGCCCGTCGTGTTGACGATAGTTGGTTCGCCGCCGCCTGTCAGCGTGATCGGCGCGTTCTGGATATAACCACCGCCGCCGAGCAGTCCGGTCGTTGTACCATCATCGACATTATCGGTGTTGTTGTCAGGGTCAGGCGCAGGTTCAAACGCGTTTGCTGCGCCCGTGCTGCTTGCGTAGCCGATCAGCGCGCCGCCAGCTTGCCAGTTGCTCGGTGCCAGCCGCACGACGTAGTTTCCTGCCACCAGCCCCGTGAAGGTATACACACCTTGGTTCGGCCCCACCGTCGCTGTGGTCGTTGTCGCCAGCGGCACTACTGACAGGATATTGCCAGCGTTATCCACCGGGAACAACTGCACCAACACGCCATTGATGCCGACTTCCGCCCCGTTGATCGCGCCGCTGTTGTCGGTGTCTACCCACACTTGGTTGCCCAGCGTGAGCGTATAGAACCCGAAGTCCAGCGTCGTGTTCGATTGGTTATCGGGCGTCGCGTCGGCAATGCCGCCTGTCGGGTCAGCCTCGCCCGTTGGCTCGTTGCTACCCGGCCCCAGCGTGATCGCGCTGCTGGCGACGTAGCCTGTCGTGCCGAGTGTACCCACCGTCAAACCGTTATCATCATTATCCGCGTTGTTATCAGGATCAGCCGGTGCGGTCTCCGCGATATACCCGAAAGTATCGCGCGCCGTCAGGCTGCTGAAGTAACCCGCCAGTGGGCCGCCCGTTTGGAAGTCAGCCGCCGGAATCACCGCGAGGTAATCGCCCGCGTCCAGATTCGTGAACAGGTAGTAGCCCGTCGCATTCGTCGTCGTCGTGCCGATCAGCGTATCCGTGCCCGCGTCGTACGTGCCGTTCGCGTTCGCGTCACGGTACAACTCCACGGTCACGTTGTTAACACCAACTTCACCTACATCGAGCGTGCCGTTGTTGTTCGTATCGAACCATACGCGGTTGCCGAGGCTGTACTTGGGCGAGATCAACCCGAAGTCGAGCGTCGTGTTGGTCGTTGTGCCCGTCGCGTTGTTCAGCGTCGGTTCGCCGCCCGCCGTCAGCGTGATCGGCAAACTCTGCACGAAGCCGCCCGCGCCAAGCGTACCGTTCGTCGTGCCGTTATCGTCGTTATCGACATTGTTATCAGGATCAGGCGCGGGTTCTGTGCCGCCGCCCGTGCTGCTGGTGTAGCCTTGCAAGCCGCCGCCCGCGTTGAAGTTCGTGGCAGGCAGCCGCACGATGTAGTCACCTGCGGGCAGTCCGGTGAAGTTGTAGTTGCCGTTCGCGTCCGTCGTGACGGTTGCCAGCGCCGCCCCGATTGGGTTTCCAGCGCCGTCCGAGGCATACAATTCCACCGTTACGTTCGGGATGCCCACTTCGGCACCATTGAGCGTGCCGCTGTTATCCACGTCGTTCCACACCTGATTACCAAGTGTGATCGTGTAAAACCCGAAGTCCAACGTCGTGTTAGATCGGTTGTCCGGCGTCGAATCCACGATTCCCTGTGTCGGATCAGGCTCACCCGTCGGTTCGGTGCCGCCAATGGTGATCGCTTGGCTGGCGACATAGCCTGTCGCGCCCAGCGTCCCCGTCGTGAATCCGTTATCGTCGTTGTCCACATCGCCCGTATCAGGGTCGATAGCCGCCGTTTCCGTCAACGTTCCCGCCGCTGTTCGGCTGGTCAAACTGCTGAAATAGCCTGCCAACGGTGCGCCCGCCGTAAAGTTCGACGCGGGCAGCAAAACGACATAATCGTTCGGGTCAAGCCCGCTGAACAAGTAGTAACCGTTGGCGTTGGTCGTCGTGAATGTCACGAACGTATCGCCCGCGTCATAAACGTTGGGCGTAGTGCCGTTGTCGAGATACAACTCGACGCGCACGTTACCAACCCCTTGCTCACCGGCATCCAAGGTGCCGTTGTTGTTGGTATCGAACCACACGCGGTTGCCGAGGCTGTATTTAAATGTCGGCAGGAACCCGAAGTCAAACGTGTGATCGTTGTTACCCGATGCGCCCGTCGTCAGGCTGATCACGGCATTATTGCCCACCTGCACAGCGTCCGAGTCGCGCACATCGCCGTTCGGGCTGCCGTCCGCGTTGCTGACAGTGAGCGTCAACGCCGCGCCAGCGATAGCTCCTTGCGTCGTGTCGATGCGAATCTGATACTGCGTATTCGGCAAAATATCTTTATCGGGCAGTCCATCCGTCAAATCATTGAAGTAATAGTTGCCGTTCGCGTCCGTCGTTGTAGTGGCGATCAATATGCCATTGTTGTCATACAGCGATAAGACGACATTGGGGAGCGGTGCTTCACCGGGGTCTTGGATGCCGTTACCGTTGCTATCCACCCACACGCGGTTACCGATTTCCAGCGGAGCGAGGCCGCACGTCGCCTCAATGTCGCCAACGCCCGCCACCTTACCAAACGTGCGGATCGCGTCGATGGCGAATAATTGATAGGATCGCGTGCGCTCACCGTAGCCGTACGGAGCCGCCGTGATCCAGTTACTCAGCCAGATTACACCGCCAGCGCGAAAATCTCCCGTCGGTGCCGGGTCCATCGCGGACGCCACCACCTCACCACGCCCCGGCACAATCGCGATACCGCCGAGCGTATTTTCGTCGTGCGATGTAGTCGCGGGCGGCACTTGGTATTGCTCGTGCCAATAAAACTCACCGCCGCCGGGGCCTTGACCGTTCAGCGATCCGGTGAAGGTTGCCCCCGGCACCGTCACCGCGCCCGCGTTTTCGATAGTCCAGTTCGTGGGAGCCACGAAATCGTTCGGCGCGAGCCGCAGCAAATCGCCGCCGCTGACGCCTTCCACGGGGCCAGATTGCGCCGTACCGTTGCGGTTGCCGGACTGCTGGCTGAAGCGGTCGCCCAGCGCCAGCGTCATGAAGCCCAGTTCATCGAACTCGATGTCTGTCACCCACGGCTGCGGCAAATAATACTGAGTCCACGTGTTATAGAATAGCGCTGGCCCACCGGGAGGTGCCGGATTGATGCCATTCCAGCTTACCCACGGACGCCAATTCGCGGGCGCGCAGCCAGCGGGGCACGTCCCACCGCGTGACAGGAAACCGCGATTGTACGTCAGGTCGATGCCCGGTTGCGGTGTATTCAACACGGACGTGAATGTCGCCGTCGTCGGATCGAACGCGTACACATAACCGCGCAGTTGGTTGGTATTCTGCGTCGATTCAGCCGTACACGTCATGCCCACGAACAATTTGCCGTTATAAAACTTCAAACCGCCGGGGACGAGGTCAACGGCGTTACAGTTGCTAGGTTGCGGCAGCGTATACGAGACAATCGTCGCCGGATTCGCCGTCGGTGGGTTGCCCGTCAGCGGGATACGATACAAACGACGGTCGCCCAACGTGGTGACGTACAGATTCGAATCGGTATCGTCCATATCGATGTCACCGAAGGCCGTCTTGCCCACGCCGTTCCATGCGGTGTTGTCATTGAATAACGTCGGATTGCCGGGGACAGGGCTGTAATCGTGGGTATCGGTGCCCACGCTGCCGGGGAACAAGGTATTGAAATCTAAGAATACCGTTGCGCTGCCAGTGCCCGCCTGATCAACGAGATAGATGCCGCCCTGACCGTTGCGACCGTAATCCGCCACGCCCTGCGAACCTGCCGGGCCGTAGCCAACATGCCGCTTGGTGAACGCCGCCACGAAAATGCGGTTGGATGGACGGTGATACGCTGTGCCCCACACCGCGCCGAGCTGGTTGATGGGCACAGCCAGCGCGTGGGTAGTGGGGTTACTTACCCCCGTACTGTCTGTCTGCGACGTGGTGCCCGATGTGTACGGGAACGACACAAATCCATCGTTGCTGCCCGTACCGGAAATCACATTTTGCAGACCGAATAAATAGCACGCGGATACCAACGTCGGGTTATCCGCGCAATAACGACCGGGGTTAGCCAGCGCGACGTTCAAGTTGGCGACCGTGCCGCCCGCGCAGCCATTCGAGAAAAATACCGTCGTTTCGGATTGTGAACCGTGAGGGCCAGATTTGAGATAAGTTGGCAGTCCGGTGACTTCCACGCGCACTGGCGTGTTATCAGGGATGCTCAACGAATACTGCCCCAGATTGGTGATCGTCGTCCCTGTCGTCGTCGTTCCCACGACTTGCCCGTTGGCGTTATAGGCGGTCAAGATGATAGCGCCTACGCCGGGGATTTGTGAGGTGCCAATCGGCTCCATAACGCCGTTGGCATTGAAATCCAGATATACCGTACCGGTAAGTGTACAGGCCGCCAGCGCGGGTTGAATCCCGCCTTGGCCTTGAACGCCGAACAGCGCCGCTATCAGCGTGACGATAACGCCCAGAATCGTCGAGATACGGATCAGTACCGCGACTTTCTTTCGTTGCTGGGTCATTTGCCCCCCAAAGGTAGTCCGAAATGAACTATTTATTCACAGCGAGTTAGGGCACGAAGTCAGGTGTCACTGCGTGCCGACGCGAGTCAAACAATCAATTATGGTACACTGTCTATAACCACGCTACAACCCAATCTCAAATATTGACCCACAATGGGTTAATTTCAATAACAAAAATCTAACAGAACAGCGAGCGGGCTAACCGTGGTACGCATGCCAGTCGGAGCATAATGTTAGCGTAGGGTTTGAAAGTTTGCTGTCGAGACAAACCAATTTCAAACGTTTGTCACCTCAATAGTTGATTTTTAGTTACAACTTCCAAACAAAACAAACCATCAGCCCGCGCTGTCCTCATGGTGAACAGGTACGTCCCCGATTTCTCGCCGCCGATTCAGCCATGAATTCTCTTGACACGCTCAAGGCGCTCGATTATCGTTGGCGGCATGAGCAACACAAAAACCACCACGTCCTTACCACGTATCGTGATCAAGCTCGGCACCAGCGTCCTAACCAACGGCACCAAGCGCTTGTCCCGCCGCCGCATGTTAGAGATCGTCCGTCAGGCTGCCCACCTGCACGAGCAGGGTTATCCCGTGATCATCGTCTCTTCTGGCGCGATTGCAGCTGGACGCGAGGCGCTCAACTACCCTGAATTAGATCGCTCCCTGCGCGGCAAGCAAATGTTAGCGGCGGTTGGGCAAGGTCGCCTGATCCAGCTATACAGCGAATTATTCAGCCTGTTCGACATCAACGTTGGGCAAGTGCTGCTCACGCGCGGCGATCTCTCCAATCGGACGGGCTATCTCAACGCCCGCGACACGCTCCTGACGCTGTTAGCGCACCGCATCATGCCCGTCATCAACGAGAACGACACCATCGCCACCGAGGAGATCAAGGTAGGCGACAACGACAATCTATCCGCCTTGGTGGCGAATCTCGTAGATGCCGAACTGCTCATCCTGCTCACCGATCAACTCGGCCTCTACACCGCCGATCCGCGTACCAACCCCGACGCGGCACTGATCCCCGTTGTGGAAACGCTGGATGAGCACATTTTCGCGCTGGCGGGTGGCACGTCAACGGGTCTCGGCACGGGCGGCATGATCACCAAGCTCCAAGCCGCGCAGTTGGCAGGGCGCAGCGGCACCACCACGGTCATCGCTTCGGGCGGGTTGCCCGATGTTATGCTGGACATCGCGGCTGGTAAGCACATCGGCACCACCTTTTTACCGGGTACCACCTATCGCGACAGCCGCAAACGCTGGCTGCTCTCGGAAAAATCGCAGGGCGCGTTGACGGTCGATGCGGGCGCAGCGACCAAATTACGCAAAAACGGCGCGAGTCTGCTCCCCGTCGGCATCACGCAGGCCGCGGGCGATTTTGAACGTGGCGCGCCCGTCCGCGTCCTCGCGCCCGATGGCACTGCCTTGGCGATAGGCATGACCAACTATGCCGCCCATGAAATCCGCCAACTGATCGGCGTGCGTTCAGCACAGATCGAAACCGTCTTAGGCTATACTTACGGGCAAGAAGTCATCCATCGTGATAATCTAGCCCTGTTATAAGCATGGCTCAAGGAGGCCAGTGTGCGGCGTAGTTCAGTCCTGTTCATCATCACAGCCATCATCCTCGCGGCGATGGTGTTGCTGCTCTCGATGGACATGCTGCCTGCCGCGCCCACCAGCCCCACCCCGACATGGCCGATGGGCATCGATTTACCCGAAAAATTGCCACGCATCCCGCGTTGAAAGACCATTTTCTATGCTGTTTACCGTCTTTCTAGCCACTATCTTCGGTCTTCTCGCGGGCGGCGTCATCAACTGGCTGGCGGACGACCTGCCATATACCTATCTTGTCAAACCGCCGCACTATCCCGATGGTACGCCTCGCCCGCTCCTAGCATGGTTAGGCATCACGGCCTATCTGTGCGGCTACGAGCAAGCGCCACTCACCGGCGCACGTATCTCGTGGCGGCATCCCGCCACCGAAATCGCCACCGCGCTCCTGTTTGGCTACGTCGTGCTGATCTTCCCGCTTGGGTGGGCAACGTTGGTGCTGTGGATGAACATCTTCATGCTCACGCTGATCACCGTGATCGATCTGGAGCATCGTATCATCCTCGTCATGGTCATCATCTTAGGCTGCGTGCTGGCCTTGCTCGGCAATCTGCTGGCGGGGCACGAGATCGCCTCGCGAATCAGCTTCGGGGATTATCTGTGGGGCGGGGTGGCGGGCTTCTTACTGTTTTTGCTGCTCTATCTCGGCGGCATGTTGTTCAACAATGTCATATCCAACGCGCGCGGAGAAGAGATCACCGAAGTCGCGCTCGGCTACGGCGACGTGCTCCTCGCTGCCATGAGCGGCTTTATCCTCGGCTGGCAAGCGCTGATCTTCGCCGTCGTGATCGCGGTCTTTGCGGGCGGTGTCGGGGCGCTGCTCTTTCTGTCGGCGCGGCTGGTCGTGAAAGGCCATTACGAATTGTTCACGGCGCTGCCCTACGGTCAATACATCGTCTTTGGCACGCTGATCATGATGCTCTGGCGCAGTTCCATCGCCAGCTTCTTCCTCTGATTGTTACGAAATGAGCTTGATGTGGTCTGAGTCCCATTTGGGACTTCGTTCTCTAAGCCTGACGTTGATGGCCTTTCAAAAAATAATGCGGGAATACGACGATCACGTCAACGCTTATTCTTGAGTCCCGAAGGGACTTCGTAGGGTAAGCCCGACAATTCATTGTCGGGGATCGATTGCCGGACTAATTTCTAAAACACCATCAACGTCGGGCGGCGCTGACAACACGATACCACGCCATTTCGCTAATGCCTCGCCGTTGTCCAATACGATCAACGTCAAATGTCCCGACACTCGCCTTTTACTAAGGACTAAGCACTCAGGACTAAGGACTTATCTTCCCTTAGCACTTCTCATCAAACCAAATTCAAACCGAACATTTATACTCTTTTTATGCCCTACCCCTTGACACTCCGCTGATTCGTGCTAGAATGTGTAAGCTACTCGTTCTAAGTCTCGGTGATTGAGCTTGGCGGCTCTGCCCAGACCAATGGAAATACGAGGACAGCACACATCAGTGGTTGCACCTCTCCTACGCCAGTTATTCTAAGTTCCCGCTTCACGGGTGCCTAACGGAGGGGTCTGCGATCTCATACCAGACGAGCCAACGCCTGCTCAAGCCGCGCTCGTGCGGAACCTCCGCAAAAGCCACTTCCCGAACATCAGATGGAACACACGTTGAATACCAGATGATCCACTGCGCTCCTCACAACGGGATCAATGTTGGGATCATCCACTTCAAATCGTGTCCACGGGGAAACCAGACCCACCATCGTGCAACCAACACGCTGACCATGCTGAAACTGACGACTCAGCTTACCGCGCTTTGATACGTTGCACGATCCATGTGGGGATCAGCAGCACGGCAAGCACCGACATCGCCCACCAGCCCCACCGCCGCCGTGTGTACACCAGCAGGTCGTTCAGGTAGCGGCTCAGTGCCCACGCGCTAACCTGCTTGGCACTCTGCCCCTCGTAATGCACGAGGCCGTCGCTGCATAGGTAACGCGTCCGCCCGCTGCCCTGTTGTACGCACAGCGAGAAGTACTCATCGCTGAAGTACATCGGCATATACGGATCGAAGCCGCCGACTCGCTGCCATGTCTCGCGCTTGGCGATGATGCACGAACCGGGCAGCACATCGATGTCGCGGGCGGTGGTGCGATCCCACTCCCGTATCCACAACCAATCGTTGAAGGCACGTTTGCGGGCGGGCAGCAGCTTACCGATCAGCGTGTAGTTGAACAGCAGATACGGATACGTGCTGAAGTACGAGCCATTGCGCTGCAAGCGCCCATCGGGGAAGTACATCACGGTGGTCGCCGCGCCAATCGTCGGGTCAGCGTCCATCTGCTCGACCAGTTGCCGGAACGTATCGCCGCGCACGAGCATATCGGGGTTCATCACCATCACGTACCGCCCACAAGCCGCCATGATGCCCTGATTGTTCCCGCCGGAGAAGTACGCGTTGTGGGTGTTCGCCAGCAGCTTCACCTGTGGGAACGCAGTTTGCACCGCCGTCTGTGTGCCATCCGAGGAGCAGTTATCCACCACGATCACTTGCAGCGGCACGCTGGCGTGCGCGTAAATCGACTCCAAGCACTCCATCAGCAATTGGCGCGTGTTGTAGCTGACGATGACGATAGACAGTTCCGGAGCGTCAGTCAAGGGTTATAATCCTCACGATAAATGCCTGCTTAGTATAGCAAACAGAGGGGTAAACAGTGGAAGATACGCTGAACGTTCTTGTGACGGTTGATCTCAGCGACGCCATCATGGATAAGCTGAAGCAAATTTCACCACGGCTGAAGTTCAACCGCAAAATCGTCAAGACCGCCTCGGATATTCCAGCCGAAACATGGGCGACCACCGACATTCTGTACACGGGCGGCATCGTGCCCGAACCCAACGCCGTGCCGCGCTTACGCTGGATTCAGAGCCACTCGGCGGGCGTCGATAACCTGATCGACAAGCCGATCATGAACGCGGAAGACATCATCCTGACCACCACCAGCGGAATGCACGCGACGACGATGGCGGAACTAACCTTCGCCATGATCCTCGCCTTCGCCCGCAAAATCCCGTTGATGCTCAAGCACCAACAGAAGCAGGATTGGCCTCAAGATCGCGTCACGCTCTTCAACCCGAAGGAACTGCGCCGTTCCACGCTCGGTATCCTCGGCTATGGCAGCATCGGGCGCGAGATCGCGCGCGTCGCCAAGGCCTTCGGCATGGAAGTGCTGGCGACCAAGCGCGATGTCAAGCAGCCCGCCGCCGAAGGGGAGTACGCCGAACCCGGCACGGGCGATCCTGACGGCACGCTGGTAGATCGCCTCTACCCGCCGGAAGCCACCAAATCGATGGTAGCGTTGTGCGATTTTATCGTCGTGCTTATCCCGCTCACGTCCGAAACGCGCGGCTTCGTCAACGAGGACATCCTCAGCGCCATGAAAAAGACCGCCGTAATCATCAATATGGCGCGCGGTGCGGTCATCGATGAGGACGCGCTGATCGAGGTGCTGCAAAAGGGGCAGATCGGCGGCGCGGGCTTGGATGTCTTCACGCAGGAACCCCTGCCTTCGACTAGCCCGCTGTGGAAGCTGGACAATGTGCTGATCAGCCCGCACATCGGCGGCAACACCGACCATTACCACGAGTCAGCCGTGGCGGTCTTCACCGAGAATCTTGAGCGCTATCTGGCGAACAAAGACCTCGTCAACCGCGTGGATCGCAAACGCGGCTACTAATGCTTCATCCTTACTCTGATGGTCTGGATACTCGCCCCTCGCCTTGCGGGAGAGGGGTTGGGGGTGAGGGCTGACTACCCTATCTCGTTAGCTCGTTGGAACACTAGTGTCTGCCCGTCATCTCGCCGCGTGTGGGCGGTCTACTTGCCGCCCAATTCCGTGAGTAGCGCTTTCGCCCGTTCAAGGCGGATGTTGCCCTCCGCGATCATGGTCTCCACGATGCGCATGACGAGGTCGCCCGTCGCGCCCGCTGCCAGTGCCAACTGCCGCGCGTGGAGGCTCATGTGCCCGCGTTGGATGCCTTCCGTCGCCAGCGCGCGGATCGCCGCGAAGTTCTGCGCCAGACCGACCGAGGCCAGCACGCCTGCTAACTCTTGTGCGCCGCTCACGCCGAGGATCTTCATGGCGACTTTGGCGCTGGGGTGTACGCGGGTTGCGCCACCCACCGTGCCCACCGCCAGCGGGATCTCGATGCGTCCGGTCAGGTTGCCCGCGCCGTCGGCTTTCCACGTCGTCATGCTGGTGTACGAACCAGATCGGGCGGCGTAGGCATGGGCACCGGCTTCCAGTGCGCGCCAGTCGTTGCCCGTCGCGATGCACACCGCGTCCATCCCGTTCATCACGCCTTTGTTGTGCGTCGCCGCGCGGTAAGGATCGGCCTCAGCGAATGCGCCCGCTTCCACGATGGAGGCAACGACTTCCGCGCCGTCCAACGTCTCGGTGCTCAGTTCCTTGGCGGGGATCACACAGCTTGCCCATGCTTTGCGCCGATCGGTCAGGTTGCTGAGGATGCGCAAATTGACTCGCCCGCCCGTCGCTTCCGCGATCAGCGGGGCGATCCGTTCGCAGGCCGTGTTGATCGCGTTCGCGCCCATCGCGTCGCGGCAGTCATACAGCAGATGCACGACCAGCATCGGGCCAGCCGACGAGCTGAGGAAGGGGCGCAGTTCGATGTCACGTGCGCCGCCGCCACGCTTGACGATGCTGGAAGTCGGGTCGTTGGCTTCGGTGAGGATGCGTTCGCGGATGTCCCAGACTTTGCCCGCCGCCGAGTACACGTTGTCCACGTCCAGCACTTGGATCTGCCCGATCATGATCGGCGCGTCGGCTCCTGCGAGGAACCCGCCGCCCGCCCGCGCCAACTTCGCGGCGAAGCTGCACGCCGCGACGACGCTCGGCTCCTCGACCACCATCGGAATCAGATAGTCCTTGCTGTTGATCAGGAAGTTGGTGGCGATGCCCATCGGCAGCGAGTAAATGCCGATCACATTCTCGATCATCTGGTCGGCTTGCGTGGCGGAAAGTCCCGTCATGCCGAGCAGAATGGCTTGGTCGCTGGTGTCTAGCCCCGCCCACTGCGCGAGGAGTGCCATCCGCTCTGGCAGGGATTTCTTGTAGAAGCCGGACAGACTTGAACTGTGGCGCGATCCGCCGGAGGAGGCTGGGTTAGTCATGCGGTCAATGCCTTATGTGCGTGCCATGCGCGATCTCAGATAGTGGCTACCAGTTTACCGATGTGGGGCGATCTGCTCAACTAGGTGTCCATAGCAACCGATCTATAGTCCCACCTTTGAGTCATCAGCAAACACAAGTTAGTGAATTGGCGTGTGAACTTCGGTAAGCTTGGAGGCTGAATTAGTATGAGAAGATACACGATGCAGCAATCTGTAGATCACGATGGCACGGCTGCGCAGACACCGCTGGCGATTGCCGTATTGGCGGGCGGGTTGTCCTCGCGGATGGGTTATAACAAGAGCTTTGCGCTGCTGAACGGCGACTACATGATCACGCATACGCTGCGGGCGCTGGACGCGGTGCGTGGAGCCGACGCGGCAATTCCGCTGTTCATCGTCGCCAACGACGCGAAGGCTTATCAGCAGTTCGGGCGTCCGATTGTCGGTGATGTGTTGCCCGGTCGCAGTTCCTTGAACGGCCTGTACTCGGCGCTGTGGCACAGCCCCGGTCGCTATACGCTATGTGTTGCGTGCGATATGCCCTTTCTGAAGCCCGCCCTACTCTCACATCTGATCGAGGCTGCACAGGATGTGCAAGCCGTCGTACCGCGCATTGACGGGCAGCTAGAAGCGTTGTGCGCTGTGTACGAAAAGAGCTGTATGCAGCCGTTTTATGCGGCACTGCAAGCAGGTGTGCTGAAAATTCAGAATGTGTTGGCGTCGTTGCGGCTACGCACGCCGGACGCCGAAGAACTGCGCCCGTTCGATCCCGATCTAACCTCGTTCGTCAACGTCAACACGCCGGACGAGATCGCGCGGTTCAATACGAAGCCGCATTCTACCTGATAGAGAACACGGCTTCGCGTCGGCAGGAGTACGCTACGCTCTCTCGGCGTTGATGGCGTCCGACATATGGACGAAAAACACCGGATTTTCGAGCGTCAGATGTACGGGGCATTTGGTGGCGATGGCATAGAGGCGTTCGCGTTGCTCATCGGTGAGCGGGCCTTCAAACACGATATGTTCGCGGATTTCATTGACATATTTGGCGGGGCCGCTGTACGTCGGATAGTCTTCGGCTTTAAAGCGTTCCATATCCAGCTCGACAGACACGTTTTCCAGAGGCCAACCTTTACGCTGGGCATAGGCTTTGGTGGTGACGACCACGCACGCGCCCGCCGTCCCAAGCATGATTTCCATCGGCGTCGGGCCGGTATCCGTGCCGCCGTCTTGAATGAGTTCATCGGCAATGACGGTGTGTTGACGGATGTTGATGGCGGTGCGGTAGCCTTGTTCCGATTTGACTGTGATTTTTCCCATAATTCCCTCGTCTGTGTTAATGCTATCTGGTTAGATGCAAATTACTTCAATTGGTGACATATCAGGGTGAATTGCCAGCAAGTACCGCGTCCCGATCTACACTGTGGCACTCGTGACAATAGCGGCTGTTCTGCTCATCGGGTTTTTGCTGACACTGTGAACCTTTGACCATCGGGACGGGATAGGTTTTCCCATCGACTTTGCTGGTCAAAAGCCACTGTCCATCGACTTGCTGCACATGTGATAGCACCTCGCCTCTTTCCGTGATCAGCACGGCGCTGGCATTCGGCTTGAGTGGCGTCGTGGGCGTCGCAAGTGCAAAGGCCGTGCCGACATCGACTTGTGGGGGCAGTGAGTCGCTGGTGCCGTGACAGGTGTAACAGCGCGTGTACTGCGCATCCACTTTATTGCTATGTAAGATGCCATCGCCCATGACTTCTAGCTTGGTGTGACAGTCGATGCAGTCGAGTTCGTACTCGCAGCGGGTGAACTGACCGATCGGCTGATAGTATTCGAGCAAGCGGCGGGCGTCATCGGACAACGTGTGCGGAGCGGGCATGTCGGTACGTGCGACAAATTCCATCGACCTGAGATCGTAGTTGCCGCGATTATGGCAGTGATTGCACTGAGTATATGGAATCTGTCTGGTGATGGTGTGGACGCTGGCGTGCCCCGGCTCCTCTTTAGGGATGGTCGGATCGTTGCCCTTGTACAGTCCATCGCTGTCGTACAGCACATGACAGCTTGAACAGCCTGTACTGCGATAGAAATAGGTCTGCTGAAGCGGCTCGGCGTGCAGATGGCAGGTCAGGCAGTTCTGTTGGAATTTCTGGATCGGCGCGGGATCGGAGTCTTGCACGGTGAAGGCGGCTAAGGTGTCGATAGCCGTGATGGCGACGTGCGCCTGATCATCGGTTTGCAGACCAAACGCCCGCCGAACGAGCGCGATGGCTCCCGCGTAAGTCGCCATGATGCTGCGCGGCACAAGGGCAGTCTGGGCGGGATGACAACTCGCACAGTATTTGTCTGCTACCGCCAGATCACCGGGATTGCGCACGACACCAGTATGCGCGGCCTCTGCATCGACGGCCAGCCCATCGCCACCGTGACAGGAGACACAGCCGAACTGCTCGACCGGATGCGATGCACCAATGGACTCGATCCCCGCGTGACAGGTGAGGCAACGTTCCGGCTGCCCTGTGTTGGTCGGGACGATCTGGATAATGTTAGGATGGTCAAGCCAATGGGAACGCGCCATCACGCCGAGGCCGAGCAGTACAATGCCGAACAGGATAAACATGGCAAAGGTAGGGATTGAACGCAGCAGGGAGTTATTCATCGTTAGGTCGCGTGCTTGGTCATCACTCATTCGCGCAGCTTGGTGACGCGAGAACTGACACCACCTCGGCTATAATGATGCTTGGCGAGCATTCAACAAGCGTGGTGATGCTGTCTTGACGCCCGCGAGCCGCGTTCCTTCGCCTCCATCCAGTCATTGGTCAACCTTCACTACTCTTGTTGCCGTATATGTGCATTGTCGCATGTATCAAACTACGGAGCTTGTGACAAAAAGCATCGATAATGATGTGCTTTGTAATTAACTCGGAGAGAGGTTTCCCGTACCCTTTATAGTGAATAGGGAAACGGAGAGGCTCATTGTGAACACCACATCCTTCAATCTCGACACGTATTCCGAAGCACTACTGCACCTGCATGATCATATCTGTCCGCGTCAAATTCTGGGCGTGCGGATGGGACTATATGGGGCTGCCAAGCTAAATATCGAGGTACCACAAGCGAACAAACGAATGATTGCCTTCGTCGAGCTGAACGGCTGCTTTGCCGACGGCGTGGCGGTGGCGACGGGCTGCACACTTGGACACCGCACGATGTACCTGATGGATTACGGTAAGACTGCCGTCACCTTGGTAGATTCAAAAACCAACGCCGCTGTGCGTATTGCCCCCCGCGCCGATAGTCGGGAACGCGCCCTCGCCCTGTGCCTCAACGCCAAAAGCAAATGGCACGCCTATTTCGAGGCGTATCAACAGCTCGATGAGGACGAACTGTTCACCATCGAACCCGTGACGATGAACCTTGATCTGACTAACCTGATCAGCCGCGCAGGACACCGTGTCACCTGTGAAGAATGTGGCGAAGAGATCATCAACGAGCGTGAGGTGCGCAAAGATGGGCGCGTGTTGTGCCTAGCCTGCGCCGGAAGTGCCTATTATGTGACCAACGATGTCGCCATCGCTGCCATGCTACGGTAAGCGCACTTCCTGTTTATCCTTTCAGGCCGACGAGTCAGCCTGTATCGCCTTTAACGCGGCGAGTGCAGCACGGCGGACATAGCCTTCCCCATCGTGTGTGGCGGCGATAACTTCGTCAAGAGCAGATTGGGCGACAGCCCCTACCTCCTCAAGCGCGTGAAGCGCGTAGGCGCGGGTTACTCTCTCCGCGCTGTGGAGCATCCGTACATACACGCCAATGGCATAGGACGTGCGCTGCGGATCGATCTTGCGCACGGCTGTCGCCGCCGCGATCATAATGCTGCCATCGGGATCGTTGAAGTCGATGAGCGCCGTCAGCGCTTCCTGAGCGGCAAAACCGATATTGCCCAAGGCATTGACGGCGAGATGACGGGTATGACTGTCCTGCGCTTTGAGCGCTTCCAGTAAGGCTGGTACGGCAGGAGCGGCCTGCGCGCCATAGTGACCGAGCGCAAAGATAGTGTCATCGCGGGCGATTTTCTCCTCCGATTGTCGTACCAAGGCGATCAGCGTGGGCAACGCGGATGCCATGTCTACCAGACTGAGTGCTTTGGCGGCATGTTCGCGCACAAAAAGGCTGTCATCGTGGCACGCTTGTTTCAAGGCTAAGATAGCCTCCGGTGCCGCAGCGCCAACCGCACCGATGGTCTCGGCTGCTTCACAGCGAGTCCATCGGTCGATATCATGCTCCAACACTTCAATCAAGGCGGGCAGGCTGTCGTGAGCGTCGGCACCTAAACTGGCGATGACCTTCATGGCGGCTTGACGTACATTACTTGGTGAGGTCTGAACGATGTCGATCAGGGCGGGTAAGACGCTCAGATTTGCCGCGCCGAACTTTACGAGAGCAGACGCAATCTTCCCGCAGGTCTGATGGCTGCTGGTGGTCAGCGTGGCAAGCAGCGCAGGAATGACGATCTCTGGACGCCGCCCGATCTGACCGAGCGCCGTTGCTACATGATCTGTTGAAGCCACCCCTTTATCCGTGAGCGCCTCCACCAGCGCTGGCACGGCTGCTTCGGCCTCCGCGCCGATCTTGCCCAACGTGCTGGCGTAGATCCAACGATGACGATCCTTGGTGTCCTGAAACGCCGCAAGCAGGAAGGGAACCGCCGACGCCGCTAGTTCACCCGCTATGCCAAGGCCGCCAGCAGCCTTATAGCGAACGTCATGTGACGCATGGTTGATAGCGGGTAACAAGATAGCGACAGCTTGGCGGAGCGGTTCATCCCCGTACAGCTTGAGAATATCCACGAGTTCTTCGGCAAATCCATACTGCTCGTAGACACGCTGCTGTAAGGCAGTGAGCAGGATGGATACCATCTCCGGTGGGCGACTGTCGCGATCACGAAAGGCGTAATAGGCCGAGCGGCACAGGCGCTGCCCTTCTTGATGAGCGTCTTGTACACAGGCCATGAGTACGGGCATGAATTCATCATCGGACAGTCCCATATGGTTGACGACACGGAAGAGTTCGTGGCGTACCGACGCGCTGAATGTGCGCTCAAGGAGCACCTCGAGGAGCGAGGATAGGACAGGCAGACCAAGCTCACGCACGCGCTGTTCCGAGCCGTTTTCCGCACCGCTGGCGATGGCGCTGAGCACCTCATTCATGGGATCGTCAGCGAAAATCATGCGTGCCTCGTGGGCATGCTGTAGCAAGGAGGGCATGGCAGGCAGTGCCTCTAGTCTGAACTTTGCCAATGCTCTGGCAGCTGATTTCCACTGATACCCATCAAGCGCTTGAATCAGGTTAGGGAGCGCACTCTCAGGCCCGTCATGTACCGTCGCGCTCAGGCTGGCAGCCTCGAAGAGATCTTCATCCAGACCTAAAGGGTCAGCCAAGGCGTATGAACTGCCGCCGAGACTACCACCGACTAAGCCGTTGATCGCTTTGCGGAACAGTTCCCAACCGGGAGGATAGTCGTTTTCGCCGCTGGAAGAAAGCTGCTTGTCGCCATGTTCAATATCCAGACTCCAATGATGACCATCGAAGACGAATTTGCGATAGAGCATCTGCCATTTCCACGCCCGCAGCGAGTCCATCAGCTTCCAGAACGAGCGCCATTGGTACGCAGACGGTTGGAAGACTTTCTCCTCCGGCGGGACACCGTCACGATCATCGATGTGCGTATAGATCAGACGTTTGGTGCGCCGATCCCACTTGATTGTCGATTTGCTGAAGCCGGGTAAGCCAAGCGAGATGTAGTGGAAGGATGCAGGCTCATCGGCTGGCTGAGGTGGCACGAGCCGAGGTGGCGGCGCAGACTTACTCAAGTTGGGCGATGGCGGATCTGCGCGCCGAGACGGCTGCTTGTCGCTACTGTTCAGGGCTGGCGTGCTCGGCCTCCCAAAGATAGACAGTTTCGCTGTCGGCAGCGAAGGGCGCGGCGCATGACGGGATGGATCGTCGGGCAGTCTGACCGTGAGCGTGAACCGCAGATCGTGATCGGGCTTGCCGAAAAAGCCCGGTGGCTCGCTGTGCGCGCTGAGCAGGGAGCGCGGCAAGGTAATCTCGGCTTGTCTGCGCTTGCCCAGATACGTATCGATGAAGTCGGTGACAGCGGGCGTTGGTGGCGGAACAGGTTGCTCGTCTGGATTACTGCGCACCAGCATAGGCATACCGGGGTTGGAGCGAAGCGCCGCCCAGATTGCGTCGATGACTGGTTGTGCTGCCGCCGCCTCATCCGTCAGGATCATGCTCGCGATGAAGCTCTGACTGATGTCAATTGCCAGCGGATTGAGTCCCGTCCCCATCGTCATCCACGCACGGCGCAAGTTGAGAGTACCGTTGTGGATGTGCTCTTGCTCATCCAGTAACACGAAAATGTCGATGTGCTCCGTGTGACCTCCGGGCTTGAGGGCGACCACCCACTGCCCCTGTGTATAGGGATTCGGCTTCTTTTCGATCTCGGTGAGGTTGAACCACGTGAAGAAGCTACTCTCGCGAAGTTCGCTATAGTGTTTGATGGATGTGCCGTTAGCAGGCGCTGGCAGCTTGTCATCGCTCATAGGAATCCCCTCGACTATCAGGTTCAGGCCAAGTTTGATTGTCATGCCGGTGGCTGGTGCAGGGCAAGCGGCGTCCCGCACACGTCAGATGATGACTCGATGAGTGTTTCATCTCGGTGGGCAATGATCCCTAACATGATCCCGTTCTGAGGAGCACAAGGGATCATCCGTCATCCGCTATCGGAGCGTATGTCTTATCAGATGTTCTGATCGGGCTGAGATTTCGCGGAAGTTCCGCACGAGCGCAGTTTGACCGAACGTTGGCTCGTATGGTATGAGATAGGCTTTCCCCGTTACGTGATGATGGTGAGCATCGTGAGCGCGTAACTGGCGAACCGAGGAACAACTACCGCTGATGTAAGGATCGCAGTCGTCTAGTGGTCTGGGCAGGAGCCGCCAAGCTCGACCGCCGAGACTTAGAACAATAAGCTTATACATTCTAGCAGAGTTTCAGAGAAAGTCAAGCGGAGATATGTAAAGGTTCTGTAGAGGAATAATAAAAAAGTGATAAAAATGGATTGGCTCCTGTGGTAGGCAATGTAACGGAACTGAATGAGATGTAGGAGAGAGAACTGATTTACAATTAAAGGTAATTTTAGTTTACATTGGATCGTCCATCGTGCTTAGTTATCGTTCCCTCCTCCGTTTCGTTTTCTGCTCCGTTTTGCTACTCACTATCTGTTATCCGTTCGTTTCGAAGGCGCAAGGGACGACGTTTGTCGTCACCAATAATAATGACAGTGGGAGTGATAGCCTCCGACAGGCAATTCTTGATGCGAATGCAACGGCTGGCGCAGATTTGATTCAGTTCAACATCCCCGGCGCAGAATTGCATGTGATCACCCTCTTTAGTCAGCTACCCGCCATCACGGAGGCAGTAACGATAGATGGTTACACACAACCACTCGCTATACCCGCCACAAGCACCACCGCAGCGACTCTACTCATCGAGCTGAATGGCGCTAATGCTGGTGACGATAGCAGCGGACTACTCATTCGCGCCTCGAATGTGCGCATCCGTGGGTTAGTGATTAACCGCTTCAGACGCAACGGAATTGACCTTGATTCTGTACTGGAAACGCGGATTGAGGGGAATTATTTGGGAGTTGACCCTAGCGGCAGCCGCTCTGACGGGAACTTAACGGGTATTTCCCTGTTGAATAGCAGCAATACTATCATTGGTGGCAACATCCCGGCCGCCCGTAACGTCATTGCAGGACACGCCACTGGATACGGAATCTATATCAAGGATGGTTCTTCCAATCATATTGCTGGTAACTATATTGGTGTGGACGCAACGGGCACCTATGGGCTAGTAAACCGTACAGGTATCCTCCTGTATGGATCGCATAATAACCTGATCGGCACAGACGCAGACGGCATCAACGATGAAGGTGAGCGGAATATCATTTCTGGTAACATCGACCCAGCGCGTTACACCTTCGGGCAGGGAGTCTTTATTTCCGGTGACGAGCACGGCAATGCCACGAACAACCGCGTGATGGGTAACTATATCGGCACTAACGTTGATGGTACGAAAGCAATACGGAATGATATTGGCATCGACCTGTTGAACTGTGACGATACGATCATTGGTACCAATGGTGACGGCGTGGGTGACGCTGTGGAGGGCAATCTGGTGTCCGGGAACGAGGGTGTTCTCTTTGAGAATGACTATAAACCCGGGTTTGGCATCAGGCTTGACAATCACGGCGGGCTAAGTCAAAACCTGCGGATTGCTGGCAACTTGATCGGTGTTGATAAGAGTGGTAATGAAGCGATTCCCAATACATTTGGAATTTCGCTCAAGGAGGGCAAAGGGCACATTATTGGTACGAATGGCGATGGACAATCTGATGTGCTGGAACGCAATATCATCTCCGGTAATTGGATCGAAAATGTCCTCGGCATGGGCATTGTAGCAGGCTCCACGACAGATGTCCGCATCGCGGGGAATTTGATTGGGGTGGATGCGACAGGTACACACGCGATTCCCAATGGCGACGGTATCTCGCTTGGAAGCAATCAAAACATGTTGATTGGCACCAACAGCGACGGGATATCTGATGTGCTTGAACGCAATGTCATCGCTGGCAATGCCACCAGTACCGAATCTGCGCACGGGATCGTATATTACTATTACAGTTCGACTTTCTTTCCCAGCACCTTGCACATCGCGGGGAATTACATCGGCGTCGATATTACCGGATTGAAAGCACTCCCCAATAATGTAGGCATTGAAGTGCAGGGAGACCGAAACATCACCATTGGCGCGGATGGCGATGGCATTCGCGATGAGGTAGAACGCAACATCATTGCGGGCAATTCCACAGGAGCAGGCATTGGTATTCGGGTTAATGGCATTTTTGCGCCCAATGGCCTCTCTGTTATTGGTAACTATGTTGGTGTGGGAGCGGATGGGCTGACGGCGCTGGGCAATAAACAAGGGCTTGTGCTGTATTTGTATTCATGGGATAACGCTGTCATCCGCAATATTTTCGCCAACAATGTTGAGGAAGGCATATTGGTCTATGGCACGCAAGCCTATGGGAATGACATCCGGAGCAACAGCATTTATAACAATGGGGGCAGCGGGATCACCTTAGCCAATGGTGGCAATAACAATCAGCCAGCACCGACCCTGACACAGGCAACGTCAACGGGAGCGATCACGGGCACATTCAGCGGCACGGCGGGTAAGGATTACCGCGTGCAGTATTTCGCGAACAAGGTTTGTGATCCTTCCGGCGTGGGCGAAGGCGAAGTGTATCTTGGTGAACAGGTTGTGCATGTGCAGACCGATGGAGAAGTCCCGATCAGTTTCCGTACCCACCTGCAAGCGGGTCAGTACATCACCGCGACGCTGACAGACCCTGTCAACGGCACATCCACATTCTCGACCTGCATCGCCGTCACGCTTATCTCGGATACCATCGGCATTTTCCGCCCGTCCGCTGCCACGTTTTATTTGCGCAACAGCAATACGACCGGATTCGCAGATAGCTCGCTCACGTTTGGTGCAGCCATTGATTTCCCAATCGCGGGAGATTGGAACGGCGACGGTATCGATACGCCGGGAGTTTACCGACGCACAACGGGTCAGTTCTTCCTGACGGACAGCACAACGAATCCGGCGACCATGCACTATGCATTCGTGCTCGGCAATCCGAATGATCAGCCGATTGTGGGCGATTGGGATGGCGATGGCAAGGATGGCGTCGGCGTATTCCGCCCATCCAACGGCTTGATCTACCTGAAAAACAACCTGACGACCGGATTCGCAGATTTCACCATGGTACTCGGCATTCCGGGAGATGTGGGGTTGGCGGGTGATTGGGATGGGGACGGTAAGGATAGTCCGGGCGTTTATCGTCCCTCGACACAGGTTTTTTACCTGAGCAACACTATCTGCAATTGCAGTGTGTTCGCAGACGCACAACTTGGCCTCGGCGCGGCTGGCGACATCCCGTTCGCGGGCGATTGGGACGGCGACGGCAAAACGGGCGTGGGCGTATATCGACAAACGAACCAAAACGGGTTGATCTACCTCAAGAATGCGTTGACCACAGGCTTCGCAGACGTGTCGCTCGTGTTTGGCGGGAGCGGAGATTATCCGCTGGCGGGTTATTGGGTTCGCGTAGGCAGCCCCGCCGTGGAAGCGGCATCGACGTTTGTGCCTACGAGATAGACATATATAGCTGAATTATGGCTATACATGTCTTTGATAGGTTTGCGCTGGTCGGACTAACTCATATTAGGAAGTGATACCCCATAACTTGACGATACCATCTTGACCGCTTGACGCCAACAACGTGCTGTGTGGGTTGAAACTAACGCTATAGATATAACGCTCATGCGCACCTTCAAAAATCGCCAATTGTGTGCCTGTTTTTGTGTTCCACAAACGGACAGCACCATTCCAGTGTCCAGTGGCTGCGACGCTGGCATCTGCATTGATCGTAATGCCCGAAGCATTGGAATCAAGCACGCGGCCTTTGACGGTAAGATTGCGAATCAATTTTCCAGTTGCTGGATTCCATAGATAGGCGCTGTGACCCCGAATACTCTGAAGACTATCAGTGATCAGCAGTTTCCCATCAGCGCTAAAGAGGACATTGCTGGGTTGTCCACTCTGCCCCGCGCCTAGAACAGTTTGCTCCGATTGAGATTCCACATTCCATATTGTTACTTGCGCACGAGTTTTACCTGAGCCGAGATCGAACCGGAATGAATCGTATGCCAGCCATTTTCCATCCGGGCTGAACGCTACACTGAAAACACCTTGTACATCAGGAACTTCAATGACGGTAATGTTTTCGCCAGTATCTACGTTCCATAGTCGTACTGTATTGTCGGCTTCACGACCAGATGATGCCAGTTTTTTTCCATCAGGGCTGAACGCAACGCCTGTTACGGAATCACTGTGACCGGTCATAGTCCGCACTTCGCCACGCGTTTTTGCATCGACCAGTCGAATAACATTATCCGGCGATGTACCGCCAACTGCCAAAAGCAAGCCATCTGGACTGAATGCGATGCCTGCGCCACCGACATCGTAGAGTGCGTCTAGGTTATTAGATGACAGATCATAAAGCCATACATTTGAGGAGGTGCTTATTGCCAGCAAATTTCCATCTGGTGACCACGCCATCCGTCCGATGGAGCCAAGGCTTTTCAGACTTGTGATGATCTTGAGCTTGCTTGCGTTTGCCACTGAAATGGGGACGAGTTTGGAGATATCTTGTGCATCAACGGGGAAAACAACGGTTAATAGACTGACAAATATGAACGCGTAAATAAGTCTTTTCATTTTTCCCTCCAGCGATTAGCTCACCAAGAATGTTTGGCATTTTCAGAGCATATGAGAGGATGGGTATTCATCATATCTCATATGCACTGGTAATTCCAACGGGAATCAAGACTCGCCAAGCCAACGGTTCAGCGGCATGAGGATCATGCGTGGCGGCGGCGCGATCTCTTGCCCGGTGGCGAGTTCTGGCGCGGGCAGTGTTTCGTCGATCTTGGGCTTCCCGATGCGCGTCCAGTCATACAGGAAGGCACGCTGGAAATACTCGGCTACTTCGCTGTCATAGATGATCAGGCTGGCATCGCGGTTTGGCCCCGTACCATCGCCCGTCCAGTTCTGGCTGCCAATGAGCACGGCTTTGGCGTCGATGACGATACCTTTGGTATGGCAGTTGGTTTGCAGCCGCACGCGATCCATATCAAAGCCATAATCTTTGATGTCACTGATGATGTCGAAGAGATCACCGATTTTCCGCAAGATGATGCGCACATCGAGGCCGTCGCGCTGCTTTTGCAAGAGGGCTTGCAAGAGCTTTTCGAAATGCTCCGGATTGGAACCGGCTTTCCCCGTCTTGAACGACTGATTCTGGAAATAGATCGTGCTGGTGGCTGACTTGATGAAGGTAAGCACCTGCTCGGCATAGTTATCAGGCGTCAACAGGGGTTGAACCCGCAACTTTTTCTTGAACTCCATCGGCTTAAAATACTGAGGCCGTGCTTCGAGTTCCACCTCGGACGCCTGAAAGAAGTCTTCTGAAACCCAGACCATCGGCTCAGAGTCGGCAGCCGCTTCTGGTTGTACCTGTTCCGAAGCTTGTTTTTCGTCGCGCTGGAGATATTTCTCGAAGATGTCGGCTAGTTTGGTGTTTTCCACCACGACATGCCACTCACGATTGCGCGAGGTCAGCAGCGACGGCGAGGTGTCGGCTCCATTGATCGGATCGAAGGGCGGTTGGTTGGAAGACTGCCAATTGCCGCTGGATAACCAGAATGCAGTGCCATCGCGGACGGCCACTTTAATGTGATAGGCGGACTTGAAGAGCGCCCCTGCCGACCGCACCGATGCCCACGCAAAGGCGAACCGATTTTTCAGCGCCTCGTGGAAGATTTCTACTGTGTCGCTATCCGAGATGTCGTCTTTCTTCGTCCCTTTCCCGATGTCCTCACCGCGTTGTAGGACGAGCGTCATGCTGCGGCCTCTGGGCTTGGTGGCGTCTTTCACACCATTCACGATGTGCGGGGCGGTGAAATCATACATCCCGATGGTCAGGCGCTTTTTCGTGAGGCTGAGGAATTTCGACAAGACACCCCATCCCGCGTCGGGCGAGAGATGGGCGGTAAGCTTCATCTCTTCATTGACTTCTTCAAGGGGCACTTCCGCCCACGGCTTATAGGGTGACTGCCAAACTTTGGCGGCCTCCAAAGCGGACGTATCCACCATTTGCAGGCGCAGCGGGGCGGGTTGAACGTCCACTGGCACGTTAAGGATGAATTTCGGAAGGGACGTTAGGCCGAGCGCCTCTAATTGGGTGGGGTCTTTCTTTTGATGGACATGGACAACAATCGCGCGCTCATTGGTGATCCAGCCGTCGCGGAATTTCCAGCCAAGTTCGATGTTGGCGATATCGAGACGCCCCCCTAATAAGCGTTTGGCTTCCGCCAGCGCCGCTTCACTCGTCGGCTTATCCGTTCCCGTCACGGTGGGCGCGGTGGACGGTGTAACGCTCGGTGACGGGGCAGCAGTCGCCGTGGTGGCGGTCGCTAGGCGGGGAGTCTGATCGGGCTGCCCTAAGCGAACGGTGATTTCCAAGGGGATCGTAAATTTGACTTCCGTACCCTGTGACAGTTGTTGATTATCCGCATTTGACGTGCTCATTGGTGGTTTTGTTTTTCCTGTTGCATCAATCACCGGCACCAGCAGCTCGTTATTTCGCAACCGACGCAGCATCGTTGCGACGACAGAAGCAGGAATCGCATAGTTTGTTTTGAGAAACATCCCTGAGAAATGAAGCCCGCATACCTTCCCCGTAGCGAGATCAATAATGGGTGAGCCAGAATTCCCCCCTAGCGTCGTGCAGTCGTGATTCAGCGCATCGGGGGAGATTTGTACGGCAAACCCCGGCGCAAGGCGTTTTTTGTCGTAGATGCCGCCAAAGATGCGATCCATCAGCTTCAGATCAGTAACGCGGCTGTCGCGCGCTGGATACCCGATAATCGCTACCATCGTATTTTTCGGGATGAAATCGGGGATAGTCTCGATCCGACTGAGCGGCGGACGACCAGTCCCGTTGTATTCCAGAAAGGCGATGTCGGGTTCGTCATCACGCGCGATATACAGGACACGGCTGATGGCGTACTCACTCGCCTCCACGTTGTCGATTTCCTCGATGAAATCGATGTCTACGCCGATGGGGTTCTTTCTGTCGAAGCCAGTCGAAAAGGTGAAGCCCTGATCGCCGCGTTCGGCAAAGGTGAGCGCGACATGCCGATTGGTCACGATGACGCCATCATCGATCACCCACCCCGTCCCCATGTAGGGAAAGCCGGAGGGATGGTTGGAAACCTCGATCCGCCCGATGGAAGCCGCCGCCGCTCTGAGATAATCGGAAGCGTTGGTCAGGCGGGTGCGCCACGTTTCGCTATCCGGGTCTTCAAAAACAAGTTTGGGCTGCCCACTGCGCAGCGCCAGAACGGGGCGTCCGTATCTCAGGATAATAGATTCGTATTCGACGCTGTTGGGATCAATGGCGGCGCTGGCTAGACCTTCCATCACGCCTTCAACAGCGGGGCGTTCGCGATCCCAAGACAATTGGGATAGCGCTTCCGAAACCTCAGGCAGCCATTTGGGTTTATCCTTCGACCTCGCTACCCGTTGGATTTCTTGAAACAAGTCCGGATCACTGGCTTGTATCGATTCGGCCTGTTGGCGCAATTGGTCGCGACTATATGGCATCATATCCTCCGTACCATGGACGGTTACAAAAGTGAGGCTGTATGCGCTTGAACCGCATCGCTAAGGTTCGATGCGCGTTCACGGGATACAACCGATGGCTGTTGAAGGGCAACCGCATTCCATTTCGCCGGACTATCTACCACGCGGGATCAATGCGAATATTACTCCACGATAGTAGATATATATTAGCCTCCATACAATATAGTGTATGAAGTTTGTAAACAGAGTCAAGCGCGGTTGACGCTCATCGATTCCGCCGGACACATCAACTTACAATTAATTCTGCTCATCAGATATTTCCGGCAAGCAAACTTGCAGAGCTATTGACAAAACTTTTCCACAGTTCTATACTGCTGGATAGATATTTCACTGAATGAAATAAGTATGAGCAGTTTTGTTCGCGGCAACCGAGATTTGATTAAAGCCATGAATCGCAGCCTTGTGTTGAACACACTACGGCGCGAAGATGTGCTGTCCCGTACGCAACTCACGGAGAAATCCGGCTTGAGCGTGGGCACGGTGTCGCAGATCATCACTGAACTGCTCAGCCGACAGTGGATCATCGAGATCGGGGAGGGCGATTACACAGGTGGACGCCGCCAAACTTTGATCCGGCTGAATCCTGACGCGGGCAGTGCTATCGGCTTGAAGTTGATGGAAAACCGTGTCGCGTGCGCCGTGACGAACATCGCGGGCAAAACCCTGTACTACCGCGACTATGCCTACTCCGCTGACGCTAACCCTCAAGCCATTTGCGACAAGTTGTACGAGATCGTGCAGGATGCGCTGAACAGCATCACCGCGCAGCATGGGCGCTTGCTCGGCATCGGGATCGGCGTGGCGGGCGTGATCGATGCGCCGCGCGGCGTGGTGCATTATTCGCCGTATTTCGGCTGGCGCGATGTCTCGCTGGCGCAGATGCTACAAGATAAGCTGGCTGTCCCCGTTTATATCGAAAATGACGTGAACACGCTGACGATCAGCGAGCAGCTTTTCGGCGCAGGGCGGCATCAGCAGAATTACATCGTGGCGACGATCGGGCGCGGCATCGGCATGGGGATTGTGATCAACCATCAGTTGTTTCGCGGAAGCAAAGGCGGCGGCGGCGAACTCGGTCATATCACGGTGATGCAAGACGGGCCACAGTGCAGCTGCGGCAAGCGCGGGTGCTTGGAAGCGGTCGCTTCTGATCCGGCGGTGGTGCAGTATGTGCAGGAACGCTTACCGGGGAACGCCAAAGCGCTGAACACACTCGGCAATATTCTGGCGGCAGCGCAGGCGGGCAATCCGGTGTGCCGTGAAGCGCTGGCACGCAGCGGCGAGTACTTCGGGATCGCGCTGTCCACGATGATCAACGTGCTGAATCCGTCGTTGTGCATTCTGAGCGGCGAGGGCGTGACGGCGGGCGAGTTCCGGCTGAACCCCATGCGCGAGGCGTTGAAGAAGCACACCTTCAACGATCTGCTGGACAGCACAGAATTCGTGGTCGAGCCAGCGGATGACCGGATGTGGGCACGCGGCGCGGCGAGTCTGGTGATCAGCAAGGTATTCGAGTCGCCATTGGCGGAGGCTCAGATCACGAGTCTTTAGCACAGCGCGTTTTTTTTGACAATGTTTCTTTTGTGAATGAAAGATGTTTGTATGGCTGGACAACATGGGCTGAATAAATGGAAGTGGGTGGCTTTTTTCATCGCCCCCAGCCTGATCGGGATGCTGATCTTCATCGTATACCCGATCATCTCGTCGCTGTGGATCGCGCTGAACGATTGGAATTTGCTGTCGCCACCGGTCTACGTAGGCTTGCAAAACTTCACCAAGTTGTTCAACGATCCGTCCTTCTGGCGGGCGCTGCAATACACGCTGATCTTGATTTCGCTGTACGTGCCGAGCGTGTTCATCCTCGGTTTGCTGCTGGCGCTATTCCTCAATCAGAAGCTCCCCGGCATGATCGTGGTGCGGACGGGGACATTCTTGCCCGTCGTCGCGTCGTGGGTGGTGGTATCGCTGATCTGGAAGTGGATCTTCAATCCACAGTACGGACTCGTCAACTGGGCGCTTGGCGCGCTCGGCATCACGGGGCCAGCGTGGTTGTTCCAACCGCAAAGCGCCGTGATCGCGCTGGTGATCACCAGCGTGTGGAAGGATGTCGGCTATATCGCGTTGCTGTTCCTCGGCGGGTTGCAGGGCATCTCCGAGATTTTCTACGAAGCGGCGGAGATCGACGGCGCGAACCGCTGGAAACGCTTCCGGCACGTGACGCTGCCGCTGCTGTCGCCCACCATGTTCTTCATCGTGATCACGCTGCTGATCAATTATTTCCAGATGTTCGATCAGGTGTGGCTGATGCCGATGAAAGACAGCGCCGCCGACCGTCAAGTCGAGGTGATCGTAACCGAGGTGGTCAAGAATGCCTTCAGCTACAACCAGATGGGGTATGCGTCCGCCATGTCGTGGGTGCTGTTCGCGCTGATCTTCGTGATCACTGGTATCCAGCTCTGGGCACAGCGCCGCTGGGTCTACTACGAGACGGAATGAGAGGCGCATGATGATCACCGAAGCCAAGCTCAAGCCAACAGACACCAACTTGACCTCCGCCACGACGCCGCATCGGTTCAGTTTATCGCCGGGGAAGATCGCTGCCTACGCGCTGATGGTGCTGTTGGTACTGATCATGGTGGTGCCATTTCTGTGGATGTTGAGCACCTCGCTGAAGGGGCAAGAATATATCCTGCGGACGCCGCCACAGTTGATCCCCGATCCGCTGACGTTCAACAGCTATGTACAGCTTGCCGAGCGGATCGACCTCGTGCGGACGTTTTTCAACAGCGTGATCGTCGCTGTCGTCGGGATGGCGGGGCAGGTGTTTGTATCCGCGATGGCGGCCTATGCCTTCGCACGGATGGAATGGCGCGGGCGGGAGCTGTTGTTCGTGCTGTACCTCGCGACGATGATGATCCCGTCGGTGGTGCTGATCATCCCACAGTTCGTACTGATCCGCGCGTTAGGGTGGGTGAATACCTACGCCGCGCTCATCGTGCCCGGATTGTTCAGCGCATTCGGGACGTTCTTACTGCGGCAATTCTTCAAGGGGCTGCCCAAGGACTTCGAGGAAGCCGCGTTCATCGACGGCGCGAATCACTTCACCGTGTTCTGGCGGATCATCCTGCCGCTGTCGCAGCCCGCGCTGGCGACGCTGGCGGTGTTCAGCTTCATGGGGCTGTGGAATGCCTACCTTTGGCCTTTGTTCGTCGCCCGCGATGAAACCGTACAAACCCTGCCCGTCGCGCTCGGTGTGCTGCAAGGCGGGCCACGCGCCCTGACCGAGTGGAATATGGTGATGGCGGGCGCGGTGGTGACGGTCGTGCCGATCTTGCTGGTATACATATTCGCGCAGAAGTGGTTCGTGCGCGGTGTGGTCTCTAGCGGAATCAAGGGCTAACTGCCCGTACTCATCTGCTTATTCTCGTTTTCTATGAAAACGAATAAGGTTTGTCCGATAAAGAAGGGAGAATCGTTATGTTTAAGAAGTTGATGACCTTGGTGCTGACGGTACTGATCCTCGGTCTGTCGTTGAGCGGTGTTTCCGCCCAAGACAAAGCGACGGTCACGTTCTTCACCTTTTCCGCCGCGCCGGATCACCTGAACGATCTGGACGCCATCGTCAAGGCGTTTGAAGAAGCCAATCCAGATGTCAAGGTGGAAGTCAAGACCGCCGCCTACGCTGACTACTTCACACTGTTGCAGACCGACATCGGCAGCGGCGCAGCACCTGACGTGTTCGAGTTGAATTACGAGAACTTCGTCACGTATGCCGCCAACAACACCATGCTCGACCTGAGCGGCAAAGTCAGCGCCGATGCGCCGTTCTACCCCGCCGCGCTGAAGGCGTTCAGCTATGATGGCAAGCAGTACGCGCTGCCGGAAACCTTCTCGACCGTGCTGCTGTTCTACAATGCCGACTTGTTTGACAAGGCTGGTGTGAGCTACCCGACCGAGGAGTGGACGTGGACGGACGCGATGGAAGCCGCCAAGAAGATCCGCGCGCTCGGCACGGACACATGGGGCATCTACCAGCCCGTACAGTTCTGGGAGTTCTATAAGAAGGCCGCACAGCAAGGCGAGTGCCAGTTCTTCAACGCCGACATGACCGAATCCACGATCAACAGCCCCGGCTGCGTGGCGGCGTTGGAAACCATGATGAGCTTCATGAAGGAAGGCGTGATGCCTACCGCCGCCGAACTCAGCGGCGTCTCGGATACCGATCTGTTCGCCAGCGGCAAAGTTGGCATGATCGTGACGGGTATCTGGATGTTCAGCGCGTTCAAGGATGTGCCGTTCAAGTGGGACGTGCAGCTTGAGCCGGGCATCGCCAAGAAAGCCCATCACTTTTTCGCGAACGGTGTCGCCGTCTCCGCGACGACCAAGAACGCCGATGCTGCCGCCAAGTGGGCAGAATTCCTGACCTCCAGCCAGAAGGCCGCTGAAGTGCGCGTTGCCAGCTCGTGGGAACTGCCCGCACTGAACAAGGCGGAATACTTCGACGCGTACCTGAAGCAGACGCCGCCCGCCAACCGTGCTGCCGTGTTCAAGGCACTGGAAACGCCCGTGACGCCGCCCGTGATCGTGCGCCAGAACGAGATGCAAGACGGCGTGAACGCGCTGATCACGCAGGTCGTGGATGGTGAACTGACCGCGCAGCAAGCGCTGGATCAGGCCAAGGCCAAGTTGGACGAACTGATCAAGAAGTAACCTCAAACATAACCTATCCATCATGGGCGGATTCTTGCTGAGAGTCCGCCCACTACTAGAAATACAGGCCGATGAGCACACGAGATTTACGCCAGATAAGTATTGATTTGATCCGCCGATGGCAGCACCAGAGCGGCGCTTATGTGGCCTCCCCGACATTTTCACAGTACGGCTATTCGTGGCTGCGCGATGGAGCGTGGATCGCCTACGCGATGGACAAGGTCGGTCAGCATGACAGCGCCGACGCGTTTTACCGCTGGGGAATCCGCGTGCTGACGGCACATGAGGCGCATGTCGATAGCCTGTTGGCGAAACTTCAGCAGGGAATCGCGCCTGACGAAACGGATTATTTGCCGACACGCTTCACTGTAGGCGGCGAGATCGGCAAAGACGAATGGACAGAATTTCAACTCGATGGCTACGGCGCGTGGTTATGGGGGCTGGCGGATCACTGCCAGACGGCGGACGCGGCGCTGTGGCAAGAAGCGCGACAGGCCATTCAGATCATGGTGCGCTATCTGGCGGCGCTGTGGCAGTCGCCCAATTATGACTGCTGGGAAGAACACCGCGAGCAGATTCACACGTCCACCCTCGCAGCAATCTACGGCGGATTGCGTGCCGTCCAACGGCTTGATCCCGCGCTGGTGCCTGCTGACCTGCCGAGCCAGATTCGCGACTATGTATTAGAGCACTGCGTCACGACGGGTGGACATTTCTGCAAATTCATCGCCAATGACGCGGTAGACGCGAGTTTATTATGGGTTGCCGTGCCATATCGCCTTGTCGAGGTCGATGATCCGCGTTTTTGCGCCACCTTCGACAAGATCGTGCGTGATTTGCACGTGCCGGACGGCGGCGTACACCGCTTCCGCGTCGATAATTATTACGGTGGCGGCGAATGGCTGCTACTGACGGCGTGGCTCGGCTGGACGTATCTTGAAATGGGGCAGCGAGAACGCGCCATCCCGTTATTACACTGGATTGAAGCACAGGCCGACGCCGACGATCAGATGCCGGAGCAGGTTGAACATCATCTGCTGCTGCCGGACTACCTCCAACACTGGATCGCAAAGTGGGGCACGTCTGCCAAGCCGCTGCTGTGGTCACACGCGATGTATCTGGTACTCGATTCACTCCTCAATGATTAGTTGCTGCACACAGAAAGCTTGATGAGATCATGGTTGAATTAGTTCATCGTCCCTTTGGTCTGGAACATCCTTATGAGCAGCTTCCAGAGGAGCGCTTCCCGCGTGAGCCGCTGGCAGGGCAATCGTTCGTGATCGGCGTCGCCAGCCGTCCGCCCGGTGAGGTGAAGCGCGTCGTGATTCGGCAGCAGATCGGGGATCGCACGCTCACGCCTGTCGAGGCCACGCTGAACGCGCAGTGGCGACCAGAATTCGAAGAAGGCGTCGGCGCAGAATTCCTAGAGCGTCAGGTGAAGATCGATCAAGACATCTGGCGGGCAACGCTGACCGCGCCCGCTGTGGGCGAGACGCTAACGTATTGGGCAGAAACCGAGGACGGTACACGATCCGAGCCGATCACGCTGTGCGGTGAGGCATGGCAGCGAATTGGACTAACGATCAAGGGCGCGGGCACACAGCAGTGGCTATCGCCGGGAAATGGGGCTTTCGCCACGACACCCTCTCATCCGGAACTGCTGCACGTCGAATGGTTGACGAATGGCAGCAAGGCGCGACGGGTGAAGCTGACGTTCCGCAGCAGTCCTGATGAGGCATTTTACGGCTTCGGGGAACGCTTCAACGCCCTGAACCAGCGCGGGAACGTGATGGACATCCGCTGTTATGAGCAGTACAAAAATCAGGGCAAGCGGACGTATATGCCGATCCCGTTCATGCTGTCGTCAGCGGGCTATGCGCTGTTCGTGCCGAGTTCGCGCTGGATGCAGTTCGATCTAGCGGCGACGCAAGCCGATGTATGGACGCTAGAGGCCGATCTGGATGCCAACGAGTCGCTGCCGATCCAGTGGTTCAGCGGTGAGCCGTTCGCGATGATCGGGGAATTCGCGCGGCAAACTGGCCCCGCCAAACTGCCGCCGGAATGGGCGTTCGGCTTGTGGATGAGCGCTAACGAGTGGAATTCGCAAGCCCGCGTGATCAAAGAGGCGCAGACCTCGCTTGACCTCGGCATTCAGCCGTCGGTGCTGGTGATCGAAGCGTGGAGTGACGAGACGACTTTCTACATCTGGAACGATGCGCAGTATGCGGCGAAAGATGGCGCGGAACGGCTAACGCTGGGTGATTTCACCTTCCCTGTTGAGGGCAAGTGGCCTGATCCGAAACACATGACCGATTGGCTGCATGAGCACGGGATCAAGCTGATCTTGTGGCAAATCCCCGCCATGAAGGTGCTGGAAGCCCCGCACGCGCAGCATGAAGCTGACCGCAAGCACTTCGAGGAGCAGCGTTACGGCGTGCGCAACGCGGACGGCAGCCTGCACCAAATCCGCCCGTTCTGGTTCCGAGGCGGCTATCTCTGGGACGTGACCAATCCGCAGGGGCGCGAATGGTGGCTGAACAAGCGGCGCTATCTGCTGGACGAGATCGGGATCGACGGCTTCAAGACGGACGGCGGCGAGCATTTGTGGGGAGCCAGCACCGTGTTCGCGGATGGACGCAAAGGCGATGAGTTGTGGAATGAGTATCCGCGCCACTACACCGAAGCCTATTACGAATTCGCCAATCGCTACCGCGAGTCGCTGACCTTCAGCCGCGCGGGATTCATCGGATCGCAGCGGTCGCCAGCGCACTGGGCAGGTGACGAGAATTCGACGTGGGATGCGTTCCGGCACTCGATCCTCGCGGGCTTGTCGGCGGGCATCTCCGGCATCTCGTTCTGGGGCTGGGACATCGGCGGCTTCAGCGGCGAACTGCCTACCGCCGAATTGTATTTGCGCAGCGCGGCGATGGCAGTGTTCGCGCCGATCATGCAGTATCACGCGGAATACAACGCCCACCGACTGCCGAGCCATGACCGCACGCCGTGGAATATTCAGGAGCAGAGCGGTGATGGGCGCGTGGTCGATATTTTCCGATCGTTCGTGCAACTGCGGCAAAAGTTGATGCCGTATATCCTCGCGGAGGCAAAATACAGCGCCGAGTCGGGTGAGCCGATGATGCGGGCGCTGCAACTCATCGACAAGCGGGCGTCGGATTACCAATATTTGTTCGGGCGCGATGTGCTGGTATCGCCCGTGACCGAGCCAGACGCCACCACATGGACGGTACACATCCCCGACGGCATATGGATCAACTTTTGGACGCGGGAGAAGGTCAGCGGGCCGTGCGAAATCACTGTTCCCGTGCCGCTCGATCAGATTCCGGTCTTCGTGCGCGAAGGATCAGCACTGGTCTAGGTGACGGGCGTGCTTTGGATAAAGAAGCATAAAGCCTTATCTGGCAGGTAAGGCGTAGTGATGTATTTTGCTGAAGCCCTGCCACGGTAAGCCTGTGCTCAAGCCATCCGGCAACCGCGTGCTGACGCGGACAAATTCTATCGGCATGGTTGGTCGGAGCGATCCGTTGTACTGGACGCTGATGGTTAGCCATCCGTATTGGCGATGATAGACCAGCCACAGTGTGCCCTGCTCACGGGCGGAGCCAAATGTCACCCACGCAGGTTCACCGAGCTGAGCGATGATCTCACCGAGGGTCGGGATGGTGGCAAGGTCGGGCTGGGTTGAACGGCTAGGCCAACTGACCAAGATGCTGCGTAGCACGCCGGAATCGTTCGTTGAGAAAAATACGCGGCGGTTGTCAATAGTCTGGAGAAAAAGATCGGGTGATTTCCGCACCATGATAACTGAATCGTCTTGATTGTCGCTCCACGCGAAACCGATGCGCGCAGGCTCGTCGCTCGTCCGGCTGCGGAAGCGCTGTTGGGCATCTATCCAGTAGGTTGATTGCCACGGCAGTTGAGAAGTATCCTCGAATATTCCATCCAACAGTCCCCCGATTTCTGGCGGCAACCTCGACGTGAAGAGGCTGAGGATCAGGGCTAGGCTCAGGCAGAGGGCAACAGCAACCTGCGCCACAAGGGGTAACTTCCGAACCATCGCTACAAAGTCCACGGGCGGCGGTTTGTGCATCAGTCGCATGGGTCGCTCCTTCTCCTCGGGTTGCAATAAAAAAGACATAATGCGATTATAAGAAGGCATCGTCACCACTTCGTCACAGCGACACGGGCTACACGCGGGGTAGGTTAGCTGGATTGCCGATTGCTATGTCTGATCTGCATTTGAAGCTATTTGGGGCACCGCGTCTTGAATATCAAGGCCAACCGATCGTGCTCAACCGACGTAAAGCGCTGGCCTTAGCGGCTTATCTGGCGTTGGCGGAAGAGCACCAGAGTCGTGATACGCTGGCGGGGTTGTTGTGGGCAGAGCTTGATCATAAACACGCGCACGGAGCGCTGCGCAGCAGTTTGTCCGCGCTCACCACTGCCATTCCCGTGGAGTGGATCGAGGCGAATCGATCGACCATCGCGATGGACAAAACGCAGGTTCAGGTCGATGTCAGCGAGTTCCTCACGCTGTTGATCCAAGTACGTGCGCATAATCATGCCGATAACCTCCTGTGCGATGCGTGCGTAGATTGGCTCCGACGCGCGGTGGCGTTGTACGCGGATGATTTCATGCTAGGCTACAGTTTGGAAGACTGCGCAGAATATAACGACTGGGTATTCATGCAGCAGGAATGGCTACGGCTTGAATACGCGGGCGCGCTCCGGCGGCTGTGTAACCATTTCGCGGAAAGTCAGCAGATCGAAGAGGCGATTGCGTACGCGCACCGCTGGCTGGCTGTTGATACGCTGCACGAACCTGCGCATCGGCTGCTCATCCGCCTGCATCTGGCGAGCGGACATCGCAGTGAAGCCTTACGCCAATATAAGCAGTGTGTGAGCCTGCTTGAAACGGAATTGGCAACCGTGCCAGAAGAACAAACGCTGAAACTATACGAAGAGATTCAAGCCGGACAACCTTTTACGAATCACACTGTGCTGCCAACCACGCCACCTTCTATCGGATTGCTGCCTCCGCTCCCTGCGCTCATGATCGGGCGCGACGGTGCGATGCGCGACATCTTGGAGCGGTTGGGGACGGACGGTCAGGAGCCGCAGCCATTGACCGTGATTCAAGGGTGGCCCGGAATCGGCAAGAGCACACTGGTAGCGCGGTTGGCACATCATCCGATGATCTCGCAGCTTTTTCCCGATGGCGTACTATGGGCATCGCTCGGAGAAACGCCGAACTTGCTCAAAGAACTACTCTTGTGGTCATCGGTCTTCACTGCGCGCGAAGCACCACGTCTGCGCAAAATCGAGGACATCAGCGCGCAACTCACCGCCATTTTGCACAACAAGCGCATGTTGCTGATCGTGGATGACATTTGGAAGCCTGAAGATGTGGTACCGTTTCGAATCGGTGGGCCGAACTGCGCCAGCGTGTTCACGACCCGCTTGAATGATGTCGCCATGACGTTAGCGCCCACTGCACAAGCTATTTTCCGGCTGCCTGTCCTCGCTGAAGAGGCTGGATTGGAACTGCTGACCAAGTTGACCCCCGATACAGTGGCAGCGCATCCAGCCGAAGCGCGTACCTTGATCCGTGATCTGGAAGGGCTGCCGCTCGCCATCCAAGTGGCCGGTCGGTTGCTGCAAACAGAGGCACGCTTCGGTTGGGGCGTGATTGAGCTGTTGGCTGAACTGCGCGAGGGCGCGCGGATTTTACAGTCCCATGCGCCGAGTGATATGCTGGTCGCTGGTCAGGAAACATCCCCGACCGTCGCCACCCTGTTGCGGCGCAGCACCGATCACCTTGACTCCGAAACACGCTGGCGTTACGCCGTGTTGGGGCTGTTCGTCCCCAAGCCCGCGACCTTTGATCTGAAAGCTATGAGCGCTGTATGGGCGGTAGATGACCCGCGACCGACGGCACGCATCCTCGTCAATCGCGGTTTGCTAGAGCCAGTCAGCGGCGGCAGATTCCAGTTACACGCGCTGTTGGTGCTCCATGCGCGGGCGATCTTGCAGGAGACAACAATACCGTGATCCCTGCGCTGGCAAGCACTCCTCCTACTGCGGTGCAATACCGGTTGGTCGAACATTATCTGCGTTCGCTGCGGAGTGCCGCGCTTATCTTCCGGCGCGGTCAGGAAAGCACCGCCGATGGATTTGGGGCGCTTGACCGTGAATTGCCACAGATCGTTCAGGCGTTGGCGTGGCTAGAGTCCTTCGCGCGCCTAGACAAACACGCCGCACGGCTATTCATCCAGTTTGCCCTAGCAGGGGTCGATGTGCTGACCATTTGCCAGCATCCTCACGAACGACTGCGTTGGCTGAATACCGCGCTAGAGATCGCTCAAAGTTGGCGTG
Organism: Anaerolineae bacterium; assembly: GCA_019637615.1. Taxonomy (GTDB): domain Bacteria; phylum Chloroflexota; class Anaerolineae; order Aggregatilineales; family UBA2796; genus JAHBVK01. The sequence goes on along the minus strand of JAHBVJ010000005.1, from coordinate 21,138 downwards.
ACACTAACGCGGAATGCACTTTCCTGTACTATCTGTATCTGACACACGTCCATTTGAGTAATCTAGACGCTGCCGAAGCCGCCGCCAACCAGTTGCTTGCACAGGCGCGCCAACACCGGAACGCGTTAGCCATCGGACGAGCCTTGATGGCGCTGGGCAGTCTTGCGGATGACCGCGGTGATTACGCAAGCGCGGAACGCCTTTTGCACGAGAGCGAGGCGATCTTTCTACGCTTTAATGACCGTGCCTCACTCGGCAAAGTCTACAATGTATTCGGCGCAGTTACCTTGTATCGCGGCGATTCACGGCGCGCTATCGACTATTTCAAACGGTATTTGCAGATCGTGGAAGAGCTGGGTCGCCAAAACGAGATCGCTGCGGCGAATCTGTCGCTGGCGCAAGCATCCATGTATCCAGAGACATTGGGCGAATGCGGCGAGTACATCCGGCGTGGCATTCAGATCGCACGGATCATCGGCAACAAGCGGATGTTGAGTAACGCCTTGACGACCTTGGGCGATTGGACACTAGAAATAGGCGATATTGAGGCCGCGTGCCCTCACTACGAAGATGCTATCCGTGTCGCCCGCGAGATAGCCTTGAAGAGCAACATCATTCACACACAATCTTCGCTCGGCTATGCGTACTTCCGCCTTGGCGAGTATCGACGCGCCCTTGACCAGTTACGTGATGCGCTAACCTTGGCGCAACAACCGGAGCAGCCCCGCTACCTCTGCAACATCCTGCGCAATCTGACCTATACCTACACCGCGCTCAACGATCTACCGGCAGCCTGTCAAGCGTTGCACGGAGGGCTGCTGATTGCTGAACGGTTGGACTCGGATGTGCAGCGAATCCGCACGACGGTGGGGGCGGTCATGGTCGGGTTGAGCAGTGGATGGCATGAGCAAGCGGCAACATGGGCTGGCACGATTCATCGCCATGAAGATGCAGATGCCCCGATCTTTGAACCGCTCCTCGCGCAACTTGAAACAACACTCGGATCGGCGGCTTTCCACGCTGCTTTGGAACGCGGACATGTCACACCGCTGCATGAGACCGTCGCCGCCATTTTGAAGACGCTCGAACAACCCTAACCAGACTGGTGACTTGACGAGGGGCTTCAGTTAGCACGTTTAGATTGCATCTCGTCGGCTAAGTCGCACAGCTTGATCATGTCGCGGAACAGATCGCGCTCCATGATCGAGCGCCCGTCGAAGGCGTTGGCACTATCCAGCATGTCGATGGCCTGATAGGCGCGCTGACGGGCTTTGTCGTACTGGCGTCTGGTCAGGTCTCTGGCGCAGGCCATGCGCATGACGATGGTGGCTCTGGCACGGTTCTGCTGGTTTTCCAGCTTACTCAGCCATTCGATGGCGTGCTGCGGGTTGGCGTGATAGCGCATCTCGAAAAAGGCCGCTTCGAGTAGGACGGTGACACGCTCGTTCGGTGCGGCTTGCTGACGGTGCTTGACGGCGATGGTCAGGAAACTTTCGGCTAGATGCTCGTCACCGCTGTCCAGCCCCCAACGGTAGGCTTGCATGTACGCCTGCACGGTATCGACACTCGGTTCGTCCAGCGCGGTCATGGCGGTGATCCAGTCGCGGTTCCAATCACGCGGGCGGATGCCGTGCAGGTTGGCCTGAGCCACCATGATCTGCGCCTTCAAGCGTTCGGCGCTGGCTTCGCTGCGCAACAGGCGGAACAGCTTGTTACCATCAGTGGGAACCCAGTTGGCGGGATACAGCGAACCAACCAACAAGCTGACGGAGGCCATCATCAGGCCGAAGGTGAAGATGCCCAACGCCCACGTAATCGGCTGTGTGTAATAGAGGCCGAAATTAGGGAACTGGTTGCCGACGGCGTAGAGAAAGCCAGCGAGGGCTACCGTAAGCGCGGTTGCCAACGGCCCACCCGCCACATATAACAGCATCCGAAGGCGAAAATCAGCGAAATCCTCCACGAAGAAGACCGTAAAACCGAGAATTTCCGAGGGAGGCCACTGGAAGGGATGCAGTCCGGTGACCATTTTGCCGTCTTGCGACTGCACGTAGACTGGACCTACCGAGAAGATCGCAAACCGATAGCCGACGCGCATCCCCGCGAGGTAATGCCCCAACTCGTGAAGGAAGACAACCATATAGAGCGCCACCAGACAGATCAGGCCAGCGATCAGCAGCGAACGGAGGGCATCACTGCCGACGACGAGCAGGAAGGTCAGGGTGAGGACGGCGGCGATGGCTTGAATCAGCAAGTGACGCAGGGTGGATTGGTTTGATGTGTTCATGATGGATTTTCGGTTGATGATGGCGAGGCCGTTTGGGCTTCCGCTTCAGCTTGGGCAGCACGCTGCGCGAGATCGCGGAAGAGATCACGCTCCATGATGGAGAGGCCGTCGTTGGCATTGGCACGATCTAGCACCTGAATGGACTGTTCCGCGATCTGGCGCGTTTCGGGATACTGGCGCATGAGCAAGTTAGCGGCGCAGGACATCCGTAGCCGGAACAGCGGTTGGGCGCGCTTCTGCTCGGTGCCGAGCTTCTTGATCCACTGATCGGCATTTTGCGCGTTGGCGTGATAGCGCATCTCGAAGTAGGCGGCTTCCACGAGGATGTTGGCGCGCTCGATGGGGCTGACTTTCTGGCGACTGCGGACAGCGACGGTCAGATAGTGCTCGGCTTGCTGCTCGTCGCCACGATCCAACGCCCAACGGTAGGCCAGTATATGCGCGTTGACGGTATCGGCGCTGCTTTCTTTGCGCGCGGTGAGGGGAACGATCCACGCGGAGTCCCAATCGCGCGGGCGGACACCAGCGAGGACGGCGCTGCCAACCTGCACCTGCGCCTTGAAGCGCTCCAAGATCGCACCGCCTTGCAGCAACCGCAGCAACTTGTTGCCATCGGTAGAAATCCACTCCGACGGATAGATCGAACCGAGCAGCAGGAGCAGACCACCCCAGAATAGGCCGACGACAAAGATGCCCTGTATCCAGATGAGCGGCTGGAAGAAGTAGTAGCCGACGTAGGGCAGGCCGTTCATGCTGGCGTACAGCAGCGCGCCGACGAGCACCACCAGCGCGTTCGCCAGTGGCCCGCCGAGGATATACCAGAACATCCGGCGGCGGAAGTTGGTGTAGTCATCCACGAAAAAAAGAGTGAAGCCTAAGAAACTGGGCGGCTGCCACGGCAAACGCCGCCAACCCACGCGTAATTTGTCTGCCTCCTTGTAGACGTGGAACAGGCCGACAGAGAAGATCGAGAAGCGGTACCCGACGCGCCAGCCCGCGATCAGATGCCCTAGCTCGTGGATGATGATGACGACATAGAAGGCCACGAAGCCGATTATCCATGCGAACGCCAGTATCCGCTGGTTGGGACTCCCGATCAACGCGGCGAGCAGGAACAGCACAATGATCACGAGCTGGATCGGGAAGCGGCGTTGCGTGAGTAAGCGTGGATCGTTCACAGGGCAGTTCCTCCGGCTGTCACTATGTTGCCAACACCAGATTTTTCAGCAAGGGCTACGCGTTCGGCCATTTCATGGAATAGGTCACGTTCCATGATAGTCCCTCCAGTGTTGGCCTTTTCTCGCTCTATCAACTGAAGTGCATGGTGCGCGATCTTTCGAGTCTCGGCGTATTGGTGCAGTGCTAAGTTAGCAGCACAAGCCAGCCGCATTCTCGTGATCGGTTGGGCACGATTGATCGCTTTACCCAATTTTGCGATCAATTGCTCGATATCCTGAGCGTTGGCACGGTCACTTATGTCAAGATAGACGGCTTCCACAGCAATTTCGGCACGATCTGGCGCGCTGGCTTTATCCGCCGATTTGATGGCGGCGGCTAGGGCGGTTCTGGCTTGCTGTTGGTCATGATGATCCAGTGCCCAATAATAGAGTAGGAGATGTGACGTAAATTCATCAGCGTTTGAGTCTAGCAGGGCATTGATCAGCGAAATATCCCAGTCCCTTGGGCGAACGCCTTGCGCATCAGCATTGCTGATTTGGATAAGCCGTTGATATTGTTCCAACGTCGCACCACCTCGCAGCAATAGGAGCAGCACATTGCCTTCGTTGAAGGGCGTTGGATAAAGAGTCAATACAAGAAACGCGAGATCGACCATAAACAACCCAAGCGGCAAAAAACGCTGTAACCAGTCTTGTGCCGTTATCAAACTCGGCGTGCTACCGGGCGGCAACGGCGGTCGGTTAGCGTAAAGGACACCAGCCACCACCACCGTGAGCGCGGTTGCCAACGGCCCACCGAGGGTAAGCCAGAACCGACGCTGACGGAAATTGGTGAAATCGTCAATGAAGAATCTAACAAAACCCAGATACCTCGTTTTGTACAATTGAGATTGACGCCAACTTATAGAGAGTTTGTTGTCTTCTCGATAGATGCGGAAATGTAGTATCGCAAACATCGAGAAACGATAGCCTACTAATAGACCCGCGATCAGATGCCCTAGCTCGTGAACGATAATAGCGATAAGCATTGACAAAACGACGGCGAGCAGCCATACATACACGAGGGGGAAGATTGACCGGAAAGTTTCGTTACCCAAGGCAATGTAGGCTAATAGGAAAGACCCTACACCTACCGTGAGAAAGGGATGTTCGCGGAACCAGCGCAGGTAATTCACGAGGCGTCTCCTTGAACTCTTCTGCGTACTAGACTTTATCTGCTGACTGTATCACGGTTTGCCCCACCCAGTGCGTGGACGAACGGTGGCTTCATAAAAATTTCATTCCAGTGTCTCAACTTTCCATAGGGCGAGTACTAGTCCGGTATATAATGGGCGCGGAGCGTGAAATCGGTAAACGACGGACGACTAGTAGCAAGGTGACGTATGGCAAAATCAGAGTTGATGGCATTATTGCGCAGACAGTTACGCTTGGCAGCCCACGGCGTTCAGCACAATATAAGCACCCCTGAATTGATCGAGCGGGACGAGGCGGCGCTGTATCACCAGTCGCGCCAATGGAGCCGCCGCGAGTTCTTGCAGAAATCGGCTATCGCGGTGGGTGGCGCGGCGTTCCTCGCCTCGCTGGATCGGGCGGCGATCATCCGCGCACAAGCCCGCAAAGTCGTGGTCGTTGGCGCAGGGCTGGCGGGCACGATCGCGGCGTTCCGCTTGCAGCAAGCCAAAGCACAGGTCGAGCTGTACGAAGCCAGCAAGCGCGTCGGTGGGCGCACGTATACGCAGCGCAGTTTTTACGCCAACAGCCAGATGGCGGAACTGGGCGGCGAATTGGTAGACAGTGGTCACGTGACGCTGCAAGCGCTGCTGCAAGAGTTCGGCGGCACGCTGGCTGACCTGAAGAAGGTCGATGAAAAAGTTGAAAATGACCTTTACTTCTTCAAGGGTGCGAAGATTGAAAAAGCCACCATCATCGAGGAATTCCGTCCGGTGGCGGAGGCGATCATCGGGGATTTGCGGACGCTGACCGACCCCGACGCCGATATTTTGTATTCCGCGCCGAACAACGCGCAACTGCTGGATAACACGAGCATCGCGGAATGGATGGACAGGCGCGGGATTTCGGGCACGATCCGCGAACTGTTGACAGCGGCGTATGTGACGGAGTATGGCGCGGAGCTGGACAAGCAGAGTAGCTTGAACCTGCTGTGGTTCATCGGCACTGATCTCGGTGAGAATGGCGACCAGTTCAGCATTTATGGCGAGAGCGACGAGCGTTTCCGCATCCGCGAGGGCAGCGACAACCTGCCGCGCAAGATCGGCGCACGCTTGCGCAAGCCAGCCACCTTCGAATCGGTGCTGGAGGCGATCAAGGAGCGGAGCGGCGGTGGCTACGTGCTGACGTTCAGCATCCGAGGCATTGCCAAGGACGTGGAAGCCGACGACGTGGTGCTGGCGATCCCCTTCACGATGCTGCGCAATGTCGATATTCAGGTGGAACTGCCACCGATGAAGCGGAAGGCCATCGATGAGCTTGGCTACGGCAACAACACCAAGTTGATGCTCGGCTTTGGCACGCAGGTGTGGCGCAAGGCGGGCTTCAACGGGAGCGTATACACCGATCTGCCGTTCCAGACGACGTGGGAAACCAGCCGTGGTCAGGGCAATACCAACGGCATCTTGACCAACTTCACGGGTGCCACTACGGCGACGGCGGTGGGCGAGCAGGAAGAAAAGGCGGCGGCGAACGCGTTCCTTGAGCAGTACGCGCAGATCGTCCCCGGCATCAAGTCGGCGTACACGGCGAAGCACTCGCGGTTCGCGTGGGGCGGGTACGAATGGACGAAGGCGTCGTATGCCAGCTATCTGCCCGGTCAGTACACGGGACTGCGCGGCGCGGAGGCCGAACCGGTGGGGCGTATCTTCTTCGCAGGCGAACACACGAGTCTGGACTTCCAAGGCTTCATGGAGGGCGCGGCGGAAAGCGGCGAACGGGTGGCGAAGGAAGTCATCGGCGTGTAGCAGGGGAAGTAGTGCTGAGTGCTTAGTCCTTAGTGCTGAGTAGAAGGCAGGAAGCCGTGCTGAGAGATGCGTACTTGGTACTGAGTGGAAGATAGGGAGAAGTGCTGAGGGGTGAGTGATCGGCGCTGCGTAGGCGAGGTTGGTCTGCCCCGTAACGATCTGAGCGGCACGGAAGTCAGTATCGCATTTTGGAAGTGATCCCAAGTTTGATCCCGTTGTGAGGAGGAACTTGGGATCATTTGATTCCGGGGGGTGAGGTTGGTGGAGTGGCAGGGCGTCCGCGACCTCGCTGTCGTGATCGGTGAGGATGAGCCTCACCCCCGTCCCCTCTCCATTGCCATGGAGAGGGGAGTCCGGCGCAGGCGAGGGGGAAGGAAGCAAGAATGGCATGATGTCGGTGATGATGGGCGAAGGTGACACAGTGGTGGTGGTGGACGATGCGGTGTCGTTGTCCCAGTCATCGGGGTCGGTGAGGATGAGCCTCACTCCCTTGGAAGACAGTGCTACGTGCTGAGTGCCAAGTGCTAAGTCAGGGACGGTCGGTAGATCGGCATTGGCAGATGGTAGCGATGAGGGAGACGAGGCAGGCGCAGTTAGCGGTTCGTTGTTCCAATCATCATCGGGATCGGTGAGGATGAGCCTCACCCCCTTGGAAGAGAGTGCTACGTGCTGAGTGCCAAGTGCTAAGTCAGGCGCAGTTAGGGGTTCGTCGTTCCAATCATCATCGGGATCGGTGAGGATGAGCCTCACCCCCGCCCCCTCTCCATGGCAATGGAGAGGGGAGTCCGGTACAGGCGAGGGAGTGGGATCGGCGGCGGGCACGGGTGGCGCGGGCGGTGGTTCCTCGACGGGCGTGAAATAGACACGATAGGGTAGCATCTGCACGGGCAGGTCTTCGAATTCACCGATGGTGATGTTATCGGGCGACCAAGGCATGGAAAACTCCTTCAAGATAGTCCTTAGTGCTGAGTGCTTAGTCCTTAGTACAGAAGCAAGAGAGTGCTGAGTGCTAGGTGCTAAGTAAAGAAGCACGAGAGCGTGCTGAGTCCATCGCGAATGGATGTGCAGCGGCGAGATGGTTGATATAAGAAAACGACGACAGTGCAGGATGGCTACGGTCGTTTTCTGTTGTGAGGATAGAATACAACAGGTTTTCTAGCTTGAACATCCTTACATTTGTAAGCATACAAATGTACGCTTACAAATGTATCCGTACAAATGTAAGGGGGGACATGTGAAATCGATCCGCGACGATGAATTGTCGGACTTACCCCACGAAGTCCTGTATGGGACTCAGAATACCGTGAAGGATTGTTTGAGCGACGGCGATGACGGCTGGCTAATCGAGGCTGGATGTTGCGCATGTGAGGACGGCCTCTATGCGGGTAAGCGTGCGGTTGAAAACGGCAAAAAGATATGGCATTGACATCACTCAAATGTTCCTGTAGACTTATTTGAGCGATAAAGAAGTGTATCATTGCAGATGGAAATGCCTAGCCATGCGTGATCACCAACTGCGCTGTAAAAACCAGTGTTCTGTAATCCCTATCTTATATGGGAAGTTTTTCGGAGGATGATGGTCATGCCGACACTGCGATCCGTAGCCCCTGAACTACCATCGCTCGATCTGATGCGCACCCGTCAATTTTATGAGCAGAAATTGGGCTTCAAGACCGTCTCCCAGTATCCGGATTACATCATTTTTGAACGGGATGGGGTGTGGATCAATTATTGGCACTGCCATGATGCTGAGGTGCCCAAGTCGGCAAGCTGCTACATCTACGTAGATGATGCCAAGCTGCTGTACGAAGAACTGGTGCAACAGCAGATCATCCATCCGAACGGTGCGCTGCAAGATCGATTCTACGGCGTGCGGGAATTCGCCGTACTCGATGATAACGGCTGTCTGTTGAAGTTCGGGCAGCGATTGCGCAACGGGTAGGTGGGGAGCAATCGCGTTGTCCGACGTTGACGGCGAGGAAGAAAATCGTCAAGGAATTGACGCAACGGGACAATGTCGCGTTATCAGCGCCGCGCGACGTTGATGGTGGTTTAGAAATTAGACAGGGAAACGGGGATTCGTTGCGAACGCACGCCGCGGGTTGAAACCCCCGGCTACAAGTTCAAGAAGTCCACTGAAGGGACTCAAAAAAAAGCGTTGACGCACGTGTCGTATTCCCGCCTTATTTTTTTGAAAGACCATAAACGTCAGGCTTAGAGAACGAAGTCCCGAATGGGACTCAGACCTGAGCAAATGGGGTCGTTGTCCCGCATCATTGCGTTCAATAGCATGATTTTTAAGTGTGTACGAGCGTTTGATCTACATTCTGACCACGTATAGAGAAAGAGGCTGATGATGTTCCGTAAACTCACCGCGACGGTGATGTTCGTCAAAGACCTAGCCACCTGCACCGCGTTCTATCTGGACACGCTCAACCTGCCAGAGTCATTCCGCGATGATGTGTCCATCGGGTTCAAGATGGGCGATCAGGATTTTTTGCTGCTGAAGGAAACCGCCGCCGCCGAGATGGTCGGTGATCGGGCGCTGGCACAGGGAGCGGGGCATCGGGTGCTGCTGTGCATCGGTGTGGAGAATGTGGATGCGGCGTGCGCGGCACTGACGGCGAAAGGTGTCGCGCTGATCGAGCCGCCCAAAGATCAGGCGTGGGGACGGCGCACCGCTTATTTTGCCGATCCGGAAGGGAATTTGTGGGAGCTGTGGCAGGAGATAGAGGAAAGTGCTTAGTGCTTAGTACAAGGCAGAGGAGCGTGCTAAGTGCTGAGTGCTTAGTAAAGAAGAGAGAAGAAAGCCATACACAAGGATGGGGAGCACAGATCGCGGTGATCTGTGCTCATCTTGGTTACTTGGCGGCGTACGCGGCGAGATCGAAGGTGGCGTCACGCATTTGATCGGCGGTCAGGGGCTTGTCGGCGCGTAAGATGAACTCGATGGCGTCCATGTCGGCGTCATGGTTCATGCCAGCGGCGGCAAGCAGATTACCGTTGTGTACGTAAAAGGCCACGAAATCTTTCTTTTCCGGCGTGCCATAGCGGTAAATAATGTCGTCCCATTTTTCGGCGTGCCCGACGTAGCGCAGCGCGATGTCCCACTGATTCGTCCAGAAGAAGGGCACATGCCCGCGCATCGATTCGGATTCTCCGAACATGTTGTTGGCGGCGACGATGCCCTGCTGCTCGGCGGTGCGCCAATGTTCGATGCGGACACTGCCCGTTTTCCCGTCATCCCAACGCGCGATGTCGCCCGCCGCGAAAACATCGGGATCGCTGGTCTGGAGCGTATCCGAAACCAAGACGGATTGATCGCGTTCGTGGAGCTTGAGGCCGGAATCGCGCAGGAAATCCGTCGCTGGACGGACGCCGACCCCAACTACCACGAAATCGGCGGGGAGCGTTTCACCTGATTTCAGCTCGACGCCAGTAACGCGCCCACTGCTGCCGACGAAGCGGGCGACTTCGCTGTTCAGGCGGAATTTGACGCCATGTGCCTCGTGTTCGGCTTGGAAGGCGCGCCCGATGTCCTCACCGAGGATGCGATCAAAGGGGACGCGTTCCAGCCCGACGACGGTGACATCGACGCCGCGCCCGCCCGCCAAAGAGGCTGCCGCTTCCATGCCGATGAAGCTGGCTCCGATGATGACCGCACGCTTGCCCGTCTGCGCCACCGCAATGATCTTGTCGGCGTCTTCGAGCGTGCGGAGGGCAAAAATGCCCTGTAAGTCGTTGCCGGGTGTGGTGGTCAACTGGCGCGGAAGGCCGCCCGTCGCGAGGAGCAGCTTTTCATAATGCAGGATCGCGCCGTTGATGAGGTGGATAGTATGCGCCTGCACGTTGACTTTGTCCACCGTCATGCCGAGCTGCAAAACGACGCCGCGACTCCGATACCAGTGCATGTCGCCACGCAGGGGAATCCAAGCTGGATCGGCTTGCCCCGCGAGATATTCCTTGGAGAGATTGGGGCGGTCGATGGGCAGGGCGGGCGTGCTGTTGAAGAGGGTGATCTTGCCCTTGAAACCGCAGCGCCGGAGTTCCTCAACCGCCGCATTGCCCGCCGCGCCACCACCGATGATCACGAAATGACGCGGGGCAACAGCGGGATTGATGCCGTCGGGCGGCTCGACTTCGTTATCCTGCGGGAGGGTGAGCACGACCTGCCCATCCTCGATGGTGACGGGAAAGTGCGGGATGTCGTTGAGCGCGGGCGGTTCGACGCGATGCCCAGTGCGGATGTCGAAGCAGGCATGATGCCACGGACACATGACCGTATGCCCGCTGAGGACGCCTTCAGCGAGCGGCCCGCCATAGTGGCTGCAATCCGCGCCGACGGCGTAGTAGGTGCCCTGCTGACGGACGAGGAGGACGTTGTTACCGTCCACCTCGATGCGCTTCATGTCGCCATCTTGCAACAGCGAACTCGCTAACCCCAAGTGATGCGTAGACATCCTCTCTCCCCTTTCACTAGCTCAAGAACTGGTCTGCCACAATCCCCTTCAATTGGCTTAACGGAAGTTTGACGACCTGAATGCCCGCCGCATAGGGCGCGACTTGGTAGGGTGAGAAGTAGATGATCAGGTCGGTATCGGTGACGAGTAGACTCTGGAAATTTTCCGGCGTGGGCTGCGTGCCCGCCGTGAGCATGGTTTCGTCCAGCATATCTTTCAACTGTTCGCGGAGAACGGTTTCTGCCAGCGGTGCAAGCTGGTTGAGCGCGGCGGGCGAGGTCAGCAGATCGGCACTGGTGAGCACTTTATTCTCGGTCAGATCGAGGGTCATGGTTTGTATTGCAGAGAGTGGATGCGCGCCGCCTGTGTACGTGTTGACATCGAACTTGATGCCCAAATAGCGATCTTTGGCGTGGAAGACTTCGTAACGGACGTAGAGCGACCATGCGTGGATCGGGCTAGGATCGCCGTTCTGGTTGTACTCGGCTACGAAGGCGTCGCGAGTCTGCTTGAGGAATTGATCGATGGTAGATTCGACAAAGGGATTATCGGTTAGTTCGAGCGGATAACTGATGTTGATGGTATAGCCCGCTTCTACGATGCACTCTTTTTTCTCGGCGTCCCAGATGCCGCCTTTTTGCAGGCAGCGCTCATCATCACCTTGCGCTGAAACCGCGCCGTGACTCATTAGCAGCGCAGTCAGTAAGCCGATCAGCACGAACCGTTTCATAAGGTATTCTCCTGTTGCGTTGTACGTTAGCCGAGGTCATTCATACAGTGGATGTTAGCGAACACCGCCATTATCAGCCAACGGCTCAGGGGTGATCGCGGCGGTGAGCAACCGAGAGCGGTGATTCTACGTAGTAGAGTCGATGGCATATGGCGTGGTCAGTAAACTGCGCAGCGCCATGTACACGCTGAGGAAGGCGCAGGCATTCGTGTTACAATTAGCTGATACGCTTTGATCGTGCTGGCCTGTATAGCTGTTGAGGACGCATTGATCCCTTCCGTTGAAAAACAGACAAATAAACCGAGTCTGGTGACTCGCTACGAGACGCTGCGCCGCAAGGAAGCCGAAGAATTACACGGCTTGCTCGATTCGTTGGGGCGCGTTGATGGCTTGCCCGCTGACCAGATGGAACAGGCGCGAGATGCGCTGTTCCACGCTGATCACCCTTACTTGATCGTGCTGATGGGGGCGTTCAATACGGGCAAATCGAGCATCGTGAACGCGCTGCTCGGTGAACGCGTGCTGGAAAGCGGGGCGACCCCGACCACGAACCGGATCGCGATCCTGCGGCATGGCCCTGCGCTGCAACGCACGACCTCCGGCGATAACGAGACGATTTTTTATCCGCACGCGCTGCTGGAAAAGGTCAGCGTGGTGGATACGCCGGGGTTGGATTCGGTGTTCAAGGGGCATGACGCCACGACGCGCAAATTCTTGCACCGCGCCGATCTGGTGATCCTCGTGATGCTGGCGACACAAGCCATGAGCGCCAGCAATGTCGAATATTTGCAGTCGCTGCGGGCGTATGGCAAGCGGATCATCGTCGCCATCAACCAGATCGACCTGATCGAACCGGCTGAACGTGAGACGCTCAAGACGTTCGTGGCGGATCAGAGCAAACAACACCTCGGCACGGTGCCGGAAGTGTGGATGGTGTCCGCGAAGTGGGCGATGGAAGCTCAACGCGAATCGCCACGCAACGAGGAGTTGTGGAAAGAAAGCGGCTTCGGGCAGTTCGAGGCGTTCATCAACAAGGAATTGAGCGACGCCGAGCGCGTGCGGCAAAAATTGGAGACGCCGCTGCAAATCGTGCGCAATGTGATGACGCTGGCGCTGACGACCGTGCGCGAACAGCAAGACGCGCTGGCGGATTTCCGGCGATCCGCGCAGAACGTGGATCGGCAGCTTCAGGCGGGCGTGCGCGAACAGCAAAATACCGTGCGCCAGCAGATCGAGGAGATCGACCAGACGTACGCGGAGGCGATCCGGCGCGGGCGCGAGGCGATTGGCGACACTTTCCAGCTTTCCAAAGCGGTGCGGCTGGCGCTGGGCGGCGTGACCGAGATCACTGGGTTGGGTGGCATTTTCCGGCGTTTGGGGGCGCAGACACCCGCCAAAACCGCGTTTGAGAACCGCAAAGTGAGCGAACCACTGACGCAAATCCCCGCGATCACTGACCGCTTGGGGCCGCGCTTGGAAGGGCGCGACGTGAAAGACGTGGACGACTTGATCGGGTACACACGCAAGGAACTCGAACGACTGCCGGATTCGCTGCAACAGAAGGTGATCGGGAAGCTGCAACCGCCGCCAAGCTATGACCGCACGATCATGCGCAGCGGACGCGACGAGTTAATGACGACGCTGGAAAAAGCCCGCAATGTCGAGTTCAAGCAAGTCGATGATACGGTGAAAAACGCGATCATCATCCTCGGCGTGTATGAGATCGCGGTGCTGTTGGTGGGCATCCTCGGCACGGTGATCGCGGCGTCGCAAAACAGCGGCACATGGGTGATCTTCCTGTTCGGGATGTTGGTGCTGATGCTGTTGGGGCTGCTGGTGATGCCGCTGGCGGGTAAGCTGCTGGAACGTGGCTACGCGGCACGGATGCGGGCGGTCAAAGATGATTATGGACAGCGGTTGGATAAGGCCGCGCAAGAGCAGATCGCTTATGGCAAGCAGATGCGCCTCGACGCGGTCGCGCCGTTTATGCGGCTGGTAGAAACGCAGGTTTCCCAGATCGACGGGTTGAAAACGGAATTGGAAGCCCATCAGCAGACCATCACGAGTCTGGAAAAAGAACTAGGGCTGCTGAAGGAGTAACGAATAGGTTGAGTATGACGATACCGAGTACTACCGCGCCGGGTCTGGTGTTGGAAGGCCCGCTGGCAGAACTACGTGAGCGCGTGATCCGCTTGATGCACGACATCGGGGAGCACGTCAGCAAATTTGGCGCTGAAGGCGAGGCAGATCGGCAGCGGTTGATCGACGCGGCGGCTGATCTGCGCGAGATGTTCCTGATGGTGGTCGTGATCGGGGAGTTCAACGCGGGAAAATCGACGTTTGTGAACGCGCTGCTCGGTGACGATGTGCTGCCGATGGGCATCACGCCGACCACTGACATGATCGAGATGATCCGCTATTCGCCGCTGGCGACGCGGATGCCCTCCACCAAAGAGGAAGCCGTGCGCGAATGGCGGCACCCGAACACGGGCTTTCCGGGGATCGTGATCGTGGACACGCCGGGGACTGGTTCGGTGTTTGCCAAGCATGAGCAGATCGCGCGGTCATTTTTGCACCGCAGCGATCTGGTGATCTTCGTGATCAATGCCAAGCGCGCGTTCGCGGATACCGAGCGGATTTACCTCGAACTGGTCAAGAATTACGGCAAGAAGATCATCGTCGTGATCAACCAGATCGATCAACTGAACGACAAAGAGCAAGCCGAGGTCAAAGACTTCGTGCAGCGGCAACTCAGCGATATGCTCGACCTGCGTCCGCCGATCTTCATGGTATCGGCTAAGAAGGCGCTGGCAGGCGAGCGCGCGAATGGTCTGCTGAACATGCTGCGCACCAACGAAGACCACGGCATGAACGCGGTGCGGAATCATCTGAAGGCGACGTTTGAGCAGGTGCCGCCCGCCAAGCAGAAGCTGACGACGCAATTGGAACTCGCCAAGCGCATCACCGCGAAATATGTGGGCGATGTGCAGAGCAAGCTCAACCTGATCGGCGCGGATACCAACGCTGCCGAAGATTTGCAGCGCGAGATCGAGCAGCAGGCCGCTAACCTCGACAAGCAGTTGAACAATACGCTGGCGGATGTGCGGCGCGTCTTCAACGAGATGCGCGGGCGCGGCGAGAAGTTCATCGAGAAAAACATCAAGGTTGTCCGCGCGACGTTCCGTGGGATGGATAAAGACGCGATCCAGAAGGAATTCGAGCAGGACGTGGTGGGCGACACGCTCAAACGGCTGACGACCACACAGGAGTATTACATCAACGCGCTGGTGGACAGCGGGCGGGCGTACTGGCGCGGTGTGCTGGAGCGCTTGAGCAAGATGGATGCTTTGCTGCGCGAAGAAGCCGCCAGCATGGACGCCGCCACCTATGCGGATCAGCGGGCGTCGGTGCAGACGGCGATGCTGATGGCAGACAGCGAGATGAAGTCGTACTCGAATCAGCAGGTGATCGACAGCATCCAGACCGATTTCGAGCAGAACGTGCGCAACTTCACATATGGCGCGGCGGGCGGCGTGGGCGGGCTGGTAGCATTATTACTCAGCATCGCTACGCCCGGTGCGTTGCACCTGTATCCGCTGGCGATTCTGGGTGCGGTTGGCGGTGGAATCGCGCTCGTGGCGGGCGGCGGGGTGGCGCTCATCGCGTGGCGGACGGCGGTGAACCGTTCCAAGAATCAGCTCAACGAGAAGATCGACGGTTTGGAGAATAACTACAAAGAGTCGTTGATCAAGATGACGAATCACGAGCGATCTCGCTTGCTGCAATATGGCAAGCAGATTCTATCACCCGTGTTCAGCCAGTTGGAAGCGCTGGCGAAGCGCTACCGCGATCAGCAGTCGGAGATCGGCAGTTTCAATGATCGGTTAGCGGCGCTCGGCAAAGAGATCGACGCGATCACGGCGGATAAGAAACCCTCGTAGGAAACCGGTGATGGTCGCCACCTGATAAGCCCGCCGATAATGGTATTTTAGAAATTAGACAGGGAAACGGGGATTCGTTGCAAACGCACGCCGAGGGTTGAAACCCCCCGGCTACAAGTTCAAGAAGTCCACTGAAGGGACTCAAGAAAATGCGTTGACGCACGTGTCGTATTCCCGCCTTCTTGTTTGAAAGACCATAATCGGACGGGCTTAGATCAGGGCGGTGATTATGCACTAACTAAATCGTCCAACAGTTGATATGGATATGGCGTCCGTTTGCGGCTGGCATCATTCAATCGTCGCATCTGATCCGCGTTGAGCGACCAGCCGACCGCACCGAGATTATCCTCAAGCTGCTGCATGGTGCGTGTGCCGATGATGAGATCGTGGCGCGGTTTGTCCGTCAGCCAGTTGCCGATGATCTCCTCGGAATGCCCGCTGCTGTACGCGTTTGCCGTATCGATGAATGTCCCGCCGACCTCGACAAAGCGGTCTAGCATGATGCGGCTAGTCGGTTCGTCGGTTTCCCGCCCGAAGGTCATCGTCCCCAAGCACAAACGACTGACTTGTAGACCGCTCCGTCCCAGATTGATGTAGTCCATGCACACTGCGCCTGTGCTGTTCATGCATTTAATGCTGAACTCTACAACTTAGAGCGCGCGCTAAGTCAAGAGGGCAAGAGTCGGCGGAATGTCGAAGGTGAGCAAGCATCGATGACGGGCAATAATTGAGCAGCATTAGTCGTCAGGGTGAGGAAGATCGGTTGCGACAGTATAGGCGCGTTCATGTGGCGCTGGTGGTGATGATCTTGATGCTTGGCGCGGCGCTACGCGTGTCGATGCTGGCGCGGGATGTGCGGTTTCATCCCGACGAGGCGTTGTACGCGACGTATGCGCGCTCGATGGCGCTGCATGGCAATTGGCTGCTGCGGGATGTGACCGTACCGCTGGACAAACCGCCGTTGGGATTGTCGCTGACGGCACTCGGTTTCATGCTGACGGGCGTATCCGAGTTCAGCGGACGGTGGCCTACTGTGTTCATCAGCCTGATCGGGATGGCAGCGGGTTATGGACTGGCGCGGCGTGTGTACGATACGCGTACGGCGCTGGTGGTGTTGGCGATGCTGGCGCTGTCGCCGTTTGACGTGGCGTTCGCGGCGACGCTGTTCCACGATCCGGCGCTGACGTTGTGGCTGATCCTGACGGCGTGGGGACTCGCCAGCGGACAATGGCGGCTGGCGGGCATCAGCGCGGCGTTGAGCTTGTGGACGAAGCAGAGCGCGATCCAATTTTTGCCGATTTTCGTGCTGATCGGCTTGAGCGGGGCACGCAGCACATGGTCATGGCGAATGGCGCGGCGCTTGATCGTGCGGTTCGGGGTGCCTCTCGCGCTAGGCATCGGCTTGCTGGCGGCGTGGAGCGCGGCGCGGGCGGCTTCCGTCGATTTCTGGTCGCTCGGCGTGATCAATCCGGGGGCGCTGCGCTTGATCCGTTCTGATGAGGTGCTGACGCGTCTGTGGCGCTGGATCGACCTGCTCGGCTATGCGGTGGGAGTCGCGCCAAGCCTGCTGCTGGCGGTGGTGGCGCTGATTCAGGCACGCGGAAGATCAGAGCCGCCAGCGATGGACTTGACGACGGCGGTGATCGCTTTGGGCGTGATCGGGACGCTGATGCTGTACTGGCTGCTGGCGTACAATACCTATGATCGGTATTTGCAACCGCTGATCGTGCTGGTCGTATGTCTGGTGGCGCGTGGGCTGCGACGATTGCCTACTGCCGTGACGCTGGTGGTGATCGTGCTGATGCTGTCCGTGACGTGGCAAGCGATCCACAGCATGATCGGAGTCGGGGTGGCGGCGGAGACGGCACAGGGCATCGACAGATTGGCGGCACGCATCCGAACACTGCCGCATGAAGCGCTGATCCATCAATATTGGGTGGATTGGGAATTGGGGTACTATCTGGGCGACCCCGCCAGCGAAGCACTGCCGATGCTCGTGTATCAACCGTCGCCGGAAGCGCTGGCACGATTCGTTTGTACGCAGACGAGCCGAACGCACTACCTCAGTTTGCCACGTGAGGTCGCGCCACGCTGGTTGAGCATTCTGCACGCTGAACACATCGCCCTAACTGCCCTGTTGGATGAGCAATTTGTATTGTACGCGGTTACGTGTACGGTCGGTGTTGACCGTTAGGGCGCGTGCTTCGATTGTAGCTTGACCTGAGCGCGTCGTATGACGGCTAGGCCACGTCTTCGGACGCGATCTTGGTGCCGCGCTGTAGATAACGGCGCACTTCGTCCAAGGCTTGCTGGTACAGGCCGAGTAAATCGCGATCAGTCCCTTTATAGCGACGAAGGGTCTGAATGGTGCAGGCATCACAGCCACGCATCGCACGGTAACTATCGGTTTCGCAGCTCAGGCATCCATTGAGGCGGATCATCATCAGGCCGAAAGCGAGGCTTTGCTCATGGCCTTCTGGCAGGGCGAGGACTCGTTCCACGAGAGATTGCCATTCCGGGCCGCGCAGCATGCGCAGAGCGGGAACAACATGGTGTGGGAACATAAGCTCATTCTTCGCGTACATGGCAACTGCCCCCTGTCAAAACTCAAGCAACGTTAATTAATATAGTTCGTATAGGAAAAGCAGGATGAATACTCCGACTTGTGTGTCATTCTACGACAAAATCAAGTAAAAATGGAATAAAAAATAAGGGTAGAATCTCACTATCGATCATGACTGATACACAATTGTTACGCCCAACGCCACAACAGGTGATCCAAGAACAGGCCGCGATAGATCTCAAGGCTAACCGCGCGGGCTTGCTCAGTCCGCGTCAACGCTGGTGGTATGTGGCTGTCCGCGCGGCGGAACATGGCATCGGCGCGCTGACGGTGATGCTGGTGGCGGCGGTGGTGATCAACGCGTTGCAGCTTGCGCCAGATCTGACCGCCATCGCTGTACTGACGCTGGTGATCGTGGTGGGGACGCTGCTGCTGCTGGCGCTGAACATCCGCCCCGCCTTCGAAACCAGAGTGAAATCCGTCAGGGGCGCGTTGAGCCGCACGGTGATTTCGCCGCCGCTGATCCAGCCGTTTTTCTGCCTGTCCGTCGGCAAGATGTTGTTTTATACACAGGCGAGCCGCTTCGACGGACTGAACGATGACGAGGAGTACGAAGCGTTCTACCTTGAGCGTCCGGCGCGGCTTGGTGGCAATGTGCTGCTCACACTCCGCCAGATCAGCGATGTTGTTGATGAGCCGGAAGATACGTCAACGCAATCTGACGATGATGGCGATGAGCGCGCTGGTGGAGGGCGGGCGCAAGATGGTCAGGCCCAGACTGCCGCACGGAATGTATAAGGCCGACGATAGTTCATCCAGCGTGAGAGCTTGCCCGGTATGCAGCCGCACCAGCCGATCCAAGATGCGCAGCATGTGATCGTGATTCTCAAAGGCGGCCTGTACACGTTCGAGCTGATCTTCGCGCTTGACATAGATCTCGGCGGGGCTGGCGATGATGATCTCGCGCACATGTTCATCCGCTAACAGCGCAGAGAGCGGGCCAGCCTTCAGGGCTTCGTGAAGCAACTGAGTGACCAACCGTGATTGTTCTTCAGCGGGCAACGCAAAGGCTGGCTCGGCAACGACGGCGCGGATGATGTCGCGACTCTGCCGGTGTAGTTCCGCTTCAGTAATGTCAGTCGGTAGTTCGGTTAGCAGACGGCTGGCGATCCGCTGTTTGATCTCATTCATCGGAAGTCCACCTGTTGGGGGTTCGTCGGGCTGATCTTTGCGCAAGCGGCGCAAGAAGCGGCTGTTGTTTTCGAAATCGGTTGGTGGGGACATAATGAACTGCCTTTCTGTTCGGAAATCTCCTTGATGTTGATCATCGACTCTTACTCCCGATGCAAGTGACACGGCGGAGTGACTTGCGCCAGAACGGTACGGCATCATAATAGAAACTGACTCAAAAAATTCCGCACGTCAGAAAATGGGAGAGACATCATGATCAACCAAAATCGGGGCGCTGCCCAGCGCACCCTAAAACTGATCGTTGTCGGCACGTTCATTATTTTTATCGCCATCCTGAGCAATCATCAACCGATACTGGCGCAATCGCCGCAAGTGGTGGGCGCAGCACCCGCCGCACAAACTTCGCTGGAATATGTAGGCAAGATCGACCAAGCCGCACTGTCCTTCAACGGTTATGGCTACCTGACCGCCATCAGCGGCGTCCCCGCTAACTTGATGTTCACCGACTTGCTGAACCATTCGGAGGCGACAGCACGCTTCACCTATGTATCTTCCGCGCATTTGACGGCGCGCTCGGTGCTGGAGACGCTGTTCGTGCTGAACGCGGCGGGTACCACTACGGTTTATTACAACGACAAGCCACAGGCCGATTTCAAAGATCCAGCTTCGTTCGGGAAGGGTGTCGTCATCGCCACCGGAGATGAGCACTGGCAGACGGTGGTCAACGTGCAAGCGCCCGATACGGGGATCGTGACGGGGTTAGGCGAATATACACAGACCAGCGAGACGCCTTTTACCTTGAACGGCGTCGATTATGTGCTTGGCAACCCGAACCAGTTTATCCGCTATACGTTCACCGGTGAGGGCAAACGCTCAGATAAAGTCGCGCCGAACTCGACGCTGATCATCGCTGGCTATGCCACGGCTGGCGGCAACTAGCGCGACGAGGCGGTTATGAGTGAGGCCAAGATAAACACGCAGGCGACTGACCTGCAAGCGTTGGATGCACTCGCCACGATGATGGCAGAGAAGGCGGCTCCGATCCGCTTCAGCGTGGCACAAACCCGCGAGGAGCGCGAAGCCGCGTACCGACTGCGGTATGAGGCGTTGATCGAACGCGGAGCCGCGACGCCGCAAGACTTCCCCGATGGCCTTGAGCACGACATTCACGACGAACGCGCGCTGCAAGTGATCGGATGGGACGGCGACGCACCGATGGCGACGGGGCGGATCGTGCTGCCCGTGCCGGAACTGCCGCTGCCCACCGAGGAAGCGTTTGGCCTGAGCATCGCGCCGCGCGGTCAGGTCGTGGACATCGGGCGGTACACTGTGGCGCATGACTACGCACAGAAGGAAAACCGATACTTCGTCGGGATGCTCGGTTACTGCTGGCTGGAGACGCGGCGGCATGGCTACCTGCATGTGTGCGGCACGGCTTCCGCTGGAATGCTGCGGCATTACCGACGACTCGGATTCATCGTCACGGAGCTGGCTCCGCCGCATGTGTACTATGGCGAGGAGCGCTTCCCGTGCTGGTACGATGTGGTCGGCTCGGTGGCAGCACTGATCGGCAAGTGGGGCGGGTAAGGCAACTAGCACTAACATGGTGGCTGATCTTCGTCCCTATGGGCAGCACCTTCAAGACCCGACAATTATGGTGGTTTAGAAATTAGACAGGGAAACGGGGATTCGTTGCGAACGCACGCCGAGGGTTGAAACCCCCGGCTACAAGTTCAAGAAGTCCACTGAAGGGACTCAAGAAAAAGCGTTGACGCACGTGTCGTATTCCCGCCTTATTTTTTGAAAGACCATC
>JAHBVJ010000049.1 GCA_019637615.1 Anaerolineae bacterium | reverse complement strand
GCTTTAGCCCGATGCTGGCGAAAGAGGTGATCTATCGGGCGGCGGGGGATGTGAAAGCGCCCGCGAGTAAGGTCGATCCGGCGATGCTGGAGGAGATCATGCAGGAGATGATCACGCCAATGCTGCGGGACTCGTTCGAGCCGGGAATCACCGAGGCCGATGGAATGGTGACGAGCTTTTCGGCGTATGAGGTCACGCATTTGCCGGGATGGCACGCGGTAGAGGATATGAGCGAGGCGCTGGCGACGTATTATGGCGCGCCCGTCGGTGAGGAAGCGTATAACGCCGCCAAAGAGCCGATCCACGCGGAGTTGATCGAGGCCATCGCGAAGGTGTCCGCAAAAGCGGAGGCATTGCGGTTCGCGCATAAGGATCAGAGCGAGTTGGAGCGCTTGAAGCAGAGCGGCGAGTTGATCCTCGCTTATCAGTACCAGATCAAGCCGAAGGACACGCTGCTGAAGGCGCAGTACGATTTTGACCAGCCGGAACTAGAGATCAAGCTCGATCCAACGATGAGCGCGCTGGATAACGCCAAGGACTACTTCGACAAATACGAACGGGCGAAACGGGCGGCGGCAGGCGTGCCAGCGATGATCGAGGAGACGGAAGGTGAGCTGGCGTATCTGCGGCAGTTGGAAGTCGATCTGAAGCTGGCGAGCAACGTGCCAGAGATCGGGGAAGTGCAAGACGCGCTGCAACAGAACGGCTACTGGCGCGGGACGAAAACAGCACGTCCGCAAGCGGGCAAATCTGCGCCGATCAAGGCGACGATTGATGGCTACGTGGTGTGGGTGGGGCGGAATTCGCGACAGAATGAGGATGTGACGTTCGGCAAGGGGCGGCCAGAGGATACGTGGCTGCATGTGCGCGGCGTGCCGGGGGCACATGTGGTGATCAAGAGCGGGGGGCGTCCGGTGCCATCGACAGTGCTGCATAAGGCGGCAGGGCTGGCGGCGTATTACAGCCCATCGCGCGAGGAAGGACGAGTCTTGGTGGACGTGACCGAGCGGCGGTATGTGCGCAAGATCAAGGGCGGACAGCCGGGGATGGTGACGTATCGGAATGAGGCTCCGATTGAGGCCGTGCCGAGCAAGGAAGTGGAAAGATAGTGCTTAGTGCTTAGTCCTGAGTGCTTAGTACAAATACAAAGTGCAGAGTGCTGGGTGCTAAGTAAAAAGATGGAGAAAGGTGCCCCTGACGCGTTTTGCGCGAATAGGGGCAGCGAAGGACAGAATTAGTGGGACGCGCCTTCACCGAGCGGTGGCGGATTGCCGACTTTGATGACGCCTAGCGCGCCCTTACCCGTATAGGCGAAACTATGCGTGACGAACGGGTAGTAGCCTTCGTCGGGGATGCGCATCTCGACCACGTAGCCACCACCGGGCGGAATAGTGACGGTCTGCATCCCGGTTTGCTTGTTGGCGGGGTTGCCATCCGCATAGGTGGCGGTGAACAGCGTGCCGATGACGTGGAAGGCGCTGAAGGTGGTGGGGCCAGCGTTGCAGACATACAAGCGGATCAGTTCGCCGGGGTTGGCGACGAGCGGATTGGCCTGATACTGGTTGGCATAGCCGTTGAAGACGACGAAATCGGGCTGTACTTGCGTGGCCTTGAGATAATCGCCACGATAGACACCTTGATCGTCGGGCTGACCGAGGTAGAACTCGTGCTGGACGAGGACATACTCGCGGTCGGCTTTTTCAGGCCAGCCAGCTTTAGGCTGGACAATGATCGCGCCGTGCATCCCGTTGATGAGGTGCAAGAGGACGGGCGGCGTACCGCAGTGATACATGAAGACGCCGGGGTATTTGGGCGTCCACGTGAATTTATGCTCCTCACCCGGATTGACGGCCTGATAGTATTTATCCCACGGGAGCAGCGCGGCGTGAAAGTCGATGCTGTGCGGCATCATGCCGGAGTCGTTGATCATGGTGAAGTCTACGGGTTCGCCTTCCATGACGTTGATAGCTGGCCCCGGCCCGCTGCCATCGAACGTCCAGAGTTCGTAGGGCGTATCGGGCGCGATCTCTTTGACGATATGCGGCGTGTGTAGGGTAACTTTGTTGGTGACGGCAGACAGCGTGGCATCTTTGGTATTGGTGGGGTAAGTGGCGCTACGAAGGAGGCCACGTTCGCCCGCCGTGGCAGCGAGGGCGGTTTGCGCTAAAGGAGCCGAAACGCCGAGCGCGGTGGTGCCAGCGGCGGCGACCATACCTTGCAAAAATCGTCGTCGGTTGGTGAAATGCTGCTTGTTCATGGCTGACCTCTTAATATTCGCGTTTGCTGATTTACGCAAAGCATAGGCGCTTTGATGAGCAGACTCTTTGATGTGGATCAAATTAGGGAGGAATTCCGAGTTAACCTCAGTTTCGGATCGGTCAGGCCATATCATCGGTAACGCCGCCCGACGCTGAAGCGTCAGGCTTAGAGAACGAAGTCCCGAATGGGACTCACCCTCATCATTACAACTGATTTTGTGCTCAATCGTGCGCTATTGACTGCTCAGTAAATGTCCGAAACTCAGGTGAGTTACTGAATTTTAGGTGGGCAAATCTTCAGCGATGACGACCAGTTGATGCGGTTTGAGGACGGTGAGGTGTTCGCGGGCAGCGTCGATCAGGCCATCGCGCTCCCATGTGGTCAGGGTGCGGCTGATGGTCTCCAGCGTAGTGCCGTTCATCTGCGCGAGGTCTTGACGGCTGAGGCGGAGATCGAGGGAGATGCTGCCGTCGGACTGCTTGACGCCGACCTGTCGCACCAACCGGAGCAGTGAACGGGCGACGCGCTGCTGAACTTTTTCGACGCTTAGTTCACGGATGCGATCATGTGCTTCGTGCAGCCGCGCGGCGACCTGACGAAGCACATTGACGGCTAAAGGGGCATAAGCGTTCATCAACTGCCACATGTGATCGCCGGGAAGGGCGATCAACTCCGAGGTATCGATGGCTTCGACGCTGCCGGGGTAGGGTTCGCGGGTGATAGCCGCGACGAGGGCGATGACACTGCCCGTGCCGAAAGTCGCCAAAGTGACATCTTTGCCCTCGGCGGAGTGCTGCACCAAACGCACCTGCCCACTGTGCAGCAGATAGAAGGTCGAAGCATCCTCGCCCTGACGGAACAGAAAATCTCCCTTGCTGACGGATTGTGAGCGCGAGGCCGCCACCAGAGGAGAGAGGAGATCGATGGGGACGGCGGCGAAGAGGGCGGCGTGACGTAGGATGCTGTGACGATCATCAGCAGTGAGCATAATTAATTCGCTTGATCTATATCAAAGAGCAAGTATGCTCTTGGCATTATCATGATGCGCTAAGTGTAACTGATTTTGTCGGGGAGATGGCATGAATGAGGAACTGCTGATCCGGCCTGAGATGCTGGTGGACGAGGTGACACGTCGCTATCCGCAGACGGCGAATGTATTTGTGCAGCATACGATGGCGTGTGTGGGCTGTACGTTGGGCATGTTCCACACGGTGGAAGAAGTCGCCAAGGTGTACAGGATCGAGCTGAATACGCTGCTTGACCAGTTGAACGCGCAGATTGTCACACCATACGAGGGCAAGCCCTAAGCGCTCATCCCCTGCTACCGCGATCCGTGTCGATGTTCCGACTCCATATTTCGAGGGGTTCGCTTTATTTAGTGGGCATGATGGCAACCAGATAGTGCGAGTTGAGGATAGTCAGGCTTTCCAAGAGTTCACAGGCCAGCCAAGATACGTTCACCAAGCGGCGCGCTAACGGAGGCGCAAGCGTAATTTTTTTGACGAGCAGTCGCGAATCCGGGAATAGGCTCCTTATTTCATCCAAACGAATACCGTGAGTCTGAGGATTTTTGGGATTTAGCCAGAAATCGTACCAGAGGATGACGCCGGATGGACGCACCACCCGCCGCATTTCCCGCGCCACATTCGCACGGACTTGAGGGTCCAAGATTGAGGAAAGCACGGTGTATTGCAGGACAAGATCGAAGTGATTATCGGGGTAGGGTAAGGACTGCGCATCGCCGTGAATGACAGGAACATCGGGAAAGCGCTGATGACATTCTGCTACGCGATGGGCAAGGTATTCGATCCCATGCAATCGATCGGGCTGAACACCATAGCCGAGGTATTCATGAAGTATGCCGCCGCCGCCGCACCCTACTTCCAAGATGGCTTTCTCCGCCAGACTTTTCCAGTTGAGGCGGCTAAACATCTGAATGGTGGCTTTTTGGCGTTGCTGATAGGCGTATAAGTTCCCCCTCTTCAGCAGTGAGTACTCATCACTTGGCAAGCGCTGACGCCGCGCTTCATACTCCTGCTTTAGTCTATCCATGTCAGACAAAACGCCCTCTTTTCCCGATTGGAGGTGGATTTCAAGCTACTCTATGCATGAATTATGCAAAAGTACCCGCTAAGGCAGTAATACGCTTTTCGACACCCCTCAGTTATTTAGCGGCAACACAAGTTAGTTTTACTGCCGCCGCCTTTATTAGGTCTATCTTATTCGTTTGTTCACCCATTGTTACCCGTAGTCTATCAAGGGTGCCACAATACATTTCCCGCATCGCGAAAGACGCTGTGACATCAGTGGAGGCATCTTCAAGTATTTGATTCACACGTTGTGCATCCCCTAGATTGATAAATGCCTCCAAAAAGGGTAGCCATTCCCCAACATCTTGCGGAGCAAACCCGCCTGATTGTGCCTCATCGTAGGCTTTAACCACCTTTTCCCATTCACCGAACTGCCTCGCAAGATCCGCGTGCTCGAAATAGTAACACCAGCTTGGAGACGGTTCTTTCCCGAATAAGCTAGTCAAGCTAGTTTTGTTAGTCTCACCAGATTCGCGAATTCTATCTAGCCGCGAATAAGGGGCTACAGATTGGACAAGAGCAGATGCATCGTTAGGGAATTCGGTGTGCAGATTATCTATAACTCGCAGACACGAGTTATCCCAAGGCACAGTTACGACGAGACTAGATTTATAGTTAACATCGAATTTGACTGTGCGGAGTCCACCGCCTGTTGAGAAGCTACCTTGATGCAGATTGTCACTTACTTCTGTATCCAGAGCAAAGCCAGCGATTAGTTTATCCGACTCAGACGGAGCAGTGTAAATTATGTTGGCAGGCCCCCACACTGTGTAAGCGGTACGCCCAGCCACGCTACCTGTTGGATAGCTAACAATCAAAACTGTTTCCGGCGCTAAGTCGGGGATACGCCATGACAATTGCCACCATAAGTCTTGCGTTACTTGCCATTCTGCACGGTAGATGTTTGCGTTGGGGACATGTGTTCCTATAGATGATGCAATCAATATACATACCAACGAAATACGCAAAATCGGACGCATCAAATACAGACCGAATGTGACCACGATGCATACAGACATGAGCACGGGAAGGCTGTATCGGCTCAGTGAGGTGAGCAGCACCACTTGTCTACCAGATATAATTACCGGTAACAGGCTGGCAAGCACTACTCCTACAAAAAGCAGCAGATATATTGCGTCGTATTTAGTTTCAACGATCTGATTTTCATCAGCATCGAGACGATTCCGTTGTGTCCACCAGTGCAATCCAAGATAAGCGCCGATTGCAATTGCGCCAACGACGATGGTAAGAGCCAACGTTGCTGACGAAGCGTTGGACAATCGATCATTGGTTGGAGCGAACCACGCAAAAAATGTGGTGTCAAAGAAATCATTGATGAGTGTCAGCGGAATCCGTAGTATCGAGGATAAAAAATTCGATTGATATTGTGAGGCGAGTTCACCGACATTCGTGGCACTACGTTCACTTGTAAAAAATAGAAAACGCCATACGAGAAAGCCACACATCATCACAAAATATGGCAACCAATGGCGCAAAATACACACAGTTTTTTGGCGCAGTCGTAACTCACGTCGCCATATAATAATTCCTATCAGCGTGAAACGGAGTACCTCGGAACCTATATAAAACTCAAGCGTTGACAGATAATACAGTTCCGTGACAATCGCAATGAGGGTGAAAATAATGAACCCTATACGTGTTTTTGACTGTAAAGCATGTACAGTACACCCAATCGAGAGTGCAACAGAGATAAGTGCGAGGCTGTGGACAATATAAATGAGAGCAATTGGCTGCTGTAAAAATCCGGGATATACGGTGAAAAGCACGGCCATCATCAACGTTGCGAGCCGCCTCTCCGACCACACACTTCGTACCATCCATAAAAATGCTACAGAAGCCGCAAAACGGAGTCCTAGTCCCATTAGCTGCCACAGGAACGCATTATTATTAGCAATTATGTAGCCTATTGCATAAGGTATCGCCAAGATTGGTCTGTCAATTACAGTATAGGGGAAAATGCCTGCTACTCCCTGCGCGTTAACAATCCATAATAGAGGCCAATCATCCCAGTAAAATCCTAACCGTGGTGTGAATAATCCGTAGGCGAGAAAAGTCAGAAACCCAATCAAGACAATCGATAAGGTGTAGTCTAATCTCAAACTACGTTTTCGCGAGATCGTCATATTCCGGTCTTTTCTTCAAGCTTAGATAAATTAGTATGTTCATTAGATAATGCATACTGTCTTTTGTAAAGATCTGCAACTATCTATTGAAAATTATCGTGAAGGGGATAAACGGAACTGGGATTATTTCAGCATTGATATTCAAGATCATGTAGGAAAACAAGATTTTCAGACCTAATCCCAGCAAAAAGCAGGTAGATTACTGCCCCAAAGTATATCCCATACATTAGCTTGTAGCTACCAGCGTAGAAGAGATGAGGACACGGGAGTATCCAAAGCCAAGTAGAGGGCATTTGACTCGGTATCATTCATGCCATTCCTAAGTTTGTGTTCACAGCGGTAGACTGGTGGCTGGTGATGAGGTGAATTCGTCACGCCTAGACGATCGGGTATACTCTGGCAAAAATATGTCCGTGCTCCATCAACTCTACCGCTGAATTCTCAAGCACAGTCGAACAAATATAGTCAACGATGTCTAATCCAACTAGCAAACTGCTCACCCTTGTCATCCCGGCATTCAACGAGGCGCAGGCCATTCGTGATGTACTGGAAGACTTAACCGCTGCGTGTTCCGCCATTGTACAAGAGGTGATCGTCGTGGATGACGGTTCGCAAGATAACACGGCGGAACTGGCGGAGAGCGTGGCAGGGGTACGCGTGCTGCGGCATCGCCGTAATCGAGGCTATGGCGCGTCGCTGAAAACGGGTATAAATGCGGCTACGACCGAGTACGTGATGACGCTGGATGGCGATGGGCAGCATCGCGCGGAAGACGTGCTGCGCTTGTTTCAGAACGCAGAAGGCAGCGATATGGTCATCGGACAGCGCACCGCCCTGCTGCACAGCCCATTGTGGCGAATGCCGGGGAAATGGCTGCTGACATTCATGGCGAATTACATCACGCGACAGAACATCCCTGACCTGAATTCGGGAATGCGCCTGATGCGCCGCGAAGTGGTGCGCAAATATATGCATTTGTGTCCATCGGGATTTTCATTTTCGACCACGATCACCATCGCGCTGCTGAGTCGGGGTTTTGCCGTGACCTACGTGCCGATCACGGTCAACAAGCGGCGCGGCAAAAGTACTGTATCTTTGTCCACCGGCCTGCAAACGATGATCCTGATCATTCGCATCGCCGCGTTGTTCGATCCGCTGCGCATCTTTCTGCCGATCAGTTTGGTCATCGCGTTGATCGGGGTGTTGTGGGGGATTCCGTTCGCGTTGGCGGGCAATGGGGTCAGCGTGGGCGCAATGCTGGCAATCGTCACCAGCGTGCTGCTGTTCGCGCTCGGCGTGATTTGCGACCAGATCGCACAACTGCGGTTGGAGCGGTATGAGGTGAATTCTTAATGTGTGGAATTGCGGGTCTGCTCCACATGAACGGCGAGGACGTATGCGCCGAGCGGCTACAGGCGATGACGGATGCCATGAGCCATCGGGGGCCGGATGGCGAGGGGCACTACGTACACGGGCGAATCGGCCTCGGACACCGCCGCCTCGCTATCATCGATCTCTCGCCCGCTGGCAAGCAACCGATGCGCAATGAAGACGGCACGATCTGGGTGACGTTCAACGGCGAAATCTACAATTTTGCCGAGATTCGCACGGAACTGATGCAGCACGGGCATGAATTTCATTCGCACACCGATACCGAAGTGATCGTTCACGCTTACGAACAATGGGGCGTGGAGTGTCTAGCGCGGTTCAACGGCATGTTCGCGTTCGGGCTGTGGGACGAGCCGCGTAAGCGTTTGTGGTTGGTACGGGATCGGCTGGGAATCAAGCCGCTGTATTATGCGCAGATCGCAGACACGATCCTGTTCGGGTCGGAGATCAAGGCGCTGCTCACATATCCTGAGTTTGACCGCGAGATCGATTATGAAGCACTGGCTTATTTCCTCGCGCTCAATTACACGCCCGCACCGCATACGCTATTCAAGCACGCCCGTCAGATTTTGCCGGGACATTATCTGGTGATCGAGAATGGGCAACTGCAACACGTTGAATACTGGGATGTACGGTATCGGGAAGATGGCTACCGGAGCGAGGACGATTACGCCGAGGAGTTGAGGGCGCTGCTAGATAGCTCCGTCAAGCTGCGGTTGGTGAGCGATGTGCCGTTTGGCGCGTTTTTGAGCGGCGGTATCGACTCCAGCACGGTTGTGTATTGGATGTCGCAGCATTTGCAGGAACCCGTGAAGACATTTTCGGTCGGGTTCACCCAGAGTAATTTTGACGAACGCCCGTATGCGCAAAAGGTCGCGGCGTTTTTGCACACGGATCATCGGGAGCAGATGGTAGCGGGGCAAGCCGGTGACCTGTTTACGAAGCTAGTGTGGCACGCCGAGGAGCCGTTGGCTGATTCCTCGATGGTGGCGATGTACCATGTCGCTAGCCTAGCGCGGCAGCACGTCACGATGGCACTCAGCGGCGACGGCGCGGACGAGATTTTCGCTGGCTATGAGACGTATCAGGCGTATTACGCGCATCGGTTGTATCGAGCTATACCATCTGCTATTCGTCAGCGTGTGGTCGAGCCGTTGGTAGATAGGCTGCCCGTCACTCAGGGGAAAGTGGCGTGGGATTTCAAAGTGCGGCGGTTCGTCAAAAGCGGTGCGTTGAACGAGGAAGATGCGCACGCGAGTTGGCGCATGATTTTCAATGCCGACGCGCGGCGGGCGCTGCTGAAACCGCTGGCGGATAAGCCGGAGATAAACGCAGATGTCGTAAATCTGTATCGCGCTGCCTTCGCGCAAACGAACGCCCGCGATCCGCTGAACCGGATGCTGTACGTTGATACGCGATTCTACTTGCCGAACGATATGCTGGTCAAAGTTGACCGCATGACGATGGCGCATGGCCTTGAGGCGCGGGAACCTTTGCTGGATTATCGTCTCGTGGAATTCGCCGCCCGCCTGCCGCCGCATCTCAAGTTGAACCAGATGCGGCATAAGAAATATTTGCTCAAAAAGGTGATGTCCAAGCGCTTGCCGGATGAGATTTTGTGGCGAAAAAAAGCTGGTTTCAACGTGCCGAATGCGCATTGGATCAAGCAGGAGATGAAGCCGTACGTCACGGATTGTCTCGCACCAGCGCTGCTCAAGAAGATGGGCTGGTTGGATCACACGGTGGTGCTTGCGCTGCTCAAGGAACATTTCGAAAACCGCGCCGATAACAGCCATCAGATCTGGGGATTGTTGACGTTAGCGGTCTGGTGGCAGCAATTTGTGGAAGTGTCGTGAAATTCTATGCGCGATATTAACTTGTGGCTCGATTTGTTGTGCTGCCCAAAATGTAGGCGCGATCTACGCGCTGAAGCGCTCGTCCACGCGGATGAGGTGGTGATCAGCGGGAGTCTGGTGTGCGCTGGCTGTGCCGCGTCGTATCCGATCATTCGCGGGGTACCGCGCTTCGCCACCGATATTCAGGCCGGGGAAGTCAATAACACGGTGGAAGGCTTCGGCTATCAATGGACACAAGCGAATCCGATTGTGAAGGACACGGCGTTTAGCGCTCAGGAATTGTTCCTTGATTTCATCGCGCCCGTGACACCAGCACATTTTCAAGGGAAAGTCGTCTTGGATGGCGGCTGCGGTTTGGGACGCTTCACGCTGCTTTCGCAGCAGTTCGGCGCGTCACGCGTGGTCGGGCTGGATCTGAGCAGCGCCGTCGAAGCCGCATTTGCCAACACTAAGCATCTGCCGAATGTGCTGATCATTCAGGGCGATCTGCTGAAACTGCCGCTAAAACAGGGCTTCGACTACGCGTTTTCGGTTGGCGTCCTGCATCACACGGCTGATCCCAAAAGCGCATTCAGTTCGATTGTGCGCGTGCTGAAGCCGAGCGGAAGCATCAGCGCGTGGGTGTATGGGCGGGAAAACAACGGCTGGATCATCCACGTGCTGAACCCGCTTCGCCAGCATGTGTCCAGCCGATTGCCACGCCCCGTGCTGTGGGCTGTGTCGTATGCCCTCGCGCTCCCGCTGTATGCGCTGATCCGGCTGGTGTATCTGCCCGTCGAACGCGCTGCGTCGCTGGCATGGCTGCGAAAATGGCTGTTTTATTTCGATTATCTCTGCTGGCTCGGCAAGCACTGTAACTTTCGGGAGACAGCGCTGGTCATCTTCGACCATCTCGTGCCAGAGATCGCGGAATACATCCCGCGCGACGAATTTGAAGCTTGGTTTACCGAGAATGCCTTGACCGGCATCACTATCACCTCGCGCGCGAATAATAGTTGGCGGGGATTCGCTCATGTATCGAATTAGCACACGCAGAGTAGGCACTATGGATCATCTTTTCATCCTCGCGACGATCGTATTCACCGCTTACGGTCAACTGGTCATGAAGTGGCAGGCATCGCAGCTCGGCACGCTGCCAGCGGACACGCCCGGACGCATTCAATACGTCATTCATCTGCTGCTCAACCCGTGGATCATCAGCGTGCTGGTGAGCGCGCTGCTCGGCATGTTCAGTTGGATGGGCGCGTTAAGCCGATTCCGCCTGAGCTACGCGTATCCGTTTTACAGCCTGACGTTCGTGGTGGTGTTTCTGGCGAGCGCGGTGCTGTTTCACGAGTCGATCACGCTTAATAAGAGCATCGGGATGATCCTGCTGGTGGCTGGCATTATTTTCATCGGGCAGGGCTGATGACTCACAACTTGAAAGCACAACAATACCTGCGCGCGAAATCGCCGCTGCAAACGGTGTGGGATTTCATCGGGATTCCGTTCCGGCTGGTGCTATTCGATCAGGAGTGGCTGCCGCGCTTGGGCTGGACAACGCTGGAAGCCGAACGCATCAATATGGTTTTCCCGTACCTGAAAGGGCGTCTGCTCGATATTGGCGCGGGGCCGAACACGCTGGTGAATCTGTATAAAAACGGCGTTGGCGTGGATGTGTTCGATTGGGGCGGCGGGGTGCAAGTGGTGGAAAGTACGGCGGCGCTGCCGTTCGAGGACGCATCGTTTGACACGATCACGTATATCGCGTGCCTAAACCATATCCCGTACCGCCAACAGTCGCTGCACGAAGCCAGACGCTTGATCAAGCCGGATGGTCGGCTCGTGATCACGATGATCAACCCGCTGTTGGGCGATTTTGGTCATGCCATCTGGTGGTACAGCGAGGATAAGCATCGCGGCGGCATGAAAGAGGGCGAACTCGGCGGCATGTGGACATCCGATATTGTTGCTTTGTGCCGTGAGGCTGGTTTTGCCCTTGATGAGCACCGTCGATTCGTGTATGGGATGAACAATTTTTATCTGCTCAAGCCTGTTTAGCTTCAGGTCGTATAGTTTAACCACCATTATCGGCAACGACGCCCGACGCTGAAGCGTCAGGCTTAGAGTACGAAGTCCCTGCGGTACTCACCCTTTAGCAACAGATGACTTTGCAGGCAACAGTGCCGATAGTTTCCAGTGGCTACCCGAAGCTCAGGTATCTAGCACACGCAGGAAGATCCTCATGACACGGTGATGGTCACTAGCATGATCTCTTGAGTGCCGTCCGGCAAAGCGAGACGCTGACCGGAACCAGAATCGTACATGCCCACCATCACGCGGTACTGCCCCGCTGGCAAATCCGCTGGCAGTTTGAGCACGAAGGGCTGACCGATGATGGTTTCGGTGGGTTCATCCCATGTCGAGGTCGGTCGCTCTGGCAGGGAAGGACTGCCATCGACTTGCGCCAGCACAGCGGGGGAATCGAAGCGCGATAGATGAACGAAGACCGAGTAATTTAGACGCGGTGTGGCGGCCGCGTTCCAATATAAGGTCAGATGAAGATCGTCGTTGGCGGCAACGGCTCCCGTCGTGATAGCGCTGCCTGAGGCGTCCGTCAGATCGTAGCCAACGAGGTTGATCTGCATCACTGGCGATTCCGAGGGAGTGGTTAGCGCATATGTCGTGCCTACTTGTGGACGCCACAGCCGATAGAACAGCGTGTCCAGCCCCGGATTATCGGGAGGCGCTTTGAAGCGGCGCAGCAACAGCAGCTTATCGAAGTAATGTTTGCCTGCTTCGGTCGCTTGCAACGCAGACACCCGCCATTCTTCGAGCGCGGCGTATTTCATATCTTGGGCGCGCCATTCTTCTGGGGTGTGCTCCTCGATGGTGTTGGTTTTGTACCACGGAAACCATTTGCTTTCTTGGATGCCGCCGAAAATGGTGTTGAAGGTTCTGACATGATCGCCGTTGACGATCACCCAACCGGGATCGAGCATGGTTTGTGCCCAACGGCGCACCGCGACATGATGGTCTTCATACTGGCTGAACTGCACATACTGGGCGGTGGCGATGAACTGCGGTAGCAACCCCGCTAGGACAGCGACGGCGACGGGCAGCCAACGCAGTGCGTTCGACAAACTGGATGGACGCTGCGCCGTCAGCGCTTGGCTGATCTGCCAGACGGTAGCGCCAAACAAGACACAGATCAGCGAGGTTACCGGATAGACATCGTGCGGACGCACGAGCGTGGTAGTGAACAGCCCTGATACGATGAGATAGCTAACGGTCATAAAGATAATCAACGCTAAGGGCAGCAGTTTTAGGCGCGGTTTGTCCCTTCGTGCGCAGTAGAGGTAGGCCGCGATCCCGATGAGCCATGCCGCCATGACGACGACCACGCCGATTGGCTCCATCGCGATCTTGAGGTTAGAAAACATCGCTGTGAATGTCGCCACGCTGATGCCTTGTTTTAGCGAATTGGTGGCGAACTGCGTTTGACCAAACACCCGCGTGACGTGGTATCCCAGAAATAACCAGAGGACTACGGCAACCGTCGCCAGCACCATCAGGCCGAGATATAGCAACCCACGCTTGCGATCTTCCTTCAACAACACATACAGCGCGATCAAGCCAGCGGGCAGTAGGACGGGGAAAAGAGGATATTTCGCCAGCGTCGCGACCAACCCGACAAGGAAGCTATAGACGCACCAAGTCCGTAGGCGGCGAGCTTGTGCCGCTACCAAGGCTAGATAGAGCGTCAGTGCGAGGAGCAGGTAGCCGATGGGATCTGCCAGCGCCGCCACCGATTCTTGTGTGATCAAGGTCGAAACGCCCCACGCCGCCGCCGCCAGCAGCGCCGCGCCCTCGCCCGCCACGCGCCGTGCCATCAGCGCGATCAGGATCAGGGTCGTCAGGCTGTAGCCGACCGCCAGCAGACGCATCACGAACACGGTGGATGCTAGTCCGGTGTGACCAAAGGCTTCCGTCACGAGTTGTACGCCGTAACTGACCCATAGCACGATGGGAGGATAGCCTTCTAACATTGGCCCTTCAAAAAGGCCGCGCCAGCCCTGCACTGTGGTGTAGATATTGGGTTCATCCACATTGATCACGTAGGGCAGACCACGCGCAAACGTCAGCAGACGGATAGCACCCGCAACCACAAAGAGCAGACCCATAAGCACCCAAAACGGCGTTATTTCCAAACGTCCAATGCGCCACCGCAGCGTGACTCTACCGGGGAGTAGCGTAGATGAGGGGGTATCGACCATTCACACTCAGCCTTCAAACCACAACCGCTGAAAATCAAGAGGATTTTACCTTGTCGATAGGGGTTCCCCGAATCGGGGTTCCCAAGCGTGCGGGCCAAAAATTAACAACGGATAAAAATATGAAGGCATTATAAATAATGACCATATGTTATGACTTTGAGAAATGGAACGCGCCTTGTATCGATGTTTCTTAACCAAAAAGCAATTATGATAGAAGAAATCATTTCCTAACCGTAGCTTCTTATGCAATCAATGGAGTCTCAATACTGCCTATTGCACAAAATGACGCGCAACAACGAAGTTTCATGACACGCGTGCAACCCTTGCGACCTGAAGCGAATCCGTTCTCCGCACCCGCTGCAGCGTATCAGCGATAAGTTCCCAATTGCGTGGTATCAGCGTTACGTCCTAATAAGCAACAAGATTGCGTTTTGATCGTGCGTTCGTTATGTATGGCTTGCTTACTTAATTGTTGATCTATATGGAATGATCGCTATACAAAGATTGAGTTGATTTTCCATATATATTGCTCCACGCAAAGGAAGTGGGCTATGGAGAAGTCGGAATCGTCATTGAGAATTCTCTTGATAGAAGACAATGCCGATACAGCGCGAATGGTAATCAGGCTACTAACCAAACGGGGATTTGACGTTCATCATGCTGCTACAGGACTAGCTGGTCTACAAATGGCACGACACCTTCACCCGAACTTGATTCTGGTTGATCTTGGGTTACCTGATTTACCGGGCAATATCGTTGCTTTCCAACTCCGTCATCTCTTTGAAAAATGCACTACCAAGATCGTCGCATTTACTGCTGAAGTGGGCGTCCGAGCCGAGCGCATCGCCAAAAAATTTGGATGTGATTATTTTATCAGTAAGCCGATCAACACCCAGACGTTCGGGGATGAAGTCTACAAAATCTGTGTCGAAAAGGAATAATCTATCTATGTCTACTAAACGCGTTCTCTACATCGAAGACAACGCCATGAATATGCGTCTAGTCAGACGTTTATTGACGGCAAATGGCTACACCGTTATCGAAGCAAGTGACGGATTGAAAGGGATTGCCGTAGCTGCTCGCGAACGACCGGAATTGATCCTGATGGACATCAACTTACCCGGTATCGACGGCATGGAAGCAACTTCGCGCCTTAAAAGCTCGTATGATTTGGCGCATATCCCGATCGTGGCGCTGACCGCCGTCGCGATGAAAGGCGACCGCGAACGTATTTTGGCGGCTGGTTGCGATGATTACCTTCAAAAGCCCATCGATACCACCCTTTTGATCGAAACAGTGCGGCGCTTTATTGGCGAAGGTGAACCCAAACCGACCACAGCGCCTAAAGAGACGACGGCAGCACCTAGCCCCGCCAGCGTCCCTGAACCACCACGTTTTATCTTCACGCGGAGACCAACGACGCCCAACGTCGATAAATTGATCGAACAGCGCAAATTGCCAGCGGCTGCACTGAACCAGCCCGCCCCTACCGAGCCACCTGAGCACACCAGCAGCCCGCTAGCACACTCGATGGTTAGCCGAGAAAAAGCGCCAGCGGGCACTCAAAACAGTCCGGATGGTGAGCAGATCGCCCCTTAAGCGATGCCCTAGACCGGAATTGGCCTTCACCCTACTGGAATTGGCTCATAATCGACGCGTAATGTATTTGGAGCTTTCATGACCACACATACTTTATCTAGACCCGCTATGGCAGGTACTTTTGATCAGCTAGATCTATTGGTTGGCGTATCTCCATTCGGCATCGCCGTATTTGACCGTGAGATGCGCTATGTGATGGCAAATCAGCATTGGATTGATGACTATCAGCTAGACGACGCTTCGCTCATCGGCCTCAGCCATTACGACATTTTCCCCGATACACCAACCTACTGGAAAGAGCTTCACCAACGCGCACTCAACGGTGAAAATCTAGCCAATGAGTTTGATCATTTCAAGAATGACAACGGGACAGTCCAGACCTTCAACTGGCGCATGTTCCCGTGGTACGCGAAGACGAATCGTGTGCGCAATGGCAACGGTTACGATACCAAGCCGATGCCGGATGGTATCGTCGTCATGATGCGAAACATCACGAGCGTGCTGAATGACGAAGCCACCCCCTCGGTTTTGCAAGAAAACCTGCAACGCGCCCAAGAATTGGAAACGATGGCAGAAGTGAGCGCGGCGGCAGCCAGCATCCTTGACGTGACTAAGCTGCTGCAAACCGTGGTGGACCTAACGAAAGAGCGTTTCGGGTTTTATCACGCTCATGTGTATCTGCTGAACGCGGCGGGCGATGCCTTGGAGATGGCAACTGGCACCGGTGAGGCCGGACGGATGATGCGGGAACGTGGTCACCGCATTGCCTTTGACCATCCCGCTTCGTTGGTGGCACGGTGTGCCCGTTCGCAACAAGCCGTCATCGTTAATGACGTGCGGAGCGCACCGGACTTCCTGCCCAACAAACTGCTGCCTGACACACGTTCCGAAATGGCAGTACCGATGGTAGTCGGTGATAAGCTCGTCGGCGTGCTTGACCTGCAATCCGATAGGCCGGGTAACTTCACCGAAGCGAAAGCCCATATTCAGACCATTCTCGGCAACCAGATCGCGGTAGCGGTGCAGAATGCGCGCTCGTTCGCCCAGACCGAGCAAGCGCGTTTGTATACCCAACGCTTGGCAGAAATCGATTCGGCGCTTGCCCAGTCCGATAATGAAGAACAAGTTCTGTCTCTGCTGTCCACCTTCGCCGGACGCCTCAACGTGGCTGGCACGGCATTGTACTTCACCGAAACGGACGACCATGACAGCCTGTTAGGTGTGCGTACCGCCGCCGTTATGACCCCCGACGGGAATTTTGTTCCGCTGAGTACACAGCCCAAGTTGTTCTTGACCAGAGATGAATTCCCCGTCTTCGACCTGATCATTAGCAATCCTAATGAGCCGTTGTTCGTGGAAGACGTTGCCACTGATCCGCGCGCGGAAGGCGGTATCATCCGCAACTTCCTGAACGCACTACAGATCAAATCCTTGATCGTGATCCCGCTGCGTACAGGTAACAAATGGAAAGGCTTGATCTCCTTCCGTTGGACGTCAGCGCAAACCTTCCCCGCTGAAATACGCGCTATATGCACGTCGATCATCCCGACTGCCTCCGCCGTTATCGCCAGCCGCCGCGCTGCACTTGCTCAAGAAATCGTCTTGCAAGAGAACGTGGCGCGTGCGCAGGAATTGGAAACGGTGGCGGAAGTTAGCTCGGTGGCGGCGACCGTACTCGATTTGAACACGGTGCTGCAAACGGTCGTTAACTTAGCCAAACAACGGTTCAACTTGTATCACGCGCACATTTACCTGTTGAACGCCGAGGGTGACAAATTGGAGCTGGCGTTCGGCGCTGGCGAGGCCGGAAAGCTCATGCGCGAGCGCGGACATCGCATCGCCGTTGACCATCCGGCGTCACTGGTGGCACGCTGTGCCCGTTCGCACGAGGCCGTCATCGTCAATGACGTACGGAGCGCACCAGACTTCCTGCCCAATCCGCTGCTGCCTGATACACGTTCCGAAATGGCAGTGCCGATGGTGGTGGGCGATAAGCTCGTCGGCGTGCTCGACCTGCAATCTGATACAGTAGGCAATTTCACCGAATCGAAAGCGCGTATCCAGACTATCCTTGGCAACCAGATCGCGGTAGCGGTGCAGAATGCCCGTACCTACTTGAATGTGCAAGACAACAACAAGCTGCTTGACTCCATCGTGAACGGAACGCCGGACTGGATTTTCTTGAAGGATCGCAATTTCCGCTATGTGATGGTCAACGAAGCCTTCGCCACGTGGTATGGCAACCGCAAGCCGGAAGACATGATCGGCAAGGACGACTACGATCTGGGCACACCAGCCTACCTGATCGAGGGCGATCCGGCACAAGGCATTCGCGGTTTCCGCGCCGACGACGTGGATGTGTTGACGACCGGTCAGTTGATCGAGAATCCTAACGACGTGGTGAACTACGCCGATGGTACGCTGCACATCTTTGACACCAAGAAGATACCGCTGCGCAACGCGGCTGGCGACATCATCGGCGTGCTCGGCACTTCGCGCGACATCACTCAAGGCAAAAAGGCTGAAGAAGAAGTCAAGACCCGCGCTAGTGAGCTGGAAACGGTCACCAAGGTAAGCTCGACGGTCGCCACCAATCTCAAC
The DNA here is from genome assembly GCA_019637615.1 of Anaerolineae bacterium. GTDB lineage: Bacteria > Chloroflexota > Anaerolineae > Aggregatilineales > UBA2796 > JAHBVK01. Next base: position 22,442 of record JAHBVJ010000049.1, on the reverse strand, counting down.
CTCGATGAACTGCTGCAAACAGCCGTCGAAATGATCAAGACCGACTTCGGCTTTTATCACGCTCATATTTACCTGTTAGACGAGGCAAGTGGTCACTTGGTGCTCACCTCTGGCGCTGGCGAGGCCGGACGGATCATGCGTGAGCGCGGACACCGCATTGCCTTTGACCATCCGGCATCACTGGTGGCACGCTGCGCTCGTTCGCACGAGGCCGTCATCGTCAATGACGTGCAGAGCGCACCAGACTTCTTGCCCAACAAACTGCTGCCCGATACACGTGCCGAAATGACGGTGCCGATGGTGGTGGGCGATAAGCTCGTCGGTGTGCTCGACCTGCAATCCGAGAAAGTAGATAACTTCACCGAGGTTAAGGCGCGTATCCAGACCATCCTCGGTAACCAGATCGCAGTGGCGGTGCAGAATGCCCGTACCTACTTGAATGTGCAAGACAACAACAAGCTGCTTGACTCCATCGTGAACGGAACACCGGACTGGATCTTCTTGAAGGATCGCAATTTCCGGTACGTGATGGTCAACGAAGCCTTCGCCACATGGTATGGCAACCGCAAGCCGGAAGACATGATCGGCAAGGACGACTACGATCTGGGCACACCAGCCTATCTGATCGAGGGTGATCCGGCACAAGGCATTCGCGGCTTCCGCGCCGACGACGTGGACGTGTTGACGACCGGTCAGTTGATCGAGAACCCTAACGACGTGGTGAACTATGCCGATGGTACGCTGCATATCTTTGACACTAAGAAGATACCGCTGCGCAACGCCGCTGGCGACATCATCGGTGTGCTCGGCACTTCGCGCGACATCACTGAAAGCAAACGGGCAGAAGAAGAAATCAGAACCCGCGCTAGTGAGCTGGAAACGGTCGCTAACGTAAGCTCCAACGCTGCTACCAATCTCAACCTCGATGAACTGCTGCAAACAGCCGTTGAAATGATCAAGACCGACTTCGGTCTGTACCATGCTCATGTGTATCTGCTGAACGCAGAGGGTGAAAAATTGGAACTGGCGGCTGGCGCTGGTGAGGCCGGACGACTCATGAAAGCACGCAGTCACCGCATTGCGATTGGGCACCCAACATCTATCGTGGCACGCTGTGCGCGTTCGCACGAAGCGGTACTCGTCAACGATGTAACACAAGCACAGAACTTCCTGCCCAACCCGCTGCTGCCCAACACGCGTGCCGAAATGGCAGTGCCGATGGTGGTGGGCGATAAGCTCGTCGGCGTGCTCGACCTGCAATCCGATTTGGCAGATAACTTCACCGAGGTTAAGGCGCGTATCCAGACCATCCTCGGTAACCAGATCGCGGTAGCGGTGCAGAATGCGCGCTCGTTCGCCCAGACCGAGCAAGGACGGTTGCGCGCTCAACAATTGGCGGAAGTAGATTCGGCACTCGCGCAAGCCGAGAACGAAGAGCAAGTGCTCAAACTGCTCTCCAACTTTGCTGGACACCTCAGTGCGGCGAACGCAGCTCTCTATTTCGCTAAGACAGATGAGAATGGTGATCTGCTTGCCCTTCAAGCAGCGGCGGTAGTGACATCCGACGGAACGTCAATTCCGATCAGTTCTCTGCCCACATCATACCTGACGAAGAACGATTTCCCGATCCTTCAGATGCTCATCGATAACCCTGATGAACCCATCTTCATCGAAGACGTTTTCAACGATCCACGGACAACTACAGGCATTATCCGAGACTTCATGGCGGCCTTGAAAGTGACGGCACTCATTGCTATCCCGCTCAAGACGGCGAAATGGGAGGGTATCATCTCCTTCCGTTGGTCGGAACCGCAGAGTTTCTCGCCCCAGACGCGCGATGTGTTCACGTCGATCATCCCGACCGCTTCCGCCGTTATCGCCAGCCGTCGCGCAGCACTTGCACAGGAAGCAGCCTTGCAAGAGAACGTGGCACGTGCGCAAGAACTGGAAACGGTGGCAAACGTCAGCTCGGTGGTGGCCTCACTGTTGGCGGTAGATAAGCTGCTGCAAACCGTGGTAGACCTGACCAAAGAACGGTTCAATCTGTATCATGCCCACGTGTATCTGCTCAATGAAGCTGGTGATACGCTGGAACTGGCGGCTGGCGCTGGCGAGGCCGGACGGATCATGCGTGAGCGCGGACACCGCATCGCCTTCGACCATCCAGCTTCACTGGTGGCACGCTGCGCACGCTCACGGGAGGCCGTGATCGTCAACGATGTGACGCAAGCGCCAGACTTCCTGCCCAACGTCTTGCTCCCCAACACACGTGCCGAGATGGCAGTGCCGATGGTGGTAGGCGATACGCTCGTCGGCGTGCTCGACCTGCAATCCGAGAAGCCTGACTACTTTACTGAACTTAAGGCGCGTATCAAGACGGTCTTGGGCAACCAAGTGGCGGTTGCCATTCAGAACGCGCGTCAATATGGACAGCAAGCGGAAATCGCTGAACAGTTGCGTAAAGTTGACCGTCTGAAATCCGAATTCCTTGCCTCGATGAGCCATGAGCTGCGCACGCCGCTCAACTCAATCATCGGTTATTCGCGGATGCTGCTGGACGGCGTCAGCGGTGACTTGCCAGAAGAGGTGAACGAAGACCTTGGTGCCATCCACTATGGTGGTCAGCACCTCCTCAGCTTGATCAACGACATCCTTGATCTCGCTAAGATCGAAGCTGGACGTTTGGACATTGACCCGCATCCTGTTGATCTGTTCCAACTCGCGGAAGAAGTCGGGCGGATGACGAGCGTGTTGGTGAAAGATAAACCCGTCTCCATCGTATTCGACCTCGATCCCGATATGCCTCCGTTACAGGCCGATCTTGTGCGCGTGCGCCAAATCCTGAACAACTTGATCAGCAACGCAATCAAGTTCACGGAACGCGGCGAAGTGCGCCTGACCGCCTCCTACGAGCCGGGAGCAGATATGGTGCTGCTCAATGTGAGCGATACAGGCATGGGTATCGAGTCGGATCGTGTGCCATACGTCTTTGAGCGCTTCTATCAGGCAGATAGTTCGTCGTCGCGGAAAGCGGGCGGTACCGGACTCGGCCTGACGATCACGCAGCACCTTGTGAATATGCATGGTGGGCGAATCTGGGTAGAAAGCACACTAGGACAAGGCTCCAACTTCTACTTCACCCTGCCAATCGTAAAAGAAGAAGCGGCAGTCCAATAGGGCGGTTCGTTTCAGTTCTGACCAGCAGCGACGGATCAAGTCGCTGCTGGCTTTTTCTAAAAATATCGACAGCCAAAAAATAAAACATTTCTATAAATCCATTTTGACACGCGATTACGGTATGGAGTCGAAGTAATGCCCTCCCTTTTTTCACATGTGGTTTGTCTGTCTTGCGGGCACGAGATGCCGCCTTCGGTCATGATCTCCAAATGCGAGTCATGCGGCGGGCTGTGGCTGGACGCCCGTTACGATTATTCGGCAGTGCAGTGGCCTCAAGGGTTAACCCGTCGCCCGACCTCGCTGTGGCGTTACGAAGAACTGCTGCCCCTCACTGACTACAAGTACAAGGTGTCGATTGGCGAAGGCTGGACACCTATTCTGCGGGCGGAAGGGCTAGGGCGTGCGCTCGGTCATTCTCATCTGTTCATTAAGGATGAACGGCAGTCGCCAACTGGCTCCTTCAAGGATCGCCAAGGCGCGCTATCCATTTCCATCCTACGACAGGTTGGCATTCAAGAATGTGTGCTCGCCTCGACTGGCAACGCTGCCGCCGCTTATGCCGCTTATTGCGCCCGCGCCGGGATCAAATTGTGGATATTCCTGCCCAGCATGGTGCCCGCCGAAAAGATGCGCGAACTCGGCTTGTATGGCGCTGAGATCGTCAAGGTATCGGGCAGCTACGATCAGACCAAAAAGGTCGCGGCGGATTTCGCGGCACGGCGCAACGCCTATTTTGATCGCGGGGCGCGCGGTGTGGCGGGCAAAGAGAGCATGAAGACGCTGGCGTTCGAAGTAGCCGAGCAGCTCGGCTTGGAACTGGCGGATGGTGAGCGCTGGATCGCCCCCGATTGGTACTTACAAGCGGTCAGCGGTGGCATCGGGCCGTTGGGCGTGCATAAAGGCTTCGAGGAACTGTTCAAGCTTGGTTTGATCGACAAAATCCCCAAACTTGCCGTCGTGCAGGTGGACGGATGCGCGCCGATGGTGCAAGCCTTTGAGCGCGGGCTGAGTGAAGCGCCCGCCGTGGTGCCCACAACACGCATCGCCGTGCTTGCTACGGGCGACCCCGGCCCCAGCTACACGATGCTGCGCAAGGCGATTTTGAAAGATGGCGGCGCGATGGTGTGCGTCGATGATAGCCAAGCCTTCCGCGCTATGCGCCGTGTCGCCCGTACCGAAGGCTTGAGCGTCGAACCCGCGTCCGCAGTGGCTTTTGCTGGCCTCGAAAAGCTGCTGGCGCTTGGACAGATCAAGCCTGACGAAACCGTCCTGATCAACTGCTCCGGACATACCTTCCCCGCTGAAAAGCACATCCTTGAAGATCAGTATGTCATGGATCTGGAAGTCGAAAGCAGCGCGCCGGTACGCTTGGAGGAAGGGCTTGGCGCGGCACTTGAGCGTCTCGATGAGCAGATCACCAAAGTGCTCGTGATCGATGACAATCCGCATGACAGCCGCTTGATTCGTCGTTTGCTGCAAGCCAACAAGCATTACCGCGTCTTCGAGGCGAACAACCCGCTAGACGGGCTTGATCTTGTGCGTCAGCGTCGCCCTGATCTTGTGATCACTGATTTGACGATGCCGCAGATGGATGGCTTCGCCCTGTTGGAGCAATTAAAAGGAAACCCTGAAACGGCGCATATTCCTGTGATCGTGCTATCCGGCAAGTCCTTGACAGAAGCGGATAAAGTGCGGTTGGAAGGGAATACGGATTCTGTCTGGCTGAAGGGCAATTTCGATACGCGTGATCTGTTTAAACATGTTGTGGAGACACTGCATGACGAGATCGAGCTTGACGACCGCGCCGATGCGCCTATTGAGCATGTGCCTCAACCACTCGTACACCCGCCCGCTGCGCACGATTTACGCAAAGTGCTGATTGTGGACGATAATCTGTATGATTCCCGACTCGTCAAAAGGATTCTTGAAGCCGAGAAGAAATTCGAGATCCGTGAAGCTCATACAGGAGAAGGAGCGCTCAAAGCAGTTCAAGAACTGCATCCCGATCTGGTCATCCTCGACATCATGCTGCCAGATATGGGCGGCCTCGATGTGCTGCAGCGCATCCGTCGGGAGGAGAATACCCGCCATACGAAAGTCGCCATCATGAGCGCCAAAGACCTCAGCGAAGCTGAACGCGCCCGGATGGACAACGCCGTCTTTTGGCCCAAGGCAACGCTTGATCGTCGCAAACTGGTCGAAGAAGTTGAAAAGCAGCTTGTGTAGTGGTAAGTTGCGAACAGGCCATCCGAGACATTAAGGAATAAGGAACGCGATAATGGCTCACATCATCCTCATCGAGGATAACCCGCAAACCAGCCGAATGGCATCGAAATTGCTGAACAAGCGCGGGCACAGCATCGAAACATTCGCTACTGGCGAAGAAGGACTGCTCAGGATCTTGGAAACAACGCCTAGCCTGATCTTGATTGATCTGGGGCTGCCCGATGTCGATGGGCAAACTGTCATCGGAATCATCCGGCAACAGTTGGCGTTAAGCGCTATTCCCGTTATCGCATTCACATCATGGCCTATTGATATGGCGGAACGCATGACAGCCGCTTATGGCTGCGATGGGATCATCACGAAGCCCATCGATACGCGTCGCTTTGTTAACCAGATCGAGGAGTTCATCACCGCTGGTGTGCTTCAACATGGGCAACCGTAACCGCCCATGAACAGCGAACAACACTTTACCACCCATGTGCTAGGGGATGGATCTGCCAGCACATTGCGGGCACGACCAGCGGACGTATACACGCACGACCAGCTTGCCGATCTGTATAACCAGACGCGGATCGACTATATCGTCCCGATGCCGATGGACGCCAAGCGCATGGCGGATTATATTCGCCAATATGATGTCAGCTTGGAAGGCTCCACCATCGCGTTCGATGCCGATGATCAACCAACTGGCATCATCATGCTTGGACTGCGCGAAAAGCGATCATGGATTACGCGCTTGGGGGTGCTGCCGAACCAGCGTGGCAACAAAGTTGGTCAATATCTGATGGAACGTTCCATCGAGATGTCCAAGCGGCTACACGTTCGTACAGTGCAGTTGGAAGTTATTCAGGGCAATCAACCGGCATATCGGCTCTTCCAAAAGCTCGGCTTTGTGGAGATCGGGGAACTCATGGTGATCCGCCGCCCACCTAGCCCACTCGTCACGTCTTACGTACCAGAGGGAACGCTGGTGGAACCGCTGGATGCGGAGGCGATACAGCATTACTTAGCCCAACGCAACGTTCCCGTAGCATGGACAGAGGAAGCCTCATCCCTGTTACATGCTGGAAGCCTGCGCGGTATACGCGCTACGCTGCCGAACCAAGAATCTGGTTGGTTGGTGTATCAGCTTTTGCCGCTGCAACTAACCCATGTCGTGTTAAGCCCCTCGATCAGCGATGAATTGGCGCAAGCGTTGCTATACCTGCTGCATAAGCAGCACCCATTCCATGACACAAAGGTAGAAAACGTACCTGCGGGACATCCGACGTGGGCGGCCTTTCAGCGGCTTGGCTACGTGGAAGCATTCCGACGCATCGAGATGCATCTGGCGCTCTGAGCCATGACGCCCTCCTTATGAATGCCGCGCTGTCCGATGATCACCGGACAGCGCGGCAGTTGTCGTTTTCCTCGCCACTTCCCAAACACAGCCATTCACATCTAAATTTAGTAAAAAATTGTCAGTATCATCGTTTCAAAAGGTGCAATAGTATATACTATATGATAAAGCGATTAACGAGACCTTTATTCTCTGATTTCCGTGGAGTCCTCATGCACGTCCTCATCCTCGAAGATAACGTCCACCTGTGTCGGCTATATACGAAGATCCTCGTCCATCATCAGTACGGTGTAGATGCCGTCGATACCTGTGCGAAGGCGCTTGACCGTCTGGCACGCCTTACGCCTGATATTGTGCTGGTCGATATGGAACTGCCGGATGGCAGCGGGGCGATGGTTATCGACTACATGCGACATGAGGCACGTTTCAAGAATACCAAAATCATCGCGATCACCGGCGATGAGAAATACCAGCGGGCGGGCAACTTCCGCGCGGATATGTTCCTGTTGAAGCCTGTCTCGACCACCCTGCTGTATGCCCTGCTTGAGCGCGCGACGAAGAACACCGATCACATTACCCAGAAAACGATCAACGACTTGACCGGTTATCAATCGCGGTTGTCGCCAAGTCTATAGAAACGAACACCGCTTACTACGCTCCATGAAGCTGCCCCTAACTACTCAGGGGCAGCAATGTTAGTGTGCAGCGTGATGGAGCATAATCCCCCGATTATTGGCGACCTTGTCTACTTGAACGTCCGTATTGCCTCATTTTCTCTGTCACCTTAATTTTATCGACCACTTGACTATTTGAGAATTTTGTTCTATAATCTTTGTGGGGAGACAGGACAAGTTATGTCGAGTGTAAAATTCACAACTCATCTGCAACGTTACTTCCCGACACTGACCGAAACTACCGTAAAAGCCAAAACGGTGGCAGAAGTCATCACGGCGATCAACGAGGTGTATCCGGGCTTGGCAGCATACATCGTGGACGAACGGGGACGGCTGCGCAAACACGTCATCATTTTCATCGATGGTGAGCAAATCGTTGACCGTACACACCTTCAAGACGCTGTTTCCGAAACCAGCCAAGTTTACGTTTTCCAAGCTCTATCCGGTGGATGAAAGGGACGATTCACGATGACGACTCTCTTGCTCGGCACGCGTAAGGGTCTGCTTACCTATACGCAGACGAAGACGGGATGGGAACCCACCAAGATCGATTTCGCGGGGTCGCCCGTTTCCCATACCATGCGCGATCCGCGTACCAACATCCGTTGGGCGGCCTTGGATCATGGACATTGGGGCAGCAAACTGTGGCGCTCGATGGACGAAGGCGCGACATGGGAAGAAATGACCGCGCCCGCTTATCCCGAAGGCACCATGCGCAGTGACGGCGAGCCAGCTACCGTCAGCTATTTGTGGCTGATCGCGCCGGGTGGCAAGGATCAACCGGATCGGATGTACGTCGGGAGCGAACCGGGCGGTTTGTTCCAGAGCGATGATGGCGGATGCAGTTTCAAACTGGTGGAATCGCTGTGGAATCACCCCACGCGGGAAAAATGGTGGTTCGGTGGCGGTCGCGATCATCCGGGGGTGTGCTCGGTGGTGGTCGATCCGCGCGACAGTAACCATATACTGATCGGGATCAGCGTCGGCGGCGTGTTCGAGACAACGGATGGCGGGCAGCACTGGGAGACGCGCAATAAGGGCTTGCTGGCCTGTTATTTGCCCGATCCGCACTCGGAAGCGGGGCACGATCCCCATTATATGGTCGCCTCACCGTCGAATCCTGATGTGCTATGGCAGCAGAATCACTGTGGCGTGTTCCGCAGCGTGGACGGAGCCAAGACGTGGCAAGATATTTCGCAGCCGGAACAGGCGATTCGCTTTGGCTTTGCAATTGCCGTCGATGCCAAGGATGAGAATACGGCGTGGGTGGTGCCAGCCATCAGCGACTCGGATCGGCGGGCGGTGGATCGCGCTCTGAGCGTGTGTCGTACCGAAGATGGCGGCAAAACGTGGACAACGCTCCGCAACGGCCTGCCGCAGCGCGAGACATATGACGTGGTGTTCCGGCACGCATTGGACATCAACGGGGAACAACTCGCGTTTGGCTCCACGACAGGCAATCTATTCTTCTCGGCAGATCGCGGCGACTCGTGGCAAACTATCGGACATCATCTGCCGCCGATCTACTCCGTGCGGTTCACGCCCTAACTTGCTGTTTTTCCACATTTTTCCGAGACTCTAGGCAGACACTTCCCCTTGATTTCTGTACGGGATCAAGGGGATTACGCTCTAGTTCATAGGCTAACGAGGTGCTTATGTGTGGACGTTATACCCTCACCGCGACTCCCGATCAATTGGCACTACATTTTGACGCCACTTTGCCGCAGGATTTTTCGCCGCGCTTTAACGCCGCGCCGACTCAGCAGTTGCCCGTCCTCCTGAACAAAGACCCGCATCAGTTCGAGATGCTGCGCTGGGGCTTGGTGCCGAGCTGGTCAAAGGGTATCGATAACAAGTACAGCATGATCAACGCCCGTTCCGAAACGCTGACGGAAAAACCGAGTTTCAAGAAGGCCTTGGAACAGCGTCGCTGCATCGTCCCCGCTGACAGCTTCTACGAGTGGAAAAAGCTGGACGATGGCACCAAGCAGCCGATGCGCATCACGCTCAAAGATGAAGACCTGTTCGCCTTCGCTGGTCTGTGGGATACGTGGAAATCGCCCGATGGTGGGATCATCCGCAGTTTCACGATTATCACGACGGACGCCAATGACTTGATGAGGCCGATCCACGACCGGATGCCCGTCATTTTGAGCCGCGAGGCCGAGAAGCGCTGGTTGGATGATCAGACCGATCTGAGCGGGTTGACCACCTTGCTGCGCCCGTTTTCGCCGGAACAGATGAGGGCGTATCCCGTCTCCAAACGCGTCAACGGCGCGAATATTGATGAGCCAAGTTTGATCATGCCTGTGCATTGAGTGTGTTAGGGCAGGTCAGCGACTGGGGCGCACCTTCCAAGACCTCGACAACTGTATCGGGTTGCGTCACATGTCAACCAAGAAACGAGGGTCTTGCTGATTTCGATGCTGGATGCCATTGGCATGATAATCATCACTTGCCAATCATGAGCTACATAGCTTGTGGAGAATTGGTCTACAACATAGACTTTAGTCAGACTGACTAATTCTCCACGCTCAAGGCAATATCCAGCATGAACGAAGAAATCAAAAACGCTATCGACTCTTTCGATATCGAGCGTGCCCGCACTCTGCTTCGCGAAGCACTGAAAAATCCCGACGCTGAAACTTATTATTTGGCTTCACAAGTTGCTCTCAATGATGAGCAAAAGACAGAATTCTTGACTAAGGCGTTGAACCTTGATCCTGCTCACCGCAATGCACGTCTAGCCCTTGATAAGCTCTCGCCATCTCAATCCGCTGCTCCATCGCCGGACGCCCTCACTCAGGCGTTGGCACGTCAAAGAAGTTTTGTTTTTCCTGCAATCATCACGTTTATCTTGACATTTTTCTTTTGGATACCCGGACTAATCGCCAATATTTTCTTCTTGAGGGAAGCGCGGCGCGCCAAACGCATGGCAGGAGAAACCCTGCCGGGGACTGGCTTGTTGTGGATTCTTCTTGTCATCAACGGCATCATCCCTGTCGTCATCTTGATTGTGATAGGAAGCACTATATTGTCCAATTCTCAGCAAGCCCAAGCACCCCAAAGCACACTGGACACTACATGGTCATGGGTATTCAAAAATGAGACCTATTGCAAAATAACGGTGACTCCAGACACGACATTGATACCAAAATTCGCGGACTCAGTGGTGATAAAAGATTACTGGACGACGTACTTCAAGTATTGGCATCCTATCGATCTAGCGCCGAATGCATCAGTGTCACTACCCGAAGACACTCTCGAAGCGGTGACAAGCCATCTTTCTGTAAGTATGCCGTTGAAATTCACTGAATCTGTTCCGCTTGGAGAATCCGCCGATCCCGATTGTAGCTGGTTGCCCAAAAGCACTTACGTAAATCCACCGAGTAACGACCAGCGGCACATCATCACCATCGTCAAGGCTGTAGATATTTCTAATAGCCCGGATACCAATCCTTCCAATTGAGTTGAGGTACTGGCGAGGATAAAGCAATTATTGTTTATAATCCCCGCTTCTCAAGACATAGATGATTAGTTTCGATGTTGTGTTCAGGTGAACGGAAGGTGACGACCTTATGGATAATCCGCTGCTGCAAGCCCGCCCCGACGACCCGATCCAGAAAGTGCATGATTACGCCCGCGATTTAGCTTACCTCTCGATCAGCAGCGCCCTGCCGTCAGGCTCGCGCTTCCACGCGACGGACTCGCCGCACGAAATGAAAACGGCCAATGAGCTGATCACGCAGTTCAAGGACAAATGGGGGCGCGGACGGCTGAGTCGTGGCGAATTGGAGTCGCCTGATCCGAATATTCTCGTCTCGTTCGGCTACCTCAACCGCGAACTCGATCAGTACCAGATTCCGATCTACATCGTCACGCAGAAAGCCTTCCAACTGCTGGAGCGTCCATCCGCCGCGCCCAATATCTTCATCTCGTATAGAAGGCAAGAAAGCAGCGCCTTCGCCCTGCTGCTCGAAGCACGCTTACGGCTGGCGGGCGTGAATGACATTTTTGTCGATAAAAACATCGCGCCGGGGGATGACTGGGAACAGGTGCTGCAAGACAACATCAACAAGTCACAGATTTTGATCGTGCTGATCGGCCCGAAGACGCTGAATGCCGACTCGCCACACGTGGAAAAGGAGATCGCGTGGGCAGTGGCGTCGGGAAGCCGCTTGATCTCCGTGTGGCACAACGGGCACCTGATGAAGAACGAGAAGAACTATCCGTCCGTACTGGCGCAGAAGCAGTTCATCGTGGTGGAGCAGGAAACCGCTAAACATTACGAGACCGCCATCAGCGAGCTGTTGAACAGCCTCGGCTACCGAACCTATTAGCGAGGAAAGCCCCACCGCACAGTGTTGCGGCGGGGCACTTGCTTCTGACGCGGGCTAGTCTTCGGGGCGGCTCTTGGAGCCATCCATCTTGACGAGTTTGGGCTGGAATTCCGCCATGATCTCAACCAGATCGGATTGTGCCGCCATCACCGAGCGGATGTCCTTGTACGCGCCGGGGACTTCATCCAGCCCCGCCGAGAGCAGATCGACGCCGTGCGCTTTGAGATGCTTGTTGACGACAGTCCACTCGAACTTTTTCAGTGCTTCGGAACGGCTCATACGGCGACCAGCACCGTGCGCCGCGCTGTTCAGCGAGTCGGCGTTGCCCCGCCCGCGCACCACAAATCCCGGCGCGCTCATGCTGCCCGGAATCACGCCGAGCACGCCCGTGCCCGCCGGAGTCGCGCCTTTGCGGTGGACGATAGCCTCTTTGCCATCGACCTGCTCTTTCCACGCGAAGTTGTGATGATTCTCGATCCCGCCGAGCACGTCGAAGCGTACCGCCTTGGCGATCCGTTCGTGGATCACGGCATGGTTCGCGCTGGCGTACCGCCCCGCAAGATTCATGGCTTCCCAGTATTCCGCGCCAGAGTCCTCATCGAGATCGAGCCAGGCCAGTTTCAAGTATTCTTTGGGCAGTGCCGCGCGGCGCTGCATGGCGATTTCCGTATAGTAATTGGCGATCTCCTGTCCCAAGCGGCGGCTCCCACTGTGGCTAAGTAGGGCGAGATACTTGCCAGCGGGCACGATGCCGAGCTGCGTATCCATCGCTTGCTCGACGGTCAGCGCGCCGAATTCGACAAAATGATTGCCCGATCCACTGGTGCCGAGCTGTTTCCATGCTACGTCACGATATTGACGAACGACAGGATGCTCACGCCATGCAGGATCGTCCAACACCGTGTGCTGCTGCGGTTCGTCCCAACTACGACCTGTCCCAAAAATCGTGTTGTCTTCGAGCGCCTTACGGAATTTGTCGCGCTTCTGTTCAAGGATGATCGGGGAAGCGTCGAAGATCGTCATGCGCATCCGGCACGCGATGTCCACACCGACAGCATAGGGAATCACCGAGTTTTCCGTCGCCAGCACGCCACCGATGGGCAACCCATAACCGACATGAGCATCCGGCATCAGCGCGCCTTTGACCGAGACGGGAAGCTGCACCGCGCGCCGCAACTGCTGTTTGGCTTCGGGATCGATGTCCGCCTCTCCCCAGATTTGAAACGGCGCGGATTTGTCGAGGCCATAGGCGATCAAGGGCGTTTCTATTGTCGGCGTCAATTCCTTGGCGATCTGACCGTAGATTGGGTCATCCGTGTAGGCAGTGGGATCGTTGAGCACCGCCGACAACGAGGTCTTGATGTCCTCGTCCAGCAGTCCAGCCTTCGCCGCCGATTTTGCCGCTGCAAGCGCCATGCCGACAGCCCGCCCCGGCTTGTAGCCCATTCTCAAAATGTCGTCGCCATTCATGATGTTTTACCTACATGCTACCAATACGCATGATCGTCATTGTAGCATGTAGGCGAGGCGATGTCTATGGTTAATTATGGGTCAAGAGAGGCCAATAAGTATGCGATTAGCCAGATAGGATACTGGCACTTGCAGGGATTAGCTGATGATGTTCAGGTCGAACAGAATGAAAAAGACCACGAAGACCAGTGTCACGCCTGCCACGCCCAGATATGCCCATTTGCGCGAGTAGTTCATCTGCCACAAACGGCGCACACTGAAGATGATCGACACAATCGCGATCACGTTGATCGCCAAGCTGATGCCCGTGGCGAGGTTGCCCGCGATGCCGACGATGGGCAGGATAAACGGCAGGATCACGTACTTGATGATGCAGCGCACAGCCGACAGCATCAGCGAGAAGTTGAAGGTACGCTCGGCGGTGCGGGTGGCGGGTGCTTCGGTCGGCGCGACGACGGGCTGCGTCCTGACGAATAGTACGCGGCTGATCAAGCTATCTAGACGGTCGAGGGCGGTCGATTGCATTATGAACCTCAAACAACAGGGGACTATCTTGTGAAAAATTTAGCAGAAGAACGCCGATTTGTCATCATTTCTGTGACATAACTCATTCTAGAATCCAGCCCGCATCCACCACGCAGTTATGTCCTGTCGAAGCGCGACTGACCTCGCTCAGGTAAAACAAGATGTGGTTGGCGATGTCTTGCGGCTGGATGCGCAACGCCAACGACTGCCGATCATCCAGTGTGGCGAAGTATTTATCGGCATCTTCCGCCGCGAAATATTCTTGAATTTGCCGCTCGGTGAAGACCCAGCCCGGCGTCACCGTATTGATGCGGATACCCTGTGCGCCCAATTCGCGCGCGAGTCCGGTCGTCAAGCCTAAAATACCCGCTTTAGTGGAGGAGTAGATTGAGCGTCCGACCACGCCGAGCCGATAATTGATCGAGGATACATTGACGATGCTCTTGCCACGTCCGGCGTGTAGCAGCGGCGCACAGGCGCGGATTACGAGATAATAGGCGCGCAGATTCAGATCGACAATCGAGTCCCAGACATCAGCATCACCTGCCTCCAAGCGCACTTTCGGATCGATCCCCGCCACGTTAACGACATAATCCAATTTGCCCGACTCTTGCATGATCCGGCTGATGACAGAATCGAGCGCGTTCGGATCATGCAGATCACAAATCACGGGCACCAGATGCGGATCGTGTTGGTCGCCAAAACTCTCATGCGCGATCCCGTAACAGCGCACCTCGTGCGCACACAGTGCCGCCACCACCGCTGCGCCGATGCCCCGCGATGCGCCCGTGACCACCGCCGTCCCGCCGATCAAATCCGGTAAGTGAATCGGGCGCGGTGGAACGTTGTCCGTTGATCTAATCACGAGCAGATGCCTTCATAACGCGATGAACTTGGGATCACTATATCCAATCACCGTGCCTCGCGCTATTGGACATGCGTGAGTTGCTGTCATTATTTCTTCGGAGTAGACACCTTATTTACAGGAGCCTTGGGCGCTGCCGAACCAGCCGCGTTACCGCCTGCTTTTGCGCCCGCATTCGCACCGTCAGCGGCTTTGTTGGCGGGAGCCTTATCTTTATCTGCCTTATTCTGCCCGCTGGCATCACCCGCTTTTGCTGCGCCACCTTGTTTAGCGGCGGGTTTTTCCTGAGTTTTGCCGATTGGGACGGGTGGCAGCGGCGGCGCTTCGACGTTCGGACGCGATCCTAAGCGCTGTCCCATCGCATCCAGCCGCGCCTTATCCTCGGTGGCGTTCTGCGCGCTGCGGGCGGCACGTTCTTTCGCCGCAACTTCGGCCTCCGCCGCCGGATTGAAGCTGTTCTTCCGAATGCGATCCGCTTGCGCTTCCGTCGTAATCCGATTCAACGGCAAATAATCGGTATGGAAGATGATTTCGACAGATGAATTGACATCAACCTGTGCGTTCAAATCTTCGGTCGTCCGCGTCTGTTCCGTGCTGGCATAGCCGATTGTGTTGGTCATCGAGGCGCTGACGCCCCACGGCCCGAATCCGAAACTGCCCGACGCGCTGGCGGTATTGCGGAAGTCAAACATGCTGCCCTTGTCTTGTTCCGCCGCGCTGCGTGCGTCGATGTGGAACTGCATCGCCGCGTGAATGCGCCCGCTATCCACCACCAAGCGTTGCATCCCTAGCATCACCATCGTGGCTAACATTTGCTGGCGCTGCGAGGCCAATTTCCGGCGCGCCAACGGCACCAAGACGCGGTCGGGATCGCCCGTCGGCACGGGTTCATCGTCACCGAGGCCGAGCGCGGTTCGCAACGCGGCGGGTGATGGCATCTGACCGCCGGGAGCCATCTGCACAGTGGCGGAACTGGGTTCATCGGGGTCTTGATCTTCTTCATCGCCGCCTGAAATGACAAATGAACCGGGGAAGGTTTCCACCAGCCATTTGCGGGCACGGTCAGCGCCGACGTTGACATCCGCAAAGCCGTCCAGCGAGGTAGAGACGTTGTTGAGCAGTTCAACGAACGACTGCATCTGGGTGATGTTCGAATCAAGCATGGCTTTGAACACACCATTGATCAATTCGGTCACGAAGCGAGGGAACGACACCGCGTTGAGTAGTTCCTGCGTGCGTGTGGCGGCTCGTTGAACCGCTACCCCGCTGAATTCCTGCCCCGCGTTCATGGCTTGTGCCAGCGGTTGGGCGGTGGCAGGACGACGTGGCTCCGGTGTTTCATCTTCCAAGGCGCTGGCGGTGGCGAGGGGCGCTTCTGCCTGTGTCGCTTCCTGCGCTTGTTGATCGCTCTGCACCTCTTCGACCATCAAGGCGGCAGCAGTATGGCAGACTTTGACCATGAGTTCCGCCATCCGTCGGCGCTCTGGCGTGGGCAGTTCGTGATAGGCGGGCGAGGCCAGCAGCAGTTCACGCACCACACGCCGTACTAACGGCAGCGGATCATAGGCCAATTCCGAGGGCGCTTGCTCAGTCGAGAGAGGACGTGCTGGCACTCCGATCATCAGCTCACCTGCCTTCGCCGCTCACGCTGGCGCTGGTTTGACGTTCGGCCTGTTCCTGAAGTCGCAAACTGGTTTGCAGCCAATCAGAGGCGGCAGTGACCACAGGATCGTTGACTTCCAAGGGCGTGCGCTCCAGTTCGTCCAGTTTATCAATATTCGCCGCTAACCACGCTAATATCAACATCCCCGCTTTGCCGCGCTCGACATGATCGGAGACGGCAATTTCTTCTTGAAGGTAACTGCGCGTGATGTTGCGAAGCGCCGTCCATACTGAATTTGCGCCGACCGCGGCCTGCACTTCTTGCCATTTGAGGATCGTAACTGCTTGTTGTATTGTTTGCAGAATATCCGACGCAATGTAACTCGCCACGCCGTCACCGAGATGCGCGAGATTTTCGATCATGCGTTGGGCGGCTAAGCGCAACCGCACAGAAGTGTGAATGCTGCCAGTCTGCGCCGCATCTACCGAGAAATTATAGAGAGCATCGGTTAAGTCAATCATCAACGGTTCAAAATCATGATTGAAACTATCATTGACTGCCAAGCGCGACGTTCGCACGCGCTCCATGCTGCCAAACATCCGCGCGAAAAATGCCTCGCGTTCCTGCCGTGCGAAACGCTGTGACCGCTGCTGCCAGAAATCGAGCAGAACTTTGCCCTTGTCACCGAGATCGCCGCGTAAAGCACCACTGGCAAACAGCCCTGCGACGGTTTCGACAGCAGGCAACAGACGCGCCGCTTCCAGTTCCGCCGCCAGATACAGAACGGCGGCTGTCTGAAGCATCGCCGCATCGATTGGCGCGGTTTCTTCAACGGGCAGTTCTGAACCATCGAATTCGGGCAGTGCCGCCAGCGATCGCGCCGTGATCGCTTCGACCGAGGCGATCAGCGCCAACCCGAACGCGAAACTCCGCTCCAACGCTGTTGTTGCGCTGCGTGGTTGGCTGGCAGCCGTGTTCCGCGCAAACGTAGGCGGCGCGGGCTGAACGTGATGACCGTCCGTCATGATCGCTACGCTGCTTTGTCGAATGCGTGCTTCTGGTGGCTTCTCCGCGACGAGCATGATCTCACCTTCCTACGGTCAGCCTGCTGGCGCGGCAGGAGTCGTGGACGCGCCTTGTTGATTGGGCGGATTGCGCGGTTGGGCGTTGCCTTGTATCGCCGCGATCATTTCCGGCGTTGCCATCCGCTCCATCGGCAGATAATCGCTCTTGAAGTTGACGCGCACCTCACCCGTCAATTTAGCTTTGACATCGGCTTTGCTTTCGGAATTTTCATCAAGCGAAGATTGCACGGTCGTCATGTGGTCGGTCTCGGTCTGGGCGCTGAAACTACCCTCCACCGGGGAGAACCAACCGCCATACTCGATATTGGATTGAGTCGCGGTCTTCACCTGATTGCGGTCTAACAGCGAGGCACGCGATCGGCGCGATGCCGTGTCCGAGCCATGCACATCGAAGACGACTTTGGCGTGGATCAGGCCATCGGTGACGACGATGCGGTTGATTCCCAACATCACCATCGACGCCAGCAGTTGCTGCCGACCACGCGCCATTTCTAGGCGCGCTGCCTGCACAAGAGCTTGTTCGCTTTCGGGGTCGGAGATGTCTGTAATCGGTTCCGGTAGCCCCAAATCCTTCGAAACGCGGGTCAGCGCGGCTTCAGCGTCATCCGCCGTGACCGTCAACTGCGCCGTTTGTACGGACTGTCCTTCCACGTCAAAGCCAGTGCTGGAATTGTTGACATCTACATTGAACACGTCGGGATACTTGTCTTGCATCCAATCGCGCGCATTGTTCTCGCTGATATTGTCGCGCGCGAACTGATCGACAGCCTTCGACACGTTCGAGACCAATTCGCCATAAGCGCGCATTTGCTGGATGGACGATTCCACGATGGCTTGAAACACGCCTTTGATCAACCCCGATACGAACTTCGGGAAATCTACTTTCTTGACTAACGCGCCAAAGCCTTCTACCGCCGCATTAACGCCGCCTGCCTTGAAATCTTCACCCGCAAACCCCTGATTTGACCCCGCCCGCCGCGCCGCTGCCGTCGTCGGATCTTCTTGTTGGGCTTGTTGGCGTGCTAACGGCTGTTGTTTGGCTTGAGCCGCGTTCGCCCGTGCTACGATGCTATTCCCGCCGGGCGTGAAGGCTTGTTCCGCCAGCCCATCGGGGTTAGCCATGTAAGACGCGATCTTCACCATATTCTGGGCGATGGAACGCTGTTCTTCCTCTGGCAGCTTGGCGAACGCTTCGGACGACTGCAAGATTTCCCGTACTTCCGGGCGCACCGCGTTCAGCGTCTTGTCATCCATCCATGTTGGACGCTGCATACCCGCCGCTGACGCTTGGCGCGCTGTCCCGACTGCCATTGCCAATGGGGGCGCGGAGGCGGGCGCAGCGGATTGAGTAGTCTTGAATGACGTATAGGTATTCATTGCGTTTCCTCTTTATCGCTCACTCAAGGCGTCGGCGGGACGGTGGTGGAGGGCGTGGCGCTGACCCCGTTCGCGGCTGGTGCAGCACTGCTGCCGCCGACCCCACGCGCCCCTTGTTTACTGCGCGGCTGCGAGGCATTCTGGATCATGCCGATCTGGAATGAATCTGCCATGCGCTCCAGCGGGAACGTCTCGCTCTTAAAGTTAACTTCCACGCTGCCCGCCAAGTTGGCGCGGGTTTGCAGCGCGGCATCCGTCATCGAGGCTTCAACGGACATCATCGTCATCACTGGCTCGGCAGTCGTTTTATAGGTGCCCTTGCTGTAGTAACTGGCATCGCGATTCTGCGACTGATAGCCTTGATCTTTGTTGTAGCTGGACGTGGATTCGCCACCTTGATAATTACTTTCCCGTTGGCCTTCGGCGGTGCGCTTGACCGCGGTGGGATCGTAATCGTAATTCGTGGCGCTCATCCGATATTTGAAGTTGTCCTGTGCGCGGAAGTCATACATCACCTTGGCGGCGATCTTGCCATCCGTCACGATGATGCGGTTGATGCCCATCAGCACCATCGTGGCGAGCAACTGCTGACGGCTGGTTGCCAGTTCTGTGCGGGCTTGCGGCACCAACTCGCCCTCGATGGTTTCGTCGTCTAGACTGCTGATCGGTTTTTCGCGCCCCTCATTCAGGCGTTTTAGGGCGGCGTCTTCGTCCACGCCGTCTTTCAGGGTCACGCGCGGGCCGCCACCTTCCCCGAAATCGCCTGTATCCATCGTGATCTCGAATAGATCGGGATTGGAGTCTACGAGATGATCGCGCCCCTGATTGACCGACACATTCTCGTCGCGGAACTGATTGAGCGACTGGGCAACGCTTTTCACGAGCTGCCCATACGCCTCCATCTGCTGGATCGAGGATTTGACGATGGAGTGGAACACGCCGTTGATCAGGCCAGAGACGAATTCGGGAAAGTTGACTTCGCGCAGTAAGGCACCCGCCACCGCCGCCCCTTCGCGCGCGCTCTGCGCCACAAACTTCGAAGGATCATTCCCTTGGCGGCGTCCAGACGAACTGGAACTGGTCGGAATGCCGGGGCCGCTCATTTCGTCCAAGCCAACCGCATAACGATCATTTGGGGTGGTCTTGGAGGCGGGCGCTTGACTCTGGGCGCGCGCCGTGGGCAGATGGTTGCCTTTGATGCCATCGGGCGCGGCAAGGTAGGTGGCGATGTCCACCGTATGCTTGGCAATCTCGCGCTGCTGGTCAACAGGCATCGCGCGGAATGCCTCACTTTGCAACAGCAAGGCACGAACTTCTTGGCGGGCGAGATCGTGCGCTTCGGCTTGCGCGGAGGCTGGTTGTCCTTCGGCAGGTGACTTAGAACGATAGGTGTTCATCGTTTATCCTCCTCGTTCGCCTTTCACCATACCGACTCATACATCGAAGGTTCAGGGCTGGTTGTTCCGGCGTCCGTTGGCAGCGCGCCGACTTCGAATTCGACGGGACGCAGATACAAGCCGATCCGCAGCGGTGCCTCGGCGGTCACTTGGATGCTCAACACGCTGAAGTCGCCCGGAAAGCCGACAGTTTCCGGCGTATAGGCCATCAGCCAGCGTTCCAAGCCGCGCAACTCGCGCGGGCGTTCGCTCAGGCCGAGCGTGAGCAAGCTGAGGAAGGAGGGCGGCAAATCGGGAATCATGCCGAGCAGCACGTAGATTTTCACTTCGGGCTGCTGCGGCGTCCCTCCTAAACCGACGAGCATGGCTTGATCGGGCAGGTCAAAGCGCCCACCCAAGGCCAGCCCAAGAATTTGCATAATACCGGGCAGCTTATTCGCCAACCCTAACTGTTCCAGCAGTGGTTGCAAATCGCTCAGCCCTAACGCGCCGCGATGCACGAAGGTCAGCCGTTGATTGCCATTGTCGCGTTCAGCGATGATCGAGGTAAACAGTGGCATCAACAGCGGCATGGCGTCCATCGCTTCCCGCGCCAGATGCAGCAGCGGGCGTGGCAGAGCTTCGAGTTGTCCGGGGCGCAGTTCGTAATACACCTTGGATGATTCCAACCCGTGCCGGTCGTAGGCCGTGCCGAACCACGCCCCATACTTTAGATGCGGGTTGCCGAACATCGAGCGCCATTCTTCGCTGCGTCCGTCAAACCAGCGCAGCGCGTCGATGCCAAAGTTTGCGGCGACGAGACGGCGCATTTCGCGCGTCGCCTCGTCACGGCGGATCGGCGGCGGTGCGTCGGGGCCAGCAGGCTCCAACGTAAACCGCAACGAATGTGGATCACGCGCAGAATAAGCAGCTTCGAAGGCCGTCGTACCCGGCGTCAGATTATTGATGCTGTACCGGTTATCGCCTTCCGGCAAGCGGAACGCCCGATCAATCGTCGGTTCAAGCTCCGGTAGGGGATCACGCGTGCCGATGGTAGCCGCCGCCTCCCGGAGCCGATTCTTGATTGTAAAGGCCATTGGTCTTGGCATACATCACCTCTTCACAACGTACAACAACAGCAGACTACTGCCGATTGCTCAGATTAATAGCCGTAGCGGTTGCCATTCCGTCCGTTGCTGCGGTAGCCGTTGCCATTGCCGCGCGTGTTGCTCTGCACGCTCAGACCGGCGCTAATGCCTTCGGACTGCAACACATCGCGGGCGATGTCACGCGCATACGCGGAGAAGTGGTTGGGCTGAGATGTCATCGTCGGGCTTTCGATGGCCTCGGAATATTGCTCAATTTGCGCTTCCGGCGTACCCGTGACTGCTAACCAACGTTCGCACGCATTGACCAGATCGCTGTCATGCGGATCAGTGGTCACTTTCGAGCCTGCGGCGCGGATGCTCGGACTGGCGATTTCTTCGATGTCCAGCAGCGATCCCGTGCCCACTGAAGACAGGGCTTGTCCGTGATTCGCCAGCCAGCGGATGATGACCGCGCCCGCGCTTGCCATCGTCCGATAGCGCACGCTATCCCGCGCGCCGCCCAATTCCAGCGCGGCTACCTGATCGATCACGCCCCACATATCGCGCGCGCCGTAAGCGCCACGAATTTCGCTGTCAGAAAGCAGGGTGATGATCTCGTTGAGTTCGGATTGCAGTTCCGTCGCGGCGAAGTAGGCCATGCCGTAGCCGAACAGCGACAGATTCGCCGCCAGATCGCGCCCTGCTTTGCGCACGGTTTCCTGATGGACACGCGCCGGAATTTGCGCTTGCAGTAGCCGATCCAACGACATCTGGCGGGCAAACGAGGATACCGCCGACACGAAACGCAGCCACAACATCGGGAAATCGCGGTTGGCGTTGTTGTTGGCATCGCCGCCCGTGGTGCCGAGGGTGCGCCCGTACAAGTTACGCCGCTCGAATTCCGACAACCGCGTGACGCTTTTCTTCATCTGCTGGTACAACAAGTCGCCAGCCCGTCCGCGCACCACAGGAAGCATCCCCATCTGGAACAGCTCGATCAGCTTGTCGCGCACTTGGAAGATGCGCAGTTCCTCCAACGTCGCCGCGAAGTAGATGGCCTGCATCGCGTGCAAGTTCTCTTGGATGATCTCGATGTCAACCTGCTGCTCCAGATCGGGCAGATCGATGATGATCGAGGAGGGCGGTGCGTCATCGTCGGCGGTCGTGATCTGTTCCAGCGCGGTCTTGATGCGCAAGCGCAGGTAGGGATCGTTGTGTGACGTGTTGTTGCGAATCAGGATGCGGATGACGCTTGACCACTTTTCGGCAAAGACGATGCTATCTTGGTACTGGACGG
>JAHBVJ010000048.1 GCA_019637615.1 Anaerolineae bacterium | reverse complement strand
CCGTTTCTCTCCTGCCTTTATTATTCCTCCTTATCACTACTTTCGCAGCACTACCCGCAGCACTACCCAAAAGACAACGGCACTGTGCTACATCCGGCAGTCATTCACTCGTGATGGCAGCGATATGAACAGCCCAGAGCGACAACGCGCCAATATCCAAGTTATCTGTGATCGCAATGGTTGGAAGCCGGAATGGTATCAAGATGCAGATGGTCATCGTTCAGGGAGAACCGAGAAAAACCGCCCTGGTTGGTTAGCACTCAAAGTCCGCTTAAGCGATCCTGATGTAGTGGCGTTGGTTGCCAACGATACTTCTCGTCTACACCGCAAAAGTTGGCGTATCGGTGACCTTTTGGATTTTCTGCAGGAGAACAATATTCGGCTGGTGTTAGCCGCCAGTAATCAAGAGATCGACTTGTCCGGTATTTCGGGCATGTTGTTTGCCCAGTTAGTCGCCATTTTCGATGAATGGTATGCCGCTGACATTTCCCGTCGGCAAAAGGACAGTATTGCCTATCGCAAGAAGCTTGGCAAAGGAATTGGGATTCCGCCCTTTGGAACCGAGCGCAACGAAGATGGGTTTCTTTGCCTTACTGAACAAGGTGCATGGTGGTTGCCAGATGGTACGTATGTTGGTGGAGTGCCGAATAAGCGGTCCGATGACGGTGCATTATGGCGTTCATACGCCGATAGTGCCTTGCGCGTATTGACGCTCTATTCAGACAATCGGTTTGGCAGCGAAATAATTGCCTACAAGTGCAATATTGAAGGGTGGCCGTTTCGGGATCGGTCTGGCACACCACGCGCCATGACGAAAGACGATATACGCCGTATCGTGCGTAACTGGCCTGAATATGGCGGTCTCATCATGGATAAGAATTCCAAAGATCGCCATCCTCATGAGTTTAACCTCAGTGAGATTCGTCTGAATGCAGAAAAAGCCGTGTTTCCGCTTGACCTCTTGAATAAGGTCGCCAAGATTTATATCGAACGAGGCCGAGCGCCACGTAATCATGGTGTTAAAAAGGATGCCAGCATCTACGCCCTCAATGGCATTACCTACTGTGCGCACTGTATCGCAACTGCCGCCCAGCAAAGCCGTCCTGAGCTTCGTACCCGCTTACAAGGTAGCAGACGCCGTTACAACCATAAGGAAGGAGTGTATTGCACTTGTACGAGCCGCAGCGTGCCATGTGAAGACTATGAGCAGGATTTTGGTCGGTTGGTGAAGTTGCTTACCATTCGCCCAGAAGCACTTACTGTGATGACCGATTTAGCCATCAGCGCGAGTCGGCTCAGTAGTGTTAACCAACTCGACACTGATCCAGAAACCGAAAAACGCGAAGCGATTGCGCTCTGCCAACGAAGGATTGACGCTGCGTTGCATTTATATGGCGATGGCAGAATCAGCCGTGATGAGTATTTGCGCCGAATGGAGCAGAATGAACGCGAGATCGCCTATTGGGAATCCCATACCACTGAATCGGAGAAAGCCTCGCTTGAACTAGCAATGTGTATGGACGCCCTCAACAAACTAGCCGAGTTGTGGGATTCAGGCAACGAGGAAGATCGGCAAGGGATGGCACGAACACTGTTCACTCGTGTTGTGTACAATCTCGATACACGCCGCATTGTTGATTTCACGCTCAAACCTTGGGCGGAACGATACCTCACCTTGCGAGCTGCTTTGTACGAAAATGAGGACGATAACAATACTGGTGGTGGACAGGGCGAAATGGCAGCATATGAGGTGGCAACAAAGCCCTCTGGGAGCACCAGAGTACTGTCTGCTTGAAAGTGGTGTTTCGCCCGATCCTGACGGTGAATCCAATGTTACTTTGAGTTGCATGAGTAATTCTGCCCAAGGTTTTAGCTTAAGATCCACGATCTGTTTCTTATCCAGATTGTAAATCACATGCTCAAACAGGCTGCTGGCAAGGTTGCGGCGCGCTTCGGGCTTGGCCTGCTGTCAGTTTTGCACCAAATCTGCGATCATGTTCATCGTAAGGTTGAGCGCAAGCTCTGCCTCGTGTTGTTCGGTGAATTGAGCTTGCAAGCGGGCAATTTCGCCCTCTGCTCGCACAACGGCGGCTTTCCATTCATCTTCGCTCAGTTGGGCCTTCATGAATACGGTGGGCGCGTTTTTGATGCGCTACTGCCAGTGGGCAATTTTCGCTTGGATGGCGGCAATATGCTCTTCCGAGAATTTTGCTGGTTCATATAGTTCAGCGCTTCTAAGAACATGGGTAAGGCCTCGGCTTTTACAGTCATGCTTTCAAGTAAGCGTAAAAAGTCGTTCTCAAGCAATTCCGCATTGACTGAGCGATTCTTGGCAGCGCAGCGGCGTTCTGTATCATGGCGATAGCGCGAGGCTTCCCGCTTGTTGCCCGTTTTGCCTGTGAGGTAGCTGCGGGCGGCTTTGGGTTCGCCTTGCCTCATAGCGGCTTCGCAGTGAGCGCCGCGACGGGTACTCCTTTCATCGACCACGACCACACGTTATGCTTACTTCAAATTCCTCCTTTTTCTGTTAACTCATTCCGCTTGAAAGTTGCTCTACTAGAAGCAAATTGGGGTTATCTGCACAATCGTGTTTTTTGGACAGACTTGCCACGCTACCTGTCACGGCTGAAGGCATGGTATCAGAAGTGTTTTAGACTGACTTGTTACTCACTTGATAAGGTAGACGCATCTATCAGGCACTACAATGTTGAAGAGATATAGGATTCTTGAATAGTAGAACCATGTAATAGTGCTTTGTTTCAATGGACTGATAACGTGACAACAGAAAATCAACTCGCCAAGAACTTTGCTCTTATCGGTGCTGGCGGCTATATTGCGCCCCGACATCTGAAGGCTATTTATGACACAGGCAACCGTCTTATCGTTGCCCTTGACCTCAACGACTCAGTGGGTATTCTTGACCGCTATTTTCCTGACGCCTCTTTCTTTACAGAACCTGAGCGGTTTGATCGATTCCTGAGCAAGCTCAAGCGTGCCAACACTGCCGACCGGATCGATTGTGTCAGCATCTGCTCACCAAATTATCTGCATGATGCGCATATTCGGATGGCGTTACGCAACGGAGCTGACGCTATATGTGAAAAGCCGGTGGTCATTAACCCGTGGAACGTGGATGAGTTAGCCGAGATTGAGCACGAAACGGGAAAACGGATCAATACGGTCTTGCAACTGCGGTTTCACGAACCACTCGTTAAGCTTAAGCAAAAACTGGCTAGTGCTCCTGCCCGCGAGAAGGTTGATGTCGAATTGACCTATGTAACACGGCGTGGGCGGTGGTATGACATCTCGTGGAAAGGCTCCGAAGAGAAATCAGGCGGCGTCGCCATGAACATTGGTATCCACTTCTTTGATCTATGTATCTGGCTATTCGGTGCTGCTGAACACCATGAAGTGCATTTACACGATACGCGCCACATGGCTGGCATTATGGAGTTAGAACGTGCTCGCGTGCGTTGGTATCTCTCCATTGATGCAGCGGATATTCCTAAACCACAGCTGGCACTCGGTAAATCGGCTTTTCGGTCGTTGACGATTGATGGTGAAGAGATCGAGTTTTCTGAAGGCTTTGCCGATCTGCATACGGTCGTCTATCGCGAGACGTTGGCAGGACGCGGCTTTACACTGGCGGACGCACGGCCTTCCATTGAGGCTGTTTATCAGATCAGGCACAGCGAAGTAGTTCACCCGCGTGAAAACGCACATACTTACCTACGCCGCTAAAAAGTGAGAGCGCATGACCTCATCCAAACGAATTCTTACCGTTGTCGGCGCACGCCCTCAATTCATCAAGGCTGCACCCTTAAGCAAAGTGCTGCGGGCGCGCCATACAGAACTTCTCGTTCATACAGGTCAGCATTATGACAACGGCATGTCAAACGTTTTCTTTGATGAACTCGCCATTCCTGCCCCCGATGTAAATCTAGGCATCGGTTCCGGGACGCACGCCGAGCAATTAAGCGCGATGCTAGAACCCTTGGAACGTTTAATGCTAGAACAACGCCCGGATTTGATCCTCGTTTATGGCGATACTAACTCGACACTCGCTGGCGCGTTGGCAGCGGCAAAACTTAACCTGCCGATTGCGCATGTGGAAGCTGGTTTGCGGAGCTATAACCGCGCTATGCCAGAGGAAATCAATCGCGTGCTGACCGATCACGTATCGCGGTGGCTGCTGTGCCCTACCCAAGAGGCGGTGAACAATCTCGCCAAAGAGGGCATCAAAGAGGGCGTCACTGTGACGGGCGACATCATGGTTGACGCGGTTTTGCAGAATGTGGATCGCGCACGGATAACTTCGACGGTACGGGCGCAGTGCGGACTCCAGCCCAATCAGCCATACCTGCTTGCCACTATCCACCGCCCCGCCAACACCGACGTTCCCGCCCATCTCACGCAGATTATGCAAGCCTTCGCCGCTTTGGAGTATCCGGTTGTTTTCCCCGTCCATCCTCGCACACGCAAATCGCTGGCTGCGCTCGACTTGTATACTGCCACGCATGTCCGTCTCATTGATCCAGTTGGCTATCTAGACATGTTGGCATTGTTGGATGGAGCCGCACTGGTCGTCACCGACTCTGGCGGCTTGCAGAAAGAAGCCTATCTCTTGAAACGTCCCTGTGTAACTGTCCGTACAGAAACCGAGTGGGTGGAAACCGTGTCCAGCGGATGGAACCTACTGAGTGAGCCTACTGTTGAGTCGATACGCCACGCAGTGCAGCACATGCTGACCCACGTGCCAGCCGTTCATCCCGATTTTTACGGAGACGGTACAGCAGCGCAGCAAATCGTCGCGGCATTGGAGAGCTAACGACGACCGCTAAACTTGCGCTTGCTTCATCACTTCTTTTACAGCCTCCACCACACGCACCTGCTTTTCAATCGAAAGTTGGGGCCACATCGGTAGACTGAGCACTTCGGACGCCGTGCGCTCACAAATCGGCAGTTGAACGTTGAGGTGTTGATAGATCGGTAGCTGATGAACTGGCACCGGATAGTAAACCATCGTGCCAATGCCCTGCTCTTTCAGGCGATGCTGGAGTTCATCCCGCAGGCCGTTCTCAACACGCACCGTGTATTGGTGAAAAACATGCTGCATGTGTGCCGGAACCGTGGGCAGGGTGAGCCCGCGTACGTCAGATAGCATATCTGTGTAACGTGCTGCCACCTCACGCCGCTGCTGATTCCATGTGTCTACATAGGGCAGTTTGACCCGCAGCAAGGCAGCCTGTAACGTGTCTAAACGTGAATTATAGCCAAGGACTTCGTTGTAATATTTCTTCTTGGCTCCATGCACGCGTAACATTCGTGCCGTTTCTGCGACGTGATCGTCATTCGTGACCAGCATCCCACCATCGCCATACGCTCCGAGATTCTTCGATGGAAAAAACGACAGCGCTCCGCAGATACCCAAGCTCCCCACCTTGCGCCCACGATACGTTGCACCGAAGGCTTGTGCCACATCTTCCAGAATCGGGATGCCATATTTTTTGCTGAGATCGAGTACCGCATCCATCTCGACCGGGTGCCCGAAAAGATGCACAGGAATGATCGCTTTGGTGCGTGGTGTGATGGTGGATTCTAAGCGCGTCACATCCAGCGTGAAGGTGCGAGGATCGATATCTACAAACACGGGCACGCCACCTAACGCGCTGATGCCTTCTGTTGTGGCGAAGAAAGTGAATGATGAGGTAATCACCTCATCGCCCAAGCTAATCCCAAGCGCACGCAGCCCGATCATCAGTGCATCTGTACCCGAATTGAGTGCCACCGCATGTCGGACACCCAGATAACTTGCCACTTCTTGCTCGAAGCGCGGTACAGCTTCGCCCATGATGAACCGACCATCACGCATGGTCTGTTGGAAAGCACTGTTCAATTCATTCCACAGCGCGTTTACTTCATCCGTCGTGTCGAAAATGGGTATCTCAGTCATGGGTCAATCCGCCTGATTACTTCCTCGTCAATATGCTCGTAGGTGCGCTGACATGCTGCGCAGGTCGCTGTTTTACCTTCAAACGTAATCGTCTCGCCACATTCACATACCCATCCGACGCGACGGGCAGGTACTCCCAACATAAGCGCATAGGCTGGTACGTCTTTGGTGACGACCGCGCCCGCGCCGATAAACGCCCAACGTCCAATTGTGATTCCGCAGACGATGGTAGCATTAGCGCCAATCGAAGCGCCATACTGCACCAGCGTGGGCAGATAGTCGGCGCTCGTATTGCGCGGAAACGCCGAGCGTGGGGTTTTCACGTTGGTGAAAACCATACTAGGGCCACAAAACACAAAATCCTCAAGTGTCGTACCCTCATAGATAGATACATTATTCTGGATTTTGACATTGTTTCCGATGCGCACTTGCCTAGCGACAAAAACATTCTGACCGAGTGAGCATTTTTCACCAATACTGGCATTCTGTGAAACATGCGAAAAATGCCAAATCCGCGTCCCTGCGCCGATCTTCACGCCCTCATCGATGTAGGCGGACTCATGTATAAAATAATCGGTCATATGGTTTTGCCCACTCACCAGCTATGTATTGTGTGGTACTACGATACAGTCTGATGACCGATCATTGTATTAGCTACACCGACGTGTGTGCTGCGGCTCTTCCAAGCGTCCATTTGCCGATACAAGGCCAGATAGCCACGCATTGTCCGCATGATCTTCATCTTACTCTTGCCAATCCGTACGCTGGAATCCAACACCATTGCAACCTCAGAAATACTGGTGTGAAGGAAAACCATTTTCATCAGCATTTCCACCATACACTCGAAGCCTGTGCGCTCAATGATGCGTTCGCCATATATGCGTTGCAGCGCTAGGATGGCACTTCCCCGATACAGTCGATAGAACGAACTAACCGTGACCAGCCCTTCGAGGCCGAGTATCTCTTTGACGAACAGGTTGGCGGCTTTGCTCAGTAGCACCCGCAGCGGAACCGTATTCACAATGCCGCCGCCGTACAAATATGGGCTGGCAAGGATCACGTCATAGCCCTCATCGGCACGGTGAAACATCTGCGAGAGCAATTCCAAGCGTGATGTGTTATCGCCTTCCAAGGTAAGCACCCAGTCATCGTTGCGTAGACGATCCGCCAAAAACGCAAAGGCAGTGCCAAACGCATATCCCGGTCCTCTGTTACCGTCGTGACTGATAACGGTTAGTTGCAGTTTTGACCCTAGCTCACGCGCTACGGACGCCGTGTCATCCGTGCTGCCATCATCGATCAGGATTATTTGCTTATCATAGTCGGGATAGGCACTTTGCAACCGTTGAAACGCGTTAAACAGGCGCGGCAGGTTAGGCGCTTCGTTGAGAACAGGCACGATGACATAAAGAGTCCGGCGGTTATTGGTGATAGGATCGGTCATAGGGTCTCCGCTTCCAAGCACACGGGATCGATAGTTGGAATGCCTAAAGCGCGCCGACGGGCAACCTGCCATAGTATCGTGCGTCGTAGTCCCGTTTCTAAGTCGGTCTGAGGTTCGAAACCGAGGAGAGTTCGGGCGCGGGTGATATCTGGCACGCGACGCATTACATCCTCATATTTGCCGAAACTCTCATAAGGGATGAATTCGATCTTGGCCTGTTCGTGTTCCCCGCGCACTAACCGCCAGATCAACCGCGCCAACCCTTCAATCGTGATTTCTTGTGTAGCGCCAAGATTGAACACCAAGTTGTTGGCGGCGGGCAATTCAATGGTCGAGGTGATCCCCGCTACATGATCCCCCACATAGGTGAAGGAGCGCGTTTGCTGTCCATCACCGTGAATAGGGATCGCCTGATCATCCAAGGCATGGTTGATGAACACAGACTGCGGCCCACCCCACCATGTCATATTTTGATGCGGTCCATACCCACCGAAAAACCGCAGCAGCACGACATCGAGGCCGAAGCGTTCGTGCAGCGCGAACAACAACTGTTCCTCGAACATCTTCGAGATCGCGTATGACCAACGCTTTACATCTGGGTTGCCTACTACTAAATTCGAGTTCTCGTTGAAGGGCACCTGCGGATTCTTGCCATACACATCGGAAGTGGATGCAGCGATGATCTTGGCTTTGGTTGCGATGGCAGCTTGTGCCACATGTTCGGAACCGAGCGCATTGATCATCAGGGTGTCATAGGCGTCGCTGTAACGTGGAATTTTGTAGGCAGCAAGGTGAACAATCGCCTGACATCCCTCCGCCGCTTTGGTCACAGCGTCTTTATCGCGAATGTCAGCCTCGACCAGCGAAAACCGAGGATGATCTGCCACCGTCGTGAGATTGTCGAGGGTGCCCTGCGATAAATTATCAAAGGCAACGACTTCATATCCGCGATTGATCAGGGTCATCGTCAAATTCGAACCGATAAACCCCGCTGCGCCGGTAATCATTACTCTCGGTGTGGTCATAGTCTCTACACTCCCTGTATTGTCAACAATTGAAACCGTCTTCGTCATTCGGTTGAGTGCTGACACTCTATACTTTCGTTTACGTAAATACCCAATCCATCCGGTAATTGTCCCGTCCACAGCAACTGAACCGGAGGTTGAGCCTTACGAAATGGCTCCAGTTCCGATTCGGTGGCGAGGACGTAGCGAGAACGTGGTTGATGGGGCAGCTTGTCAAAACTCCACGCAAAAGAGACGCCGATGCCCGCTGGAATAGCGATCACGTGCCAATCGTAATGCTCCAACTGCAGCAGCACGGTATTACACCATGAGGACGGTGCATCGACCTGATAGGGCATGTATTGTGCTAACGTTTCGCTAGCGGCTTGGAATTGATCCATGTTAATGTTGAAATCGGCGTTGTAATCATGCACAAAGTCGAGGGCAGCACGTGGTACAGCAATAGCCAACGCAATGCTCAGGCCAAGCACCAACCGTTCGCGCCGCGCTGCGATGAGTAGCGCTAAACTGAGCAGTAAATGTGCGCCCAATACGCGCTCGTATCCGTTAGGGATGTACAGCAACCAGCTTAAGAGCAGCATGACGCCCAATTGATACCAATGAAAGCTGACCTCGATCAACGTGGTGCGGGCTTTCTCGCCTACTGTGCTGTGTGTACGCGCCATGCGCCTAGCACCCAGCCCGATGACCAACAAAATAGTTAGTAAGGCAATATAAATGCAGGCTTGCCAGTTGCCAAAGCGCAGCCCTTCCGGCGAACCAATTCCGAATGTGAGCACGAAATCTGCCATAAAGCGCAGGGCGATGGTTTGTACCCCTTCCCACACCGACCGTGAGAGCGTATCCATCAACCCGACAATTGAATTCAGACCGGGAGCGGCGATGTAGCGGAAGATGGTCATCACCCCATACGTATACGCACCACCAATGATTACCGAACGCAGGATACTCCATTTACTGATGCGCGCACTGGTTAATATCAGGTATGGGATAGCCAGCAGACACCACGAGAATCGCATGAGGCTAAGATAGAGTAGGAATAACCAAAACAGCGCATGTCCCCACGCGGGTATTCGTCGTGAGATAAACATCAGCCGCCCAAATACACCCGCGAAGACCAAGGCCGCCGCTAAATGTACAGGTTCCTGATTGGGCGATACCAGATAGAGCGGAATGACCCAGAAGACGCTCAAGACAGCGATCAAGAATAGTAGCTGGCGGATGTTTAATGCTGCCAATTGGCTGAAGATTACAATGCCAGCAGCGAGGATGACAATGTTGTAGAAAATGGCGCTATAAGGTTGCCATCCGAAGAAATGCGCCAAACTTCCATACATCATCTGAAACAGTGGGCCATGTACATCGTAATGAACGGCGCTAAACAGTGCTGGTATTTCATTTAGCGTGTAATAGCCGTTCATAAACCCTACGCTGCTGAAACTTTTGATGTAGTGCCAATAGCTCACCGCATCATTCCAACTGCTGGGGATATATGCTTGAAGGGGACGGTGGATGAAAAGACCAACGAAAAGTAGGGTCACAAATCCCGGTATAAAAGCAGCAACACTAAGGAGTGCCAGTCGCTTGATGAAGTTCGATTTCCCTGTCGATTGTTGCATACTTTCGTTCATGACAACGAACTTCCATCGTGTAGATTAGCTTAAATCAAGCAAGCTCCTTACACTAGAGCGATGAAATTATTCTAAAGTAAGCAGTTATGTTCGACTATCCCAGTGTAGTAACGAATAGGACACGGTGAACTGCCAGCCTTGTTTTGGGCTGCATTGGTTAGAACCTAACCCGCGTGGTCAACGGTAAGATCGCGGAGTCGACCAGCGAATGGGATCCGCAAGTTATGATGCAGCAGTTGGGCGTGGCCTAAGTTGAGGGCAACCGCTGCATAAACGCTGATGGGCGAGTCGGACGACCCGCCCGTTTTTAGCTAGCTTCCCACGAGAAGTGACGTACTGACGCTGGCAGCGCCGTGATCGCCGCGATGGTCAGGGTGCGGTTGCCATAGCGGCTGTCGTACCACGCCGCGCCATCAAACAGATCGCTGATCAGCCATGGGCAGAAGGCGAATAGGTAGTCCGGCAGTGCTTCGCCGTCGGAGAGCCGTCCGCTGCTGAACCACTGGAAGACCGCTACATGATAATCGCGGTGGAGTTCTTCGGTGATCGCCGGATATTTGGCATCTTGCATCTCGCCGGGACGCCAACCGCCCTCGCCCGCGATCATCATCGGCACGAACCCGATCTCATCCTGAAAGACTCTGGCATAGAAGCGGAAGCCCAACGCCCCGAATTCGTCGGTGGTGTAGTCGGGCGGATGGTTGAAGCCGTAAGGATGCGGGATAAAGTACAGGCGGTTAAAGGCGTCGCTCAGGCCGTCGTCTTTCATCCGGCGCAAGGTTGCCCGCAGCCATTCTTGATCGATATGCTGGAGGCCGACATAACCGCCCGCGTCATACACGGCTCTGATCGCTGGCATGGCATTGTTCAGGTAGACGGCTTGATCGGGCGTTTGCTCGTTCCATTCCTGCCCTAAACTCGGTTCGTTGTAAATCTGCATGTAGGGCGGGATGCCGAGTGCCCGCAGCAAGGTGACATCTTCCTTCCAATATTTGTACTGGACAAAGGCGCGGATGAACGGACGCCAGATCACCATGATGCCCGCTTTTTTGAATAAGGGCGCGAGCTGCGGTAGTTGGGAACGATCCGTGTAGTTGACCACTAACCACTTGATGCCGAGTTTTTGCAGACGGGCGATCTGCTGGCGCGACGAGAATTCATCACCAGAGGGCGCTTGAACGTAGTGCATTCCGCGTCCGGTGTCATCTTGCGGTCGGGGCCATGTCTTCAGCCACGCCGTAGTGTCCGTTGTTGGCGAGGGGAAGGCACTGATGGGCGCGTTGGCGAGATCGGGCTGACCGGGGACAAACGATTGCGCGGTGCCGTCATAGGGATAGGCCGTCCACGTGGTGTCGTCAACATGCACGGCGTGCTGCCGTCCGATGAACCACGCTTGGCGCTGGTCATCCAGCACGATCCGCGTGAAGCGATCCAGCAGCGCAGGGTGATCGAAAGCGGTATAGGTGGTGAGATCCCCCGCTTCGGTCAACGACGCCACGAAGAATTCGCCCGCGATCCACAGCCCGCCGTCGGCCTTGGGCGCGATGTCGAAGACGCCCGCCGGACTGATGCCCGTGCCAATATCCGTTTTCTGGAAGCTGCCATTCGTGAGCCGCATGACACCACTCGGCATGGCGATCCACAGTGTGCCATCGGCGGCAAGGTACAGGGCGCGAATGGTATTTTCCGCAATGGTGCTGTTGAAGGTGGTATAGAGGGTGCGGGTCTTGACGCTGAAATCGTCGTTCAGATCGTAGCGCACTAGCCCTGTGAAGCGTGTACCGACCCACAGCACCTTGTTCGCTTCATCATATGCCAAGGCTGTGATGCTGCGTTCGGGGGCGTTGATGTCGTCGCTACTGTTGAGCGTGATGGACTGCCCATTGCTTGGCGTGTAGGTAAGCCCCTGACCGAGCAGGTAGCTGTTGGTGGCTGCATCGTAGCGATTGGCGTTGGCGCGGAAACTGCCTTGATCGCTTGTAAGCGTGATCGTGGCTGGCTCGTTTAGCGTCAGTGCGGATCGATCTAGGCTGCTCCATGTGGGCGCGCCGGAGTCGAGGCGAAAGGCGCGATCATCGGTGGTGATCCAGACCGCACCGCGCCCGAAGCCAGCTTCGATCACGGGCGATGGATCGGCGGGAAAGGTGGCGGGCAATGGCGGCTCGTCCGTGCCGAGCGGGAAACTCGTGAGCACTTCGTCGGAGAGCAGCGAGACATTGGCGGGGAAACCATCCATCAGCCGGAGCGCGTGCCAATCGGTGACTGGATAGCGCTTGCCGCCGAACAGCAGATACAGCGTGTGATCGGTCGTGCCCGTGACGACGCGCGACAAGGGCAGTCCGAGCGGATAGCTGGCGAGTTCGGCTTGCGGGATGATCAGGATGTCAATCGGCGTGTAACCGAGCGCGAGAAATGTCGCCCAATCGCTGATGGCCCTGATCGTGCCGTCGGGCATCAAACGGTAGACGGTATTCGAATCGCCTTTCAGCGGTCGCCCGATCTTTTGCGCGGGGCCGTAGGTTGCCGTGGGAGCCAGCGCGGACGTTGGCGTCGGTGGCACAACGGCGGGTTGACAGCTCGTCATCAGGAGCAGCGCACAGAGGATGAGCAGCGTAGTCACGTGACGTGTGGAAGTGTGGCGCATTAGGAGTTTCCCATCGATCCGGCTGATGCGCGGCAATGGTACTCAGGGCGGGTTCACGATTCCACAGCGCTCATCCCGCGCTTGCCCGACGCAAGGATAATGGTTGTCTGCCAATGCTCACCCAACGTTACGTGGGTTGCGCGGACTGCGGTTGGCTCAGGCGGCTGGCGAAGGCTCCGGCGTAGGCAGCGACCAAGCCGGGGATCACCAGAACGACAAGCGTGATCGGTAGACGGGGCGGATCGATCACGCGGTAATTCACGGCGAAGGCGAAGAAATAGGACAACGGCAGACTCAAGCCCATCAGCGTGCCCCACCGCCACGCCGCGATAGGCTGGATGATGCCGAGCGTGAATGAGAACAACAGCAGGCAGCCCATCGGCAGTTGGACTTCACTGCTGTTGATGTCGATATAGCCGAGCAACGCGCCGAAGATCAGCGCCAGGCCTAACGTCAGCCAACCTTTGCGGGTCATGATATTTCCCTTTCCGACGAAGCTATGCGAGAGTGTGCCTTTGGCTCAGTCTAGCGGCACCATTCGCGCGGCACAAGCACCTACGTGCTTGACGCTAGGGTACCCATGAGCACGCCCCGACTCCGGCTGTACGCTATAAGGTATCGATCATAGTGCGTCGATCTGGTCAGCGTAGGGCAGGGAAGCAATCGCGCCGCGCTTGGTAGTGGCAATCGCGCCCGCCTGACAGGCCCGATGCATCAGCTTGGCGAGATAGGCTTCATCCAGCGGTTGACGGAAGCCCGCTAATGTCGCTGCCATGAAGGCATCGCCCGCGCCCGTCGCATCGACCACTTCGGCTACTGGCGGCACGCTCTCGGTGTAAATCTTGCCCGCGTACTTGTACATGCAGCCTTTTTCCGCCATCGTGACGGCGATGAGTTGGGCGGGCACATCGAGCGCTTGTAGCCCCTTGTGTACATCGGATTCGCCCGTGATGAGTTCCAGCTCGTGCCCGTTCATCTTGAGAATATCGACCTGCGGGATCGGTTCTTTGACGATCTTCGCGCCAAGCACGCGGTCAGGATAGAGCGCGGGACGGAAATTGATGTCGTAGGAGATAAGCGCGCCTTTGGCTTTGGCACGGCGAATCGCCTCGTGGGTGGCATCATGGACGGGCTGATGCGCCAGCGTGATCGAGCTGAAATGAAAGATGCGCGTATCTTCGACGGCGGGCGGTAATTCGTGGCTATGCAGGTTGGCATGGGCACCGACGAAGAACGCGAAGGCCGGATCGCCGCGATCCGAGAGCGAGACGATGGCTAAGGTGGTTAGTTTCTCGGCATCGTCCAAGAGGCCGTTGGTGTCGATGCCTTCTTTCGCCAGCAGACCACGCAACCCTTGTCCAAAGTCATCTTTGCCGATCTTGCCAACGAAAGCCACTTTTTTACCCAAGCGTGCCACGCCAACCGCGACGTTGGCAGGCGCGCCACCGGGCTTTGGCTCGAAGGCGGGCGCATCGAACAGCGATACATTTTTCCGCGTCGAGACCATATCAATCAAAAATTCTCCGAAAGAAACCACGTCAAACATGAGGGCAGTTCTCCAGACGCAATCTAAATCTCCATTAACAATGGCGCAAGTTAGTGGAGGGCGCAAAAAGTGATTTGAGCCGACGGAGAACTGCCCCGAAGTGCTGGTGCCTTGGCGTCAGTTGACGTTTTTGTGGCGCATGACGACGCTCTCGACCAGCCCGATCCCGAACAGCAGCGTCAACAGCGACGAACCGCCCGAACTGATGAAAGGCAGCGTCAAGCCCGTGACAGGCAGCAGCGATAGATTCATGCCGATGGAAACGACGGTTTGGAAGAAGATGTTGGCAGCTACCCCATAACAGAGCAGGCTTCCTAAAGGGTCTTTGGCAATGTAGGCAGCACGCATCACCCGCCACAACACGATGCCGATCAGGACGAGCACTAACGACGCACCGACGAAGCCGAGTTCTTCCGCGATAACAGAGAAGATGAAGTCCGTGTGACGGACGCGCAAGAAGCGTAACTGTGACTGCGTGCCGCTGAGATAGCCTTTGCCCGTCAATCCGCCGGAACCAATGCTGATCTGCGCTTGGAGGATGTTGTAATAGGAGTCTTTATCGCCGCCCGGATTGATGAACGAGAAAATGCGACCTTTCTGGTAGTCTTCCATCCGTGACCACAAGATGGGCAGCCCTAACAACCCGATCACGACGAAGAGCGCGATATGCTTGGCACGTAAGCCCGCCGCCCAGATCATGATGAACCATGTGAACATGATCAGGATGGTGATGCCGAGGCTCGGCTGCAAGAAGATCAGCATGGCGGGCACGCCGATATAACCGAGCGAGATGAGCACGGTTTGCAGCTTGTCCATCTTGTTATACTGCGCTTGTAGATGCTGCGCCAAGATGATCACGAGCAGCAGTTTGGCGATCTCCGAGGGCTGGACGGGGATACCAACCGTGAGCCAGCGCTGCGCACCCGCCGCACCCGCCAGACCGAGCACCGCCACCAGACCGAGCAGAAAGACGAGAAACAGGTAGATGTAACGATGCAGCGCTCCGAGCAAGCGATAGTCAATCGAGGCGGTGAAGAACATGACACCGATCCCGATGACCGCGTATTGAATCTGGCGTGGCAGACGGGATTGCAGATCGGTATCGACCGCGCCACGCGTGGCACTCGC
Source organism: Anaerolineae bacterium (assembly GCA_019637615.1). Taxonomy (GTDB): domain Bacteria; phylum Chloroflexota; class Anaerolineae; order Aggregatilineales; family UBA2796; genus JAHBVK01. Next base: position 25,543 of record JAHBVJ010000048.1, on the reverse strand, counting down.
GATCATCATGATGCCGTAGATGATCAGGATGACGGTGACGCCGAAGAGCACAAAATCGAAGTTTTGCCACAGCCGCGCGGTGCGGTTGGGGCCAGCTTGCGTCATCGGGCGTCCGGTGCCGAGGGGGGCGTTGCGTCGGAGAATGCTGGACATGGGTACTTACCTATACGATTTAAACGACAAAAATCTGCTACCGATAAAACAGGGCGGCATTATAGCACTGATTGATGGCGACGGGGCAGGGGAGAAGAAGTGCTATGCGGAGCGGGTTGAGATGATGTCGTGCGACGTTCGTAGCGATGGTGATGTGTCATATCTCCGTAAGAGAAGTTGAATTCGCGCGGGGATCGTGCTAATTTCAAGATTGCGCAAATTGTTAAGTACGGAAGACTCACGATGACCACACAGCATGGGTTTGAACTTCTCCGCGAACAGAATATCCCTGAATTGAACACGCTGGCAAGGCTGTACCGGCATGTCAAGACGGGTGCTCAATTCTTGTCGATGAGCAATGATGATGAAAATAAGGTGTTTGGCATCACCTTCTACACTCCACCAGCGGACTCGACGGGACTGCCGCACATCATGGAACATTCGGTGCTGTGCGGGTCGCGCAAGTATCCACTCAAGGAGCCGTTTGTCGAGCTGATCAAGGGATCGCTGAAGACGTTCGTCAACGCGAGCACGTACCCCGACAAGACGATGTATCCGGTCGCCAGCACGAATCTGCGCGATTTTTATAACCTGATCGATGTGTATCTGGATGCGGTGTTTTATCCGCTGATCCCCGAACATGTCTTGCAGCAGGAAGGCTGGCATTACGAATTGAACAGCGCCGATGAGCCGCTGATCTACAAAGGCGTGGTGTTCAACGAGATGAAGGGGCAGCATTCCAACCCCGATTACAAGATGTTCGTGTATTCGATGCAGTCGCTGTACCCCGATACGCTGTACGCGAATAGTTCGGGCGGCGATCCCAAAGTGATGCCTGATCTGACGTATCAGCAGTTCAAGGATTTCCATGACACCTACTATCATCCGTCGAATTCGCTGATCTATTTCTACGGCGACGATGATCCGGAGGAACGGCTGCGCTATCTCGATACGTGGCTGCGTGACTTCGACGCACGTCCGGTGCCTAAACAAGCACCCGTGCAAGCGCGGTTCGAGGAACCCCGCCGACTGGTGTACGAGTTCGGAGCCAGCGAAGAGGACATGGCGGAGGACGCGAAAAAGAGCATGGTGCGCGTCAACTGGTTGGTGGACGCGGGCGACGATCCAGAGAAGCGGTTGGCGCTGGATATACTGGCGTACATTTTGACGGGCACCCCCGCCTCGCCGCTGTATAACGCGCTACTGCATTCCGGCCTCGGTGAGGACGTGATCGGGGAATATCAGAACGCGCTGACGCCGAATTATTACGCCGCCGGGTTGAAAGGTATCTCGTCTGACGACGCGGACAAGGTCGAAGCGCTGATCCTCGATACGCTGGCGGCACTGGCAGAACACGGCATCGATCCGGAAACGGTCGAAGCGGCGGTGAACACGAGCGAATTCCAGATGCGCGAATTGAACACAGGCGGCTACCCACGCGGGCTGGCGCTGATGGGCGCGACGATGGGCAGTTGGCTGTACGATGGCGATCCGCTGGCTGATCTGGCGTTCGAGAAGCCGCTGAACGGTCTCAAGGCGCGGTTGGCAAAGGGTGAGCGCGTCTTCGAAGCGCTGATCAAGGATCACCTGATCAACAACACGCACCGCACGACCGTCCTGCTGCGTCCTGACGCTGACTTGAACGCCCGTGAAGAGGAACGCGAAAAAGATCGGTTGGCGAAGGTGCGCGAAGCATTCTCGCCGGACGAACTGACGAGCATCATCGAGAACACTAAGAAGCTCAAAGAACTGCAAGTGACGCCGGATTCGCCGGAAGCGTTGGAGAAAATTCCATCGCTGAAGTTAGAAGACCTTGAAAAGGCCAGCAAAGCGATCCCTATCGCGGAGTCGGCAGCGCATGGCAGCAAGGTAATCTATCACGACATCTTCACCAACGGGATCGCGTATCTGGATCTCGGCTTGAACCTGCACACGCTGCCGCAGCAATATCTTCCCTATATCGGCCTGTTCAGCCGCGCTCTGCTGGAATTGGGCACCGAAACGGAAGACTATATCAAGCTGGCGCAGCGGATCGGACGCAAAACGGGCGGCATCCGCGCCAGTACGCTGGTCACGATGCCACGCGGCGGTGGGCAGTCGCAAGCATGGTTAATGCTGCGCGGCAAGGCCACTATGAGCCAAGTGGACGATTTGCTGGCAATTTTGCACGACGTACTGCTGACCGTCAAACTGGATAACCGCGACCGCTTCCGTCAGATGGTGTTGGAAGACAAGGCGCAGTCCGAGTCGGGCATCGTGCCATCGGGGCATATCGTGGCGCTGACGCGCTTGAAGGCGGGATTCAACGAGGCGGATTGGGCACAGGAGCAGATGGGCGGCGTCTCCAACCTGTTCTTCACGCGAGAATTGGCGGAAAAAATTGACAAGGATTGGCCTTCGGTGCTGCAAGCGCTGGAAACGATCCGCCGCACGCTGCTCAACCGCAACGCCATGATCGCGAATGTGACGCTGGATGCACAAAATTGGAGCAGCTTCGAGCCGAAGTTGGCGGGCTTCCTGAGCAGTTTGCCCGCTGGCGCATCCGAGGCGGCGATGTGGACGATGTCGCCAGCACTGGCAGCGGAAGGCTTGACGATCCCCGCGCAGGTGAATTATGTGGCGAAGGGTGCTGACCTGTACAAGCTCGGCTATCAACTGCACGGATCGCACAGCGTGATCACGAACTTCTTGCGCACGACGTATCTATGGGAGCGCGTCCGCGTGCAGGGCGGTGCGTACGGCGGGTTCTGCACGTTCGATCCGCTGTCCGGTGTGTACGCGTATCTGTCGTACCGCGATCCGAACCTGCTCGGCACGCTGGATAATTACGACGGTGCGCCCGCTTACCTGCGCAACGTCGAGATCAGCGATCACGAACTGACACGCAGCATCATCGGGGCGATCAGCGCGATTGACGCACATCAACTGCCGGACGCGAAGGGCTATACGTCGCTGGTGCGGTATTTGACGGGCATCACCGAAGCATATCGCCAGCAGCGCCGCGATGAGGTACTCGGCACGACGCTGAACGACTTCCACAAATTCGCGGACGTGCTCGACGCGGTCAAGGATCACGGCAGAGTCGCAGTGGTCGGCTCGGCGGATGGCCTCAAAGCGGCCAGCGAGGCGAAGGGCGGCACATGGACGATTACGAAAGTGATGTAAGCGAGTCTTCTCAGCCAGAACTATAAAGATCATGAGCAAGGACGGGCATATAAAACCCGTCCTTGTGTTTTGGCGTCTGAGCGCAACGGGATTGGCGTTTCGATAGGCTGACCTGTAATATTGAACGATGAGGCAAGATCAGCGATAAGATCGTTGATCCGGGATGCTCATGCTGTTGTCGATTGGTAATTCGTGGGAAGTCCCCGCTTCTAGACGGACAACATATCTTGTATACTAGATAGGTATTGTGGTAAGCATGTGCGTCGTATTCAGCAACAAACGGCGTCTTGTTGGTTCTATTTTTCAACCATCAGAGCAATTGAGAGCATAACTTGGCAACATCTAAACTCCCTCGCAAGCGTATAGATGTCGAGGAGATCACTTCTCATCTGAGCACAGCCTCGCCCGAAGATAAAGCAAAGTTGACCCTTCGCTATGAGACTTTAGTGCGTTGGGCGAAGGAACGCTGGCAAGAATTGAACGGGAATAAGCCGTTTGTCACGCTGTGGGCATCGGAAAACTGCGGTAATCATCTGGTGCGCACGCGCTTGAAGGCGGGGCGGAAGATCAAAGGCCAGATTAGCTACCTTGGCTATGAGACGTTAGATTGCCCGTATGTCGTCCCGATCAGCGATTACCGCTTGCCGGGACGCAAACCGATGTTGATGGAAACGGTCGGCTCGTTCTTGTTCCGCTTCAAGGTGGGCGAGAGGTCGCTGCAAGCGATCTACGTCAGCTCGTATTACAGCGACGACGAACGCTCGATCATCGCGATTGTGCTGATCCCTGAGCACCAACTGGAAACGTGGGCTGCGTTCGAAATCCACTGCAATAAAGCGGCACGGTATCTGGAACGTACCCAAAGCGTATATATCGTCGGCGGCACAAATACATCGTTCAAGCCAAACGTGGAATGGGATGAGGTGATCTTGCCCGACGGGATCAAGAACGATCTGCGGGCGGATATGGAAGCCTTTTTCAAGGATGGCGTGCCGATCTATAAGCAGTTGAACCTCGCGCCGTTCCGCAAACTGCTGCTGGTGGGGCCACCGGGAACAGGCAAAACGACGCTGTGCGCGGCGCTGGCGGGATTGGCGCTCAAACAACGGCGGGTGGTGGTGTACGTTTCCGGCGCGGACGAGGATGGCGCATCGTTCCACAAGATTCATCACGCGCTGAACGTCGTCGCCAGCGCGAATCATCCGGTGCTGCTGATCGTTGAGGAAATCGACGTTTATTTGCGTAAGGACGATAAGGCGCAAATCCTCAATGTGCTGGACGGCTTAGAGTCGCCCAATAATCCGAAGGGCGCGCTGCTGCTGGCAACCACCAATTATCCCGAAGTGATCGATGAGCGTATCGCCAAGCGACCGGGGCGCGTTGACCGCATCATCTACATCCCGCCGATTCAGGACGAAGATCAGGCGCGGCAGATGCTCAAGCGGTATATGGGCGCGCAATATCAGCCGGAGCAAGATGCCGTGGTGGCTGACTTGATCGGGCAGACGGGCGCGTTTGTGCGCGAAGTGGCACTGCACGCACGAATGCTGGCAGCGCACAACCGTCAAACGCTGGTGACGCTGGATGTGCTGCAAAAATCGGTGCAGAGTTTGTCTACGCAGCTTTCGACGGGTGACGATCTGCGTCCACGCCGCCGGATGGGGTTCGCAGAGCGCAACAGCCGTAATCTGCTAGGCTCGTAGCCAAGCGGCGATGGTCATCGATGACCGTGTGCGAGCCATCGCACTGGCGCTGACAAACCGCGTCGGAGCCAAGCTGATCGAGCGCTTGCTGGCGCACTTTGGCAGTTACGAGGCCATCTTGAGCGCCGATGTGACCGCGCTGAGGCGTGTTTCCGGCATCGGGCCACAAATTTCCGCGAGTATTCGGGCGATCAAAGTTGAGCAGGTCGCCCACGATTTGCAACGCTTCTCCGCCAGCGGCATCAGCACAACCTTATGGAATGAAGCTGCGTTTCCGTCTGCGTTAGCCGCGCTGCCCGATCATCCGCTGGTGGTGTTCATGCGCGGCACGTACACTGACGATGATCAGCGGGCGGTTGCCATCGTGGGGACGCGGGAAGCATCGGCGGCGGGGCTGGAACTGACGGCGTGGTGGGCGCGGGAGTTCGCCAAGGCGGGCTATACCGTGATCAGTGGCTTGGCGCGGGGAATCGACACGCAAGCTCATCAGCAGGCATTGGCGGCAGGCGGACGCAGCATCGCGGTGCTCGGCGGCGGGATCAACCGCGTGTATCCGCCGGAAAACGCGGCACTGGCGATCGAAGTACACACAGCGGGTGCGGTGATGTGCGAGGTACATCCCGACGTGAACCCCGCCCCCAACGCGCTGGTCATGCGTAACCGCTTGATCACGGGGCTGAGTCGGGCTGTGCTGGTGATGGAATGTGGCGTGGACAGCGGGGCGATGGACGCGGCGCGGCGTGCTCACGCACAGGGACGACCCGTATACGCGACGGCGAACAGTCCGGGCACACGCCACTTGTTAGCGACATTCGCACGCCCCTTGCCAGAGAGTGTCGATGCGCTGCTGACGCAGATCAGTTTGTGAAATCGGTATTTACGAACGTTGATATTGTCGTCACCAATTGGGAAAACTTCATCAAACCTCGACTCATCCTGCTCGTTGATTTGTAATATGATAATACAAACGATTCTTTAACTTTTTCACAGGTCTTATGTTCTGGATGAGTGAATCGACTTCATTTTCGAAGGCGGAGCAGCCATCGCGTGCAGCTCCACTTACAATCGCGGCGGATGGATTATCTAATCGTAGCGGATTGTCGAGCAACGGTTACTCAGAACAGTCATCATACCACCACACCATTCTCGCCATTCATATCAACGACCTTGAGCGTACTACCATCGATACATGGGTGCAGCGCAATTACGAACTGCGCGTCGGTTTGGCAGATATTACGCGCCCGTTGTTTTTACAGATCACGTTCGGCGGACAGATCGAAGCTATCACACCGTATGCACGTGAAAAGGCGCGCGAAATGAATCTGGTGCGCCCGGAGCTGCCTTCGGTGGTGGCGGTGGTCGTGCCAAATTCGGTGATCGGGCAGATCATCAAGATGCTGATCTGGGATTTGAGCCAAACGTGGCAGGCGACTAATCTGCGCGTTTTTCTCGATCCGAGCGAGGCGCAAGTCTGGCTTGAGCGTCAAGTTGATTACACGTCCACCAGCACTACTCCGATGTAATTCGCTGCCAACAGCAACATTCCAATCCGCTCAACCTGCAATCACCATCGATGCCATGATGGTGATTGTTTTTCGTGCGCCAAGTTGTGAATCTCGGTTGAGTGCGCTACTCTGAACACGCACTTTTACGAGTATCAAGCCACAACAGACTGGTGAAGAAAGTTAAGCATTGACCCGAATTCCAAGTGACCTCGCCGTGATCAGCGTGACATGGAACACGCGCGAACTGGTCTTGAACGCACTGCGCACGTTGTATGCCGATCTGGCAAGCAGCGGACTCGAGGCGGCGGTGTGGATCGTCGATAACCAATCCTCGGACGGCACACCCGACGCCATCCGCCAGCAGTTCCCGCAGACGAACGTGATCGAAGCGACGGCAAATCTTGGCTTCGCGGCGGGCAACAATGTGGCGCTGCGGGCACTCGGCTTCACGGATCAGCCGGGGACAGCGCCGAACGCACCCCGCGCCGTGTTTTTGCTCAACCCCGACACGCTGACGCAAGCAGGGGCGATCCGCGCGCTGTATGATGCGCTGTTCCAACTGCCGCACGCGGGCATGGTGGGCGCGCGGCTATATTACGAGGATGGCAGTTTTCAGCACAGCGCGTTTCGCTTTCCGGGGCTTTCGCAGTTGGCGCTCGATCTGTTTCCGCTGCCCGCACGTTTGTATGGACGCCTATATGAGACCCGCCTCAACGGACGCTATCCGCGCCGTTTGTATGAAGGCGACGTGCCATTCCGAATCGACCATCCGCTCGGCGCAACGATGATGCTGCGTAAGGAAGTGATTGAACAGGTTGGTTTGTTTGACGAGCAGTTCTTCATGTATTGCGAAGAGGTCGATTGGTGCCTAAGAATTCGTAAGGTTAGTTGGGAAATTTATACCGTTCCCACATCAAAAATCTACCATCTGGAGGGCCGCAGCGCAATTCAGATCAAACCGAGGTCTCTCCTGAACCTTTGGACGAGCCGATTGAAACTATATCAAAAACATTATCCGGCGTGGAAACGGCAAGCCGCTTACGTGTTGATCCGCACCGGAATGCGGCTGAAGATTCGCGCATTCGAACGCGACGCAAGCCTTGATGGTGCGCTCCGTGCCGCTTTGATCGATGCTTGCCAGCAAGTGATTGACCTCACTCACCGCGCATGAATTACGTAAAAAAAGCCGCGATATTTACGCACTTCACGATATTCCAACACAATCGTTAGCCTCTCGATAGGCGTCTTCATGCATAATGAAATGATCTTGGTGGTCTGTTGCCATGTAACAGGCCATCGGGTTGTGTTGGCTGTACTAGAGAAGAGTAGCGATGGATTGGTATGATTCGAAATTTGTCAAAGGATGCTTCATCAGTTTATTGCTAGTCGTTGGTGGACTGCTAATTTCGCGTACTTCGCCAACGAACCGATTGATGCCTGTTGCGCAGTCGAGTGTCCCGACCAATCCAATCGTTCGTGAAAACCAAAAACCGGGCACGCAAGGCTGGAAATCCCCAAATTTCGATAGTTATTTCAACAATCTGCTGGAAAGCGAACGCTTAGAGCACGCTAATCAGAAGTTGAGCGCTGCCGACTCGGGCAGTGGTGGCGATCCGACTGGCCCCGGCGTCATATGGACGGATACCCGTGAGATCAAGGGGTACGCCAGCCTGAGCAGCGTCAATGTTGGCGGCACCATCACGCTCCACGTCAGTTCAACAGCCGCACAATACCAATTGTCGGTCTACCGCATGGGCTATTACGGCGGCAATGGCGGTGCCGAGGTGATCCCACACACGACCTTGCCCGGATTTAATCGCGGCATCCCAACCACCGATCCAGTTACTGGACTGATCGAGGCGACGTGGCCTGTTTCGTATACCATCAACGTCCCTACTTATTGGACAAGCGGCATTTATATGGTGTGGCTGCAAAACGTGGGCAGCAGCTACGTGTCGTATATCCCGTTCGTGGTGCGGAATGACAGCCAAACCGCCGACATCATGTATCTGGTGGCGACAAGCACATGGCAAGCCTACAACAATTGGGGCGGCAAAAGCCTGTACGATTACAACTCCGATCATGGGCGCGCGCACAAAGTTTCCTACGACCGTCCGTATGAACAAAATGATGGGTCGGGTCACTTCTACAGCGGCGACTACAACATGATCATGTGGGCGGAGCAAAATGGATATGACATCACCTATGTCACCAGCGAGGATTTGCACAATAACCCCAATTTGATGGCAAACCGCAAGGTGTTGATGTCTGTGTTCCATGACGAGTATTACTCCATGGAAATGTTTAATCATGTCGTCGCGTTCCGTGACGCGGGGAAAGACCTCGCCTATTTCACGTCCAACAATATTTACTGGCAAATACGCTACGAAAACAGCGTCAGCAGTGTTCCGAACCGCATCGTCGTGTGCTATAAGAAAGAGACTGAAGACCCCTACAGTTCGCTTGACCCGTGGCTGAATGATCCCGATCCACAAAAGAGCATCCGCACGACGGTATTGTTCCGCGATGCGCCTGTCAACATGCCTGAAAATCAGATATTGGGCGTGATGTTCGAGAGCCTCGTCGGGTATGGTGATCATCGTCCGTGGACGGTGCAAAACGCCGATAACTGGGTGTATGCGGGAACGGGTTTGAACAACGGCGATACCATCGATATGCTGGTTGGCTATGAGTGGGATCGCACCTACAACAATGGGCATTCGCCCGCCAATATGACGATCATTGCCCAAACCCCGATCATCTTCGATGGGTTCAGTTTCATGCATCAAGCCGTGGTCTGGCAAGCGCCAAGCAGTGCGTGGGTTTTTGCCTCGGCAAACAATTATTGGCAGTACTTCCTCACGGGCAATTATTTCTGGCCTATCGATGCTCGTGTGCAACGCATCACCATGAACGTCCTGAATCGCATGATCAGCGAAAATCCGGGCGATCCGACGCCAACACCGACGAATACGCCCACCATCACGAATACGCCGACAACGACCTTCACACCGAGCGCGACAGAAACGCCAACCGTGACTTTCACGCCCTCGGAAACACCGACAGCCTCCTTTACGCCGACGCCCTCGGATACCGCGACGATCACGAGTACGCCTACCGCCACCGATACGGCAACGGCAACGTTTACGCCGACGCATACAGAAACGCCAACCGAAACACCTACCGCGACCTTCACGGCGACTGAGACGGCAACCTTCACGGCTACGGCAACCTACACCGAAACGCCCACGGCGACGCTTACCGCTACGGTAACAAATACGCCGACCGCAACGGACACGTTTACAGCGACGGCGACCTTCACCGCTTCGTACACCACGACACCGAAAGCGACCAATACGCCGACAGCGACGGCGACTTTTACGCCTACTTTGACGTTCACACCGTCTGAAACCTTTACGCCAACAAATACGGCGACGGCGACGAGTACGTTTACGGCGACTTACACCGATACGCCCACAGCAACGTTTACCAACACGGCGACGGCAACCTTCACACCAACGAATACAGATACGCCGACCGCGACTTTCACGGCGACTTATACCGAGACGCCCACAGCGACGGCAACGAATACACCGACAGCCACCTTTACGCCGTCGAATACGTTCACGCCGACCGCAACCTTCACTAATACGGCGACGGCAACGCACACGTTCACGGCAACCAATACACCGACGGCCACCTTCACGCCGTCGAACACGTTCACGGCGACGAATACACCGACGGCCACCTTTACACCGTCGAACACCTTCACGCCGACTTCGACGTTCACCAATACGGCCACGGCGACGAACACATTCACGGCGACGAATACACCGACGGCCACCTTTACACCGTCGAACACCTTCACGCCGACTTCGACGTTCACCAATACCGCCACGGCAACCAGTACCTTCACGGCGACGAATACACCGACGGCCACCTTCACGCCGTCCAATACGTTCACGCCGACTGCGACCTTCACCAGCGGCCACGGCGACGCGCACGTTCTGGCGACAGGCCACCGACTGCCACCTTTACGCCGTCGAATACGTTCACGCCGACCGCGACCTTCACCAATACGGCAACGGCGACGCACACGTTCACGGCGACGAATACACCGACTGCCACCTTCACACCGTCGAATACGTTCACGCCGACCGCGACCTTCACTAATACGGCCACGGCGACGCACACGTTCACAGCGACCAATACGGCAACCAGTACCTTTACGCCGTCGAATACGTTCACGCCGACTGCGACCTTCACCAATACCGCCACGGCAACCAGTACCTTCACGGCGACGAATACGCCGACCAGCACGTTTACACCGTCAAACACGTTCACGGCGACTGCGACCTTCACCAATACCGCCACGGCAACGCACACATTCACGGCGACGAATACACCGACTGCCACCTTTACGCCGTCAAACACGTTCACGCCGACCGCGACCTTCACCAATACCGCCACGGCGACCAATACGGCAACCAGTACCTTTACGCCGTCAAACACGTTCACGCCGACCGCAACGTTCACCAATACCGCCACGGCGACCAATACGCCGACCAGCACGTTCACGCCGTCGAATACCTTCACGCCGACCGCGACCTTCACTAGTACCGCGACGGCAACGCCCACGTTCACAGCGACCAATACACCAACCAGCACGTTTACGCCGTCGAATACCTTCACGCCGACTGCGACGTTCACCAATACCGCGACGGCGACGCGCACGTTCACGCCGACCAATACACCGACAGCCACTTTCACGCCGTCGAACACGTTCACGCCGACCGCGACCTTCACCAATACCGCTACGGCAACGCGTACCTTCACGGCGACCAATACACCGACGGCCACTTTCACGCCGTCGAACACATTCACGCCGACCGCGACCTTCACTAATACCGCCACGGCAACGCACACGTTCACAGCGACCAATACACCGACCAGCACGTTTACGCCGTCCAATACGTTCACGCCGACTGCGACCTTCACTAATACAGCGACGGCAACGCGTACCTTCACGGCGACGAATACGCCGACGGCCACCTATACAGCGTCGAACACATTCACGCCGACCGCGACCTTCACCAATACCGCTACGGCAACGCGTACCTTCACGGCGACGAACACACCGACTGCCACCTTCACACCGTCAAACACGTTCACGCCGACCGCGACCTTCACCAATACCGCGACGGCAACGCATACGTTCACAGCGACGAATACGGCGACTGCCACCTTTACGCCGTCGAATACGTTCACGCCGACTGCGACGTTCACTAATACAGCGTCACAGACTCCCACAGCAACGTTCACGGCGACGCCAACCTTCACGCGCACCGCTACCATTACCGCGACGCCGACACAAACGGCGACAGCGACCAGCACTATGACCGTGCCGCCGACGGCGACGCCGACTCAAACTCCCACCGAGAATCCAGCGCGTCCTGATAGCATCGGCATCTTCCGCCTGTCCAATGCGACGTTCTATCTGCGGAACTCGAATTCGACCGGATTTGCCGACATCTCGATCACGTTTGGAGCCTCGACGGACTATCCGATCGTGGGTGACTGGAACGGCGACGGTATCGATACACCCGGCGTGTATCGTCAGAGCACCGGACAGTTCTTCCTGACGGACAGCATTTCCAACCCTGCGGTGGTGAACTACAGCTTCGTCCTCGGCGCGCCGAACGATCAGCCGATCGTGGGGGACTGGGATGGCGATGGCAAGGACGGCGTGGGCGTGTACCGTCCGTCGAACGGGTTGATCTACTTGAAGAACAGCTTGACGACTGGCTTTGCAGACTACACGATGGTGCTCGGTATTCCGGGTGATATTGGGGTGGCAGGCGACTGGGATGGCGACGGCAAGGACAGCCCCGGCGTGTACCGTCCGTCGATGCAAGTCTTCTACTTGAGCAATCAGGTCTGCAACTGCTCGGTGTTCGCGGACTATACCGCCGCGCTAGGGACGGCGAATGATACGCCGTTCGTCGGGGATTGGGATGGGGATGGTCGGACGGGCATCGGCGTGTATCGCCGCTCCAACGGCATCACGTATCTCAAGAATGAACCGACTACCGGCTTCGCTGACCTTGAGTTCGTGTTCGGCAGCGCCAACGATCATCCGCTGGCTGGTCACTGGACGACCAGTTCACCGCCAACGGGAGCCGAGCTTGCGCCGACTTTCCGGCCCGATGCGCCATAAAGTCGTAAGCCTGTGATGGTTTAAGCCCTCTTGTCAGCCGTGATAAGAGGGCTTTTTGATCCAATTTAGCCAGCCAGCTATAAACAGATCAGCTCAGTCGGCGGTCACTCGTTATAATGGTTACACTAAATTCTTTATGCGTGGAGAATGATGGCTATGTCGGATAAACCGCTGCGGGCGGGCATTATTGGGCTAGGAATCGGCGCGGCACATGCCAAAGGCTATGCGGGCAATCATGGCGCTGAACTCGTCGCCCTGTGCGATCTCGATGAACAACGTCTGCGTGACCTTTCCAGACAATATAACGTCCCCGATAAAGGCTGTTACAGCGATTACAGGAAGATGCTGGCAGAGGCCAAACTCGACATCGTCAGTGTCTGTTTGCCGAATTCCATGCACGCCGAGGCTGCGATTGCCGCGCTGGAAGCAGGCACCCATGTCCTGTGTGAGAAGCCGATGGCTCCGAGCGTTTCGCAAGCCCGCCAGATGGTAGACGCGGCGACGAAAGCGAATAAGCAAATCATGATTGCGTACAACTATCGCTACCGTGCCGACGTGCAGTGGATTCACCGCATGATCAAGAGCGGGCAGTTGGGGCAAATCTACCACGTCCATGCGATGTGGCGACGCGAGACAGGAATCCCCGGCAGCGGCTGGTTCGGGCGGAAAGAAATGGCGGGCGGCGGCGCGTTGATCGATCTGGGCGTACATGTGCTCGATTTGACGATGTGGCTGTTGAACTTCCCGATGGTGAAAACGGTCAGCGGCGATACGCATATGGTATTCGGTCAGCGTGGCCTGAAGACATGGGGACATCGCCCCGGACAGCCCATCGAAACCGTGTTTGACGTGGACGACGGCGCGGTTGGCTTCGTGCGGTTTGGTGACAGCTCGAATCTGGTGCTGGAAGCGACATGGGCAGAACATCGCCAGCCGCAAGACGACATGATCCACATCGAATTGCAAGGGACGGAAGGCACGGCGGTGCTGAACATCGCCAATTACCGCAAAGACGACACCCTGCGCATGTATAAGGAGATGGAAGGCGAACCCGTGACGGTGATCCCGACCATCCGCTGGGACGGGCCGATGGGACACGAAGCGCTGATCATTGATACGCTGGCGTGTCTGCGCAACGGACTGCCGATGCCAACGGACGGCGCGCAAGGGCTGATGGCGGTGCATGTGCTGGAAGCCATGTATCGGTCGTCGCACGAGGGCCGCGAGATCGAACTCAATCAGGGCATTGATGTGTTGGGGTGAGCGATCCGTGTACGGTAGTAGACGCTTTATGGTCGAAGGCGGGGAGGCATCCTCGCCTTTTTGTGAAGTTGACAGATTGACAGGCTATATAGCAGCGTATATGATTTAAGAGGCACATTTAAACGTTTAAAATGATTGAATAAAGCTCATGGCGACACTAAAAGATATTGCAGAACATGCGAAGGTTTCCATACTTACGGCCTATTATGCCTTAAGCGAGACGCAACCCGTAGAGCCTGCAATTCAGTCGCAAGTCCGCGCCGCCGCCGCTGCCATCGGCTACAAACTCAACGTGACGCTGCGCGATGTCGCTGCCCTTGCCAATGTGTCCGTCGCCACCGTTTCGTATGTGCTCAACAACAGCGCGCCCGTCAGCCAGCAGACCAGCCGCCGCGTGATGGACGCCGTCACGGTACTCGGTTATCGTCCCAACGTCACCGCCAAGAATTTGAAGACCTCCAAAACGCGCATGATCGGCTACGCATGGCATCCGGCGTACCCCGAAGGCTACTTTAACGCGCTGCTCAATCATTTTATCTATGCGGTCACAATGTCCGCCGAAGCCTGCGGCTACCGCATCCTGACCTTCGTGGAAGCAACAGATAACCGGAGCGCGGCATACGAGGAATTGATTTACACCAATCATGTGGACGGCTTCATCTTATCGAACACGAACAGCGATGACGCACGAATCCGGCGCTTAATGGAGATGCGGTTCCCGTTCGCGGCGTTCGGACGTGCCAACGATTCGTGGAGCTTCCCCTACGTCGATGTAGACGGACGCGCGGGCATCCGGCTGGCGACGGAACATTTGCTGAGTCAAGGTCATGAACGGATTGCGATTCTGGGCTGGCCTGAAGGCTCACTAACGGGCGATGAGCGGTTGCATGGATACATTGACGCGATGACCGCCGCCCACATCAATCTGCGGTCGGCATGGATCGTGCGCACGCTGAACAGCGTCCGGCTGGCGTACCAAGAGACTGAAAAATTGATCAAGCAGTCCGAAGATGAACGCCCGACAGCTATCGTGGCCTTGACCGACTTGATGGCGATTGGCGTGATGCGCGCCATCGAAGACGCGGGGCTGCGCATCGGGCATGACATCGCGGTGACGGGCTTCGATGACGATCCGATGGCGACGTTCATCCGGCCTTCGCTCACCACGCTCCGCCAGCCGATTGACGCACTGGCAGGGCAGATGATTGACATGTTGATGACATGGATCAACGAAGAGACACAGCCTAGCGACCGCCACTTCATGTTCATCCCTGAACTCATCGTCCGTGAGTCATCTCAAACCGCACTGCATTCTTCTTAACCACCACTTGCACAGGAAATTAGGTGAATAATGACCCCCACACAACGAACATGGCTGGTGAGTGATGCCCCATTCAATCCGGGTAAGATTTATCACACCGAGACAATTTACACGATCGGTAACGGCTATATGGGACTGCGAGGCACTTTTGAAGAGGGATACCCGAATCAAATGGTCTCGACCCTGACACATGGCTTTTTTAACCACGAGAAAAGCGAACTCGTCCCCGATCTGGTGAACCTGCCGAATCCGCTGCACTTCCTCGTTGAGGTAGACGGCGAAACATTCTCGATGCAGACGCCGAAAATCCAGATGCTCGGCTACAAGCGCACGCTTGACCTCAAACGGGGAGTGTTGACGCGCGAGGTGCTATGGCGCAACCAGACGGGCAATGTCGTCAAACTGAGCTTCGAACGGTTCGCCCATCTCGGCATCGATCATCTGCTGGTGCAGCGGGTGACAGTGCGGGCGGTGCTGGGCAACCCAGAGATAAAGGTGACGGCGGGCATCGATGGCAGCCAGACCAACGAAGGGATCGACCATTGGGCGAAGGTTGAGCCAGCCCACGAGGCCACCACTACTATCTCGGTGACAGGAACCACCAGCCAGAGCAACTATGTAGCGGCAGTGGCCTCGGCGCTGCATTCCGATAAGGGCACCTTGAGCTATCAGGCGTTGGATGCCAAGACGCCCGCGCTGATCTCGGCATTCACGCTCACCGAAGGCGAAGCGGCAACTTTCGTGAAATTCTCCGCGATCCACACTAGCCGCGACGATGCTGATCCGACGGCGGCGGCACGCGGCACGCTCATCAATGCGGCGGCTAGCGGCTACGACAAACTGCTGGCGGATCACGAGGCGGCGTGGGCGGCGTACTGGAACGACTCCGGCATCGAGATCGAAGGCGATGAGGTCGCGCAGCGTGCCCTGCGGTTCTGCACGTACCATGTGCTGATCGCGGCTCCGCGCAACAGCGAACGTGCCAGCATCGGCGCGAAGACGCTGTCTGGCCCCGGCTATAAGGGGCACGTTTTCTGGGACACCGAGTTGTTCATGGTGCCGCTGCTGACGCTGACGCAGCCCAAACTCGCCCGCAATCTGCTGATGTATCGCTATCACAATTTGCAGGGCGCGCGCAACAAGGCCAAAGCCAACAACTACGAAGGCGCGATGTTCCCGTGGGAGAGCACCGACACGGGCGAGGAAACCACGCCAAGCTGGTCCCATCCGCTGCCCGATGGCACGCGCATCCGCATCTGGACGGGCGACAGCGAACAGCATATTTCGACGGATGTGGCCTATGCCGTGCTGCAATACTGGCAGTGGACGGGCGACGAGGAATTCTTCCTCAACCAAGGCGCGGAGATCGTGCTGGATACGGCGGTGTTCTGGGGCAGCCGCGTCGAATATAACAAGGACGAAGATCGTTACGAAATCAGCCAGCAGATCGGCCCTGACGAATATCACGAGAATGTGAACAACAGCGCCTTCACGAACAGCATGGTACGCTGGCATCTGCGCCAAGCGATTGAAGTGCGCGATTGGCTGATCCAGATGCACCCTGAGCGCGCCACCGCCTTGCTAGGCCAGCTCAAGGTTGATGAGACGCGCATCCATCAGTGGCGCACGATCATCGACAAGATGTATATCCCGTTCGACAAGGAGCAGGGCATTTACGAGCAGTTCGATGGCTTCTTCAAGCTGAAGCCGATGTCGCTGGAGCACTGGTCGCCGCGTTGGGCGAACATGGACTGGATCATGGGACATGAGGAGACACAGGGCTATCAGTTCATCAAGCAGGCGGACATCGTGATGATGATGGCGCTGCTAGGCGAGGAGACTGGTTCCATCGAGACGCGCAAAGCCAACTGGAATTACTACTATCCGCTGGTCGATCACGGGTCGTCGCTGAGTCCGTCCACCCACGCGTGGGTGGCCTCGCGGTTGGGGTTGAGCGCGGAAGCCTATGACATGTTCATTTACGCAGGCAGCATCGACCTTGAAGACTTGAAGGGCAATGTGCGCGATGGTATCCACGCGGCGGCGTCCGGCGGCGTGTGGGAGTCGGTGATCTGGGGTTTCGCGGGGCTGTCGCTCGGCGCGTCCGGCTTCCAATTCGATCCCAAGCTGCCCGCGCACTGGAAGTCGGTGAAATTCCGCTTCTACTACAAGGGCAAGCAGCATACTGCCACACTGACACAAGATTCGTAGGGCAGATCGGGTGACTTTCGCACAGTGATCACTGCTAAAGAAGATCATTGTGCGAAACTATGCCCGACGATCCTCATCGCGTTTTTCGAGCACCTGACGAATCTCCTGCGCCGTGATAGCGGGCGTGAGACTAGTCGCAACGTCTGCCCACTCATACAGGAATAACGCTTGTTCCGCCGCAAATAATTCGCGATACCACGCCGCAAATTCGTATACAGCATCTTTCACGCACGTAAGCACCAACGCGTATCCGTCACGATGCAGCCCGCCGATCAGCATTTCACCACTAAGCGTGAGTTGAAAATTCAACAAGTAAGCCTGTGGGCGAGGTTCGCGGACGTTCAGCCGAATATCTGCCCAACGCTGCTGTAACTGCTTGCTCAACCAATCGCGATCAATTGTGAGCGTAATCGGTGGTGTTTCGTCCGTCACGTAGACATGACTCTCAGTCCAATGACGGTAGGTGTAGATGAAGCTCTGATATTCTGAAGCGGGGCTGATAATCCAAACATAATAGGGCACATCTTCAGGATCGCGATGCAATTTGTGGTAATAGATCAGTTCATAAGGCAACAACGCCTCGCGATCAACGTGCCAGCCCCAGTAAACAGGCACGGTATGATCAGTCGCAACGGTGCGATCAAGGGTAGCCAACGCGGGCAAAAGCGAAAAATCGCTGTAACGCATTCCGCCTAAACAATATGCCGCCCAGAACCTTAGATCAGCGTGACTATCGTTCAGCCAAATCATGTATTCTTCGACTGGTACGGTGTGGGACACTGTTTGCTCAAGCGCATGAGCGCGTATACCGACATCTTCAGTTTCATCTACGACGATCATTTTCAGTACGGTCAATGCGCCTACATCTCGCATCATACCTAGCGTCTGAATTGCGTAGACACGCACGATCTCTGGTTGATCTTTAGCAGTAGCAAATTTGGTCAGGAGCGGGAATGTTCGTTTTAGGTGCGTCATGCCACAAACCAGAACTGCTACTCCATGTAATTCTGACTCTTTGGAACGGAGTGCGGATAGCAATGGCCCGACAGCTTTACGCTTGTCCACATAGCGGTCTAACCACCATAACACATAGCATAGTTCGCTGCGTAGTTCTGTATCAGCCGTCTCGTCGCCTATCAGTGTGAGAAGCTGTGAATAGGTCGAGACACCAGCTTGTTGTAGTTTCTCAACATCTTTCCCAGCGTGTTTGATCGTTTTCAAATCCTCTATCAACGAATCGTCTTTCATTTGCCTCCGACGTAATTTGCAGCATTTTCCATTGTTTTAGCGTCGAATTACACTGTTTCCTGCATAAAACTCGCTAAAAAACGATAAAAAACGGCGCACAAACGATTCTGGACGTTTTCTGAACGATCCCTTCACGGTGGCGGCGTACTATACGCATCATGAAGTTCGCACACAAAAGGTAGCGAGAAAGGCAAGAAAATCATGAGCGTTCCACAGGTAAAAGTTGCCTACGAAGACTTGGTCAACTGCGCGACCAAGTTCGACGCGGAGTCCGATTTCGTCATCCAGATCGCCAACAAGCTGGCGCAGACTGCCGGTGATCTGCGCGGTGGCTGGCAAGGTGAAGCCGCTGACGCCTTCTACAACCAGTTCGGTGATGAGCTGTACCCCGCCTATGAGCGTCTGGTCAAGGCCTTGCAAGCGGGCAGCGAAGCACTGCGCGGTATCGTGGTCGATATGCGCGATCAAGAAGAACAAAGCGCTGGACGTTTCGGCAAGAAGTAAGCGACATCATCCGTAGTAAGCATTCACAACACATAGCATAGGGAGATCAACCATGTCTGACGATATGTTCTCATTTGATTACGAAGGCGCTGACGCAATGTTCAACGCCCTGATCGACGCGATGGAAGGGTTAGACGACACCCGCAGCAGCATCGAAGAAGTCGCCAAGCAGATCGAGGCTGGATCACTGGTCGGGCAGGCTGGCCCGGCAATGTCCGACGCCATCAAGAACGTGCTCAAGGCCAAGATCAATCAACTGCACCTGCTGACGACCAACATGGCCCAAAATGTCATGAAGGCCAAGCAAGACGCGATGGCGGCTGACCACGCTGGCGCATCCAAGTTCTAATTCCGAGCTAGACCTGCTAAACACGAGGAGAAAACAACATCATGTCCTTACTAATGAATGTCGAAGCGCCCAAAGTCGAAGACGGTTCGAAGACGCTCAAAGCCGTGAGCAATGAACTCCATGAAGTTTTCACGAGCGACCTGAAGAAGGCACAGCAGCCCATTGACGATGGTGCATGGGTGGGCGAAGGTCAGAAGATGTTCCGCAACGAGATGGTGGACAAAATCTATCTGTTGGTGGACGACCTGCTTGAGGCCATCACCACCTTTGATCGTGCCATCAACACCACGTCCAACGACATCCAGAGCGCCGACGGCAAGGTTAAATCGCAGCATGTTCACGCGGCTGAAGAAGCCTTCGCCGCCATCATCAAGTAAGCGTCTACCAACGCTACGTAAACCCATAAACGCCAGTAATTCCTGAGGAGGAACTCATCATGTCCGAAGTGAAGATGCAATATAGCGTGGTCGAGAATATGTCGAAAATGCTGGAAGTCGCCGCTGACTTCGCGGAATCGAACCACAACAAGCTGATGCAGGTTGTTGCCGCTATCCAGAGCAACGATGAAAAGGGTCTGATCGGTGACGCGGCTGCGGAATACTACTTCGATCAGCTCAAAACCAAGTTCGACTCGCTGATCAAGAACTGCCGCGATATGAGCGGTGACGTGCTGGGCGCGGTGAAGGCCATCCGTGATGGTGATACCACAGCCTCGACGCGCTTCGCGGGCTGATCTAGGTAGGCGTCGCCCCGTCCAGTGCATGGAATGTGAAACAGCGCGCCATGCGGGACGGGGGCGTACTCGGCATCACGATTGGATCGCCGCGTCCACGACCTGCTCTAGCGTAAGCGTGGACGATTGTGTTTTGATGGCGTCGGTGACGTGCGGCGAGAGGCGCGGGCTGATCTCCGCGATCAGCACTTCGGCTTCCGTGCGCGTGTCATATTCGCTGATCGGATGCTGCGCGGCGGACAGGAGCGAACACATTCCCCCTATGAGCGCCCAATCATTATTATTCCCCAAGCCCACATAGCATAGGGCACTACCGACCGCGACCAAGGTATCAAGGATCAGCGGTTTGGCTCCGATCTCCTTGGCGAGGGTGAGTGCTTCGATGGCGTTTTGCTTCGCTAGCCACGGATCCCCGTGAGTCAATTCGAGCTTACTCATCTGGCGCAGCGTGAAGGCCAAGACCCAGCGGTTATGGATGGCGTTGCAGATGCTGACCGCTTTCTGATAGTGTCGTTTGGCTCCATCGAGATCGCCGCTGGCAAAGCATACGCGCCCTAAATGGGCATAGGCGAAGGACATTCCCCAACGATTATTGGTGCTTTCAAAAATGGTGAGGCTGTCCTGACAGTAGCGCAGTGCCTCGCTGTGATGACCGAGCGCCGTCAGCGTGCGTCCGAGGTTGACCAAGGCAACGGCGGTACTGCGCTTCTCACCCGTCGGCTGGCTGAGGGCGAGGCTTTCTTGAAAATAGCGGCGCGCTTGTTCATACTGCCCCAGTTTGTAGGCGACATCTCCTAGCGGCGCTAAGGTGTTGGACGCGCCCCATGCGCTATCGATGCGGCGGTTAATGGAGAGCGCCTCACTGAGCAGCCCGTAGGCTTTTTCATAGTCGCCCTGCACGATGGCGATGTCGCCCAGATGCGCCAGCGTGTTGGCCTCGCCCGCCGCCTGATGCAAGCGCCGATCTACGTCCAAGCGCCGCATATACCAATCATAGGCCGTGACATAATCGCCGCGCGTATAGGCGACGCCCGCATAGGCATTGGTGAAATTGCTGTGGTCAAGGAGTGTACCGTTGCGCTCGATGGTGGGCCATGTCGAATCGAGCACGGTCTGAGCTTCGTTGACATAGGCCATGTTCTTGAGGAAGATGCCTTCATACATGATGAGTTCCGCAAGCAGCAGATTATCCAGCGTGACGCCGCGCCGCCGCAAGCGTTCGCCCGCTTGATGAAAGAGATCGACCCCTTCCCGAAATCGGTTGAAAAAAGCGAAAAAGTTGAACAGCGACAGCAGGAATTTGCGCACTTCATCATCAGGCGCGTGATCAAGGGCGTAATCCCACGCCACGCGGACGTTTTCCAATTCTTGTTCGGCTTCTTCTGCCATGAACTGCTGGCGCGAGATATTCCAATGGCGGTGTTCGCTGTCGTACAGCAGATTGGCGTAAAAAGCGCAGTGCTTGGCTTGCACCGAGACATATTCATCGGCGGCTTCGGCAAGCCGCTGCTGCGCGTACTGTCGCAGCAGTTCGTGCATGATGTAGCGCCCGTCGTTGTCACGCTTGAGCAGTGCCTTGTTCATAAGTAGGAGCAGTGTTTGAGGCCACGTCCCCGCAATTTTCTGCGCAGCTTCACGCGTGAAGCCGCCCCGGAAGATCGAGAGGCGGGCAAAGGCATCGCGTTCGGCGTCGGAAAGCTGTCCCCATGTGTATTCGAAGACGGCGCGAACGCTGCGATGGCGCTCCGGCACATCGGATAGCGGCGTGGCGAGGAAATCTAGATTCTGTTCGATCTCCTGCGCGATTTCTTTGGGAGTCAGCACTTGCACCCATGACGACGCCAGTTCGATGCCCAACGGCATCCCTTCGACCAAGCGGCAGATACGAGCGATGGGCGACCAGTCCGCGCTGGTCGGGTTGAAGTCCGGCGCGACACGCTGTGCCCCTTGCAAAAACAACTGCACACTGGGGAAGGTTTCCGGCTCGGCGGTGAAGATCGTGTCGGAGAGCGGGTATTCCATGCCGCCAAGCACGACAACCTGCTCGATCTGCAAATTCAAGCGTTCGCGCGAGGTGACCATGACCTTGAGATGCTGCGAGGCTTGCAGCAGGGCGCTCACGAAAGCGCTGCCCGCTTCCATCACGTGCTCGAAGTTATCCATCACCAGCAGCATGTGCTTGTGCTTTACCTGCGCAAATACCTGATCTTTGAGGTTGTCTTTGCCCGCCAGTTTGATGTCAGCGGCGTCGGCAATCAGCGAGATCAAGAATTCTTCGCTCTGCAAGGTGGCAAGCGGGATGAAATAAACGCCATCCACGAAGCTGTCGGCTTGCGTAGCGGCTTCGATGGCGAGACGTGTTTTGCCGATCCCGCCCTGCCCGACGATGGTCAGCAGGCGGCAGTCGGCACGCTTGAGACGTTCGAGGATGCGCGTCAGTTCATGCGGGCGGTCGATGAACGGCGTGGATGGCAATGGTATGCGGCGCTGAAGGGCGGCGATCTCAGCAGTGGTGGTCTTGGCGGGACGCGTAACCATCGGCACACTGCTGGAGACTTCGGCTAGATTTTCCTGCTGGATACGCTCGTTCAACTGAAGCGTTTCGTCTTCCGGCTTGACGCCGAGTTCTTCTTCGAGGACGCGCCGACAGGTCTCGAACTGCGCCAACGCTGCCGTCCGCTGACCAGAACGGGCTAACATCAGCATCAGGTGGCGGTGCGTGCTTTCCAGCAGCGGATCGATGCGCAGCAACCAGCGTGCCAGATCGATACCATCGGTGAAGGCGTTTTGCTCGGATGCCCGCTTGATCAGCAGACTGAGCGCCTCGATCACCTGCTGACGGACATGTTCTTGGAGCTGCGCCCGCCACGCATCGAAGCCCTGCGCTTCCCGGATGTAGAAGCCCGCGAGAAAATCGCCGCGATAGAGCGTCAGTGCTTGGGTGAGCTGCTCCACGTCGGAATCGGTCAGTCCGCTGCTCCAACGGCGTTTGGTGCTGTTGATCGCGATCTCCAGCGTGTTCACATCCAACCAGTAGTTGCTATCGGGATTCATGCCGATGGTCTGGCGCGTCACGGTGAGGAAGGGCGCGAGCTGGGCTTGCAGGCTGCTCAACACGGTGCGGAGATTGGCGAGTGCGCGCTCTTGCGGGAGATCGTTCCACAGCATTTCTGCCAACACTTCGCGCGGGTGTTCACGCCCCTCGTGCGCAAGGTAGATTAACAGCGCTTCGACCTTGCGCGAGATGAAGCCCGCTACTGGATCGCTGTTTTTGTGAATGCTCAGTCCACCTAACGTTGAAAGGCGAAGGACATCACTCATGGCGTGTTGTTCCGTCAAGCTGCGCGTGAAGATCCAACAGAATTGTACACTTGGATAGCCGGCTAAGGGGAAATGAACCGCAAGCCAGAATCATATGGGGTTCCGGCTTGCGGGACGCGGCCTTATCGGTTTTTGATCGACCAGTCGAAGGCAATCTCAGGATCATCGAAGTCGATACGCTGTTCATCTGGATCGGCGGGATCGTAACTCTTGGTGACGTGGTAAAAGAGCAGTACTGGCTCGTTGCCGATCACCTGATAGCCGTGCGCGATACCGGTTGGGATCAGGATCGAGACGGGGTTGTCTTGCCCCGCGTAGACGACCTGCGTTTGCTTGTAGGTGGGCGAGTCTGGACGGCGATCATACAGCACGACGCGCGCCATGCCGTCCGCGACATACCAAATATCGTCCTGATCTCTGTGCCAGTGGAAGGCTTTGATGACACCGGGATATGTTTTGGTGACGGCAGTTTGCCCGAATTTACGCAGTAAATTATCGTCGTCGCGCAGAATTTCGCGAAAATAGCCGCGATCATCGCTGTGGGTGACGAGCTTTTTCACCACGACATCGTGGATGAGACCCATGTGGTTATGCTCCATGTGATATTGCAGTTCCGATTCAATAGCAGGGGATCATAGCGCATCAGAGAGCGTTCACACCAACTATGTTCCTAAAATCCAATGACCGCTAGGTTTGGCATTTGCTTGGCATTCATGCAGGCGGGTAACATCGGGCATAATCGCGGTTACAATAGATGCGTGGGATAAGTGATATGTAACTGAACCAGAATGACCTCCACCTTTCTGCAACACCTTCCGCCTGACCTGCGTACCCTGCGCTGGCGTGAACATCCGCTGGATGGCAAGTTGCTGCTGTTTGATCGCGACAGCGGTCTGAACGTCTTGCTCGAAGGCGACGAAACCGCTGATGTACGCCGCATCGCACCACGTACATTGCTGATCGCGATCACCAACGTTTGCAACCTCACCTGCCATTTCTGCTACCGAGATCAACAGCTTCGCAGTCTGTGGCGATATCAGACGTTGCTCGATTTTTGCCGTGAGATAGATGCATGGGGTGTGGCGGAAGTCGCGTTCGGTGGTGGCGAACCGATGCTGTTCCCGCGTTGGGCAGAATTCATCAACGAGGTCTACGCTACCACCACGCTGTGCCTGAACTTTACCACCAACGGAACGCTCCTGACCGCTGATTTTCTGCGCGCCATTCACGGTAAATACGGGCAGATTCGCGTTTCACTTTACGACGACAATCACTGGATCGAAACTCTCGCGCTGATGCATCGCTGCAATGCGCGCTACGGCGTCAATTGGCTGATCAGCCCGTCAGAATTGGCGGGGATCGAAGGTAAGTTCATACAGCTTCTAGCGCTTGGTGTGCGCGATTTTCTGCTGCTGAGTTACAAGGGTAGCGATCCTGCGCTCCATCTCACCCAAGAGCAGACGCGTCAGCTCTCAGCGTTTCTCAACAAAGTGCATCACAAGCTCGGCAATGCGGTTTCCCTGAAGCTAGACATCTGTTGGGGAAATGCCCTGCCCGATGTGCCACGCCTATTCGTGAGCGGTGATTGTGGCGCGGGCGATGACTTCCTCTCGATCACCAGCGACAAGTACGTGAAAGCGTGTTCCTTTGCCCAGACCAGCGTCGGTTTTCCCTTCGACACGGTTGCCGATCTGCGGCAGATTTGGGAGACGCAACGACATCAACGCCAAGCCGCTATCATCGGCGGTTGCGCGCGCTTGCCGGATCGCGGTTTGAAAGAAAACGGAGCAAACAGTGCGTATATCAGTGTGGCAGCAATTCAGTAGCAACCATAGTGCTAGGTTTACGGT
>JAHBVJ010000047.1 GCA_019637615.1 Anaerolineae bacterium | reverse complement strand
CCACATGTGGCGTCCGTACGATAGGAATCATCGTTGTCGGTATTCATTAGTAGAAGAAGGGAGGGCGGGTTGAGGAGGAATGATCCCTGATATGATCCCGTTGGCTGGTAGGGACGGGATCATGGTGGGGCGCAATACCGCCCGATGGTGGAGCGTGCAAGCGCAGGGCACGAAATCCCTGTCGGGACTCAGGCAAGGACAGCTTTTTCGTAGCTGGATTGGGAATGCGGCGTAAGGTTGGCATGCTGCTCCTCAATTCTGGGTTGGGACGATGGTGACACCTTCGCAGTTACGCGAGTGGCGCATCTTGTTGAAATTGCCTGTTTTGCCTGATCTGCCTGTTTTATCAGGCAAAATAACAGGCAATCGCCTTTTTGCGCTCAGATGAGCCATCCTGAACCGACAGGAACAGGCAAGTATCAGGCAGTTATCAGGCAAAAACAGGCAAATAAATCAGGGCGGGAAAAGCACTCGCTATGTGGCTCACAGAGATAAAGCTCGCGAGCCGAGATCAGGGTGGTTAGGTTGGTAAGGACATCTATGATCAGCGCTGGCAAGGGAGCCAAGCCACGACGCGATTCGGAAGATGGAGACTCCAAAAGACCGCGAAAGCGAGTTGCTCACACGGTCTATATAGTACAAGAGATTGGGTGTGATGTCAAGCGAGAAAGCGTTTAGGTTCGATGAAGAAAGAATAAACGTTCGGGATCATTTGGGATGACACCATCTACCGCGCTCAAGATGAAATCAGGGAGCGGTAAGTGCGGCGGCGATGGCGAGTTGTCCGAGGCTGAGGCCACCATCATTGGGTGGCACGAGGCGGTTGAGATAGGGTTGGAACTCGGCAGCTTCCAGCAGCGGAAGGAGTTGTTCCACGAGGGTTTTATTCTGGAAGAGGCCGCCACTGAGGGCGACGGCGCGCAAGCCAGACCGTGCGCGGACACGCTCACAGAGGGCGACGATCAGGGCCGCGATGGTGCGGTGAAATTGCCCGCTGATGGCGGCGGTGGAGCAGCCTTGCTGGAGGTCTTGCACAATGGCGCGGATGGTGGGCAAGACATCGATGATCATCGGCGCGGAGTCGGTGATGGCGAAAGGATACACCTGATCAACTGGCGCGGCGAGGGCTTCTAGCTCGATGGCGGCTTGGCCTTCATAGACAACCTCATCACGGAGGCCGATCAGGGCGGCGACCGCATCAAAGAGGCGTCCCAAGCTGGAGGTGGGGGGGCTGTTGAGGCCACGCGCGATCATCTGTGACAAGACACGCCAGCGATCCGCGTTCATGCGCTGGACGAAGGGAATCGGCAGCGTCAGGAAGTCGTCCCCGAAACTGCGCTGCAAATAGACCGCCGCCATGCGCCACGGCTGACGGATGGCCTGTTCGCCACCGGGGAGCGGGACGTAGGCGAGATGCGCCGCGCGATCAAAGCCGCGCAGATCCGCCACCAGCACTTCGCCGCCCCAGATCGCGCCGTCCGTGCCGTAACCTGTGCCATCCGCCGCGATGCCGATGACGGGTTCGGTGAGGCCATGTTCCGCCATGACGCTGGCGATGTGGGCGTGATGATGCTGCACGCCGATTTTGCGCGGGAGATCGAGCGCGAGGGCGTGTTTGGTGGAGAGGTAGTCGGGATGCAAGTCGTAGGCGACGACGGCAGGCTGAATATCGAATAGGCGCTGCATATGGGCGACGCCTTCGGTGAAAGCGGTGAGTGTTTCGAGGTTTTCGAGATCCCCGATATGGTGGCTGAGGAAGGCTTGCCGCTCTTTGCCGAGGCAAAAGGTGTTCTTCAACTGTCCGCCGACCGCCAAGATGGGAGATGACAGGGGATTTTTCAGCGAGATAGGTTCGGGCACGTAGCCACGCGAACGGCGCACCATCTGCACGCCGCCCGCCACGATGCGCGCGACAGAGTCATCACAGCGCGTGTGAATGTCGCGGTTGTGCAGCAGCAGATTGCTCGTGATCGGGCGCAGACGTTCGGCGGCGTCGGCGTTGCGGTAGACGATAGGTTCGTCGCTGAGGTTGCCGCTGGTCATGACCAAGCAAACGGGCTGCTGGTCGCCGTGCAGGTGGGTGAGGTCATGCAGCAGCAGGGTATGCAGCGGCGTGTAGGGCAGCATCAGGCCGAGCGTGGTGTAGCGCGGGGCGACACCAGCCGCGACGGGCGTTTCGGGACGCTGCCGTAAGAGCACGATAGGGCGGCGGCGGGATTGCAGCAGGTCGGCTTCGGCATCGCTGACCTCGCAGAGCTGACGCGCCGTGGCGAGATCGGGCACCATGAGGGCGAAGGGCTTGGCTTCACGGTGTTTGCGGCGGCGCAGTTCGGCTACGGCGTCGGCGTTGAGCGCGTCACAGGCCAGATGGAAGCCGCCTAGCCCCTTGATGGCGACGATCTCGCCGCGCACAAGCTGATCGGCGGTGAAGGCGCAGAGATCAAGGGCGTCGATGTCGGTGAGGACGGGCTGTTCGCCGCGTTCCAAACGGGGGCCGCACACAGGGCAGGCATTGGGCTGCGCATGAAAACGGCGGTTGAGCGGATCGACGTATTCCGCCGCGCACTGCGGGCACATGGGGAACATCCGCATGGTGGTTTTGTCACGATCATAGGGCGTGTCGAGCACAATGGTGAAGCGCGGGCCGCAGTTGGTGCAGTTGATGAAGGGATAGCGGTAGCGGCGATCCGTCGGATCGAGCAGTTCGCGCAGGCAGTCGTCACAGGTGGCGACATCGGGCGAGATGAGCGTATTGGGCGAGTCGCCGTTCTGGCTGTGGACGATGGTGAAGGCGGATTCGCCGGACAGCGGCACAGGATGCACGGTGATCGAGTCGATGCGGGCGAGGGGCGGCATTTGCGTGATCAGGGCAGTGTGAAAGCTGGCGAGGGCGCTGGCGGTGCCTTCGACTTCGATGGTGACGCCGTGATTGTCGTTATAGACGAAGCCGACCAGCCCGAATTGCAAGGCCAAGCGGTAGACGAAGGGGCGGAAGCCGACGCCTTGCACGATGCCTTGAATCTGGAACTGTTGGCGCTGGGAATCGGTTGGGCGGTCAACGGTCATGAGCAGGTGCCTTTGTGGTTGTGTACGCGTGTGAGGAGAGAGTCAGCGGTGATGGAGATAGTCGGAAGGGAGATGACAAAACGGCGCGGTATCGGGTTGTTAGCGCCGCCCGACGTTGAAACGTCAGGCTCAGAGAACGAAGTCCCTTCGGGACTCAGACCCCAAGCTGTGATTTCGCATCCCACATGATTTCTTAGCACGTTATCACTCCTCAGCGAGAAGGCCATTGATACAGTCGAGCGTCATCGGCTGGTTGCAACGTCAAGATTCTAGCGTAGAAGGCAGATTTCTTATGGAATTTATACGCAGCTCCTACGTAATGTTGACATTGGCGTACTATAATTGAGGGTGAAGTTTCTGGAAGGCGCTGACCGTAAAAGGCGGCGCAGACTAGTCAATTTCAAGGAGTATTGTATGTTAACCCGTTGGAATCCTATGCGTGAACTTGCAGAATTTGACCGGATGTTTAATCGCTTCTGGAATGACAGCCGTGTATATGAGCAGGAAGCATTCGGTACTGTGCCCGCGATTGACCTGAAGGAAAATGATAACGCCTTCGTGATGCAGGCGGAGCTACCGGGCTTTACGCCGGAGCAGATCGATGTCCGTGTTGAGAACGGCGTGCTGTTCCTGAAGGGCAAGCGCGAAACCGAAGAGAAGAAGGACGAAGAAGGGCAGTATCACCTGCATGAGCGCCGCAGCACCAGCTTTGAGCGTGCTTTCCGGCTGCCGTCGGCGGTGGATACCGAGAAGGCCGAAGCCCAATTTGAGAACGGCGTGCTGACGCTGACACTGCCGAAATCGCCCGAAGCGCAACCGAAGCGGATCAACGTGACACCGAGCAAGCAGATTGAAGCCAAGGCGCAACGATAAGCGCTGAGATAGGGACGCAATAGGGCTGCAACTGTGATTGCGTCCGGCGATGAGGGGTAGGTTCGCGTGGAACCTACCCCTTTTTGATTCCCCCGAATTGTCACCAAGTTGTCTGAATGTGGACGCTATCCCATGAATTTTGTATGCTTGTGCAAGCACTCACACGTCAAGTTCATCTTTCAGACTTAGCCATAGTTAGCGATTTGGGGGTACTTATTCATGCACCGCTTGATCCGTTTGATGGCCTGTTTTGTCATTGTTGTCTTGCTCTTGCCCGCCTCAACCGCAAAGGCGATCACACTGCCGCCGAGCTTCCTCGAAACGAACATCGCCAGTTCGCTCGGCCCCGTGACGGGATTTGAATTCGCGCCGGATGGACGCATCTTCGTCAGCATTCAGACGGGGGCGGTGCGGGTGATCAAGAATGGATCGCTGCTGCCGACGCCGTTCGTCACGCTGTCGGTGGAGACGACACAGGAACGCGGCTTGCAGGGCATCGCGTTTGATCCGAACTTCGCCACCAACCATTACGTGTACATCTACTACACAACGTCCTCATCACCGATCCACAACCGCTTGAGCCGCTTCACCGCAAACGGCGATGTAGCAGCAGCGGGGAGCGAGCTGCCGCTGCTGGATTTGGAGACGCTGTCGGCGGCGAATCATAACGGCGGTGATCTTCACTTCGGGCCGGACGGCAAGTTGTACGTGTCGGTGGGCGAAAACGCCGTGCCCGCGAATTCGCAAACGCTCACCAACCGGCTCGGCAAAATCCTGCGCATCAACGCGGACGGCACGATCCCGACCGATAACCCGTTTTATAACACGGCGACGGGCGATAACCGTGCGATCTGGGCGTTGGGACTGCGCAACCCGTTCAAGTTCACCTTCCAGAACGGCACGGGGCGGATGTTCATCAATGACGTGGGACAGGTGGCCTTCGAGGAAATCAATGATGGCATCGCGGGCAGCAATTATGGTTGGGCTGTCTATGAGGGATACAGTTCTGATCCCAATTATCGCTCTCCGTTGTACGCGTATCCGCACAGCGGCAGCACCCCGAATGGTTGCGCCATCACGGGCGGGACGTTTTACAACCCGACTACCGAGCAGTTCCCGCCGATTTATCGGGGCAAGTACTTCTTCATGGACTTGTGCAGCGCGTGGATCTACTACGTCGATCCGAGCGACACCGCGCCGCTGACACCGACGGCCTTTGCCGCCGCCACGACAGGGAATCCGGTCGATCTGGAAGTGGGCAGCGATGGCAGTTTGTACTACGCGGCACGGAACAGCGGCGGCGTGATCAACAAGATCAGCTTTGCGTCGCCTGTGGACACCATCGGCGTGTACCGTCCGACGGGCACGGTGTTCCATCTGCGCAATTCGAACACGACGGGGCCAGCCGATTTGAGCATCACGTTCGGGGCAAGTACCGACGTGCCGATCGTGGGGGATTGGAACGGCGACGGCATCGATACACCGGGCGTGTTCCGTCCGAGCAACGGCACCTTCTTGTTGAGCGACTCGTACAGCAACCCCGCCACGCTGACGTATTCGTTCGTGTTCGGCACGCCGAACGATACACCGATTGTGGGCGATTGGGATGGCGACGGTAAGGACAGCGTGGGCGTGTTCCGTCCGAGCAACGGGCTGATCTACCTGCGCAATACGCTGACGACGGGTTTCGCGGACTTCCAGATGGTGCTTGGCATTCCCGGCGATGTCGGGTTGGCGGGCGACTGGGATAACGATGGCAAGGACAGCCCCGGCGTGTTCCGCCCATCCACGAACCAGTTCTTCTTGAGCAATCAGGTTTGCAATTGCAGCGTGTTCGCGGATTATACGACTACTTTCGGGAGCAGCGGCGATACCCCGTTCGTGGGCGATTGGGACGGTGACCGGCGTACGGGCGTAGGTGTGTTCCGCACGAGCAACAACACCCTGTACCTGCGCAACGACCCGACCATGAGCGGCTTCGCGGATATTGACGCGAGCTTCGGAGTGGCGGGCGATCTGCCCCTCGCCGGACACTGGCCCGGATCGGGGATGCCGGGGGCGGGCAGCGCTGCGGAGGCTGCGCCGACCTTCTTGCCGAAGCCGTAAGCGTTTCGCCGTCGTAGATTTGAGATATAGATGATCCCGGTCTGGGTTCCACTAACAGGGATAGATCGGGATCATTTGTCCGCCTCGGCGTCTCTATTGCAGTACGGTGAACGACAGCACCTCGGTCGTCTGCGAAAAGCGCCCCTCTAACGTGCAATCCTCGCGGTTGTTCAACACGTCGCGCATCCGCTCGTACTTGGCGACGCCAATCGTCTCTGGACTTGCCGCCGCTTGCACCGTCTTGATCAGGGTGGGGTAGCCGTGTGCCGGATCGAACTCCGACGCCGACACCCACAACGAGCAGCCCTCGCCATTCACCCAATCAAGGTTGCGGGGGATCGCCCGACTCGCCGTCGCGAACAGTTCCGTCACCGTGAAGCCGTTCAGGTTGCATTTGCTGTTGGTCAGTGACACGACGCGCTCATGCCGCACCTCGACTGTCTGCCGACACAAATAGCCGCCTTCGGGGAACTTGTAGCCGTGCCCGATCTCCATCACATAATGCTCGACGGGATGGGCGTTCCACCGCGCCAGCGCTTCCGTCAGGGCGCGGCGGTTGGCCTTGGTGGGGTCGTCATGCTCGCCCGCCACAATCCCGACGGTCGCGATAGCCGCATAGGCCAGATACAGCGCGAAAATGCGCAGCCAGAACTTCATTAACACTCAAACCTCACCTAAGACAGCGGCGTGAAGGCCACTACTTCCACCTGTGGGACGAACAACACCAGCGTGATGTTGCATTGGCGCGAATGCCCGAAATACTTGCCGATCAACCGCCCATACTTCAAGGCCCCCAGATTGAGCGGGGACACAACTTCCATCCGCACATCGATCAGGCGCGGGAAGCCCCATTCCGGATCGAACGTCGAACGCGACATCCATACATCGCACTGGAAGCGGTTCGCCCAGCGCGTCGTGCGCGGGAGCAGCTTGTCGAGCGTATCAAACAGACTCGTGATCGTGAGTTTCCGTTTGTCGCGGCATGTATCCGTGAAGACGCGGATCACCTGCTCGTCTCGTACCTCAATGTCCTGCTCACACGTCCGCGCGCCTGTGCCGTTCCGCACACGGATGCGGTAATGCGCCAGCGGATCGGCCTCCCATTTGGCTTTAGCGGCTTCGAACTCGCGCAGTGTCTGCTGAATCGGCGTGTTATATTCCTGCGCGAACACGACCACCGTACACATCGACGCGAAAAACAGATAGACCAGACTAACAATAAACAGTCGCATGATACTTCGCTCCACGCCTAAGTATAGTCGAATCCCTAGGACATCGGCGCAAGGTCGGTTAGAATCTAATGACTTTCTCGTGAGCGCTGGCTTACCTTACGCCGCAGCCGACTGCCTTTACTCAGCACTAAGGACTAAGCACTCAGCACTTGAATGGATAGGAGTCCCCGTGTCCAATTCTGATCTGTTGAATAATATGAACGAGCAGCAAGCTGCCGCCATCTCTGCCCAACCGGGGCCGACGCTGGTCGTGGCGGGGCCGGGCAGCGGCAAAACGGCTGTCCTGACACGGCGCGTCGCCTACCTGATCAAAGAATTCGGCGTCAGCCCCTACAACATTATGGCGGTGACGTTCACCAACAAGGCCGCCACCGAGATGACCGAGCGTATCAATCGGCTGCTCAGTGGCAATGTCAAAGGGCTGACCGTCGGCACCTTTCACAGCATTTGCGCGCGCATCCTCCGCCGCGAAGCCGAACATCTCGGCATCAAGTCCAGCTATGTGATCTACGATACGGGCGATCAACTGGATATGGTCAAGCAGGCTATCCAAGACCTGAAAATGGATGTCGAGAAGAATTCGCCGCGCCGCTACTTGAGCAAGATTTCCAACGCCAAGAACGAGCTGATCGAGCCGGATCGCTATCCCGCCGACCTGTATCAGGAAAAGCTCGTGCGCGATGTCTACCGCCGCTACCAGCAGATGCTGCGCACCGCCAACGCGATGGACTTCGATGATCTGCTGATGCAAGCCGTCATTCTGTTCCGCGATCACCCCGATGTCTTGGAGCGCTACCGCTACTACTATCAACATCTGCTGGTCGATGAATTTCAGGACACCAACACGGCGCAGTATAAGCTCGTCACGCTGCTGGCGGGCATGGAACCCGACGATCCGCGCTATCTTTTCTGCGTGGGCGATCCCGATCAGAGCATCTACCGTTTCCGTGGCGCGGACTACCGCAACATCAGCAACTTCCGCCGCGACTATCCCGACGCGCAGATCATCCTGCTGGAACACAACTACCGTTCGCACCAGCTTATCCTCGACGCGGCAATGGCGGTCATCGACAAAAATCCCGACCGCATCCGCAAAAATCTGACCAGTTCGCGCACCGATGGTCAAAAGATCATCCTGCGGCAGTCCAACAGCCAAGAAGAAGAGGCGATGTACATCGTGCAGAGCATCGTGGAGATGAAACTGCGCGGGCGCTACGAATTCCGCGACTGCGCCGTGATGTTCCGCACCAACGCGCAGTCCCGCAGCCTTGAAGAAGCTTTCGTGCGTGGCAAAGTCCCCTATCGGCTGATCGGCGGGACGCGTTTCTACGACCGCAAAGAAGTCAAAGACGTGCTGGCCTATCTGCGCGTGATCCAGAATCCCGACGACACCCTCAACCTCGAACGCATCATCAACGTGCCGCGTCGTGGCATCGGGGAGCAGAGCATCGCCAAACTGCGCATCTGGGCGAACGAGCGCCATCAATCGCTGTTCGATGCGCTGCAAGCCATCCCGCTCGGTGAGCAATCGCCGTTCAGCGGCAAGATCAACAAAGCCCTCGCGGACTTCGCGCGGATGCTCGCCAAATGGCGTCAGCAGCGCGATGTGCAGCCCGTCGTGATGCTGTTGGAGCAAGTGATCGAGGAAACTAAGTACAACCAGTATCTACGCGATGAATACGGCCCTGACGCCGATGAGCGGATCGAGAACGTGGCAGAGTTGAAAGCGGCGGCCTTCAACGCGGGCGAGAAAAAACTGGGCGAATTCCTCGAAGATGTGGCGCTGGTGGCTGATGTGGACGCCTACGATCAGAATCAGAACGCCGTCATCCTGATGACCCTGCACGCGGCGAAGGGGCTGGAATTCCCCGTCGTGTTCATGGTCGGCTTGGAAGAAACCGTGCTGCCCCATCAAATGTCGCTCAACGATCCAGAGCAGATGGAAGAGGAACGCCGCCTGATGTATGTTGGTGTGACGCGTGCCAAAGATGTCCTCTATCTCACGTGGGCACTGACGCGTGCTATGTACGGGCGCGGGGATCGGATGCTCCCGTCGCGCTTCTTGGAAGACATCCCCGCCAACCTGACCACTGGTTCGCACTTGCCGCGCAAAGCGCAATCCCGACTCAACCTGAACAGCGATGATCCGCTCGGCCCCGATTGGCAAACCAAATGGACGCCGCCCAAGCCGCCCGCGCTCAATACGGAGCGTTCTAGCGCCTCGTCCAGCGTGCCGAGCCGTCCCAGCATCAACACCACCTCGCTGTACAAAGCCGGACAAAAAGTGCTGCACGCCAAGTTCGGTCAAGGGGTGATCGTTTCCAGCCGCATCCGCAGCGGTGAGGAAGAGTTATATATCAAGTTCATCGGCTATGGCCCCAAGACCCTGATCGCGAGCGCGACTGATCTGGTGCTGATCGAGGACTGATCCACATGGCAGCCGTGAAGTCCGTCGGCGGCTAGTAGGGTAGCGCGGCGGACTTCACAGCTGCCGTGAAGCGGGCGGTTTAGTGATGTGTCTCACCGCTCGTGCCGACTAGTCGGTGCTGATTGCAATACCGTGTTTCTTCGCCGCCCGCTTGATCCGATTTTTGATCGTCTCGACCTCATCCTTGTCATATTTGGCGGCGTTATCCTTGTGGTTGATGTAGCTCCACGCCGCACGGATGTGATCCTCGGTATCGATGGGATACTTGTTGTTCACCGGATCGGCAAACTCGACATCACCGTACTTACGCTCGCCCTCGTCGGGTTTCACATCGTCACGCAAGTCAATCTTTGTCATGATGATTCTCTCCTCATTCCCCGCTTGAAATCGGGGTCTTTTCGAGAAAGTTCCACGATGGTCATGCGGCTGATCGTGGCGATCATCACATTAGATGGGCTGCGCTCAATATGTCCTAAATGGGCGATCTCTGTGACCATCTCGCGGCACGAAGTTAGAACTTTTTGAGGCGCTTCAGCCTAACATTGCCGCAACGATAGGCTCGCTTTATCCACCGCCCATTCATCGCGCTCCTACAACATCCTGTGGAATTAGAGAGGAATTACTCATGGCTGATCAAGTTGGGCTTCAATATCAACCATACGCAGATCAGGCACCACGTCCTCATCGGATCAACCTCAGCACGCCGGAACGCGTTGTTTCGTTGATCGGTGGCATCAGTACCATCGTATTTGGGGTGACGCGCCGTGCTTCGCTCCGACCGCTGCTGCTGGCGGTGGGCAGCTACCTCAGCTACCGCGCGGTGACGGGCTACTGCCATATCACGTCGCGGCTCGGTCTCAGTTCGCTGCCACGCCCCAAGCCAGAGCACGTCACCATCCCACACGAAAAAGGTATCCGTGTGGATAAAAGCATCATCGTGAACCGATCCGCGAACGATCTGTATCTGTACTGGCGCAATCTAGAAAATTTGCCGCGCATCATGCACCATTTGGAAAGCGTCACTGTGCTCAATGGCAACCGTTCCCATTGGGTCGCCAAAGCACCAGCAGGTACCACCGTCGAATGGGATGCCGAGATCATCAACGATGTACCGAACCAGCGCATCGGTTGGCGTTCGCTGCCGGGTGCGCCCGTCCCCAATGCAGGCACGGTGATGTTCAAACCCACTTCATTAGGCAGCACCGAAGTGCAGGTCTCGCTGAAGTACGATCCGCCCGGTGGCCCGCTCGGTGCAGTGATTGCTACGCTGTTTGGCACAGAACCCGGCCTCCAGATTCAGGAAGATCTAGATCGGTTCCGTAAGTCGATGGAGTCAGGCGAAATTACTGCGTCTACCACGCTGGCATTCAACCGCGACAATGGGACGACAGGCAGCGCAGGATAAGCGGGCAGCACGCAGTTTAACAGTCTCGCCGTTCGCCTTCGCGACGTGTGCATTAGATGCCCGATGCGGCAGCGTTGGGCATAATAGAGCCTGCTCATCATCCACTGAGGTGCAGTCATGCCGTCCCAGAAATCACCGTTCGCGAGTCTGCCGCCCTTCAACAGCGCGGGCGATTTGCATGTCATTGTCGAGACGCGCAAAGGCAGCCGAAATAAGTACAAGTACGATCCGAAACTCGGCTTATTCAGCCTAGCGAAGGTGCTGCCCGCCGGACTCGCGTTTCCGTTTGACTTTGGCTACATCCCTTCCACCAAAGGGAAGGACGGCGATCCGCTGGATGTGCTGCTGCTGATGGAGGAGCCTACCTTCCCCGGCTGTCTGGTCGTGGCGCGTCTGATCGGCGCGATTCAGGCGGAACAGACCAAGCAGGGCGCGGCCTTCCGTAATGATCGCTTGATCGCAGTCGCCGCGCAGTCGCAGGATCATCAGCGCATCCAGTCAATCGCTGACCTCAGCGCTGATTTGCTGGACGAGATCGAATACTTCTTTCGTACCTACCTCGCCGCCGAAGATCAGCAGTTCCAGCCTCAAGAGCGGCTAGGCGTGGCGGAAGCGATCAAGCTGGTAGAAAAAGGCAGTCTCAGCAAGCGCCGCAAGGGAAAACCCAAGAAGTGACAGGCCAAAGGACGCTACTCAAAACAGCGTTAATTGGACTGGCTTGTCGGGCTTGTCTGCCTGATCGGCTTCGTCTGACGGTGCTTTTTCTGCCTCATCCGCCGCTTTGGAGGGCTTACGCGTCACTTTCTTCGGCTTGCGTGGTGGCGCTGACTCAGGCGTCGGCTCGATAGCAGCCTCAACTATCGGTTGCGCTAGGTCGAGAACATCCTCTTGTGCTGGCTCGGTCGGCTCCGGGGCTGCTTCGGGAAGGCTCACGATGGCTGGCTGCGTATACACCGGCGGTGCCTCGATCGCATCCCACGGCAGCGCGGGCAGGGCGACCGCCTTGCTGAGGCGCTGATATATTTCGCGGGCGAATTCGGGCGAACGTTCCTCCACCGGACAGTGGACGAAGAAATATACGCGTCGGCCTTCGTTCAGCCAATCAGCGAGGCGCGGTATCCATTCATCAATATATGGCTTATTCTCGGCGGGCACGGGACTCGCGATGTAGCGCACCACGACGTAGGCTTGCGTCGCCACCGCCACCAACGGCACATCCGGCTTTTTCTCCTGCGCGCTGTTCGGATCGGGCGATTCGTGCGCGGGACGCACATCAAAGACGACGCGCGCCGCCTTCACCTCCGCCAGCACGGTATCCAGCTTGGCGGCATTCGCTTCGGTGAACCAGTCGGGGTGGCGCACTTCCACCGCGATCTCAAGATCGGTGGGCAGACTCTGAAGGTACTTCTGCAAAATTGGCAGCCGCAGCGGGCCGAAACTCGGCGGTAGTTGCAGCATCAAGGGGCCAAGTTTGCTGCCGAGCACACGCATCGTCCCGATGAAGGTGGCGGTTTGCGCGTCTACGTTGACCAACTGCGCGGTATGGCTGATCGCTTTAGGGAACTTCGGGCAAAAGCGGAAATCGTCTGGCACTTCTTCCGCCCAGCGCTTGATGATCGGCACGGCTGGCACGGCATAAAACGTGCTGTTGATCTCCACCGCCGTCAAGCGCTGCGCATACGCGTTCAGGCGCTTATCTTTGGGCGTGCCTTTGGGGAAGAAGCCATCCGCCCAACCATCATAGGCCCAGATCGCGCAGCCGATCCGAAACCTGTCGCTCGTGATCGCGCCGTCCGCCGAGGTCACGTTCGATTCAGCGGTGGGTTTTTCGCGTTTTTTCCCTTTGCCCGTGCTTTCCGCTGGTGGCGCGTCTTGAACGGGCGTCACGTCAGGAGCAGGCACTACCACGGCTTGGACTTCCGGCACCGACGCTTCGGGTGATGGCGTTTCAAGCGTAGGGGATGTCTTCGTCGGTTTCTCCCGCTTCGTGCTTTTCGCGGGTGTCGGTGCTTTGGCGGTCTGCTTTCCGCGCGGCTGGCGGCTGGCAGGGGCGGCTTCTTCAACGGGCGTGACCGCTGTTTCGGGTACGGGCGGCTGCTCCCGTTTCTTCGCCTTATGTGCCGAATTCTTCACGGGCGATGCTTTGGCGTTGCTGGCGGGTGTTTGCTTAACGGGCTTTTTGCCTTTGGTTGTCATAGCTCTCACTCAATCTTTTCCCTGCTAGATTTTACCATTACCCGAACATCAGGGCGATTTTGAAATTAGTGTATTGCAGACCCTATCTTGGCGTGGTAAGGTTAATTTTCTGTTTTTCTTCTTGACAGGATAGGAAAATTTACTCATGGCGACAGTAGAAAAAGTCAGTTACGGCGGTTGGTCGAACGTCTACCGCGTGGCGAACCAGCAAATAGAACTCATGGTGACGGCAGATGTCGGCCCGCGCATCATCCGCTTCGGCTTCGTGGGCGGTGACAACGTCTTTTATCAAGATAAGGCCGTAGAAGGCAAGCTCGGCGGCGATGATTGGCAGTTGTATGGCGGTCACCGTTTGTGGCACGCGCCCGAAGACGCCGTGCGCACGTATTATCCGGATAACCAACCCCTCACCATCACCACCAGCGCTAACGGCCTGAAGGTGGTACAAGCCGTCGAACCGCCGACAGGCATCCAGAAAGAGATCGAGATCACGATCAGCGAGAGCAACAGCGTGCGCGTGCTGCATCGGCTGCGCAACCACAATCAATGGTCGGTCGAGCTGGCACCGTGGGCACTGTCCGTCATGGCGGGCGGCGGCGTCGGCATCGTCCCGCAGCCTCCCAAGGGCGTCCACCCGCGCGATCTGGTGCCTGCCGCGCGCATCATCGTATGGCCTTTCACCTACATGGCTGATCCGCGCTGGACGTGGGGCAATAACTACATCATGCTGCGTCAGGATAACAACAGCACCGCCTCGCAAAAATTCGGCATGTCCATCACCGAAAATTGGATGGCCTACGCGCGTAACGGCAATCTGTTCGTCAAGACCTTCAAGCATCAAGCGGGCGCGACCTACCCCGATCTCGGCTGCTCTGGCGAGATGTTCACCAATGATTACATGCTCGAAGTCGAGTCGTTGGGGCCAGTCGCCAACATCGCGCCGGGGGCGGCAGTTGAGCACGAGGAGCACTGGTATCTGTTCAACAACGTGCCGATGCCCGCTACCGAAGCCGATGTCGATCAGCACGTTTTGCCCGCCATCAAGCAGATCAAGTAACCTACCGCATTCCCTGATCTCATGCGACACGATCAGGGGATGTGCTATTCCTGCAATTTCTCTAAACGGGCTGTGCCGTGAATAGACAACAAAAAACTCGGCCTGAAAAGCCGAGTTCTCTTAACTGTAGGGCGTGCGGTGAGACGCCGCACACCACTTCAATTAGATGGATAGCGAATTAGTCAGCTTGCGCGACGGGCAGTTCGAAACCGCGCGAACGCAGACGCTTCTTGATGTCCGTGAGCACCTTGCGACCGACGCCACGAATATCGAGGATCGCATCGT
This sequence comes from Anaerolineae bacterium, assembly GCA_019637615.1. Lineage (GTDB taxonomy): Bacteria > Chloroflexota > Anaerolineae > Aggregatilineales > UBA2796 > JAHBVK01. Next base: position 27,714 of record JAHBVJ010000047.1, on the reverse strand, counting down.
CGCCGCCTTCTTGCAGCTTGGCGATGAAATCTTGTGCGGTCGCTACGCCATTGGTCGCCAACAATTCCATGTACTGACGGCCTAGACCGAGTTCAGACAGCGGAATATTGGCGGGGCCGGACGCGACTTCCACCACCGGCGTGGTCTTATCGCGGGCTTCAAGGCGCTTCATGAAGCGGTCAACCTGACCCTCGGTGTCCACGATGCGCTGTTCGCCCGTGTAGAATGGATGGCAGTTCGAGCACACGTCAACGGAAAGCGTTGGTCTGGTGGAACCGACAGTCCATGTTCTGCCGCATTGGCAGCTAACCTTGGCATCGGGATACCACTTGGGGTGAATATTTTCCTTCATGGGGTTCCTCTCAACATGCGCAACGGACCGTAGCCATGGGGCAGGTTAGCGTTGCGGCTTGGTTCAGTGTACATACAAAAGACGCGATCAACCCGCGATGTCTTACCAATACGGGCTGATCGCAGTTAGTTTAGAAAGCTTTAGTTCTCGGCGTTGGCTGGCGTAGTGGGTTCGGGGCGCACGGCAATGACTTTCTTGCCACCGCGTGCATATTCGAACGTCACATAGCCTTCAGACACGGCGTAAATGGTGTAGTCCTTGCCAATGTTGGTACCAACACCGGGATAGAACTTGTTGCCGTGCTGACGCACCAAAATGTTGCCGGGGATCACTTGCTCGCCGCCAAAGCGCTTGATGCCGAGGCGCTGCGCATTACTTTCACGACCGTTGCGGCTGGAGCCGCCACCCTTTTTGTGAGCCATGAGGCGATTCCTCTCTTAAAAAGTTAGACGTTAATGCTTTCAATCTTCAGCCGGGTAAGCGACTGCCGATGCCCGCGACGCTTGCGAATGCGCTGCTTGGCACGGTAGTGGAATACGAGCACTTTTTCGCCACGGTACTGCTCTACCACGGTGGCACGGACAACTGCACCCTTGACGGTGGGTTGACCGACGACGGCAGACCCGTTGTCGTTGACGACGAGCAGCACTTCGGTCAAATCAATGGTTGCGCCCGCTTCAACTGGCATCTTTTCGGTAACGACCGTTTTGCCGGGTTCGACTTTGTACTGCCGCCCGACGGCCTTGATGATTGCGTACACTCTTGGATTCTCCAATCTTCGCTTTTCGCCGCTGTCCACAGCAGCAGGGCGCGGCAGCGGGGAAAATTGGTTGCGATATGCGTGAAAAATGCCGGGATTTTACCCAGCGAGAGGGTATTATACAGGTTGTGACAGCCTCAGTCAATGGCGGAGTCGCAGCGGGCACGGCTAATCAAGACGGCGACGCGCCCGTTCCAGATGATCGTCAAGGGCTTGCTCGGCGCGATCTACCGCGTTTTTGGCTTGCGTCACGGGATGGACGGGTACTTTGTTGGATGGCGGCGGCGCGGCAGGACGCGAACGCGAAGTCAGAATCGCCATTCCTTCGAGTCCCAACATGACGACGGCAACGATCCCCATGCGACCTAGCCAGTCACGCGCCAATGCATCGGTCGGATCGACGTAGTCAGGCACGCTGAAATAGGGCACCACGCCGCCGCCCGTCGATTCGACAAACCGTTCGAGATCGGGCGGGAAGTTGGTGTTCACCCGCGTAAAAATCCATAGTGGCGCGCCAAGTTCCTTAGCAGCGCTCACAAAGTCCGCGATCTGGTCAGCGTCGCGGCTGTCATACAGGACATCACGCGCATTCTTGGACTCCACGATGAAGCGCTCGCCCACGAAATCGGGACGACGGTAGGTATCGATGTTGGCGCTCTTGACCAAGCAGATACGACAGGCATTCGGATCGACCTGTCCGGCGGCGTTGCAGACACATTGACGCTGATCCGGCGCATCATTGCGTGGCAAATGCAGATCGGCGCTGAGGATTTGCTCGGCATCCAGCCCGATCTGACCAGCATTGCCCTGTCCGGTCGTCAGCGGACTGCGGCTGGAATAGCGGCGTCCGGTGGGGTTGGGCGCGGTCACGTTCATCAACAACAGGACACAGATCGCGATGGCGAGTAAGGAAAATGAAAATATCAGGCGACGAATGGTTTTCACTGGCATACTTTCATCAACATATGCCTGCACAATAACATCGGATGACGCCTAATTCAAGGAGTTGAGCCGAGATAGTGACTCGGTTGTTACGCGATGTTGCTACGTTGTCATTGTTGGAACATATGCCGGATGGTTTGGCGCGCTGCCCATGCATGTAGCCCCGCATACAATCGCCACGTCACCGGCGGTAGCAAACCAGTAAGACAAAGCATGACGATGCTGAATAGCACGCTGCCGCCACCCGTGCTGCGACTGTATAGGGTGGCTAATGCCAGCACACCGAAAATCACGGTCAAACGCAGCCCAAAGACAACCGCAATGCCTGTGAACAGCGCGGTGATCGTCTCCCGCGTGATCTCGGCTACCCACACGCCGAGCATAACCGTCGTGCGGTAGCGCCACAGCGGAGCACGCAAATAGAGCACCCCCTGCATGAATACGAACGCGATCAACGTGATCCGCATGAAGAACACGTCCCATGCGGCAGTTAACGCGTTAGTAGGCAGCGTACACAACATGCCTCCCGCCGCGATGAAGGCGATTGCCGTCAAGGCGACACGCTGCGTGCTGTCGATTTGCAGCGCCAACCATGATCGCAGCTCCGCCAACGCGGACAGGATCGTCACCAGTTCCATCTCGTCAAAATTGGTCAGGCGGAGCGCATCCCATAACTCGCGCTGGCGTCGGGATTGCCACAAATAAATCGTGCCGAGCAGTGTGTAGCAGTCCGCGCCCATACTGATCAGAATCTGGACGCCGAGGATGATCGCCAACGGGAATAGCGATCCGACCTCGAAGGTAAAGATGGTGACGAGAAAAAGCACGATTTGCAGCGCCACGAGCCAGCCAAGCGTACGGAAGTTGATCTGGCGGATAAGCTGAGGATGCGGCTTCCAGCGTAGCAAGCGTAATTCGCGCTGGAACAGCGGATTCCGCCATTGAATGCGTTCATAGGGGCTGTATAGATCGAGCATAGAGCGCGTCACTCTCACGGTACGCAGGCACCACTGTTATACCCGCTTCCCGCAGAAGTTCCTCACCCATGTGAGGCAACGAGGAAGGTAATTTTGACATCTATACACAGAATCGGCATTTTTGTCGATAGATGGATATGATTCACAAGCTAACTCCAATGGAGTATTGGCTTCACTGCGGAGAAACTATGAATATCTCAGCATCGAGCGAAGCAGTGCCTCGCATCGAGTCGATTCAGGTAAAAAATTATCGTGCGTTGCGCGATCTAGAGTTGCGAGAGCTAACGCCCCTTACCGTATTTTTGGGGCCAAATGGCAGTGGAAAATCGACTATATTCGATGTGTTTGCGTTTCTCGCGGAATGTTTTAGCGTGGGGCTGCGAAAAGCGTGGGACAAGCGTAATCGTTTCCGTGAATTGCGCAGTCGAAACGCCGATGGCCCGATTGAATTTGAGTTGAAATACCGTGAGACTCCAACGAGTGCCCTGATCACCTACCATCTGTCGATCAATGAAAATGCACGCGGCCCGTTCGTCGAGGACGAATGGTTAAGTTGGCGTCGAGGACGGCAATATGGAGCGCCGTATCGTTTCCTAAACTTTAAACGCGGGCGGGGAAGCGTTGTCGCTGGCGAAGAACCCGGTGCGGGAGATGAACGTGTCGAAGAAGTCCTGTCCTCTCCCGATGTGTTAGCGGTGAATACGCTCGGTCAACTTGCGAAACATCCGCGCGTGAATGCTCTGCGTGAGTTCATCACGGGATGGTATCTATCGTATTTAAGTGCGGACAACTCACGGGGAATTCCTGAAGCGGGGCCACAAGAGCGCCTCACCGCGACGGGCGACAACCTTCCCAATGTGATTCAATATCTACGTGAACAACACCCCGATAGACTTGACCAAATCCTTGAACGTCTGTCACAGCGAGTCCCACGCCTCGAACGCGTAGAGGCCGATATTATGCAAGATGGGCGTCTTCTGTTGCAGATCAAGGATGCGCCGTTCGAGCGACCCATCATGGCGAAATATGTTTCCGACGGCACCTTGAAAATGCTGGCCTATCTCACAGTGCTGTACGATCCCGACCCGCCACGACTCATTGGAATCGAAGAACCAGAAAATCAGCTTCATCCACGTTTGTTACAAAACCTTGTTGAAGAATGTCGCAACGCATCCGCACGCACGCAGTTGATGGTGACTACACATTCTCCGTTTTTCGTGAACGGGTTGAAACCAGAGGAATTGTGGGTGTTGTATCGCGATGAAGATGGCTACACAAAAGCTCATCGAGCATCGGATATGGAGCGTATCAGGGAGTTTGTCGCTAACAGCGCATTGCTCGGTGATTTGTGGATGGAAAACCAATTTGACGTGGGTGATCCATTGACCAATGCCGGGGGTTTGAAAACTCGTCGTCCTCAGCGCTCATGAGACGGGGATCGCCATGTTGTTACATTTTTATGTTGAAGAGGCTTCCGCAGAAGCTGCCTTAGTTGAGCTGGTGCCACGTATTTTGCAGGACTACACAGATAAATTTGAGTATGAGATTTACCCATTTCCGGGCAAGTTGGCGCTGCTGAGAAACCTTCCTAATCGTCTGAAGACCTATCGCCATTTCAGTGATCAGGACTGGCGTGTCATTGTCCTCATTGATCGGGATGATGAGGATTGCGAGGAATTAAAACGGCGGATCGAACGCATCGCACTAGAAGCGGGATTGGCGACACGCAGTTCAACCCCTCAACATTTTCAAGTTATCAACCGGATCGCGATTGAAGAACTTGAGGCATGGTTTTTCGGAGATATTGAGGCTGTTGTGGCAGCGTATCCGCGCGTTGATCCAGATATCGCACGGCAAGCAGCCTATCGCGATCCTGACGCCATCCGGGGTGGCACATGGGAGCAACTCGAACGCATCCTGAAATTTTATCATCCGGGCGGACTAGAGAAAATTCGCGCCGCGACAGACATCTCGCACCATATGGAACCGGAGCGCAACCGGAGCAACAGCTTTCAAGTGTTCCGCAATGCGCTCCTTGACTTATTCGACTGAACTAATACCAAGCGCATCCATCAACCAGTTACATGCTATCTCGGCACTGGTTCCGCAGAACGCACCAGTGCCGAGCGATCGCCGTTATTGCACGAGCGGTAAATTGGGGATTGGGCCATAGATTTTCAGCAGATCGCGCGCGATCCAGCCCACACCGCCGTCATACTGCACCTGAATCCAGCCTTTGGTGCGTCCGATGGCAATCACCGTGGTATTCATTGGCAACGTCGTGATGATGTTGTGGCTCTGCGTTGGCTCAGAGCGCACCCGCGCTAAGGCCAAGGTAGCCGCGTGCATGGTCGCGCCGGGGATGCCAGCGCCCTCCGCTGGAGGCACGCCGATCCGCACGGCGAGCGTGCCAACCTGATCCCACGGGCGGGGCAACGCCAAGAACGTCGCGCCTGCCGATTGCAGCTCACCCAGAATGGCAGGCAGCACGCGGGCGGTGACACGGTTGATGTCGTGGAAGGCGATGACGACGCCATCGCCATAATCATAGACGTTCCAGAAAACATTTTTCGACACAGGTTCATTCAAAACGTTATCGATGACAGCAGGATCGAAATAATCTTTGCCTTCCATGCCGCCGCCGCAATCGCCGCTATCGACCATCCAGTTATACGTGATAGCCTGTACGCCGTCGATAGCGGGGAGCGGTTTGGCTCCGCCGCCGGGTTGCCAGAACATCTTCACCTGCGCATCGTAGCGCCCGACCTCGCCGCCAAGCGCCTCACGGATGGCTTTTTCGGTATCGAGATAAGACTTGATCACAGCTTCGTCGGCGGAACCCGCATAGCCACCGGGTTCTGACCACAGGTGATTGATGAGGGCGTGACCTTCGCGGACTTCACGCTGGAGGATGGCTTCTTTCCCTTTGATCTGATAACCAGCGATCGAGAAAGAGGCTTTGGCTCCATACTGCGCCAGAATGTCGAGGATTTCCGGCGTGTATGCATCGGTTGGCCCATCCTCAAACGCCATGTAGACCCGAAATGGGGCGATGCTTTGCGCATAGGTGGGATGGACGGGAGAACTAAAACTAACTAAGGAAACGAGTAGTGCGATTAAGAGGCTGATCCGTGGGATGGATCGTGAGGCGGGTACCATGAGAAGCTCCTGAACAAAGGCAAACGCAATGTTAGTGTTATCCCTAACTCTGATTCGTGTATGTCAATAACATTTTAACGCGGCTGTGCGGAGCGACGTGTAAGCGGCGGGCAAGCGTAATGATGGAGCAGAGAAGGCCGATTCAGGCGGGATTTCCGGCAAATTGGCCGTTGAAAAAGTGACCTCTTGACATTTTAGAGTAATTGCTCTACTCTGATTTTAGAGTAAATACTCTAAACGTAAATTACTTGGCTACAGGCGCTCCATCATGAGGCCAATAGGGGGTTGGTGAACAATGTCGCTCTTTCGTATCACAGGCTTGGTTCTGATTGCTTTGCCCATCGCGTTCAATGTGCTGTTTTTCGCGCTCGGACGCGCATTCGAATATCCGGACATCTTGCGCAAACCGACAGACTATATCCTCAAGCGGTTCGCGGATGGTGGGTCGCGTCTGATCATGCTGTGGTACGGATTCGCGCTGACCGCGCTGCTGGCTGCGCCGCTGGCGCTCCTGTTTCAGCAGGTATTCATCGACCAGAATCCGCAGCTTGCCGCCGCCTCCGCTATCGTGGGCGTGGTCAGCGCGCTGGTGCAGACGATGGGCTTATTCCGCTGGACGTTCCTCGTCCCGACGCTGGCGGCGCAGTACAACGCGCCATCCGCCACGCCAGCGACCCGCGATGCTGTAGGCGTCGTGTTCAACGCGTTCCATCAATTCATGGGCGTCGCCATCGGTGAACATCTCGGCTATCTCTTCACTGGCGCGTGGACGATCCTGATCAGCGTGATGATGCTGTCGTCGTCGCTGTTCAGCCCGCTCATCGCTGTGCTGGGCATCGTGTCGGCGGTCGGCATTCTGATCGGGCTGCTGGAACCCGCCGGATGGAAGCCAGCGGGCATGATCGTGGCGATCAGCTACATTCTGTGGTCGCTGTGGCTGATCATCTCTGGCGTGGTGCTCGTACTGGCGTAAATGCTATAGGCAGCGTGGGCTTGGTCGCCAAGCCCCTCCGTATCTAGGCGAAGGTTGCTGTTGAACCTGCCCACGCAGATGAAGATTAGGTTCGCACTCGTGTCCCGTGCTATTTTCTCAAGAAATACGTGTAAATGATCAACGTCCCAGTTTGAGGAAGTGATTGCAGCTTGGCGTCAAATTCTGGATTTTCACCCCAAAATCGGTGCGGGGTAATTGGCAGCAGCTTATCAGAGTTGCCGTTGGCTAGATCTATGAGCGTTATCGAGACACACGTATATGAGCCAAACGGATCGCAAAAATTGGAGTGGGTCAAAGCAGGAGTCATCGAAATTGGAGCTTTAGCCGCCAAATCATCACTTGTATAGGCGGCTATCCACCATTGCGACGTTGCGTTACCTTGTCTAAATTCGAGCGGAAGTAAAGCATAATAGGTTTGAATCGCCGTCAATGAGTCAGAAGACCAATAGTAGACTGATGTTGTGGTGATTCCACTCCCATAAATCCCGCGTTCTTCAAACTTAAGACTCGCGTTTGAATACACGCGAAAGCTTTGCCTGTTTTGTAGTTCATCTTTGAAATACACCATGTAGATAGCACCCGCACATGCTAATGCGATGATGAGCGTCAAGGCTACTCCGCCGAGGATGATGCGCCGTGCGGTAATCATTGCGCGTACTTCGCATACGTGCTCATGGTCGGTATTCCGCGATGAGACGCACTGCCGTCCCAACGCCATCTTCGGCGCGAATGGCAGCACCGAGCGAGGCGGCACGCTGTCGCAAGGCACTATCAGAGGTGACTTGGCGGATAGCGTCCGCGAGGCGTTCCACTGTAAGCCGTTTATGCGGGATCGGACGCGCGCCGACGCCTAATCGCTCGGCGTGACTGCCCCAGTAGAATTGATCACCCAAATGCGGGACAACGATAGTCGGCACGCCAGCACGGAATCCGGCGGCGGTAGTGCCCGCGCCGCCATGATGGACGACCGCCGACACGCGCGGGAACAGCCAATCATGCGGGATCGCGTCGGCGCAGAATACGGTATCCGGCATCTCAATCTGCGCGAGACCACCCCAGCCAGTGGCGAGGATGCCACGCTGTCCGGTCTGTTTCAGCGCGTCCAGTACGATCCGCGTGACGTGTTCGGGGCGGCGGTTGGCGATGCTGCCGAATCCGATGTAGACGGGTGGATCGCCCGCTTCCAAGAAGTTCACGAGATCAGCGGGCGGCTGCCATGTGGGCGGCGCATCGAGAAACCAGTAGCCGGTGGCCTGCCAATGAGGCAGCCAGTCCGCAGGGCGCGGGACGATGGCGGCACTGTAAGCGTAGAGCATGGGAACGGTCAAGCCGGGGAGAGAATCGAAGCGCCACCCTCCACGCGGCAATGGTGGGACACCTGCCGCCGCGCGCCACTGATTGATCGGCTGTCGCAGCATCTGCTTCAGTAAGCCTTCGGTCATATCGTGGAGCAAGAGGTTAAGACTGCCGCCCAATTTCCAGCGCTGCGATAGGAAGATAGGTGCTACCGTGCGCGTGCGTCCGATCAGTGGCATGGTGTGCAGCAGAAAACAGGGAAGATGACGCTGCTGCGCGATGCACGCCGCGCCAATGCCCAAGATATTGGCGCAGATCACATCACAGCCCTCGCACGCGATCTGGACATTCTTCCACATTATGTCTGCCGCTGCTGTGCCCTCCTCAGACATCTGGCGAATGGCGGAAATGATGTTACGTCCGCTTTCCAGCACTTGCGGGATGCGCGTGTTGATGAAATGTTGAATGTCTACGCCGATGGGGAGGAAATCGATGCCGTAACCGGTGACGAATTCTTGGAAGTTGTCGCCCGCGCATAGGCGGACGCTGTGCCCCGCCTGCTGCAAGCCAAGCGCCAAGGCGACGTAAGGCTGCGTGTCGCCGCGTGAACCGAGAGCAATGATCGTGATGTTCATGGCAATCCCCCTCAAGAGACTGCGCAGACAACGCGCTAGGTCAGCCGCTTTTACCCTCGATGCGCAGTTCGAAGCGCGCGGCCTGTCCGCCTAGCTCATAGAAAACCACCTCGAATTTGGAGGTTTCCCCCGGTAGCAGATCGGGTTTGGACAAGAAAACGCTTTCCGTCGCCACGATCTGCTCTTGCTCATTTTTCACCGCGACGATGACTTTGACGAAGCGCGCCAAGCCCTGCGTCTTGTTGACAACATCGCCCGTAACGGTCAGGAAGCCATCGGCGTTGTATTTGGCTTCGACGTTGCCGCGTAAGAAGTTGTCATCATTGAGGTAGGTTTTGACGGCAGTTTCGGCGTAGCGGGACGCGCCACGCAGCTCATAACGTACCGTTTGTGACGGTTTGCCACCCCGAAAGCGGATCGAAAAGGGCGTGGTCAAGCCGGGTTCCAAGATTTCCACGGCGATCACTTCAGGCTGCTCGACCAGCACGTTATCTTGCGCATCGAACAGCAGCGCCGTGACGCGGATGGCTTCCATCGGGTTGAGCGAGGTATTTTTGACCAGCCCGTTGACGATGAAGATGCCCTGCGGATTCGTCCACGCGTACATGCCGCTGAATTCAAGCGCGCCGGTGTTCGAGTCGGCATTGTCGGCGGCGACTTGCAGACTGCTAATGTTGACAACCGCGTTCGGGTTGACGCGGTAGGTGTTGACGATGGTATGCAGTGTCTCGCGCTGCGCCTCGTTGAGGTTGGTCAGGTCGATCTCGATGGCGGTCAGGTAGGCTTTATCCGCTTGGATGAAGGTGTTCAGTTCGCGCGTGCCGATGGGCGTGTGACGGAAGCCCGCGATGCGCCAACTGCCATCGCCCTGCGCGTTGCGGCTGACTTCGGTGTACTTGGTGGGATCGCCGTTGACCACCTGCTGATACTGCTCGATGGCATTCAGCAGTTCGTTGGTGTCCATCACTGCGCCCGTGTTAATCACGTACACGGACATGGGCAAGCCTTCATTATCCGGCGGCGAAAACTCGACGCGGATGGCGCTGCCCTGACTGACATCCCGCACCGACCAGTTGGGCGGCAGTCGCAAGCTGAACACGCCTGTCGGATGCTGATAAACGCGGAAGTTCGCGTCAAGGGGTACCGCCGTCGCCACGACCACGACCGGATCGTTGTTGCACCCCGCCAGCAGCAGCGCACCCACTACCATTAAAAACAATAACCGAAGCTTCATCGCTAGTCTGTCCACCCGGAACGATCAACTGGCGGTAAATTATGCGGCAGGTTGCGGGATTTGACGAACACGCGGTGTGATCGGTGGATTCTGAGCACGTTTTCCAGAATACAATGTGTTTTGAGGTCGTGACAGGGGGACAACATGGTCAGTTTTTACATCCCAACGCATGACGCCGAAAGCTGGCGGGAGCGCTTGGCAGACCCGCAAAAGCAGTGGCGAGTCGGTTATTCGGCGCGGGCGCTGGCATACTGCTGGACGGCGGCTGAACATGGCTTCCCGCCAGAAGTCGCGCGCGTGTTTGCCGAGTCGGGGCTGGCTGCGTTCGCGGGGATCGAGCCGCTGCTTGGGCTGGTGGAGCATAAAGTGAAGATGCCGGGGCGCGGATTCCCCTCACAAACCGATCTGTTCGTGCTGGCAAAGGCCAACGATCAGATTGTATCGATGGTGGTCGAAGGCAAAGTCGATGAGCCGTTGGGCGACCGCTTGGCGCGGTGGAATGACGGCACCGAAAATAAGCAGACGCGTCTTACCGCTATTCTTGATATGCTCGGACTGCCGCCGACCGTTTCCGGCGAGGTGCGCTATCAACTGCTGCATCGCATGGCCTCGGCGGTGATCGAAGCGCGGCGCTTCAACGCACGCAGCGCCGTGATGCTGATCCACTCGTTCAGCGAGACGAATCGATGGTTCGCGGATTTCGAAACCTTCCTCGCGCTGTATGGACGCAAGGGAAAGATCGGTGAGCCGGTGTCGCTGAAAACGGTAGACGGCCTCGATCTGTACGCGGCGTGGGTGCATGGCGACGAAAAATTCAGGGAAAGCTAGTCACTTCAAAAGCTGCCGCCCGATTTCCGGCGCGTCGCCCGCGCTGAAGATGATCACCACCTCGCGCGGTTGGGCTTCGGCACGCAAAAGATCGGCAGTTTCCGCCAAGCTGCCCGCATAACGCGCGTCTTTGTGTCCCGCGTCCCAAATGGCGGACGCTAGATCGTCGCCCGTCGGGTCGCCCTCCTGATAGACCTCGCGCGAGGCGAAAACGTCAGTCACCAAGGCGTGATCAGCATCCCCGAAGGCGTGGGCGAATTCATCGAACAGCAGCCGACTGCGGCTAAACGTGTGCGGTTGCCAGACCGCCCAGAGTTTGCGGTCGGGGAAGCGCGTGCGCGCCGCCGCCAAGACTGCTTTGATGGCGCTCGGATGATGCCCATAATCGCTGTAGATTTCGATGCCTGCGCGCGTGGTGCCCATCAGCTCAAAGCGGCGTCCCGTCCCTTTGAAGGTGTTGAAGGCGGGCGAGAAGCGTTCGATGGGGAGGCCATAGGCATAGACCGCCGCCAGTGCCGCCAGCGCGTTACGGACGTTGTGTTCGCCTGCCATCGAGAGCGCGATCTGGTCGTACAGGCGTGTGTCAGCGTGATGGTAGCGGACGCCGAAATGTGTGCGCGTGGTGTCGTCGCTAGAGTCGATGCTGCCTAGCCAATCCGCGCTCGGATACAAGGTGCTATAGGTGATGACAGGCTTGCCCGCTTCCTGATGCTCTTTTGCCAGCGCCAGCGCGTTGGCGTCGTCGGCACACACGATTAGTAAGCCATCGTCGGGCAAACGCTTGATGAACTGACGGAAGGCGTCGATCATCACGTCCAGCGTGGGGAACATGTCGGGGTGGTCGTGCTCGATGTTGGTGATGATGGCGATGTGCGGATTCAGGCCGAGAAACATATAGTCGTACTCGTCGGCCTCGACCACGAAAGCCGCGCCGCGCCCCGCCCGCGCGTTGTCGCCCGTATTCAACATGACGCCGCCCACGATGTAAGACGGATCGTCGCCCGCTTCACGCAGCAGATGGGCGATCAGTGCGGTGGTGGTGGTTTTGCCGTGCGTACCCGCCACCGCGATCATGGTTTTATCGGGCAGGAGGCGCGGGAAGGCATCACGCCGCTTGAGAATCGGCAGATTCGCCGCTTGCGCTGCCAGCAATTCCACATTATCCGGCTTGACGGCGGAGGAGATCAACACGTAGTCGGCGTTGGCGGGCACATTCGTCGGCGCGTGCCCTTCGAAAATGGTGGCTCCATCTGCCGCGAGTTTGTCGGTGATCGGATTGCGGCGTTGATCGGAGCCGGAGACGATCACGCCGCTGTCGAGCAAGACACGGGCGATGGCGGACATGCCCGCGCCGCCGATGCCGATGATGTGGATGCGTAACCCGCGAGTCGTCAGCGGGGCGTTGTGGTCAGAGTTCATCAGTACATACCATTTCAGTTGCAAGAAACCTTGCTTGCATTATACCCATGCAGCAACGGCAGAATCAGATATGCTTATAAAATGTGCAATTGTGAGCGGGGTACGGAGGAATCACTGGTATGGCGACTTATTCGGAATTGAACGGCAAAGTGGCGATCATGAGCGGCGCGGGCGGCAACGCGGGCTTGAGCGTGATCCAGCGGTTGTATTCACAGGGCGTGCGGCTGGCGCTGATCGACCGCAACGAGGCAGGCTTGCGGGCGCGGCTGCGCGAGAATAACATTGATGACAGCGGAATTCTGGTGGGCGCGGTTGACCTGCTGAAAAAAGACGAGATCGAAGCCTTCGTCGGTAACGTCATCGCGCAGTTCGGGCAGATCGACATTCTGATCAATCAGGCGGGTGGCTACCGCCCGCAGCCGCCGATCCACGAGATGGACGAAGCGACGTGGGATTTTCTGGTCGATCTCAACGCGAAAACCATGTTTTTACTCAGCAGCACCGTCGCCAAGCAGATGGTAGCGAAGGGCACGGCAGGGCGGATCGTGAGCGTAGCGGCGCGCGGCGGGCTGAAGGGCGATCCGGGCAACGCGGCCTATGCGGTCAGCAAATCCGCCGTGATCCGCATGACGGAATCGATGGCGGCGGAATTGATGGATCACGGAATCCGCGTGAATGTGGTACTGCCGAGCACGCTGGATACGCCGCCGAACCGCGCCGCGAATCCAGATGGTGACTACGCCAAATGGGTATCTCCCGAGTCGCTGGCGGATGTGCTGACGTTTTTGCTTTCGGACTCGGCGCGGGACATCAGCGGCGCGGCGATCCCCGTATATGGGCGGGCATAACCAAAATAACCGCCGACGTTGATGCGTTAAAAGGAAGTATTCGGAGTTGCCAAGACTGCCAGACAGCGTTGACGTGCTGTCGGCAACATACAAACCACAGGGCACCGCGATCCTTTGCGGCGCGGTGCCCTGCCCATGTGCGTTAGGGCTGCTGATTGATGCGGCGTGCTTCTTCTTTCGCCGCCGCGAGGCTATCCTGCACGCTGTCGCCTTCGATCTGACGCCGAATATCAGCGGCAGACTGCTCAATATCGTCAATCGTCTCTTTGCCGCTGCGGGGCGCGAATAAATACGCGATCACTGCTCCCGCCGCCGTGCCGAGGATGGCTCCAATCGTGAACACGCCCATCCCGCCGTTGTTGTCTTTCGCCACGCGTTCGCTCCTACTTATCCCGCCGCAAAATATTCCGTCGGATGCCTGTCACTTCACCGAGAAATGCGCGGATGCCCGCCGTCGTCGCCGCCACCTTGATCACAGGTTCAGCGACATTTTTGCTCACGAACTGCGCCGTGCCTTTGGCCGCACTGGCCGTCTCGCGCACTTCATCCATCAGCGGCTTGATCTCGTTGCGCAGCAGGTTGACCAACGTGGAAAGCTGCACGATCAGCACGACCATCGCGATGCTGACGAAGACGCCTTGCAAGGCCAATACGATGATCAGAAAATCGCGGACGACCTGAAAGCCCGTCGCCACGCCGCCTTCCGCGCCAGTCAGGGCGACGATCACCGCCACGATCACGGCAAGGACAATGAAGGCACCTAAGACGCCAAAGCCAATGACTAGATACCGTGTAATATTAGGGCCGCTCTCGTCTTCCACGCCCTCTACAACGTTGGGTGTATCGCTCATAACCGATTATTACTCCACACGGATAAGATCAACGGTTGGTTGCTAACGGCGAACCGCCATCAGGGCGCTTCACTCTGGCTGTTTCGGGATATTCGTCAAGAAATGTGCCGCTAACAGCGCCAACCATGCTCCAAGTGTAGCAGAAAATGTGTTAATCTGACCGATGCTTAAGAGTTTGAAACCACCTATCGTGCCGAAGAATTGCCCCAACCCGAAGCCAAGCCAACTCGCCAATAGGAATAGCGCTAACCGTCGTAACTCCCCACCACGGATGAGGTGAAACACGGCACCATAAAGTGTTGCTAGGATGAAACCGAGGATTACCGCTGGGGTTGGCATCTGGTTGATAGACCGTTTGCATCACCGTTAACGAATGGTAGACTTATCTCTCAAGTTCGGCGTACCTCGGCGTACTATAGCATAAACAGACCAAACCGCCGAATTTTATGCGTAAGCTGGTTTAGGGAAGTAATGTGTCTCTGATCGATCAACGTATCTTAGTGGTTGCTCCAACAGACGCGGTGTGGACGTACCTTGTCACGCCTTCCTCGATGCTGAAGTGGAATCACCTGACCAGACAACTCTCCATTTTGAGTACACACCCGACCGGTGTCGGGGCACGTCGGCGTGTTCAAGACGCACGCGGACGCACCATCGTTGAAGAAATTACAGCATGGTTAGAAAATATCGGCTTTGAGTACCGTATGGTCGATGGCCCCTACCGCAACTTGAAGGGACGTGTGCGTTTGCAAGCTGTCCCCGAAGGCACCGTTATCAACTGGATCGTAGAATATCAATTGAAGGGGATGTTGGCAGGCGTCCGCGAGGTGATCGGGTTCCGGCGTGGCTATCAACGCATGATGGTCGAAAGTCTGCGTGATTTACGTAAGCTCGTGGAAGCCAGCGGCGTTCAGCTTGATCCCGATAAACAGGCGCGTTTTGCCATGCAAGCCGATCCCGGCGTCGAAGCCCGCGCCGCCCGCAACACGCCGGAAGGCAAGCCGATCCCGCGTGCCGAGCGTGTCGTTTTGCCACCAACCGAGCGTCCCGCACCCAAAGCCATCGTGATCGATGACGACGCGGAACTCGATACCACGCTGCTGCCCGCTGTCGATGCCGCCAAGCCGAACAGTGCCAAGCCAGCCACCGCCGAAGTTGTGGCCTTTTTGAAACAGCAGTGGGCGAAAGAGAGCGACGACTCAGCACCGCCCGCCGCACCGCCCGCGTCGGGATCGCCAGCGATTTTGCACGCCTTCACGCCGCCGACGCCAGCCCCCGTCAACGGCGCGCCACCGCTCGATCAACCATCGTTCGTCAGCAAATTAGAAGCGGAACCCATCGCGCAGACTTCATCGGGCGTTCGCATCGAGGAGCCGCCGCTCAACGAAGAGGATACCCGTCAGCGCAAAGCACTACAGGGCGTGAATCATCTGCCCGGACTCGAACCTAGCCCCGCTACGCCCTCGGAAGCGATGCCCGCTGTCCACATCGAGGAACCACCGATTTCGCTGGAAGATACGCCCGTGAGCGGCACCGGACGCATCAAAGTGCCGCCAGCCGCCGATGCTGTGCCCGCCGAATCGGGATCGCATCAGGCGTTGACCGTGCCGATCTCGATGGTCGCGCCGCCGGAGCCGCCGCCCGCGCCCGCACCAACGACGCAGACGATGGAAGTCCTGCCCACGCCATCCAAGCCGATGCCTGCCGCGCTGCCGCCCAGTCCGCCGCGTCCCGAATCGCTGCCCGAACGGGTGCCGACGCCGCCGCTCATCATGCTGCCGTCCAAGCGTGTGCAGATCGAAGACCCGGATGAAGCCAGCATTCCCGATTCCGAGGCTGCCATCGACGCCCCCGCGCCTACCGCCTATCATGACACGGGTGAGATCAGCATTTGGGATGCCTTCGGTTTGGAGTCGCCCACGCAGCGCGGCCTAGCCGTGCTCAATGAAGTCGTCGCCCAAGCCCGCGCTACGGCTGAACAGTCGGCTGTCCCGTCGGAGGCGAAGCCCGCCGCGCCTGTTGCCGAAGCCAAGCCGGATAGCCAACCGCGCATCCAGCCATCGGATAATGGCGCTTCTCATCATGCGCCGCCAGCCATCACACGGCGGGCGGACATTAGCGTGCGCGGCTGGCAAGGCGCACCGCGTCAGAAGCGTCAGCCGCCGCATACGCGCACCGATGCCAAGCCTTGATCTGCGAAGGTGCCTTCGTAGCTCACGCCGTCAAACTCACATCGTCCATTGCGCTCTCCACGGGTTTCTGCGAAATCTTTTAGTGAGGCTGCTGCCCCGTAAACGGGCTTGCCTATATTCTGTTAGCTTATTGTTGGGAGCGAACTGCTGATGACGAAACTTACGCTTGCCCTTGAGGAACGTATCCAAACCAAATTTATCGAGCTATATGGCGACGATGTAGGCCGCCTCTATGCCGCCAAACTGGTCGAACGGCTCAATGCAGGGTTAAGCGTGCCGCCGCGTTCGCTCACCTTGAACGAACAGGCCGTCGTTGCCATCGCTTATGGCGATCATGTGCAGCAACCGCCCGCCACGCCCCTGACCGGCCTCCACAAATTTCTTAACCGTCACCTGAGCGATCTGATCAGCGCCGTACATATCTTGCCGTTTTACCCGTTTACCTCCGACGATGGCTTTTCCGTCAGCGATTACCGCGCCGTCGATCCGCGACTGGGCACGTGGGCAGATGTCTGCGCCTTGGGGGACGACTTCGGCTTGATGTTTGATCTCGTGCTCAATCACACCTCGGTCGCCTCGGACTGGTTCCAGCGGATGCTCAAAGGTGAAGACGCCTATCGCGATTATTACGTGACCGCCGATCCGACGCTCGATCTGTCAGGGGTCGTCCGTCCGCGCACACATCCGCTCCTGACTGCCTTTGCCACCCCCAACGGCGAACGTCACGTCTGGACGACCTTCAGCACCGATCAGGTCGATCTCAACTTTGCCAATCCGGTCGTCTTGATGGAAATGCTCGAAACGCTGTTGTTTTACGTGGAACAGGGCGCAGATTTGATCCGGCTGGATGCGATTGCTTACCTGTGGAAAATCGTCGGCACGACCTGCATTCATCTCTCCCAGACGCATCGCGTGGTGCAATTATTCCGCGATGTCTTGGATGCGGTTGCGCCGTGGGTCGTCCTGATCACCGAAACCAATGTGCCGCACACGGAAAACATCTCGTACTTTGGCAGCGGCACCGACGAAGCGCAGATGGTGTATAACTTCGCGCTGCCGCCGCTGCTCGTGCATACCTTGCAAACAGGCAGCGCCGACGTGCTGACCACGTGGGCGGCGACCCTGCACGCGCCCTCGCCGCAAACCACCTTTTTCAACTTCACCGCTTCTCACGATGGCATCGGCGTCCGCCCCGCGACGGGCTTGCTTTCTGACGCACAGATCGCGGCGATGGTGGCGCGTATCCAGCAGCACGGCGGGCAGATTTCGTACAAATCCAACGCCGATGGCAGCCAGAGCGCCTACGAGATGAACTGCACCTACTTCGACGCCCTTTCTAGCCCCGATGATCCGCACGCGGTGGATCGCTTCATCGTGTCGCAGGCCATCATGCTCTCGTTGGCGGGCGTGCCGGGTATCTACCTACCGAGTTTGTTCGGCGCGCGGAATTGGCACGCGGGCGCAGCAGAAACAGGCCGCGCCCGTACCATCAACCGCGAGAAATACGCACTCGACCAGCTTGATCGCCGCCTTACCACGCCGTCTACCACCGAGTATCAAGTCTTCAGCCGTTACGCCGAACTGCTCCGCGTCCGCCGTTCACAAGCGGCCTTTCATCCCAGCAGTCCGCAGCGCATCTTGACTCTCGATGACGGCCTGTTTGCCGTAGAGCGCGGCTCCGCCGAAGACGGATCGCGCCTCCTGTGTCTGCATAACGTGACTGACCGCGCCCTCTCCGCCGCTTTACCGCGCGGTCAGTGGCACACGCTCTATCCCGCCTCGTCCCAAGCCGTCAGCGGAACCTGCGTGATCGACCCCTACCAATGCATGTGGCTGCGCGCCGACGCTTAAGTCGCTACGGACTGCTGCTGCCGCTGCTGAACATAGGCCGTCTCTTGGATCGCCAGATCGATGAAGACGGCGGAACTCCAACCGAATATGGGTGCCGATTTAACCGGACGGGTGCCCGTAATCGGATTGTAGTATTCGTAAATATCGCGGTGCTGCATGATCAAATCCAGCGTCTTGGTGCGTAACTGCTGTGCCAATTCCGTTTGCCCGATCCGCTCCAGCGCTTCCACGAATAGGAAATTGATATTAGGCCATGTCGGGCCGCGCCACATCTGCTCCGGGTTGAACTTCGGATCGGAGGCCGAGACGCTAGGGATAGGCCATTTCGTCCAGAAATGCGCGGGGTCGGTCAGATGCGCGATCAGGCGCTCATTAATGCGTTGGGGCATCCGTCCCGTCCACATCGGCAGCAGTTGGAACGGCGTGAACACATCAATTGGCTTCTCTTGATACAAAGCGTCGAAAATGCCTTTTTGCTCGTTCCACATCACGCGCTGCATCTGCGCTGCCCAGAATTCCGCCCGTTCGGTATAAAACTCGGCGTCTTTCTCATTGCCGATGATCGTCGCGATCTTGGCGAGACTCTCGCATTGGACGCACAGGTAGGTGTTCAAATCCGGCGCGACGACGGGCACCCCGTCATCCCACAGCGGGCTGTCATCGAGGCCGGACGAAAACGGATGTCGGTACTCGCATAGGCCGCACGCGTTGATATTGTCACGCATCCACCACTCGTGCCAGCGCACCAGCGACTCGTAGACTTCGTACAGAAAATCCATGTGTCGCGATTTTTCGTACAGCTTGAGCACCGTCCACGCGATGAGTGGCGGCTTGGTGACGGCAGCATCAACCGGCTTCGTCAGGTGGACGATCAACCCCTCGTCATGGATGGCGTCGGGCAGCATCCCGTCTTCCTGCTGATGATCGAGCATGATCCGCAGTTGATCTTCCGCGAGCTGTGAATCCACATGGCGGTACGCGATGGCGTGGAAGAACTGATCCCACTGCCAGACGCCCACGTAATGCACTTTGGACGGTGCCAGCGCTTCCCGCGTGAAGAAGAAGCGCGTACTCAGCAGCCCCGCCCGCATGATCCACCACGCGTAATAATACTGCTCCTGATACGCTTCCAGCACGGGCGGCACGGCCTCGAACCACTTCTGCCAGCGGCTCTGCGACTGCTCGAAGACGGCCTCGGCCTGCGGGATCGAGCGCTGATAACCGAGACGCGGCGTGATGTTCAGCACCAGCGCGTTCCCGTCGGCAGCATTCAACGCCAACGTCGTCTGAAAATTGCCGTTGTCGAGCTGTTTGATGGAATTTTGCACGATGTGTGCGTTGGTCGTGTAGGCCACGCTGCGTTTGCCGTGGAATGTCCCCCCGCGTGAGTCGATCTGACCGCGATCCCCGCGTACCTCGAACACTAATTGGTAACGCCCCGCTGGCAATCGCAAATACAACGTTTCCGTGTCGATGAACGTCCAATCGAAATTCCCGATGGACGTACACATCGAGGCTTTGTAGGGCTGAGTATCGCGAGTAAACGGGACGGTATTGCCCTGTTCATCGACAAAGCGAAAATCATCAATGATCGGCGGACGTTGACGATAATGGCCTACTTCATTTTCCCATTTCGTCCAACGTTCAGCCAACCGGAACGACAAGCTGTCACCGTGCTGAAACAGCATGATGCGCGAACCGCGATCCGTGAACGGAATGTTGACCAGATCAATGCGATTGTGAAGATGGTCTTCAATGGACATAATAATGCACTACTCACTTAGATAAGGTTTCTATTTCACATTATAAACATACCGTCGATAAATGGCGGCTCAACAGATGGAAATTGAGTCGGTGCCGACCTCTCCCTTACCGTAAAGAGCACCGTCACTCAGGGCAAAGGGACAGTCTTGCCTAATCGAGTGGCGTTGCATAATCGTAGGGTGTTCGTTTTTTCACAATTGAAAGGATTTTCTCGCATGACGCCTGATGAAAAAGCAGCCGAATTGGGTCTTGATCTGACTGCTTACAAACCCATCCCCAATCTAGCGCCCGCCACGCGCATCGGGAACACGATCTACACATCCGGTCACGTCTCGACAGGCTATCAGGGCAAACTAGGCCGCGAATACACCACCAATGTCGGGCAAGAAGCGGCGCGCGTCTGCGGCGTACAGCTTCTGCAAGCGGTCTACACGCTGACGCACACGCTGAACAACGTCCGCTGCGTAAAAGTGCTCGGCGCGGTCAATTCGACGCCGGATTTTGTCGAGCAGCATCTCGTCATCAACGGCGCATCCCAGTTGATCTGGGACATCCTTGGCAAAGAAGGGCGCGGGTTTCACGCCCGCAGCGCGTTGGGCTTTGCCTCGCTCCCGAATGGCTTTGCCGTCGAGATCGAAGCGATCTTCGAAGTAGTCGAATAACCTGTATGGCTCAGTGACTTCTTAACCTCAACCCGTTACTGAGCCTGTTCAATCGTGAACCTCAGCGGCGGTGTCTGTAAATCGTCCGCCATGAAAAACACCGTGAAAACACCGGGCGCTAACCCATCGGTGTCTATGTAAAAGTACACACATTGGCGTGCTGCCTCAATACCAGCCAAATTTGTGTATCCCCAAAACAGATCAGGCCCCTTCCAAGAACTTGATAACCTTGTATCTTCCTTGAGGTTCAAAATGACCGCCACTACATAGATCGTATCATCTGCTGTCGTAAACGTATTTGTCACCTCTAACGCGCAATTGCTGCTATCAACGCTACGCGTCATCACCACACGTTCAAGCGTCAATCCCGTTGGCGAAATGAGCGGCTCAGTAACCGCGTCCACTGCCCACGGCGTGTAGTCGTTGGCGATAGGCACATGTGTCGGGAGCGGTGTCGGGTGTACCTTTTGTCTGTCGCTGATGATGGCTGGCGATTTCCACTTCGCAGTCCAATTTCCTTTTGCTGCATCTTCAAACATCACCACGTTACCCTGATCCATTGTACAAAAGTGGATGGACATACTACCGCTTGCGCTCGTTGCCGTTTTGAATTTTCCCGTCACCTGATTCATTAATGTGCCTAACGATTGATCTGAGGCGTCAAGTTCGTCGTTGAAAGTAAACGTTTTATTCGCTTCTATAGCAGGATCGCTAGGTGCCCACACGGTACATGTCGCGAAGGCATACAGAGTCAGTGCGATGGAAAAATTGATGATTATCCCGTTCTCTGTAACATTGAACGAAATTGCTGGATCGCTACCTTCCCAATGCCCCGATTTTGGTACGATGCCGGTCGGCGACTTGGCTTTGATCGTGGTGGTAGCTGCAAATCGGATGGCGCGCGATGCATCAGCGGGAGTACTACTAGAGACGAAGCTTAACAAAAAGATGATTGTGGAGACAGATGCCATTAAAGTATTTGTGAGGAGTCTGCCTGAGCGTGACATAGATCGATCCTCCCTAGAAGAAGGACAGCGAACGCTCAACTCCCAAACCACTGTACACGGAAGAAGAGCGTCCGTGCCACCTTATATTATAATGGATTTGACAGGTTGGTGGTCGCATCCATCTCTACCCGAAACCCTGATGTTAAGCCTGAGTCCCTCAAGGAATTCGGGATCTAAGCCTAACGGTTCACTGTCCGACGGTGAACTACGTTGCCATCGCGTAATCTATCCGAAGTTCGTGGTTGCCTGCCTCTGTCGAGAGATTTAGTAGGATAGTTACCTGCAATATAATTGGAGATCATGATGCAGCGTCCCCTATCCCTCCGTGCTCGTCTATTTCGCCGTCTCCTCGGCTTGATGCGCAGTCATTTCGACGCGCTCTCCATCGAAGAAAGCCGTCAATCGGGGAATCTCACTGGCTTTCCTCTCCCCGCAGGCACGCGAATCCAAAATGTCGATGACATTTCCGCACAGTGGATCGATGTCGGCACTACCACGCCCGACCACATCATCCTTTACCTGCACGGCGGCGGTTACGTCCAGAACACGCCCAAGGCACATCATCCCCTCATCGCGCGTATCTGCGTCGCCAGCCATCGCCGTGCCCTTTATCTGGACTATCGACTCGCGCCCGAACACGTCTTCCCCGCCGCTTTGGACGACACCATAGCAGCCTATCAATGGCTCCTCTCCCGTCCCATCCCCGCGTCTAATATCGTGCTGGCGGGCGATTCGGCTGGTGGTGGTTTGGCAGTCGCTGCGATGGTAAAAATACGTGATTCCGGCCTACCGCTGCCATCAGCGGCAGTACTGCTCTCGCCCTTCTGCGATCTGACTCTCAGCAGTCCGGGCGCACGCTCCGACGCCGACCCGATCTATACGCGGGGTACCTTGTTTCGCGCAGGTCAGCTTTACGCGGGCAGTACGCCGCTTGATCACCCGCTCCTATCGCCCATCAACGCCGATTTGCGCCAACTCCCGCCGATGCTGATCCAAGCGGGCGAGGTCGAACTGCTGCGGGATGACGCGCTGATCTTGGCGGATCGCATCCGTGCGGCGGGTGGTCAGGTTACCGTTTCCATCTATGACGGGCTGTGGCACGTCTGGCAGGTTTATCCGCCCTTCATCGTGCCGGAGTCGCGCTTGGCAGTTGAAGAAATCGCTGCGTTCATGCGTGCTTACTGATAGCGGTCAAAGGTCGCCACGCCCTGCCATGCCACGCGTGGATAAAACGCGTTGCTTGGCGCTCCGCATAGCTCTTTATCCACGTTTTCGAATACCAGCGTTTCCGGGCGGCTGGCAAACGTCAACTTACCGCCTTCACGCGGGAAATCTGCCCACACATGCAGAAAAATGAGCGTGACGGAATTACTGTACGGCTGGACAGCGCAGGGTTCGCCGTACAGCATGATCAGTTCCAGCAGCATCGGCAGCGTGTTGCGCGCGTGGGGACGCCACTTGATCAACCCGATGCTCGTCACGAGGCGGGTTTGTGGTTCCCAGTACAAGTTGCCGCGCACGCCCACCAGCGGCATGGAGAACGGTGTGCGCCCAACGCGTCCCTCGGTGATCAGATATTCGCGAACCTTCTCGCGCACATCATCGTAGGGCGTCACGCCAGCGATCATCTCCCAGAAACACGGCAATCCCTCGCAAACGGCGAACTCCCGCTTCTGTGCATGGTTCAACGCGGGTTGTTCCCTGCCAAGCGCGATCATCCCCGCCGACGCCACGACAGCGACGACGAACAAACCGAGTGCCGCCGCGAGGAAATTGCGCATTACTGATTATTCGGTGGTGGCGTTAGCGACGCCGCCAGCGCGCTCGCCTCGGTCACGGGCATGTTGCAGGTGAAGTGACGGCACACATACGCGGCGGCCTTGCCATCCACGCGGCGGCGACTCGCCAGCAGCATCGGCGTCGCCGTCTCGTCCTGATCGTCAGCCGCGTAGGCGAGGATCGCGTTCGGACGGAAGCCCGTGTTTACCACCTCGACCAGTGCATCTGCCTCTGTCCGCGCCCCGATGATCGCGATCTCATCGACGCCGTAAGCCAGCAAATCGGCGGTGTTTAACGCCTCCCCGAACGCCGATGGATATTGTTGCAGCGCGGCGACAAGCTGCTCCACGATTTGCCGTGCATACTCCTCGTATTTCAGGTCGCCAGTGTAAGCCGTCAGCAGCACCAGCATTTTCGCCATCAGATTATTGCCAGACGGCGTCGCGTTATCCTGCAAATTACGCGGACGCGCGATCAATGCCTCGTGATCGTCGCTCGTGTCAAAGAACCCACCATCTGGCGCGGCAAAATGTACCATCACCACCTCTGCCAGTGCGATGGCTTCCGTCATGTACCGCGCCTCGAACGTCAACTGGTACATCTGGATCAGCCCGTCGATCAGGCACGCATAATCTTCCAGATAACCGTTGTACATCGCGATGCCGTCTTTATAGCTCCTCAGTAGCCGCCCATCTTTGCGCATCGTGTTCAACAGGAACTCGGCATTGCGTGCGGCAGCCTCGGCATAATCCTTGCGCTTCAAGTACCGCGCCGCCTCCGCCAGACTTGCCAGCATCAGCCCGTTCCACGCCGTCAGTACCTTGTCATCTAACCCCGGCGCGACGCGCTGTGTGCGGGCAGCGTACAGCGTGTGTTTAGCCGCCTCGATCCGCGCTTGCAGCAGGTCAACGCTGATCCCCAACTGCTTGGCGACGGCGTCCTCATCTTGGGGTACGTTCAAAATGTTGTGCCCTTCAAAATTGCCTTGCTCCGTCACGCCCCAGTACAGCAGCGCGGCCTCGGTTTCTTCCGGCGTCAGCAGTTCGCGGATTTCGTCGGGCGTCCATACGAAGAACTTACCCTCCTCGCCTTCGCTGTCAGCGTCCGTCGTGCTGTAGAATCCTCCCTCAGCGGCGGTCATCTCGCGCAGCAGGTAGTCATAAATCTCCTCGGCAATCCGCTTGAAAAACGCATCGCCCGACGCCAGCCATGTATGCAGATACAAACGGCTCAACTGCGCGTTGTCGTACAGCATCTTCTCGAAATGAGGGACGAGCCAGCGCTCATCGACGCTGTACCGTGCGAAGCCGCCGCCGATCTGGTCATAGATTCCGCCGCGCGCCATCTTCTTGAGCGTAAACGTCACGACTTCCAGCGCCCGTTCCCAGCCATTATGCGCGTAGCAGCGTAGGACAAACTCAAGATTCATCGGGTTGGGGAATTTCGGCGCTTGCCGCGTAAGACCACCATTGATCGGGTCAAAGTCGCGGATCATGCCCTGATACGCCGCGTCGAGCAGGGTCGTCGTGATCGTGCCGCCGCCCAGTTTGAGCGCCGTCCGCTGCAAATTATCCGTCACTTCGCTAGCAATATTCAGCACATCACTTCGCCGATTCTTGTATGCATCCAGCACCGCTGCCATCACGCGCGGAAACCCCGGCATCCCCCGCACATCGCGCGGCGGGAAGTACGTCCCTGCGTGGATCGGACGACCATCCGGCAGCAAGAATACCGTCATAGGCCATCCGCCGTTGCCGCGATTGAACATCAGCGTGGCTTGCATATAAATGTCATCCAGATCGGGGCGTTCTTCGCGGTCAACCTTGATGCTGACAAAATCGCGGTTCATCATCGCGGCGATCTCTGGATTCTCGAAGCTCTCATGTGCCATCACGTGGCACCAGTGGCACGCGCTGTAGCCGATGCTCAGTAAGATCGGTTTGTCCTCGGCCTTGGCTTTAGCGAAAGCCTCATCGCCCCACGGATACCAGTCCACCGGATTATCGGCGTGCTGACGGAGATAGGGACTGGTGGCGTTGGCGAGTCGATTCATGGGTATGACCTTTATCAGGAAAAGCTAGTTCAATAGTTTTCGCGCATTTATCGGCGCTTGTCGAGTCTGAACATCGCAGGGAGTACACGGTGCTTAGTGAATTGCACGCTCTTATTTCGTAACTGAGAATATGCTAATTGCTCTTTGAATCTCTTCTTTAGCGGCACTTAATACACTCTGACGATCGCTATTGGCACTAATGCCGCGCGAAGTGAGCCATGCTTGAGTACTTATCAATGTATCTAACAGAAGTGGATATACGCGTGGTTCAAGAGACCCGACGGCAAAGTGGAGTGCTCTACTTGCCTGATAACCCACGAACGGTTTTTCAGTTTTTACCAAATTCGCGAGGAATGACAAATGCTCTTCAGTGGCAAAAGTTTGGAGGATGGCGACAGCCGCTAACCGCTCACCGGGCAGGGGACTATTTTTCAGTTCATCAAGCAATGGATAAGCAATCGTAGATAAGCTATACATTCTATCGAATATCTTCTGCATTCGATTCGTTCGCTCGTCTGACGCTCGCATGTGTTGACGTATTCTTTCATATAGATTGGCATACGCACGAATTTGCTCACGTACCAAATTTATCGATGTATCGAAGTGGAGTAGATTTGTGATTTCAGTCGCTAGTTTCGAAGACGATGGGGGCGCATCCGAAACAACAGATTTGATCTCAGTTGCAATGTTCTTGAGGG
Source organism: Anaerolineae bacterium (assembly GCA_019637615.1). Taxonomy (GTDB): domain Bacteria; phylum Chloroflexota; class Anaerolineae; order Aggregatilineales; family UBA2796; genus JAHBVK01. Next base: position 1,413 of record JAHBVJ010000047.1, on the reverse strand, counting down.
CATCATCAAGTGATGCCCAAGAGCTAATCGGCTTGGCATCACGCGGCAGTATTTGAAGTTCACTAAAGCGCGATTCTTCCCACAAGCAAGGTTTTAACAAAATGGGTATTACTTTAACTTCTCCACGTTTTAGCCGTGACATCGCTCTTTCTACTTCAACGCCGAAGCAATACTCAGAAGCAAGAAAATCCGCACTAACTAGGAGCAGAATTAAATCAGCCGCATCAAGTTGCGAACTGATTTCGGTTGCCCAGCTATCTCCCGGTTCAATTTTGCGATCATGCCACTCCACGATTTTTCCCTGATGCTTGAGTGGTGCGAGGTGTACAAGTATTCGCTCACGGATTTCCTCATCCTTATGTGAATACGAGTAGATGTTACGCAGTTGGATAAGCTTGCTAAAATGGTGGCATGAACGCACCGAAATGCAATGAATACGACTATATCAATTTCTTAGTGGCAGCCCAGACGGTGTTTAGCACGCTGGAAGCAGCCCGCACCCATCCGGCAGGGGCAACAGGACCAGCGCATGACGCCTACACGCGACTGCTGCAACGCCTACCACCGGACAGTGTCGCTTTGTGGAGTGAAGTGCAAGCCTGTATCGACCTGAGTTTAGGGCTATTGGTACTGGATGACAGTACCTTGGACAAGCCGTATGCCAGTCAGATGGCGTTGGTTAGTCGGCATTGGTCGGGCAAACATCATGCGGTGGTGCAAGGGATAAACCTCATCAGTTTGGTGTGGACGGATGGCAATGCGTGCTTGCCCTGTGATTTTCGGCTGTATAACAAAGTCCAGGATGGGCTGGATAAGAATGACCATTTTCAAGCGATGGTGCGGGTAGCGAAAGCGCGTGGCTTCCAGCCAGCTATGGTGGCCTTCGACAGTTGGTATAGCAGCCTCGACAACCTCAAACTATTGCGCGAGTTAGATTGGCACTGGCTAACACGGCTGAAAAGTAACCGTCAAGTCAGCTTACGGGTTGGTCAGCAGCAAGCCGTCGATACGCTGGATATTCCTGACCTTGGCTTGGTGGTACATTTGCGCGGCTACGGCATGGTGAAAGTATTTCGGACGGTTGACCCACACGGCAACGCGGAGTACTGGGCGACCAGTCGGCTCGACCTGACCGAAGTCGCCCGTAAGGCCTATGCTGACCGCGCATGGCTGATTGAGGGCTATCACCGTTCACTCAAACAGTTTACGGGCATTGAAGCTGGTCAATTTCGGCTCGAACGTAGCCAACGCAACCACATCGGCTTGGCACTACGTGCTTACGTCCGTCTTGAATGTCACCGCTGGTGGTATCATGTGGCACTTTTCGATGCCAAACTCAATATCATTCGCCATGCCATGCGTCTCTATTTGCTTCAACCTTGGCTCGTGTTACCTTCAACTGCGTAACGTCTA
>JAHBVJ010000046.1 GCA_019637615.1 Anaerolineae bacterium | reverse complement strand
AATGGTGCCCACGTTGAGATGTGGTTTATTACGAGAGAACTTTTCCTTCGCCATCGTTAGCTTTCCTCACAAACCCGGTGCATTGAGCGCGTACCGGGAAATAGACTTTAGTGTCGTAAGGTGCCCGTTAAAAACGAGCAGTGCATTATCTCAAATAAACCGCCTACTGTGTATACCCAATTTGGGGTTTTAGGCGGACGGCGGCTCATGAAAAGGCGGGCCGGATGACCCGCCTTATACTGAACTAGTTTCTTAGCGCGCGGGAGCCTTAGCGCCCTTCATGACTTCCTCAGCGATGCTGGTGGGCGCTTGTGCATACTTCTCGAATTCCATCGTGAAGTTGCCGCGACCAGACGTCTTGCTGCGGAGGTCAGTCGCGTAACCGAACATCGACCCCAGCGGCACAATCGCGCGGACGGCTGATGCCCCACCCGGACGCGGATCCATACCTTCGATGAGCGCACGACGCGAGGACAAGTCACCGATCACGTCACCTGTGCTGGCATCCGGCGCAGTCACTTCGACGCGCATCATCGGCTCCAGCAGGACGGGGCCAGCCTTTTGCATCGCCGCCTTGAACGCCATCGAGCCAGCGATCTTGAAGGCCATTTCCGACGAGTCAACTTCGTGGAAAGCACCATCGACCAGACGCACCTTGACGCCGACCACGGGATAACCCGCGAGGACACCGCCCTGTACTGCTTCTTCGACGCCAGTCATGGTTGGCTTGATGAATTCCTTGGGGATCGTGCCACCGACGATAGCATCTTCCCATACGAAATTCTCTTTGCTGCCTTCGGGCAGTGGCTCGACCTCGATCACAACGCGCGCATATTGACCCGAACCGCCCGACTGACGCTTGAACGTCTCGTCGTGACGCACCTTACGGGTGATCGTCTCACGGTAAGCCACGCGGGGGCGACCCACGATAGCATCAACCTTGTGTTCGCGGCGCATACGCTCGACCATCACTTCAAGGTGCAGCTCGCCCATGCCGTACAGCAGCGTCTGACCGAGTTGATCGTCCACGCGGACGTGGAAGGTCGGGTCTTCTTCTGCCAACTTACGCAGCGCTTCGCCCATCTTGTCTTGGTCGCCAGCCGTCTTCGGCTCGATCGACACGTTGATGACCGGTTCGGGGAAGCTGATCTTCTCCAGCACGATTTCCTTATCAGGGTCGCTCAACGTCTCGCCCGTGAAGGTATCCTTCAGGCCGAGGATCGCGCCGATGTCACCTGCATGGATTTCGGTGATGTCTTCACGCTCATCAGCAAACATACGCACCATGCGACCGATGCGTTCGCGCCGATCCTTGCTGGTGTTCAACACGCCCGTGCCGGACTTCAACACGCCCGAATACACGCGCACGAACGCCAACCGACCGACATACGGGTCAGTGATGATCTTGAAGACCAGCGCCGTCAGCGGTTCATCATCCGAAGAATGACGGGCGATTTCTTCGCCAGAGTCGGGGTCATGCCCAACAACCGCCGGAATATCCAACGGGGATGGCAAATAATCGATCACGGCATCGAGCAGGATTTGCACGCCCTTGTTCTTGAGCGCCGAGCCACACAGCACAGGATGCAGCGTACCCGCGATGGTCGCCTTACGCAGCGCCGTCTTCAGCTCTTCGTCGGTGAGCGGCTCTTCCATCAGGTACTTTTCCATCAGGGTATCGTCAGTTTCAGCGATGGCTTCCACCAACTGACTGCGCACCTGTTGGGCACGTTCCTTGATGTCATCAGGCAGCGGAAGCCGCTTGATGTCGGTACCCTTGTCGTCGCCGTAGAAGACATACTCTTGCGTGAGCACGTCCACCAGACCCTTGAACTGGTCACCTTCGCCATAAGGGATGATCAAGATGGCTGGCTTGCCACCCAGACGTTCAACGATCATATCGACGCAGCGCTGGAAGCTGGCACCCGTGCGATCCATCTTGTTGATGAAGCACATACGGGGCACGTTGTAGCGGTTAGCCTGACGCCATACCGTTTCGGATTGCGGTTCGACGCCCGCCACGCCGTCGAACACCACCACGCCACCGTCAAGCACGCGCAGCGAACGCTGCACTTCAACGGTGAAGTCGATGTGTCCCGGCGTATCGATCACGTTGATCTGGCAATCTTTCCACGCTGCGGTGATGGCGGCAGCGGTGATCGTGATACCGCGCTCACGTTCCTGATCCATGTAGTCTGTGGTGGCGGCACCATCGTGGACTTCACCGATCTTGTGAACCATACCGGTATAATACAAAATACGTTCGGTTGTAGTCGTTTTGCCCGCGTCAATATGGGCAATAATCCCGATGTTGCGCACCTTAGTCAGGTCGAGCGGGCCAGTAGTTGTCTTTGCCATGCGTTTCCGTTTACCTTAATCCTACTTCGGTCATTCAGTGCTGAGCGTCGCTGCGATACCAGTCAAAACTCAGGCCACTCTGCATTACCACCGATAATGAGCGAAGGCACGGTTGGCTTCCGCCATACGATGGGTTTCGTCTTTTTTCTTGACGGAAGCACCTTGGCCTGCGGCTGCATCGAGCACTTCCGAGGACAGTTTCTCCGCCATGCTCTTGCCCGAACGCGAATCGGACGAAGCCAAAATCCAGCGGATCGCCAGACCTTCGCCACGTTCCTTGCTCACGTCCACTGGCACTTGATAGGTCGAGCCACCAACGCGGCGGGGCTTGACTTCCACCGTCGGGCTGACGTTAAATATCGCCTGTTCCAGCACGCTGATTGGTTCGCGTTTGGATTTCTCGGCAACGATGTCCAAGGCGGTGTACAGCACACGCATGGCGGTGCTCTTCTTGCCGCCGCGCATCATGCGGCTGATGATCATCGAGACGAGGACGTTGTTGTACTTGCCATCTGGCAACGTCGGATAGCGCTTGGGTGTATATCTTCTAGGCATGGGTTATCTCACTTCTTCTTCGCAGGAGCCGCCGCCGCGCCCTTCTTCGGACGCTTGGCACCATACTTGCTACGACCCTGTTGACGATCTTTGACGCCGTCGCAGTCCAGCTTGCCGCGCACGATGTGGTAACGCACGCCGGGGAGGTCTTTCACACGACCACCACGGATCATCACCACGCTGTGCTCTTGCAAACTGTGGCCTTCACCCGGAATGTACGCCGTCACTTCGATGCCGTTGGTTAAACGCACACGGGCAATCTTACGCAGTGCGGAATTCGGCTTCTTGGGCGTCATGGTACGCACTACTTGACAGACGCCGCGCTTCTGAGGAGCACCCTTGTCGCGCTTGGTACGGCGCTGATCGTAGGAATTCCACGTGAATTGCAAAGCGGGCGATTTGCTCTTGCCCGATTTGGTTCGGCGTCCCTTACGGATAAGTTGGTTGATCGTTGGCATTAATTAACTCCAGCTTAATCGATCTCACCGGTTTTTTGGCACGCAAACGGGCGTGTTTGCGCCCGTTATATCTTACAAAGAATGAGGCCACCCACGTTGGCAGCACGGATGGCCTCATCGCGGTGTCTCATAAAATTCGGTAATCATTGCCTTGTCGAAGCAAGGTTGATCCCGTCCGGCAATCGCGGAATCTTAACAGAGTGTAAATGCGGAGTCAAGGGCGAACCCGCAAGATTACGCGATCCAACGCGATTTTGCTGCGAAATTGTCAATAATTGCTGCCAAATTTGCAGCAACCGGATTGCAGCAACCGGAAGTTCTTTGACAGCCTTGCGCTTCCATCATACAATGTCCGACGGAATAGAATTCCCAGAGCACCAAATCTCATGCACATTCCTGATCTAGGTCGCATCTACCAGACCAACCCACCGCCCGCTGCTGCGTAGCGCAGGGCAGGTGACGGTTCTCCTCGCCAGCGCCCGACGAATTCAGTTTGTCGCGGCCTGTTTGATTCTGAGCATTCTGCACCCTGCCCGCTGATCGGCTTCGCGGCGGAGGCATTCGCGCTTCCCTTTCCTGCAATCTATCTCAAGCAAGGGCAGTGTTCTCATGCAAAAATTTCAGGCCGTCCAACCGGGCGGCTTCTGGTTAGTGACGGGCGCGGCGATCCTGTGGGGCACCATCGGCGTCACTACACAGGCGATTTTTAGACTCGATACCACCACTTCTCTTTTCCTCAACCTCGCGCGCCTGCTGATCGCCACACCGATCATGTTCGTCGCGTGCTGGCATGTGGTTGGGCGGGCGATGTTCCGCATCCGGCGGCGCGACTTCGCGATCATGGCGCTTGGCGGCTGTCTGTTGGCGATCTCACAGGCATCCTACTTCGCGGCGATCCGCTATTCCGGCGTGACCATCGCCACCCTGCTTACGCTGTGCCTCGCGCCCGTCGTCGTCACCAGCGTATCAGTCCTGCTCAAGTTCGAAACGCTCACCGCGCGCCTCGTGATCGCCCTGATCAGCGCCGTGATCGGGAGTGTGCTGCTCGTCGGGCTGCATTCCCCTGAAGGCGCGCAAGATAACTTACTGCTCGGCACGATCTTCTCAGTCATCGCGGCGGCAACCTACGCGGGCATGATCATCTGCGGGCGGTTTGTCGCGTCGGGTTATCATCCGCTGCAAGTCACCGCCATCACCTTTGGCGCGGGCACACTGCTGCTCGTGCCGATCAACCTCATGGGCGGGATCGTGACGGTGCATACGCTTTCCGGCTGGTTGTTGGTGCTTTATCTCGGTCTGGGGCCGACGGCATTCGCTTACTGGCTGTTTCAGATGGGGTTGCGCTCGGTGTCCGCTACCACCGCCAGCATCGTCGGGATGCTCGATCCGGTTGTGGCGGCGCTGCTGGCGTGGCTGCTGTTCGGTGAAACACTGGCTCCCAGCGGGATCATCGGCGCGGCGCTCCTCATCCTGAGCATCTTCCTGCTATCCTTATCCGCTAAGTAGCAACACCAAAAATTACGAGTTCGCTGGTACATCATCAGCGGAGACAACCTTGATGATGTACCAAAAATGGTAAACTATGAACAACATCACCTACATCTGCGAATGGGTCATTCAGCCAATTGGACAATTCAACGCTACCGCCCTCCACGATCTCGCCCGTGAAATGGATTGTTCGATCATCGTTGAGGATATGCGGCTGAATTCGGAAGGTCTCTATGTATTGGTGATGAAAATCATCGCTCCATCTGAACCTGTTTTTGAGCAGTTACGAGGGCGAAGTATCGGAAATATTCTCCTCGTAAACTGCCGCCGCATAGAAGACAGGCAAAATCTCCCCGCATATTTAATCAGCGCAGGGTTTCATGTCTCACATCTTACAGGTACGTCACTTTTCGAGGCACTTAGCTATTTCGGTGAAATCAACCGCCATCATCAAGCTGAGAAATAGCCTATCGGCCTCAAATCCTCGCGTCAGGACGATATTCTCCGAACACGTTGCGCAGCGCCTTACAGATTTCACCGAGCGTCACCTCATGCTCGACGGCCTCGATGAACAGCGGCATGAGCGACTCGCTGCCCCGCGCCGCTGTCTCAATTCGCGTGAGGAGTTCGCTGACCTTGCCGTTATCCCGCTGCTCTCGCATCGCCCGCAGTGCCGCCACCTGCCGCCGCTCGATCTCAGGATCGACGCGTAGGGTAGCGATAGGCGCTTCTTCTGCCGTCTTGAACTTATTCACGCCGACCACGATCTGCGCTTGCCGCTCGACGGCTTGCTGGTACGCGTACGCCGCGTCTTGAATCTCCTGCTGCACGTAGCCCGCCTCGATGGCCTTCATCGCGCCGCCCATCGCGTCGATGCTGGCGATGTACTCCTTCGCCCGCGTCTCGATCTCATCCGTCAGCTTTTCGACCAGCCAGTTGCCGCCCATCGGATCAACGCTGTCCGCCACGCCGCTCTCGTAGGCGAGGACTTGCTGTGTGCGCAGTGCCACCTGCACAGCCTGCTCGGTGGGCAGCGCCAACGCCTCGTCCATGCTGTTCGTATGCAGACTCTGCGTGCCGCCGAGGATCGCCGCCAAGGCTTGCACCGTCACGCGCACGATATTGTTCATCGGTTGCTGGGCGGTCAATGTGCTGCCGCCCGTTTGCGTGTGGAATTTCAGCTTGAGCGAGTCAGGATTCTTCGCGCCGAACCGTTCCTGCATGATGTGCGCCCACAAGCGCCGCGCCGCGCGGAACTTGGCGATCTCCTCGAAAAACTGATTGTGTGCGTTGAAGAAGAACGACAACTGCGGTGCGAAGTCGTCCACCGCCAAGCCCGCCTCGACCGCTGCTTGCACATAGGCGATCCCGTTGGCGAGCGTAAAAGCGACCTCTTGCACGGCAGTACTACCCGCCTCGCGGATATGGTAGCCGCTGATGCTGATCGTGTTCCACTGCGGGACTTCGGATTTGCAGTAGCGGAAGATGTCCGTAATCAGGCGGAGGCTGTGCTGCGGCGGGAAGATATACGTCCCGCGTGCGATGTATTCTTTGAAAATGTCGTTTTGAACGGTGCCGCGCAGCTTCTTGGGATCGACGCCCTGCCGCTTGCCCACCGCGATGTACAGCGCCAACAGGATGCTGGCGGGCGCGTTGATCGTCATCGACGTGCTGACCTTATCCAGCGGGATGCCCTCGAACAGCCGCGCCATGTCGTGGATGCTGCAAATGCTCACGCCGACTTTACCGACCTCACCGAGCGACATCGGATCGTCGGGATCGTAGCCGATCTGTGTCGGCAGGTCGAATGCGACGGAAAGTCCCATCTGCCCCTGATCGAGCAAAAAGCGGTAACGAGCGTTGGACTCCTCGGCGGTGGCGTAGCCCGCATATTGCCGCATCGTCCAGAAACGGCTGCGGTACATGGTCGGCTGCACGCCGCGCGTGTACGGAAATTCGCCGGGGAAGCCGAGCTTATTCAGATAGCCGTCTGCCGCAGCATCATCCGGCGTGTACAAACGCTCCAATCCGATTCCGGACGAGGTTTCGAAGTGCTCCTGACGTTCTGGCACTTTTTTCAGGCTGTTAGCGACGGTGTTGGCATCCCAATGGGCTTTGGAGTCGTGAATGGACATGCTGGCGATCCTACGCGAAAACGCGGCTCAAGTAATTTACCGCTCGATTGTAGCGCGTCCGGCGGACATAGGTTGAGTCGCTTTCGGCTCCCTATGCTACACTGTGATCAATCCGCCCGAACGAATACCATATAAACAGATAGCCAACGGTGACAAGATGAAGATCGAAGAAATCAAGCTGTTGTACGAATACACCTACTGGGCAGATCAACGTATTCTGGCGACTTGCGCCAACGTGACCGAGGAACAGTACACCGCGCCCTTCACCTATCACAGTTTGCGCGGCGCGCTCGTCCACAAGCTGGATAGCGACTGCTCATGGCGCACGGCCTTCCAGACCTATTTTGTTCCGCGCGCAGCCCTGCCAGACGCCCCGCCCGCCACAGCGTGGAACATTCCGGAGCTGACCGAAGCCGATTTACCGACGCTCAGTATCCTGAAAGAGCGCTGGCAGGTCGAAGAACGTGCGATGCGAACCTATCTAGACACGTTGACTGACGAGGATTTATACGGCTATGTACGCTACCTGATTCCCGCTGGCATCGTGCGGGAGCGAGTCTTGTGGCACTGTCTGGTGCATGTCGTTAATCACGGCACGCAGCACCGTAGTGAGGCCGCCGAGATGTTGACGCGTTACGGCTACTCCCCCGGCGAACTCGACATGACGGTCTTTATGAACGAATACTTCAACTTTCAGCGCGAATGAGAGACTAACCACTTCTCTCGCCGGAGTCTTCGAGCGACGGAGCCTTCCACGCCGAGAGTCGATTCAACGCCGCCACGCCAACCACCCATTGCAACAAGTAGGGCAAACTGGCGCTGACAAAACCTTCGGGAATGTTGATTTTGATCCCACCGGGCATCGGTGCGAACGCGGCAGCATAGATCGGTTGCAAGCGCAGCGCTTCCGCCAGCACCGCGAGGTTGGTCAGCGCCATGAGCAGCAGCACAAGAGCGGTCAACAGCCCCCGCCGCATTGGTGCGCGTAGATGCCGCGCACGATATTTCTCATTGTAAAGACGGTCATAGTAATCGTTGTCGCTAAGATCAGGCCGTTTGACAGCATCCCCATGCGTCCGCCGCCATACCGCGAGCTGCCGACAATGATACAGGTAGGCAGTTTCCAAACTCTGCGACGCGTACCACATGTGCAAGTCCGCTGTCTGGATATTTTCTCCGGTTGGATAGCCCGTCCACAGAAAAGCTTGATCCTGAAACCACGTATTGAAACACAGGAATGCTTCCGCCTGTTTGCTGTGCGCGGCAACCATTTCTACATCGATTTCATTGGTTTCATCCGCGTAATGCCATGTGTACCCGTGCAGCAGGGACGATTGATACAAGGTGACGCCAATCGGACGGAATCCAAAGGCGAGTAATTGGCCTTCTAAATCGGGGGACGGCGCGGGTGGCGCTTGATCACGTGCCACAATCGCAACCTGTGGGATCGCAACACGCGTGCCGATCAGCAGCCCGCGCCCGATTTTGACGAGCAAATAGAGCAGAAACAGAGCTGACCCACCGCTCAACAGCGCCAGCCACCCAAGATCGTTGCCCATGCCTGTCCCCTCCCGTCGCAACCTTGCCTACCCTGATTGTAGGCTTAGAATCAACGGCGAGGGGTTACAAGCCTGATCGCGGGACTGCGTGCGGCAGACTATTTGCCCGACTCGCGCCGCGCGCGGAAGAACGTCCTGACCTGCGCCTCGTCCATATTCTTCCAGAAGCGCGTGGAGTGGACGACCTTCGCGCCTTGCTCGATCAAATCTTGTGGGGAGGCGGGCAGTCCGCGCCATGTGATCGCCATCGGGCCGTTCGGCACGTTGAAGTCGATCAGATCGAGCGCGACGGCTTTACACAACAGGCTATACGTGTGGTCATTTTGCAGCTTGGCACGGCGCAGTTCTTCGCGGTGCAGCAAGCCCGCCTTATTCACGCGCTCGATATATGTCGGCGTCATGACCAGCGCGCCGCCCAGAATGTGCTGCCCCAACTGCCAATTATTGCGCTCGGCCTTGTAGATGAGCTGGCGCAAAAACGCACAGCGACGCGGGTCTTTGATGTAACCGGTTACGCTGGTCATCGCCAATAACTGTTGGCGTGCCCACTCGATGCCCTCGCCGCTGGTGAAATACATACCGAGCACGCCGGCGTTAGGATTAGCGCTGATCTTGGCGATGGCCTCATCCGCAAATCCATGTCCGATCATCAGCGCATCGCTGTCCATACGCAGCAATGCCCCGAACTCATAGCGCTCATAGGCGTGCTGCATCGCTATCGATTCCGCTTTGTACAGCCCCCCGTACAAGCCATAATTGCGCGGCGAACGCACCATATCAAGCTGCGGGAACATCTCTTGCAGTTTTTTGCCCGTATTGAGGGGGTGTGAATTGTCTTGGATGACGATGCGGGAGTCTGCGCCGCCATAATACATGGCACTTCGGATGGTATCGATCACATCGTCAATTTTGTTGCCGCTGCCCGGTGGCCCGACCGAGATCGTGATGATCAGTTTGACTTTTTCTTTCACAATTGCCTCTTCACAACACAACGGTTGCGCTCGAAAATACCCAGACTCCTCCCATTATAGAGAGATTTTGCGTATCCCGATGTTAACAGTCTATCTCAACCTGCCGGAGTCGGTGTGAGCGCACTGGCTAACGGGTCGCGATCCCGCAAGTATTGGCGGCGGATGTCCCCGATGCGCACGTAGTCATCAGGGTTCATCGCGCCCCAGAAGTTGCGTAGTGTGGCGATGTGCTCACGATTATTCTTGGTATAACGCTGCAACCATGACAAAAATGCCTCATCCCCGATCGTCTCGCGGATAGCTTGCAGCATCAACGCCCCGCGCAAATAGATCGCGTTGATGTACAGCCGTCCGCTGCTAAATTCGTCGGCTTTGGCGTCCACGAAGCCTTGCGGCTGGAAGATTTTGACGCGGAACGTCCACCACCACGGCACGAGTTCGGGGTAATGCGCTTGCAAGTACAGCACTTCGCTGTAAATGGCTAATCCTTCGTCCAGAAATGGCGCGGCGTTCTGATCGTTAGCCACTAGCGAATACCACCACTGATGTGAAACTTCGTGCGCCGTGATCAGCGTCAACCATGAGTCGATCTTGCCGTCGAATTCGCTGAACCAGCGGTGTCCGACATACACGATCCCGCTGAATTCCATCCCGTCGCGGAAATCGCCTTCGATCACGACGAGGCGATGGTACGGCAGCGCGCCGAGCCACTCTGTGAACTGCTCGGCGGCGGCCTTGGCGGTATCTAGCGCGTGCTGCGGCCCATTGATCGGGGTGCCATCGGGGCTTTTGGCGGGTTGTCCTTGCGTGAAATAATACAGGTCAACCTGCATACCGCTGTTCGTCACCGTACTCAGCTTCGACATTGCCGCGCTGACCGCCACCGTGAACGAACGCGCATCGGTGAGTTTGAAGTGCCATGTATCCTCACTGAGTCGCTCCTCGTCGCCGGGAGCGATGACGATAGCGTGCGGATCGCCCATCACGCGCACTTGCACGTCATAATCCCCTAAGCCGTCCGTCCAGTATTCGCCAATCGTCCATTCGCGCGGGATGAACCACTCGCCATCCATGATCGGGGGGAACTGCGGCAGCCAATGCCCCAGATTGAATTGATTATCCGTGTAAGCGAGGTATGGCAGGCGCGCATCTTCCAGTTTGAACACGTTCAGACTGAAGGTGAAGGCGAGGCTGGCGCTACATCCGATCTCCAGCGGCGAGGCCAATTGGATGTCGAGGCGCGGGCCGGTGAGCGTATACTGGCTGACCACCGTCCTATCCGTCCCGCGCAGATCAGCCAGCGCGAACGCCCCCGGCACGCGGTTCGAATCGACCAGCATCACCAGCGTATCCAGCGGGCGATCCGTGTCGTTGCGGTAAATGGCCTGTACGCTGGCGGTGACTCTGCGCTTGGGCAAATCGACCAGCGTAGCGACGGTATACCGCGAAGGCGAGATTGCCTCTTGCGGGCACGGATCGGCGGTGGGCAGCGGAGTCCCCGTCGCGCCGCTGATCGTCGCTGTGACGACAGGGGCGAACGTGACGGCAACCGTTGTCGGTGAGGGCGGCTGACGGGTGACAACCTGTGTCGGTGCGATGGCACTCGTCAGGCTGCACGCCAACGACACCGCGCCCCACACCGCCAGAATCGCCATGCTTTTTACCAATCGCCACGCACGCATAACCCGTCACCTGTGCCGACCCAAACGCGACCATTATGCCATTACGTGCAGAAATCAGCTATAATCGTCGGCATGTCGAATATCAACAATACAGCAGTCATCATCGGACTCTTCGCGCTTGTGGTGGTCATCGCCAACTTGGCGGAACAACGCGAAGGGCTGCGTTCACTTGTCTTCGGGACACTCCTCGCGCTCAACGTCGTATTCGTATACACGTATGGCTTCTACGCGCCTGCCAACGCCGATCCGCCGATCTCGATTGAGGCAGCGATGGCAGCACGTTTCATCAGCGCCATTGTCGGCATATTCACGACGCTGGCCTTGTTTCCAAGCGTGCGAAGGTGGTTGGCGCGGTTACTCCCGCAGCATGTTCCCAGCGTCAGCGGTAGCGGCTTCGATCCCGATTCGCCCGTCCACATGACCGCGCTGGTCTTTTGCGGCTATTTGTTCGCCAGCACCGTGCTCGATTTCGTCTTAGCGGGCGGCATGACCGGCCTCGCCAGCGAATTAAGCCAGCAGGGCGGGTTCGCCGTCAACTCACAAGTGCTGAACATGGTCGTCTTCATCATGTTTGCGCTGCTCGGTGTCGGGATCGTAGTACGGCGTCCACCGCTGCAAGCCTTGGAACGCTTAGGGTTGCGTGCCCCGACCCCGCGCGAACTCCTCATCGGTATCGGCACGGCACTGCTCATGATCGGGATCGCCATCGGCGTCGGCTTCTTCTGGGAGATCATCGTTGGGGAAGACACGTTGCAGCAGCAAACACAGGTCAGTGCGCTGCTTTCGCAGAGCATCACGACGCTTGGCGTAGCGCTGATCATTTCCAGCACCGCTGCCATTGGCGAGGAGATCGCCTTTCGAGGTGCGTTGCAGCCGATCTTCGGCGTGGGCGTGACGAGCATCTTTTTCGCGCTCGTCCACATTCAATATACGCTCACGCCCGCCAGCCTGATTATTGTCGTGGTTGGGTTTGCCTTGGGGATGCTGCGTCAGCGCTATAACACAACGACCTCGATTGTCGCGCATTTTGTCTATAACTATGGGCAGATGTTTGCCCTGATCTGGGTGCGTTACGCATTCGCCAAGGGCTGAGGCCAAGCACAACGGTCAACCCAGCACCAGAATCGATGGTGACGGATTTTAGACAAAATTTGGATAATCTGAATACCATTTGAACTTGATGTGTACCAAACAAAAGTCAGCCTGTTAGCGTGATGATTAGTGGCTGGCTTCTGCTGGTGACACAGATTTCAAATCTCAAATGGTGGCGCAAGGCGTTTTGTGCAAACACGCGAGGCGCGGCGCATCATAAGGCAATCGTGGGGTGATGGTAATGTACGGATCACCTCACCGTCACTTATCCGTGCTATAGTTGGCGATCTCTGAGTCGCCATTGCAACCGACCGGGAGTACTGAATGGCAAAATGCGTAGTCGTCGTACCAACTTATAACGAATCAGAAAATATCGGCAAATTAGTTGACCAGATTCTTGCTTTACCGGTGCCGGATGTCGAAATTCTGATCGTGGACGATAACTCGCCAGATGGGACGGGCAAGCTCGCGGACGAATTAGCCGTGACGCGTGCGGGCAAAGTACATGTCATGCATCGCGCTGGCAAACAGGGACTCGGCACGGCCTATATTCAGGGCTTCTGCTGGGCGCTCGATCACGGCGCTGATCTAATTTTGCAGATGGACGCCGATTTCTCGCACGACCCCATCTACATCCCCGCCATGATCGGGACTGTCGCCGCCAACGATGTCGTGCTCGGCTCCCGCTATGTGAAAGGCGGGCGCTTGGATGAGGAGTGGAGCATCTTCCGCAAGCTGCTGAGTTGGTGGGCGAACCGCGTCTGGGTCAACGTGATCCTGCGTACGCCTGTCAAAGACAGCACGGGCGGTTTCCGTGTTTGGAAGCGCGAAACGCTGGTCGGGATGGACTTGAACCGTGTGCGCTCCAACGGCTACATCTTTCAGGTCGAGATGACCTACATCGCTACCCGCTTGGGCTACAAATTCGCTGAAATCCCCATTTATTTCAAAGATCGCAAGTATGGCACGTCGAAGATGGGTCTTCGGATTCAGATCGAAGCCGCCTTGCGTGTATTTCAGGTTTACGCGCGGTTCCACCACCTGACCCCTGCGGATCGCGCCGTCGGAGGCTGATTAGTGCGCTCATTCTTACGTCGTTACCAACCCGATGCCCTGATCGTCATCGGGTTGTTTTTGCTGCCGCTGGTTTTCTTCTGGCAGGTCACGCTCGGTGATCGCACGCTGTTGCCCGCCGATAACCTATACGAGTTCCAACCCTTCAAAGCCTATCGCCAAGAAGCGGGTGCGCCGGAAATCGCCCACAACAGCCTGCTCTCCGATCTGGTGCTGGAAAACTACGCGTGGAAGCAGTTCATCCGCCAGAGCATCAGTAACGGCGAGATTCCGCTCTGGAATCCGGCTTCATTCGCGGGCGTGCCATTTCTCGCGGCGGGGCAGCATTCGGCGCTCTATCCCTTCAGCCTGATCTATTACGTCATGCCGCTGGAAAAAGCCTATGGTTGGTTTACCGTCAGCCAGCTATGGTTAGCGGGCGCGCTGATGTACCTGTTCATGCGCGGCTTGGGCGTCGGGCGCTTCGGATCAGTCATCGCGGCGGTGGCCTACCAGATGAGCGCGTTGTTCCTCGCCAACGTCGTCTTCCCCATGATCATCGCGGCGGCAGCATGGCTCCCCTTTTTGCTCCTGATGGTCGAGTACACCATTCGCGAAAAGCCGCTGTTCGGCAAGCCCACCGTCGTACCGTGGGTGGCGCTCGGCGCAATCGGCTTGGGCGTCATGGTCTTCGCGGGACATGTCGAATATCTTTATTACGAACTACTGGTGATGGGCTTCTGGGCGGCGTGGCGGCTGATCGCGCTCGGTCGCGCCGACTCGTTCCGTGCGTGGATCGCGGTGCGCCTCAAGCCAGCGGTAGCCTTGCTTTCACTGGTCATCCTCGGCATGGGCATCGGCGCGGTGCAGTTCATCCCGATGCTGGAACTGGCAGGACGCAACTTCCGCGAAGGCCGCACGGATTTCGAAACCGTGCGCAGTTACGCCTTCCCCGTTCGCCACGCGCTGGTATTTTTGATTCCGAATAGCTACGGTAGTCCTGCACAGCATGACTACTTCGACGTGTTCAGCGGGCAGACTCAGCCCGTCGCTTGGCAGGTGCGCGACGCGCATGTTACCAACACCTCTTGGCCCGGTGGCAAGAATTACGTCGAAGGCGCGTGTTATGTCGGCCTCCTCACGCTAATCCTCGCCGTGATCGCGCTGCTGAATGCCCGCTTCGAGCGATCCGAGCAAGCGAAGATCATCCCGCTTGCGCCCTACCGTATCATCTTCACGGCGCTGGCGCTGATCTCGCTGTCGTTCGTCTTCGGGACGCTCACCTACGCGATCTTGTACTACGGCTTACCCGGTATCAGCCAGCTACATTCGCCGTTCCGTTGGGTCTTCCCGCTGACGTTGTGTTTGGCGGCGCTGGCAGGCTACGGCGCGGAAGCCGTGCATCGCTCAACAGCGGATCGTGCCTCATTCACCTTCCGCATGGTACGCATCGTCGGCTTCGGCGTGAGTGCGGTCGGTGCGCTGGTACTGCTTGGCTTGCTCATCAGCCGGATCGCGTTTTCGGCGCTGCGCAGTCCGCTGGAATCGTTATTTCATCGGCTCGCGGGCGCGGATTATGTCTTCCCCAACGTCGAAACCTTCTACAGCGTCAGTTTCACGCCCGTCCTGATCTTCGGCGTTTTTCTGTTGATGTCTGGTCTCGTCCTAGTACTGAGTCGCCTCACGCTCACTTTGCCGCGTCGGCTCGGCGCGGTTCCTGTTTGGCAAATCGTCGCCGTCGGTGTCTTGGCGCTCGATCTGAGCATGGCGACGGCGGGCTTCAATCCGGCGGCTGATCCGAAGTGGCTACATTACGAACCGCCCGCCATCACATGGCTCAAGCAGCACAATCCGCAAGACTGGCGCTTCATCGCCGTCGAGCGCTACACGCATACCATGAATGCCAACGTGGGCGAATTGTACGGCCTGAACGATGTGGTCGGCTACGACAGCATGATCCCCAAACAGTACGCCGACTACATGCGCGGCGTGCAGGATCAGGGCATGTTGATGTACAACCGCATCGCCCCGATCTTCTGGGATCGCTTGGGCGCGCTCAAATCGCCACAATTGGATGCGCTCGGCGTCAAGTACATCGTGTCGGAGATTCCGATTGATGCCCAGTACGGCTTGACGCAGGTCTATCAGGACAACGCCGTCTACATTTACGAGAATCCCGAAGCGCAGCCCCGCGTCGTGACCACCGATCCGGGCGTGACAGCACACATCGCCGCATCGTCCGGCATTCAGGTGAGCGTCGATGTGACCGTGCCAGACGGCAGCAGCGGCGGTCAGCTCGTGCTGCACGACTCCTATTTCCCCGGTTGGCGCGCCTACATTCGCCCACAAGGCTCAGGCGAGGACGCCGAACACGAAGTTTCGGTTGATCTGTACGACGGCAATTTCCGCGCTGTGACACTGCCCACCACAGCGGGCAGTTATACCGTCCGCTTCCGCTATGCCCCACCTTCGTTCCAGATCGGCGCGTTTAGCTCGTTCATCGCGGGCGTGATTCTGCTGTTCGGCGTCATGGTCTGGATCTGGCGCTCGTTTTACACGGAAACCGCCGACGCCAGCGGGAACGTCCGCCGCTTCGCCAAGAACAGCCTCGCCCCCATCGTCCTGAATCTGTTCAATCGCGGCATCGATTTCGCCTTCGCCGCCATCATGCTGCGCATTCTCGGCCCTGCCAACGCGGGCACATATTATTATGCGGTGGTGATCTGGGGCTGGTTCGACACGCTCACCAACTTCGGTCTGAATCTGCTGCTCACCCGCGAAGTCTCTCGCGACCGCAGCGGCGCGGGGCGCTATCTCCTCAACAGCAGCGTCTTGCGTTTAGGATTAGCGGGGATTGGCGTCCCCCTGTTGATCCTATTTCTGGTCATCAACAACCTGTTTGATCCGCTCGATCAGGTGACGGTGATCACGGTCGTCTTGCTCTACGTCGGCTTGCTACCCAACAGCATCAGCTACGGCTTGACCGCGCTCTTTTACGCCTTTGAACAGGCCGAACTCCCCGCCGCGATCTCTACCGTCAGCGCAATTCTGAAAGCCGTCTTCGGGTTGGCGGCACTGCTGCTCGGTTGGGGCGTGATCGGGTTGGCGGGCGTGAGTATTCTCCTCAACCTGATCACCTTGGCGATTCTGGGCATCCAATCACGCCGTCTCCTGCGCGATCAACAAACCGCTCCCGCCAAGATCGAGCGCCCCTTGATGCGCGAAATGCTGATGGTTGGTTGGCCTTTGATGCTCAATAATCTGCTGGCGGGGCTGTTCTTCAAGATCGACGTGACGCTGCTGGAACCACTCAAAGGGCGCGATGTCGTCGGCACCTACAGCGTAGCCTACAAATGGGTCGATGCCTTGGGTGTGATCCCGTCGCTGTTCACGATGGCGATGCTGCCCATCATGTCGCGCTTGGCAAAGGAAGACAAAGCCGCCCTGACTCGTAATTATTTATTCGCGGTCAAACTGCTGGTTAGCCTCGCGCTGCCCGTCGCCGTCGTGATCACGGTGCTGGCAACAACCCTGATCGGCGTGCTAGGCGGCGCGCAGTACCTCCCCGATGGCGCGATTGCCCTCCAACTGATGATCTGGTTCGTGCCCGTCGGCTGGATCAACAGCCTGACGAACTACGTACTGGTCGCGCTGGACGAACAAAACGCCATGCGCTGGGTATTCGCAGCGGGCGTCCTGTTCAACATCGTCGCCAATTTGCTGTTCATCCCCGTGTTCAGCTATAAAGCCTCGTCAGTGATCACCATTCTGTCTGAAGTCGTGCTGCTGATCGGCTTCTCGCTGCTGCTGCGGCGTTCCATCGGCGCGGTCAATTGGGGCGGACTGCTGTGGAAGCTGTTTGCGGCGGCGGCAGTGATGATCGTCGCAATGGTCGTGCTGTATCCACTATCGACGCTGCTCAGTCTCATCGCTGGCCTCGTCGCCTATCCGCTCATGCTGTTTATCTTGCGCCCGTTCAGCGCCGAGGAACTCGCACGGTTCGCGCCGCTGCTGCCGGGGCCAGTCCGACGACTGATTCGCGTGCCCGCCGCCTCCTAGACTTTCATGGAGAGTGGTCACATCAACCTCTCTCCATGCCTACCGATGATCTCAACTTTAGTGGAATTCGTCCCTGAATCTGACGTTTATGATGCTGAATGAAATCATAAAACTGCCAAATTGTACGGAGTCCTGCTCAAGACTTACGCTTCCCTCCTCAAAGCCCCTCGCCTGTGGGAGAGGGGTTGGGGTGAGGGCGAACACCAGTAATCAATCTCGCGGATTCCGTATTAGTTCCTTTGAGTCCCATTCGGGACTTCGTTCTCTAAGCCTGACGTTTCAACGTCGGGCGGCGCTGTCGCCCCGATCCTCTACCTTTCCGTCACCACCTTGCCCACCCTGATCTCAACCCGTCCGATTCATCGTCGGGCGGCGTTGACGGCTAAACTCACGCCACGCACAACCGCATTTTGCAGCGGCTGCGCATTCTGCTAGAACATCTCGGAGACAGATTCAAGATAAACACGAGCCGATTCCATGCCCCTCGGTTCCCCCTCTTCGCTTCGCAACGAGGAGGTCAGGGGGTGAGGTTATTATGCCTATGCCCACCACCCACAACGCGCATGGACTTAGCACTTGGCACTCAGCACTTAGCACTATTTCAGGGGAATATACCAGTGGCAGACCTTAACCGTGACAAACAAGCCCGCAACGAAGTCATCCTTCATTCGCCTGTGATCGCCATCGTCGGACGTTCCAACGATCACTACTACAGCAGCTATCAAGTCGGTGAGTACCTTCAGCAGCACGGCTTCACCGTCTATAACGTCAACCCCAACGTCGATGAAATTGACGGTGCGCCCAGTTACGCCTCGCTGCAAGAGGTGCCGGAACCTATCGATATTGTCGATGTCTTCCGTCGCTCCGAGTACCTATCCGAGATCGTGGATGAAGCGATTGCCATCGGCGCGAAAACCGTCTGGGGGCAGCTCGGCGTCGAAGATGAAGCCGCCCGTCAAAAAGCCTTGAACGCTGGCCTCAATGTCGCCATGAATCTCTGCCTGCGCACCGAGCATGAACATCTCATGGCGCATCCCCTGCACGGCGAAGTTGACTAGGACGTCAACCATCTTAAAGGAGACCCGCCCCACTGGTCTCTTGCTCACCTTAATCCCGACAATCTCTTGTCGGGTATGGGCTACACCTATTCCCGAACGTTTGTATTTTATAACGCCAAAGTTTGTGCTTTATAACTTTACTTTCGAACAATTCGTAGTATGATATGAGACGTATGAACACCTATCGGGATTGATCGTCGCCACCCCGACCTTCAATCAGCTCCCTACACCATCAGCTCAACTGTCTCGACCTATCGTCATTCTAGACCAGTTACCCAAATCGAATTTCGTACCGTTTCACAAAGAAACTCTCTGTCTTCACTCCGCACTGAGTCTCTAGCCATCAATAAAAACCGTCGCTAGACCTGCCCTATCAGGTTATCCCTCGGTTCCCCCTCGTTGCGGAGCGGAGAGGGGGTGAGGTTGAATGTTCAGGCACTAAGGACTTCTTTCTTCGCCCTGTTTTTGCCTGTTATTTGCCTGATCCAGCCTGATAATCGCCTGTTTTTATCGGCTCAGGACGGCTCATTTGAGCGTAAAATGAGATTTGCCAGTTATTTTGCCTGATAAAACAGGCAAAACAGGGCTAACAGGCAAATCAGCAATCGTCGTCAACCAGTCGGAGGCACTCATGCAGCACAATATTGCCGCGCAGTCTAGCACAAACTCCCATGACTATTGGGCATCTCACTGCACGTCTCTCACTGCTCGCAATACCCTCCGACACCACACCACCAGCAATGATCCCGACTCAAGCAGCCAACGGGATCATTCGAGGGATCATTTCCAGTCACCATCAGACGCCGACACCACGCCGCCAACCGCCTCACTTCACCTGATTCACGGGATTAGCAGGCCGTTCTCCGCGCAGTGCCCGCACGACTTCCTCCGCGCCCTTCCGCCGGACATCCGACTTGGCCTGTTCGGAGTACCACGCGTTGTGCGGCGTCAACCAGATGCGAGGTTCCTTCAGGAACGGGTGATCAGCGGCGGGAGGTTCAACCGTGAGCACATCCAGCGCCGCGCCCGCCAATTGCCCACGCTGCACCGCCGCCAGCAGCGCTGCCTCATCGATCAGCCCCCCGCGCGAGGTGTTGACCAGAAACGCGCTCGGCTTCATCTGCGCCAGCGTCTGAGCGTTGATCAACTGCTGAGTCTCCGGCGTCAGTGGCGAATGCAGCGAGAAGTAATCGGACTCCGCCAGCAGTGTATTCAGATCGACGCTCGTGTAGCCTTGGTTCGCGATGGCCTCGGCGGGTACGAATGGGTCATAGATCAGTACGCGCAGTCCCAAGCCCTTCCCTTTGGACGCCGTCGCCCGTCCGATCCGCCCGAAGCCCACCACGCCGAGCGTTTGGGTCGCCAAGCGCTGCGCGGGACGATCCATCGTGGCGCTGTACCAGCCTGTCGTTCGCACCATCTCGAACAGCAGCGGCAAGCGCCGTGCATAGGCGAGGATCAGGCTGATCGCGTGCGTGGATACCTCATCGATGGAATAATCGGGCACGTTCGTCACCCAGATTCCGCATTCCGTTGCAGCGGGGATGTCGATGGCGTCGAGGCCAGTCCCCACGCGGCTGATGATCTTGCAGCGCGTCATGCGCCGGATCAGTTCACCCGGTACGGGCTGGATCGTCACCATGAGCGCATCTGCGTCAATCGCGGCGGCTTCCGCTTCCGCCGTTGCCAGTGTGCGGGTATAAACGACGTCCACGCCGCCTTCGCGCAGCGTATCCGTCTCGATCTGAATATCTCCGAAGCCTTCGTAGGCGATTACAACGCTGGGCATAGCATCTCCATCATTCTTTTTGTCTTTACGCTGCACATTCCGGTGCCCCCATTCCCCGCCAGCCAAAAACATGTCGGGCATACGGCTTCCTTCTCCCCTCGCCTTGCGGGAGAGGGGACGGGGGTGAGGGCTTTTCGACTTAGCACTAAGCACTCAGGACTAAGCACTTCTCTATGCATTTTCGGCAAAACGCGCCAGTTTGGCACGGAAATTGGGACGGTCGAGCACGTCGGGGTTCAGGATGTTATCGGGCACGTCGCCCCGTGCCACCTTCCGCATCCCGCCGAAGATCACCTCCGAGGTCAGATTCTTCACATCGCGCGTGGCGGGCGACCAATGCGGCGTCAGGATCACGTTATCCAGCGCGATCAACGGATCGGTGACGGGCAGCGGTTCATGCTCGAACACGTCCAGTGCCGCGCCAGCGATACGCCGTTCCTGCAAAATCTTCACCAGCGCGTCCTGATCCACCAGTTCGCCCCGCGCCACGTTCACGAAATACGCGCTCGGCTTCATCATGGCGAGGTGTGCGGCGGTGATCATCTTGTGCTTCGCCGCTGTGAGATTGGAATGTACGCTCACGATGTCCGATTCGCGCATCACCCGTTCAAGGCTGGTCAGTTCCACGCCCAACGCGGCAGCCTGCGCAGGATCGGCTTGCGGCGAGTAGGCCATGATCTGCATCTCGAACGGAGCCAGCAAGCGCACCAGTTCGCGCCCGCTGCGTCCCAACCCGATGATGCCTAGCTTGTGCGCCCGTAGCTCCCGCCCCACGTACTGCGACTGCAAATCCCAGCGTCCGGTACGCGCAAGGCGTTCTTGCTCCGGTAGCCGTTTGACCAGCGCCAGCATGAACATCAGCGCCGAAGTCGCCGTCGAGTGCGTCAGCGAATCCGGTGAGTTGAACACCGCCACATCGTTGGCGGTACACGCCGCCACGTCGATCTTGTCGTAGCCAGCGCCCGCCCGCGCGATCACGGTCAGGTTCCCGGCTCCCTCCGCGAACGTGCTCGGCTTGATCCACGGACGCAGTACGACCAGCATATCGATATCGCGGATATGCGCGGGCGTGACTTCCAACGAGTAGAAGCGCGACCAGTAGCCCGGATCGTTCGGCTGCGGAGCCAAGTCTGTGATGAAATGATGCTGGATGTTCGGCACATCCGCGATCATGCCGAGTCCGATGTCACCGCTGGCGAGTTCGCCACGTTCGTTCAGGTAGTCGCCCGTAAAGGCCACTCGCAATATGCGCATAACTTCCCTCAATAGACAACGCCGTAGCGAACGCTCGCGGCTGAGTGCTTGGAAATAACTAGGATGCTGTTGATGAGCAGATTACCAGATCAGCGAACCACCCGCGTTCAAGGCCAGATTGCCACCATCGACGGGGAGAATCGCGCCCGTGATCATCGCCGCCGCGTCGGAGGCCAAAAAGAGGATCGGGTTAGCGATGTCTTCGGCTTCCGCCAGTCGGTTCAGCGGGATACCACTGAGCAGGCGCGGCAGCAAGCTGTTCAGGTCGGTGGCAGGGTCTTCGAACCACTTCTTGACGATGGGTGTCATCACTTGGCAGGGTTGCACGGCGTTCACGCGGATCTTGTGCCGCGCCCATTCAATCGCCAGTTCGCGGGTGAACTGGTTGATCGCACCCTTGGCGGTGCTGTAGGCAAAGTTGCCGCGCCCCAACGCCGAACTGCCCGCAATCGAGCTGACGTTGACGATAGCGCCGCCCTTGCCCTGCTTGATCATGCGCTTGCCCGCCGCTTGCGCACACAGGAAATAGCCCGTCAGGCACACGTCCAGCACGCGCTGCCAATCTTCCAGCGCGAGGTCTTCCGGTTTGAAGCGGGCCACCACCGCCGGATCGTTGAGCAGGATATCCACCTGCCCGAACTCGCGGTCAACCGTCTCGAACAGGGCATTGACGTCGGCAGGCTTGCTCACATCGCAGTGGACGCCAGCCGCTTTCCGACCCAGTGCGCGGATCGCATTGAGCGTGTCATCGAGTCCGGCGTCGTTGATGTCCGCGCCGACCACATCCGCACCGTGACGTGCCAATCCCAACGCGGTGGCCTTGCCAATGCCAGAGGCAGCGCCAGTCACCACGGCGACACGTCCCGTAAAATCGATAAAGGAACTCGTCAAAATCTAATTTCCTTCCTAAAAGTGTCTAGCTATTTGGAGGCAGCCTTAGCGCTCGTCTTCTTGGTTGTTGCCCTGCTCCTGTTCGCGCTGGACGTAGCTCTTGAGCACACGGGTATACGCGCCCGTCAGATGCTCCACGATCATGATCACAGCGCGCGACTCGTCATGATTGCGGATCGCGTTCAGGATCGATTGGTGCTCGGCGCTGATATACTCTTTGAAGTCGTCTTTGGCGATATAGCGGCTCAACAGCAAGATATGTACTTGTGGGCGCAGCGTTGACCACGAGTTGTACAAACGGCGGTGATTGCTGGCTTTGTAGATCAGGTCGTGGAACTGGATGTCTAGCCGCGCGGCCTCTTGTTCACTGATCCCGCGCGAAACTGCCGCGGCGATCTCATCGACAATGCCTTGCATCTGCTGAAGGATGCCGGGATCAGCCTGTTGAGCGGCCTGCCGCACCGCCAATTGTTCCAGCGCGAGCCGCAAACTATAGACTTCATCGAGGTCTTCCAGCGACAAGCGGGCGACGGTGGCGCGTCCGTTGGGCATCTTCATCACCAAGCCCTCGCGCTCCAATGCGCTGAGTGCTTCGCGGATCGGCCCGCGACTGACGCCTAATTTTTCAGCAAGGACTTCTTCCCGCAGGCGCTCGTTCGGAGCCAACTCTCCTCTGAAGATGGCCTCGCGCAACCGCTGAACGATGTCATCAGCGAGGCTGCGCTTGGGTTGAGGAACGAGAATGTTGGAAGGTTCTGAGCGCTTCATAGCAAAAACCTTAGCATCAGAATGATGTTGAGTAAGACCGTACGATTGTACTCACTTATCAGTAGCGAGTTAATTGTTAACAATTTATGGCGTATCACAGTATAGGGGCGATCTGCGATCTTTGTCAATCACTCAACAAAACAAATTCGCGGCGCGGTGCGGAGACTCCCGCTTGCCAAAGTTGGTGAGAAGACGTACTTGACAAGCCCGCTGTTTTCCTTTAGTCTCTACATCAATTGTTAACAATAAACAGTTAATCGTCCTCTCTCTTGCGCTTGCTACGCGCTGGCGCTGTCATTAATTGGGGTTTAGCCAAATAGAAGTTTTTGAGGAGCAGCATTATGTCTGGAAATAAGCCGATTCATCTCTCTCGCCGTTCGTTCTTGCAGCGCAGCGCACTGGCTGCCGCCGGTGGCTTGGCAATGGCAGCGGGCGCGCGTCTTGGCGCTCCAAGCATCGCTCATGCCCGCGCGTCGGATGTCGCTGGCTCCAAGCTGACGGTGCTGTGGATGAAGGGGTCAATCGCAGCGGCGGCGGATCTTGAGCAAAAAATGATGGAAGACTGGGCGAAGGCCGCAGGCGTCGAACTGACCATCGATACCGTCGCGCTGGCGGAATGGGCCGCGAAGTTGGCGACTTTGGCGGAAGTCAAGGGCGGCGCTGACCTGATCAACCTCTATACGCAGCACGTCGGCGTGAATCAACCCGTACTGAGTGATGTGACCGATCTCAAGGCAGAAATCGGTAAATCGCTCGGCGGTTGGTATCCGGGGCCAGAAGCAGTCGGCGTCGCGGATGGGAAGGCGCACGCGATCCCAACGTATGTTTACGGACAGTACTGGCACTGGCGCACTGATCTGTTCGCGGAAGCAGGTGCCAGCGAGTGGCCCAAGACATGGGAAGAACTGCATAAAGTCGGCAAGACTCTCAAGGAAAAGGGCACGCCCATCGGCTTCACCCTTGGGCCTGCGGTCACTGACGGCGCAACGCACAACTACTCGCTGCTGTGGAGCTTTGGCGGCAAGGAATTCGAAGAAGATGGCAAGACCATCGCGCTGGATTCGCCAGAAACGCTGGCCTGCCTCGAATTCTTCCGCGATTTCTACCACGATGCCCTCAGCGAAGAAGCCTTCGCGTGGAATGAGACGGGCAACAATCAGGCGTACACGTCCGGACTCGTCTCCGCGACCAACAACGCCAATACGATTTACCTCGGTCTGCCCGCCAATGCCCCTGATCTGGTAGACAAGACCTCGCTCGGCGGTGCGCTGGCTGGCCCCGCTGGTGCGTACCAGTACATGAGTATGCAGTTCTGGGGCATCCCGACTTACTCCGCGAATGTCGAAGCGGCAACGGCCTTCCTGAAGGATGCCTACTACGGGACAGACTTCCAGAAACAGGTCTTGATCGCGGGCAACGGGTATAATTTGCCCTCACATCATGGTCTGGATGCGGATGATTCGGCGTGGCCCAGTGACAAGAATCTCGCGGCGGCGCGCACCCTCGCCGGTGCCGTCCGCGTACCGGGCTACGCAGGCCCGTTCACCAGCGCCGTCGGTCAGAGCATGGATAAGTTCCTGATCATCAATATGTTCGCGTCAGTGGCGCAAGGCACCGAGCCGAAGGAAGCCATTGCCAAGACGATTGATGAAATGAACGTGATCCTGAAGGCGTAATCATCGGTTGAATCGGGGTTTGGAGCGGTACTTACTTGCCGCTCCGTTCGTTCCCCTGCATCCATGTGCAGGGGAACTTGAGTTATCTATCCGCTCATACTCGTGAAGCGGGAAAATAGATTGTCAAGAAACTTTTGTCTGATGCAGTTGAAGAGGCACCTTACTTATGTCCATTCAAGCCGGGAGAGGTGATCGCGCGACGCCTAGCGCAGCACTCGCCCTCGACTCGTCCTTCCGAACCCGGCTGCGCATGTGGTTAAGCCGCAGCAGTACTCAAGGGTATTTACTCATTGCACCTGCCTTTCTGTGGCTGCTGATCCTGCTCGGCTATCCCTTCATTCTGTCGATCTGGATCGCGTTCACCAACAAGACGGTCGGTCAAGCGGGCGAGTTCATCGGGTTGGCGAACTTCACGCGCCAATGGGAAAGCGAAATCTTCCGTCGGGCGTTCCTCAATACGTTGGTCTATACGGCTATCGCCACCATTTTCAAGCTCGGCTTAGGCTTCGGGCTGTCGCTGCTGCTCAACCAAGCCTTTTTCGGGCGGCGCATTGTGCGCGCAGTACTGCTGCTGCCGTGGATCGTCCCGACCGTGTTGAGCACGATGGCGTGGCTGTGGATGTTCGACAGCAACCTGAGCAGCATCAACTGGGTGCTGCGCAACATGGGCTTGATCACCAAAAACATCCCGTGGTTGACCGATCCGACGATGGCACTAGCCAGTATCATTATCGTCAATGTCTGGCGCGGCATTCCATTCTTCGCGATCACACTGCTGGCGGGCTTGCAGACTGTCCCGCAAGAATTACACGATGCGGCCTCCATCGATGGCGCGAACCAGATTCAGCGGTTGCTTAACATTACCGTGCCGCTGGTCATGCCCATTATGATCATCATCACCATCGTTTCGATCATTGGCACCTTCTCGGATGTGCAGGTGGTCTACGCGCTGACGGGTGGTGGGCCGAATAACACGACGCACGTACTTGCCACGTTGAGCTACCGCATCGGCCTGAATAACGGGCAGTTGGGGCAAGGGGCAGCCATCGCGCTGCATATGATGCCATTCCTACTCGGTTTGGTCTTCCTTGAGCTGTGGAATATGAGAAGGAATGCCCACTAATGACGACCACTTACGCCACGACCTCAACGACGACTCAGCAAGACGTCCGCGCGCGGAAGATCCGGAAGTTCATCGTGCGCATCTTCGTGATTTACATTCCCGTCGTCGTCGTGATGTTCTTCATGCTGCTGCCGTTTTATTGGATGCTGGTCACGTCGTTCAAGCCGAACCCAGAACTGTATAACCGCAAGATCAGCCCCTTCTACCCATTGAATCCGACTGGGGAACACTATCAGTACCTATTCAACAAAACCTCGTTCATGACGTGGTTCGTCAATACGGCGGTGGTATCGGTCGTGAGTACCCTGATCTCGGTCGCGTTGAGCATTCCGGCGGCCTACAGCTTGGCGCGGCTGCACTTCAAGGGTCGGCAAACGCTGAGTACGATCATCTTCATCGCCTATCTCATCCCGACCACGCTGCTATTTATCCCGATGGTCGAGGTCGTCAAACAGCTTGATTTGATCAACAAGCGGGAAGCATTGATGTTCGTGTATCCGACGTTCCTGCTGCCATTTTGCATCTGGCTGCTGCTCGGTTACATCCGCACGCTGCCCGCCGATCTGGAAGAATGCGCGATGGTGGACGGCGCGACCCGCTGGCAGGCCATGATCAGGATCACGCTGCCGTTGGCGATGCCGGGGATCATCTCGGCGGGCATTTTCGCCTTCACGCTGTCATGGAACGAGTTCATTTACAGCCTCGTGCTGGTGACAAGCAACGATTTACGCACCATCGCTGTCGGCGTGATCACGCAGTTGGTCGCGGGCGACTTGTACGCGTGGGGGCCGTTGATGGCGGCGGCGCTGCTCGGCTCGATTCCGGTCGTAATTCTATTCTCTTTCTTTGTCGAACAATACGTATCCGGCCTGACGGCTGGCGCATTGAAAGGGTAGTAAAGTGCTAAGTACTTAGTCCTGAGTGCTTAGTAATACGCAGGAGTAATACAAATACGCAGTCAAAACCAGCGTGTTGAAGCGTGTATAGCGAATCCGTCGCTATTTATAGGAGTTAGTTCGTTCATGAAATTGGTTACATTCCTTTATCAAAACCGCACGCGTCTCGGCGCGTTGACGGCAAGCGGCAACGAGGTCGTTGATCTCAATCTCGCTAATAATGCCATCCCGGACTCGATCATCGCCTTTTTGGAAGCGGGCGGCCAAGCTCTGACGCTGGCACAGCAAGCCGTCAGCAGCGCGCCCGCCGCCGCGACCATCCAACGGAGTGCGGTCACGCTGAAAGCGCCGATCCCGCGCCCCGGCAAGATCATCTGCATCGGGCTGAATTATCGCGATCACGCGGGCGAGACGGGACAAGCCGTGCCCACCTTCCCGACCGTGTTCGCCAAGTTCAACAACTGCGTGATCGGCCCCGACGAGCCAATCGTGATCCCCAAGCTGACCGAGCAGGTGGATTACGAGGCCGAACTGGCCTTCGTGATCGGCAAAAAGGCACGGCATGTTCCGGTTGGGCAAGCGCTGGATTACGTGGCGGGCTATGTGCCGTTCCATGATGTGAGCGCGCGCGATTACCAGAACCGCACCAGCCAGTGGACGCTCGGCAAGACCTTCGAGACGTTCGGGCCGATGGGGCCAGCGCTGGTGACCGCCGACGAAATCCCCGATCCGCAGTCGCTCGACATCAGCCTATCGATTGGCGGCGAAGTGCTGCAAAAGTCGAATACACGCGAATTAGTGTTTGGTATTCGGGAACTCCTCTCGATCCTCAGCGGCATCATGACGCTGGAACCGGGCGATCTGGTCTCGACAGGTACGCCATCCGGTGTGGGCGTGGCACGTAACCCGAAGCGCTGGCTGCGTCCGGGCGAAACCGTCAAGCTCGAAATCGCCAAGCTCGGCGTGCTCTCCAACCCCGTCATCGCTGAAAGTTAGATAAGCAAGGACATCCTAGCATGACAAGTCCAACAGTCACCTCGACCGAGGTGTTGGATCGCTTAGACAGCGCCAAATTACTCCACCTGTACCGAGAGATGCTCATCATCCGCCGCACGGAAGAACAGCTCGCCAAGTCGTACCAAGCAGGGATGATCCCCGGCGCGTGTCACACGTATGTCGGGGAAGAAGCCGTCGCGGTCGGCGTGTGCGCACACCTGACGCATCAGGACGCCGTATTCAGCACGCATCGTGGGCACGGTCACGCCCTTGCCAAAGGTGTCCCGCCGCGCGAAGTGATGGCGGAATTGTTCGGGCGGGCGACAGGCTGTTCGCGCGGGCGTGGCGGCAGTATGCACCTGTTCTCGCCCGAAGTCGGCATGATGGGCACCAGCGGCATCGTGGGGCCGTGCATCTTGCAGGCGACAGGCGCGGGGTATACCTTCAAATTGTTGAACAAGCCCAATGTCGGCGTGGCCTTTTTCGGTGACGGCGCGGTGAATAACGGCGCATTCCACGAAGGCTTGAATATGGCGGCGATCTGGAAGCTGCCTACGCTGTTCATCTGCGAAAACAACATGTACGCCACCGAGATCGCCTTCGCGTATTCCAGCCCGAACCCCGACGTTGGATCGCGCGCGGCTGTCTACAACATCCCCGGCTATATCGTGGATGGCAACGATGTGCTGGCCGTGTACGCCGCCGTCGAGGAAGCCTCGAAGCGCGCACGGGCTGGCGGCGGGCCGTCGCTGATCGAGTGCAAGACGTACCGCACCCGCGCTCATGCCGAAGGGATGCGCGATGCTGGCTACCGTTCGCAGGACGAGATCGACGCCTGGAAACAGCGCGATCCGATTGCGACACTGCGCGGCAAGATTCTGGACGCGGGCAAGGCGACATCTGCCGATTTCGAGGCCATCGACGCCGAGATCAAGACCATTGTCGAGGAAGCCTTGGAGTTCGCCAAGAACAGCCCGTATCCCGATCCGGAGACAGCGTCGGAACATATTTTTAGTGCCTAGTCCTAAGTGCTTCGTGCTTAGTAAATACAACAGACAACTTCCTAGAAATCAAGCTAGCAAATGAGCATCGAATTATGCGTGAAGTGACATATACGGTCGCCGCCCGCGAGGCATTGGCAGACCGGATGGAAAAAGACCCCACGATTTTCGTGGTGGGAGAGGGAATCGGGCCGCGTGGTGGGAACTTCAACACGACGGCGGGATTGTACGAGAAATATGGGCCGACGCGCCTGTGTGATACGCCGATCAGTGAGCGCGGGTTCGTGGGAATGTGTACGGGCGCGGCGATGACGGGTTCGCGGCCTGTGGTAGATTTCATGTTCCTCGACTTCATCCTTGACGCGATGGGCGAACTGATTAACCAGATCGCCAAGATGCAGTATATGAGCAGCGGACGCTTGAAGATGCCGATCACGCTGCGCGGCGCGATTGGCGTGGGCGGTTCGTCCGCGACACACCATTCGGGCAATTACTACCCGATCTTCACGCACCTGCCGGGGTTCCGTGTGGTGCTGCCGTACCGCCCGTATGACGCGAAGGGCTTGTTCGCGACGGCCTTGCAGAGTGACGATCCCGTGCTGTTCCTTGAGCACAAATCGCTGTTGAATATGAAGGGCGATGTGCCAGAGGAGCCGTACACGATCCCATTCGGGAAAGCCAATATCCTGCGCGAAGGCACTCAAGTCACGGTGGTATCGCTGTGCTTCATGCTCAAGCGCGTACTGGACGCGGCAGAGCAACTGGCGAAAGAAGGCATCTCCGTCGAAGTCATCGATCCGCGCACGGTCGCGCCGCTGGATATGGCGACGATCCGCGAGTCGGTGCATAAGACAGGGCGCTTGATCGTGGTTGACGAAACCTTCGCCCCATGCGGGATCGGTGCAGAGATCGCGGCGCAGATGATGGAAGACGGCTTCGATGATCTAGATGCGCCCGTGATGCGCTTGAACGGTGTGCATACGCCTGTGCCGTACAGCCCGTCACTGGAAGCCGCTGTCGTGCCGAACCAGAAACAGATCGAGCAAGCTATCCGCGATTTGCTGGCGGAATAGGAGGCTCGGATGCCATATGAAATCGTGATGCCCCGCCTCGGTTGGACGATGGAAGAGGGTACGCTGGTCGAATGGTTGAAGCAGGACGGCGACACGATCAACGTGGGCGACATCATCTTCACCGTCGAAAGCGATAAAGCCGTCAACGAGATCGAGGCGATGGAAGGCGGGATTTTGCGCATCCCGCCGGATTCGCCGCCGCCGGGGACGGTAATGCCGATTGGTCGGCTGCTGGCGTACATCCTCCAGCCGGGAGAAGCCGTCCCGTTTGGTGCGGCAGCCGCACCAAGCAGTGCCGCCGCCGTGAGCGCTGCGCCTAGTCCCGTGCCAACGCCAAGCATTGCATCCGCTGTCGTCACCGCGCCGACCAATGGGCACGGCAATGAACCGACCATCAGCCCCCGCGCACGCCGGATCGCGGCTGAATTGGGCGTGGACTGGTCTGCGCTGCAAGGCAGCGGACGAACAGGGCGCATCGTGGAGCGTGATGTGCGCGCCGCCGCTGAATCTATGCCAGCCGCGCAGGTGCAAACCGAATCGCAAGCCGTCAAAGCATCGCCACTAGCGCGACGGATGGCACAAGACCTCGATGTCGATCTGGCACAGTTGGCGACCAACCTGCCCGGTAAGCGCATCTCGCGGGCGGACGTGGCAGCGGCCTCGCAGCCAGCGCCGTCGGCTGCTCCCAGCACGGCACAGCCCGTGAGCGAAGATGACCAACTGATCCCGATCTCGGCAGTGCGGCGGATCACAGCGGAGCGGATGTCGGCAAGCGCCCATACCGTCGCGCCTGTGACGCTCACCAGCGAAGTGGACGCGACAGAACTGGTCAAGCTGCGGAAACAGTTAAAGGGGGATGCTGAGGCTAACAAGCGGCCTATTCCTTCCTACAACGACCTGCTGATCAAGCTGTGTGCCGAAGCGCTGGCGGAACATCCTGAGATGAACGCGCGCTTCCACGAGGATCAGATCGCGATTTCGCGCGCCGTCCACATCGGGATCGCGGTGGACAGCGAACGCGGTTTGCTCGTGCCCGTGCTGCGCGATGCGCAAAACAAATCCGTGCGTAAAATCGCAGCGGAAACCAGTGCCTTGATCGAACGCGCGCGGGCGGGGCAACTGAAGCCGGACGAGATGCGCGGCGGCACGTTCACGATCACCAATCTGGGCATGTTCGGGATCGACGCGTTCACCCCGATCATCAATTTGCCGGAATGCGCTATCCTTGGTGTGGGGCGCATCGTGGCGAAGCAGGTGGTGATCGACGCCGACGCCGAACGCGTGGCGATCCGGCAGATGATGTTCGTCAGCCTGACGTTCGATCATCGGTTGGTGGACGGCGCGCAAGCTGCGCGCTTCTTGAGCCGCGTCCGGCAATTCATCGAGCAGCCCTATCTGTGGCTCATCTAAATATTCATACGGGATAGTGTTATGGCTATTGTTCAAGCTGAGGCTTTGAAAGCGCTGGTCGTGCGGATGTTTGACGCGGTCGACGTTGACGCGGCAATCGGACGGCGCTGCGCTGACCATCTGGTAGACGCGAACCTCGCGGGCGTTGATTCGCACGGGGTGATGCGCGTGCCCGACTACATCAAGATGATTCAGGAGGGGCGCGTCGCCCGCACCGACAAGATCGAGGTGGTGCGCGAATTCGCCGCCACCGCCGTGTGGGATGGTCATTTCACCATCGGGCAGTATACCGCCAACAAGGCTGCTGAGAAGGCGATGGAAAAGGCCGCCACCTACGGGATCGGGATGTTGAGCGTGCGGCACTCGGCGCATATCGGGCGGTTGGGCGAGTACGCCGCGCAGATGGCGAATAAGGGCTATGTAGGCTTTATCACCGCCAGCTTGCAGGGCGCGGGGCAGCGTGTCGCGCCGTATGGCGGGCGCAAAGGACGCCTTGGGACGAATCCGCTGGCGTGGGGCGTGCCCACCGACGGCCTGCCGATGGTGCTGGATGTCTCGACCTCCTACTCGGCGGAGGGCAAAGTCCGCGTGAAGATGCGGCGCGGCGAAACGCTGACCCCGAATTGGCTGCTGAACGCGGAAGGCTACCAGACGCTGAATCCGGCTGACCTGTACACCAAGCCGCCGGGGGCGCTGCTGACCACAGGCGGGCACAAGGGCTACGGCCTGTCGCTGGTGGCGGAGACGCTGTCCGGCATCCTGAACGCGGGCGGTCATGCCACGGCGTCGCGGGACGTGGAAGCGCTGGAAAACGGGTTTGCGGTGATCGCGATGCATATCGATGCTTTCGGTGATCTTGCCCAATTCAAGCGTGACGCTTCGGACATGATGGCTTACATGAAGGTGACACCGCCACTGGACGGTGTGAACGAAGTGCTGGTACCCGGTGAGCCGGAAGTCCGCGAACGGGAACGTCGGCTGGCGAATGGTATTCCCATCGAGGATGACTCGTGGAACATGATTCTGGCGTCGGCGCAAGGATTGGGCGTAGACACCCGACAATGAATTGTCGGGCTTACCTTACGAAGTCCCTTCGGGACTCAAGCAGCATGGCGATGTCGGTTTAAGCAGTGAGGCCAGCGACGAGGAGATCGAGGGCGAGATCGTCGCTGACCTGCCCCGTTTTGATCTCGTAGTCGTACTCGGCTAGGCGATGGTAGATCTGCTCAAGCTGTTCGAGCGAGAAGACCTGCGCTTGGCGGATCAAGAATTCCTTTTTGCCGCCCGGTAGACGTTGAAGATCCCCTAATTGACGCGGGTTAGCGCCCATATCCAAGACCTCGCGGATTTGCAGCAGCAGCCGGAATTGGCGGTTGATCATGCCGAGCAGCATGAGTGGCTCCTGCTTGGTGGTTTCCAACACGCGATGGATGAGCTTGAGCGCTTGCACTCCGTCTTGCTTGGCGACGGCATCCACAATGTCGAAGACGTTGGTTTCTGGCACGTAGGAGGTCATCAGGGCGATGTCGGCCTCGGTGATGGGACGCTCGAAGCCGACGAAGGTGAGTAGCTTGTAACACTCACTCTCGATGGCGCGGAGATCGCCGTTCATGACGCCCGCCAGCGCTACCGCCGCGCCTGGCTCGATCTGCCCACCGTAATCCTGCACACGCTTGTTGATCCACGGCACTGTGTCGCGCGGGGGTTCGAAGTGCTTGACATAGCCGTGCGGATCGGTGCGGGCGAGCTTGACCAGCGGGTGCGACTCCTCCAGCGATTCGTATTCCACGAAGACGAGGCGGGTGGAGTCCGGCAGCGACGGAATGCCGTTGGTCAGCAGTTCCATGTCGGCTTTGCCCGTTTTGCCCGCACCCTTGCGCGTGATCCACGTTAGCAAGCCTTCCACGATGACCAGCCGCTTATCACCCATGAACGGGAAGTTGCCCGCCGCCGAGAGCACCTCGACCGCGTTGGTGGACTTGCCATCGAGCAGCGTGGTGTTGAGATCGGCTAGGGTGGGGTCGCCCATCTTAGAGCGGATGGCCTTGAGTTCGACCTTGAGGCTGTACTCGTCCTCGCCGTGCAGGATGTAGAAGGTCTTGACGGCGGCCATCAGCGTTCCTCCGGGGAAGAAGAAGTGCTAAGTGCTGAGTGCTGAGTGCTAAGTGAAGACGAGGAAGTGCTAAGTGCTAAGTGCTGAGCGCTAAGTGAAGATGAAGATACGGTTAGCGATGGGCGCGGTGAGGTGGCGGAAGAGGGCAGATGATCCCTGAAATGATCCGGTTGGCTGGTGGGAGCGGGATCATTCAACCTCACCCCCTGCCCCCCTCTCCGCTTCGCAACGAGGGGGAACCGAGGGATAACGTGATGTAGCAGCGTCAACGTCGGGTTTGATTTGTGGAGAACGGCTACGGGTTGAGCGCTGAGGGATTCCAAGGCAACGATGCCCGACACTAAAGTGTCAGGCTGAGAGCACGAAGTCCCTTCGGGACTCAGGCAGATCATCATATTAGGGTAATTGACGTTCATCATAGATTTGCATCACTTTGAAGGGCGAGTTTGCCTGTTTTGCCTGATATAACAGGCAAATTGCAGGCGGCGAGATTTCTTGTGCTCAATGAGCTGTTCTGAGCCGAACGGAACAGGCAAATAACAGGGCTTAACAGGCAAAAACAGGCAGATTGGAATAGGTCAGGGAAAGATAAGGCAGCAGAAACGCCCGACGGTGAAGTGTCAGGATGGGGGAGGGAAGGCTTTGTGATTTTCAGGAGCCTAATCAGTGAATGTGTCTTGATCGTCATATTGTTCGCTGCATAACTGCATTAGAGAATTCAGATGATTGTCGGTGGTGATGTGTGACATAGCAGCCCAACACATCACAGGGAAGCAGTTTACCTCAGATGTGGAGTTTGTCATCTGAGTAGAACGACAGTATAGCAGGTGTCGCAATCTAAGTCAAGACTTAGAACGTATGAATATGGTTATAAAAACGGATGTGTATGGAGAGAATTTGAAACCCGACGCACAAGCATCGGGTTAAGTTGTAGGGCAAAGTTAGGGAGCAAACCGCGATCAGGTGGAAGTGGTCGTGACGCGATGCAAGATCATGCCGTTGCCGAACATTCCGCCCTGTTTGCGCTCGATGCTGATGATTTGCAGATCGCCGGGATCGCCTAGCGTGGTGAAATGCTCCTGCAATTGCAGGCCGAGCGGTTCCGAGAAGAAGATGCCGAGCATGGTCAGCAGGATGACTGTAGGCAGGCGCTCCATCATGCCGCTGAAGGTTTTGCGCGCGCCGATGGTGCCACTGAGCGCCGCCAGCCCCGCGACGGTGCCCGTCGTCAGGCGTGCCGTGCCGCAGCCGGGGTGGATCGCCAGTTGGTGATCGCCCGCGCGCATCCGGCGTAAGGCTTCTTCCACGGCGGTTTTGACTTGCTCGGTTTCCAGATCGCCAAACAGCCAGAAGCCATCCGCATCGGAACGGCCCGCGAGAGGCCGCGTCTTGATTGTTTCACTCAGCACGTGGACTGAGGCGTGTTCCAAACCATGATTGCGGCGAATACGTCGAATAACAGGCATGTTCAATACAGGGGACGCCGCTCTTGCTGCCGTTTGTATCACTGGTAACGATTCCTATAACTTGGTGCGATCAGTATGGACATATTATAGCACTACTTTGCGTGGGCATTCTTCTCCTTCGGCTAGTATAAGACCCCGGCGATAATGGTGTTTTAGAAATTAATCAGGCAAACGATCCCCGACAATGATGGTGTTTAAGTAATTAATCAGGCAAACGATCCCCGACAATGAATTGTCGGGCTTACCTTACGAAGTCCCTGCGGGACTCAAGAATAAGCGGTGACGTGAGCGTCGTATTCCCGCCTTATTTTCTGAAACACCATGATAACCGCCCACCGAGTCTGGTGGGCGGTATTGTTAAGATCAGGAGTTGGCGGCAGTGCGCTCGTTCAGGAAGATGGCGAGTTCAAGATCGCCCGGTGACTGGTCGTAGCCAGTCAGCAGCGTGGCGGCTTCGCTACGGTGCCGCGTGGCGTGGAAGATGTCATCGAGCAGGAACTGCCACACGACCCACTCGCGCACGTGACCGGGGATGACATAGCGGAACTTGCCGTTCAGCGTGTCTTCGGTCAAGGTGTCGAGATAAGCCTGCATTTCGCGTTGTTCCGCCAGCCAGCGCTCGTGCAGTGCGTCGAAGGTCGGGAAGGCATCGTCGTGCAGTTCGGTCGCGTCATAGGCCGCCTCATCTGCCAGCGGTTCTTTGTAGTAGCCTTGCAACGTGATCCGCGACTGCCACATGCTATCCAGCAGGTGAACCATCGTGGAACGCAGCGATCCCCACCCGTTCCCGCAGGCGGTGCGGGCGGCGTATTGCTCCGGCGTTAACCTAGCGCAGGCTGCCAAGAGACGCGCATTGATCCAATCGCTGTATTCATAGAGCAGCTTGATTTCATCGATTTTCATTCTAGTATCTCCGTTTGATTCGCTGCCGCCGCACCCACCGATGGGGATCGGCAAGCGCGCGGCAACTAGGATAGAGCTGGTTTTCGGATAGAGGAAGCGGCTTACCATGACCTAGCCAAGTTGAAGGCACGAAATACCCGTAACCGCCCGACTCGATCTCTGGCGGCACTCATGGTAGCCAATGATAAGCTTGGACAAACCAACCGGATGCAGATGTCAGCGCACACTGCGCCTATGCACATCCATCGGAGACCTAGTAAGCAGGCATGAAAATCTCCCCATACGAGATCAGTGCCGCGACCGAAGGGAACGGTCAGGCGGACGATATGATAACGGCTTCAAAGTTTGTTCGCCACGAGGTCGTTCTGCTACCTTCTCGGCTCATACCGCAGCACCATCGCCCCTGAGCCGAACTCCTCTCGGCTCACGAGCTTCAGATCGACATGCTTCGAAAGCCCCGCGAACAACGTCGGCCCGTGACCCGCTATCCGAGGCTGTACCATGAACTCGTATTCATCGATCAAGCCCAGCTCCGCCAAGGCCAGCGGGAGCGTCACGCCCCCCACGTATATGCCCTTGCCCGGTTGCTGCTTCAGCTCCTGTACGGCCTTTCCCAGATCCCCGCGCACGAGTTCCGCATTCCAGTCCACATGTTGTAGCGTGCTGGATACGACGTACTTCTTTGCCGCGTGGATCGTGTCACGGAAGTCTTTCATCCAAGCGGGTCTCTCTCCCGTCCACGCAGGCCGCCACGCGGATTCCATCATTTCGTAGAGCACCCGACCCAAGAGGAGGGCATCGGCTCGCTTGAGGGTCTCGGTGGCGTGACGATGCATGTCATGCAACTCCTCGTCTGGTACCATGACACAATGGTCACAGCACCCGTCCAATGTGATGTTGATAGAATACCGAAGTGGTCGCATTGCGTAAGACATCCTTTTCACTTTAACTGATGCTTTATTAGCAGTTGAAAGCCATCCCCAAAAGGAATGATACAAGTCCGGGTTCTACCATTGAGAGCCAAGATCGTGAGATATTGTACATTTATTCTGCTAAGAATCCCTGCCTTTGGGCGTAGGGAGTATGTCACTCGTAAAACGTTCCCGTGTAGATGGCTGTGGCTCCAGCACGATGAAATCCTACAGTTCAATCTGCCCCTCAGCGATCAATTCTTGTGTTCGTACATTGATGAACGTTTTATGGTGGTTCAGAAATTCATCAGGCAATCGATCCCCGACAATGAATTGTCGGGCTTACCTTACGAAGTCCCTGCGGGACTCAAGAATAAGCAGTAGCGTGAGCGTCGTATTCCCGCCTAATTTTTTTGAAAGACTGTTCAACGTCCATTGTACTTCACGGTTTTTCGGCAGACTCTCCTTGAACTTGAGCTAGTTCCGGTCACCACAGCAGTTGTAAGAATCTAGTCCGCATGGCGAGTGGCGGACGACTCCTGAATTTCGGTGGAGGCGTCCGGCGTGGCGCGTCCGAGTTTGACGTGTACTTCATGATCGCCACCGTCGGACAAAGGAATATGCAAATCGGGGATGGAATTGCCATCCAACAGAACTTCGATCACGCCGTGACTGACGTTTTCGGGGTTGGCGATGTGGATGTGATAGCGTGCCCCGCCATTGCGATAGGTGAGATCGTAGCTTGACCATGCGCTTGGAATGCTAGGATCGATGGCGAGTTTATCGCCCATGCGCTTGAGGCCGAGAATGGCTTCGATGCCCAAGCGGTACATCCAGCTTGCCGAGCCGGTATACCATGTCCAGCCGCCGCGTCCGGTGTGGGGAGCGACGCCGTAGACATCCGCCGCGATGACGTAGGGTTCGACCTTGTAGATGGCAGATTTTTCCGGCGTGTCGCTGTGACCGATGGGGTTGATCAGATTGAACAAGGCTCCCGCGCGGTCACCATCGCCAAGCTGCGCGAACGCCCACACCACCCACAAGGCCGCGTGCGTATACTGTCCGCCGTTTTCGCGCACACCGGGCGGATAGCCCTTGATGTAGCCGGGATCACGCGGGGATTTATCGAAGGGCGGCGTGAACAGGAGCACCAAGCCGTCCTTTTCGCGGATCAGGCGATCTTCGACGGCCTGCATGGCCTGAGCACTGCGGTCAGAATCGCCTGCGCCGGAGATGACCGCCCACGATTGGGCAATCGAGTCGATCTGGCACTCCTGATTGCGGGCGGAGCCGAGCGGCGTGCCGTCGTCGTAATAGGCGCGAAGATACCATGTGCCGTCCCATGTCTGATTCAGAGTGGCTTTCAACTGTTCGGCTTGCTGGCGATAGGCGGTGGCGCGGTCGGTATCTTCCATCCATTCGCAGAGTGGTGCGAGGCTGGTCAGGACGCTGTACAGGAACCAGCCAACCCACACGCTTTCGCCGCGCCCTTCGCGCCCGACACGATTCATGCCGTCGTTCCAATCGCCCGTGCCCATCAGCGGGAGGCCGTGCGCGCCCGCCGTCGATCCGCGTTTGACGGCGCGGATGCAGTGTTCGTAGAGCGAATAGGTTTCGGCGGTGGTTTCGTACTGCCCGTAGCGCTCTTCCTCGTTGGCTTTCAGGCTGGTGCCGCGCAAAAACGGGAGTTGTTCGCGCAGAATGTCTTTGTCACCCGTCGCGTTGATGTAGGTGGCGACGACGAAGGGCAGCCAGAGCAGATCGTCCGAAAAGCGCGTGCGGACGCCCCGCCCCGAAGGCGGATGCCACCAGTGCAGCACATCGCCCGCCTCAAATTGGTGACGCGCGGCGCGTAGAATCTGCTGCTTGGTGAGATCGGGCGCGGCGTGGACGAGCGCCATCACGTCTTGCAGTTGATCGCGGTAGCCATACGCGCCGCTGGACTGGTAGAAGCCGGAACGGCCCCAGATGCGGCAGGAAAGCGCCTGATAGAGCAGCCAGCGGTTGAGCATGATGTCCAGCGCGGGATCGGGCGTGTGGACGGTGACGGTGCCGAGGACACGATCCCAGAATTCATGCGTGCCGTGCCATGCCGCCGCGACCTGAT
The DNA here is from genome assembly GCA_019637615.1 of Anaerolineae bacterium. GTDB lineage: Bacteria > Chloroflexota > Anaerolineae > Aggregatilineales > UBA2796 > JAHBVK01. The sequence goes on along the minus strand of JAHBVJ010000046.1, from coordinate 4,278 downwards.
CGGGCTGCTGGAAGCGCTGGATCAGCGTCAAGGCGTCGTCTTTGTCCGCGCCCTCGCCAAGGATGAAATAGACTTCCTCGACGCCGCCAACGGGCAGATCGATGTGCAGTTGGAGCGCGGCACAAGGATCGCCACCGCATTCAACGCGGCTGGCTAACCCGATGCGGTTGAGCGCGGCGGGACGATACAGATTGCCCATCCGCCCGATGAATTCGGTGCGGTCGGCGGTGAGGCCGTGCGGGGCTTTGTTCGCCGCTAAGAAGGCCACCCGATCCGCGAATTCGGTGTTGTACGGGTTGCGGGCTAATAACGCGCCGCTGCTGTGGTCGTAATCCAAAATGATGTAAGACTGAGCGTTGGCGCGGGAGACTTCCAAGACCCACTCGGCGTAGTAAGTGACGGTCAGGCGGCGTGGACGCTGCCACAGATTCTCGACGCGGAGTTTGATGATCTTGACGGGCGCGTCGGGCGCAGTGAAATAAGTGGTGGTTTGCTTCACGCCTTGACTGTGGTGATCGAAGACCGAATAGCCCGCGCCATGCCGGATCAGGTAGGGTTCGGAGTCGCGGCTAGGCAGGGGCGTGGGCGACCAGACCTTGGCGGTTTCTTCGTCGCGCAGGTAAATCGCCTCGCCTGCGCCATCCGAGACGGGATCGTTGTGCCACGGCGTGAGGCGATTCTGGCTGCTGTTGCCCGCCCATGTGTAGCTCGATCCGGCTTCGGAGACGAGGAAGCCGAACGAGTCGTTGGCGATGATGTTGACCCACGGCACCGGCGTCCAGTGATCGGCGTCGAGATAGACTACGTATTCGCTGCCATCGCTGGTGAAGCCGCCTGTGCCGTTATCGAAGCGCAGATCGGCGGGACGGGGCAGGGGAGGCGTGGCCTCGACCGCGTCGGGATTGAACAATGAGGGCGTGAAGGCGGGCAGCGGAGACACGGCGGCTTGGGCGGCGCGGGTGAGCTGCTCCGTCAAGGTGCCCTGCTGCCCATCGAGCACGACGCGGGCAGCCGTTTGTAACAAGGTATAGTCGCCCTTGCCCATCTGATCGGCGTTGACGGTGAAAATGCCGCCGCGCTGGTTGAGCCAAAGTGCGCTGTTGGCACGCACGATCAGGCGGTGAAGCTGGCCTTGCAGCTCTTGCGAATAGCTGCTGTCGTGCAGATTGACGATGACCAGATCGATTTTGAGCTGCTGATCACGCCAGTAGGTGTGCGCTTGCAAGAGTTCTTGCACCAGCCCTAGATCGGCTTCCGCGCGGATGCGCACGAGCAGGATCGGGTAATCGCCGGAGATGGCATACGCCCACAGCGCGGATTGACCCTTGATGTTGCTGCTCAGGACATCGGTAGCGGCGCGTAAGCTGTGATGCGGATAAAGCAACAGACTGAGAAGCTGCTGAATGAGCGTTAATTGAGACGTGCCGAGATCGAGCTGGCGGAGCATCGATTCGTTCTGGCGCAGGGAGTCGTCAAAGGCGCGGGTGATGGTCGTCCACGTCTGGTAGCGGGTGGCGAGATCGAGAGCGGCTTGACGGGCGTCGGTGGCGAGAGTCAGATAGGCCATGCGCGCCCGCCCGTGCGGTTGGACGACGACTTCCTGACTGAGCGACATGATCGGATCGAGCGTGATGCCGACGGTTTGCGAGAGACGCGCGTTGGTGCGTTGCAAGGCTTGCGGCGCGAAGGGCGTGCTGCCCCTGCCGAGGAAGCGGGCGCGATCCCCTTCGTAGGAAAGCGTGCCGTTCGGGCGATCATCCGTGACGAGGAAATGTCCGAAATAGATGGGCGTTTCGTCAGCGGCGCGCAGACGGCGATGGAACAGCAGCAAATGACGGTCAGCGACGTATTCGCTCTCGATGAACAGCTTGTTGAAGGCAGGGTGCGGCTCGGTGGGCGCAAGGGCGACTTCGCCATAGCTGACGACACGCAGACGGCGCGGGCGTTCGCCGTGATTGATGATGGTCAGCTGGCGGATTTCTACGTCATCCTCGGCGCTGACGGTGACCTGCATGTGCAGCGCGATCTGGTTATCGCGCCGCTGGAATTCGGCTTGATGCGGATAGAACGCGACGGACTGCGATTCCGGCATGAGCGCCGTCGGTTGGTAACTGGCTGACCACAGCGCACCGGAATCGAGGTCTTGGACGTAGAGCCAGATGCCCCAATGATCGCGCGTGGTATCCGACTGCCAGCGCGTCAAGGCTACCCCATTCCACTGACTATAACCGCCGCCCGCGCTGGTGATCAGCGTGCTGTAGTGCCCGTTGGAGAGCACATGGACTTGCGGCACGGGCGCATCGACGGGCACTGACCACGGATGGAGCGAGACGCGAGTCTGGCGCGTGGTGTGGGCGGTAAGCTCGTCCTGATGGGGGAATTCGACGGGCGCTTGCGTCGGGATGCGTTCTTGCAGCAGCATTTCGACGCTCTGCACGGTGGGATCGGCATGGAAACGCTCGATCATCACGTCGCGGGTGAGATAGTTGGTCAGCGCGACCATGATCATGCCCTGATGGTGCGCCATGTACGAACGGATGATGGCGTGATCTTGGCGGCGGATCAGGCGGGCACGCGAATAGTCAACCGACTCGTAGAAGCCGTAGCGCCCACGCATCCCGACATCTGCGAGGCGATCCATGTTGTGGCGGACGGCATCCGGACGCAGAGCCAGCGCTAACAGCGAGGCATAGGGCGCGATGACGAGGTCTTCCGTCAGGCCGCGCTTGAAGCCGAGACCGGGCACGCCGAACGCGCGATACTGGTAGGTCATGCTGCCGTCGAAGGCGTAGTAGCTGGACTCGGAGATGCCCCACGGGACGTTACGCTCTTGCGCATAGGCGATCTGGTAATCGACAGCGGCGCGATTGCTCTGGTTGAGCAGCGTGTGCTCGTAACCGCGCATGAGCAGGGTTGGCATCAGATATTCGAACATGGTGCCGCTCCACGAGAGCAGCGTGCGCGTGTTGACGACGGTGGTCATGGCGCGACCGAGATGCAGCCAGTGTTCTTGCGGCACGTCGCGCTTGGCGATGGCGAGCAAGCTGGCGAGGCGGGCTTCCGAGGCCAGCAGGTCATAGCAGTTGTCGTCAAGGCGCTCGGCGGTGACGTTGTAGCCGATGTAGAACAGTTTGCGCTGATGGTTATAGAGAAAATCGAAGTTCATGGCGGCGAAATGGCGCTGGCAGTCACGGGCGATCTGCGCGACATCGTTGAGCAGCGCTTCCGCATGTTGACGGGTGACAGAAATTTTCGTCTGCAACTGCGAACACCACGTCTGCGCGGCGCGAAGCTGGTCGGGCGTGCCGGGGGCGGTTAGGAGTTGGGCGCGCAAGGTCTTCAAGTGCGCGTCGGCCTGATCGCAGATGGCAGCAAGATCGCGCAGGGCTGGCGAAGTGGGGAGCACGGCACGTAGTTCTTTCCAGCTTGCCAGCAGCGCGGGCGGGCAGTCTGGCTGCGTGAAATAGGCGGGCGGCTGGTAGAGCATCATGAGCCACGGCGTGAACTGATCGACATCGCTGTGCATGTACAGGATGTGCTGATGCAGTCGCTCGGAGACGATACGTAGCCCTTTCACCTTGTCGGGATCGGGGACGACGGCATCGGAACTGAGCAGGTCGATCATCAGGCGCGAAAATTCCGCCCACGCGTCTTGTGCCAGCCAATTGGTCAGACTTGCCCACTGATCGGTGACAAGGGCGGCGGCTTGAACTTTCTGGCGCAGCGTCGCCGTGTATTTTTGCAGCGACGAAGCAGGCGCATCGGGACTAGCCGCCAACAAATCGTTGACGCTGCCTTCGACCAGATCGAGCGTGTCGAGGAAGCCGTGCCAGCGCTGCGCCGTCATCACGCGGGCAGCCGGAAAACCGAGGCAGGCTTGCTTGATCGCGATCAGCGCGCCCGCCAAGTTACCGCTATCGACGGTGGACACGTAGCGCGGGGTGAGCGGTTCGAGCGTTTGCGTATCGTACCAGTTGAGCAGATGCCCGCGATAATGTTCGAGCTGGTCGAAGGTGGCGAGGGTGGCTTGCAGACGCACGATCAATTCCAGCGGCCCCATGAAACCGAGATCGTAGGCGGAGAGCGTCGAAAGCATCAACATGCCGATGTTGGTGGGCGAGGTGCGGTGTGCTACGAGTTCACACGGGGCTTCCTGATAGTGATCGGGCGGGAGCCAGTGATCTTCGGGGCCGACCATCTGCTCGTAAAATAGCCATGTCTGGCGGGCAAGGCGGCGCAGTTCGGCCTTGTCGCTGGCGCTTAATTCCACCTCTTCGC
>JAHBVJ010000045.1 GCA_019637615.1 Anaerolineae bacterium | reverse complement strand
GAGGCGCAAGTTGTGGAAATTCTCAAAAAGCTAAAACCGCCTGCTGATTGGCGTAAGCGAATAATCAGCGCGATGGGAGAATTACTCGGAGATCAAAAACTTGACGAACGTATCAAGGAAATCAAGACGATTATCGAGCGCATGGACTTTCGGTGGGATCATGGCTTTTTTGCCGACCAGAACGCCTATCTTGAGGAACGGGTGAAGCTCCAACAGGAGCTAGAGAAGCTCACGCCGATTGCGGATGATGACCTTGAAACGGCAGCAGACATCTTGACTAACTTTGGCGACCATTGGGAAGCAACCGAGGGTGATCGTCAGAAACAGTATGAACTCATCAAGCTCATCGTTGCGCGGGTATGGGTGCGCGAGGAGCAAGTTGTGGGCATTTCACTACGAGCTAACTATCATGTTGCGGTAGGGGCAAACGAAACGTCTACCGTTGAATTGGTAGACGTTGACGAGGTAAACGATACTTTGTACACAGGCGGAGCTGACGGGTTTCGAACCCGCGATCTTCCACGTGACAGGCGGATATGTTAACCACTACACCACAGCTCCTAAGGTTCTCTCGCGAGAACGACTGTTATCTTACCCTACGGGCGCACCATCGTCAAGGGCGAGTTGATCAGGATTTTCAGACTGGGCACTTTTCGCGCAAAATCACCAGCGTAGCGGCTTCTCATCTTGAAAAAAGCCACCGTTCGGCCCCTCATTCGGCAGCGTCGCCAGCCAGATCGCGCCCTGCGCCCCTTTTTCGGCTGAACGCGGCGCGCTGGCAGTCCCCATCTCCGTGCGTACCCAACCGGGGCACATCGAATTGATCTTGATGTTGAAGCCTTGCAACTCACTCGCGATGATCCGCGTCATTGCATTGAGCGCCGTTTTTGAAGTGCTGTAGGCAGGCGCGTAGCCATCCATCCCCGCCAACGATCCCGCCTCGGACGAGATGTTCACGACGCGCCCATAATTGGCCTCTTTCATCAGCGGGATGAAGGCGCGGCACATCAGCAAAGCGCCGTAGTAATTTGTTTCCATCGTCTGGCGCACGAGGCTCAAGTCTTCGTCCAGCAGCCGTTTACCTTCATCGAGCAGGATCGCCGCGTTATTAACCAGCACTTCAATGATGCCATATTCGCGCGTCACGAAGTCTCTCAACGTCGTGACGCTGGCCTCATCGGTGACGTCAAGCTGATGATACACAATATCGCGGCTGAGGGTGCGCAAGGCATAGACAGCTTGCTCCCCTTTGAGTTTGTCACGACTGGTCAAAATGACGCGGAATCCCTCGTCTGCCAGTTGACGGCAGATTTCATAGCCGATCCCACGATTTGCGCCAGTGACGATTGCAGTACGTTTCACGATTCACGGCTTTCTATGAGTTGATGGTAAGGATGCTCAAGATTTGGACGATGCTGTTCTCGGCGTCCCGATACTGGGACGAACTCACCCCGTAAGTCACCACATGCAGTGTCGTGGTCGGATTGAGCACGGTGATATACCGCTTAAAATGGTTATAGTCTGGCCCGCGCGGCACTACATACTCGATAACTACGGCGGGATGACCACGCAACGTGTCGCTATTCTGGTAATTGAAATGATAATCCGGATGCTGCGCCTGAAAATTGAACCAATAGCCCGTTTCAATGTCCTTGAGTGTCATCGGCGTCGCGCTCGTCTCGATCTTGAAATAGATCGCCACGAAATGATAGGGGTCTTTGCCGATGATCAGCGAACATGCACCCTCTCTGCCACACACCTCCGCGCGGTTGTCCGGTGCAATTTTACTCCATCCGGCGGGTAACTTGAGCGAGAACCATTGTCCCTCGTAACTGCGATCCGCGTTCGCCCCCGACACCACCATGATCAGGATAACCAGCCCGATCACAAGGATAACGCTGAGGATGCCCACGATCCACCACAACTGCCGTCGATCCGAGACGATAGGTTCGGCATACGGCGAAGCGATCACCTTCGGCGCGTTTGAGCGGCCTTCCGGCGGGATGGCAGATGACAACCCCGTGAGCCAATCGGGAGCGGGTGGGCTTTGTACCATGCTCACAGCGGGCACGATGGACACGTCTTTCGACCTACTTTTCGGCGGCTCGGCGGCCTTGTCTGCTGGTGGGTATGCGTCCAACAGCAGATCGATATTCAAGGCGCTGTCGATCACTTCCTCGATATGCTTCAGGCGCTGTTTGCCGAGCTGCTCAATGCGTTGCATGTAGGCGTCGTCAGCGCTGCCCAACGTCGCCAGCATTTCCAGCGCATCGGAGCCTTTGTATGTGCGGAATATCTCCCGAACGCGTGGAGCCTCATCGATCAGCAGCCGGAGGGCGATCTCGCCGTTCGAGCGGGTGCGGAAAATATACAGGTAGCCGAGCACACTGTCCATCGCGGCGAACGCGGCATTCGGCGTGCTGGACACAATCTTCTCGGCAGGCGTGAGTGTTTGTTGCGCAGCTTTCCACGCTTCTTCAATGCTGGTTTTCAAGCTGATCTTGCCGTCGAACAGTGCCATTTTGCCCCCTGCCAACACTGCGCGAAGTTACTTTACAGCAAGCCGGGGAGCGGCGCAACAGATACCACCATCAGAATTAGGCTTTGGCGGTGCGGGGAGCAGCCTCTTGGCGGTGGACGCGCAAAAAATCGTGACAAACCTTAACGCCATTCGGACAAGCCCTCCCAACTACCATCCTCACGCGAGGAGTCGCCAGCTTTACGCTGATGGTGTACGATCTGTGTCATTGTGCAGGTTACGTCCAATGATGAGGAGCAGCCCTTTATGTCTTATACTGCCGTCGCCACTTCGACGACCCCTGTGTTGATCATTTACCTCTTGGACATCAGCGGATCGATGAGCCAGATGTTAGGGGATAAGCGGCGTGTGGAGATCGTCTCCGACGCGCTGCAAGAGATCGCCACTGAGATGGTCGCCCGTTCCACCAAGGGCGAATCCGTCTCACCGCGCTATCGGTTAGCCATCTACGCCTACGAGTCACAGGTGCATGACGTACTCGGCGGCATCCGCACCATCGACCAATTCGTGCGCGACGGCGTGCCGGAATTCTCCCCGCGCGGCGGCACCAACACGGCGGGCGCATTCCTCGCCGCCGAACAACTCCTGACGCAAGAACTACCTTACATGCAGGGTCATCCCGCCCCGCTGATCTGTCATATGACCGATGGCGAGTATCAGGGTGACGATCCGACCCCGATTGTGCAGCGCATCATGGGCTTGGGCACCAATGACGGCACGGTGCTGGTCGAAAACATCTTCATTTCGGATAAGCTGTTGAAGCAGCCCGTCACTGATGTCTTCACATGGCCCGGTCTGGTCAACGAAGCCGACCTCGCCAACGACTATGCGCGGGCGCTGCTGCGGATGTCGTCCCCGATCCCCGAAGCGTATCGCGGCGAGATGCTGGAATTCGGCTACCAGTTGCAAGCCGACGCGCCCATGATGTTCCCGGCGCAAAATAAAGAGCTGATCCGGATGGCCTTCACCATGAGCGGCGCTACACCCGTCGCCTGAGCCGATTTCGGTCGTTTTCGCACTATCGGGTTATCCGCATGACGCCTGAAAGTGGCGTCATGTGCGACACTAGTTGGACGTAACACCGCGCCATGACCATTGTGACCATCAACCAAGATACGGATACACCGGCACGGCGCGAACTACTGCCGGGGCTGGTGCTAACGTATCTGTTTGACCGCTCGCGCGACTCGAAGAAGAACAACGCGCCGGGGCAAGATTTCATCTGCTATGCCCACGACGGGCAGCGGCTAACCTTTGCCGTGTGTGATGGCGTCAGCCAGTCCTTCTACGGCGATCTGGCGGCGCGTTACATCGGGGAGCATCTCGTCGCGTGGTTGGCGGGGCTGACGATCACCGATGACGCGGCCTTCGACACCGAGCTTGACCGCATGTTGAAAGCGTGGGTGGACGACGCCAACGCGCAGGTGCAGATCAAACCGCTGAAATCGAGCTTGCCGCCCATGCTCAAAGATGCCTTGGAGCGTAAGCGCGAAAACGGTAGCGAAGCCATGTTCATCGCGGGGCGCATCGATCTAGCGGCGCGGCAGTTGGCGATCTGCTGGATGGGCGACATGCGCTTCTGGCTGTGGGACAATCACGGTGCGGCGATGGACATCCCCGACGCGGTTTGGGAAACGAAAGAGCGCTGGTCGAGCCGCATCGGGCCGAAAAGCGGCGCGGGTGAAGGCTACGCGCATACTTTGGTGCGCTCCTTGAACGGCGTCACCCGCCTGACCGTCCACAGCGACGGCATTGGCAGCCGCACCGATGCGCTGCGCACGCTTTCACTTGCCAGCCTCGATCAGTTAGCCATCGATCTCGGTGCCGCGCCCGCCAGCGATGACGTGTCGGTCTTCGACGTGGCCTTCCAGACCGTCAAATTGGGGGAGCCGCTGCCCGCCCCGATCCTCCAGCAGCTTCAATTGCAAGAAACCACCTTGTTGTGGAGCGAAATACCCGAAGCGACGGCCTACCGCGTCAAGCTAGAAACCAACGACGCCCAATGGACGGTGGATGTTCCCATCAACACCTATTTCCTGCCCGTCGATCTGGCGATGGGCGGTGTTCAATGCAGTGTCCAAGCTCTTTCCAACGAGTATCCACCCGGTCTGTGGAGTGAACCCCTGAAGGTGCAGCTCTCCGTCGCGGAAATTGTCACGATGAATGGGGAAAGTGTGACATTGAAGGTAGCGCTCCCGCCGCGTCCCTTTCGTGTTGCCCCGATCTTGGTTCTGTCGTTGATCCTTGCGGCGGCGCTTTCCATCGGCTGGATCATCTTGTTCGTGCAGCGTTAGCGCGAGTGTATTTATGAGCCGTGCGCAGATCAAAGTAGAAGCCAACGAACGCATCACCATCGAGGGCAAGTCTTACCGCGTGACGGAGCATCCCGCGCTCCCCGGCATCCCCTATCTTCAGCGCGGCGCACGTGGCTTCGTGATCCAGCTCGCCGCGCCGGATAATGAACGCATGGCGCTCAAGTATTTCAAGCTCAAATATCGCGTGCCGGAGCTGGTCACGGTGGCGACCATGCTGCATAAATATGCTGATCTGCCGGGGATGAAAGCCGCGCGCCGGACGGTCTTTACCAACGCCACCCATGCCCCGCTCATCGCCCAGTATCCCGCGCTCGAATATGGCATGTTAATGCCGTGGCTGCCGGGGATGACGTGGTATGACCTGATCACCAGCAAAGCGCCCATCTCATCCAACGAGAGCATCCGGCTGGCACAGTCGCTGTCCGGCGTGTTAGCCGCGATGGAAGCGCAAGGCTTGGCGCATACCGATATAGCAGGTGCCAACGTCATGGTGGATCGGCGCAACAGCGATGTGCAGTTGGTAGACATCGAAGAAATCTACGGGCCGGATCAGCCGCCGCCCGTCGAAGCACCCGCCGGACAGGACGGCTACCAGCACAAGCAGGGGCGTGAACGCGGGCAGTGGAACGCCAACGGTGATCGGTTCGCGGCGGCGATGCTGCTCGCGGAGATGCTCGGCTGGTCAGATGCGCGCTTGCGCCAGAACAGCGCTGATGAGCACTTTTTCGCCAGCGCCGAGATGCAAGACCCTGCCAGCGCCCGTTTCCGCCTGATGAGCCAAGCCCTGCGCGATCATTACAGCGACGACATCGCCAGTTTATTTGAACAGGCATGGAATAGTCCCACGCTGGCGGATAGCCCTGCGCTGGCGACATGGAAAGATGCACTCGCTGCGCTGCAACCAACAGCGGGCGTCGATACCTCGGTGGCGGTGCCTTCGGCGGGTTCCGGCGCGGTCATCTCTGGACGACGCTCCATCGGCGGTACGAGCAATACCGCGCCCGTGCCTATGCAAACCCCGCTCCCGCAGCTTACGCTCGATGGTGTCAAGCTGTGTCGCAATTGTGGCGCAGAAAATCCTGCCAGTTACACGTTTTGCAAGCGTTGCGGTTTCTTCGTCGGCACGGTTGCGCAGCGCAACCAGCTCAACGCCACCCGCGCCAAGCAGCCCGCCGCGAGTCAGATCAGCGCGCCGATCACGACCGCACCCGCCGCTCCTGTCGTGGTCAAACGCGATAATGACGCCATCATTGTCGCCAAACGTGTTGGCGATCCCGGCAAGGGGATGCAGCGCGTCGCCACACAGCCCGACGAAAAACCTGAAGAAACGCAGCCCGTCGAGGGCAGTTGGGTGATCGCGGGCGTGATCATCTTCATGATGCTGGCGGCGCTGCTCTTGGTACTCCTCGCCCATTGATTTTCGCAGGCTGCACGTTTACTGTGCAGTCCCGCCCTTGCTGATGGCGTTAGCGACACTGCGCAGGGAATAGGAAATCTGCCTACTCTCCGCCGAGCGCGAACCACCGCAGCCACGACTCGCGCCCTAGCCGCACCAGAGACGCCGCCAGCAGCACCTTGCCGAAGTCCACGAAGATAAACGGTACTACGCCCGCCATGAATGCCGCTTCCCACGAATGCGTGTAGTTCGCCAACCACGCCATGCCGAGCGCGAACACCGCCGCCACGCCGAGCAATCCGCACGCCACCGACAGCGGGAACCGTACTCGTTCGGCGGTGCGCCACGCCAGCCCCGCAATGAATGCGCCGGGGATGAAGCCGAGCAAAAATCCCGCCGTCGGACTGGCGAACGCGGCCACGCCGCGCCCATCGATGCCCGCCGCGACAAGGCCGAGATAGCCGATCACGCTTGCCGTGCCTTCCATCGGCCCCAACGCCATCCCCGCCAGCAGCACGCCGAGCGTTTGCAGCGTGAACGGCACCGGCGTACCCGGCAGCAAAATGCGCACCTGCGCGCCGATCAGGATCACCACGGTGAAGAACGCGATCCGCAGTATCCGCTTGTGCCGCACTTGCGACCAGCGGTTCAATGTTGTCTGTATCATGTGTACCCTCTCTAAGCCGGAAAACAGCCGCCAAGCTTATCGATCCCTAGCTCAACCTGCAACTTCCGGCGTTCTTCAGATACCCTTCGCCTGTCGTCACACTTATCCGCCCCGCGTGGACATCTCCCCTCTCCATGGCAATGGAGAGGGGTTGGGGGTGAGGCTGTCTTTACTAAGCACTAAGCACTCAGGACTAAGCACTTTTCCCGGCCTAAGCACTTTCCTCTTCTATCGTCGCTGTCGTGGCGATCATCCGCTCTCGCACGCGGGTGAAATCGACGCCCGCCTTCTCCATGCCGAGCATCGCCGCGCCGACCGTTGGCGGCGCGTGCAGCCGCACCAATTCCGCCAGCGGCGCGACGGGCTTGATCGTCTCCGTGATGCTCTGCGTGATCAGCGGACTGCCCTTGTAGAAGCTGCCCGCCAGCACCACCTCGAAAGCCAGTGCCTCGATGCCCAATTGCCGGATCACGCCGTTGGCGAGGTCGCCCAGTTCACGACTCACCCACAACATCACTTCGATGGCGACCGGATCGCCCGCCTCGACGGCCTTGAACACGACGGGCGCGTCCACCGCCCGCGCTCGATACTTCCCGCGCGCCAAGCCTTCCAGCATCGCGATCACGCTGGTTTCGCCGTAGTGCGCCATGAACAGCTCCGTCAGCATGGTTGTCGGCCCGCGCTTCGACCACGCCTTGGAGATCGCGCCGATGGCCTTGTACACCAATTCGTGCCCGCCGCCCGCCTCCGCGAAGATCATGCCTTCGCCCGTCACACGGCCTTCGCGCCCGTGCTGGTCGCGCCCACGGCAGTTGCAGCTCGTCCCCGCCGAAATGCATACGCCCCACCCTTGTCGCGCCCCCGCGATCAGCCCCGGCACGGCGTCATTGACCACCGCGTAAGGAGCCGCGATGCCCAGCCCATCAATCGCGCGCTGCATCATCGACAGGTCGGAGTCCCAGTCATAGCCCGCGACGCCGAAGCCCATCCCAGCGATCTGTGCCATCCCGATTCCGGCCTGTTGGCACGCGCCGAGCGTCACTTCCCGCATCGTCTCGCGGAAACCTGCCTCGCCATACGTCTCATGGTTGGCGGGTTTCCCGCGTGCGAACCCGACTGCCTGCCCGTCTTCGTTCACCACCAGCGCGTGCGTCTTGGTGTTGCCGACATCCAGCCCCAGAAAATAGCGTGTCACTTTGAATGTCTCCTCGGTGCGCCGTTATGACCAGAACTGCGGCAGATATTTCTTATGCGTGGTCAGCAGGTCGTCCAGCACCACGCCTACTTTGTCCGCGCTTGGGCCGAGCGGATGCGTGAGCAGTGCCTGATACGCGGCCTTGCGGTCGCCATGCACAGCAGCTTCGACGGTCAGCAGTTCATACGCCTTGATCTGCGCCAGCAAGCCGAAGCACGCCAGCGGCAGCGGTTCCGCCGGAATCGGCGTGATGCCGCTCCGCCCGATCTTGCTCGGAATCTCCAGCACCCAATCGGCGGGCCAGCCGGGGATCGCGCCCCGATGCGGGACGTTGACGACGTGCGTTTCGTTCAGGTCGTTGTAATGCGCGTTCAAGAGCTGCGTCGCCACCGTCGAATAATATGCCCCACCGCGCTGCATCAAGCCTTCGGGCGGCGTGCTGCGGTCAGGCTCCGCGTACTGCGCGAACAACTTCTCCTCGATCTCCATCACCTTATCCGCACGCGAGGGCGGGTAGGTTTGCTCCGCGATCTTGCGGTCGGTGTAGTAGAAATATGACAGGTAGTAATTCGGCATCATATTCAGCGACTCAATCGTGCCCAAATCCCACTCGTGGTTTTTGCCGCTCTTAATGTCCGCCACGAAGCCTTGCATCACCTGTCCCCACATCTCCTCGCCCTCGATCTTGAAGCCGCGATGCCATGTCAGGTGGTTCAAGCCGAGCGTATTGAGTTCTGCCTGTTCTGGTGCCGCGTGGATGCCCTGTTCCGCCAGCCGCTTCAAGATGTTCATCTTCGTCGTGATCGGGACGTTGCACACGCCCACCGACGGCACATCCGCCGCGTAGCGGGACAGCGCTTCCGTCACCAATCCGGCGGGATTCGTGAAGTTAACCAGCAGCGCACCCGGAGCCAGATCGCGCATATCGCTGGCGATCTTCAGCACGACGGGGATCGTGCGCAGCGCCTTCGCCATCCCGCCCACGCCCGTCGTCTCCTGCCCGATCAAGCCGTGCCGATGTCCCAGATATTCGTCCTCGCGCCGCGCAGCCATCCACCCGACGCGCAGTTGGGTCGTCACGTAGCTCGCGCCGCGCACGGCCTCGCGCTGGTCAGTCGTCAGATGCACCTCGAACGGCGATCCTGCCGCCTTGACCATCCGCTGCGCGAACTTCCCGACGATCTCCAAGCGTTCCGGCAAAATATCCATCAACCACAACTCGGTCAGCGGGAAGGTGTCTAGCCGCGCCAAAAATCCATTGATCAATTCCGGCGTATACGAAGAACCGCCGCCAATCACTGCTACTTTCATGGGAAACTCGAACCTTTCTTTATCTCAACGACGTCATTTCGTTCACCGCCCTTCTCCGTGACAATGGAAAGGGGTTGGGGTGAGGCTTCTAACAACATCCGCACGAGGCGCGGATGATTAATTCGGTCGGCAGCAGCGTCCGTTGTTCGGTACTGCCCGTCTGGATCACTTGCACGAGATGTTCCACCGCCAACCGTCCCGCGTGCTCAATCGGCATCCGGACGGTGGTCAGCGGCGGCGTCAGATAGCGCGCCAACCGCGTATCATCGAACCCGACGACGGCAATATCCTGTGGCACGCGCAGCCCGCGCTCCGTGATGGCGCTCATCGCCCCGATGGCGGAGTCGTCGTCCGCCGCGAAGATCGCCTCGATCTTCAGCCCGCGCCGCAGCCACTGCATCACCGTGTCGTGCGCCGTCTGCTCGGAAAACCCGCCCGCGCCGATCAGCAGCGGATCGAAGCCGAGGCCATGCACCTCCAGCGAGTCGCGGTAGCCTTGCAGCCGAGTCTGTGCGTCTTCGCTGCCCGCTTCTCCTTCGAGGAAGGCGATCCGCCGATAGCCGCGCTGCTCGATCAGATAATCCGTCATCTCGCGTGCGCCCGCGTGGTTCGCCACCGTCACGAACGGGATGTCGATGTCCGGCGGCGATGACCGATGCAGCAGCACCACCGGAAACCCGATCCGGTGCAGTCGGCGCAGTTCGGCTTCCGGCAGGCTGTTCGCGAAGACCACCAGTCCCGCCGTGTTATGTTCATTGATCGGGTATTCGCCTACTTTGGCCTTGCCGTGCGCGGAGAGGATCAGCAGATCGTAGCCGTGCTGACTCGTCGCCTTTTCGATGCCGTGCAGCATCGGGGAGAAGAATTCGCCGCCAATCTCGTCCACTACCAGCCCGATCACGGTGTTGTGATTACTGGCGAGGACGCGGGCTGCCTGATTCGGTTGGTACTGCAACCGCTGGATAGTCGCCGCGATGACTGCCCGCGTCTGGATCGCCACTTTATCGGGGTCGTTCAGGTAGCGGCTGATCGTCGCCGTCGAAACCTTCGCCTCGCGTGCCACGTCATCGATTGTCGTCCGACTGCGGGAATGCATAACCACATCGTAGGATATGTAAGCGCTTACATAGCTTACTTTGACTTCGTTGCGTTGTCAAGATTTTATTCGATGAAAGCGATTGCATTTGAGGAGAATCGGAAAGAGGCGGGAATGTCGCCCGCCTCCTAGGCGACGAGGTTACGAGATCGGCACACGCTCTGTCACCGCCAGCGCCCCCTCGCGGATCGTCCAGATCGACGTAGCGACGTGCTCGGCAAATGTGCGGTCATGCGAGATCGCGAACACCGTGCCGGGGAACTCGCGCAGCGCCTGCTCGAAGCTCTCCACGCTGGCGAGATCGAGATGGTTGGTCGGCTCGTCCAGCACCAACACATTCGCCCGCGTGCCGATCATCCGCGCGATTTGCAGTTTCCGCCGCTGTCCCACGCTCAGATTGCCGATCCGTTGCAGCACTTCGTCTTCGCGGAACAACCCGTATTTATGTAGGTTAGCGCGGTGTTCCCCCTCCACCCCGGGCAGATCGTGGCTGTAGGCTTCCAGCACGGTCTCGTTCGGATCAAGCGACTCCTGCTCCTGATCGAGGTAGCCGATCCGCGCGCCATTCGCCAGCCGCACGAAGCCGCTGTCCGGCTGCTCCAAGCCGAGGATGATCTTGAGCAAAGTCGTCTTGCCCACGCCGTTCGGCCCTTGCAACACGATCCGTTCGCCCGCCGTGATCGTCGCCGTCACGTCCGCGAACAGAATCCGCCCGTCATACTGCTTGCCGATTTCGTGCAGCCGGATCACATCGCGGCTGATCAGCTCGTCGGGCCGGAAATCAGGGTTGATCGCCCACCCTGCCATCGGACGTTCCAGCTTATTATCGAGCAGCTTTTCCAGTCGCTTTTTCGCGTTCTTGATGTCCGCGCCCTTCTGGACTTCGGCACGCCCGCCAAAAAAACCTTTGGCGAATTTATCATTATCCGGCATCGGGCGACCCTTACCCGAATTATGATGAATCTGCTTGATTTTTCGCTGCAACTCCTTGATCTCGGTCTGCTGCGCTTCAAAGGCCTCCATCTGCTGTTCGCGCAGCCGTTCCCGCTCCTGCGCGTAAGCGTCATAGTTACCATAAAACACCGTGA
The DNA here is from genome assembly GCA_019637615.1 of Anaerolineae bacterium. GTDB lineage: Bacteria > Chloroflexota > Anaerolineae > Aggregatilineales > UBA2796 > JAHBVK01. The sequence continues at coordinate 34,028 of JAHBVJ010000045.1, read as the reverse complement.
ATTTGTGATCAGCGGGCGATAGCTCCACGATCTGCGTGACGACACGGTTCAGGAAACGTCGATCATGCGAGATCACCAGCACTGCACCTGCATATTCGGTTAGGTACTGCTCCAACCATTCCAGCGCCGTGATGTCCAGATGGTTCGTCGGCTCGTCAAGGATCAGCAGCAGCGGCGACAGCAGCAGCAGACTCGCCAGCACCATGCGCGTTTTCTCACCGCCGCTCAACGTGCGCGCCGTGCGGCTGCGATCCACGTGCGAGAGTTCCAAGCCCGCGAGGACTTGCTCCATGCGGAAGTCAGCCTCATAGCCGCCGCGCCGCGTGAATTCCTCTTGCAGCGTGCCATACCGCTCGACAAGGCGGTTCAGCGCGTCCGGTGCAGTCTCCGCCGACATCTGATGTTCGAGCGTTTCCATCTCCGCCCGCAGTCGATCCAGTGCGCCCATCGCCCGCTCGAAGAACTGCTGCACGGTCAGGTCGTCATCAAAACTGGCCTCCTGCGGCAGGTAGCCGATCTCCAGCCCCGGCACGGGCATCACACGGCCTTCATCCGGCGCGAGCGTCCCCATGATGATCGACGCGAAGGTAGTTTTACCTGTCCCGTTTTCACCCACCAAGCCGATGCGGTCTTTGCGGTTGATCACGAGCGAGACTTGATCGAGGACGACTTTCGCCCCGTAGGTTTTCGAAATGTTGTGAAGTTCGAGGACTTGTTCAGCCATCTGTGTTGGCTCCTTGTGTATCAGATCGGACAGTGACGAGAATCAAAAACGCCGCCGGAAGGCTCCGCGCGGCGCGATGATGACACACAGGTACAGCGTGGTTACAAGCTGAAACAGACAGCAGGCGTGCTCAAATCAACCGTCGGAGTCCGGGTTGGACTAACGAATGTCGATCCGAGTGCACATACAATGTCCTTGACTTGGTTGACGATACTCGCCGGCAGACGCGACATAATCACCTCTGGGAGCGATGACGCCATTGTAAAACCGATCGCGCACCGCGTCAATATGGGCGCGGTGCTTTTTCACGGAATTCCTACGAAAGGAGGAAGCATCGAGATCGTGGTGAATCCCTCCGCGTCTTTCTAACCTGAAGTTGATACTGTTGACGGACCTGATTAACCTTCTTGGCACAGTAGCCGACAGGTGTAGGATTTTTGAGAAATAAGGCAGGAATACGCCGATCCCACCAACATAGCCTTGAGTCCCGCAAGGGACTTCGTAAGGCAAGCCCGACAATTATGGTTTTTCAAAAAAATAAGGCAGGAATATGACGCTCACGTCAACGCATTTTCTTGAGTCCCTTTAGTGGACAGCTCGGTTGGGATTGTAGCCGGGGGTTTTAACCCTCGGCATGCGTTGCCGACAACCTTGCGTTTCCTTGACCAATATCTTAAACACCATTAACCCTCGGCGTACGTTGGCGACAAACTTGCGTTTGCCTGAGTAATTTCTTAAACACCATCATTGTCGGGGATCGTTTGCCTGACCAATTTCTTTAATACCATCACCACCAACGTCGGGCGGCGTTATCGATGCAGCTAGTCGATCTTTACAAAATTGAGCTACATAACTGATCCGTAACCGTTTCAATCCCAACTGTCCTCAAATACACAAATCGCCATACAATGGCTCTTGCTTACCTTCCCTCACACAGTTCCTTAGGAGTTTCTTCGTATGCGTCGAGCTATTGTCGCAATTATTGTGCTCTTTTTGTTAGGTGCGGCGGTTTCCCCGGTTTTTGCTGCCGGAAACGGCCTCCTGAGCTTGGATTACAGCGGGGGTGCAACATGTGATGCGACTTCGATGTTTATTCCCGTCGCCGTCACCTCGGATTTTACATCGCCCACACCCTTCACCGAAGTGATCTCGCTAAATGGCACGACAATTGACAGTCATACAGGTCTCCAATCTGCTGGTCACTTGAGTTACGCGGGTGTCTTTGGCGGGACGTTTGCCACGCAGACATTCCCTTACACGCTGCGTGACACAGCCACCTTCCCCACCTTCTCGGTCAACATTCAGGGCGTTTGCAATGCGTCGGGCAGTGAGCCAGTCGTGACCATTTGGTTCTCCGGTGGTAGCGGCTTGTTCGAAGGGCCTTCCGTCCCAAGCGGTTACGTACAGCGCACCATCACCTGCGATACGGCGGTCTTCGATGTCCCCGGTGGCAGCGCGGTGGGCGATAATCGCATCAAGGCGGGTCAGTCATGGTTCGTGAACCCGACTCCCAAGAAGGATGCCAGCGGCAGATCGTGGACGCAGGTCTACGTCAGCGGCTACATCAATCCGTGGATCTGGACATCGTGCGTTGGCCCTGCGCCTGCTGGTTTCGGTCAGTAAGCAACGTCGCGGTTTGCTAACTTCTCAGGGCGGGTCACTGATCCGCCCTTTTGCTTCCCATCTACCGGCGTGATCACTGCCGATAAATCGGGTTGGTGACGGCGGTCAGGTAGCCTTCAGCGTCCCGCACCTCGATCAACGCCCACTGCCATGCCGGAGGCAGCCGCCACGTATACTGCCCCGCCGTGTTAGCTGGCATTGCTTCGTGCAGTCTGCCATTGACCATCAGCCGGATCTGCTCATCATCGTTACACGCGTTCCAATGCACAGTCACGCTGTGAGCGTCCAGAACATCGCCCATCATCGCCGTTTCGCCTTGTGCCGTGCGTCCAATGAACTCGATTTGCGGGCCACCGCTGAGATACACATGGCCTAGCTTGAGACCGTCCAGCAGCGCGGCTTCCGTCAACGCCGCTGCGAAGATCACGCTGCATCCATACCGCAGTGGCTTACTCGGCGCGTTGTGGATATCATGCCCCGCCGTCGCCACCAGATGATGACCTTGATTCAGCCACTCGTACCACAGCGCGAGGGCTTGCTCGTTGTTGCTGTCGCTGTCCCACTCAGAATTCCAGACTTCGACCATCTTCGCCGTACCGGGCATCATGTCGGTGTATTCCCACGCACAGCCCGTGCAGATCGCGCCGCCGGGTGCCTTCGGATGTGCGATGATGAACAAACCGCCGTTGGCCTCTACTTGCTGCTGGATCGGCGGCATCGTCCCGCTAGGCGATTCCGTCCGCCACTCGATCCATTCGCGCGTGCCCAGAATCACCGCGTGCCCGAAAAACGTCGTCAATTCGATCCCGCCCATCGTCAGCATGGCGCGGCTGCTCATGCTGTCCATTTCCGCCAAGCCCGACACCGTATTGTGATCGGTCAGCGTGATGAAGTCCATCCCTTCGGAGTGCGCCCACGCCACCAGATCAGTCGCCAGCCAGTGTCCGTCTGAATGCAGCGTATGGCTGTGCAGATTCCCGCGATACCAGCCAGCGCCACGCATCGGTATCGATTGCGTCTGCGGCGTCTCCTGTCCTTTGGTTTCGAACGTGATATGGATCGTATAGCGGACGGGTTCACCGGGCAGCACCATATGCGTATGCAGGTACAGCGCCCAGTGTCCGGCGGGGATTTTGCCATGAGTAAAGCCGAACGAGGCTTCGGTTTCGGCAACGCGGATAGTTTCGCTCGCCACGCCGCGATGCGCATTCCCGCGGCAGCCTTGCGGATCGTACAGGCTGAGTGTCACCAGATTGGTGTATTTGCCCACCTGACGCGGCCCATAAGCGTATTGCACGCTGATGCCTGTCACTAGCGGCGGCACTTCAAACGCGTGTACGATGTGCCGATGCAAATCCCGATCCGTCAATTCGCCCGCGAACTCAACCATGCTGTTGCTCCTCTGTTTCCGGCTGAATTCCAAGGTAGCACGACCAACGTATTCCCGCAATCCACCTTACCCCTTGACTGATCCCGCCGTTAGTCCGCGCACAATGTAGCGCTGGAAGATTAAAGCAAGGATAAGCGGCGGCAACGCGGCTAACACACCGCCCGTCATCATGCCCGTGAAGTCGGTCGCGTGCCGTCCCGTGAACTCGGCAATCGCCACGGGGATCGTCTTGGCGGCGGTCGTGCTGGTGAAGATCAGCGCGAAGAAGAACTCGTCCCACGCCAGCAAAAACACGAACAGCCCCGTCGAAACCAGCCCCGGCGTCGAGATCGGCAAAATGATCCTGAACAGGATGCCGATCCGCGTACAGCCATCGATCCGCGCGGCGTCTTCCAGCTCGTCGGGGATCGTCTCGAAGAATGCCGCCATCAGCCAGATCGCGAACGGCAGCGCGAAGCTCAAATACGTGATGATCAGCACATACGGCGTGTTCAACAAATTCAATTTCGACGCGATCACGTACAGCGGGATGACCAGCGACACTTCGGGGATCATGCGCGTCGCGAGGATCAGCAGCAGCAGCGCCGTGCGGAACCGGAACGAGATGCGCACCATCGCATACGCCGCCAGCGATCCCAAGATCAAGCTGATCGCGGTGACGGACAGCGCCACGAGGATCGAATTTTGTAGCGACGCCTTGAAGGTGCGGTTGGTCTGCGACGGTTGCCCCGTGGGCGACAGGATTTCGACGTAATTATGCACATCTGGCTGCTGCGGAATCCAGTGCAGCGGCGTCGCCAGCAGTTCAGCGCGCGGCGAAATGCTTGTGATCACCAGCCACAGCACGGGCAAGAAGATGAACGCGTATACAGGCAGTGTCAATAAGAATCCCCACAGGCCGTTCAACCGTTTTTTCGCGCGCATCACGAATTCTCCTGTGGGCGGTAGAGGAATCGAATGTAAACAAACGCCATCGCCAGCGTGAACAGCGAGATCAAGAACGACAGCGCCGCGCCGCGCCCCGGATTGCTGTACGAGAACGTCTCCAGATACGTCTGGTACGACACCGTCACCGTCCCGAAGGCGGGGCCGCCCTGCGTGATGATGTACACGATGTCGAACACGCGGAACGCCTCGACGCTGCGGATGATCAGCGCCACGAGGATAGCCGAACGCAGCAGTGGCATGCGGATCAGCCAGAAGCGCTGCCACGCCGTCGCACCGTCCACCGCCGCCGCTTCGTCCAGTTCGGGCGGCAGCGTCGCCAGCGCCGATTGCATAATCAGCGCGATGAACGGCACCGTATGCCAGATGTCCGCGAGGATCACGAGATTCATCGCGCGCACAGGATCGATCAGCCACGGCACATATTTGTCGATCAGGTGCAGTTGAGACAGCAAGCTATTCAACGCGCCATAATCCGCGTTATAAATCCACCGCCACATCGCCCCGCTCACAATAGTCGGCACTGCCCACGGGATGATCAAACTGACGCGCAAGAATTTCCACCCGAACGGGCGCGTATGGATCAACTGCGCGATGGCGATTCCCAGCGCCAGCTCGAATCCCACCGAGATCACCATGAAATACAGCGTGCGCCCCACGGTCTGCCAGAACACCGGATTGCTCACGAGGCTGGCGTAATTCCCGAATCCGACCCAATTCTGCGGGCCAGCGATGCCTTTCGGCGCTTCATAAAAACTGAGCACGAACGTCGCGAGGATCGGTTGCAGCGTGATCCCCAGAATCAGGATCAGGCACGGGATCACCAGCAGCCACCCGATCAACGCGTCTTGCTGGCGCAGATTGAGTCGGCGTGGCGCGGGTTTAGCTTGGCTTGAAGCGGCGGTGCGCAAAATTGCCTCCGATGATAAGTAACGGCAGTGGGCATAAACCGATTAGGCCAAACCAACCAACAACCCGTTGCCTCGCATGGACTTCACACGTTGAGCTAGACAATGATGGTGCTGTCCCAACCAGCACAGAAATACGAAATCACTCCGTTGAGTCTGAGTCCCGCAGGGATTTCTTGAACTTGTAGCCGGGGTTATGTGTTTCACTAAATAATCCGACAAGAACTAGTTGAAGTTGTCATTACTACCTTCAGCCCGGCGATTATGGCCTTTCAAAAAATAAGGCAGGAATACGCCGATCACGCCAATGCTTATTCTTGAGTCCCGCAGGGACTTCGTAAGGTAAGCCCGACAATTCATTGTCGGGGATCATTTGCCTGACTAATTACTTAAACACCATTAACCCTCGGCGTGCGTTGCCGACAACCTTGCGTTTCCTTGACTAATTTCTTAAACACCATCATCACCGGGGTCTTGTACGATTATTTTGTTGGATCTCATCACCCTTCGGCGTACGTTCGCAACGAATCCACATTTCCCTGTCCAATTTTTCAACACCATCAAATTCGGGCGGCGCTATTGATGATGCTGTGCAATCTATACGAAACTGAGGCAACTTACCTTGCCCACTCTGTCCACCAACCTAGCTTAGGTCGCCTCACCGCCCCTCGCCATGGCAATGGAGAGGGGTTGGGGGTGAGGCTTCCCTACCTACCCTGCACCCGGATTCCCCCTTCCGCTTTGCAACGAGAGGGTCAGGGGGTGAGGGTGCGCTACGCGAACAGCTTACTTCCCTGCAAGTTCAGCCCACTTCGCCGCTGCCGCATCCAAGGCTTCCTTCGGCGTCTTCTGCTTGGTCAACGCCTCTTGCAGCGCCAATTGCAGCGCCTTCGAGGCTTCCAGATAGTACGACACCGTCGGGCGGACGTGCGCGAACGAGAACTGATCCTTGAACATCGGCACGGCGACCGGCCCCGACGCGCTGAACGATTCGAGCGTCTTCAGGTTATCGCCTTCGTAGCTCGTGCTCCAGATCGGCAGTTGGTGCGCCGAATATTTCATCTGGATAGGTTCGCTGGTCAGGAACTTGATGAAGTCAAATGCCACTTGCTGGTTAGGCGAGTTCGCCGCAATCGAGAACCCGCTCGAACCATCCACCGACGCGCTCTTGTCGCTCAACTTGGCGCTGCCGAACACGGGAATCGTGGTCAGGCCGACTTTGCCCGTGATGGTCGATTCATTCTGGTCGAAATTGGCCTTATCGTACATGTACAGCCAGTTCAGCGCGAAAGCCGCCTTGCCCGACGAGAACACGTTGCGCACGTCTTCTTCAAGATCGGTGATCGAGGCGGGGTTCGTCAGGCCGTCATCGATAGATTTCACCATCCAATCGAGTGTGGCGACGCCCTTTTCGTCATTGAAGACAGCCTTGCCATCGCTGTCGAGGTAGCTGCCACCGTTGCCGTACAACAGCGCCGTGAAGTCGCAAATCGCTGCTTCGGCCTGTGCCCACGACCACACGATCGGGTATTCCACCAGCCCCTTATCCTTGATGGCCTTGGCCTGCGTGACCAATTCTTCCCATGTCGCGGGCGGGGCATCGAAACCAGCTTGCTTGAGCAGATCAATGTTGTAGTACAAATACTTGGTATCCAGCAGCCACGGCAGACCGTAAGCTTTGCCGTTTCTGGTCACCACGTTCCACGCCGTCGGGAAAATCTTGTCCTTGTCGGGGATGCCCGTGTTGACCATATCGGTCACGTCTGCGATGTAGCCCGCGTTGATGAACTCGTCGTACCACACCACATCGACCATCACCACATCATACGGCGGCGGGTTGGTCGCCATCGCCGTCACGAACTTATCGTGCAGATTGTCGTAGGCGATGTATTCCATTTCGACGGTCACACCGGGATTGGCGGCTTCAAATTCGCTGGCGACGGCGTCCATTTCGTCGGTGGTCATGGCGGCCTGATCCATCGTCAGCACGTGGATGGTCACATCGGCGGCGCGCGTCACCGTCAGCGCGGGCGCGGCGATAACAGCGAGAACCAAGAGCGCTAATAGCAGAGAACGTTTCATCGTGAACTCCTTCGATCCATAAGCACAAAATGTATTCACTAGCGGCTGCGGTGTCATACAAACGAATGCGGGAATCCGGTGCGTCACGTCTACATTTGTGGTGTCTGATCTACCCACTTATGTATTCAACAAGACCTGTCTGAGGTTGTCACTACTACCTTCAGCCCGGTGATTTATCGCCGGGGTCTTGTACGATTATTTTGTTGAATCTCATCATCACCGGAGTCTTGCACTATTCCCTGCTCAATTCCATGAACACCATTAGCGCCAGTCATCATGATGGTTCCGAATAAAAGCGTGGATGCACCTCCTTCGTTTGCCGATGCAGTCTCAATGCGTTTATCAACAACATCGATGCCTTTGAGTCCCGCAGGGACTTCGTAGGGTAAGCCCGACAATTCATTGTCGGGGATCGATTGTCCGATTAACCTCTCTAAACTCATCAACGTCAGGTGGCACTATCAACCCGATCCCCTGCCACCCGTCGTCACTTCCTCTACCCTGATCTCAGCCCCTCCGATTTATCGGCGGGCCGCGCTGTTGCGTGCGTCATCAGGTCAGCTTATGTACAACGTAATAATCGGATGTGTTATGCAGCACGTTGGCGATTGCGCCGGACACGGTAGCGCGTGTGCCTAGCGTAGACGCGACCAATTTGGGCGGCGTCGGCACCGTCCCCTCGATGCGCTTCAAGATCGGCGCGATCAACAGATCAGCGGCACGCGCCACCCCGCCACCGATGACGATCACTTCAGGATCGAGATACGCGGAGATACTCCCCACCAGAATCGCCAGATAATCGATCACTTCGTCCAGCACCGTGCGCGCCCACGCCTCACCGCGCCGGACGGCCTCGAAGACATCTTCGGATGTCAGGGCGTCTAACGTGGCCTGATCGCGCTGCCCTTTCAGGAACTGCCGTGCCTGTTCTGCGATGCCCGTGCCGGATGCCACATTTTCGAGCGCGCCAAACGTGTCGTAGCGCGTATTCAAGAACTGCCGACCGGGTAGCAAATAACCGACTTCGCCAGCCGCCTCGTTTGCGCCGCGATACAGCGATCCATCGATGATGATGCCCGCGCCGATGCCCGTCCCGATGGCGATCAGCACCATGTTTTGTGCGTTTTCGCCCGCGCCGAACCACAGTTCACCGAGCGCTGCGAAATTCAGGTCATTGTCGATCATGATCGGGAGCGCAAACCGCGCGGCGAGCTTTTCGCACAGCGGATAATCACGCCAGTTCAGGCTCGGTGCCCACTCGACCACGCCCGTGCGGTGCCGCGTGATTCCGGGCACCCCGACTCCGATCCCGCGCATATGCCGATCCCCGATCTTGTCGCTGTTCAACAGCGTCTGGATCAGTTCCGCCAGCCGCTCATACGTAGAATCGCCCGTCGTGCCGTGCCGTGTGAATTCCAGCTCATCGATCACCGTGCCAGCGAGGTCAGCAATCGCGCCGTACATCTTCGTCCCGCCGAGGTCGATCCCGATCACAGCATGTGCTTCGGCATTGAAACTGAGCAGCGACCGTCGCCGACCGCCGCTCCATTCCGAGCCGCCGTGCGGGCGCACCCAGCCTTCCGCCGTCAATTCATCGATGATGCGCATCACGGTAGGCAGGCTCAGTTGTAGCCGATGGGCGATTTCGGTACGGGAGATCGGGCTGTTGAGGCGGATGACTTCGATGATCGCGGAGCGGTTGATCGCGCGCATTTCCGCTGAGGTGATGGTATACGGACGCCTCATGTTAGTGCCCTTGTAGAAATAATTTCTGTTATTAACATCATGTAACACTTACTTACATGATGTTAATAAGATATTCCGAATTAGGCCGCTTGTCAACGCGCTTGATTCGTGGTTTTGCACGAACTACCACGCGTCACGCTCTCAACCTCGCGCCGACGCATTTTCACTACGGATAGCCCCTCACCGCCCATCCGCGCACAGTGACCTACCGCATCATCGGCTGTGATGAGGGGGAGTCCCGAAGGGACTTCGTAAGGTAAGCCCGACAATGATGGTGTTTCAAAAAATAAGGCAGGAATACGCCGATCACGCCAACCCATCTTCTTGAGTCCCTTTAGTGGACAGCTCGGTTGGGATTGTAGCCGGGGGTTTTAACCCTCGGCGGACGTTGGCGACAAACTTGCGTTTCCCTGACTAATTTCTTAAACACCATCAGCGTCGGGCATCGTTGCCAATAACATTGGCTAACCTATCTGAAGCTGAGGCTATCTTCACTAAACAAACCAACAATAACTATCTGAGGTCGTCCCTACTACCTTCAGCCCGGTGATTTATCGCCGGGATCTTGTACGATTATTTTGTTGAATCTCCTCAACCCTTCTCGGACGTTGGCGATGAAACCGCATTTCCCTGCCTAACTTCTTAAACACCATGATCACCAGCGACTTGCTGCCCGCGCGGAAACCGCCCCGCAGTCACGCCTTGTGGGGAACATCATCGGTTTGTATCACCGCCAACCACCGGCAGATTAGGGGGATGCCATTGTCGGGAGATTCCTCAGCAGTTTGTCGGGCACGTATAAATTGACATTAGTCGTCTTTTGTCCGCGTGCGACGTAAACATCGGTGACGTGGGTGGTAACATGCCACGCCGCGCTGGAAAGCTCAAGCCTCAGCGGGAAATTTCCCTTTTCCACGGTCGAACACTGAGCGGAAAAACTGCCATTGATGTCAGTCGTCGCCAGATAGCTGCGAATTCTCTGCTGATACGCGGTTTCGCCTTGGGTTGTGAACCGATGATAGCGCACCTCGATATTGGGCAGCGGACGATTGGTGTCTTTGTCGTACACATGTCCGGAGACGGAGCACACCACCGCCGTAGGTTGAGCAGTGGGAGGTCGAGCCGTGGGGGGCGTGGGTGTCGAACGAGCACCCAAATAGGTGAGCAGCGCCACGATGCCACTGCCCGCCGCTAACAACGAGATGATACTGCCGACAACCCACTTAAACCAGCCGCCATCCGAGTCCGAACCTCTGGGCATGATGACCTCGCTCTCGCGCCATTATCGGCGTTTCTAATAGGTGCGAATGAAAGAGAGACATATGGCAGAAGCAAGTGTATAACTATTTGTATAGGGAGGTCAATACGCCCTACTCCGCAACCCAACGCCGCCGGCACGTCTCGTGATCAACGCCAATCACAAAAGTCAGATCATGGTTCACTGTAGTGGTGTTTCAAAAACAAAGTAGGAATACGTCGAGCACAATACCACTTTTTCCTGAGTCCCGAAGAGACTGCTTGCACTTGTCGCCGATGGATTTATGTGTTCTCACCAAATAATCCGACAAGAACCATCGGAGGTAATCATTACTACCTTCAGCCCGGTGAATTATCGCCGGGGTCTTGTACGATTATTTTGTTGCATCTCCTCAACCCTTGTCGGACGTGGATGACGAACCCACATTTCCTTGCCTAATTTCCTAAACACCATTAAACCAGTGCTGTCCATCACGGGACGGCACTAACTTGCGCATCGTAATATTACGCGCCGAGAGACTTACATTTGTAAGCGTACAAATGTAAGGATGTTCAATTCAGAAAACCTGTTATATCCTATCCTCACAACAGGAAACTGCCTTGATGTGTACCAGCATCGACGCGTTTCTAACCTATTGTCCATCTAGGCATCCATACGAACATCACAGTTCGTTACGCATGTGCCGTTCCATCACACGAAACCCGCATGGCCTTAGCACATTGTATGCGCTTGGCCTCTGTACGCAGCACTTTAGTCCTCTCTTGTGCCTTTGTACTTAGCACGTAGCACTATCTTCTGCTTCTGAACTAAGGACTAAGCACGCAGGACTAATAGAGTACCAACAACGACTATTCCTATCGTACGGACGCCACATGTGGCGTCCATTTGAGCTTGATGATCAGGTCTAATCAATTTCGGTTATCTATAAGGACTATCTTCACAGGAGTCGTCCCATGCCTTGGTCGCCCGACAACATCACTATCGGTGAATTTGAAGACCTCATCCCGCAGCCCCTCCCTCGCGTCACCCACTATGGCCCACCCGCCGCTTGGTTACGCGCACCCGCCACCCCTGCCGCTGACATAGACGCCGCGCCCTTGATCGCCCCTGCCACGGACTCTACCACTGCGCCATCTCTCTCGCCCGCGCCCGCCACATCTACCACGGCCTCCCCATGCCCTAACAACGCAACCACACCGGAGAAAACCCCATCCGCACTACACCATCCGGTGGCACCTTGGTTCCCCCTCTCTGCGAAGCGGAGAGGGGGTCAGGGGGTGAGGTTGCCCCTCATCATCCTCACCGATCCCGACGACGATTGGGATACCACCGCCTCCCCTCTCCATGGCAATGGAGAGGGGTCGGGGGTGAGGCTTCCTGCCTCTTTACTAAGGACTAAGCACTCAGCACTAAGGACTTCTCTTCCCTTAGCACTTCCCCCCACGCTGATCCCGTCCCCACCAGCCAACGGGATCACCGCCGGGATCATGCCGCCCCATCGCCCGCAGCGCCGCCGGATACAGCGCGGCTCAGTCTTGGAAGTTCCCGAACAGGTTATTCAGCGACTCCGCCAGCGTGGGATGCGCGAAGGTGGCCTCGCGCAGCGTCTCGAATGGCAGCTTACCCATCATCGCGATCTGCAACATGGTCATGATCTCGCCGCCTTCCAGCCCCAAGATCGCCGCGCCCAGAATCTGCGACGTGTCGGCGTCCACGATGGCCTTCATGAACCCGCGCGACTCGTCCACTTCCAGCGCCCGCGCCACGTAGCTCATCGGCATCTTCGCCACGCGGATCTTGCGCCCTTGTGCCCGCGCCTCGGCCTCCGTCAAACCGATTCGTCCCAACTGCGGGTCGATGAACACGGTGTACGGCACATAGCGGTTGGTCGTCGTGGCGTGGCCTTTTTCCAGCACGTTATCGCGAACGATGCGGAAGTCGTCATAAGAAATATGCGTGAACGCTGGCCCCCCGTTGACATCACCCAGCGCGTAAATGCCGCTGACGTTGGTTTCCAATCGCTCGTTTACGGGGATCATGCCGCGCTTATCGACGTGTACGCCCGTCGCCGCCAGATTCAGCTTGTCCGTGTTAGGGGTTCGCCCCGCCGCCACCAGCAGATGCGTGCCGCGAATCGCGCGCTGCTCGTCGCCCGTCTTGACCGTCAAATTGATCTCGCTGGACGACGGCTGCTCGACGCGGATGGTATCGGTCTTCAACAGCACCTCGACGCCATCCTCGCGCAGAATCTTGGCGACCTCATCAGCCACATCGTCATCCTCACGCGCCAGCAACCGTTCGCCGCGCTGGATGATCGTGACCTCGCTGCCGAAGCGCCGGAACATCTGCCCGAACTCAAGGCCGATGTAGCCACCGCCAATGATGATCAGGTGTTGCGGAACCTTATCGAGTTCCATGATCGAGGTCGAGTTCAGGACGCTCACGCAGTCCATCCCCTCGAACCGCAACTGCGACGGACGCGCGCCAACATTGATGAAGATATGCTCCGCCGTCAGCGTGCGGGTTTCTTCCGCGAGGAATACTTCGACGGTTTTCTGCCCGACGAAACGCGCCTCTCCCATCAGCAGGTCAAGGTTCTTGGTCGCCTTCAAGCGGTTTTCGCCGCCAGATCGGAAGCTGTCCACGATGCTGCGTTTACGCTGCCGCACCTTCGCCATGTCGATGCTGATCTCGCCCGTCCGCACGCCGTAATCGGCACCGCGCCGCGCAAGGTAAGCCACGCGCGCGCTGGCGACCATCGTCTTGGTCGGCGTGCAGCCTTCATTGATGCACGTACCGCCGACATGCGTCCGCTCGATCACCGCCGTCTTCCAACCCGCGCCAGCCAGCGCGCGCGAAAGCGGGACGCCAGCTTGTCCGGCACCGATAATGATCGCATCGTATTGAATTGGAGTTGCCATTTCTCTCTTCCCTGAACTGTTTGCGAGGAGGGCGCGCCCAGCCCGAACCGGCGTCCGTGCGATTGCGCCATGAGCAGATTATAGGCAATTCCGGCGGCGGATGATCAGGCGAACATCTCAGGGGAACATGGTCAGCAGACGTTTCACCGTCCGCGCATACGCTGTGTGATCGATCTCGTGGAAGTGCCGCGCCGAGTCGATGTAGCGGTTGCCGCCCCGCAAGTCGGGCTGCTGTCCACCTTTCATCGCGTGGAACCGCGCCGCCCGTTTAGGGTCGCTGCGTTGCGCGCGGATGAAGCGGGCAATCAACTGGCACTGCAAATCGGTTAGCCACCACACGCCGCTGTCGGGTTGCAGCATACCCGCGATGAACAGGTTGTCATAATCAGGATGGAAAGCATGGAGATACAAATCGGGCGCGTACTTGCCCCAATGCAGGTGCTTCTGGTCGATGAACGGCACCGTGACCTTGTAGCCCGTCGCGTACACGATCATATCGAGTTGTTCGCGGCTGCCGTCTGTGAACAGCACACTGTCGCCCGCCAGCGCCGCCACTTCTGGCTTGGGGTGAATATCGCCATGCGCGACGTAGTACATCAATTGCGAATTGATGATCGGGTGCGATTCCAGCAGCTTATGATCGGGGTTAGGCATCCCCAACCGCGCCGGATTCCCCAAGATCAGCCGGATCAGCAGCATACTGACAGCGCGCCGCAAGAACAACGGCGTACCCATTCGCACCGACAGCTCGTTGAATTGGTCGGTAGGAATGCCGAAGATGAATTTGGGGATGTAGTGATAGCCGCGCCGGGTGCTGTGGAAGGTCGCGTCGGCGTTCTGGGCAGCTTCGACGGCAATGTCGCAGCCCGAATTGCCGCCGCCGATGACCAGCACGCGCCGATGCTTGAAAATGTCCGGAGTGCGGTAATCGCGGGCGTGGATCGTCTCACCTGCGAACGTGCCCGCATATTCGGGGTAGCGCGGATCCCACAGATGGCCGTTCGCGATGATGATGCCCCGATACCGCCGCGTCTGTGTGCCGCCGCTGAGGCTGCTCACCTTCACCAGCCACAAGCCGTCGGTGTCGCGCTCGATCCAATCAACCGTCGTGTTGAACTGGATATGCGCGTTCAGGTCAAACTGCTTGGCATAGCTTTGCAGATAAGCCAGCACTTGTTCGTGGTTCGGATAATCGGGGTAGTCGGCGGGCATCGGGAAATCCAGCAAACCGCTCATCGTCTTGGACGAGATCAGGTGCGTCGATTTGTACACGGCGCTGTACGGCTTACCATAACACCACAGGCCGCCCACCTGATTCTCGCGTTCGATGCAGTCGAACGGAATCTCAAGCTGCTTGAGGTTCTTGACGGCGGCGAGGCCGGACGCGCCCGCGCCGATCACGCAGTATTTATCGCTGTACTCTTGAATGTCCATACACGTCACTCAGGGTCATGCCGACCGACCCACAGTTCCTACTTTTGGCGGTCTGTTTGGTCGTCTAACGAATGTTCACGAGCATCAAGACATACCTTAGTATAGCTAACTATCAGCAACAAGACTGCCGGATCGCCAAAATCGGTCATTGCCAGTCAACCAACGCGCAGAGAGAAGAGAGGAACTCCCAAATGTCTCGATTTTTAGTCGCGACCATGCCCATTCCCGGTCATATCGCGCCAATTGTGCCCGTCGTTCGCCAGCTCGTACAGGTCGGTCATGAGGTCGTCTGGTACGGCAGCAGTTTCTTCAAGGACAAGATCGAAAGCACGGGCGCGCGCTTCTACCCGATCAAGAGCACGCTCGATTACGGCGACTCCGATTACAACCGCCATTTCGCGGGGCGCTCGAACTACAAGGGGATCGACCAGCTCAAGTTTGACTATAAGCACGTCTTCATCGATCCCATCGAGGGCTATCTGAAAGACATGGAGGAAATCCTCACCCGCTTCCCCGCCGATGTGGTGATGGGCGATTTCGCCGTCGCTGCCGTGCCAATCCTCGGCATGACGCGCAACCTGTTGTGGGCGGTGTTCAATGTCACCGTGCTAGGGTTGCCAAGCGCCGATGTCGCTCCGTTCGGCTTGGGTGTGCTGCCGGATTATTCGATGTTCGGTCGGTTGCGCAACCGCGTGCTGGACTGGATGAGCACCGCGATGGTCTTCCGCGATGTGCAGAACTACTACGACCAGATCGCGGCGCGCAACCACTGGCCTGCGCTCTCGGTCAAGCCTGCTGTCTCGCCCTATCTGTACATTCAGCCGTCTGTCGAAGCCTTCGAATACCCGCGCACCGATCTGCCGCCGCAAGTGCATTTCATCGGCCCGGTGCTGCCCGAAGCGCCCAAGTCCTTCACCCCGCCCGTGTGGTGGAGCGAAGTCACCGACGCCACCAAGCCCGTGATTCTGGTCACGCAGGGCACCATCGCCACCGACTCCGAGCAGTTGATTAAGCCAACGTTAGAGGCGTTAGCGGACGAAGACGTGCTCGTTATCGCCACGACGGGCGGCAAAACCGCCGCTGAGGCCAACCTGACCGTGCCGCGCAATGCCCACGTTGAGCCGTTCATCCCGTTCACGGCCTTGATGCCCTACGTGAGCGCCATGATCACCAACGGCGGCTACGGCGGTGTGACGATTGCCCTCGCCAACGGCGTGCCTGTCGTATCGGGCGGCAACACCGAAGATAAAGCCGAAGTCGGCAACCGCATCACCTTCCGCAAAGTCGGGATCAATCTGAAAACGCCGACGCCCACGCCAGCGCAGGTGAAGGCCGCCGTCAAGAAGCTGTTGGCTGATCCTGTTTACCGCCAGAACGCGCAGCATCTCAAGGCTGAGTTCGCCAAACACAACGCCGTTGCCGAGGCTGTCCATCTGCTGGAAGTGCTGGCTTTCACGCGCAAGCCCGTCTACACCATGCCTACCCTCGCGGCGGCGAAGGCTGGCTGGCGTCAGGCACAAACCGCCGTCGCGGGCGAAGCCTGACCCACTCACCTTATGCAGTCTGTATGCTGACTGTCGGTGTACTGGTGCAACGGGGTCATACGTTACACCTCGGTT
Source organism: Anaerolineae bacterium (assembly GCA_019637615.1). Taxonomy (GTDB): domain Bacteria; phylum Chloroflexota; class Anaerolineae; order Aggregatilineales; family UBA2796; genus JAHBVK01. The sequence goes on along the minus strand of JAHBVJ010000045.1, from coordinate 17,378 downwards.
CCCCCTCTCTGCGAAGCGGAGAGGGGGTCAGGGGGTGAGGTCGCATAAGGTGGACAACCAACATGAGTGTCAGATGAGAGAACGCCTAACCTATCTGCGGTGTTGTCATTTTCCAATATCGTGATCGACGTATTGGTGAAAAGCGGCGAAATTTATCGCCCACGACACCGCAGATAAGGACGTTTAGCATGAAATACGTATGCCTCATCTACAACAACGAAAAGATGGAAGCTGCCAAGCCCCAAGCCCAACGGGACGCCGAATATGCGGAATACTACGGCCTGTCTGAAGTCGCCAAGAAGATCGGCGTGACGATCACCGGTGGCGAAGCGCTGCATCCCATCAGCACTTCCAAAACGCTGCGTCTGCGCGATAATAAGGTCGTGATGACCGATGGGCCGTTCGCGGAAACGCACGAGCAGCTAGGCGGCTTCTACATGCTCGATTGCAAAGACCTCGATCAGGCCATCGAATTCGCAAGGGCGATCCCCGGCGCGCGCGATGGCTCCATCGAAATCCGCCCGGTCGTGATCTTCGACTAGGCTGAGGAGCGGGATGGCAACCACGCAAGCGATCATCGAAACGACTTTCAAGCGTGAATATGGGCGGGTCATTGCCGCCCTCATCAGTCAACTCGGCGACTTTGAATTGGCGGAAGACGCCATTCAAGACGCCTTGGTGATCGCGCTGGAGCAGTGGGAAACCGACGGTATCCCGCGTAACCCCGGTGCATGGCTCACCACCATCGCCAAGCGCCGCGCCATTGATCGCTTGCGCCGTCAGACCACCTTCGAACGCCGACGGGTCGAACTCCATTCCCTCGCCCAGATGGCGGATCAACCAGCCGATGACGATCCCGCTGGAGAGGAGGCAGACGTGAATCCGATCCCCGATGAACGCTTAAAGCTCATGTTCACCTGCTGCCATCCCTCGCTGGCCTTGGAAGCGCAGGTCGCCCTCACGCTGCAAACGCTCGGTGGCCTCTCCATCGCGGAGATCGCGCGGGCGTTTCTGGTGACGACGCCGACGATGGCGCAGCGCTTGGCGCGTGCCAAGCACAAAATCCGGGATGCGGGCATTCCCTTCCGCATCCCGCCCGCCGATCTGCTGCCTGAACGGCTAGACGCGCTGTTGGCGGTGATCTATCTGATCTTCAACGAGGGCTACACGGCGACGGGCGACCACCTCATCCGCCATGAGCTGTGCAGCGAGGCCATCCGTTTGGCGCGGGTGCTGGTCGAACTGCTCCCGCGCGACATCAGCGCCGAGGCGCGCGGCTTGCTCGCCTTGATGCTCCTTCATGACTCGCGTCGCGCCGCGCGGGTCGATTCAGCGGGCGACCTCGTGCTGCTGCCAGATCAAGATCGAAGCGTGTGGGATCAAGTCCAAATCCGCGAAGGCATCACCATCCTTGAGGAAACCTTGCCCATGCACGCGCTCGGCCCCTATCAACTGCAAGCCGCCATCAGCGCCGTTCATGCGGAGGCCGTCACTGCGGACGCCACCGACTGGCGTCAAATTGCGGAGTTGTACCGTCTGTTGGGCGAACTGACCCCCTCGCCAGTGATCGAGGTTAATCGCGCGGTCGCTATCGCCATGTCAGAATCGCTGGCAGAAGGCTTGCGGCGGTTGCATCAACTGCACGATCAGATGGACGACTACTATCCCTATCACGCCGCCCGCGCCGATCTGTTGCGCCGCGCCAACGAGCCAGAAGCCGCCGCCGACGCCTATCAACGTGCCATTGCGCTCTGCCACAACGGGCGCGAGAAAGCCTATTTGCAGCGTCGCTGGCGAGAAATGCTAGGCTAACACCGCTGCATCCTTCGACGGTAGCCGTTATCGTGCGGTTGTGATTCCCCCCTTTTGCGCGTACACTCACCGTCGAAATTGCATAACAGAATCACCTCATCATGCGGAGTACGACGTTTATGCAGCCCGGTATGCGCATTGGTCAATACGTTTTGATTGAGCAGATTGGTCAGGGTGGTCAAGCAACCGTTTGGTCGGCTGAAGATGAGCAGCTTCGGCGCACCGTTGCCTTCAAAACCATCAACCTTACGATGCAGCTTCAGCCGGGTGTGCTTCAGGCATCAACCGCAGGTGCCACCAATACCCCGATCAGCCTAGAGGAACAGATTCGCCGTTTTCGTGCGGAAGCGCGCACGATTGCCGATCTCGAACACCCCTATATTTTGCCCGTCTACGCCTTCGGGCAGCACGAAGATTGGCTCTACATCGTCATGCGCTATATGGCGGGTGGCACACTCAAAAAGCTGATCCAGCAGCATCCGCTCTCCGTCGAAGAAGTCATCAAGATCGCGGAACCGCTGGCAGACGCGCTGGACTTGGCGCATCAACGCAGCGTCGTCCACCGCGACATCAAAAGCGTGAACATTCTGCTGGATGCGCAGCGTCGCCCCTACCTCGCGGATTTCGGCCTGTCGGTGACGGCGGGTGAATCGGCTGGCACCTCAGGCTCTGGTACGCTCTCCTACATGGCACCTGAAATGCTGCGTTCAGATGACTTTGACTATCGCGCCGACATTTATTCGTTCGGCATTCTGATCTACGAGATGCTAACGGGATCGCCACCGAGCGTGAACAACCAGCATTGGAACCTGATGCAGATGATGAGCCACGTCGAGTTGCCCTCCTCGGAGCAGATTCCATTTGGCGTCTACGAAGTGTTGAAGCGCGCTACCGATGCTGATCCCGATGTGCGATATTCCAGCGCGGCGATGCTGATCGATGACCTCAAAGAGTTCATGAAGCCGCCTGAAGAAGTCGATCCCGACGACATCTTACTGCCCATCTCCGATCCAGCCATGCAAGCCATGATCGACGCCAATAATATGTTGGAATCAGCGCTCGGCAAATGGGCGGACGGCGCGGGACGCTTCCGGCTGTACGAGGAAGATTTCCAGTATATCGACTCTTTCTACGAGAACCCTGAGAACTGGGGGTTGGCGCTGGATGAGGCCGGACGGCGCTTGTTGCTGCGTGCTGCGCTGGAATACGGCTACCATCTCGACGCGTGGTGGGAGCGCACCGAAAACAGCGCGGATCGGCGGGCAGTGGCTTTGCAAGCGCTCGTCAGCGAACTGCCCGAAGCCCGTCATCGCGCCTTGCAAAAGCTAATCACGCTGGAAGACTCGACGCCGCCTGCGATTCCCGTCCGTGTGGCAACCATCATCCGCACCGATTCCGACGCGGATGTGCGGTTGGCGGGCGTCAAAGTTTTGGAAGCGCGTGCAAGCCGTGCGGACGCGTGGCGACCAACCGCCTACGACGAGGAGATCGATGGCATCTTGGCCTCGCTGGCAGCCTCCGATCCCGCCCCGCGTGTGAGCGAAGCCGCTGCGCGCGCGGTCAGCCGCTTGCGTTCCAGTCATGCGCTCAATCACATCGCCAGCCAAGCCGTGAGCACCAGCCCTACCGCTTCGCAAGCGCTGCAATCCTTGATCGACGCCCGCGACGAAGCGCCGAATCTGCCAACCAGCGTGCCAGCCGAACTGCGGCGGCGTGCCTTCGTCGCCTTGACCGTGCGTCAGTTACTTGTTCATGGCTATTGGGGGCGGTTCGTTAGCGCCTTGATCGGGTTTGCCATTGCGTGGATCGCCTATACCATCGCGGCGACGCTCGATCAATATGGCACGGAAGCCGCTAATTTCACGCCTATCGTGTTGTCAACGATTGGCAATGCCTTGGTCAGCGGCGTCTTCTGGGGCGCGGTTATGGCCTTCCCGATCACGGTGAGCATCGAGTTCACGCAGCGCTTGCGCGTATGGTCGCGGGTCGGGCGGATCGGGCTGGCGCTGGTCGCGGGTAGCCTCTTGTTCGTGGTCGCCTTCTGGCTCCTTCGCCTGCTGTACTACTTCTACGCCGAGCCGATCACGTGGGAGCAGTATCTTCCCTTGTGCGTATTGCTGGCGGCGGGTTTCGCAATTCCGGCGGGCTGGTTCAAGCAAACGTGGCTGCGGGCAGTGGTAGCAGTCGTCGCGATCTATGTCGCCCTCAGTCTGAGCTACGACTATCAGGTAGCCGCCTTCGACACAAAAGCCGACACGCTGCTGCTCTACTTGCCTTTCCTCAAGCAAACGCCGCTGATCATGATTTTCGCCGCCAGCCTTGGTGTGCTGTCCTATTTGCCGGAATGGTGGAAAGGCTTGCGTCCCGTACTGAGGCCGCGCACACGGAGGAGTTGACGCCTTGCGCTGGTTCAGTGTGCAGCGCAAGGCCGTAAGAGTCACAGTGCTGAACAGCGCGAACTACCCCTTGAGTACCAATTTCTGCATCGGCTCCGGCGCTAGATGCGCCAGCCTGATCATCGTATCGACGGCACCGGGCAACCGGTTCACCAGTCGTTGCATCACCGTCCTGATCCGCGATGTGGTGCCGAATTCGCGGTCGCACCAACGATCATACACGGACAGGCGCTTTGCAGACACATCGCCTTCGGACAACGCCGCCGCCCCGATCTCAGCCGCGAATTTGCCTGTGAACATCGCTGGTGCGATCCCCGCGCCGAGCAGCGGATCAACGAAGCCGCCCGCGTCGCCCACCAGTAACGCACCGTTGAAGACGCGTTGTTGCCGTGCCGAAAGCAGTGGCAACTGCCACGACCGCATATCGTAAATCGCGTGCTCACCGATCATCGCGCGAATATACGGGATATCTAGATAGCGATCTAGATAGTCGCGCAAAGGGCGGTTGGTCTTGCGGTAGGCGTCTGCCCGCAGCCCGACGCCGACATTGGCGCGGTGTTCGCTCAGTGGGAAGAACCACGCGTACCCCGGTCGCAGCGCGTGCAAAAAGGCGATTTCAATCGTCGGATCGAGCGTCGCTTCCGTATCCACATAAGCACGTAACGACACGCAGCGATCTTGTTCCGCACGGGGGCGGACGCCTAGTCCGCGTGCGATTACCGAAGTCGCCCCGTCCGCACCGATCACCAACCGCGCGGAGTAAGTTTCCTCGCGCTTGCCAACCTTAATGCGCACGCCTATGACCTTGCCGTCCTCGATGATCGGGGCTTGTACATGAGCGCGTTGTGCTTCGGCACCACAGCGCAGCGCATACTGATACAACAGTTCGTCAAATTCATAGCGTGTCACCACCCGGCATGGTTCGCCTTGGACGGAATGCAATTCAAATTCTGCACGTTTTCCACTAGGGCTGACGAGCGCCGAATGCGTGATTTTGAAGAATGTGTCGGGGAGCGGATCTGTAAGACCGATTTCGCGCAGCAGTGCAAAACCCTCGGCTTGTACAGCGTCGCCACAGGCTTTTTCGCGCGGAAATTGATCGCGATCTAACAGCAGCGTCTTGATCCCTTGTTTGGCTAAGACGGCGGCAGCTACACTGCCTCCCGGCCCTGCACCTACGACAATGGCATCGTACATGGTTTGCCTCCACGAGAGTTGGCGGAGATTCAATCAGCTACTTGCATACATGGGCGTGTTAGCTAGGTTGTTGATCGGGTTGGGTAGTAGTGACCTCCTTGTCTTTTGAGTCGTCTCCTTCCTTGCACAGCAAGCCTTGGACATTACCGATTAGCTTATTGATGAGCAGCGAGAACTGGTGTACCTCATCGTCGGAGAAATTCTCAAACATCATCTGCACGAAGTTGCGCTGGTGTGGGCCAAGGTCGGTGAGCATGGCACGTCCCGCATCAGTGATTTTGATGATACGTTTGCGACGGTCGGAAGGGTGCGCTACCTGAGCGATCATCCCCGCCTCCCGCAGGCTGGCAATGAGCGAGCTGATCGTGTTGGGCATCACGCCCTGCAAGCGGCTGAGTTCGGAAGGCAGCATCCCTTCTTCGTCACGCATCAGCAGCATGAACAACATCCGAATCTTCGCCATCGACATGCCGTGTTTATCCAAGCCTTTTTCGGACAGGGCTTGCACCATATTACTGACTTTCATCAGGGAGCGGAAGGTTTCCATCCAGACGGATTCGCCTTCGCCAAAATAGCGACGCAAAAGGTCGCGATGGTGTTGTTCAAGTCCGCTGGGGAGAAATTTGCGGTAGTGGTCGCGCGTTGGATGATCTTTGGACATGTCCGTCGTCAATCAAACTGTTTCTATATCGAATGATTCTACAACATAGCGGGGTATTTAGTGCGATTAATTCTCGTAAGAAACCCCAGATGTTGCTAACATAGCACGTAGCGTATTTATGTCGGTTAGGTTCATTATGCTACCACCCAACACGTTCACAGTGCGAAAAGTTGAAACTGAGGCCGATTTCAAGGTTCTCTTTGAATTTCCGTGGATGATCTACAAAGATGATCCCAACTGGGTGCCGCCGCTGCTTTCCATTCGGCGGAATTTGCTGGATAAGCATAAGAATCCCGCATGGGAATATCTCCAAGGAGATTATTTCATCGCGTGGCATGGTGCGCAGCCCGTAGGCACCATCGCCGCCTTCATCAATCCGCGTCATAACCAGACGTGGGAAGAGCAAATCGGTTGGTTTGGCTGCTTCGAGTGCATCAATGATCAGAATGTGGCAAATGCTTTGCTGCAAACAGCCGCAGATTGGATACGCGCGGCGGGCAGTTACACGGCGATGCGCGGCCCTGCTACCTTCACCTGCAACGATGAGCAGTGGGGATTGCTGATCGAGAATTTCTCGCGTCCGGTGTTGCTTATGCCCTATAACCCGACCTATTATCCGACCCTGCTCGATAACGCGACTGTGAAACTCAGCAAGGTCATGGATCTGGAAAGCTACAAGAGCGATGCGCGGGAATTCCTTACCGTCAATCGCGCGCCGTTGGATCGTTATCGTCGGGTGGCGAACCGGGCTATTGAACGCTATGAAATTACGACTCGCAAGCCTGATCCGAAGCGTCTGAGGGAAGAGTTGGCCCTTTTGCGCATGATCTATGAAAAGGCGTGGGAGAAAAATTGGGGCAATGTGCCACCCACCGATCATGAAATGGATCATCTCTTCACAGATTTGAAAGACTATTTTGACCCCGAACTCGCTATCTTTGTATACGTCAAAGATCAGATCGCGGGCTTTTTGTTCGCGCTCCCAGATATGAACGAGGTATTGTGGCGTGCTCATGCCCGCCCCGGCGAGCCAGAACTACTGACACTGCTCAAGGCGCTGTGGCACTGGAAGATACGTCCTAAGATGACTCGGCAGCGTACCCTGTTATTTGGCGTGATTCCTGAATTCCGTGGGAAGGGCGTGGATGTGGTTTGCTTTGTCAAGTACTTCGATCAGACCATCACGAGCGCGTACCCGCTGCTCGATGCAGGCTGGATTTTGGAGACTAATCAACCAATGCGCTCATTACTCAGCCAGACGAATGCGCAGGTGTACAAGAAGTACAGAATTTATCAGGCGGCATTGTAATTTCCTCTTATGGATAGTTTCGACAGACTAGATCAACAACTTGAAGAAAATATCGGCACGGATTCTCCAGATGACTATTTAAGCCAGACTGAGAATGTCGATGAAGCGATGACGGTTGCCAACAGCTTGACGGGCGCGATGCTGCGCGATCTGTTGCGCAACCGCAATTTTGTGCCTCTGTGGATTGGGCAGCTAGTCAGCTACATTGGCGATCAATTCATCCTGATCGCGGTCATCACCGTGATCACATCGCTTAGTCAGCGTCCTGACGGCACCAGCGATGTCATCCCGCTCGTGATGTTCGCTATCTCGGTAGCGGCTCCGCAGATTCTGTTTGGCCTGATCAGCGGCGTGCTGGTCGATAAACAGGATCGCAAATGGACGATGATCGGGAGCGACCTCGCCCGTGCTGTGACGATGTTCGCGCTGCTGCTGGTCAACCGCGAGCCTGACCGCATGTGGATCATCTACGTTTCGATGTTCGTGTTCGGTTCAGCGCAAATGCTGTTTTATCCCGCGAGGGCGTCGGCCTTAGCCGCGATCATGCCCAAGCGTTTTCTGGCGGGAGCGAATGCACTGCTCGAACTTGGCTTCGTTGTTGCGCTGATCTTTGGCTCCGGCGCGGCGGGCATCTTGGTCGAAAAACTAGGCGAAGACGCGGCGTTCATCTTCAACGGTTGCGCGTTCATCTTCTCCGCGTTCATGATCTATCTGATGCGCATTCCCAAGCGCCGTAAAGACAGCGGCGGCACATCGTTCAGCATCGTGTGGAGGGAACTGCGGGCGGGTTTGGCCTACGTCTGGGGAACGCGCTCCATGCGCTACATCATGGGGTTGAGCATCCTCGTCTCAGCGGCACTCGGCGCTGTCACCATCCTCGTGCTGGATTATCTGACCAAAGAGCTAAAAATCGGGCCAAGTGGCTTCGGCATCGTCATCGGGATTCTCGGCGTCGGCGTCGTGGTCGGCGGAATCCTCATCCAGCGCTTATCCAAATTCCTGACCACCAATCGGCTCGTCGCGCTCTCGATGGTGCTTCAAGCCATCGCCGTCGGGTCGTTTATCCTGAATCCACCCTTTGCCATCGTACTGCTGATGACCGTCCTGATCGGGTTCAGCCTGATCGTCTCCCGTGCCGTCCTCAGCACACTCACGCAAGCCATCCCGCCCGAAGAATATCGCGGACGGGTGCAAAGTACCTTTAACCTGTTTTCGCAAGCGCCGCTGGCCGCCACGGTGGGGTTGGTCGGGGCGCTTGTTCAGTTGACCAATCGCACGCTAGTAATCGCCGGATTCTGTATAATTCTTCTGCTGACTGCGTGGTTTGCTACGAATATGTTGAGAGGAATTGACGAGGCGATTTATCGGGGCGACAATTAAGAGGTGTAGCGAAAGGGATGTCTGTGTTTAGAAAAGTCTTAATCGTTGACGACGAAAAACCCACCGTAGAATTGTTGCAACGTTATTTTTCGATTAAAGGATTTGAGGCACTTGGCGCGTTCGGCGGTCAGGACAGCCTGATGATGATCAAGTTGGAAAAGCCGGAAGTGGTCATTCTTGATCTCATGATGCCGGATATGGATGGTTATGAGGTGTTGCGCCACATCCGCAGTAATCCGGAGATGGCGAATACGCCCGTCTTAATGCTAACTGCCAATGCCTCGCTGGACGGGCCAGATAAGGCCGCCGCGGCAGGCGCAGATGGCTACATGACAAAACCTGTGCGCTTCCCGGAATTGATGGCAGAACTGGAACGCATCTACCGCGCCCGTAATGGTTGATTTTCTGCTGATCTGCTGCAACTTGTGGTCAGCCTATGCGTAATGGAGTAGTGAAAAGGCACGATACTTCTCACCGTGAGGAGATTTGACCATGACCGAGCAAATGAACGAGATAACGACCAGCGAAACGCCAACCACCGCTCCCCACACCTTCGCAGAAGAACTTAGCGTCGCGGGCAACCAACTTCTAGAGCGCTTGCAATCCTTGTTGCAAGAGGGCAATATCCGGCGTCTGATCATTAAGGACGGCAACACCGACCGCACCCTGCTCGAAGTGCCCTTGACTTTGGGTGTCGTCGCGGGCGCAGGGCTGCTCGTCTTCATCCCGCCATTTTTGGCGGCGGTCGGCGCAATCGCGGCGTTGGTCGCTAACGTTCGCATTGTGATCGAGCGCTATTCCAACCCCGAAGATGCCGACAAAGAGAAGACCGACAGCGTGATCGACATCACCCCCGGCGTCGAGTAATTCTCGCGCAGCCCGGTTGACCTTGTATCGCTTCAATTGCCCCGCGCCGTTCTGACGCGGGGTTTTTCATCTAGTGACATGACGAGGGTAGCTATTTGCTCACCGCGTCCAACGTCACCACGCGGAACCCGATATGATGATCAGCGTAGGACGGCGGGTCTTCAAAATGCTTGTATGCTGACCGCGCCACGAACGAATTGCTGCCCCACCAACCGCCTTTTTCTACTTTCTTGGTGCCGCGTTCCGGCCCCTGCGGATCATCGCGTACCTGCTGCTGATAATATTTCGGGTCGAGCCAATCGCTGACCCATTCCATCAAATTTCCTGCCATATCATGCCCGCCCACCCAGCTCACGCCCGCCGGATAGCTGCCCACCGCGACCATACTCGTCGCGTCGATCACGTTAGCTTTGCTTGCATCCCACACATTGCCCCACGGGTAAATATTGGACTCTGTCCCGCGCGCCGCGAATTCCCACTGAGCCTCGGTTGGCAGTTGACCACCGCGCCATTTAGCATATGCCTCGGCCTCGTACCATGACACACAGGCGCGCGGGAAATCGGGCTTGTCCTCGTTGACACAGGGCAGCGGCAGCTTGATCTTGATCTGCTGCTGCACCTTCCGCCACGACCAACCCGCTGACGACCAATTATCTGGCTTATCGTAATTGCCAGCATCCACAAACGCTTGGAAGGCCGTATTCGTCACCTCGTAGGTATCGATCCAATAGCCTGTGCTCAGGCACACTTCATGCGCGGGCATCTCATAGGCTTTTTCCTTGACTGCCCAGAATGGCGGCTTCTGATCCGCGAAGCCGTCCGGATCAACCGATCCCATCCTGAAGCAGCCAGCAGGTACCCATACCTGCGCGATACCTGCCGCATCGGTGCGCGTTTCGCCTGCTTTGCGTGGCGTCGGGGTACTCGCGCGGGCTGGCTCGGCGCTCGATGGCAGCACCGTGAGCACCGACCAGCAAAGCAAGCCCGCCAGCGTCATCGACCAATACATCCGGTTTCTAGCTACCATGCGTTTCCTCCCCATTCGGTACATGTGACATCTCTTAAAATGGATACCATGATTTGCAGTGAAATTTCGTACCTTCTTAGGCACATTTTGGCGGGGACAGGATAAATATGGCAGTTTTCAGAGCGGAGATGAGTACGCAACCGCAGCCCGAATCCGACCGCCGCCGCGAATTTGGGCAGCGTGTCCGCGCGTTGCGCAAAGCCGCTGGCCTCAATCGTGACCAACTCGCGGAGCGCACGCAGATTCCTTTCAAAACTATCGGAGACATCGAGCGCGGTGAGAAAGTGCTGCTCGACGTGGAATGGGTGATTAATCCGCTGGCGGATTTCTTTCAGCTCTCCGGCCTCACGCGCGAGGAATTCTTCGCGGCGGCGGGTTTACGGCTGGATGTCTTGCAGCCCGAAGATAATCAAGACTACTGGTCGGAACTGCTCACGCATTTTTATAAGAGCACCAAGCTGCCCGCCCTCGTCACCGATCCGCTCTACAACTTCCACTCCTCCAACAGCTATCTCAACGCCATCTACGGCTTCGATGCGTATCAAATCCATGCGCGTTGGTCATCGGGTGCAGGCTTCAACATGATTCGTTTGCTATTCGATCCCGACTCCGGCTTCCGCAGCATGTTCGGCACGCCCTCCGGCTGGCGGGAGGCGGTAGTCGGCAACACATATTCCTTCCGTGTCAGTGCCATCTCGCGTCTCGGCACGCCAGCGCTCGAACATCTCCTGAGCGAACTGGAAAAACTGCCGGATTTTGCCGAGATTTGGCAGTACGTCAGCGCCCCCGGTTATCGTCCGCGTTTCACGGGCATTCCTATGATCTGCTATCCCGACACACCGCGCGAGATGCAGTTCGTGGGCGCGTATATCTTTCAGGCGCGCTTCGACAATATGGAGCAGCACCGCATCCTCTACGTGCCCGCCGATGACGCCACCGCCCGCAAAGTTGACCAGATTCGGGCGACGGTGCCGCCAGCGGTGTATCATTACTCCAAGCGCTTTCCCAACGGTGTCCGCGAAATCAAATTGGATTGATCCATGCTTACCCTGCGAGAATTTTCTGCTGGCCTCTGGCTGACGGAACTGCAACTAGAAGAATTCGATGTGCGCGGTGTACTGCTCCTGACGGCGCATCATGCCATCATCTGGGATACGCTCTCGCACCCGCGCGACATGGAACCCTTGCTACCACTGATCGCGGATAAAACGCTGACGGTGATCTACAGCCACGCGGATTGGGATCACGTATGGGGCACGGCGGGGCTGCCTGCTGCCGAGATCGTTGCCCACGCCGATTGCCTCGCTCGCTTTTCCGCCGATGTGCCCGCCTATCTCGCGCAGAAGCAAGCCGCTGAACCATCACGCTGGGACGCCGTGCGCTTGTTACCACCCATCCGCACCTTTGATCAACCCCTCACCTTGACGTTTGATTCTCTAACCATTGAACTGCATCACTTACCGGGGCACACATTAGATTGTATCGTCGCCTTCCTGCCAACGTTGGGCATTTTGCTGGCGGGTGATACCGTCGAGACGCCGCTGCCCGTTGTCAACGACGACAGCCCGATCCAGCCGTGGTTAGTTGAGTTGGATCGATGGGCGTCCGACAGTCGGGTTCAAATCGTGATTCCTGCTCACGGTAGGATCGGTGGTCGGGACATCATTGTACAAACTGCCCAATACCTTCGTAATGGACTAAACGGGACGAAAATGGACTTTCCTGAACCATTGGACGCTTTTTACAAGGAGACCCATGACAAAAACCTAACATTGCTTAAGACAGAATAGACGTTCAATTTACGGAATATTTGGAGAAGAATTAATGTGAAGAAAATCCTTAATTCTATTTGGGCAAATCCTCTAGGCATTTTTTATACCAATCTCTTGCATTTCGTACAGTTCTGTTATATCCTGTATACAAATAGACAAGATTTAATAAAAAGTTTGTGAAAAATAGTTTGTCGACCCGCAAAAAATCAAGCGGGTCGTTTTGTTTTTCCTCAATGGTTGCCTCATGCTATCATAACCAGTTCATAACGATCACCTAATCATTCGAAACATGCCAACCAAATCTATTGATATTTTGATCATTGGTGGCGGGGTCGTCGGTCTGAGCCTCGCCCATGCACTTGCCCAACGTCGCGCTGGCAAAATCGTCGTGCTGGAACGCGGCCTCCCCGGTTCCGGCAGCACCGGACGCTCGGCGGCGGCGCTGCTCCCGACTCAGCCGTTCCCCGTCGTCGCCCAACTCTATAAAGAAAGTTTGGCGACCTTTTCTAACTTCGGTGCGTTAGTCGGCGGCGACTGCGGTTTCGTCCCGTTGCCAGCCGCCATCCTCGCTGCCGAACACGATCTTCCCGCCTTGCAAGAAATGGTCACCGTCTACCAAACTTCTGGCCTCGATCTGAGCCTGATCAGTCCCGATGAGTTCGCGGCACGGGAACCGACGGCAGTGCTGGATGGCGTCGCGGCGGTAGCCTATACGCCCGACGCAGGTTATGTTGATCCGACGCAGGTCGCGTGGAGCTATGGTGGCGCGGCGCAAAACCTCGGTGTGGATATTGTGGCTGGCTTGCCAGATAGTCAGGTCGTGGACATTCTGCACAACGGGCACCAAGTCACGGGCGTTCAAACCGCAGGCGATACGCACTACAAGGCCAAAGTCATCATCCTCGCTACGGGCGCATGGACGCCCTACTGGCTGCGCAAACTCGGCATGAGTGCGCCCCTCAGCGCGTTACGGCACGGCCTCGGTGTGCTCAAGACGCCGGACGGCGCAGTACGTCCCCATCATCTGATCATGGATCGTGCCGCCAACTTCTACGCTCGTCCCGATGCCAACACCCTGACGCTCGTTGGCGGGCTGGATCAGCGCTCGTACTTACCGATTGACGATCTCGATGCCGAACCGCCGACTCCGACCACCAGCGAACTCGCCACGCCGCGTTATGGTCTGAATGCCCGTTTCCCCGCACTCAAAGGCGCAGCGCTAACGCGTTCATGGTCGGGCTGGATTGATACAACGCCTGATGGTTGTCCATTGCTTGGCGTGCTGCCTTTGGATGGCCTCTATCTCGCGGCAGGCTTAGGCGGTTTCGGCTTGTCATTAGCACCAGCCATCGGTCAGGCGTTGGCGGGCATGATCCTCGATGACTCAACGGCGATTGAGCAGCTCGTCCAATTGCGGTATGCTCGGTTTGATGACGGCATGGCTCTGCGAGCCTCGTTCTCCTTCAAGGATATGCTATGACCGACGCAATCACCCTCCGCACCATCGCTAAGATGATCGACCATTCGCTGCTGCATCCCACCATGACCGATGCGCAGCTCACAGCGGGCTGCCAGCTCTCGCTCAAATACAACGTCGCCACTGCCTGCATCAAGCCCTACGCGATTCCCCTCGCGCTCGATATTTTGGGCGGCTCCGAAGTCGGCGTCTGCGCGGTGATCGCCTTCCCGCACGGCAACAGTACCACCGCCATCAAGGTGCTGGAAGCCGAATCCGCCGCCCGCGCAGGCGCAACCGAGATCGATATGGTCGTCAATATCGGGAAGGTGCTCGGCGGCGCTTGGGACTACGTTCAGCAGGAAATCAAGGCCATCAACGAGGCGGTTGTCGCCAATCATGCCGTTCTCAAGGTCATCTTCGAGAACGATTACCTGCAAGACGAGCATATCATCCGCCTGTGCGAAATTTGCTCGGCCTGCGCTGTCGCCTTCGTCAAAACTTCGACGGGTTACGGCTTCGTCAAGCAAGCCAACGGCATGTATGGCTACGACGGTGCGACCGATCATCACCTCGCGCTTATGCGTCAACACAGTGCCCCGCAAGTGCAGATCAAAGGCGCGGGCGGGCTGCGCACGCTGGACGATCTGTTGCGTGTGCGGGCGCTTGGCGTCACGCGGATCGGCGCGACGGCAACCGAAGCCATCTTGGAAGAAGCCAAACGGCGCGGCTATGCGGGCGGCGAGACGTGGGGTCAGTCCACGCCCACCAGCCTTCCCGCGCCAGAAGGATATTAGCGTGACTTCACTAACTGAATTCATCCGCCGGATGCCCAAAGTCGAGCTGCACGTTCATCTCGAAGGTGCGATCCAACCTTCGACGCTGCTGACACTGGCGCAGCGTCACCAGATGCCGCTTCCTGCCGATGATGTCGAGGGCATTCAGCGCTGGTATACCTTCACCGATTTTCCGCATTTCGTAGAGGTCTACATGGCGATCTCGGAGCGTCTCCGCACGCCGGAAGACATCGAACTCATCGCGCGCGAATTCTTTCAAGGACAAGCCGATCAAAATATCCGCTACAGCGAGGTAACGTATTCACCGCACATGCACTTCCTGCAAAAAGGGTTGTCGTTTGAAGTGCAGTTAGCAGCCCTGAATCACGCGCGGGCATGGGCGAAGGAAACTTTGGATGTCGATGCGGGTTGGGTGATCGATATTGCGAGGACGCGTTCTCCTGACGAGGGCGAACGCACGGTAGACTGGGCGATCAGCGCGATGAATGATGGCGTCATCGCGTTCGGGATCGGTGGCAAAGAGGTTGATAATCCGCCGGAGAAGTTCGCCACTGCCTTCGCCAAAGCGCGTGCCGCCGGACTGCCGATCATTCCGCACGCAGGCGAAACGGTCGGGCCAATCAGCATTTGGAGTGCTCTGAACGTCACCAATCCTGTGCGCCTGTATCACGGCGTGCGCTGCCTCGAAGACCCTCATCTGGTAGATGTCTTGCGCCAGCAGCAAATCCCGCTGGACATCTGCCCTACCAGCAATATCTACCTTGGTGTCTATCCTACCATGCAAGATCATCCCCTGCCGCGCCTCCTCGCTGAAGGGCTGTATGTCACTATCAATTCGGATGATCCGCCCATGTTCAATACCACACTGACCAATGAATATCAGGTGATTGCCGACACCTTCGGCTTCTCAGCGGAACAGCTTGAGGAGTTGGTCATGAAAGCGGTACGGGTCTCGCTCCTCGCGCCCGCGCAGAAACAAGCGTTGGAACGCGCATTTACGTCCGAATTTGCCGCCTTGCGCTCACAACGAACCTCCTAAGAAAAGCTCCCTATTCGTCCACATGAGTAGGGCATTTCGTACAGCGTGGGCGATCACTTCAGAAATGGGCGCAGCGCGTCCAGCACTTGGAGCGCGGTTAGATTACGCATCGGAAAGCCGTAGCTCAGATGCGCGTCGTCAAGGACGGCTGTGTTGCCATCCGCAGGTACACTCGGATGTACATGATCGGTACTAACGCCATTTTCGGGCAGCGGATCGAGGGCTAACCAATAATTCCACAGTGGGATCGCTTGGTTGTTCGCGATCTGCACGATCACATCGTTATAGGCACCGACATTGGCGAGCACCGCTTCTGGATCGAAACGGTTGGGAATCGTACTGAGAACGGGCACCACGCCCGCACGTTTGACCACCCGAATGATCTGCGTTAGGCGGGAACGGAAGCCCGCGACATCCCCGACGACGAGATCGTTGGTGCCGATCATGATCAGCGCGACGGACGGCTTGACCACGCGCAGTTCGCAGCTCAACGGCGTTTCGCCCGCTTCACACACACTGCCATCTGCTTGCGCCGGATCAAGTAAATCGGCGGTTGTCCATGCTTCACGCGCGCCGAGACTGTGATTGGCGAACGAATTGCTTGTCCGCGCGGTTTCCGTCATGAAGAAATTGACGGTGTCCTGCAAATTGCCGTAACCGCCGAGTTGCAAGCCACCCGCGCCGACTGGCACGAGAAAATAGGGAAAAGCCGTGATGCTGTCCCCGATCTTGGAAAAGACATTCAGTCGGTTGCCAAGACGTTTGCCCGTCCTGACGAGTGCTCGCACCTGCGAAGCGACGCCACCGCGCAAGGGGGGAATCACTGGATAGCGACGCGCCAGATCGCCAGCGGCAGCACTCGGTGCGGGAGCCGTCAGCAGGGTCATGACGCACACGAGCACAGTGGAAAGCAGCAGAATTCGCCTGAACATGATCTTCATTTTGCCTGACTACGCTTGCAATTAGCGGCTATTGTAGCCAGATCAGCCGATGATGAATTCGGATAGAATAGACGGGACAAGTAATCGTGAGTAAATCGTAGGAAACCATGCCCATTCAGTACGTTGCTGGCGATTTGTTTGTTAATCGATGCCACGCGCAGGCGCTTGCACAGGGATGCAATTGTCGTGGATCGATGGGCGCAGGAATCGCGGTGGGCTTCAAAGAGCGCTACCCGCAGATGTATGAGGAATACCGTCGTCGCTGCAAAACCGATCCGCGTGAGTTCAACCCCGGCGATGTATTCCTATGGCGGGCAGACGAGCAGCCACACGTGTTCAACCTCGCGACACAAGAGGATTATTGGCGGTCGAAAGCAACTTACGAGCGCGTTGAGGTTGCCCTCACCGAAATGCGACGGCAAGCGGACGAAGCGACCATCACGAGCATCGCTATGCCACGCGTCGGGGCAGGTTATGGCGGGTTGTCGTGGAATAAGGTGAAAGTTGTGATCGAACGTGTCTTCGCGGATTGGTCTGGCACCTTGTATGTATACGATGAATTTATCGCAGATCAATAAGCTGGTGCACTAATTATCGAGGGCATCACATCGGTTGGCTGTACGATAATCCCGTGGAATGTTTCCATACCAACCTGAATAGGCTCTCTTGATCTATCTATATTAGATGTTACGCAGTTGGATAAGCTTGCTAAAATGGTGGCATG
>JAHBVJ010000044.1 GCA_019637615.1 Anaerolineae bacterium | reverse complement strand
CAACTCAATGGGCAGCAGGTCGCGTTAGCCTGTACGGTGGAGACGTATTCGATCTCCGCACACGCAGATGAAGCACAACTGGTGAACGTGGTTGATGCGCTCAAGCCCGCGCAGATAGCGCTGGTGCATGGTGATAATGCGGCGCGACACAGCATCGCCGTCAAGCTGCGTGAACGCAATCATCGCGTACATTTGCCAGTATCCGGGCAAGCGTGGTTAGCGATGCCAGCCAAAGCGTCGTCCAATGGCAATGGCAATGGATCGATAATTTCGCCGCACATCGAGGTGTACGCAGCGGGCGCACCGCTGGAACAGAACGAAGCGCGCCGTATTTGCTTGGAGAGTTTCCCGCCGGACGCCCGTCTACGGAAAATCAGCTTTGAAACCAAACGCAAGCGAATGCTGCTTACGTTCGATTTCCCTGACCGCGCACGCGACGTATATGCGCACGAGATCGCCGTCCTAGCAGAACGGTGCGGCTGGAACATCGAGGTTCATCCGGTCGCGATTCAGCAAGCCCTCGAATCGGCAGTATCCGCTTTGCTGCCGGATGGCGTCCGGTTATTAAAAGCGCCCTCCGTTTTTGCCCAACGCCATGAAGTTGAAGTATTCATCAGCGAGACGCCAGAAAAAGATAAGCTGGCGTTGGCTTTCTTCGACCTGACGGGCTATCGGCTGGCGATCCGGACATCTGGACGCAACGGCGCGGATACCCTCACGTTTGCAGGCGCGTCGTCGGCGCATCCCCCAATCGAGATCAACCACGCCTATCGGATGATCCGCGAGGTGTTGGAGCCATACGGATTGCAAAAAGTAGGGCTGCGGCATGGACAGCTCGTCCTGACCTTCATCAGCCCGGAAGTTGGCCTCCGCCAGTATCAACTGATGGAACAGTTGGCGCGTGATACGGGCTACGATCTAACCTTGCATCCGCACCCCGACCAGCGGGCGATCTTGCACATCGTCAATCATGAACTGCGCGCGGCTGGCTGGCTGGTGCGCAAGGGGCCGGGGCTGCACAAGGATCATCACGAAATCGTGGTGCATCTTTACAACGCACCTGCCGAAGATGATCGAAGTCGAATCGCCACTACCATCGAGTCGCAGACGGGCTATCAGTTACAGCTCAAGTGGGACACCGCTTTGTAGTCAGGTCTTGCCCGTCACGCCGATGACGGGCAAGATCACGAGGCTACACAATACAGTGTATGGTTCTGAAGCTCGGTTTTAGATGGTGACACAGTATCAGCAGCAACGTCGCCCGACGCTGATGGTGTGTAAGAAATTAGGCAGGGAAACGATCCCCGACAATGAATTGTCGGGCTTACCCTACGAAGTCCCTTCGGGACTCAAGAATATGTGTTGGCGTGATCGGCGTATGCCTACCTTATTTTTTGAAACATCCTAAGCGTCAGGCTTAGGAAACGAAATCCCTGCGGGACGCCCCCTCCATATCGCTGATGCTTGTGTACTCAATCGTGCGCTAATGCCGGCTCACTGGCACCCCAAAACTCAGGTTTCTTACGTATTGCGGGCTAAGGTTTCGATCAGCAACGATACAAAGCGATCCTGATCGGCACTGAGCGCGACGCGTGCGTTGGGCGTCTTGTGCAAGCGGTTATGTGTATCCAAAACCGTGCGCCCGACGGTGAGTTCCCCTATTGTCTCGACATCTACGAAGACTTCTACCACCGACGCAAGCACACCGGGATCAACGATAGCAAGGACGGCGAGCGCATCATGCACGGGCGCGCTGCCGATATTTTCCCCAAAGACGATCTGATAGCCTTCGATGCGCTTTTCGGTGAACAACGCCGCCGCTGTTGCCGCTGGCGTGTTCAGCGCGCGCAGCCGTTTGCAATCCTCTGACGAGACGAGGGCGCGGTGGGTAGCATCCAGCGGGACGACGGTGACATTTTTGAGGCCGCTGTTGAAGACCACACGGGCGGCTTCGGGGTCAGCCCATACGTTGAATTCCGCCGACGGTGTGACGTTGCCGATCTCGTGCCCACCGCCCATCATATACACGGCGGGGATGCGATCCACAATGCGCGGTTCGCGCTTGATGGCGGCGGCAATGTTGGTCAACGGGGCAGTCGGCACGAGGATGGTGTCGGTTCCGGCTGAGGACATGTAATAGTCCACCAGAAAATCGACGGCGTGCTGCGTCTGCTGCCTGGATTTGGCGGCGGGAATGTCGAGGTGACGCCCATGAACCGCACCAGAGGCCGTATCGCCGCGCGCTTTCGGGAAATCACTGCGGACGAGGGGTGAAGCCATGCCTTCATAGACGGGCACTGGAATACCGATGTGATCGAAGACGCGCAAGGAGTTATCCGTGCAGTACTGAACTTCGACGTTGCCATTCACGGTGGTCGCCGCCACCAGTTCTAGATCGGGATGCAGCGCGGCACACATCAGCGCGACGGCATCATCCGTACCCGTATCGACATCAAGAATTACTTTTTGGGGCATGTTGTCCTCATCAGCGAGAGCGTAAAGGGATACTCGTTGATGCTCAAGTCTATCGCTATCACGACACGGCGGCTACCTGCGCGAATGGGAATGGGCTACGGTTGCGCTGGCAGCATGGAGCGGCGACGATAAAACTTGGAGATGAGGAAGCCGACGCCTTTCTGCACCATGATCACGACGGCGGTGGTGGCGCAGATGAACCATAGATTGAACAGCACGTCGCCCAGTTGGGATAGGACAAAACCATCCTGCCCACCGCGATCAACGTCACCGCCACCAGCACGCGGAGGTTCAGCGCGGTTGCCCGCATCGCCACCACGCGGGACGAAGGTGCCACCCGCATCGGAGAAACCGCGCAACCCTAATACGCTGAAGGGATTCTTCAGATGACCGCTTTGATACAGCCCGTAGCCACTGACCACGACGAGCAGGATAAACAACGCGATCCACCAGTTGCCGTTTGATTTGCGTCTTTGCGCCATATGGGATTCCTTGCTGGCATTAATCGGCCTGAATCGTGGTCGGAGAATTGACGGGGGCGGGCAGTTGGCGGCGCGGCAGTTTGAAGGTAAATAGATACTTCTTGGCATGAGCCGCGATCCATTTCCAATGCAGCGCCACATGCAGCGCGACCACGATGAGCGTCAGACGGCTGGAGGTGACATGCAGCGTTTGCCAGCCGCGCTGCGCCGAACGCGGGATGTCAAAGTCCAAGCCAAGTGTGCGGGAGATGGCAAAGCCCGTGCCGACCGCAACTAGCATATTGATGAACAAAGCCAGATTCAGCACATAGTTCAGGCGCGATCCGTGAAAGAGTTTGCGGAAAAAGGTCTTGGTCACGCTGACGACCCATGCCCAATGCAGAATGATGTGGATGCCGAGCGCGATGGTGAAGGCCAAGCCGAGCAGTTCGTGATTGCGCAGGCCGGTGAAATGCTCCTCCATCTCGATGACGAAGGCCAGCGCGACGCCAATATCGAGGAACAAATTGAGTTTGTTGGTATTCATCTTCCTGACGATCGCCATGAAGGAAGCCTTTCCAATTGTTTTGCTACCTAGAGCCTGTATAGCACGAAAACATTACGGAAGAATTCCGCAGAGCGACTATGGAGCCACCCTGCGGAAAACGTGTCGAGGCGCATATACGGCTAAAGCGAACGATCAGGCATCGGTACGTTTGCCCAAGGCCGGATGGTAGTAGGTGGCAGCGAGGCCGAGCACCCCACCGAGCGCCAAGATTCCCGGCGCAAGCAGCGGTGCTGCACCCATCAGCGTAGGTACGATCACGTCGGTGAAGGCGGCGTTGGGGCGCATCTCGGACTCGAAATTGTAGTTGGTTTCCAGATGCTCCCACATGCCGAGCAGACTCGCACCGATGGCGAGCACCATCACTCCGCGCAGCACCCAGATCGTGGTCGCCTGCGGGCGGACGAGCACGGCGATAACGCTGAGCAAGCCTAAGCCGCTCACCACAAAGGGCACGAACTGGATCGTCTCTCCCGTATGCTTGCGGAGGATGAGTTCAGTGACAGTTCCGACGCAGATCGCCGCGACTAAGATGAGCAGGAGCAAGCGAATCCGACGTTCGATCACACCGGTGCTCATTTGGCCTCCAAGTAATTCTTGGCGTACTCGACCTGATCCGCTGTGAGCGAGGTAGCGAGTTTGGTGAGGAAGGCTTCGTTGGTGTTGAAGGGACGCGCGGCGATCAGGCTGGCGGCGATGTCATCGGTGACACCGGGGATTTGCTTGAGCGTTTCGGCATCGGAGGAGTCGATCTGGATGGGCACGTAGACGTACTTTTCCCACGCGGCGACCTGATCAGCGCCGACATACTTGCCGATCTCCTTGCGGAACTGCGAGATGCTGATGTAGGGGCGATATTCCATGAATTCACGCACCATCCGGTTGTTGAAATCGGGGATGGTCAGCAGTTCGTCGGCGCTCACGCTGTTGAGGTTAAAAAGCGTGAACGACTGCACCGCAGCAGCTTCGGTGGCTTCGGCAGTGGCGGCGGGCGTGGCTTCGGCGCTCATGTCGTAGCCATCCAAGTAATTCTTGGCGTACTCGACCTGATCCGCTGTGAGCGAGGTGGCGAGTTTGCTGAGGAAGACGTCATAGGTGTTGAAGGGACGGGCAGCGATCAAGGCGGCGGCGATGTCATCGGTGACGCCGGGGATTTGCTTGAGCGTTTCGGCATCGGACGAGTCGATCTGGATGGGCACGTAGATGAACTTTTCCCACGCGGCGACCTGATCAGCACCAACATACTTGCCGATTTCTTTGCGGTACTGCGAGATGCTGATATAGGGGCGATATTCCATGAATTCGCGCACCATCCGATTATTGAAATCGGGGATGGTCAACAGTTGTTCGGCGGTCACGGTATTCAGATTGAACAGGGTGAACGGCTGCATGGTGGCTTGCGCCGTCACTTCTGCCGTCGGGGTGGGCGTGGCGTCTTGCGCTTGCGATTCGATATAAGCACCGGAGGCGCTGATAGCTATCAAGATGGCAACGATAGAAAAGACACGTTTGTACATGAGAACAGTTCTCTCCACTGGGTCGCAATACTTTACGGTATATACAATAGCCGTATGAACAAAGCATATGGTTATGCACGGCTTAATTTTCCTTAAATATGCTTAAATGGATGAATAATCGGGCGAGAACCATGCGATACTTAGCATATATTCATTTTTGAGAGAGGTTTTCCATGCCAAGTGTGGTCTTAATCGAGGATGATCGGTCAATCTCAGGCCCGCTTGTGCGCACCCTCGAAGGGATGGGCTTCAGCGTAAAGCCCGCTTTTGACGGCGTAACGGGACTGGATGCGGTGCTAACACTGCACCCCGATCTGGTGATCTTGGACATCATGTTGCCTGAAATGGATGGTTGGGAAGTCTGTAAGGCGATCCGCAAAACGAGCGTCGTCCCGATTTTGATGTTGACGGCGCTGAATGAGGAAGTGGATCGTATTTTGGGGTTGGAACTCGGCGCGGATGACTACCTCGCCAAGCCGTTTAGCACGCGCGAGTTGATCGCACATATCAAGGCGCTGATGCGGCGCATCGAGTTCGACTCCGCGCAGCAGAACCGCAAGAATGTGATCGTGATCGATGACTTGAAAATCGATCTGGATCGGCGGCAGGTGTTGAAAGGGAATCGTCAACTCGACCTGCGTTATAAGGAATTTGAACTGTTGAGTCTGTTGGTCAGCAAAGCGGGCGATGTCGTCACGCGGGCGGAGATCTTCGATAAGGTGTGGGGCACGGATTGGTTGGGCGATATGCGGACGCTGGAAGTGCATATCCGCTGGCTGCGCGAAAAATTGGAAGACGATCCGAGCCAGCCCAAATACATCCAGACGGTGCGGAGCGTCGGCTACCGCTTCATGGCGGGCGCATGAGCATCAAGCGACTGACCGCAACCAGCATCCGTACCCGACTGCTGGCGGCGTATGTGGGCATCATCCTGCTCGGCTTCGCGGGCTTAACCGCGCTTGCTGGCGGGCAGATCAACGCGGCGGTGCGAGCGGATTACGAACAGCGGTTGCAAAATGAGGTGCGGCTGGTGGCGCAAGCATTGAGCACCTATCTGGTGACGAATCCCGGCGCAGAAAAGCCCGATTCGAGCACGATCACTGCCGTGCTGGAGGAATTAGAAACGCAGGTCGGCGGGAAACTGACCCTGTATGCGTTCAATGAGCAGGACAATACTAGGAATTCGCCTGATCCTGATGATAATGGGCGCAACTCCTTCCACGATATGCCGGAGATGGAAACCGCGATTCGAGGCGAAACGGTGGTGGTGCAGCGCCGGAACGCGGATGGCGACGATACGCTGTATACCGGAGCCTCGATCATGGGCGGGCAGCGTCCCTTGGGCGTCGTGCAGCTCGCCGTGTCGATCCAGACGCTGGAAAATGTGGCGTTGCAGCGCTGGGCAGTGCTCATCATCGGCTGCGTGCTGCTGACCAGTCTGGCACTGCTGGCGGCGGTACTGTTGTCACGGTCGATCATTCAGCCGCTGTATAAACTGCGGGAATCGGCGGTGAGGCTGTCTAAGGGTGATTTTTCGCATCGCATCGCTTACACATGGAAAGACGAGATCGGGGAAGTCGCGCACGCGTTCAACGAGATGGCGGGGCAGGTGCAGAGCATGTTGGAGGAGCAACGCGCCTTCGCCAGCAACACCTCGCATGAGCTGCGCACTCCCCTGACCGCGATCCGGCTGCGTACCGAGGCGCTGCGCACGGATGATACGCTGGACGAGGCGATGGCGAAGCAGTACATCGAGGAGATCGATGATGAGGTCGGGCATTTGAGCGATCTCGTGCAAGAGCTGACGCTGCTGTCGCGGTTTGACGCCGGACGCGCCGAACTCGGCAAAGCCGAAATCGACATGGTGCGCCTTGCCCATAATTTGTTGGGACAACTGAGGCCGCGCGCCGAGGAAAAGCACATCGGGATGTCGCTGAACGCGCCAACCGAGCCGGTGCTGGTCAATGGCAGTTTGAGCCACCTCACCGTGGTGTTCCGCAATTTACTGGATAACGCGCTCAAGTACACGCCCGACGGCGGCACAATTTCGTGGCAGATCACAGCGACCGCGAAGGGCATACGGCATATCATTCGCGATGACGGGCAAGGCATCGCCACGCCACACTTGCCGCACTTGTTTGAACGCTTTTTCCGCGCGGATAAAGCACGTTCGCGCGATATTCCGGGGACTGGCCTCGGTCTGGCGCTGGTCAAGTCGATTGTGGAAGCCTACGGCGGGCGCATCACCGTCACCAGCGAAGGCGTAGGACAGGGAACAACGGCGACCGTCGATTGGCCTATGGCAGCCCCCTTTGTGAGCCAATCGCCTGCGGTTGAGAGTTGATCGATATGACGCTGAAAATCGAGAAATCGCGCGGCGATTCTGGTTGAGCGAGTAGGGCAAACTTCACAAAGCAGGCATATTGACACGCATGGTGAGCCTTGCTATGCTGTATGCATTCACGTTTACGTAAGAAATTCGTAATAAATCTGTGCGCGATTCAATGTGCAAGCCTGACCACCATTGTTGTTGCCATTTTGAGCCAAGATGGGCTGTGGTGCGGTGCTGCTTGTTCTCGACGTACTGAAAGCGACCTGAGAAAAATCAAGCCCAAGCCACCCCGCTTGGGCTTTTTGTTAGGTCAACGCGTGTAGTGGATCGTTATCGAACATCAAAAGGTCAACAGGAAAGGATAGTTAATCATCGTGACCACGCTTGACAGCATTCCCATTACGACTGCCGTAGGGAAACTCACCGCTATCGATCCGGCCTACATGAAGCTGCCGATTCGCGATGGCTTCAACTGGGATGAAGTCTTCGCACAGGTAGGAGAAGGCCAATGGTATCTCGTCGTGTTCCGTTCGCGGCACAGCTCCAACGCCGACGAAGTGCAGTTGACCGAGTTCGATGATCGCGCGCGGGAAGCAGCCCTGACGGCACCGGGGTACATCCATTATTTCGCGGGTACTCCTTCGGCGGATGGTGACTGCCTGTCGTTCTGCTTGTGGGAAAGCGCAGCGCACGCCAAGAGCGCGGCACGGCTCGATGCGCACGTCGCCGCGACCACGCTGGTGAATTATTACGCTTACTATCAATTGGAGCGCTGGAATCTGAGCAAATCTTACCAGCGTGAGGGCGTGAACGTGATGTTCGAACGGCTGCTATAAAGCGGCGTGCCCGACGATAAACGATGTATCCGTCGGGCGGGAACTACATGAACTACATTACCAGCGGCAAGTGCTGGCTTTAGGAGCGTTTGGCCTTCTTTTCGTGGCTGCGTAACCACGCCAATAGATCGCTTAACTTCTGGTTCGAGATGGTTCTCCCATAACTACGCATATAAAAGGGTGGCGCAGAACCTTTCCGGATGACTTCTACGATCTCGGCGTCGGTCTTGGTCGCCAGATACTTTGGATCAACGATCACGATCCGATGTCGCCCCGTCGGGTTGATGCCGTTGGAACCGTGACAGCTTTGACAGCCAAACTGCATAAAGTACATCGCACCGCGTTCGGCTTTGCCCTGACTGGCGGAGGGTTCTTTGGAACTGCGGGTCGCGGCTGGCGTTGCGCTCGTAGCGCTAGGCGTGGCTGTTGTCGAGGCGGTCGGCGTGACGGTGGACGTGACAGTAGACGTCACCACTAGCGCAGCAAGGCGTGGATCGTCATCGATATACAGCACATCCTGCACGGGCAATGCGCCGTCCGACGCATTCCATGAGATGGCAGGCTGTTGATCCGGTGTACTTATCCCGAAGGCAGCAATACCAGCGGCGAGGCCAAGCAGGGCAACCATCACCACCATCGACAGCACGCCAACGTTGATGCCGATCTGTGGCAGGACTCGTGATCTCCGATTGTGCGCTTGTTTATCCCGACCATTCATCATGCAGTCTGTACCTCTCAACTCAACTCAACGCGACTATTTTGACTAGAAACTCCTCACTAACTGTAGCAGATGCACGTGACGGCAAAAGTGACATTTGTCAGCACTCTGTGTGCGGAATGTCGGCTTATGCGTTTATGCGGATGTATGCGAGATGATCGTGGGATAGGGATACAAATGGGGCGACCACGAAGATCGCCCCAGAAAAATCAAAGGAGGTGCGGGTTAGGCGGCGGCGTCCTTCTGCTTGGAAGCGTCGGGCTTGTCGTCAGTTTTGTCGCTCTTGGCTTCCGTCCACGGGAGCACAGCGTCATTTTCACCAAGCAGCTTGGGGTGACCCGTGCCGTCGATGGCGTCGGCGTCTACCACGACTTTCTTGATCTCGTGGCGACCGGGAACTTCGAACATGACATCCATCAGCGTCGTTTCGAGGATGCCGCGCAGACCACGCGCACCCGTCTCACGCTTGAGCGCTAGATCAGCGGCCTCGGACAGCGCATCATCAGAGAAGCTTAACTCGACACTATCAAGCCCCATCAAGCGTTGATACTGCTTGGTGACGGCGTTCTTCGGCTCGACCAGAATGCGCATGAGCGCGGATTTATCCAACGGATCGACATTGACCACGACGGGTAAGCGTCCGATCAGTTCGGGGATCAGACCATAGCCCATCAAATCTTCCGGCGCGACCTTGTGGAGCAGATCGGTACGGTCGGCTTCCTTCTTGGTCGGCGCGTTGAAGCCGAGCGATCCGTGCGTGCCGATGCGTTTGGCGACCAGCTTATCCAGCCCGTCAAACATGCCGCCGCAGATGAAGAGGATGTTCTTGGTGTTGATCTGGATGAATTCTTGATGCGGGTGTTTGCGTCCACCTTGCGGCGGGACGTTGGCTACTGTGCCTTCGATGATCTTGAGCAGCGCTTGCTGCACGCCTTCGCCGCTGACATCACGGGTGATCGAGGGGTTGTCGCCGCTCTTGCGGGCGATCTTGTCGATTTCATCGATGTAGATGATGCCACGTTCGGCACGTGGGATGTCGAAATCGGCAGCTTGAATCAAGCGCAGGAGGATGTTTTCCACATCTTCGCCCACATAGCCCGCTTCGGTGAGGGCGGTGGCGTCGGCAATGCAGAAGGGCACATCCAAGATGCGGGCGAGAGTCTGCGCGAGGAGCGTTTTGCCGCTGCCCGTTGGCCCCATCAGCAGGATATTGCTCTTGTCTAACTCCACGTCGTCAATCACGGCATCCGTATTGACGCGTTTGTAGTGGTTGTAGACAGCAACGCTCAAGACGCGCTTGGCACGATCTTGCCCGATCACGTACTCGCTCAGATAGTCCATCATCTCACGCGGGGAGGGGATGCGGTCGATCTTGAAGGCAGATTCGGGCGTGCGACGCGGCGATTGCTCGTCCTCCAAAATTTCACGGCACAGATCAACGCACTCATCGCAGATGAAGACGCCTTCGGGGCCGGAAATGAGGCGGGTAACCTCACTGCCCGGTCGGCGGCAGAACGAACACCGCTGCGATCCTGACGGTGGTTGTTGGTTCATAGTTTTCCTCGACATAGCGTATTTTTGGGACTTACCTTGAACAAGTTCGGGTTGATTGGTCACTATTGTAGACGATAATGGCGGGCAACGCTTGCTACCTATAAGAGCAGAACTGTACTATTCTAAGGGATAGGTGTCGATTTTAGGAGTCTTTCTGCTGATTTTGGTATGAATTACGAACTTTTTCATAGTAGTTGATAGGTTTCATAATCTTACGTTGGATTACCGTTATTTCTCATCCCTTAACGTCCGCGCATATTCGGCGCAAGCATCAACGATTGTATACATACGATCCACAGTCGATTGCATTTCCTGATTAAGTTGCTTAACACGGTTGAGCATTGGCGAGGTTGGCATCGTTGCAAATTCATCTTGAAGAAGTGTAGTCCACCCCTTTAAAATGCCGAGAGGTGCGCGCACATCGTGTAAAAAAGCGCCCATCCAAATTTGCGTCAAACCAGCATCAATTGATTGCAATTCGCGCATCAATTCGTTTAGCACTAAATGTGACTTGTCGATGCCATTCCGAATTCCAGACTGATACTGTGTTGCTATATCGTCAGGTAATTGAATAGTTTTAATGTTGGTCTCGAATAGGCCAAAAGTTGAGGTATATGTATCCAATAACGCTAACAGATCAAGATGAACGTGCGCCATCAAATCGGGAAAGCCACGCGGCTGGATTTGTTGGAGGTAGCTGGAAACGGCGTCGTTTGTAGAGAGCATAAACCTCCTGACATGATGATGCAGTAGGGCGGATCGAGATGATCCGCCCTGCATTTACTGCGGGATGTTAGTTGCGGGCGACCTTCTCGCTATCGAGCTTGGCGGCGACCTTGTTATCGCCTTCGGGCAGCGCCACACGCGCACCCGCAGGCAGCACCTTCGGCGCTTGACGCGGTGCCAAGACCTGATCGATCAGGCCGTATTCGACGGCCTTGTACGCGTCGAGATAGTAGTCGCGATCCATGTCCTTTTCGAGGACTTCACGCGTTTTGCCCGTCGCGTTCACGAAGATGTCCAACAAACGATCCTTGATGCGGCTCATCTCGTTGGCCTGAATGATGATGTCCGACGCCTGACCGCTGATGCCGCCGATAAGTGGCTGGTGCATGTGAACAGTGGCGTTGGGCAGCGCGAACCGACGCCCCTTGGCTCCGGCGGTCAGCAGCACCGTGCCGAAACTGGCGGTGAGGCCGAGCGCGTAGGTCGAGACGGGCGCGGGGATCAACTGCATCGCGTCGTAGATTGCCATGCCGGAGTACACACTGCCGCCGGGGCTGTTGATGTACATCATGATCTCTTTTTCGGGGTCTTCGTGCGCCAGATACAGCAATTGGGCTACGACCAGATTGGCGACCTGATCGTTGATCGGCGTACCGATGAAGACAATGCGATCCTTGAGCAGCAGCGAATAGATGTCATAAACGCGTTCGCCGCGTCCGGTGGTTTCGATCACGCTGGGGATGATTAAATTTTGCGGGGTTGTCATTGCGTATTCTCCATAGGTTGACAATCTAGCGTTAGCCTAGCCCCAAATAGTTTGACGATTTTACACCAAAAGCGATCAGACAGCGGATAAGAAATGTGCAAGAGTTTCCGACCGAAAATCCGTGCCTAGTGGTAGACTAGCACAAATTCAAAGAAAGTGCTGAGTGCTTAGTCCTTAGTGCTAAGTAAATACGCCGTAAATTTTTTAACGACTCCTATTTTGGGTAGCGCCAAGGAAAAATCCCCTATGCTGACCATCATCGAGAAAATTCTGTTTATCGGGCTAGTTATCGGTTCGCTCACGCTGGCGTATCGCGGCTTCAGGCAGATGTACAAGGTCGTCATGCGCGGCGAGGACGACTTTAAGCTGGATAACCTGCTCAAGCGGGTGAATAAGGCGCACAATGCCTATCTGCTGCAAACGACGACGCTGAAAACGAGGCCGCTGACCAGTATCCTGCATCTTGGCGTGGTGTGGGGCTTCACGCTTTACTTCCTCGTCAACTTCGGGGACATCTTGGAAGGCATGTTTCCCGATTTCAAGTTCCTCGGCACGGGGGCAATCGGCGGGGTGTACGATCTGGTATCCGACCTGCTGACGATGGCGGTACTGGTGGGCGTGGTGTACTTCCTCGTGCGGCGGTTCGTCGTCAAGGATAAGCACCTTACGTTCCATGACAACGTGACGCTGCATCCAAAGGTGAAGGCGGGCGGCATCCAGCGCGACTCGCTGATCGTTGGCGTGTTCATTCTGAT
Organism: Anaerolineae bacterium; assembly: GCA_019637615.1. GTDB lineage: Bacteria > Chloroflexota > Anaerolineae > Aggregatilineales > UBA2796 > JAHBVK01. The sequence continues at coordinate 39,153 of JAHBVJ010000044.1, read as the reverse complement.
CCACGTCGGATCGCGCTTCCTCGGTGAGACAGTACAGATGCAAGCGGCGATTCAAGCGGGCGGCTATGTGCCAGCGCAGCCATTCGCGTACCTGTTCAGCGGGCTGTGGGGATGGGCGAACGCGGATACGCTGACCGTGTTGGAGCACATCTTCTGGTGGGTGGCGCTCGGCGCGATCTTCCTGTTCATCCCGTATTTCCCGTACTCCAAGCACGCACACTTATTCATGGCTCCGCTGAACATTTTGACCAAGCCCGAACGAACTTCACTCGGTGCGCTGCCGCCTGAGAACTTCGAGGACGAGACGAAAGAGCAGTTCGGCGCGGCAAAGCTGGAACATCTGCCCAAGACGCACCTGATGGACGCGTTCTCGTGCATCATGTGCAACCGCTGTCAGGATGTGTGTCCGGCGTACACCACCGGCAAGGAACTCTCGCCATCCGCGTATGAGATCAATAAACGGTACATGATCCGCAGTCAATTTGTGGCGCTGGCAGAGGGCAAGGACTCGGACTCGACGCTGATCGGGACGGCGATCAGTCCATCGGCGGTGTGGGCGTGTACCTCGTGCGGTGCGTGCGTGGACATTTGCCCCGTCGGCAACGAGCCGATGTTCGACATCATCGACATCCGGCGTGATCAAGTGCTGGTGCAAGGCGAATTCCCGTCCGAACTCAAGGGCGCGTTCAACGGTATGGAGCGGCAAGGCAACCCGTGGCAGATGGCGGAGAGCCGCATGACATGGGCGGAAGGCTTGGATGTGCCAACCGTCGAGACGAACCCGAATTTCGACCTGCTGTACTGGGTAGGCTGCGCGGCGAGTTATGAGCCGCGTGCGCGGGAGACGGCACGGGCGCTGGTGACGGTGCTGCGCGTGGCGAATGTGAACTTCGCGGTGCTCGGTGAGCAAGAGTCTTGCACTGGCGACACGGCGCGACGGGCGGGCAACGAAGCGCTATACGCGGAGATGGCGCAGACCAACATCGAGACGCTGAACGCCGTCAAGCCGAAGCGCATCGTGGTGACATGCCCGCACTGCTTCCACAACATCGCCAAGGAATATCAGCAGTTCGGCGGCAATTACGAAGTCGTCCATCACACGCAGTTGATCGAGGAGCTGATCGCGGCGGGCAAACTGCCAGCGGGCGCGCATCCGAGTCGGCAACCGAACGTCACCTTCCACGATCCGTGCTATCTGGGGCGGCATAACGGCGTGATCGAGGAACCACGCGGCGTGCTGGCGAAGATGGGCGCGAATGTGATCGAGATGCCGCGCAGCAAGAAGAATTCCTTCTGCTGTGGCGCGGGCGGTGCGCAGTTCTGGAAGGAAGAAGAACACGGTACGGCGCGGGTGAACCTGACCCGTTACGCCGAAGCCAAGGAGACGGGCGCGGATACGCTGGCGGTGGGCTGTCCCTTCTGTATGCGGATGTTCAGCGACGCCAGCGCCGAGATCGCGGGCGGGCCAGTAGTCAAAGACGTGGTGGAGATCGTAGCGGAAAACATCAGCACTGCCCGACAATGAACTATCTGCCTCAACCGACCAAGTCCATGCGGAACTAAGCTGACGGCAGTAAGTGATCCCTAGAATGATCTCGATTTGAGGCGAACCTAGGGATCACTTGCTATCTAGCGCTCTTGTTTTTCAGGCATTCTACAATGGCGACGTAAGTGAAATGCAGACTCGTGCTTATGCCCGCTTGTTTCTCCTCGATATAGCCTGAGTAGACTCCCCCTCCTCGATTGCGCCTGCTGATCACATAAGATAATATTTGCTTTATGAGAGGTCTTCCCAGTAAGCTTACTCTATCGTACACAGCTATTAGACAGCGTGTGTATGAGCCTGCTGGATGACCAGTAAGCAAGCGATTGAAACCCAATTCGTCCAGATATTCGGAGGCTGCATTGCGTTAGGGAGTACATCAAAGGGGGTACAGGATGTTCGGGATTCATCTCATCCGCCGCGCCAACGCAGATAAGCCGTGGATGCTTATGTTGGTCGCCTTTGGGTCAACGGTGACGGCGACCCGCATCTTTCTGGAAGCGACAGGCTATCCGCAGATCGGTGGTGGTGAACTTCATTTTGCGCACGCCTTGTGGGGCGGACTGCTCCAATTCATTGCACTGTGCGTATTTTTGACGTTTGCCAACCGATGGACTTACACCGTCAGCGCGATTCTGGGGGGAATCGGTGTCGGGCTGTTCATCGATGAAGTCGGGAAGTTCATGACCAAGAACAACGACTACTTTTTCCCATTCGCCGCCCCGATCATCTATGCCGCTCTACTGCTCGTTACGTTCTTATACCTTTGGCAGCGCCGACACAATCCACGATCACCGCGCGCCGAACTGTACTTCGTGCTCGACCAACTAAAAAGCATGGTGGACGGCGATCTCGACACGCAACGTCACACGGAAATCCGCAACGCGCTGGAGCGCATCGTAGCCGCGCCACAGTCTGCCGAGCAGGCTACGTTCGCACAGGGACTCCTCGCGCTGATCAATGAGGGAACCATCGTTACGACCCCGCCGTCGATCCTTCAGCGCGCCTTGAACCCGATTATCAACGTGGAAAAACGCTTCATCACCCGTGCCATCGTGCAGGCATTTCTTATCCTCGCTTTTCTCTTGAACAGCGTTGGCGGTGTGCTTCTCCTGTTTCTTCTACTTGCACTCGCCAGCGATCCCACATCGCTCCAACAGGTTGAGTCGGTACTCGTCAATCAAGCCTTCGCGGTTTCCCCGGCGTGGATTCAATGGCTAGTGGTGCATATGCTATTGACAGCAATCGTCGGACTGCTGTTTCTGATTGCCGCGATTCTCATGATTCTCAGACGCGATAGAGCTGCCATCGAATTCGCACGGATAGCGCTGGTCGTGCATCTTACGCTCGGAAATTTGCTGGCCTTCTATTTCAATCAGTTTGCCATGATTTCTTCAACATTGATCGCGCTGGTGATTTTTGCCACGGTTGAGCGTTACAACGCGCGATTCGTGGAAGAGGCTTCTCCTGTGCGGTCAACACAGACCGCTACGGTGCCATCAACGCGCGGATGAGGGGAAACACGGCAATTTTGGACGATCTATTTATGCCTATTTATGCCGCTTCATGTACTTAACGAGAGGAGTTCCTATGAGAAAACTTACTATCATTGTGTGTGTACTGCTTGCCATGTGTTGTGTAGTACCGAGCTTCGCACAGGAGAAACCGCCTGCCGCCCCGCCGGACGATGTCGCCGCCAAGTTGGATGGCATCCTCGATCAGATCGTCAACGGCATTCCGAACCTAATACCGGGTGCGCCAGCAGGAGCGCTTCTCGTCCGTACAAAAGATTGGCAGTATGCAAAGGCGAAAGGCTTCACGATGCAAGGGGGAAGCGACAAAGTGACCCCTGAGATGGCATTTCAAATCGGCAGTAACACGAAGATGATGACTTCCACGATCATCTTGCAACTCCATGAGGAAGGCCAACTGAATATCGATGATCTGATGAGCAAATATTTGCCCGATATAGCCGCGCGCATCCCCAACGGCGATAAAGTGACCATCCGTCACTTGCTCTCCCATCGCTCCGGAATCTGGGACTTCGTAGACGGTAGCCGACCGAAACCCGGCGAAACAGAAAAGCCGAAAGATGGCCTTTTTTATGTCGCGCTGGACGATGAGCGCCTATTCACGCGCGACTATACGCCGGAAGAACTCATCGACTTTGCGGTGAAGAACGGTAAGCCAGAGTTCGCGCCGGGGAGCGTCAATGAAGAGGGGAAACCTAACTTTGCCTACTGCAATACTGGCTATGTCTTGTTAGGGATGATCATCGAAAAGGTGACAGGGCAAAAGGCTGAGGCGGCCTTCAGAACGCGTATCTTTGACCCGCTCGGTATGACACAATCGTATCTGGAAACCAGCGTGCCCAAGAAAGGCGCAACGCCACAGGGCTACCTTGACGGCAGAGATGTGACGAACTTCAATTTGTCGATGGCATGGACAGCCGGATCAGTCATCGCTACTCCAAGCGACATGGCGACCTTCATCACGGCTTTGTTGACGGGCAAGTTGTTCAAGAACCCCGCGACACTAGCATTGATGGAATCCGATCCTACGATCAATGCGCCGACTGGTGGCGACTATGCACTTGGGTTGCAAGATAAAGCGCATGGTGGCGGCTTATGGGGACATGGCGGTCAAACGCTGGCTTTTGAATCGGATGTTGCCTACGATGTGGAGACGGGGATGGCAATCGTCGCGTGGGGCAATGCGACCTCGAATCCTGCGGCATACGGAGCGACCTTGGTCAAAGGCGTGCTGGCTCCGCCGCAGCCAACCGCAATTCCACTGACGATGCAGGATATTCATGGCAAACTGCTGAAGCTTATGTCTACCTACGATCCTGCAACAGCGATCAAGCGAGAGTTTGCGCAAGACGATCACTATACTGTGGTTTTCAACGCGGACGGGACGATGAACATCACCGCTGACTGTAACAAGGTGAGTGCGTCGTACACGGTCAGCGGGCAGAATGCGCTGACCATCACGTTGGGAGCCTCGACGTTAGTGGCGTGCGCATCAGATTCGTTCGCAGATCAATTCTTAGCAAGTCTCGGCAAAGCAACTACCTTTATCATTGTTGCCGAAGCTCAAAATCTGGACGTTATCTTGCTAGATTCTGACGGCGCTTCATTATCATTTCAAAGTACACCATAGCGCGCTGGAGTCGAACGGTGCTCAGAATCCCTTCCTTTGTGGAGGATTCTGAGCCGATTTCGATGGATAGGGCAGAAGGTGAGTTCATGCTGGATAACCCCTCGGTGCCGATCACCCGCAGTCAGTTGATAGCAGGATTTAGAATGTTGGGCGTGCAAGCAGGAGATGTCGTGATGTTGCACGCCTCATATAAGGCGGTGGGCGCGGTGATGGGCGGTCCGAACGTGATCATCCAAGCGCTGCTGGACGCGCTGACGCCGACAGGGACGCTGATGATGTACGTCGGATGGGCAGATTTGCCGTATCTGGAGGATACCCCTCTGGAAGTGCGGCAGGTGTATTACGATGAGCATCCGGCGTTTGATCCGAAACTGGCGCGGGCGGCGCGCTGGAACGGCATTCTGGCGGAAGTACTGCGCACGTGGCCTGAGGTGCATCGGAGCGAGAATCCAGAGAATTCAATGGTGGCGGTGGGTACACAGGCGGCGTGGATCACACGCGATCATCCGATGAATTACGGCTACGGGGCAGGATCGCCGCTGGCAAAGTTGGTAGAAGTGAACGGCAAGGTGCTGATGCTCGGCGCGCCGCTTGGCAAGATCACGCTGCTGCATCATGCGGAGAATATCGCCAAAATGCGACACAAGAACGTGGTGCGGTATCCATGCCCGATCTTGCGCGACGGTAAGAAGGTGTGGATCGAGGTGGAGGATTACGATACGGGCGATCCGCATGATGATTACACCTTTGAGGAGATTGTGCAGGCGTATTTGTCGCTGAACCGAGGGCGACACGGCATAGTGGGCAACGCGCCATCGTACCTGTTCGAGGCACAGGACATCTGTAAATTCGCGGTGAATTGGCTAGAGGTGCATTTCGGACAGTAGGAAATGGTCATCATCGAGATTTCCACCGATTTATGTTCCAACATGCTACGATTTGGACGCTTGCATCCTATATAGGACGGTGTTCAAATAAGGCAGGTGCATAGAATGTAAAAGGCAGAGCACCATGAAACCCCGAACCTGCGTTCCTTTATTAGCCTTAACATTGATTATTCTTCCTATATTAGCGATCGTAAACCAAGGCATACACGTTAATGCGCAAACAAATACACCTCAACCTAATATCATAGTAAATACACTAATTGACGAACCTCGCGGTTGCCCAGAACGATGCACACTTCGGAGCGCAATCTCAACGGCAAAGGCGAATGACATAATCGCTTTTCAGCCCGATTTGGTTGGAACAATAGCTCTCGCAGCACCTCTAGTTATTGATAAGAACCTCAAAATCATCGGGGTTGGTGCTAATGTCTTAACGCTTGATGGTGAATCGCGTACCGCTATATTAGAGGTTAGAAGTGGTACGGTTGAGATTTCCGGCTTGTCTATGATCAACGCTGTTGCGAACAGCCCAAATCATTCTAATGGGGCGGCTATTATAAATAGAGGTCAGTTGACCATCGCACGATGCTCATTTGCGAACAATAACGCGAACCAATCCGGTGGTGCAATCTATAGTCAATCCGATATAACTATTATTGAAAGTACTTTTTTCAATAATACGGCTCGAACCTCGGGCGGCGCGATTACCAGTGCAGGGGCAAGTAAACTTACTATAGTCAATAGTACTTTCGCAGAAAACACCGCCAGCGCCGGAGGAGCGATGGCCCTAGATGAACAGGCCGAATTAACGCTGCTCAACAGCACCGTCGCAGGGAATACTGCAACAACTGTGGGTGGTGGAGTCGCGAATGTTAGTTTTGGATCAGCCAATCGCATGAGTCTTTCCAGCACCATTGTTGCCGGAAATTCTGCTCCGAACTTTCCCGATTTTGCCCCTTCTAACGCTGAACTGCTGTCATTGGGTAACAACTTGCTTGGGAATACGCAAAACACGCAAGGATGGTTTGCCAGTGATATACAAAATGCTGATCCGTTGCTTGCGCCCCTTGGAGATTACGGTGGGACAACGAAAACAAGGGCACTATACAGGGGAAGTCCAGCAATTAAGGCAGGTTATTGTGATGGTGATCCCAAGATTGTAACTGACCAACGTGGCGTAGTCCGGAAAAACCCATGTGATATTGGAGCGTACGAAACCGATCTTGCAGGAGGAGAGATTCTTCCCACATCTACCGCTACACCCACCACAACATTTACACCAACGGTTACACCCACACATACAGCGACCGCTACACCAATGCCAACCAAAACGCCTATCCCACCGGTTGGACTAGGAACTGAATTGGTTTCAATCTCAAGCGGGACGTTCAAGATGGGAACCGATCTACAAGAGACTCAACGCGCTGTCCAAGAGTGCCTTGAGCGCGACTCCGGAGCTGACTGCCGAATTGAATATACTCAAGACTCGTTACCGCAACACGAAGTGACTATCAGTTCATTTTACATGGATATTTACGAGGTCTCTACCAAACAATATGTTGCGTTTTTGAATTCACTTGGCCCTAACAGTCACCGCACTGGATGTGATGGCATGCTGTGTATATTTACTTTGGATGAACAACAGTCCAGCTATATAAAGTTTGATGGCACGACATATGTTATGGCAAATACTTCGTACAGTAACTACCCAATCACTTTTGTAACGTGGTATGGTGCGAATTCATATTGCCATGCGTTGGGACGTCGTTTGCCAACTGAAGCAGAGTGGGAATACGCTGCACGCGGTGTCGAAGGACGTATATATCCTTGGGGCAATACATGGGACCCAACCAAAGCCCTGACTGATCGCCCTCAGAAGAAAATGGGGCCAGTTGAGGTCAATGCTTTCACGAATGGAGCAACACCTGAAGGCGTTCTAAATATGGCCGGAAACGTTGCGGAATGGGTCGCAGATTGGTATGGCGAGAGTTACTACCAGCAAGTTGGCGCAGCCTCAATTAACCCTCTGGGACCGACAAACGGAAGCCATAAGGTTATTCGAGGGGGGAGTTTCGCTAATCTGCCCTTTTTTGCTCGTTCAGTACATCGCATGGACAGATCTCCGGATGAAGGGGCATACGATATAGGTTTTAGATGTGTTACTGACGTGAAGTCGTAATCTCGCTTTTAAGGATCGTCTGTCTTTCCGATACTGAGCTACAAGTGTAACTAAAACCCTCCCGCACTGGTCGTATGACCAATTCGGGAGGGAATGGGGGAGATGAAATTTGCTAGTTAGCGGCGGATGGTGAGGTGATCACCTTCGCGCCGTTGCCGTTGGCGGAAGCGGTTGTGCCTTCCTCGGCGGGTTCGGTAAAGCGGAACTGGCTCATGTACAGGTCGTAGTACGCGCCCTGCTTGGCGAGCAGTTCGTTATGCGTGCCGCGCTCGATCACCTCGCCATCCTTGAGCATCATCACCATATCCGCGTGACGGATGGTGCTGAGGCGGTGGGCGATGACGAAGCTAGTGCGGCCTTCCATCAGCGTTTCGAAGGCTTTCTGGATCAGTTTCTCCGTGCGCGTATCGACGCTGGAGGTGGCTTCGTCAAGGATCAAGATGCGGGGGTTCTTCAGCGCCGCGCGGGCAATCGAGAGCAACTGCCGCTGTCCCTGACTGAGACCGCTGCCACGTTCGCCCAAGATCGTCTGATAGCCCTGTGGTAGACGCTCGATGAAGCTATCCGCCGAGGCCAACTTCGCCGCCGCAATGACTTCCTCGTCGGTAGCGTCCAAGCGACCGTAACGAATGTTGTTCATCACGGTGTCGGAGAACAGGAATGAGTCTTGCAGCACGAGGCCGATCTGCTGGCGGAGGCTGACTGCCGTCACGTCGCGCACGTCGATGCCGTCGATCTTGACCGCGCCGGAGGTCACGTCATAGAAACGCGGGAGCAAGTTGATGATGGTCGTCTTGCCCGCGCCGGTGGGGCCGACGATGGCGATCATCTGACCGGGCTTGGCCTCGAAGGTCACATCCTTGAGCACGGGTTGACCCTTCTGGTACTCCGCGCCCACATGCTGGAACTCGACCTGACCCTGAATCTGCGGCATCGGCTTGGCGTTCGGCTTGTCCACGATGTCGGGATTGACGTCGAGGAAGTTGAAGATGCGCTCACCGCCCGCAATCGCGTTCTGAATATTCGTCCACAACACGGCAATTTGCGAGATCGGCTGGTTGAAGCGCTGCGTATATTGCAGGAAGGCGAAGATCGTGCCGAGCGAGATGATCGAGGTGCCGAGCAGCGGTTCATTGCGCAGCACCGAAAGACCACCAACGATGACCACGATGGCAATCGAGACGTAGCCTAACGCTTCCAGCACCGGATTCAGAGCGCTGGTGAAGGCAGCCGCGCGCACGTTGGCGTCACGGTTGGCGGCGTTGGCCTTGCGGAACTGCTCGATGCTCTCATCTTCGCGGTTGAAGGCTTGCACCTCGCGCACGCCGGAGATGCTTTCTTGCAACCCAGCGTTGACGTTGCCCATTTCCTGACGGCTCTTGCGGAAGGCTTTGCGCGCCTGACCGGAGAAGTACAGGGTCGCTACCAGCATGAACGGCGCAACGATCAGACTAAGCAGCGCATAGGGTACATTGGCTTGCAGCATCTTGATGATGATCCAGCCGATGAGCAGCACACCACTCAACACATTGAGCAGCGCAAAGTTCAGCGTTTGCTCAATGCTGTCGATATCGCTGGTGGTACGGCTCATGATGTCGCCCGCCTCGTTTTCGGCGTAGTAACCCATCGATAGACGGTTAACCTGCCGGAAGATGTCGTTGCGCATCCGCAGCAATACGCGGCGACCTGTCGCAGCCATCGTGTAGAAAGCCAGACCGCTGAAAACCGCGCCACCGATATACAGTCCGACGAGAGTCAGGGTAACCCGCGCCAAGCCGCCGACTTTGTCTTCGAGCGGTTTGTTCGGGTCGCAATCCGGATTCGGGTTGGTCACGAGTTGACCTTGCTCGTTGAAGCTCTGCGGTTGCAGATAGCAGTCAACCGCGTTGCCGAGAATTTCCGGCGTAGTTACTTGCGTCCATGTGCTAAGGACGATGAAGGTGAGCGCGAGAATGACCCCGAAGCTATTCGAACGAAAATATCGCCAGAAACGTGCCATTGTCGCGCCGACGTTGGTTGGCTTGAGAACATCACGTTCCATCAGACGGCGTGCGCCGTCGAGTCCACCCATCATAAGGATTACTTACCCTCCGTCGTTGGAACCGCAGCTTCGTCAATTTCGACATCGCCCACGAGCTGCGAGGTGTAGATTTCGGCGTAAATCGGACTGGTTTCCATCAGTTCGGCGTGCTTGCCACGCGCCACGATCTTGCCCTTGTCGAGCACGATGATCTGGTCAGCGTTGAGCACGGTGCTGATGCGTTGCGCAATCACGAAGCTGGTGCGACCTTTCATCAGGTTGTCCAACGCCTTTTGAATGCGATATTCGGTGATCAAGTCCACACTGCTAGTCGAGTCATCGAGGATCAGCAAACGTGGATCGAGGATCAGCGCGCGGGCAATGGCGATACGTTGCTTCTGACCGCCGGATAGCGTGGTGCCGCGTTCCCCGACAGGCGTATCATAGCCCTGTGGGAAGGTCATGATGAAGTCGTGCGCTGCCGCCGCTTTCGCCGCCGCGAAGACTTCCTCGTCCGTCGCATCGGGACGACCGAAGGCGATATTGTCGCGGATGGTGCCGCTGAACAGGTTAGTTTCTTGCAGCACGATACCGATTTGCGAACGGAGACTGTCAATCGTCACGTCGCGCACGTCTTTGCTGTCGATCAACACCTGCCCTTCGCTGACATCGTAGAAGCGCGGGATCAGGTTGATGATGGTGGTCTTGCCGCTGCCCGTCGCGCCGAGCAGAGCGATGGTTTGCCCCGGCACCGCTTCGAACGAAACGTGGCTCAGGACAGGTTCACCCGACTCGAAGTACTTAAAGGTGACGTCCTTGAATTCGACATGACCTTGAATCTGCTTGAGTTCGACCGCGTTGGGCTTGTCCGTGACTTCGTTCTTGGTATCCAGAATTTCGAAGATGCGGTCTGCCGAGGCCGAGGCTTGCGCCATCAACGAGATGATGAAGCCGAGCTGACCAAGCGGGAAGAACACATAGATCGTGTACAGGCTGAACTTCTGGTACTCACCGAGCGTGACCGCGCCCCGCAGAATTTGATCGCCGGACGCGTAGAACAGCACGGCCTGACCGAGCGTCATCATCAGGAAGATGAGCGGGAACAGGAACGAGAAGGTAGCGGATACCCGCAACCCCTGATTGAGCAGATCGACAGCGGCACTGTTGAAGCGCTTCTGCTCATGATCTTCGCGCGCAAAGGCTTTGACCACTTTGATGCCCGCGAGATTTTCTTGCAGGATGGTGTTCAGCTTGGACAGGCGAATTTGCAACTGGATGAACAGCGGTTGGCTGACCGCGCCGAAAACCATGAACAGCACCAGCGCAATCGGCAGGATGGGCAGCACCACTAGCGTCAACTGCCAGTTGGTGGCAAACAGGATGATCAGCGTGACGATGAGCAGCAGGAAAGCCTGCGCCGTCAGCACCAAGCCTTGTGCGATGAACAGACGGACTTTTTCCACGTCGTCGGTCGCGCGGATCATCAACTGACCAGTCTGGTTACGGTCATGGTAGCTGAACGACAGGCGCTGAATCTTGGCGAAGATTTCGTTGCGGAAGTCGAAGGCCGTGCCTTGCGAGGTCTGTTCCGCCATGTAGGACTGCACGAATGAGAAGATGCCGCGCATCGCCGCGAAGGCCACGATTAAGAGCGCCGCCGTGATCAGCCAGCTTTCGCCGTTGGTCTGAAAATCCTTCAACTGATCAATGGTGTAGCCCGTGCGACCAGCCACCAACGGCTGCACCAGCCCCGGCAGTTTGAGCACCTGATTGGCGATGGTTGACTTCAAGACTGCGTCGATCATATTTTGCGTGAGCTGCGGCACGGCGAGCTGCGCCAGCGTCGCGATGATGAGGGCACCATAGGCAATGACTAAGGTGTTACGCTGCTTGCCCAAGTAGCGGATGGCGCGTCCGAGGCCACCCTTGCCCTTAGGGCGTTGACCGCCACGGCGATTCGCGTAGGGAGATTGTGAAGCTTGCGCTTGCAAAATGAGCCTCCTGATCTTGATCAGTGAAACACGGTACGGGTTATCTCGGATGGCGAGGCGACGGTGACTGAACCCCAAAAATAGTTCGACGTCGAACTATTTTTAGTCTAGTCTCATAATTTGAAATGTCAACGGTCAGTCCATCAGAATTGCGTTAACACTTTCGCTAATGTGCTAGACTCGATTGACAACAATATCTAACGGTGTTAAATTTGTTATCAGTGATAGATATGGGTACCAAAGAGCGACGCGACCGAGAAAAACAAGAACTTCGACAAGCGATTCTGACCGCAGCACGTGAGATCGCTTCCGCTGAGGGCTGGTCTGCCGTCTCGATTCGAAAGATCGCGGACAAGATCGAATACAGCCCACCAATGATATACGAATATTTCGAGGATAAAGATGCGCTTTTGGTGGCTTTGCTGGCAGAAGGGTTCCGCGAGTTGACCGAACGCATCCACAATACACAAACCGAGCACGCCGATCCACGCGAAGCGTTGATCGCGCTGGGCGGTGCGTATTGGGACTTCGCGATGGAGAACCCTGAGTTGTATCAGGTGATGCACGGACTGGCGGGCGGGCATATCAACAGCACGACCAAAGCCAACAAGCCGCCAGAACTGCGCGAAACGGTGGAAACCGTCTTGAGCGCGTTTGTGAGGTGGGGAAAGGCCAACAGCATCACCACCTTGAATTATATGGACGCGTTCATGATCGTTTACAGCACCTTGCATGGTTTGGTCGCGCTGTCCATGGCACAACGCTTTTCCGTTGATCGAGACAGCGGACGTGCTTTGATGCGCAGCGCCGTAGCGACCTTGCTGGATGGCTGGACGCGCTAATCTACACATGAGGGAACTGAAATGAGCGGCGAATTGGTATTGGTGACGGGTGGATCGGGCTTCCTCGGCGCACACTGCATCGTGCAGCTTTTGAACGCGGGCTACCGTGTGCGGACGACGGTACGTTCGCTCAAGCGGGAACCCGACGTGCGCGCGATGGTCAAGGCAGGCGGTGCGGAACCGGATGAACGGCTGTCGTTCGCCGCCGCCGATCTCACCTCCGACGCGGGTTGGCCTGAAGCAGTAGCAGGTTGTGCGTACGTGCTGCATGTCGCTTCGCCGTTTCCACCGAGCGCGCCAAGCCACGAGGACGAACTGATCATCCCCGCCCGTGACGGCACTTTACGCGTGCTGCGTGCTGCCCGCGACGCCGGAGTCAAACGTGTCGTGCTGACCTCGTCGTTCGCGGCGATTGGCTACGGGCACCCACCAACGGATCGGCCATTTTCCGAGGAGGATTGGACTGATCTGAACGGTGATGTGAGCGCTTACATCAAGTCGAAGACGCTTGCGGAACGTGCAGCATGGGATTTCATCGCGCGGGAAGGCGGCGCGCTTGAACTTTCGGTGGTCAATCCAGTGGGCATCTTAGGCCCCGCGTTGGCACCGGATACCTCGTCCTCGATTCAGCTTGTGCAGCAGTTGATGAATGGGGCAATCCCCGGCCTTCCACGCTTGTACTTCGGGTTTGTCGATGTCCGCGACGTGGCGGATTTGCATTTGCGGGCGATGATTGATCCCGCTGCTAACGGTCAGCGCTTCCTCGCGACGGCAGATGACGGGATGAGCGTGCGGGAGCTTGCCAGTGTACTCAAGGAACGTGTGGGCGTGGCGGCGAGTCGTGTCCCTACGCGGGCACTGCCAGATTGGCTGATGCGGGTGCTGGCTCTGATTGTCCCCTCCGTCAAGCAAACTGTGCCCAATCTGGGCAAGGTGCGGAAGTCCACCAATGAAAAGGCGAAACGGCTACTAGGGTGGAAGCCGCGATCTGCCGCCGATGCTGCTGTTGCCACCGCCGAGAGTCTGGTGCGCTTGGGGATGCTGCACCCGTCAAGTTAGGCAGAGCAAGCCTTGGCAGAGGCGGTTGTATGCATCGGTACGCGCACCACCCATACAAGGGAACATTGCGCAATCTATGAACTTGGGATGGTGCATCCCACCGAGCCAGAAAATTCTGACCGTCGAGGATTCAAGGGTCGAGTTGGAATGGTACGTGCGTAAATTTAAGTGCTCTGTCGTGCGAGCCTAGCGAATGGGCGTGGAAACTAACATGTGTGTTTGAGAACCCCCTGAAGCGAAGCAATCTCCTCACTCCATCTCCTATTTATACCAGAACATGTTCCTGTTGTCAAGCGTTCTAATTTAGATCCACGCACGATCAAGATTTGGCGCTTGACTTAAAGTTAGCTTCAAGTTGTAGAGTGGGTAGCGTGCCACCAAAACGGGCACGATCACAAAGGCCGCAAGCAGCAATAGGAGCATGTGATGGATACTCAACAAACTGATCCGCAGTCGGCGTTCGCGTGCAATCTCGGCGCAATCGCTACGGGAGAACGCGACGAGCATGTCGCACGGGCGGAACGGGTTTTCGCCAAGGTGATCGAGACGCAGGAACTGCCGACTGGCTACGCGTTCCGGCTGCCGCTGGATACGCCGACGCTGATTGAGGTGGCGCAGTGGATCGCGAATGAGCGCTTATGCTGCCCGTTCTTCACGTTTACGCTGGTAGTGAACGCGCAGCTCTGGATCGAACTGACCGGTGCGGAGGCGGCGAAAGAGGAATTGATCGCGATGGCGAAATCCATCGGTGCGACGGGCAGCGTGCCGGATAAGGAAACATGGATCGCCGCGCACACGCAGGTGGACAGTGCGAATTAGTGCTTAGTCCTTACAATATCGCCCCTCGCATCCGCGATTCTGTCGAGGGGCGACTCAGTGCTAGGCGAAACTGAGCGGCGCATCGTCGGCGGCGAGGCCGGGGATCGGCGTGCCAGTATCGGTCTGGGCACGGTAAGCGAGATCGCTCACCTTGATGTCCAGCAATTTGCCGCGCCGCGTCAGGATCGTGAGATCGGGGTGGCTGGTGACGCCGAAAACAGTGACGCCTTTGAGCAGCACACCGCTGGACGCCCCCGGCCCGCGTTTGTTAGGCAGCGACGACGTATTGCGTAGAAATAATTTGCCTTCGCTAGTCAGGAAGCACAGCGTCGTTTCTTCCGGCAGCGACGCGATGGCAGCGACAATATCGCCCTTGGGCAGTTCCATCGCCGCGCTGCCCACGCCAGAGATGCTTTTTTCAGGAAAGCGAGTCCAGCGGCCTTTTTGCGAGATGGCGAATAGATCGGCGTTGTGCGAAGGAATCACCGCAACGACGGGATCATCGGGGATCAGATTGCGGATGAGCTTGTCGCCCTTCTTGGCGGCTTGCATGACCGTGCCCATCAGGAGACTGTAGACATAACCACGACTGGTGAGAACAGCCAGAAAACGACAATTCTCGAAGCTGGCAACGTCCAGAATGGCGCAAATGTTATCGGGGTTGCCGAGTGAGGCGGGCGCATCCGCTGGCACGGGCAGATCGCCCACCGTCAGGCTGAAAGCACGGGCATCCTCGGTGATGATCAGCAGATTCGCGCCGGTTTTGGTGACGAGCAGGGAAAGATCGATGGGCAGCGTGCGCCCGAAGCCGTTTTCGCGCACCTGATCAAGTGGTTGGTTGGCCTCGATGCGCTCTCTGGCGTACAAGATCACGCGTTGCTCAACACCCGTGCCAGTGAGGGCGCTTTCCAATTCCTGAATGCGTTTCTGGAGCGCGCTAACTTCGGGATGAGTGACGTTGGAAGCCCCGATGCGCTGGCGGCGGAGCGTGATCAGTTCGGCGCGGAGTTCTTCGTTCTGTTTATCGAGAAAACTGAGGCGGTCGGCAAGCGTGCGAATGAGATCGACAGCGGAGTCGGGATGCTTTTGCGCTTCCTGCATCCACCATGCGGCATCCTTTTTATCAAGCATGACGTACCTCTGAGATAGTGCTGAGTGCTGAGTCCTTAGTGCTGAGTAAAGGCGGAAATCCGTGTTAACAGACGCTAAGAGAGCAAGGGCAACGCTCCTGTTGGGAAAAGTGAGCAGTTCATTTTACGGGAAGCGGAAGAATTTTTGAAGGCCGAGTTCAGCGGGGCAAAGAAAAAGGGCGGATCAACGCGATCCGCCCTTCAATCAGATTAGTGGAGGAGACTAGATCACGGGCTGATCGTGAAATAGGCGCGACCGCTGAACGAGACGAATTCTTGCCCGTCGACGCCGCTCTGCGCTTGGATGAAGCCACGCGTGCGGACGCTGACGCTGGGGAAGAATACATACGGGACGCAGAAGGTACCCGCCCACTTCGAGTTGGTGTAACCAGAGGTGTAGACCGACTGCGAGGTCAGATACCCGCTCTGGGTAGCGAACTCACCGGACGAATCGCCCGATTCCATCGCGGTACCATTGGCATAGAAGAAGAAAACCGCCGCGCGGATGTCGAAGCCCTTCAGATTCTTGGCGAGGACTTGCACCGCGATGCACACCGAATCATCACCGAATTCGGTGTCGGTGATCGAAGTGGTCAGGGTGCGGCGTACGGCGGGCAGGAAACTGTGCTCGAATTCATAGGTGGTCGTCGTGATCTGATTGGCGGGCGCGGCAGGCTGCTGGTTGTCCGACAGCACGGTAGCGGTGGCGGGCTGCCACGTAACAGCACTGAGAGCGATGACTAACAGCGCGGTCAGCACGACGAGTAGACGGGCACGCGATTGCGAATTGATTTTGTGGTTCATAGAAATACCCCTTTCCGCAGATGGATTACATTACTTGGTCAGATTGGGCTTGGGGACGCGGAAGCCAGTCACACCATCGACCGTGCCAATCTTCGCGAACAGGCTGAACAATTCGCCCGGTGTCTGTACGCCTTCAATCAAGGTTAGCGGGATACCAATCGGAAGTTCACCCGTATCGGCGTCGTAATCATAGGCGGAGACGCCCAAGCCTTCGATGGCCGTTTTCACCGCCGGGGCTTGTTCGTCCGTCCCAATGGTCAAAAAGCCGAGCAGTTCGTCGTTATCGGAGATCAAACCCAACTTGCGGGCGGTTTCGATGGCAGCATCACGGCCTTCTTCGCCCTTGTCCAGCAGCAGCAGCAGATCCACATATTCAGCGGGCAGGCCGAGCTTTTCCAGCAAGCCGGAATCCTGCATGAAGATGATCACGCCAGCCAGACCTTCTTTGTCATAGATGCCCGCGAGGATTGTGTACAGCTCAGAAAAGTCGAAATCGCCGACTTGGACATCTTTTACTTTGTCGAGGTACGTCTTCAGCTCTGGATTTTGCGCAATCAGCTCATCCAGCGTAGGAGGCAGCGAAAATTTGCCGCCGCCGCCTTTGGGCTGCGTGACGTTGCTGGCAGGCGTCGGATTATCTCCGGCGTCACCTTCAACCGGGGTCGCCGTGGGGTTGCCCTGCGCGTGACTGGCAGGCACAGCCGTCGGCAGCAACATCAGCGCCAGTACCATAAACACGGTGCCAATCGCGATCAGCATTTGGCTAAACTTGAGTTGTGACTTCATTCAAATCCTCCGTTACTAGAAACTTTCTTGACGGCGTAGCGCAAGATAGGCGATGCCGACAAAAACGACACTAAAACCGAGCAGACCCACCCATTTCAGGATTAAGCCGCCTGCCTCGGTAGGATAATCGAGCTTGAGCGTGCGGGAGCCGGGCAGCCATTCCAGACCGGGCTGCGTGAGCTTGATCGGGTCTTTGCCCGCGTCGAGCCGGTACATCTGCGTGCGCAGGATGGTGGTGTTGAGCGTGTCTTGCTGCGGCAGATGGACGGTGCTGCCCATGCTTTCAATCGCCCAACGCGTAACCGTCAGACGGGACAACACACTCCCGACGAACCCATTCATCTCAAATAACGCGCCGGAGAACAAAATTTGGGCGATCAACACTCCGAATGCTAAAGCCAGCGCGGCATTGGTGCTCTTGTTCAACGCCGAGATGCAGATGCCGATGCTGATGCCCGCGAAGGCAGTCAGGGCGAGGGTGATGAACATTTCCAACGGCCCCCACATGATCAACCCTTGCGAGGGATATTGGACGCCGAACGCGACCAACAACAAGAGCATCACACTGCTGATCAGAGCCAGCCCACCGTAGATGATCAGCTTGGAGGCCAGATACGAACTGATTCGCACGTTGATCAGACGCTCCCGGAAGAATAGGGTGCGCTCGGTCACAATGGTGGAGGCGGCGGCGAAGATGCCGAGCAAGGCAACCGCCAGAGTCATCATAAAGATCAGACGTTGGGCATTTTGCGCGGGCGCGTAGGTGCCGACCTCATGCGCATGGATGCGATATTCAGTGGCTGGCGTGCCAGCTTTTGTGACGCCGCCACCTCTGGTTTTGTACAACGGGCAGGGATCCCCGTCACTGTCGCGCTCTTTGTCGGGCAGTGGCAGATCGCTGGCACAGGGCAAGACGGAGGTAGGCCATTTATCGAACAGCGTCGTGACGAGGTCTTTCCGATCCTTGGCGGGGATGAACATGGTGCTCTGCGTGAGCAATTCCTCCCCGGATTTGCTGATCAGCGTATCGCGGCTGATGGTGGCGAGGAAGACGCCGATCAGCGGCAGGATGATCAGCAGCAGCAGCAGCGTCACTACGTCGCGCCGGAGCAGGGCAAAGGTGCGCTGTGAGAGCACACGGACTTGCTGCCAGAAGCCACCCCGTTTGCTGCGCTGCAACTGCTTGTTGAGATACAGCGTTTCTTTGTCGGCGGCTTTGGTGGTGAAGCTCTTGAGACGATCAACTACATGCTTCTGATAGTACGCCGAACCTTTAAATGAATCGCGCCATTGATCGGCGGCGTCGGCAGCGGCGATGGCACCGGCTTTGCTTCGAATCGCGCCGATGTCCGCCGCGTAAGTCTGCGTCATGTCCACCAGATTCTTCGGCTCTAGCAGAATGTTGTAGATTTCCGCATAGCTATCGACGTTGAAGAACTTGAGCGCTTCCTTGGGCGTGCCGTAGAAGGTCAAACGGCCTTGCGACATCACGATCAGCTTATCGCACAGATCGAGGTTGAGCGTGGTGTGCGTGACGATGACCACCGTGTGCCCGCGATCTGCCATCCGGCGCAATGTACGCATCATGGTGGTGTCCAAGCCCGGATCGAGACCCGACCCCGGTTCGTCCAAGAACAGGAGCGGCGGTTCCGCCATCAATTCGAGGGCGATGCTAACGCGTTTGCGCTGACCACCGCTGAGGTTGCGGATCAGGTTGTTTTTGTAGGGCGTCAGTTCCAGCAGATCAAGCGCGCGGGAAATACGCTGCTGACGGGGTTCTTCCTGCTCGTTGGGGAAGCGTAACTGCGCCGCGAACCACAACCCCTGCCAGACGGTCAGTTCGCCGTGTACGATGTCGGCCTGCGGGACATAGCCGATCACGGATTGATAGGTCGGGTAGTTGGCGTACAGGTCATCCCCGTTGGCGTAAATATGCCCGCCTGTCGCGTGCGAGACACCGTTGAGCATCCGCAGCAGAGTCGATTTGCCGGAACCGCTGCCGCCCACGATGGCGATGAATTCTTGCGGCTCGAAGGCCAGCGAAACATCCCGCACGGTGGTATGGCTGCTGCGCGGGAAGAAGCGCTGATAGGTCATCTCCAACTGCACCGCCATCAACCGGATGTCGGGCGTGGCAGAGATGCGCCGTAACTGCATCCCGTCATAGAGATAGGTGAAGTTGCTGATCTGGATGGTGTCGCCGGATTGCAGCGGCGTGGGCTGCGTGATCAACTGCCCGTTGACGCGCGAGCCGTTGGTGCTGCCCATATCCATAAGCTGACGCTGGTTGCCCTTGGCGACGATCTGCGCGTGGTTCCATGAGACCGTCAGCGAGTCGATGACCAGATCGGACTTCGGATCGCGCCCGATGGCGAAGGGCAAATTCAGCAGCAGATGCGTATCCCCGATGTTACCGCCCGTGCCCATCGTTTCCATCGGATTTTCGAAGACGAGCGTCGCGCCGCGCCCTTCCGCATCTTGCAAGCGGATGCGGTCGCCCGCCGTGAGCAGTTGTGAGCCACTGATCGGTTTGTCGTTGACCAGCACCGCCGACGCCCCGCCGAGGCTGTAAATTCGGTAGCTTTTGCCATCGCGACGCAAGCGCGTATGAAATTCCGCCACACCTTCCGCGTTGATAGTGATGTCGCGGTCGGCTTTGCTGCCGATATTGACGACATCGCCATCCAATTTGGCGGTATAGCCTGTGCCCCGGTCAGGCATGATCTGCAAATTTGGCGTGCTGATGCCGATCATGTTGCTGTCCATAAACATGGTGGCAGCGACAAGCATCGCATTGCACTTGGAACAGCGCTGGTTAGTTATCGGGTTCAGAGTCCCGCAGTTAGGACAGCTACGTTGATTAGTCCCGGCTGACGTCATGCCGTGCGCCTCACCTTCTAATTATCAAGTGTCCAGACCCAAACATTTTTGAATGTGCATTTTGCCCCGCTCCCCTGATCAAAGTGCATTGCGGCTAATTGCAGCAAGCCTTGTTTATAGGTGGAGTCTGTATGCTGTAAGACCTGAACGCCGTTGACATAAGCTGTGAAATTGCGCCCGCTAACTACCAGAATTAGGTCGTTTTCACCGTTATTGGGGCGCACCTGATTCGTCCGGGTCGCGTGTGGCTCGATTACCCATTTGTTATTGGCTAGTTCGCTAAAGTAGACTACCCGGCTTTGCTGGTACATGAGCACATAATAATCCGTCGCGCCTTCCCCTTGCTGCCGGAACACGAAGCCGCATCCATCCCGTTCGTCGTCACTATCTAGGGTGATTTGCGCACGAAGCACGAAATCAGTATAGCTGCCGTCAATTTGGATGTCGGGCTGAAAGACATTTTCCTTGCTAAGCGAAAGCGTTTTGCTAGCGAACGTAGCGCCCGATGCATTCAAGTCCCAGACCCAGATGTTGGAATAATTGCACGAGGCACTCCCATTTTCTGAGTAAGTGAGAACGCCAACGTTGCCATGATCCGCCACCGAATTCTGAACCGTGTACACGCGCACACCGTTGATAAACACAGTGTAGCTGGTGCCACGCGCGATCAAGATCATCGTGTTGACGTCACCGTCGATGGCATTCGAGGTCGCCGTTTTGGTATTCGTCCCTGTCCATGTGCTGTTCTGGTTCTCGATGGTTTTCCACGTGAACAGCCCGTTATGATCGACGGCGTAGGTATATAAGGACTGCGAACCGATGCGAGAGGCGATGCCGCAGCCATCTTTGGGGTTATTAGTGCCCCACGTGAACTGCACGCCCATCACATAATCCGTGTAATTACTCGTCCACTGTTCCCACGCGGTGGTCTGATTGCCTGACGTGGAAGACCGGAATGTGCCGATTTGCAGCCCCACTTTGCCAGTGATGGTATCCAGTTGACCCTGATCGAGCAGCTTGACCATTTCTTGTGTGAAGGTCGAAGGGGAAACCGTCGCCACGGGCACAGGCGTATTATTGCCGCCCATCATGGCCTTGAGCGTCGCCGCGCCTTGTGTGCGCAGCGCCTCGGCACTCGCCGCCATGATCGTGCGCGTGGAAGCGATCGCCGCCGAGTCGTTGTTGGCTTTGGCGACGGCAGTCTGCGTCGCGAATTCTGCCGTTTGCGTCGAGAAGATGACGACCGCAGTTTGTGTGCTCTGCAATGCTTGCGCAATCGCTGTTCCGGCGGACGAGGTAGCGTGCGCAACGGCGGTCTGTGCCGAGACGGTGGCTTGGTCAAAGGCTGCTTGCCTAGTCTCTTCCACCACGGCTGTCAGCGTGGGGGCAACGACCAGCGCGGTACCCGTCGCCGCCGCCATTTGCAGCGCGGCTTGCGCCGTGTTGGTTTGCGCCAACACTTGCGCCGTCGCCTCTAAGGCTGCTTGGAACGCTGTTCTAGTTTGCTGGACGTATGCTTGCACGGTAGCTTGAATTTTGAGCGCGTCATCGGTGGCGCGGACGGCATCCGCCGTCTGGTTGGCATCGATGGCGGCTTGCGTCACGGCCTGCACCGTTTGCGAGCTGAAGGCATCAATCGTCTGCAAAATGCTGGCAGCGAACGCCGTCTGAGTGATTGTCAGCGGATCAACTGTCGGCGTGGCGGTGTCGGAGGGCGTCGGCGTAAAGGTCGCGGTTTCAGTCGCCGTTGCCGACGGCGTGAAGGTCAACGTCGGCGTGTCCGTTGGCAGCGATGTGCTGGTTGGCGTGTCCGTCGCGGATTGCGCTACGGGTAGCAAGCGCGGCAGAATGAGCGCGCCCGCTCCGCCCAACAAGATCAGCGCGAGCAATGCGCCGATTGCCGTGACCAACCCGCGTGATCGCGTCTGGCTGGCCTGCGTGCGTGGAGCAGGCACATTGGCGGGCGGGAATTCCGGCTCGGTTTTGCGACGGAGCGCTTGCTCGGCAGCAGGCGAGAGCGAACGCACAGGCGGCTGTGACGGCGGCGTCTGGCGAACAACCGCCATCGTGCGCTCGTCCTCATAGGGAAGCGGCGTTTCGGCGGGTGGCCTGACGGACGACTTGGGCGCGTTGATCGCCAACCGGAACGCAGCGGCTAATTCGCCCGCCGTTTGATAGCGCGTCTCTTGCGTCTTGGCGAGTGCCTTCTGAATAACCGCTTCGACGGCATCCGGCAGATCGGTGCGGTAAGCGGCAATCGGGCGCGGTTGTTCGTTCAGCGCGCGGTGCATGACCGTGACGGGCGATGTACCCGTGTACGGCGTATGTCCGGTCAGCATCTCGTACAGGATCACGCCGAAGGCATACACGTCCGTCCGCGCATCGATGGGCAGTCCTTGCCATTGTTCGGGTGCCATGTAGGCGGGCGTGCCAATCGCTACACCTGTCGCCGTATGGATGCTGTTATCATCGATCAGCTTGGCGATGCCAAAATCGGTGAGGATGGCTGATCCCGATTCATCAAACAGGATGTTGTGCGGCTTGAGGTCGCGGTGGACGATCCCGCGCCGGTGAGCATGGTCGAGCGCGGAGGCAATTTGATCGAGCACGACGCTGGTATCGGTAGGCGTCAGGCTGCGTTCGCGCTTGATCAGGTCGCCTAGCGAACCACCCGTTAGATAGTCCATCACCAGATACGTGATGTCTTGCTGTTCACCATAATCGTAAATACGAATGATATGGGGATGGTTGAGGCTGGCAATCATCTGCGCTTCACGTTGAAAGCGCTTGAGAAATTCAGGATTGAGCGAGAGTTGCAGCCGCATCACTTTGATGGCTACATCACGCTTAAGCGACTCTTGACGGGCACGGTAGACATCCGCCATGCCACCTTCGCCAATGAGTGCTGTGATCTTATATTGACCGAGGGTCGTGCCGACAAGGTTCGCCATAACTTAAATACTCTGCGGCATAATGACGGGGTCGTCTCGATCTAGCAGTGGTAATTTCAACACAGAATTGTGATTTGGGCAAGCAATAAGCCGATAAAAACCAATCACAACTCGTAAAAGTTTGGGCAAAAACGAAGGCTGAATGCGTCCGAATATCCTATAAGTGTCCATTGACTGATCATTTCACTAGCCATAGCAGCGGATACTGACGAGCGCATAGTATAGCACGTGTCCACGCGTGGGGAACCTTGTCCCGCGCCTTCGAAGGCAATTGTTATAGTTGAGTTAGGTATGCTGATCAATGAATGGGCGAACTGGAAAATATCCGCGATGAACAGACCGCTCAAAGGGAACGCTCACTATCCCCATCACGAAAAGTTAGGGACATTATCGCGTATTCGGTAAAATATCCTTAATGTTTTCTTTATGTGTATTGGGGGAAGAGAAATGGGAAAAGTCTTTGACCACATCCCAGCTGATCAGATCGAGTTCATCAAACGCCAGCACATCTTCTTCGTGGCGACGGCTCCGCTTGGGGCAGAAGGTCACGTCAATGTGTCGCCCAAGGGGTTGGATGTGTTCCGCGTGCTCGGCTCGAACCGCGTGGCTTACCTCGACCTGACTGGCAGCGGCAACGAAACTTCGGCGCATCTGCTGGAAAACGGGCGGATCACGCTCATGTTTTGTGCGTTTGAAGGGCCTGCCAACATCCTGCGCCTCTACGGGACGGGGCACAGCGTACTGCCCAACTCGCCGGAATGGGATGAATTATTCCCCCACTTTACCGAAATGCTGTCCATGCGCCAGATCGTCGTAGCGGACATCGACCGCGTGCAGACCTCGTGCGGCTATGCGGTGCCGTTCATGGATTACGTGGAAGACCGCGAAACACTGACCAAATATTGGGAAAACAAAGGCGCGGAAAAAATCCCTGCGTATCAGGCCGAGAAGAATTTCGTCAGCATCGACGGTTTGCCCACGCCGTTGGCTGTTGTCCATAAGGAGCAATCGTGAGATCGCGCGAGGAAGTATCTGCCGGAGGTGTCGTTTACCGCCGAACACCAGCGGGAATCGAGGTGCTGATTTGCCGTACGAGCACCTCGCAAAAGTGGGTTATCCCCAAAGGCTTGATCGACCCCGGTGAACGCGTCCAGCAGACCGCCGTGCGTGAAGTGCGCGAAGAAGTCGGCGTCAATGCCCGCATCATCATGCCGCTTGACCCCGCCGAACATTACATCTTCACGCGGGAAAATACGCGGATTTACAAGACGGTGCATTATTTCCTGATGGAGTATGTATCTGGCAACGAAGCCGATCATGATCACGAGATGGAATTGGTGATGTGGGTGCCGCTGGATCAGGCTATCGAGATGGTGGCCTATGATAGTGCGCGCTCCGTCCTCCAACGCGCAAAAGCGAAGCTAGAAGCGATCCATTAGCTCCGGTGTGGGGCGGGCTTGACCAGCAGCGTCAACAGACCGCCCCGCTCAATTCCCCTCAATTATTCACCGCGCGGGACACCTTCACGATTGGCACCAAGCCAGACGTGCCGATGGGCTTGATCGCCGTAGATGACATCGGCGCGTTCGCGGTACTGGCCTCCGCGCACACGGATCAGTATATGAGCAAGACCATCGAGATCGCGGGCGATGTGAAAACGCCGACGCAGATTGTCGCCGCCATCAGTCAGGCCACCGGACGACCATTCCGCTATGTGCAAGTGCCTGTGGAAGCGGTACGCCAGCAGAGTCCGGCCGTCGCGCACGCCCTCGACTATCTCAATGCGGTCGGCTATCCGATTGATCTGGAGGCGCTGCGGCGTCAGCATCCGGCGCTGATGAGTCTGGAAATATGGCTGGACAAGGTAGGCAAAGCCGCCTTCGCCACCAATTAGGGGGTATACCCGCATCCCGAAAAGTGAGCGATACTTGCCCTTCTCAAAAGAGTTGTTAAGGAAGCCCGCTTTGTCCAACGAATTGAGTGCCTTAGAGCAGCAGGCACGCTTACTAGACCCCGATCATGCGGCGCGTGCGCAGCTCCTTGACCGCGTGATCGCCTACAGCCAGCAGTACCTCGACGGGATTGCCGACGCGCCTGCCTACGCCCCGCCGCCTGATCCCGCCGAATTCGGGCAGGAAGCGACGATCACTGAGAACGGCGTCTCCCTCGATCACGTGCTGAGTCTGCTCGGTGAGCATGTCGATAGCCGCAGTATCAATACTACTTCTGGGCGCTATCTGGCCTACATCCCCGGCGGCGGCATCTTCCACGCGGCCTTGGGCGACTACTTGGCGGCGGTGGCGAACCGTTACGCGGGAGTCTATTTTGCCAGCCCCGGCGCAGTACAGATCGAGAACCAGCTGCTGCGTTGGATGGCGGATGAAGTCGGCTACCCTGCCACGGCGTCGGGCAATCTGACTTCTGGCGGCAGCCTCGCCAACCTGACGGCTATCGTCACGGCGCGAGATGCGCATGGCCTCGAAGGCGATCTGATCCCGCGTTCGGTGGTCTATCTCACCGAGCACGCGCATCACTGCATCGATAAAGCCTTACGAATCGCTGGCTTGGGCAAGCTCATCAAGCGCATCGTGCCCGTGGACGCCGCCTACCGCATGAATGCACAAGCCTTGGACGCGCAAATCGTGGCGGATCAGCAAGCGGGGTTGAAGCCGTGGGCGATAATCGCGTCCGCAGGTACCACCAATACCGGCGCAGTCGATCCGCTGACCGAGATCGCGCAGATCGCGGCGGCACGCAAGCTGTGGTTTCATGTCGATGGCGCGTATGGCGGGCTGTTCGTCCTGTGTCCTGACGGCAAAACCGCGCTCAAAGGCATCGAGCAGTCGGATAGCGTGGTGGTCGATCCGCACAAAACGCTGTTCTTGCCCTACGGCACGGGCACCGTCCTGATCCGCGACCGTCAGCACCAGTATGCCGCCTTCAATGCCCACGCGGATTACATGCAAAATATCTTGGACGAAGATGGCGAACTCTCGCCGTCGGATTTGTCGCCCGAACTCACCAAGCATTTTCGCGGACTGCGGCTGTGGCTGCCACTCAAAGTGCTCGGCGTGACACCGTTCCGCGCGGCGCTGGCGGAGAAAATCCACCTCGCGCGCTATTTCCACGAGCAGCTTCAGCGCATCGACGGCTTCGAGGTCGGCCCGTCTCCTGACCTATCCATCGTCACTTATCGCTACTGTCCCAAGCGCGGCGATGTCGATCAATTCAATCAGCAGTTGGTCAAGGCGCTCCAGCAAGACGGGCGCATTTTCATCAGTTCGACGGTAGTGGAGCACAAAGTCACTTTGCGGGCGGCGATCCTATCCTTCCGCACACACAGCGGGGAGATCGAGGAAGCGTTGCGGTTGCTCAAGCATCACGCCCACGCCTTGGAACAGCAAGCGTGATGCTTGCCCTTCCTCCGATACAGAGGAAGGGTGAGTCGTGATCAGGGATTACTGCACGATTGGCAACTGTGACAGCGTCGCGCCACTGAGCCGCGTGTAGCTGACGGCGACCCATCCGATCAGGCCGTTGTAGCCCACTTTGATGAACACACCGGAGAAATCACGCCCATACACAGGCACATACGTGCGCGCGGGGATGGTCAGCAGGATCAGGGCGAGTGTGCTCGGCTGCTGCCGCAGGCGCAACCGCACACGCACATAAGCGCTGACATTGGTCGGCGGCAAAACACCGCCCGGAATCGGCGTCGCTGTGCCGATGACGACAGGGAACGGCGTGGCGATGGGCACTACCGTGACGGTCTCGATGCGGGTCGGCTGCACGGGCAGATTGGCGATGTCTACGGTAGCGGCTCCCGTCGCGATCCACGGCAGATTGCTGCTGCCCACGAAGATAGAGATGTACTGGCTATCCGCGCTCTTGTACACGGCGATGAAATCTTTGCCCGCTTCCGCCACCAGATTATTGATCTGAGCGCCACCCGGTGTCAGCAGCAGCGGCGTGGTCACGTTGATCTGCGCATGGAAGCGCGCGGGCGGCTGGAAGTTGCCATGGAAGGTCGCTGTGCCCGAAGCTGGCAAGCACTCGGCGTCATACGATGCCGTGAACAGCGTGCCGACGATTGCGCCCGCGTTGTTCAGGTCGATGATGGTCAGGCGGATCGGGTTTTTGGTCGGCGGGCCGTCCACCACGCCATCGGCGTCGTAGGCAACGCCCACCACGACGCGTCCTTGTGTATTATTGACCGGACGGGTCGCATCTTCGAGGTATAACTTCTTATTATTGCCGTCGGTGATCTGATAGCGGAATTTGTCCAACCCGCCACCATCATCGCCTGTGCCGTTCACAGCCAGATCGACCGAGAACGTGCTGCACGTCGCATAAAAACGTCCAACAACTGCTGTCGCGGCGCTGACAGGGGTCACTGCTGGCAGCGTCGTTACTATCAGCGCGGCGATGATCACGCCCGCCAACAGCCACTGTCCACGACGATTCTTCAACATTCTATCCTCCTACCCCAACAAAACGTTTACGGTCTTCATATGCATTACCGCAACCCGCGCCTAAACGTGTCGCTACTAATAGCAGCGTTGAGCAAGCGTCAGGTTGAGGTCAACCAACTGTTAGAGTCGCCCCTCCTGTTCATCTCGGCCTCGGCAATTTTCATAATCTGCTCACGACACTATGCTATGTTCGGTGTTATGATTAGCGTCGATTAATTCACGGCTGGAGCAACTTTTGTCCCTCGATCTTCAGCGCGACGCCCTGACTGACGCCGCCCAAGAACAACCTTTGCAACGTCCCAAGCTCGGCTTCAAGACCTCGCTACTGCGCGATATTCTTGAAGTGCTGCTGGTGATCATGTCCATATACACGATGGTCAATCTGGCTTCGGCGCGCGCCATCGTCGAGGGCAGCAGTATGCATCCCAATTTCGCCACCGGACAGTTGATCATCGTCAACCGCGTGCCTTACTACTTTGGCGCGCCCGAACGCGGCGATGTGGTCGTGCTGCATAACCCGCGCAACACCGATGAAGACTACATCAAGCGTGTGATCGGTTTACCGGGCGAGACGGTCACCATCCTGCGCGGCGTGGTCTACATCAACGGGGTGCAGTTGATCGAGCCGTATATCGCGGCGGAAAATATCTGCACGACTCTGTGCGATGGCGAATGGACGATGGCCTCGGATGAATACTTCGTGCTGGGTGACAACCGCCGCAATAGCACCGATGGGCACGTTTTCGGCCCGATCAAGCAAAAGCTTATCATTGGCAAGGCGTGGGTACGCTACTGGCCTCTATCCGACGCTGGCCTGATCCCGCACGAAGACTACACGAATCTGGGGGATGTTGTTCCCAAGCACCTGCCGCCGCAGCTAACGCCAACGCCGAGCGATCAACGCAACCAACCATCGCGCCCCAGCCGTCCCTCCGACGCCTGATGACGCGGTGTACTTGTAACTCATGCCTGTAACGTAAGGGAGATCGTTGAACCACATGTTACCAGACTCAGCCCAGCCACCGGAAACGGCAGAAACACCCGCCGTCACGGATAATCCACCAGTGACCAGCCCGCGTCCGCGCTTATCTTCGCATCGCCGCCTGATCAAAGACATCCTTGAAGTGTTGTTTCTCGTCCTGACCATTTACACAGGCGTCAACTTGGCGACGGCGCGTGCCATTGTCGAAGGCCGCAGCATGGAGCCGAACTTCGCGACGGGGCAGTTGGTGATCGTCAACCGCTTCGCCTATTTCTTCAGCAAACCGCAGCGGGGCGATGTGGTCGTGCTGCATAACCCCGCCGACCGCTGCAAAGATGTGGTCAAGAATCGCAGCCTGATCAGCCTACCGTTCGTCAATCAGGATAATTCGGTCGGCTGTGAAGACTTGATCAAGCGCGTGATGGGCTTACCGGGCGAAACGATCCAAATCATCGGCGGGAAAGTCTACATCAACGGGACGGAACTCGCGGAACCGTATCTGGCGGAAGAAAATCTCTGCCCGTCCGGCTGTGACCGCGCCTTCCAACTCGCTGACGATGAATACTTGGTGCTTGGCGATAACCGCCGCAACAGCTATGACGGGCATAGTTTCGGCCCGATCAAGCGCGAACTGATCGTCGGGCAAGCGTGGATTCGCTACTGGCCTCTCGATGAAGCCAAGGTCATCCCGCATCCCGACTATGGCACGGTCTCCACGACGCCGATCCAGTTGCCGACCAACACGCCTAGCCCGACGCCGGGGCCAACCAGCCCTCCCGACGCTTCCAACTACACAGGCTCGTTCAAGGTGACGCCGCCGGGACGGTAATCAGGTAACGTTTGCATCGCATGATCGCTCTAGTGGAAATGAGGCGCACAGATGAAACTCTTTCGCTTCGATCCGGTAATGCCGATTACGCAATTCGGCAGCATGAACGTGGTCG
The DNA here is from genome assembly GCA_019637615.1 of Anaerolineae bacterium. Taxonomy (GTDB): domain Bacteria; phylum Chloroflexota; class Anaerolineae; order Aggregatilineales; family UBA2796; genus JAHBVK01. Next base: position 9,702 of record JAHBVJ010000044.1, on the reverse strand, counting down.
CCGCGCCTGTCATGCGCAATGACATCGGCATTCAAGTCGTCTGGATGCGCCTCGATGCTGGTGGTCGGTTAGGCAACCACCAAGCGGTCAAAAACCAGCTTTTCATCGTCACCAGCGGGAATGGTTGGGTGCAAACGGAAAATGGCGACAAGACCACCGTCACGGTTGGGCAAGCCGCCTTCTGGCAGTCGGGCGAATGGCACGAATCCGGCACTGAGACGGGCATGATGGCTTTGATCATCGAAGGCGATGCGATAGACCTTCCGAACATCGCCCCTCAGCGCAACTCGACCTAACCAAACGTCATCTCCGCGCCGCCTCGTGTCAAGCGGCGGCGCTTATTGCATATCACATACCAAGCGGAAGCCCACGAAATCGGCTTGACCATCCGGCGGTGCCCAGTAGCGATCCGAACCGCGCGCAGCTAATTGATCCTGCCGGAACGAACCACCGCGCAAAACGCGGAACTCGCCGCCTGCTGGCCCCGGCGGATCATCTTGCGGTGACTGCGCATAGTAACCACCGCCGTACCAATCCGCGTTCCATTCCCACACATTGCCCGCCAGATCGTAAGCGCCTGTCCAACTCACGCCGCCCGCGAATGCACCGACGGTGGTGGTCGTGGTCGGTTGCGCTTCACCACCTTCAAACGTATTCGCCCGCTGTGGATCGCGTTCATTGCCCCAAGGCCATTTCAACGACGTTGGCCCGCGCGAGGCATACTCCCACTCGGCTTCAGTCGGCAATCGGCAGCCGCGCCAACTGGCATACGCGTTGGCCTCGTACCACGACACGTTGATCTTGGGCTGCTGCGGGCCGTTGAATCCATCAGGAGACGCGCCCGGAGCGCTGATCACGCCGCCCGATGCGCCCCAATACGCCGGATTGCTGTAGCCGCCGGAATCTACGAAATCTTGGAACGAATCATTCGTCACTTCGTAAGTGTCCAGCCAGAACGGGCGCGTGATGCACACCGTATGCACGGGCACTTCGTCGGGATCATTATCGACGCTGCCCATCGCGAAGCAGCCAGCGGGCACGTATACCTGCGCTACGTTCTGATTAGCGGTGCGCATCGCTCCCGCCGCGAGTGTCGCCGTATACGCGGGCGACGGCGTCACCGACGGCGTGAAGGTCAGTGTGAAGGTAGGCAGCAGCGTGAAACTTGGCAGGATGATGGGCGTGTTGGTCGGCGTCTTGGTGAACGACGCGATCACCACTGCCGTCTGCGTCAGACCCGCCGCTTGAGTCGCCGCGATCTGCGCGTTGAGGCTGGCCTGCACCTGCGTTTGTGTCGCACGGGCATTTTCCGTCGCCACGATGCCCGCCTGAATCGTAGCGTTGAAATCGGGTGTACTGGTGAATGTCGCGGTCGGCGGCAGCGGCGTGAACGTCAAGGTGATCGTCGGGCTGGCGGTTGATGTCTGTGTTGCCGGAATCGTGGTGGCGGAAGGCGGCAGTACCAGCGCGGTTGGCGTCGGGGCGGGCGTCGTCGCGATGAGGTTGCCTTGCGTCGTCGCGGTTGGCAGATCGGTCACGGCTTGCAATACCGCCGTCGTGGCTGTCGAGGTGGGCGTCGCAGAAGATGTCATCGAGCGCACCAGTATCCCCGCCACGATCACGATCAGCGCGACCACGCCCACCACACCGAGCACCATCGGCAGCGGCGAACGCGCTGTCGTCGCGGGCGCGGCGGCCATGCGGGGCAGCGATTGGGCGCGTCCATAGTCCGGCGATGCGGCGGAAAATGGCGGCGGCGGCAGCGTGCGATCTACGCTCGTGGAAGTCTCATCCGTGCGCGGCGCTTGGGGTGACTGCTGAGAAGTAGGCAGCGGAATGTAGGTGCTGCTCAGGGCTTGCCGGAACGCATTCGCCATTTCCGTCGCGGAGCTGTAACGTTCGGCGGGCTGTTTCGCCAGCGCCGTGTTGATCACCGCGTCGATAGCGGGCGGCAGATCAGGACGCACCGTGCGCAAGGATTTCGGCTGCTGCTGCAAATGGCTGTACATCAACGAGGCAGGGGTCGCCGCCTCGAACGGCAGCCGACCGGACAGCATCTCGAACAGGATCACACCGAGCGAGTAAATATCAGTGCGCGAGTCGAGCGCTTGTCCCTGCCACTGCTCCGGCGACATGTACGCAGGGGTGCCCATCGCCGTGCCCGTCGCGGTCAATTTGGTGCTCTCGTCTTCGATCAGCTTGGCGATGCCGAAATCGGTCAAGATCGCGTTGCCCTGATCGTCGAGCAGGATGTTCTGCGGCTTCAAGTCGCGGTGGATAATGCCGCGTGCGTGCGCGTAATCCAGTGCCGAGGCGATCTGATCGAGCAAGCGGGCGGCATGGTTCGGCGCGAGCGGCGCATTTCGGATCAGGCTTGCCAGACTGCCGCCCGTCATCAGCTCCATCACGATATAAATCAGCTCGTCTTGCTGCCCGTAATCGAAAATTTTGATGATGTTTGCCGCGCGCATCGAGGCGATGGTTTGTGCCTCACGCTGGAAACGGCGCATGAATTCGTCCGTGAGCGCCAACTGCGACTCGATCACTTTGACCGCCACTTCGCGGTTGATCGAGGCTTGTTGCGCAAGGTACACGGACGCCATGCCGCCCTTGCCCAATATCTTCAAGATTCGGTATTGTCCGAGCTGTTGACCGACTAAGTTGACCATAGCACCTCTGCTCCCCTAACCCGCATTGTAGCATGACTGCGCTGATCACGATATGAGGCGTGCTATAATGGCGCTTCGTTTTTATGAACCAGATCGGTGAGTACCGCGAATGACCTCTATTACCTCTGCCAGCAATGACCGCGTGAAATTGGTGCGGGCGCTGCAATCGCAAGCCAAGACGCGCCGCCGCGAAGGCAAAATCGTGCTGGAAGGCGTGCGCCTGATCACGGACGCGCTGGATTCTGGCTCGACGCCGGATTTCGTGCTGTACACCAGCGAACTCACCAACACGGGTCGGGCGCTGCTGGCGCGGCTCAAAGAACTGCATGTGGCTTGCTTCGAGGTCACTGACGAATTGATGTCCGTGATGGCGGATACCGATACGCCGCAGGGTTTCCTCGCTGTCGTGCCGACGCCACAGCCCGCGCTTACCGAACAGCCGACTCTGCTTCTGCTGCTGGATGGCGTGGCGGATCCCGGCAACATGGGCACCATCCTGCGCACGGCGGCGGCGGTCGGTGTCGAGATGGTTGTGCTGCTCCCCGGCTGCGTCGATGCTTTCAGCCCGAAAGTGCTACGCAGTGCGATGGGCGCGCATTTCCGCATCGCCCTGACCAGCCAAAATTGGGATCAGTTCAGCGCCAACTATCCTGACCTGCCCCTCTACGTGGCGGATGCCGACGGCACGCAGCCCTACTACGCCGTCGATTGGAAGCAGCCTGCCGGACTCGTGATCGGCGGTGAGGCACGCGGCGCGAACTCGTCAGCCTATACCGCCGCGCATTCCGTGATCTCGATCCCGATGAATGCAGGTGCCGAATCGCTGAATGCAGCGATCGCGACGGCGGTGATTTTGTTTGAATGCAAACGCCAGCGCACGCTAGGCTAATGGGATCGTCACCACTCTATCGCCAGTCAGCGCATACAACACGAGGTCATCGATGGCGATGTCTTTGATCTCTGCTATCGCCAGTCCTTCTGGGTTCCACTTCTGCCACGATAGCCCGCGATCCGCCGAGATGTGTAGGCCACGCGTCGTCAGCGCAATGATCAAGCGGCGGTTGGCGACGAACTTGCGGATGACAAACAGTTCGTCCCCCTTCGCAATATCATCTTCGTTAAACGGAGGTGAAGCATATTGGCGCATAGACTCTGGAATATCTACTGGCCCGATCCTGTACATAGGCCAGCCATTATCTTCGTCATCTCGTCGTAATACGGAAACACCGAGGCCGATAATCAGCGGATCAGGGTACATCGCTGCGCGTAATTGTTTGATGCCGAGAGGTACATCGCATTCCCAACTCACGCCCTGATCGGTTGACCAGCATATTTGCCCGCCACGTGTTATCGGATCATATGTTACGGCAAAGGCTCGTCCTGCATTGATTGCTAATCCTATCACGCTGAGGTTCTCGAACGGGGAATTCGCGCCTTTCCACGTCACCCCATCGAGTGTACGCAAAAAATATCGGCTCGTGACGGTGACGGCTTGACCATAGCCGCCTTTATCGATTGCTAGATGGCTAATATGTCCCAAAAATCCGCGCACAATGGCTTGCCACGTTTCGCCGCTATCCACTGATTTCGAGAACCCGTCCGGCCCCGATACGTACAATGTACCATTTGGCTCGGCGTGCAACAGCGTGAGCGGCGTCGGCGTTTCCGGCAGCAGTGTCCATTCACCTTGTTCCGGCGCAAAGCACACCAGCCCCGAAAATTCGCCCGCCACGTACACGCGTCCTTGTGTCGTCACGATCCGATCTAGGTCATGCGTCGGCGGGTACGGCAGCAGTGTCCACGTCAGGCCGTCATCGGCGCTGGTCAGCACGCCCGTCGTCGCCCCCGCCCATAACTGCCCCTCGGTTTCGGCAAACGCAAACACGAACGCATCCAGTACGGCATTCCACGTTTTCCCTTGATCGCCGGAACGGTATAGCTGCCCGTTGCTCGTCCCCAACAACACCGCGCCCTGTGCCGTGCAGTGGATCGCGGCTCCCTCGGCCTCCTCAGGCAGCACGCTTGTGAATGGTTGCCACGTGCGCCCGCCGTCCGCGCTGATCAGCAGTCCGCCCGCGTCCAATACCGCGATCAAGCGTCCATCCGTCAGCGCGCTGATGGTCAGGACAGACTCGCCGCCAACGCCTTCGCCCGCTTTCCACGTCGTGCCGCCATCTTCAGATCGCTGAATCCCCTCATTCGTCGCCGCCAGCACCTGATCCTTGCCCCACCCTAGCGCCGCGATCTCAATCTCTGCCAGCGCCGTGATCGCGTCCCAAGTTTTTCCGTCGTCCGTACTCCGCAGCAGCCCGCTCAACGTCCCCGCGAAGATCACCGACTTATTCGGGTCAGCCGCCAAGCATGTGATCGGCGTGAACTCCCCTTCAATCGCCGCCAACTGCCAGTGTGCGCCATCATCCACCGACCGCGCGATACCCTCTGGCCCGCCCGCCAGCAGCCAGCCATCGCCGGTTAGCAGCGCTGCTACGCGCGAGATCGGAAATCCAGCGGAACGCGGTTGCCATGTGCCGCGCTGACCATCGAAGCGTGCCGCGCCATTCACGCCGCCCGCCCACACGTCCCCCGCGCTGACGGCGAGCGACAAAATAGGCGTCGGAATATTGAGAGGAGGAAATACGTTCATCATGCCCCTTTGCTGCTGCGCCGCCATGACGATCATCCATTAGCCCTTGCCATGCCGCCGCTTGTGGGATTACATTCATAGCTCATTGTGTTGAAATAGTAACCGACTTTTCAAAGGAACATCAGTTATGCAATACCGTCAATTAGGACGCACCGATATGAAAGTGGCGACGATCAGCTTCGGCGCGTGGGCGATTGGTGGCACATGGGGCGAGGTGGATGATTCCGAATCGCTCAAAGCACTGCACCGCGCCGTCGATCTCGGCGTCAACTTCATCGACACGGCGGATGTCTACGGCGACGGACGCAGCGAACGGCTCGTCGCGCGGCTGCGGCGTGAACGTCCCCGCGACACCATTTTCGTCGCGACCAAAGCCGGACGCCGCCTGCCCAAACAGGAAACCAGCGGCTACAACCGCGAAAATCTCAACGCGTGGGTAGACCGCAGCCTGAAGAATCTCGAAGTGGATGCGCTCGATCTGCTGCAACTGCACTGCCCGCCCACCGATCTCTACGATCACGCGGAAGTCTTCGGCCTCCTCGATGATCTCGTCAAGGCGGGTAAATTGCGCTACTACGGCGTCAGCGTCGAGAAGGTGCAAGAAGCGCTCAAGGCCATCACCTATCCCAACGTGCAAACCGTCCAGATCATTTTCAACATGTTCCGCCTGAAGCCCGCCGAAGAATTCTTCGACGCCGCGCTCAGGGCCAAGGTCGGCATTCTAGCGCGCGTGCCTCTCGCCAGCGGAATGCTGACGGGCAAGATGAGCAAGCAGTACACCTTCAGCGCCGACGATCACCGCGCCTTCAACCGCAACGGCGAATCCTTCGACAAGGGCGAAACCTTCTCCGGCGTGCCCTATGATCTGGCGCTGGAAGCCGTCGAAGAACTCAAGCAGATCAAGCCCGCTGGCATGACGCTGGCACAGTTTGCGCTCCGCTGGACGCTCATGTTCGACGCGGTGACGTGCGCCATCCCCGGTGCGAAGACGCCCGCGCAAGAAGAAGACAACGCCGCTTCTGCCGATATTCCAGCCTTCTCCGCCGATGTGATGGCGAAGGTCAAGGCCGTCTACGACAAATATATGCGCGAAATTATCCAGCCACAGTGGTAAGAGGAACCTAATGACGATAGCCGCTCTCCCGATCCCGACCTGCATCCTGACGCCGCATGGCATCGAGCCGACGCCCTACGTCGCGACCTCGTTTACCGACGCCGCCAGCCACGATCCGCTCGGCGTGTACACCATCGGGCGCACCTACCAGCGCGATCATGTGCTGCTGTTTGACGACCATCTAGAGCGCCTCGAACAGTCCGCCGCGCTGGAGGGCATCACGATCACGGTGGATCGTCCGGCATTGCGTAATGCCTTGCGGAGCCTGATCGAGCAGGGCGGCTATCCCGATTCGCGCTACAAAATCACCGTGCCCACCGATCCGCCACAGCGCTTGATCCTTGCTGTCGAACCTTTCAAACCCGTAGCCGCCGAGATCATCGCGAATGGCGCGCGGGTCGTCACCGTCCATCGTGCCCGTCCCAATCCTGCTGCCAAAACTTCAGCGTGGGCACAAGCTCGCCAGAGCACCGTGCAGAGCTTCCCGGCAGGCATCTACGAAGGCATCTTGGTCAACGACGCGGGCGATCTGCTCGAAGGCACCAGTTGCAACTTCTACGCCGTCATCGGTGGCACGCTGCGCACAGCGATGCAGGGCGTGCTGGAAGGCATCTCGCGCCGCACACTGCTCAAAGTGGCAGCGGACATCCTTCCCCTCGATCCGCGTCCCGCCAACGTATCGGATACGCTTGACGAAGCCTTCCTGACCAGTGCTGGACGCGGCCTCGTGCCGATTGTCGAGATCGACGGCAAAGCGGTTGGCGCTGGCAAACCGGGGCCGTACACGCTGCGTCTGCGCGAAGCCTATGAGCGCTTTGCGCTGGCAAACATGGAGAAAATTTAACCAACATGGATAACCTGAACACCATCATCGACGCTTGCCGCGCGCGGCTAGACGCCAAAAACGCCACCCGCGAAGGGCTGCTCAACCTCGCCCGCGTGCTGACACGCCACTGCGCCAACGCCATCCGCGCCATGCACCGTAAAGAGTGGGACAACGCGCAGCAAACGCTTGATCTGGCGCGGGAAGCCGTCAAGCAGTTTCAGGACAGCGCCACCCAGTATCCCGATCTGTACTACGCGGGCTATTCGCAAGACGCGCTCAAAGAATATGTGGAAGCCTCTGCCACTTATGCCCTCGTGCGCGGCGAAGCCCTCCCCACGCCGGACGCACTTGGCGTCGATGATGCCACCTACTTGAATGGCTTATGCGAAGCGGCCTCCGAACTACGCCGCTACATCCTCGACATCATCCGCGACGATCACTCCGAGGAAACCGAGCGCCTGATCGAGCGCATGGAAACCATCTATGACATCATGATCACCGTCGATTACACGGATGCCATCAGCGGCGGGCTGCGTCACCGCACCGATCAATTGCGCGGGGTGCTGGAACGCACGCGCGGCGATGTCACCATGAGTCTGCGCCAGCAGCGCTTAGAAGCGGCGCTCAAACGTGCCGAGCAAGGCAATCATCCGCTGCCACCCATCTCACCACCAGCGCCACCTCACAACTACGCCTAGCGTCGCTATCATTTTTCACTGAATACGGAAGGTGTTTGAGGAAAGTTCATTATGCCTAAGTTTTTCCTAGCTGAGGGAAACATCGACATGGGGTGTAACTACTCAAACACGTTCCGATTTATGAATCCTTCTGAAGGATAGCTACGGGTGAGAAGTAGCATGAGAAATCAATCACGGCAACGGAAGCATTCAGGGTTCGTTTTTGTATTTTTACTGTATTCTCTGATCGCATTCTTGCCGGGATGTTTGTATTCAAACCTTATTCGGCTTCTTCTTAACGACTCGATTGCCTCACCGCTTGGCTTGATCTTCAGTATCATCATTCTGTTGTTTCCCTATCTCGCGATAACCTTTGTCTTGTTGGGTTTTCCTAAAAACCCTAATTACGAAAAACCCACGCAATATTTGACGATGGGCAGACTAATGATTGCTATTTTCAGCGTGCTCACTATTGCTTTTCTAGGGCTTTATATCATGAGCACCCATCGTCTTGTCTCAGAACAAACGCCAGATACAAGGTCTGGGTTCGATGCTCCAGTTGGCGATCAGTATCTAGGCGCATGGTTAGCTGGCGTTTCATCTGGTCTATTATTATTGTCCGTGGGCTATACGAATTCCATCAATCTGAATGCCAAAATCGAATTGCTATTTGACGCGTCACCTCGATAATTTGATATTCGATAGCATTTTCGTCGGCTCCATCTGATTCAGCCCATCCAATTTATCCCTAAACTATAGGTCGTACCTGCTGCGCAACTACCGGATAGGGGGCGAGGTATACTCTGCCTTACTAAGGACTAAGCACCAAGGACTAAGCACTTCCCCATGTTCGACTTTTTCGATGTCGTCCGCCAACTGCTGGACGAAGCGCAAACCAAAAACGCCGCCAGCCTCGACCAAGCCGCCGAATTAATTGCGGACTCACTGCAACACGACGGAATTCTGCACACTTTCGGCACGGGGCATTCTCATCTGATCGCGGAGGAAGTCTTTGACCGCGCGGGTGGCTTGGTTCCCGTCAATCCGATCCTCGATCCGGGTACGATGCTGCATGTCGGCGCGTTGAGTGGCACTGCCTTCGAGCGCATGTCTGGCTATGCCGACATTATCTTGCTGCGCTATCGGCTCGAACCGCAGGACGTGATCCTGATCGCCTCGAATTCGGGGCGTAACGCCGTGCCCGTCGAGATGGCAATGGCAGCCAAAGCCAAAGGTCTCAAGGTGATCGCGCTGACAGCCCTCGCCGCTTCGCAGTCGCAGTCCTCCCGTCACGCCAGCGGCAAACGTCTATTCGAGTTAGCCGATGTGGTGCTAGACAATTGCAGTCCGCTTGGGGACGCCGTGATGAGTGTCGAAGGCGTACCGGGCAAAGTGTCGTCCACCTCCACCGTGATCGGCGCGGCCTTGGTGCAAGCGCTCGTGCATAACGTGGTCGCCAAGCTCAGGGCGCGCGGCATCGAACCGCCCATCTTGGTCAGCGCGAATCTGGGCACGGGCGGCAGCTACGGCGAACAAAACTACGTCAAATATCGCGACCGTGTGAAACATCTCTAGAGCTTCTTCTTCCCTTTCCATGCTTGCGGGGAAAGGGTCGGGGATAGGGGTTATAAACACCTTGCCTACGGCGATGATGGAAAAAAGCGTCCACGTTATCCCTCGGTTCCCCCTCGTTGCGAAGCGGAGAGGGGGTCAGCTTACAGGGGTAGGTATTTAACAAAAGTGGAATGAGACATGCAAGAACGATAGGATGG
>JAHBVJ010000043.1 GCA_019637615.1 Anaerolineae bacterium | reverse complement strand
GGGATGCGCGCTCGGTTTCGCTGCGTAGATGGCGAGCTGCGCGATAATGGCTGCTTTGGGCGGGAAGTGATCCAAAATGGTGATTTCTACGGGGGTATTGGGCGCAGGTAAGCCACTTTCCAACGTCCCAATGCGGGGATCAAGATTGAAGGCGAAATTGCTGCGCGCCATCCAGCGTTCGGGATCGCCGCCGCCACCACCACCTGTCTTGGGCACGGGTGTTACGAAGTCTGAGCCTTCCGCGCCCATCGCCGGAAAGGAATGCTTGTCAGCGCCGCCTGAAAGCGTCAGCTTGGCCCATGTCTTATAATCAAACGGGTATTGATCAGTCGCCATAGTCTCCCCTTTTATTCTGGTTGTGTTTCACGACAATGCATCTGCGTTTCCGACGAGTTGGAAAGCACCCCAAAAGGCCGGATGTAGTGTTCCATGATTGGCTAACAAGGTGCGCTGCGCTGCGTGCATGGCGGCGGCTTTGGAATGACCCTTCAGCAAGTGATCGTAAAAATGCCGCATAAAATCCACCGCAATGGCGTCATTGACCTGCCAGAGACTGGTTATCAAGGCTCCGGCACCCGCATACAGGAAGCCGCGCCCTAACCCGATGAGTTCATCGCCACCGGAGGGCTGTGCGCGTCCGGTTTCACAGGCGCTCAGGGTCACGAGTTCGTAATTCATGTCGAATTGGAAGACATCATCCGCCCACAGTGGCCCATCGGCAAGCTGAATGAAGGACAGATTGGGCTGCTGTGGGTGGTGCGCACCGTGCGCGGCGATGTGCAAAATCTGGGCGGGCACGCCGACGAGACGTTCCCGCAGCGCCCCATCTTCCTGATATAACGTGCCATGTGTCAAGGCGGCAATCGCTTCGCCTTCGACCAGCGCATAGGGTAAGCGTCCGTTGGCGGTGTGCGCGATGACGCAGGCACCTTTGGGCTGCGGGCGCGGCGTCCATGTGAGCAGCCCGGCGGCGGGTTCAATGACGACTTCATGACATTCGCTGAGGTAGTGGACGCCATCATACAGCAGTTGAAAGGGAATGGTGTGCAAGAAGCCGTAGGGAACGATGTATAGCCGCGCCGCATCCGTGAACATGCTTGCCAAGGGCATCAATAGACCATCATACAATGCGCGCAATTCTTTGTCGGTCTGTTTGTGTAACTGACTCAGGGCGGGGCTGTGTGGCCCTGCCGCTACAGCACGATTGATGTAGCGCTTCAGGCGGAGGGCGGCTTCACGCAGCACTGCGCTTGAATCAAGTTGATGCTGGTGGATGGCTCCGCCGCATACGGTGAAAGCCCAGATATTCAGACCATCATCGAAATATTCGATCAGCGCCGTTTCGGGCGGGAGATGCGGCAAAAGCTGATCCAAGTGCAGCGGCTGGATGTCCGTGCTGTTGTCAGGGCGCGAGAGAAATAGGCGCTCGGTGATCGTACGCATCTGCAACTCTAGATTCTGGCGCGTTTTGACCGTCGATGTATCAAGCGAGTCGAGCTGATCGAGCAACTGCTGATATTGGGAGCGCAACTCGTTGAGCTGATCGACCAGCGCGGTTTCGGCGGCGGTGGTGGGCGACCACTTCAGGGCATCGCGGTTCAGCATGTAGCCCAAGAGGACTTGCGATTTCAGGCGCTCGATAGCTTCGAGGGCGGCGATGGTGTGGGACGGTTCGTTCTGATTGAGATGCAAACGGACAACCGAGTGCAACGCCTCTTTGTTGTCTTCCAGCCAACTAGGGCGGAAGGTGATGGTGAGGCCGCGCTGCACACGATCCACAATATCGGCGGCTTCGGCATATTCGTGCAGGGCTTCGGCTGGACGATTGAGCTGTTCGTTCAGCTTGGCAAGCAGCAGACGTGCGCGATACTCCATGCGCGGGAGGTGGAATTCATCGGCAAGCGTGATGGCACGATCGGCGTAGGAGCGCGTGGCTTCGACATCACCGCTGCTATAGGCGATCTCGCCGTGCAGCAACAGGCTGATGATGCGCACATAGTGATGTTCAGCGTCGTCGCCAAGCGCTTTGATCGAGGCTTGAGCGGCTGGAATATCGGCATCTTTTAGATTGATGTAAGCGCGGCGCAGATGTACGACCGCTTGCCATGAGGCAGTATCCCGCTGTGGCGCGAGTTCGGCGGCTTCGTCTAGCGCTTTTTTCGCGGCGTCGAATTCGCCCAATTCCGCGTAGGCATCCGCGAGTCGCAGCAGCGCGGTAGACGCTTCCAATAGAAAGCTACTCGCTTTGCACTCGTTAATAAAATCCAAGGCAAAATCGCGCACTGTGGCGAAGTCGCGGAGTTCGAGATAGCAGTGGATGATGTTCAGGCGTGCGGTAACGGCTTGTGGCGGTGGCAGGAGCGGGACTACTTTGTGCAGCGTCGCGAGCGCTTGGCGGAAATTTCCGCGCAGTTGATCGAGCAAAGCGAGATTCAGAGAGGCAAGCGCCTGACTATGCGGATCGCCAAGCTGTTGCCAGTCATCATGAGCGCGCTGGTGAAATTCGCGGGAGAGACGGAAATTGCCGAGATTGAGGTGGGCACAGCCGAGATTGTTGCTTAACCATGCGCGGTAGGGAAGTTGATGACTTTCCGGCAGTTTTTCAACAATATCCAGCGCCATCGCATACTGCTCCAACGCGGCGGCATAATTGCGCATTTGATCATGCAGCGCGCCGAGGTTGAGGAGCAGAATCATCAGGCGATCCCAACGCTCGTGCTTGATCAAGATTTGCCGCGCGAGGTCAGCATCTGCCAAAACTAGCGGCACACGATCTAGGGGAACGCCGAGCCGTGTGCGTCCGATGCGTGTGCGTGCCCAACCGACTTCGTCATCCGCCTGCTGAAAGAGCTGACCGGCTTGCTCAAGAAAATCCCACGCGCCGCGCGGATCGCCCTGCGAATAGGTGGCATCCCCGATCACCATCGTGCCGAGCGCCACATAAGACAGTGTATCCAGCGCGCGCCCGATGCGAATGATCAATTCCCCGCAGCGTAAGGCTTCCTTGACATCACCATCCATGTGTTCATCCGCACGCTGCTTGATTTCCTTGACCAGCGCATCGTGATCGCAGCCTTGCAAGCGAAGACAAAGATCGGCATCGCTGCCGTCCATGTTCGCAAGGAGCGCCATTATCAAGTCCGCGTAGGTCATCGCTCGCCTACATTCGTCAGGTCTCGACTGTAATATCGTCCAGTTGCAGCACTTCGCCGCTGTGGGACAGGATTTCCAAGCCAAAGGTGCCGCTACCGGGCAATGAGAAGGTGAATTCGCCATCACCATCGAGTTTAGTAGTGGCAACCGCCCCATCGGGATGATAGAGAGTCACCTCGCTGCCGTGCCAACTGTCGTCTTCCGCCGTCGCATCATCGCCAGCAATGACGACCTGCCCATGCACGATCAACTGTCCGTTCGCGCGGCTGAGATCGACAAAGATGGTGGCAACGCGATCTTGATCCAGATCGATGCTGGTGGAGAGTGTTTCATCGCGCTGCGATCCTAGCTTGAGCGTGAAAGCACCGCGATTGTTGTTGGCTTGCCACGCGCCATGATAGAGCGCCAGCGCGTCGGTGCCATATTGGTCGCGCATCCGCTGCTGCTCTTGCCGGAGCGAGGCTTGCAGCGCATCTCGAAAGGCAGCTTCGGTGGCGGCGGTGACACCACCTTCGAGATTGCGCGCCGCGTTCAGAAGGTTCCGCCAAGGATCATTGGAATTTGTCATGCAATCATCCCTTTACTCCGCAAAACTGTACAACCAAAAGCCATGACCAGCCGTGCGTGCTCGACGCTATCACAATTCAATTCGGCGGCAATCGTCTCCACCATTTGGAGACCCATCCAATGTGGCAGTTGGTTGCGCAAGAGGCGGACGACGAAGGGTGGACTGTAGTTGATGCGTTGAGCAAACTCCTTACCAGTCATTTTCCGTGCGTGAAGCAGATCATCCAGCAATTCGCCAAAGCTGATTGTGGAGTCGCAGATGTCGAAGAACGTTAATTGTGAATTTCCTGCCATGCAACGTGTTCCTGTATAGTATGAACTCAATGACATCGACTGCGAAGGAAATTTCAGGAATTGAAAATATAGTTTACTACGGTTCTGTTAATCGTTGACAAAAATCCGCGAGAAACACAAAGTCTGTGACAAGCGTTGAGGTCAGCTTGCGGAGCACACAGAATTCTCATCATTTTCATAATGAACGCGCGTCGTGAGAAATTCTAAACCCGTAGCCCATTATGCAGAAAAACGGGTGGAGACAATCCCCCAAAAATGTGTGCATTGATGAATCGGCGATCCCGCGTTCGGCTGCGCTGGCGTGCTACAATGGACGCGTCAAGGCTTGAGCAGAAAGTTAGTCCCTTATGGCAACCTTCATTTCGACCCCTTCGCATGAGAATCTGCCGCGTACCGCCGATGTCGTCGTGATCGGTGGCGGGCCAGCCGGAGCCGCCGCACTGTGGGCTATTGACCGCGCCGCACCCACGACCAGAACCGTGCTGCTGGAAGCCAGCGAATCGCTCGGCGCGGGCAGTTCGGTGGCCTCGCTAGAGTGCTTCCGGTCATGCTGGCCTACGCTGTGCCTCGCACGGCAGTTGGAACGCAGCATCGAGGTTTTCTTGCACGCGGATGAATATCTGGGTGAAGGGGCGGGGAAGGATATTGCCGTCCGGCAAAACGGATACTTTTTCTGCGCGTTCACCGAAGCGCAGGCGGCGGGATTAAAGGCAGATGTGGCGCGCTTGCATGAAATCGGCCTGACGCACGTGGAATATCTGGAAGCAGAGGCGATCCGGCAGCGATTCCCGTGGGTAGGTGAGCGCGTGATCGCAGGGAAGTTCGATCCGATGGCGGGCTGGCTGGATTCGAACGCGCTGATCTATCGGTTTGCCCGCAGCGCGAAAAATGCGCAGATCGTGCTTGGCGTGGGCGAGATTCAAATTTGTGTAGAACACGGGAAGGTGATCGGGGTCACGACGCCATTCGGAGACATTGCCACGCCACGCGTGCTGATCGCGGCGGGCGCGGGGGCGGTTGCGTTGGCGCGCGGGGTAGGTATTACGCTGCCCGTGGTGATCCGTCCGCGCCAGAGCTTCACCACGGCATGGCGCGACGAGCGCATTCCACCAACCTCACCGATGATCATCAGCTCTGCGCCGTTCGCCCATTTGCGACCAGAAGCGCATGAGGGCGCGATCTTCGGGTTTGAGTATACATGGCACAATAAGTACGCGGGCGCAGCGTACGGCACGAACGCGCAGCACGATGGTTTACTAGAGCCAGTGTTTCCCGTCGCTAACTTGAAAGACCCACGCTTCCCGTCGATCACGCTGGCACTGCTGGCGCGGCAGTTCGGGCATCGCGACGGCGAAGGGTTCGCTAACCCACGTTACCTGCGGGGCATCCGGCACAACATCGGCTATTACGTGTGTCGCGGTGACGAGGCAGCGTATCGCGTCGGGAATGAGGGGACGCACATTCCCTATGAGAGTGAACGCGCGATCATCGACGCCGCGTCGGAGATTGACGGACTATTTCTGTCCATCGCCCACGCCGGACACGGAATCATGAGTTCGCCCACCGCTGGTGAGATCGCGGCGAGTCGAGTCTTGGGGCTGCCGTTCACCGATCCTACCTTCGCGGACTTCGGCATCGGCGTGCATTGGGTGGAGCATGACGAGCGCGTGTTGTGAGGTGAGAACCTAAAAGCGCCAAGTCACCTGCTTGGCGCTATGTTTTGGACAGACGTTGACTTGACAGGACTAGATGTCCAGCGTGGCGTCCTTTGAATGCGCAATGATGAAGCTGCGACGCGGCGGGACTTCCGGCCCCATGAGCATGTCGAAGGTGCGGTCAGCTTCGGCTGCATCATCCAGCGTGATTTGCAGCAGCGTACGCTTTTCCGGGTTCATGGTGGTTTCCCACAACTGCTCCGGGTTCATCTCGCCCAGACCCTTATAGCGTTGGACGCCGACCTTATCCGGTTCGGCGTAGCCTTTGAGCATGCGCTCTAAGAGTTGATCTTCGCTGATCTTGCTTTCAGGATACACGTACTGGACTTGCTTCTTATGCTCCAGACGGAAGATCGGCGGCTGTGCAATGAACAAGCGCCCTGCCGTGATGATCGGTTCCATATAGCGATAGAAAAAGGTGAGCATTAGGGTACGGATATGCGCACCATCTACGTCAGCATCACTCATCAAAATGAGTCTGCCATAACGCAGTTTTTCGAGGTTGAAATCCTCACGAATGCCAGTTCCCAATGCCATAATCACCAACTTAATTTTCTCACTTTCGAGAATCTTGTTGATGTTTACGCGCTCGGTGTTGAGCATCTTGCCAAAGACAGGCAGAATCGCTTGGAAATGCCGATCACGAGCTTGTTTGGCAGATCCACCTGCGCTATCACCTTCCACGATATAAAGCTCTGTGTGAGGGCCGCGTTCGGCGCAGTCAGCCAATTTACCGGGAAGGGTCGTGTTCGAGAGGAACGTTTTACGGTCATTTAGCAGCAATTCGCGCTGTTTCGCTAAGGCATCTTGCACACGCTGCGTGAACAAGCACTTCTCGATGATGGCCTTGGATTCTTTCGGATTATTTTCGAGGTAATCCGTAAAGGCTTCCGCTACCACGTTAGAGACCGCACCGCTGACCTCGGTATTCATCAACTTGACTTTGGTCTGATTCTCGAACTGCGGATTCGGATGCCGGATGCTGACGACAGAGGTGAGACCTTCCAAGGTTTGGCTGCCCGTAAAGTTCGAGTCCTTATCCTTGAGGAAGCCCGCCTTGCGCGCATAGTTGTTGAGCACACGCGTGATCGCCGTGCGCATCCCCGTGAGATGCGTGCCACCATCGGTTGTATTAATGGTATTGGCAAAGGCCATTTCAAGCGTGTTGGTACTATCGGCATACTGGACGGCAAAATCGATTAGCATCAAGCCATCGAGTTCTTTGCCTTCCAAGCTATATTTAAACTTAAATTCGCCTGATCCGCCTACCACCTTATGTAATTCGTCGCGATTACGGTTCAGATAGCGCACAAACGAAGGAATGCCGCCTTCAAAGTAGAAGCTGAGTTCGCGCGGGATCGGCGTGACGCGTTCATCGACCAAGCGGATCATGATCCCCTTGACGAGATAAGCCATCTGGCGAAATCGGTTTTCCAGCGTTTCAAAACTGAGGATGGTGGCTTCCATCACGGTAGGATCGGGCTTAAAAGTCACGCTCGTGCCAGTCGCTTCTCCCTCTTCGAGCGGACGTACCTGCTCTACCTCGGTGGTGGCATACCCGCGCGAGAATTCTTGATGCCAGACATAGCCGTCGCGACGAACTTCTACGATGGTGTATTCGGAGAGCGCATTGACGGCTTTGACACCGATACCATGCAAACCACCCGACGCTGTGTAGGCTCCACTGCCGAACTTCGCGCCGAAGTGCAGCACCGTAAAGGCGGCGGTCAAGGTGGAGATGCCTTTTTCCGCGTTAATGCCGACGGGAATGCCCACACCGTTGTCATTAATCGTGACCGACTCGTCTTGATGAACGATAATTTCTACATAGTCACAACGCCCTGCCATCGCTTCGTCAATCGCGTTATCGACGACTTCATACACTAAATGGTGCAACGCTCTAACATCAGTACCGCCCACATACATGCCGGGGCGCATACGGATTGCCTCTGGGCCTTCCAATCCGCGCATGTCGGTTTCGTTGTATGCCGCCGTTTGTGCTGGGTTAGCCACAGAATCCTCCCTCAAAATACCTACCCAAGTGAAGCATTATTTTACCTCAAAATATGCGCAATTGCAAAAACGCATGTTCGGAGAGACACGCCGAAAACCGCATCATGACGCGGTTTTCGATTAGCGGTCAAATCATTAAATTGTTATAAAAATCTGTATAGAATCTAGGGCTTAAACGCGCAACGTGAATCACGCGAGAGACATGATTGTCACAAGCGTGAACGTTCTCTGCCGATAAAATCGCGTCGTTACAGCTTGAGCTTCTTAAATATACGTTCCGGAATGTTACGGATGATCAGCATGATGAAGGCCCAGAAGAAAGGTGCGTACACGATGTCTTCGCCCTTGAGCATGGCGGCGTGAATACGCTTGCCAACCGATTCCGCACTGGCATAGAGGGGATTCTTCTTGAGACCAGCCGTCATCGGCGTATCGACAAAACCGGGCTTGACTGTCACCACGGCTACTCCGGCCTTACTCAGACGGTTGCGCAGCCCTTGTGCAAACAGGCTGACCGCGCCTTTGGCGGAACCGTAGACATAGTTGCTGCCACGCCCGCGCTCACCCGCTACCGACGAAATCACCGCCAGCGTGCCGCGACCCTGTTTCTCAAACAGATTGCCGAGCAAGGTCATCAGACTGAGGTAGCTGAGACCGTTGGTATTGAACTCTTGCAGCATATCTTGCACATCGGCTTCGGACTGCTTCTGATCGCCAAGTGTGCCATGTGCGATCAAGGCTGCATCAAGACCACTCATGCTTTGAAGCACCGCGTCGAGGAGCGCTTGATGGCTGGATAGATCGCTGAGATCCGCCGTGTAGCTTTCGACTGCATGAGCACCACGCACTTTGAGATCGCTGGCGATGGCGCTCATTTTCTCCGCGTTGCGCCCGACGAGGAATAAATCTGCACCTTGCGCAGCGAAGCATTTGGCGGTTTCCTGTGCAATCGCTGAGGTCGCGCCGATGATCAAAACCTTCATTAACAATCCCCAATCCGTGAATGCAATAACTGTGCTCCAACTCAACGTGAAGCACGAACGCTGACTCAGCCCGTTACGCGACGCCAGAAATTGGACGAAAACTTCGGGTCGATATACTGCGCAAATTCCTGCCAGCGCGGGAACGATTGTTTGAAGGTCTCTGGCGACATGCGGGCATCCTTGGCGGGATAGATCGCTCCGCCGCTGTCACGCACAATAGCATCCAGCCGTTCCAGCAGTTGGAGCGTCTTTTGACCGCGATAGGGAAAATCGAGCGAGAGCGTGACGCCGCGACGCGGAAAGGACAGCATACCGGGTGATTGAATATCTCCGAAGGTCTTGCATACCACCAAGAACGAGGCTTCGCCAGCTTGCGCGACATTCTCCAAGACGGTCTTGATCGTCTGCCGTCCGTTCGCGCCATCAAAGGGGACAACTAATTGATATTGGAGGAAGCCAGCGGGGCCGTACAGCTTGTTCCAGTCGTTGACGAAATCCAACGGATAGAAGAATGGATCCCACGACTCGACCTTGCGAGAGGCGGGGTGAATCAACGACCACACAGTATTGAACGCCTTGACCGTCAGTTTGTTGAGCAGAAATCCCGGCGCATCAATAGGCGCGGTGAGGAGCGTTTTGGCCTGCGGTTCGTAACCGGGCTGCGCCTTGAGGTTATCGTGGTTGCCAAGCATGAAATAGCCACGCCCCAAGTTTTTGCCCATCGCCAAGCAATCGACCCATGAGACTGTGTATTCAAAGCGCTTGTCATATTCTTTGGTCAGTTCGAAAAATTCATCAATCGAACCGAAGCGTTTTTGCTCATAGGCGATGTACGGCCCCGGAATCTTGCGTAATTTGAACTCTGCCCATGTGATGAGTCCCGTCAAGCCCAAGCCGCCGATGGTAGCGCTAAATAGGTCGGCGTTTTGCGTGGGGGAGCAGATCAGACGCTCGCCATTGGAGCGTAATAATTCAAATTGCGTGAGATGACGCCCGAAGGTACCCGCCACATGGTGATTTTTGCCATGCACATCGTTGGCTATCGCGCCGCCAATGGAGACGAACTTGGTACCGGGGGTAACGGGCAGGAACCAGCCGCGCGAGACGATGACTTCCAAAATATCCGCCAGCATGACGCCCGCTTCACAGCGGATGACACCCGTCGAGTCATCAAAGCTGATAAATTTGCGCAAGCCAGTGATGTCAATCAACGTGCCGTCGTCATTCAGACACGAGTCGCCGTAGCTACGTCCGTAGCCGTAAGGCAGTACGCTACCTTCGATGTTTTTGAGATCGTTCGTCTCTTGCTGCCAAAACACCGATTTGACCGCCTGATGTTTCGACTTGGGAAAACGTCCCCACGATTGATAGTGACGCGCGCGCGTCGTCACGCCGGGGGCAGCGATGTCAGTGGCTTGCTCGGTAGTTTCTTGCATGGTGTCGGGGGTGGCCTCAAGTAGCATGGCGACCTGTACTCATTCATACGTCACGAATTTCACAAGCGATTATAACGCAGGATTGCTTGCAGAATCATCTCAGAATTCTCGCAAGGTGGGCGTATGGTATACGTAGAGTTCGGTCTCGCGAAGGTCGAAGACGCACTTTAGGATTTGCGTCCCTTCCTTCCCTTTCAATCGTTGTTATAATTCTCCCGTTGGCCTAGTGCCGCACTCAAATCTCATTTCTATTGTTCCCGTTAGGAGTTTGGAAGCCGATGGCTTACGACAAAGTAAAAGTACCGTCCACTGGCGAAAAAGTTGTCGCCGTCAATGGCAAAGTGCAAGTCCCCGATAACCCCATTCTGCTCTATATCGAGGGCGACGGCATCGGACCCGATATTACCAACGCCTGTTTGCGGGTGTGGGATGCTGCCGTAGCAAAAGCCTTCGGTGGGAAGCGCAAGGTTTCTTGGATGGAAATCTACGCGGGTAAGAAAGCCTTCGACCTATACGGCGAATGGCTGCCCAAAGAAACGCTGGACGCCATGAACGAATTCGTGGTCGGCATCAAAGGCCCGCTGGAAACCCCCATCGGCGGCGGCATCCGCAGCTTGAACGTGGCGCTGCGCCAAGAACTCGATCTGTATGTGTGCCTGCGCCCTGTGCGCTGGTACAAGGGCGTGCCTAGTCCGCTCAAGGAGCCGGGTAAGGTTGACGTGGTGATCTTCCGCGAGAACACCGAAGATGTTTACGCGGGTATCGAGTACAAGGCGGGTACAGACGACAACAAGAAGCTTGCCAAGTTCCTGCGCGAAGAACTGCACGCCGAATTCTTCGAGGATGCTGGCATTGGCATCAAGCCGATCAGCGCGTTCGGCACCAAGCGCCTCGTGCGCCGCGCCATCGAGTACGCTATCGAGCGTAAGCGTAAAAGCGTGACGCTGGTGCATAAAGGCAACATCCAGAAATTCACCGAAGGCGCATTCCGTGAATGGGGCTACGAAGTCGCCCGCGAAGAGTTCCCGAACGAGACAATTTCGTGGGATGAAGTCGCCAAGAATCACGGCGGCAAGGTACCCGCTGGCAAAATCCTGATTCAGGACAGCATCGCGGACATCATCTTCCAACACATGATCTTGCGTCCGCAAGACTTCGATGTGCTGGCGGCTCCCAACCTGAACGGCGACTATCTCTCCGACGCAGTGGCGGCAGAAGTCGGCGGCGTCGGCATCGCTCCGGGCGCGAATATCGGTGACAACGCGGCGATGTTCGAAGCGACGCACGGCACGGTGCCCAAGTACGCTGGCATGGACAAGGTGAATCCGGGTTCGCTGCTATTCTCCGGCGTGATGATGCTGGAGTACATGGGCTGGATGGAAGCGGCGGACGTCATTACCAAGGCGTACGAAAAGACCATCGACCAGAAGTATGTGACGTACGACTTCGCCCGTCTGATGGAAGGCGCGACCGAGGTGAAAACCAGCGAGTTCGCGACCCGTATCATCGAGAATATGGGCTAATATGCCCGTTGTTGGTTCGGGCGGAGCGCACTTCGTCCGAACCAATTTCAGGACAAGCCTACCTTTCAACATGACCTCATCTACGTCCCAACGCACCAGCCGTTACGCTCCACATCTTGCCCTCGTCATTCTTACGCTGCTCTTGGCTATGTTGATCCGCGTGTACAACATCAACCGCGAGAGCTTCTGGGCAGATGAAGGCTGGACACTGCTGCTCTCGAAGGGGCCGACGCTATCTGACATCGTAGTGACGATGGCGAACGACCAGCATCCGCCGTTGTACTTCGCGCTGATCCACTACTGGATTGAGTTGACGGGCAACAGCGAGATCGCGATCCGGTTACTATCGACGTTCGCGTCGGTGATCGGCGTGGCACTGGTGTACCGTTTGGGCGCGGATTTATTCGGGCGGGAAGCTGGATTGCTGGCGGCGTTGATCCTCGCGCTGACCGACAACGATGTGATGCTGGCGCAGGAAGCCCGCCATTACGCACAAATGGCGATGTTTGCCGTTGCTTCGACGCTGTTTTATCTGCGTTATGTGCGGCATTCTACACGCACGAACGGGATCGGCTGGCTGCTGAGTTCTATCGCACTGCTGTACACGCATTATCTCGGCGGATTCGTGATCATCGTGCAGGCGATCCACGCGCTGCTGTTCGTGCGTCCGCTGCGACGGCTACTGGATGTGGCGTTTCGCGGCCTGATGATCGCAGTGGCGTGGCTGCCGTGGGCGTATGTGTTCATCGGACAGAGCTTGTGGCGCTATCAACGCCCGATCATTTTTCAATCGTCGCTGCCGAATAATCCCGATACCTATTCGCTGGTGCGCGGTGACTTGATCGGTTATCAGTGGGGCATCACGGGCGGGCTGTTGCTGCTCGGCCTGATCTATGTGGCGTATCGGCAAGGCAACGCGCGGTTTTCGCTACGTCCGCTGCTGCCAACGGCGTATCTAGCGCTGTGGCTGGCGATCCCGATCATCAGCATCGTGGCGATCAACGCGCGGTTCCCGATCCTCACCACGCGCAATTTTCTGATCGTGACGCCCGCCATCGCGGTTTTAATCGGGCATGGCCTGATGAACCTCGATGTCACGGCGCGGCGCTTGGTCACGGTGGCACTGGTCTTCGTCAGTTTGTTCACGGTGGATGCGTATTTCCTTAAACCTCCTTGGCGGCAGGTGGCGCAGGATGTTTTGCAGTATCGCCATGACAATGAACCGATCTTGATGGACATCTGGGTGGATGAGTTCGCGCTGCAATATCACTTCGGACGCGATCTGAACACGCCGCCGGAGCAGTTGCCGCTGGTCGGGTTGACGACTTGGCGCGAGACGTATCATGACGAGTTTTTCCCGCGTCTGCTGACGTACATCAGCGATAAGGATTCATTCTGGTTAGCCTATTGGGGGCAGAATAAAGACGGTTTGCTGGATTTCTTCCCGCAGCATGGCTTTACGCGAACGGCGACACAACTTGAACTGCACCGCACCGAGCAGATTTTTGTGTATCGCTATGACAAGGTACCAGAGCAGCCACAGGCGACCTATGGCGATCAATTAGCGTTGATGAAAACGCAGACCGATGTGATGGGCGATCAACTGCGCGTGAACTTGCTGTGGAAGGCGCGGCAAAAACCAAGCGTCGATTACAGTGTATCGGTATTCGTGCTGGATCAAAACGGCGTGCTGGTCAAGCAGGATGACTCGTCACCGCTGAAAGGGAGCGATCCAACATCGGGGTGGGCGAAGGACTCGGTGCATTTCGACAGCCATACGCTGGTGCTGCCAGCCATTGGTAGCCAGTATACGATTGGGGTTAAGGTGTACTGGTATGCCGATCCTAAGCCGTTGGTGGTGACGGGTGAGAATGCCGAGTATTATGAGATAGGGAAACTTGAGTTAAGCTGTCCTTCAAATGGCGGAGATTACGCCACGCCAGTATCGTGTGAGTGGCACTTAACATAAGTACCACCCACATTTAGAAGACTTTGGATAACTACTCAAACACCATCAAACGGTTTGGCGAGGACTGCCAGCAGCAGATCAACGCAGGCTTGTACGTCGTTGATGTCTACCGTTTCGCTGACGGTATGGACGTAGCGGCACGGAATGTTGATCACGGCGGATGGCACGCCGCTGCCCGCATACTGGATCGCGGAGGCGTCAGTCGAACCCAAATCCATGACATGCGGCTGGTAGGGGATGCCCGCTTCTTCGGCACGCTTGATGATCAGGTCTTTGAGGGCTGGCGGGATGATATGGGCGACATCGCGCACGACCACGCCCGCACCATAACCGAGCCGCGAATTGACTTCTTCACCTTTGGGTAGATCGCCCGCCGTACCGACATCGAGCGCAATGGCGTAGTCCGGCAAGATGCCTTCCGCCGCCATGCGTGCGCCACGCGTGCCGACTTCTTCTTGCGTGGTGAAGACGAAATATACCTCGTGCGGCGAACCGACCTGCTTGAAGCGGCGCATGGCCTCGATGGCGACGACGCAGCCGATGCGGTCATCCATGCTCTTGGCGATCAGGCGATCTCCGCGTTCGGCGTAGTCGCGATAGAGCGCGGCGACAGAGCCAACTTTGATGCCGCCATCGTTGCCGTTGTCCTTGCCCGTGCTGAAATCGATGAACATCTCGGCATTACGCGGTATGCGACCGGGTGACAGATCAAGCGGGTTATCCATGCTGATGGTGCCAATCATGCCGTTCTGGAAGCGGACACGGTTGCCGTTCAGTGTGGTCGGAAATAAGCCGCCGATGCTGGAAAAACGGGCAAAGCCATGACGGTCGATGTGATGCACAAGCATCCCAATCTCGTCCATATGCGCGGCAATCATCACTTTTTTGCCACCGCTGCCCATCCGGCAGATCAAATTGCCGCCCGCATCCACGCGGATGTCATCGGCAAGGTCTTTCACATAGTCCGTGATCAGCGCCCGAATCTCGTGTTCGTAGCCGGATGGCCCCCATGCCTCCACCAGACTTTTGATCAGCGCTCTGTCGATAGTAACGGTCATGAAGTCACCTTCTTTAACAGCGTATTCGGAGTTAAGGACATAATGGCGGTGCGCAGCAATTGCGCTGTGTTTTCTACATCCGTCAGGTTGAGCAGAGACAGCGGACTTTGCAGGTAGCGAACCGGCAAGCTGACATCGACGGTCACCGTTTTGTCGCGCAGAGTCGCGATCATGCCCGCTTCCGTGAAAGCGTCCTGCGTGCTGAATTGGTAGGGAATGTTGTTGGCGTCGGCGGTTGCCACCAGATAATCCAGCATGGGGCGATCCGTGACGTAAACCCAATCTTTCAGGTTGAGGACGGGACCTCCGCCGAGCCGAACGATCTGCCCGCGATCATCCTCGTCGGGGCTGCGCGGTATGTCATCTGCTTCGACACCAGACACCGAGATCAGCAAGTCGGGATCGATGCGGTTGGCGGCGACTTGCGCGCCACGGGTGCCAACTTTCTTTTGCGTGCTGAACACCACGTACACATCGTAAGGAAACGGGTCACCATCCAGCAGGGCGATCAAAATGGCACACGCCGCGCGGCTCTCGAAAGCCTTGCCACGCACGACGGTATCCGTTAGAGCGGCGAACATGCCCATGAAGGCAGCGCGATCTCCGACCTTGATGCCACCTTTGCCCGTCGCGCCGGTATCGATCTGGAAATCATCGACCGCTTTGGTATTTTGATCATGCCAGCGGTGGATAGGCGGCGACATGATCACACCGGGTGTCTTGGCAGAACCGACCACGACACGCGCGGCGGGCAGATAGCGTAGATCGTGCCTGCCGACGCTGTGAACGCTGATCAGGCCGTTGTCGCCCACATCGGAAACCATGAAGCCGATCTCGTCCATCGGCGCGGTGAGCATAATTTTCAGGTTTGATTCACTACCAGCGGCGCGCCGCACGATCAGATTGCCGAGCGCGTCCACAGTAAGATCGACTACTTTGTCTTTGATCTGGTCGCGGATCAGCTTACGCACTTCGGATTCCGCGCCAGCGACCGCGACGGCGTTGGAGAGCTTTTCTAGCAGCCCAACATCGATCATGATTTGCTCTCCTCGTCTGTTTCTTTATCCCACACAAGGCTGGTTAAAAAATCGGCGGGCAGTTCCGCGACAAATTCGGCTAACCAGCGCCCGATCCGTTCGATGTCTTTGATCTCAACTGTTTCGACAGTGGTATGCATATTGTTCGTCGCCAAGCCGATCAGCGCACTAGGGATGCCTTCGCGGGCGACTTGAATAGGCCACGCATCAGTGCCGCTGTGTCCGGGCGCAATTTCGGGATGGAAAGTCAGCTCTAAGCGCTCAGCGGTTTTTTGCAGGGCATCATACAAAGCGGGATGAAAATTCGGGCCGATGCCGAGCGTGGGGCCAGCGCCCAACTTGAAAGTCGGGCTACCACCGCCGGGTTGGTCGCCAAAAGTGACATCGAGTGCAATAGCGACATCGGGCATGAGGTGTTTAGCGCCGATTTCCGCGCCCAACAGGGTCGCTTCCTCCTGAACAGAGGCGAACGCGATCACATCCCACGAATGCTTACGGCTTTGCAACAGATCGAGCGCCGCCGTGATCGCCGCGATACAGGAGCGATCATCCATCGCCTTGCCTGCTACACGCCCATTTTCTAGCTCCATCATCGGCAAGTCCGCTACGACCAGATCACCGATGCGTACCAAGCTGGCGACTTCATCAGCAGAACGACCAACATCGATTATCAAGTCTTTCAGTTCGGGATATTTACCCTTTTGCGCTTCGGTCAAGCGATTGGCAGGCCGCAGCCCGATCACCCCTTTGATCGGTTGGCGACCGTACACGATGACCGGTGTGCCGGGGAGCGTGCGCGCATCGAGGCCGCCGAGCGCTTTGATCGTGATGACGCCTGAGTCCACATTGTTCACGATCATGGCGATTTCATCGATGTGGGCGGTGAGCATAATGCGCGGACGTGGTTCTGCGCCAGCGCCGTATTTCGTGGCGATCAGCGTGTTGAATTTGCCGTTTTCCACCGCATCTACCAAGGGCTGCCATACCTTGGCGAGGGCGTCCCGCACCGGCATTTCGTAGCCGGAGGGGCCGGGGAGTTCTGTAATTTCTTTCAGGTGTGCTTTGATGTCCACTAATCAGTTACCTTTCAGGTATTAGAAAGTGACCAAACGAGGAGTCCTCTATTTCTTTGTGCAGCGGTTCATCACTATGCGTAGCCCCAGACGCTTTATTTACTCTCAAAGGTGGGCGTAGACGTTTCTGTCGGCGTTGGGATGAACAGCGTGGGGGTTTCTGTCAGCGTCGGCTCAAGCGTCAATGTCTCGGTCGGTGTTTCCGTCGGCAGCACAACATCCGTGGGCGTTTCCGTTGACGTATACGCCACTTGCTGAGTTTCGGTTGGTGTTTCCGTCGGTAGGATGATCTCGGTAGGCGTTTCGGTCAACGTCGGCAACACCAATTCGGTCGGGGTTTCCGTGAGCGTCGGCTGCGGCGTATCCGTGACGGGCTGCGGTGTGGTCGTGGGTGTGATCGGCGTACTGGTCGGGTTGACGATGATGATCGGCGTGTCACTCGGCAAGATCAAGATCGGCGGCGTGTTGGTCGGGATAAATATTGGAGGCGGTGTAAAAGTCGGGAAACGGAATATCGTGGGCGTGAAAATTTGCCCCGGTGTAGGTTGCAGCGGACTCGATTGTGTGATGACCACCAACGGCGTGATGGTTGGTGCTGGCCCCGTGATGTCACTGAGCGGCGTCGCGGTGACGGCCCCCGGCGTCGTTGGTTGCGCGGTCGGGCCACGGTTGCCGCGCTGACCGGATAGCCCTAGAAGCACGAATCCGATGCAGTAACAAGGCAGAGTCGCTAGGATAATAAAGAACAATGTCGCCTGAATAGTCCGCTGACGGCGAACGACGGCGTCTTGTACGCTACGGCCCACTGACCGCCCTCCCAGAGACTGCGTGCCAACTACCTATCAATCCTGATAGTATTGCGTGCAAATGGGGAAGTGTCAATTTGCCGTCAGCTGTCAGTTCGCTCACTGATTCGCCGCTGATTCCCCCATGCTTAGGTGACTGACGTGCGGAAGATAGATAAAGACGGTGTTATCCACACGTCGTTCGCGTAGATAGCACCGTCTTGTTTACACAGATAGGAACTACGTTGACGGCTATTGTGCGAACTGCGCCAACGCCGACAGACTCGAATCGACGCTCACCGCACATTTGACGACCGCTCGATTGTAGTCCCGCGTCGCCGCCTGATCAGAGATATTCGGTGCAGGCAAATTCGCCGTACACGCTTGGAAGTCGGTGGCGATGCCTTGCGCTTGGGTTAGTCCTTCGGTTAGGTCTTTGCCATCCAGCACATAGCCATCAAACGCTTGGAATAACCAGTATTGGAGTAAGAACCCGGTTGGCGAAAAACCGCCACGCTGCAAAGCCGGAAAGACGATGGTGTTCGGATCAGCGATCACTTTGTCGATGGCGTTGTAGACCGGCTCGACATCCTGTCCTTGCGTCGCCGCTACTTCCGGGATCAGCGAACGATGCGCGGGCATGGCTTGGATCAGGCGAGGATTGCGGGACGCCGCATCAAGGAAGCGATAGCAGCCCTCTGCCGCTTGTGTGGTGGCGCTGATGAAACCTACGCCGACATTGTACGACGCGCCGCTGAATTCCGTGCCAATCGGGTACGTCGTCGGCAGACGTGAGGTGGTGGTGGCACCCTGATTGTTATTATTAGGAGGACGGAAGCCAAATACGTTCAGTGACTCCGTTTCGATGTCTGCTAGAGCGTTATCCGGGCCACCGAAAACGCGTCCACCGGAGATGTTCGACAAACGCGTATAACTCAGGTAGCCATTCTTTGCCAAGTCAAGCACCTGCTGAATCGCCGCTTCGTTTTTGGGATCAGTGAAGTTCACGGTAGCGGGCGAAGTACGGTAATCAAGCGGTAAGCCGCCATAGGCCGCGATCATGATCAGCAAGTGGACACCACCGCTGTTGCGATCTTGGAAGGGGGCAGGATCTTCGGGATAGATTTTCAACGTCTTCAGCGCGTCGTTGAACTGATCGATTGTCCAGCCAGCAGTAGGATTGACCGCGCCCGCCTTATTGAACGCGTCGGCGTCATAACGCAGAATCGACGGCTCAACCTGAATGGGATAAGCCCATGTTTGACCATCGCGGCTGACCTGATTCAGCACGTCACCGACAAAATCACCCTTGTCGAAGTTAGCGTCCGTTTCCATCAACGGCGTCAACGGCAGAATCTGGCTGAGATCGGCGTTGGCGACCGCGTTATAAGGCAGATAGAAGCAGTCATAGCGCGTCACGGCGTCTTCAAACTGCACGTTCCCCGTCTTAATATCGACATAGCCAACCTGTGGATCGTTAGCGGCGAAATCCGTAGCGGCATCTTTCCATGCCTGCTGAGTTCCACCGCCACCACGTCCGCCCTGACCAGCAATCCCGAACGTGATCTGCATTTTGCCTTCGGGCAGATCAACGCCCGGTGGCGCTGCAACCGTGATCGCGACAGAGGACTTCTTATCGGCAGCCGTCTGCAAATCCGTCTGGGCTTGCGTTTCTACCTCTTGTAGTGCCGCCTTTGCGTCAATCCCGCTGTCTTTCATGGCTTGTAGCGCGGTGTTCAAGTAGTTCATGTAACGCAGGTCAGCAAACGGCACCCCGTTATTCACTGCCTCGTCGCTTAACGCTTGTAATTCCGGAGACAGGAACGAGCGCAGATTACGCCCACCGGGGCCGGGGCCACCACCCGAATTCGTTTCTTCGCCCACCAAACTGATGCGAGCGGGGCTGGTCGTCCCTTGCGCGGCGATTTCGGGACGCGTGGTCAGGAACTTCGCCACGGCATAGGCTTCTTGCGGATGCGTCGTGCCAGCGCTGAGGGCTAATCCACGTACATCCAACATACCCTTATTCCCCGGCAGCAGTACCCCTTTGCGTGTGTTCTGATTGTTTGGCCCTCCTGCGATGGAAAATACAGGAGCCAGCGCCATCGGCCCTTGGTTGAACTGCCGCCCGATTACACCTTCGTCTTGCAACGCGCGCATGGTGGTCAGCAGATTCTCGACTTCCGGTGTATCCAACTGTGGTGGGTTGGGGACGACGCTGCTATCGAACAGACTCGTGCTCAATAAGCTGCGCATCAGCAGCGTATCGCCTTGATTGCTGAATAGGCCGAGTCCGGCTCGCGTGACATTGCCTGCGTCATCCTTCT
Source organism: Anaerolineae bacterium (assembly GCA_019637615.1). Taxonomy (GTDB): domain Bacteria; phylum Chloroflexota; class Anaerolineae; order Aggregatilineales; family UBA2796; genus JAHBVK01. The sequence goes on along the minus strand of JAHBVJ010000043.1, from coordinate 34,665 downwards.
GCGTCAGCGTACGGGCAGCGTTAGCAAGGTCGTCTAATGACCACTGCGGATCGGGATAGGCGATCCCGGCATCATCAAAAGCCGTCGGATCGTAAGTCAGGATGTATGGATCGGCGGAGAGTGGAAGCGCCCAGATGCCTTTGTCCCACTGGAAAGACTGCCACGCTGACGGATAGAAATCCGAGGCATTGAGGCTGCTATCTTCCTGCACTAGCGGCGAGAGATCGAGGTAATAGCCCGCGACCGTTGCTTCCGCGCCGATGTGGTTAGAATCCACGATCACCACGTCTGCCGCGCTCACATAATCGTTCAGCGCCGTGTAATAGGCTTCCAAATCTGCCGTTGGATCAGGCAGGTTGGTGGTGGTTTCGATTGTTTTGAAAGTAACACCGGGGTTAGCCGTTTCAAAATCTGCGATCATCTGCGGCGTGATCTGGTTAGATATGTTAGCGCGCATGGCTACAGTGACGACGACATTCGCCGTTTGAGCGCGGGTGGTGGTCAAGGTGGGGGTAGATAACCCCACTAACCCAATGATGACTAAAAATGTGAGTAAGCGACGATTGATTGGCATAAAAAAAATCTCCCTAAGCTAAGTTGTGCTTGGGTAGAGGCAGCACGTACTAGGCTGCGAGGATTGGTCGTAATCTTGAGTGTAGAAGGCAATTGTAAAAAAGTTATGAATGTCTTATGAAGCGTAGCTGATAGGCTGCCAGCACAAAATATCACCGCTGGCGTTTAGATTTACCAGCGGTGACGGGGATTTACGCGGGATTGACGGGGATGGCGGGTTTGAGTACGGTCTTGAAGCGGCGGGTCAGGAATTCCAGCAGATAGTGGATGAGCATGATGACGGCGGAAATCGCCGCCATGAACCACAGATTGAACAACATCCCGCCGATTTCTGACCATGTAACTGTGGTCTGGCTTTCGCTACCACCTTCGGAACGAGTGCCGCCCTGAGGCGGTTGCCTCACTTCGCCAGAAGTCTCTCCAGTAGGCGCTTGCCTTGCGAATTCTCCGCCCGACCCGCCGCCCGAGAGCATTTGCGTCACGGCGGTGAAGGGATTGCGGAAATTACCAGTCGCCACGAGACCATAACCACTGACGGCGAGCAGAACGAGAAATAGAGCGATGCCGATGTATTTGCGTAAGGGAGAGCGCTGCTTTTTTGCCATGATGTTCCTCCTAGACCTCGGCTACGTTCGAGGATTGGTTGAGTGTGATTGCTTTGGATGGTAAGCGCAGTTTAGGTAATTTGCCCCACAGACCGAATAGATACTTCTGGCTGTTCGCCGCGATCCACTGCCAGTGCAGCCCGACATGCAAGGCGACGATGACCAAGCTCAGATTAGCCGCGATCTTATGGATTTGCTCCCAACTGTGATCGGCGGAAATAGTTAGCCCCAACGTCCTTGAAATCAGGATTCCGCTGACGGTGACAAGGATAATGTCCACGAGCAGCGCTATGTTGAGGATGTAATTCACGTGCGATTGATGCAGCAGATTCTTGAAGAAGCGCTTGGTCACGCCGACGATCCACTGCACGTGTAGCGCGAGGTGGACGATGATGGCGGCACCGAAGGCCAGCCCCAAAATTTCGTGATTGCGCAGACCGACAAAGCGATACTGCATTTCCGCCGCGAAGGCCAAGGCGATGATAATGTCCAGCACTAGATTCAATTTAGTGCGATTGATTTTGATGTTGCGCATCCTGATGTGCTCCAGTGATGTTTAATGATTACATCTTTACTGTACTGGATTCAGGGCTGGCGATGGTTATGGGGGACTCAAATATTCTTAAATCTGATTTAAGCCAGTTCCGGCACGGAGGAAAATCGCCGCTGATGCAGGGAGAGGTGTTTGAAGATATGTTTCGGTCGGGGCGCGATTGCTCATGCCCCGACTCGCTAGTGTGATAGTTTAGTTTAGCTGAACGCAGCAACCTTAGCGTGCCGCGACTTCATCGCCTTCTTTAGCAGTTTCCAGCCCGTAGGCGATGGCGCGTTCCGTGCGGAACTGCTTGGTGTACAGCCGATAGTAGTGCCCCTGATTGCGCATCAACTCGGCGTGCGTGCCCACTTCCGCGATCTGACCGTTCTCGATGACGAGGATGCGATCAGCACGCTTGATGGTGGACAGACGGTGCGCGATGATGAAACTGGTACGTCCCTTCATCACGGTTTCCATGCCGCGCTGGATCAGCGCTTCGGTCAGGGTATCCACGGAACTAGTCGCCTCGTCCATGATGAAGATGTCTGGCTTGGCGAGCACCGCGCGTGCCAAGCTGATGAGCTGCTTTTGCCCGACCGAGAGCAGCACACCACCTTCACCAACTTCGGTATCGTAGACCTTCTCGAACGTGCGGATGAAGTCGTCTGCACCCGCGAGCTTGGCTGCCGCTTCCACTTCTTCGTTGGTGGCGTCCAAGCGTCCGTAGCGAATATTCTCGCGGATCGTGCCGGAGAACAGACGCGGCGTTTGCAACACCATGCCGATCCGCGACTGGATCGATTGCAACGTCAGTTCGGTGTAGTCGCGACCTGCCAAGCGGATCGTGCCCGCCTTCGGCTCGTAGAAGCGACACATCAGATTGACAATGGTCGATTTACCCGCGCCCGTCGGCCCTACCAGCGCGATCACTTCACCGGGCTTGATGGTCAGAGTGAAGTCGCGCAGGACTGGCTTATCTTCCGTGTAGTAGAAATCGACGTGATCGAACTCGATCTCGCCCATGATGCTTGGCACGCTGACCGCATTCGGACGATCCTTGATTTCAGGATCGGAGTCAAGCAGCGAGAATACACGCTCCGCCGACGCCACTGACTGCTGCATTTCCGCGTAGACGCGCGAAAGATCAAGGATAGGCCACATCATGAAGGTGACATAAGCGATGAAGGCTTGAATGCCACCGACGCTCATGCTACCCGTCTGTACCTGTGCCGCACCGTAGCCGACCACCGTACCAATCGCCAGCGCGCTGATGATCTGCACGCAGGGTTGGAACAGCGCCGACATCCATGCCGCGCGGAAAGCTGCCTTGTACATCTCGCTGGTCTTGGCCTGAAACTCGTTCAGGTTGGCATCTTCACGGCGCAGCGCCTTGACCACACGCACACCTGTGATGTTCTCATTGTACGCGCCTGTGATCTTCGAGTTGATCTTACGCACCTGACGATAGTGAGTCAGGATGCGGTTCTTGAACCAGACGGCGACGGTAAGCAGCACAGGCAGCATCAACACCACGATCAGCGTCAACTGCCAACTGATGGTGCTCATGAAGATCAGCGCCGTGATGACGTTGACGATCGCCCACGTAATGTCAAGGAAGCCCCACGAGATCAATTCCGCGATGCGCTCGGTATCCGAACGAACGCGGGAGATCAGCCAACCGACGGGCATCTTATCGAAGTAGGACAGCGACAGCTTTTGCAAATGCTCGAACATCCTCTGGCGTAAGTCAAACTCGACTTTGCTGCCGAGCAGACCACATAACCAGATGAAGGTAAAGACCGCTGAAAGCTGCGTGACCGCCACGATCCCATAGCCGAGCATGATACGCGTCAGTTGAGCGCCGTCGCGCGGGATGATCGCCGTATCGATGATCACTTTGCCGAGATACGTGAAGATCGAGTCTAACGTCGAAACTAGCGTGATAGCCAGAATAAACCCGACGACCATCTTCCAGTGAGGACGCAACGTTCCAATCAGACGACGGAGCGTTTTGCCCGTCATCTGGGTTCCAAATTCTTCTTCTTCAAGCTCGTTATAGTCCGACACTTGCCATCTCCTGCTCTAGCTCAGTCTCAATGCGCGATTGCAAGTCGTAGATTTGACGGTAAATGCCGTCCTGTTGCAGCAGTTCGTCGTGCGTACCCTGCTGCACGATGTGCCCCTTATCCATAACGAGGATCAGGTCAGCGATCATGACACTCTGGATGCGGTGGGCGATGATAAACGTTGTGCGTTCGCCCATCAACTGCTTGAGTGCTTCGCGAATCTCGCCTTCCGTCTCGGTGTCCACCGATGAAGTGGCGTCGTCCAAGATCAGGATGCGCGGGTTCTTCAGCAGGGTGCGCGCGAGGGCGACACGCTGCTTCTGTCCGCCGGAAAGCGTCACACCGCGCTCACCCACCATCGTGTCGTAGCCTTTCGGGAACGTCAGGATGACATCGTGTACCGCAGCGGCCTTGGCAGCGGCGAACACTTCTTCATCGGTGACTTCACGACCCACGCTGTAGGTAATGTTGTCGCGAATGCTGCGCGAGAACAGGAACGGCTCCTGCTCGACTATGCCAATCTGCTGGCGAAGGAACCCCCGTGAGTACTGGTTGAGTTCTACGCCATCCAAGAGCAGACTGCCCTTCGTGTATTCGTAGAAGCGCGGCAGCAGGTTGACGAGCGAGGTTTTGCCGGAACCCGTCGAACCGAGCAGCGCTATCGTTTGTCCAGCTTCACACTTGAAGTTGATGTTTTCCAAGACTGTCTTTTCGCCATCATAGCTAAACGACAGGTTTTTGAACTCAACCGCACCGTGAACACTGCCGTTGGGGCGGTACGTTCCATCATCCAGTGGCTCGCGGTCATTCTTGAACACGCCCGCCAGACGGCTGTAGGAGACGAGACCTTTCTGCGCCTCGACCAGCAGACGCCCCACCATGCGCATAGGCCACACAACCTGCATCAGGATGCCCGCGTAGGCCAGATACGTCCCCGGCGTGATCGTGCCGTTGATCGCCATCGTCGCGCCGATCCCGTAACTGATCAGCAGTTGTGTCCATGCCATCGTATCTGCCGAAGGCCAGAATAAAGCATGTTGTAGCAAGTTACGCTTGCCACGATTGTACATTTCCTTGTTTTCCTTGCGGAAGCGCTCGATCTCGTAGTCTTGCCGTGCAAAGGCTTTCACGATGCGCACACCAGAGAAATTCTCTTGCAGCGCCGTGTTGACCACTTCATCCTGCTGCTGATAGTGCTCGTAGGTCTTCTCGATGCGCTTGCCGAAGAACATCGAGAGGAACAGCATGGGCGGGATGACCAGCAACGAGAGTAGCGCTAATTGCACATTCAGGGTCAGCAACGCGATCACGTTGATGGCGAAGGGCAGCAAGATTCTGCCGATGCCAAGGATTTGCTCCGAATAGAAGCGGCGCACCGCGTCTACGTCCGAGATGGCGTGCTGGATCAATTCACCCGTCTTGTGTTTATCGTGATAGGTGAAGTTCAGACGCTGCAAGTGGTCGTACAGATAATTACGCACTTTGCGCGTGATCTGTTCGGCATTGCGCGAAGATAGGCTTCCGGCGAAGAAGGTGAACCCACCTTCAACTACCGCTAACCCGATGAAAGCGGCACCCACTAAAACGAGGGTGCCTGTCTCAAATTTAGCTGATGCCAGCACCTGATCGACGACGTAGCGCAGCAGCAAATAGGTGAGCATTTTTGCGCCAGCCGCGACACTGACACACAACAAGGCTACTCCATATAGCCAGCGATGCCCCGTAGCCAGTTTCCACATGCCATACAGGCGTTTGTCGGAAACTGCATCCTTCAAGTCAAACGAGCGGGATTCACTCGAAGACATGACAGTTGAAGCCATGAGAGGTTAACTCCATGCACTGTGTTAATTTAGAAAGCAAGACGAATAGGCGTGAAATACCGACTGTGTGCGCACGAATTTGCGCAACACAACAATCACACACTCCCGCTGTGGTGGGGCGCGTGCCGCAGCGTGAGAGCTACGTAGGTCTTAACGAAGAGGCGCGAAGACCATCCCTGACATCAGGCACATCCTTGAGACTAAGGTTTCATCATTAGTAAAGTATACCAAACTTTGTTTATAGGTCAATAGAGTTCATCCAAAGTTCATCCAAAAGGAGGATAGACAGAACCAACTCGCCTCTGCTGGTTCCACCGTTCGCTTGACTCACCCTTCAGATGAGGAGCGTCCCTCTAGTCTACGCGCGCTGACCTGAAAACATTCGTCTGGAGATCGATTTGCATCTTGTACTTTCGATCAGTCTAGGTGGCCTCACTCTGCCGCAAGCGGCACCTCGAACCCGAATGTGCTACCACGCCCGTATTCGCTGTGGAAGATGATCTTGCCACCGTTGCGCTCCACGATCTTTTTGACCAGATATAGCCCTAACCCCGTGCCCTCAATTGCAGCAGTTTCCTGTGTCTGGGCGCGGAAAAATGGCTGGAACATCTTCACTTGTTGTTCCGTTGGGACGCCATACCCTGTGTCGGTCACCTCAACCTGCACATACTGATCCTCTTTCCGCACCACAACGCTGATGGTGCCGCCTATGGGCGTGTATTTGATGGCATTCCCGATCAGGTTAGCGACGGCTTGCTGTATTTCGACTTTGAGCACGCGGATAGTAATCGCGGCTTCCGGGGCGAAGACATGATATTCTTGCTGCTTTTGTTCAGCTTGCATTCGATAGCCAGCAAACACATGTTGGACAAGCTCGGATATGTTGACGAGTTCCCCATTGTGATCATCTTGCGCAATTCGCTCGACGCGATCCAACGATAGGAATTCGGCAATGATCGATTCCATGTGATGAATCGAGGTATTCATATGTTGCAGGTAGCGTTCTTGCTTTTCCGTAAGCTTGTTGCCGAGCGACGTTTTCAACAGCGATAGATACGTGAGGAACACCGACAGTGGGTTGCGCAAATCGTGGGACGCGATGCGGATCATGTCGGTTTTCAACTGTTCCAGCTTGCTGATCTGTGTATAAAGGTCTTGCAACTGGATAAGATGCTGTTGACTGGTGTTGTACAATTGCGCGTTATCGATAGCCACCGCTACGCGTGACGCGATCAATTTCAGGAAATCGAAGATGTCGCTGGTAAAGCGATCACGGTTGTTGGTCTCCAGCACGACCACGCCCACGAGACGATCTTGAGACAGCAACGGAATGGTGATCTGAGAACAACTATCCTGAAGCAGCCGCAAGTAGTCTGGATCGCTTCTGACATCGCGTACCCATTCAGCTTCTTTTTGGCGGGTCACCCGCGCAAAGATAGACCTTTGATCCAAGATAGCATCGGGATCAAGCGTCTGCGTATAACCAAAGGCATGCAGATGCCGCACAATCCCGTCCACCATCACGACGATAGCTCCGGCTTTTGCGCCGCTTAACCGCATCATCACATCTTCCGCCATCGTCAGGACGTATTGCAGAATTAATTGGCGAGTCAGTTCGTCATCGACGCGACGGAGCGTCTCTAATTGATTGATATGAGTCTTGAACTGCGTCTCGGCCTGCTTGCGCCATGTGATGTCATGCGCGATGCCCAAGATTTGCGTCTGACCTTGCGTTTGGATCGGGATGATGCGCAAATCGACCACGACGCGCTGGTTATCCGGACGGGTCAACGTCAATTCGTGCGGTTTAGCATTCGGGTCTTGCGTCAGGTCGGTGAAGATATTGGTTGCTTTCTCAAGCTCATCAGGCTCCAATAACTGCATCTCGACCAGATTTCTGCCGATCAACTCTGCCCGGTTCAAGTCCAGCAAAGGTTCTACCGCACGGTTGCAATCGAGCAGGTTGCCTTTGAGATCGCAAATAATATAAGGGTCAGGTGCCTCTTCGAACAACATGCGGAAGCGCTCCTCGCTCTCACGCAATGCCCGCTCCATCGTATTACGCTCAGTGATGTCGCGGATGTTGAAGACAAGGCTCTCGATCCAAGGCTCACTCAACAAATTCTTGCCCCGAATTTCCAGCCAGCGCCACTGTCCCTTTTTGTCTTTGATGCGGAGCTGCGTCTCCATAGGCTGCCCCGGATTTTCGAGCAAGCGGTGAAAGAATTGGATGCCATGTTCAGCCATGCGCGGATCAATCGACTCTGGCACTCTGGCGGTTAGATACTCAACACCACCTATACCCATCAAGTCTTGCCAATCCGAGCCGAAAATATCCACGAAAGACGGACTTAGATAGCGCAGTTCGCCTTTTTCGTTGACGAGCGCAATCAGATCAAAACTGTTTTCAACCAACGCGCGGTGATAGCGTTCGCTGTGCTCAAGAGCCTGTTCAATGCGGCGCTTTTCCAACAGCAATTGGCGCTGCTGCAAACTTTGTTCAATCACAGTGGGCAATAGTTCGAGGTAAACGCCTTCAGCATCTTTGATCACGTAATCGGTCGCGCCCACTTTCAACGCTTCCACCGCAGTACGCTCATTGCCAGTCGCGGTCAGCATGATCAAGGCGGGCGCACGCTCGTGACTTGCCAATTGGCGCATCACTTGCAACCCACTTAGCCCCGGCATCTGGTAATCCACCATGACTAACGCGTAGTTGCCAGCCTCAAACATGGCAAGACCAGCTTCACCATCGGCAGCAATGTCGATAGAATAGCCAAGCCGTGACATTCGCTTTTGCAGTAATCGCGCTACACCCGCTTCATCTTCCATGTAGAGAATTCGCACTGAATCGGGCATTCTAATTCAATCCTGTTTGGGCAGCATCACTACGGAAAGAAACAGACCTAGTTTAGCAATTGCGTCGGCAAATTGATCATAATCCACTGGTTTTGTGATGTAAACGTTGCATCCCAACTCGTAACAGCGGTTAATTTCCTGCAAATCGTCTGTCGTGGTTAAAACAATAATAGGAATGGATTTGGTTTGTGGATGGGCTTTGATGCGTTCCAACAAACGGTAGCCATCAACCACGGGCAAGTTCAAATCCAACAGGATCAGTAACGGTGGATGCGTATTGTCGGTCACAAAACCGTGCTCGCCAAACAAATAATCGAGCGCCAGTTGCCCATCCGCCAATTTCACGATGGGATTGGCAATACTCGCACGCTTTAAGTTTTTCTCGATCAGCCGAGCGTGCCCCTCATTATCTTCGACTACGACAATCGTGACTTCATTTATCGTCGGCATAATAAGTCCATTCTATAGTACAGCCGACTCATCCAGTGGTGATCGTGAAGGTCGCAAGAAGCGAGTTCGCGACTAGGGTGAATCGTTGACGCCAAGGGTTTCATGTAATCTGTAGTGATGGCCTGATGTCCTTTATCAAATGGCGAGAAATGGTGAAGGTGAAGGTGGTGCCAAGACCCAACTCCGACTCGCACCAGATTTGACCGCCATGCCGTCTGACCAACGCTTGTACGTAGGCCATACCCATTCCTTCGCCCGGTGCATTCTGTGTGCCTGCTCGGCGGAATGGTGCAAACACCTTATCCATATCCTCCTTTGCGATGCCGCGTCCGTTATCGCGGATACGGAAGATCGTTTCCTTTTCGGTGACATGCCCGTCGATGAAGATTTCGCCGGGGCGTCCCGGATCGAGATACGTCACCGCGTTCGTCAAGATGTTGCCAAATATCTGCTCCAAAGACAGATAGTCCATTACGATGGCGGGCAGTGTCCCGATGTGTACCTTGATCTTGCCTTGATTGATCTGGTAGCCCAGACTGGCAAGAATCTTATCAACAACGCTGCTGACATCGACTTCGACCAATTCCAGACTGCTGCGACCTAAGCGTGACAGTTTCAAGATGGCTTTGGTGAAGCCATCCATCTGTGTGACCGAAGAATTGATAAACCGCAGCGACTCAGGAATATCAATTTCGATGGCGTTCGTCAGCCGCTGCACTTTTTCGGCGTCCAGCATCGGCTTTACTTCGGCACAAACTGATTCAACGTCATTCAGCGAAATCCGCAGTTCGGCAGCGAACCCTTTCAGGTTGACCAACGGCGCGCGCAGATCGTGAGAGACAATGTAGGCGAAATTCTTAACTTCGTCATTGGCTTGCTGCAATTCAGCAGTACGTTCACGGACACGCTCCTCAAGCTGGGCATTTTGGCGTGCGATCTGATCGTTGAGGTCGGCCTGACGCAGCGCAATCGCGATTTGCGCGGCGATGTCTTCCGCTATCTGCTGATGTTCCCCCGTAAAAAAGCCGATTTGCTTGGAGGCCAGTACCAAAACGCCGATCAGTTCACCTTGAATCAGCAGCGGGTTGCTCATCGCCGCATGAACGCCTTGATGAATTAGGGACTCAGCGAGATAGGAAGGCGGTTTGTCTGTGGTGGCTATATCCGCAGCGATAAGGGATTGTCCCAATTTCAGGCGTTCTATCACATCTTGACGGATAATGGGCAGCTTCTTCTGGCTTTCAATGTTGATCCCCGACGAAAACTGTAGGGCGTAGACATGTTCCTCGGTCAGCGCTTTGTCGTACAGTACAATTCCCGACCAATCGCAAGGGATCAATTGCATGAGCTGATCCAAGACAGTGGCTGCCAAATCCACGGGCGAGTGAGCAACGAGGATGCGGTGATCAATCTCGCGCAGAATGGAGAGTCGTTGATTGAAGCGCTGCAATGCCTCCTGAGACTGCCGACGTTCGGTGATGTCCATCATCGTACCGAATAGGCGGGAGATTTCCCCGTGCTCGTCCAGCGATAGATGACCTGTACCGTGGATATATCGCATAGAACCATCGGATCGGATGATACGAAACTCATTTTCGAATGAGCTTTTCGTCTGACGTGACACAGCCAACGTCTGCTGAAATCCTGCCCGATCTTCAGGGTGTACTAATTCAAGAAGCTTATCAAACGCCACTGGTTCTAGTTGACGCTTGAGTCCCCAGATGCGATATGTTTCATCCGACCACGTCAGAGTACCGTTGGTCACATCCCAATGACCAACATGTGCCAATTGTTGGGCTTCCAGCAGGCGGCGTTCACTTTCGCGGAGCTGTTCTTCATTGCGTTTGCGCTCCGTAACATCTTCATATGTACCAAGTACGCCGATGATGTTCCCTTCAGCATCACGCAGAGGCACTTTACTCGTTTGCAACCAGTGCAATATGCCATCTGCCCGCATCTGCGTTTCTTCGTAATTGAGTAAAGGCAACCCAGAGTTCAGTACATACTGATCATCTGTGCGATACCTCTGCGCTTGCTCGTTCCAAGCGGGATTAGGTAGCAAGTTCTCGTCTGTTCTCCCGATCAGGTCATCCGGCAAATTGACGTTGGCATCGCGGACAAACGCTTGATTGCAGCCTATCAATCTGAGTTGGGTGTCCTTCCAAAAAACGCGCACGGGAATGGTATTGAGTACGTTCTGGAGCATCTGCTCCGACTCTCGCAACGCGTTTTCGGTGCGTTTCCGCGCCGTAATATCTTGGATAGTGCCGACCATTTTGATCACACGGCCTCGACTATCAAAGTCGAGTTCGCCTATGCCGTGCATCCAGCATTCTTGCCCGTCCTTGTGGCGCGTAATTCGAAATTCCTTATCGAACCGCCGTTGCTTCGTGAGCACGTCTTGGCTAAGCGCTTTGCGCATTTCTTCACGCTGCGATTCCTGCACTAATGCGAGCCAACCTTCCGTGGTTTTCGGGTAATCCTCATTAATCCCGAACAGCTCATCCAAAATGGGCGAACTGATCCATGTACCCTCGTTGACGTTGAAAAAGTACGATCCGATGCGCCCGACCATCTGTGATTTCTGTAAGAGGTCTTCGCTTTCGCGCAGTCGCTCTTCAGCGTGTTTGTGGTCGGTAATATCCTCGTACATACCGAGAATGCCGATGATATGTCCTTCGGCATCACGCAGCGGTATTTTGCTAGTGCGCAACCAGTACAATTTGCCATCCGCTCGCTGTTGTGTTTCTTCAATACCCAATAAAGACTGACCAGTTTCGAGGACGTATTGATTTTGTCGGAGATATTGGGTGGATTGGGCGGTCATGGATGGATCAGGCAGTATCTCTTCTTCTGTCTTCCCGATCAGTTCTTCTGGAGAGCTTACGGACGCATCGTTCGCGAAGGCTTGATTACAACCCATCAGAATCAGGTTAATATCCCGCCAAAAAACGCGTACAGGGATGGTGTTGAGCACATTCTGAAGCATCTGCTCCGATTCTCGCAGCGCGTTTTCGGTGCGCTTACGAGCACTGATGTCTTGAATGGTGCCTATAATCCTGACAATGTGGTCATCATCGTCAACTTCGATCTCGCCCATACCATGCATCCAGCATTCGCGTCCATCATTGTGCCGGAAGATGCGAAATTCTTTATCGAACCGCCGCCGTACAACAAGAGTCTCCGGGCGTAAATCTTGGCGTAATTCCTCCCGGTGGGATGGATGTACCAAGGCTAACCAGCCGTCGAGATTCTTCGGATAATCTCCGTCAATCCCGAACAGTTCATCCAACATTTGCGATGTCTGCCAAACACCGCTCCTCACATCAAAATAATACGATCCAATTCTGCCCACCGTCTGTGATTTTTGTAAAAAGATCTGGCTTTCTTGAAGCGCTTGCTTCACCTGTTTGCGGGCTAACATCGTTCCGATGTGCATCCCGTACTGGGCAAGGATTTCAAGCTGGGGTTGAGAAATCGGTTGATGACGGAATAGGTTATCTACTGAGAGCCAACCGAGAAGGCGGTTATCTAGCCGGAGCGCAATGGTTACGATCCAGCCGGTACCCGCAACTTCGAAATTATGATGGAGTGGTGCTTTTTCCTCGTAGACAAACCGATCAGGCTTATGCAGTGACTCCCAAAAACCACCCTTAGGTTCCACCACAAAGTGCATATGGGCTTCACTTTGTCGCCTCCCGTTAAGGTCAGTGCCATACGTTCCGATGGCTGTGTTTTGCTGTGCATCATACAGCCACAGGCTCATCCGGTCGAAGCCAAGGCGCTCTAGCCCCAATTCTACGGTACGGCGATAAAAATCGTCTAGACTGTCAACAATGGTCAATTCGAGACTGATCTCATGGAGCAGTTTGAGGTAGGTGAGGAGTTCTTGTTCTTCCTCACGCTTTTTTTGCAACGCCAGTTCAGTCTGTCGGCGCTCGGTAATATCTTCATAGGTACACAACAATCCGGTGATCTTGCCATCGGCGTTACGCAACGGCAGCTTGTTCGCCCGCACCCAATAGAGACGCTTATCGCCCCGGATTTGTGGTTCTTCATGATTGAGGATTGAGCCACCAGTTTCGATTACATAGTCATCATCCGCTTCGTAGCGAACGGCTTGATCCAACCATGGAACATCATGCTCCTTGATCAGGTCTTGAGTGGTCTTCCCGATTAGATCGTCAGGCGTCGCGACTCCCATATCATCGGCAAAGCGTTGATTGCAGCCTAAGAAGCGTAGATTTTCATCTTTCCAGAAAACACGGGCTGGAATGCTATCGAGAATATTGCGCAACATTTGCTCGGAATTGCGCAAGGCTTCTTGCGTCCGCCGCTGGTCGGTAATATCTACCGACGCACCGAGGGTGCGCACAGGATGGCGCTGATCCCCTTCGCCTTCAAAGGCTGTCAGCGAATGTACGCTCAACCAGCGGATGCTCCCGTCAGTCGCAATCACGCGGTACTCGATGCTGTACACGCCGTCGCCTTTAGGATCATGTGCGCGCCGTACTGCCGCTTTGACGCGCTCACGGTCATCTTCGTGGATTTGATGCCACGAATCCTCTAATTTAGTGGGTTCGTTGTTCTCCCATCCTGAGATATTCCGCTGTACCACCGACCAGTGGATGGTGTCTTTGAGGTGATCATGGTCAAAAATGCCAATGCTAGCCGCACGAACTGCCTGTTGTAAACGCGTTTCGCTTTCTTGTAAGGCGGCTTCAACCTCCCGGCGTTGGATCATCTTGCCAAGGAGCGAGCAGAAAACAGCGACGATCTCTTGTTGTGTTTCATCGATCGGCGTGTTGGTGATATGGGTATCGTTGAACAGGTAGCCTTTACGTCCATCAGCGAGCGGGATCAACGTTGCAACGATCCATCCGTTGCCAACCACCTTGATTTCCTTGCCGTCCCACTCCGTACGTCCTCGATTGTCCACCATCAGCCATTGCGCTTCATCGGCTCTCAACTGCTTGATGTGAGATAACCAGTCATCCTGCAAGGTGATGCGAATGTTGTGCTCGTCCGTCGTGTTGCCTGCGCCATCCGTGCCGTAAGTTCCGTACAGGTAGTCATCCTGCTCGAAGAAAATGCCGCAGCGTTCCAAGCCCAACGTATCGCGTGCAACTTCAATCGCTTGAAGCAGCATCGTATCAATGTTAGGGCAGGCCATGAGTCGGTTGGTTGCTGCCAGCACTTTGCGCAGTCCGATGGTGATAGCGTGACGCTGCGCATCAATCCGGTCACGATCAAGGCCATCCTCAACGACCGCTACCAAGTGCGACGGCTTGCCTTGCTCATCCTTCGCGACGGAACCTGTGACGTTCACCCAGACGGGTGTGCCATCCTTACGGATGTAACGCTTGTCCAAGCGATAGGCTTTGATCAGACCCGCGAGGGCTTGTTTATGTTTGTGTAAGTTGGTGGTCAGGTCATCTGGATGGGTGATCGTCTGGAAATTCATGCCGAGCAGTTCGTCAGCTGAATAACCGGTGATCTCACATAATTTCCGATTGACGCGGAGCAAGCGTCCATCCAGCGCGGTGTAGGCCATGCCAAACGGAACTTCATCGAATGTTGGCGCTTCCCGTTGTTTGGCGGCAGTCAGTTCTTTGATCCCTTTGACAATGCAATCGAGATCATCATCAACGCCACCATTCCCTTCACTGCCTATATCCGTGAAACTGGCAACAAGATGGCGGATTTCGCGAATTTTCAGATCACGCTGGTCTACGTTCATTCAAAGCCGCCTTTCGATCAAATTGATGTGTAAGCGTAGGCCGTATATAGGCTAGTAGACAGGATACACTGCCGATCATAATAAAACTCGCGTGTGCGTTGAGTGAACTACCGCAAAGCACTTCGCAGCGCATCTATACATCTATATATATTATATTAGTCTTATTATGCAGTTATCGTCGTTCTTGATCCCTATCAATGCGATAACTAATGCTTTCGGTATCCCTTAATCGCCGCAATTCGCGCTCGTGGTTTTGACCAACATAACTAACCTTCAAGTGTGTTGACAAACGACAGGCAGCGGGATAGTATCGGCACCTGTAACTTATCTCCCATCGTGCAAATCGAGAGAAAGTCAACCAATCCATGCAAGTGACATGCTGTATGTGTTGTTGTCCATCACCCAAATCTTGGGGCCGTTGACTGCACTCTTTTACGCTCTACCTACTTTGCCTATTGCAGCCCCAGAAATCGACACTGGGGTTTATTTTTTCAATGTGAGGAAACGAAGAGAAAGAGGACAAAGATGAAGCTGGCTACTCGTATTCTTCTCATAGCTGCTGTGCTTTTGCTGGCCTTACCAGCCGCAGCTACCTATGCCCAAAGCGACGCCACCACCGTGACGACTGCCTTTGCGGAAAATCAGCCAAATACGCTTGATCCTGCGGCGGCAGCACTAGGCGATGAATTCCTCGTGCTGCGCAACGTCGCGGAAGGGCTAGTCACCTATGATCCCAAGACGCTTAAGCCCATCCCTGCTCTCGCGGAAAGCTGGACGGTGTCGGATGATGGCCTCGTCTACACCTTCAAACTGCGGTCGGGCGTCACTTTCCAAGATGGCAGCACCTTGGATGCCAAAGATGTGAAGTATTCGCTGGATCGCCTTGCGCGCCGCGAAACTGGTACCTCGTACACCGCTGGTTTGGTGTTGAGCGCTGTCGTCGGTTGGGCAGATGTCCGCCCGCCCGCGCCGCCCGCCGTTGGCGAAGGTACACCAACGCCAGAACCGCCCAAAGCTGCCGACAGCCTGAGTGGCGTTGCCATCGTGGATGATATGACGGTGTCGATCACGCTGAAGGCTCCTCAATCAGCATTCCTCAACCGTCTGACGCTCCCCGGCGCATTCATCATCCCTGAAGGCGCGGGTGAAGCAGAAGGCTTTGCACAGAAGCCAATCGGCTCTGGCCCCTACAAGGTTGCGGAATTCACACCGCAGCAGCAGGTCGTGTTAGAAGCCAATGACAGCTATTGGGGCGGCGCACCAGAAGTCAAGAAGGTCGTCATCCGCGTGATTCCTGAGCAGTCCGTGCAGGTCGTCGAGTTCGAAGCGGGCAATCTGGACATCGTGGTCGTCCCCGAATCCGATCTGCCGCGCATTCGTGGCGATGAGAAGCTCAAGACCGAACTGGTCGAAATCCCCACTCTGTCACTGTTCAACCTGCGCGTCAATCTGAACGATCCGCAGCTCAAGGATGCGCGTGTGCGTCGTGCCTTGGCGATGGCGATTGACCGTCAAACTATCATCGATACCGTGTTGCAAGGTCAAGGCGTGCCCGCCAACGGCTTGTATCCGCCCGGCCTCAGCGCTTATGACCCATCCTTCGCGCCGCTGGCTTACAATCCCGAAGGCGCAAAAGCCCTACTCGCGGAAGCTGGTTACCCGAACGGTATCACCATTGAACTCCGCACCGGACAGATCGAAACCGAGCGCCGCGTGTTAGCTGCCATCCAGCAGACCGCCGTCGCCGCCGGCATCACGATCAACGTCAACGCGACCGAGAAATCGCTGTACGACGCTGACCGCACTAAATGCACGATGCAAGCGGGCACTGTCGCGTGGGGTCTCGACTATCCTGATCCCGAAAACGTGGCGCAGCTCGTGATCGCGGGCAGTTCCACCACGCGCATCAACTGCGGCTACGGCACTTACGAGAAGGCCAAGGACGTTGAAAAGCTGTATGCTGAAGCAGTGGCTTCTCCCTTGGGTGATGCTCGCGATGCGTTGTTCCGTCAGTTGCAGGAAATTGCCGTTGGGGAACAAGCGACCCTGATCCCGATCTACCACGGTCTGAGCACCAGCCTTGTTAACGCCCGTCTGGGTGGCACACCGATCGATAACAACGGCACACGTCAATTTGCGCTCATTAAGCTAAACAAGTAATGTATTGGCTTCTTTAGCGTCATCAAATCGGGGTGGTGTAAATGCACCATCCCGATTCGACAACCATCAATTGCTGATCATGTAATCTTGTCATTTTAACCAGCCCATGCTCCGATACCTACTTGGTCGCCTCGTACAACTCATCCCTACTTTCTTTGGCATCTATACCGCTGTCTTCATCATGATGCGGGTCTTACCGGGCGATCCCGCCCTATTCTTGGCGGGCTTTCACGACGACCAAGAAACGCTCTCCAATTTGCGGGCGCAGCTTAAGCTCGATGAACCAGTTACGTCGCAGTATGTCGCGTTTTTGACGGGCGCACTGCGTGGCGATCTTGGCAAAAGCTACATTTCGAAGCGCCCCGTCACCGACATGCTCGCCGAAACATTGCCGCAAACGATCGCGCTGGCGTTGGCAGCCACTGCTATTGCCGTGTGTATCGGCGTGCCGTTGGGCATCCTCTCTGCGATGCGCAAAAATTCGATCTGGGATAGTCTGTCACGGTTAGTAGCGCTCATCGGCGTTTCGATCCCGATCTTCTGGCTCGGCCTCCAATTGCAAATTATCGTCGGCCTGCAGCTTAATCTGCTGCCCATTAGCGGCGTCGGCTTCGATAAGCATTTGATTTTGCCTGCCATCAGTGCCAGCATGGGCATGTTGGCCTTACTGACTCGCATGACCCGCTCGAATCTGCTGGAAGTGCTGAATCAAGACTACATCCGCACCGCCCGCAGCAAAGGCTTACGCGCACGGGTGGTGATCCTTCGCCATGCCTTGAGCAACGTACTGCTGCCCGTGATCACCGTATGGGGCACCAGTTTTGCAGGGCTGCTCAGTGGCACGCTGCTGGTTGAGGTCATCTTCAGTTGGCCCGGTATGGGGCGTTTGCTGGTACAGTCGATTAGCACCCGTGATTATCCGATGGTACAGGGTATCGTCATCGTCTTCGCTGTCATCTATTCTTTGATGAACTTGCTCGTCGATCTCAGCTATCCCTTGATTGATCCGAGGATTCGCTACCGTGACTGATGTGCTTTCCACCGCACCGCGCGAACCAACGCCGGTCATACAGCTTGGCAAGGGTACGGATAAGCGTTGGCAACGGGTTTATCGGCGTGTATTCGCCAATCCAGCTACGATCATCGGTCTTGTCTTGGTCGGCCTTGTTTTGATCTGCGCTATCTTCGCGCCGCTGCTGGCTCCTTACGACCCGATCCTTGGCGATCTCCGTAACTCTTACGTCAAACCGCCCTCGCCGCAGCATATCTTCGGCACTGATGACGTAGGACGCGATATTTTGAGCCGCGTGATTTATGGGGCGCGCCTATCGCTGAAGATCGCGCTATTGGCGCAAACTGCCAGCGTGCTTGTCGGCGTGATCCTCGGCATGATCACGGGCTTCTACGGCGGCTTGCTGGATACCATCGTGATGCGAGTGGCCGATATTGTGCTGTCCTTCCCGCTGCTTATCATTGCGATTGCGTTAGTCGGGGCGTTGGGGCCAAGTGAAAATAACATCATCATGGCGCTGGCGTTGGTCTCGTGGCCTGTCATCACGCGTCTCACCCGCAGTCAAGTGCTCTCCATCCGCGAGTCGGAGTATGTTACGGCAGCGCGCAGTTTGGGTGCTGACAATTTCACGATCATGCGCCGTCACATCTTCCCCAATATCCTGACGCCGTTGGTGGTGTACACAACGCTAGGCATCGGCGGCGTGATTCTGGCGGAAGCGTCGCTCAGTTTCCTCGGCCTCGGCAGTGCGCAGCAAGCCGATCCCAGTTGGGGCAAAATGCTGACGGAAAGCCGTTCTTTCATTCGCTCGGCATGGTGGATGCCGCTGTTCCCCGGATTGGCGATCCTGATCACGGTGATGGGTTTTAATTTACTTGGTGATGGTCTACGTGACATGTTAGATGTCAGGAGTTGAGAAAATCACATGAATGTTTTAGCAATTGGCGCACACGGCGACGATCTGGAGTTGTTTTGCGGCGGTACGTTGGCGCGTTACGCTCAACGCGGCGATCACGTCACGATGTGCGTGGTGACGGATGGACGCGGGCGACCCAAAGGCGATGAAGCGGAAATCATCGCGATCCGTAAGGCGGAAGCGGAAGCGTCCGCACGAGTAATCGGTGCTGACTCGGTTATGCTTGGCGTCCCCGACGGCGGCCTGTGGTTCGATCCGCCCACGCGGCATCTGTTTGTCGAACTCATTCGGCGCACCATGCCCGACGTGATCATCACGCATCCAGAGCATGATTATCATCCTGATCATAAGACTACCAGCCGCTTGGTGATGGATGCCGTGCAGATCGCCCGTACAGCGAACTATCCGTCAGAATATGCGCCGCACCGTAAGCTCGTGCCTGTCGCCTTCATGGAAGCTGAATGCGGGATCGACTTCAACCCTGAAGACTACGTCGATGTTACGCCGGTGTGGGAGCAAAAATTACAGATGCTCGAACAGCATCGCAGTCAGTTGATGCCCAGTATCTACGATCCCAACTTTGTGATGCCCAAGCGCGAAGAAAACGGATTTTATCACTACGTCTACGTCCTCGGTGGCTTCCGAGGTCTCGCTGCGAACGTCAAGTTCGCGGAAGGTTTCCGATGGTGGCGCGCTGCCTCGCGGATCGTAACTTATCGCGTTCTGCCATAACGTCCAGTAAATTTTACGCACATATTCCATATCATTCTTGGTACAACGCGATAGAATGTTGGATATCGCGTTGTACTCGCAGCGCAGACTCCGTAGTGAGGTTGACTAGATTACATTTATAGAATCTGCATCAAGTGAGGCATTATGCGTGTTCTTCGGTTCGTCGTACTCGTTATTATCTGTGGTATCGCGGCTTCGGTGATTCCTGCCGTTGCCCAGACCTCCGACTCAACCGCAACGCCGTATCCAACCTACACGCCTTACCCCACCTATACGGCGTATCCGACCTACACACCGTACCCGACCTATACGCCGCTGGCTTCGTTCACACCGACGCTGACCATCACTCCCACGCCGAATAGCGTCGGCACACAAACGCGCCAAGCCATCCTAGCGACGCAAGGGGCGGCAGTCCAAGCCCGTACCGCGCAGGCCGCCGCGCGCCAGACCGCCAGCGCCTTTACCGCGCAGTATGCCAATATCGACTACCGTGATTTCCGTGACGATCCGAACTCGTGCAAGGATCAGAAGATCCGTATTCGTGGTCAGGTTACGACGGTAATCGACACTACACAAGTTCAGCTTTACTTCGCCAATACCACCAATTCGTTTTACATCGTTTTGAACCATGCCGTGCAGGATATCGCTGTGAAGGATCTACTGACCATTTACGGCGTTTGCAGCGGCTTCAAGATCGTGCGTGACGGCAACGGCGTGTCATTGGCGATACCGTTCCTGTCTGATGCTTACATCGAAAAGGGTGGCACGATCCTGTTTGAATAATCTGCATAACAATGGGTGGGCTTGCCGTGCGGTTTCCGACAGTGAAGCCGACTCAGAAGCCATAGAGCCTAACTACCTAACGTCGCGCCGATGAACGCCTGATAACCGTTGACGAAAGCGCTGATCGGTGTGGCGGGTTTTCCCGCTAACTGCACCTGCCACAGCGCCAATAATCCGGCTCCTGTTCCCACCGCGATCACGTTGTCGTGTGTGCGGATCACCGTTCCCGGCGCGGCGTTCCCATCCACCACCCGCACCGCTTGCTCCACAGCGGGCAGCACTTTTAATACTTTGCCGTTCCATGTCGTATAGGTTCCGGGCCACGGATCAAAGGCGCGGATCTGCCGTTCGAGTTCGGCGGCGCTCAGTGACCAGTTCAATAGTCCATCTTCCTTTTTGAGCATTGGCGCGTAGGTTTGCAGTGCTTCATTTTGTGATTGCGGCTGAATCTCGCCGTGCAGATAGGCGGGCAGCGTTTCCATCAGCAGATCGCCGCCGAGCAAGGCCATCTTGTCATGCAAACTCTGCCCTGTCTCAGTCGGCGTGATCGGCACGGCGCGCTGCTTGAGCATCGGGCCGGTATCCAAGCCCGCGTCCATCTTCATGATCGTGATTCCGCTTTCGGCATCGCCCGCGCGAATAACGGCCTGAATCGGGGCCGCACCGCGCCAACGGGGCAACAGCGAGGCGTGGACGTTGATGCAACCAAAACGCGGCAAATCTAGCACGTTCTGGCGCAAAATCTGACCGAACGCGGCGACCACGATCAAATCGGGCTGCCATGCTTGCAATTGCTCGAACACGCCCGCTTGCCGCAGCTTTTCCGGCTGTAAGATCGGTTTATCCGCTTTGAGCGCGGATTGCTTGACGGGCGACATCTGGATCGCGTTGCCGCGCCCCGCCGGACGGTCAGGTTGCGTCACCACGCCGACGACTTCAAACGCTGGCGAATCGAGCAGGCTTTGCAGCGGCGGGACGGCGAACTCTGGCGTCCCCATGAAAATCACACGATACATAAGACTCCGTTTTGGGTTATTCAGGTCGTTGCTGGTGATGGCGCGTTCAAATAATTGGTTAGCGTCGCCATGATGCGTTCATTTTCCTTGCGGATAGCGTTCGCGATGATAGGTTGCAGCAGCCAGATCACGCCCTGCACCTGAAATACGATCGCGCGCGTCACATGAGTATGCGTGCCATGCGCATCCAAGGTATAGCGAATCTCGATTTCGAGGCCACCTTCCAACCCCGCGATCCGTTGCTTGCTGAACTGGCGGAAAGTCAGGAGTGTAGGCGGTGCAAACTCGGTGATACGTCCCGTCAGCATCGACGCACTACCATGATCGACGTAGGTCGTGTTCAATCTGACCGGATCATCCGAGATTTGTGCGACGGATTTATATAGCCCGCCCGACGGCAGCCAGCGCGGATAATTTTTCAGATCAGCGAGCAGGTCAAACACGTCCTCGACAGGGCGCTCAACCGTGGTTTGGAATTGCATGGCGGGCATTTTCAATCCCTTCTGCGGAACGCAGCAGCTTAATCTCGCCTGTTGATAGTGCGGTGCAGCACAACCGCCACGAGGACACACGCCCCCGCGACTCCCAATGTCATCACAAAAGTTTGCACGTCCGACCAGCCGAATTGAAGGCTAATCAGCAGCCCGATAATCCCACCCACGACCGCCGCGATGTTCAACCAGCGTCGCGGCACGTCAGAAAAAGGGGAACGCCGTTCGGATTTCATATCACGACTTTCTCACAATTTTACGCTCAGAGCATACCAATAAATGACCAATTTGGGCAGATTCGTAAAAAAGGCACTTGACGCCGGACATTTGTTCGGCCTATAATTCCTTTCAAAGGCTCCGAACGCATGGTCGTTGAGACTGTTTTGGCTGCCTGCTTAAGCAAATGAGGGAGATAACACATGAATTTTGATGCATTGTCCGAACGTCAACGTGCCATTTTGCACTTCATCCAACACTGGGTGAATGAGCATGGCTATCCTCCGACGATCCGCGAAATTGGTGAGGCTGTCCGCATCAATTCCACGTCCGTCGTCAACTACAACTTGAATAAGTTGGTCAAGGAAGGCTTCATCACCCGCTCGAAGGAAGTCTCACGCGGCATTCGTATGAACCCGCTGCAAGAGACGCCCATCAATGTGGTGAACAGCCCGTCCATGCAAATCAACGTCGTGAATGTGCGCTTGGTCGGCACGATTGTGGCTGGCACGCCCGTCAATATTCCCGATGACGCCGATTATTTCGATGATGATCGTGTCTTGGCAGTACCGCGTGAATTGCTCGGCAATTCTGACCCGATGCTAGTGTTCGCACTGCGCGTCAATGGTCAATCGATGATCGACTCGATGATCAACGATGGCGATATTGTCGTGCTGCGTCGTCAGCAGACGGCGCGCAACGGGGAAATGGTAGCAGTGTGGCTGACCGACCGTAACGAAACCACGCTCAAGCACTTCTACGACGAAGGCGAGCGCGTTCGGCTGCAACCCGCCAATCCGACCATGAAGCCGATCTTTGTGGACAAAGACAAGGTTCAAATTCAGGGTCGCGTCTTGGCAGTGCTGCGCCGCGTGCATTAATTATCATTCTGGGTGCTGATAACAAGTACCGGTTGCCCTCGGAGCGTCCGGTACGGCGGGATTGGCACTCAGAAGCCGGTCATCAGTTTATCAAACGGCAGCTCGGCTAGTGTTTCGAGCGTCAGGCTTAATCCCTCTGGTCGAGTCATGTTCATCGTCACCCAATTCGGGATCGCGACAGTGCGAATGCCTGCCGAAATTGCTGCTTGCATACCCACCGGGGAATCCTCGAACGCAACACAGCGCTCCACCGGGACGCCCAGACACGCCGCCGCTGCTTGATACATCTCTGGATGAGGTTTGGGGTTAGCTACATCATCGCGGGTGTATACACACTGGAAATAGGGGCGCAGTTTGTAATACTGTAACCAGTGTTCCACCCACCACTTATCGGAGTTGGACGCGATGCCGAGTTTCAGCCCGTGCGCGTGGGCATGTTGGATCATCTCCAACACCCCCGGCAAGATCGGCAAATTGCCACAATTCGCCATGTAACGTTCGTGATGTTCACGCAGTTCAGTCTCACTGAGCACGCGCTTGATGGTCGATTGAAGATGCAAGAGTGGGTCAAACATTGCTAGGTTGACCCACCCTACGCGCAGCCGCCATGTATCGACAGTCAAGTCTACATTGTAGCGATCATAGACTTCTTTCCACGAATTGAAATCGGCGGTCTCCGTATCGATGATCGTGCCATCCATATCGAAAATGAGCGCATCCACTGCCATGCTAGATTGTCGTCCTTGTTCAGTTCAGTCAGTTATTCTCGCTGCCGATTGCGACTCGTCGCGTTCAGCAAAACAAAGACGTAATATAGCACAGTCAGCACCGCCTGTGCAGCCCCCGCCACATAGGTTAAGGCCGCCGCCGACAGCATATTCTTGGCTGCCGCATATTCTTCCCCGCTCTGGATCAGCTTGTTATCGTTCAGCATCCGCAGCGCCCGCGAACTCGCATCCAGTTCCACCGGCAGCGTCACCAGCGCGAAGACCGCGCCCGCGCTGAACATGATCACCCCGATCCACGCGATCGCCGGAATCTGCGCCAGCAGCCCGCCGAAGAAGATCAGGTAGCCTAGCTGCGAACCGACGTTGACCAACGGCACAATCCCCGACCGCACCTTCATCAGGAAGTAGCCATCGCGATCCTGCTCGGCGTGCCCGATCTCGTGTGCGGCAATTGCCATCGATGCGACCGTTGGCTGCTGGGCCACCTCTGCCGAGAGGCGCAGCACGTTGCTGGACGGATCGTAGTGATCGCTCAGTTTGCCGCCCACCATCTCGACGCTGACATCATTCATGCGCTCGTTCGGCAGCAGCGCCCGCGCTACATCCACACCCGTCATGTTACGGTTATTGCGCACCAGCGACCACCGCGCATAGGCGGATTGCACGCGCCATTGTGCATACATCGCCAGCAGCAGCGCGGGAATCAAGAACACAAAGTACATTGGGTCAAAGTAGAACCCACCAATTCCATAGGGCATAGTCCACCTCATGTGAGACCAGTTTGTGGTTCACTCTCTCTTAACAAATTGTACGCTAATCAAGCAGCGGAGTTGCTGATTCTAACGAAAATACTATGTTATGAGATGGCTCAAGAAGCTCTAAACAACGCCAGCCCGCGCATGGTGATGTACATATAGAGGGGAATCGCCAAAATCAGGAAGAGAGCAATCACGCGCCGCCGTGTACGACGGTGATTCGCCATGCGCAGTACTGACTCACTGTCTAGGGGACTCGGCGCGGGCATCTGCGCGCTCAGGTGATGCAGCAAAATCAGCGCATTATCCAGCGCTGGCGTGACCACGAGCCGCGTGAAGGTGGGTTCAGGCCGTGCTGCCGCCAGTGATGGTACGCCGCTGGCAGTCGTCGCGCTTTGACGCGCAATCGGACGGTACGCGATCACGAGGCCGTCCTGTTTGGTCAGCGCACAGCCTTGGATCGCAGCATACTCGAAACGCTGCATTATCCCGCGATGCGCATCTTCGATCACAAGTGCATCCGGCTCAAGCGTTACGCCACGATTTTTGCGCACGACTTGAAATACCAGCCAGAGCGCCGCGCCGCCCGCCGACGAAAACAGCAGCACGCGCAGCAGCGTACTTGGCAGCACAATCCCCGCGATGACGAGCACGGCAACGACGATCAAGGCGGCACGGATTGGCTCGGTGTGGTAAAGAAAACGCACGGGTTAGCTTCCGTTACGAGAAATATTGGAGCGCCATCACCACGCGCGATTCTACATCGCGGGGCGCGTCGCGCGGGATCGATTGGATGGCGGTTTGCGCTTCGACCACGCTGTAACCGAGCGAGGTCAGCGCCGCCAGTACTTCGGTATCGACATCATCGACGACGGTCAAGCCTTGCAGCACGGTGTCGCCCATTTTGCCCTTCAGCTCGAATACGATCTTTTCCGCCGTTTTCTTGCCGACGCCGGGGACACGCGTCAGGATCGCCGCTTCTTCGCGCACGACCGCGCTGCGGAGCTGTTCTACCGACAACGTGCTGAGGATAGCGATGCCCATTTTCGGCCCCACGCCGTTGACCAGTGTCAACGTGTTGAACAGCGCTCGTTCTTCCTCGCTGACGAAACCGTACAATGTGATTGAGTCTTCGCGTAGCACGAGGTTGGTGTAGATCGTGATCATATGCCCGACGTTCACCACTTCTTGTACCGAACGCGGCACCAATGCCCGCAGCCCGATCCCGCCCACGTTGATGACCACCGAGTCTTTATCGACACGGGTTACTTCGCCAGTCACGTTATCGATCAGGCTCATGTACTAATCCTCGTCCACCAGTTGTTCCCACCGTGACGCTTGCATCGCGGTCAGCGCAATCGCCAACGCGTCGGCAGCATCATCCGGCTTGGGAATCGTCTCTAGATTCAGCAGCGTTTTGACCATTTCTTGCATTTGGGCTTTGGGCGCGTTGCCCGATCCAGCGATGGTCTGTTTGACCTCGGCTGGCTTGTATTCGTAGATCGGCAAGTTGGCGTCGGCTAAGGCCATCAGCGCCACGCCGCGCCCTTGCGCCACCGTAATCGCCGCCGTCACATTCTTCCCGAAGAACATCTCCTCAATCGCTGCCGCCTTGGGCTTGTATTCAGCGATCAGGCGCTTCACTTCGCGATAAATGATCTGGAGGCGATTCGGCATTTTCATGTCCGGTTTGGTGATGATCACCCCATATGCTACAGCGATAGGATCACCGCCAGCATCCTCGGAGACAAATGCATAGCCGGTTGTGGCGGTGCCCGGATCGATTCCCATGATGATCATCACAAGTTCCTATTACGCACACGAATCAAGCGCGTTCAGTTGCTTTTCCAGCGCATCAACATAATATTGATGGATTGTGCTGACTTTTTCCTTTTGATCCGTGATGAGTGGCTTCACTGCCTGTCGGTAATAATGCCACGCCCTGCGATGTTCGCCAGCGTCGATGAAGGTCTGCACAAGCGCCATTTGCGCGGAGAGTATATCGGGATACGACTGCTGCTGCACGAAAATATCCAGTGCAGTGACCAGTTTGTCCTCGATCTCGACAAATTGCTCTTTCGTCGGGTTAAGGTACGACAGCGCCGCACACCACATGTATAACGCGCGAGCGTAGACAATCCCGCGTGAGTCTAGCTTTGGCAGCACTTCATTCAATTCCCGTATGGCGTCCTCATGCTGCTTGAGTGTATGAAGGCAGAATGCACGGATACCGCGAATGCGGAGCACCCATTGCGGGTCACGTATCGCAACCGCATGATCCATGGCAAGGTCAGCATATCCCAACGCTTTGCGTGGATCGTTCAAATGCTGGACGAATACCGAGGCCATAATAGCGGCGGTCAGCGCCAGATGACAGCCATCGTTGAGCAGGGTAGCGAGGCAAAATGCCTGCTGTGCATGTTCGAAGGCAGCAGCTAACTCAAAATCTTCCAAATGTCGGGTAGCAGTCTGGGTATGGACTTCCATCATCAAGCGCGGATCATTTGCGGCCTTCGCGATCTTCAGCAGTTCTGCCGTGACGCGTTTGCACTCTGCTGCGCTGGTCGTGCTGCGTAGCAACACCATCAAACCATGCTCATGCGGGTCGAGCACGCCGTCTTCCAGCAAATCATCAATCGTGTTGTCCCGCCATCTGCGGTGCCCCGTATATCGGCAATGTCGGATCACCCACTGCCGCCAGCGGGGCAGATAGGTGGGAGCCTTGTCAACGAGGATCGGATACATCTGTAGGAACCAAGCTTCTAGGCGGTTCCATTCACCGAGTTGTTCTAACGGCGTCAGCAGCGCGTCCATAATGAGCACGACAGGATAGATTACCTTGGGGATGCCCGTTGCGAACTGCAACGTCTCGAAAATATCGTTGACCTTATGCTTGATGGCCTGATAGGTCGGTTTCCGTTTCACGAACCGCAGCAGGAATTTCGTTTTGCGCGCAGCGAGCTTTTGCGCATCACTCGCTTTTTTCCAAATATCCGGCGGGAAGAGCTGCGCCGCCTCGACTTCGGCTAACCATTCCTCGGAATAATCTACTACGTGTCGAAGCGGGTTATCTTGGTAGTCGTCTGTGTCTTCATTGTTTGGGTTCTGGGAGCGCATCGATGATTCTCTCTTGATGTACTAATTTGTGAAAACCGGTAAGTGACCAAGGGCGATGACATCACTCCATTTGGCTCGATCTCCTTCCGTGAAAATGGCGGCTTGGGCGACGATCGTTGCGCCAGCCTTTTCTACAATTAGCCGCATCCCCATCAACGTCGATCCGGTGCTGATCACGTCATCGATGATAGCGACCTGCCGTCCCACCATCAACTTGCGATCCTTCTCATCAAGAAACAACGACTGCGGCTTGCCCGTGGTGATCGAAAGCGTCTCCGCCTCAATCGCCTCTCCCATATAAGGCTTGTAAGATTTCCTCAATACCACGTAGGGCAAATCCATCACTGTGGAGAGCGCATGGATCAAAGGGATGCTTTTGGCTTCAGCGGTCACCAATACCTCTGGGTTACGGTCTGCCAGTTGTATGGCAAGCTCTTTTGCCGCTGCCTGAGTCAGTTCCGTATCACCGAGGATGTTCACGACAGCGATCCGTACGCCCGGAGCGACTTCGAACAAAGGGAATTCACGGGTTACGCCCGCAACTTCAACTTTGTATGTCTCGCGATGTTCCATCATAAGTTGCCTCGCCATCAAAATAGCATAATCATAGATGAGGGCTTGTTCGTTTATTGCGTGCTAATATTAACGAATATTTTCCTGTTAATCAACATGTATAGGCACATTACATCTCGATTATAAAGACATGTAAAGTGACCTATATTGCCATTGACGAACCTCATAATGTTCGCCCGACTTCGAGGCTAT
Organism: Anaerolineae bacterium; assembly: GCA_019637615.1. Taxonomy (GTDB): domain Bacteria; phylum Chloroflexota; class Anaerolineae; order Aggregatilineales; family UBA2796; genus JAHBVK01. The sequence continues at coordinate 6,445 of JAHBVJ010000043.1, read as the reverse complement.
CAGCAGTTTCTTAGCTTAACGGGGCAAGTTACCTATATAATTAAGTCGCTATCACCGTAACATAAGAACGCAATAAAGGATCAATGCCTCCCTCAACTATAACGCTTGAGACCGCAACTATCGAGATTTTCATCACCTTCATCTTGATCGTCGCCAATGGCGTATTTGTCCTCAGCGAAGCCGCCCTACTGGCTGCCCGCCAAGCTCGCTTACAACAACGCCTCGATGATGGAGATCGCCGCGCGAAGAACGCCCTTGATCTGCTGGAGTCGCCCAATAATTTCCTAGCCACAGTTCAAATCTTCATCACGCTGATCGGCACCTTGCTCGGCGCGTTTTCGGGCGCGACGTTGGCGCGTGTCTTAGCCGCCCAACTGGATCAAATTCCGCTGCTGAATCCGTACAGCGACACGATCAGTCTCACTGTTGTGGTCATCCTCGTCACTTATCTAACGCTGATCATCGGTGAGCTGGTGCCCAAAAGTCTCGCCTTGAACAATCCGGAAGGGCTGGCGATGCTGGTGGCGCGTCCGATGCAAATGCTCTCGCGCTTGGCAGCCCCGCTCGTGGCCTTTTTGAATATATCGAGCGAGTTAGTCATCCGCGTGCTCAACATCAGGATCGCCAAAGAGCCGACCGTCACCGAGGACGAAATCCGCGTCATGATCAGTCAGGGTGCTAAGGCGGGCACCTTCGAGGAAGTGGAGCGGCAGATCGTTGATCACGTCTTTCAGGTCAGCGATATGCATATCAGCGCGTTGATGACGCCGCGCACGGAACTAGCATGGCTGAACATCAATGACACGCAAGAGGAAATCTATCGAACGCTGCGGGAACGCCCCTTTGCGCGTTATCCCGTCACGCAGGACACGCTCGATAATGTCATTGGCGTGGTGCGTACTACTGACCTGTTAGCGCATATCGTCTCGAACCAGCCTTTTCAACTGCGCTCGATCATCCTTACGCCGGTGTTTGTGCCGGAAACAATGTCCGTCTACAAAGTGCTGGACGCGCTCCGCCTCTCCAATGTACACACCGCGTTGGTCATCGATGAATATGGTGGCTTGCAAGGGCTGGTCACGCTGAACGATGTGCTAGAGGAGATCGTTGGGGATGCGCTGCTGCCCAAAGAAGGGCTTGAACCGTCGCAGATAGTCGTTCGCGCCGATGGCTCATGGCTTGTGGACGGTCTCCTGCCCATTGAGCGGCTGAAAACCACGCTGCACCTCAAAGCGCTAGGGGATGAGGAAAAAGGCGATTATCAAACGGTGGGTGGCTTCGTCATGGCGCAGTTAGGGCGCATCCCGTCAGCATCCGAATTCTTCGAGCTAGACGGGTTTCGCTTCGAGGTGATGGATATGGATGGGCATCGGGTGGATAAAGTACTTGTACAAATGCTTAACCCGCTTACCGATACCACACCCACGCTACCCAACCTGCCTACACGTACACGCGAGTAGGTAAGCGTTACTTCACGCCGAGTTTCACGACCGTCAGCTTGAAGCCGCGATCCCGATCTGAAACCAGCAAGGTATCGTTTGCTGCCCACAAGATCGGCTGGCCTTCGCGGCTCGTTGGCACGATGAAGAAGCCGGGGAGGATCATCTTTCCCGGTTTGCCCGGTTCTGTCGCGATATACAACCCGTTGATGTCAGGGGTGATCGCGTTATACACGATGTATGCAATCGCCTTACCTGTGGGTGCCCATCCCGCCCGCCGGACGTATTTTTCGCTGTCAACCAGCAAGAGTTTACCAGTTGCAACATCCACAAGACGGATCGGGCTGTCTTCCGGCTTGAACGTCGGGTCAGCGGTGCCGTCTGTATAATTGGAGATCAAAATCTGCTCAGAATCAGCGGAAAAACTCATCACGCGCGGCGTTTCTTCGGTCTTGCTGATTCCGTACAGCTTTTTGAAGGTGTTCTTATTGAGGTTGTACAACCACAGACCGCCTTCAATCTTCGACCCGCGCCCATCATTGTTGAAGGCCAACAGCGTCCCATCCGACGATATACCCGTCAGATAAATGCTGATCGACTCGGAGACCAGATTTTCATACTCCTTGATATTACCGCTTGGCACGTCGAGCACATTGACGAACGGCCCGGTGCGTTTCCCCTTGATCTGGTAGTAACGCAAAAAGACCATATGCTGGCTATCTGGCAGCCATTTCGGCGCGAGATCGACCACGAGGTTATCGTCTTTCAAAATACTGGCACGCTCAAAGCCAATACCCGTCGTCTTGATGATCTTGCCTGTTTTCGCGTCCATCACCCACGTGCCCGGATTGCGGAACGTGAGCAAGAAGTCGGAAGTGAAGGCCAGTTTGCTGCTGTCGGGCGACCATACTACGCTGTCATTATCGAGGCGGACGGGAAGTTCATTGACGATCAGGTCGGAACACGTCTGCATGTCGCCAGCAATCGTATAGATGCATAGTTGCTTGGCGTCTCCATAGGCAAACAGGGTGCCATCGGGGGAGATATGAGCGTGTCTGGACACTGGGCCTGCCCCAAGGTCAAGTTCAGTCGTTGAGAGTACTGTGTATTTCCCGTAATCGGGGGCGGAAGGGGCGGGGGTTGATGTTGGATCAGCCGCGTAGCTAGGCGTTGGCGCTGCTACGGTAAAACTGGCGAGCATGACGCAAGCGGCGAATAAACCGGCAAGGTGCATTATCCGTTTATGCATATAGCCTCCATAAGTATGTACCTCTAATGTGACGAAACCGAGCTACCCCTTTCCTGCTGCGGATAGGATAACTCGCCTATGCTAAACAGGTTACTGCATATGGCTCGTCACGAACATCAATCGAAAGTTGCCTCAGTCCTCCATCAATAGGAGGGGGTAGTCGCCTTTCCAAAGCAGATTTACTTCTGTCTCAGTCGTCTTGCTGGCTAACCCCTTTCATGCTGATAAAATCCCATGTCTGGATTTACAAACTAACTTGTTTGAACCTCTCCTTGCGGACGTGTGAAAAGTTTGGAATCTATAACTTGACATTATGTTTCTATTTTGATAAACTGTTCTTATCACATTGGGTGGAAAAGGCTTACCTCGCCGCATGTTGCCCACCCCGGTCGTAACTTCTTACGGCCTCTACTCCCAAAAAATTCCCGCCCTGTTTTTGCCTGTTAAACCCTGTTATTAGCCCTGATTTTTTCGGTTCAAGATGGCTCATTAAGCAGAGAGATTTCATTGCCTGATCATAACCCTGATAAACAGGGTTATCAGGGCACGAACGATTTTTCGTCCACTAACAAGGAGGCATCGACATTGTCCGCATCCCGACTTAAGATCATCCCGCGCGGCGAGATCGTTCTTGGTAAACTGCTCGTTTGTTCAAATAAGCGTCAGCAGGAAATGCGAGAAGGTAGGATCGAGGATGTTGCACAAGGAATGGATGATCCCGCTCCACGCACAGGAAGGGATCATAATCGGGATCATTACGGGGTGACACTGTATGCCGCAGGAAATACAGTGTCAGCGACGGCTAGACGGTCAGGTCAGACTAGCCGTTATCATCTTCCGGCAGCAAACGCTTCAGCACCGAGCCGAACAGCTTACCGACCGTATCGCGCGCATTCGTGCCGCCGTTCCCATTGCCACCACCGCCAGTACGTGGGCCTTTGCCACCTTTGGCTGGACGTCCACCATTGCGCCGATCATCTTCGTTGTCCATCATCAGCCCCAACCGCAGCAGACCAACGCTGGTACTGTACGACGGACTGCGCAACTGATCTGCCATCCCACTTAGACGCTCCGGCCCTGCCACGCGGACGGGCATCTTGAGTACGTCGGACGCCACCGCCTTGATTCCCGGCAACTGTGCGCCGCCACCTGTCAATACCGCGCCAGCCGCCAGCAGGCCATCATATGCACTGTACTTGACTTCTTTGAGCACCAGTTGGAACAATTCCTCGACGCGGGCGTTAATAATGTGCGCGAGGTCAGCACGCTGCACTTGGCTCATCTGCTCTTCGCCAAAGGATGGCACCATGAACAGCTCTTTGGGGTCGATGTCCGCTGGATTGGCGTGCCCGTACTGGTTCTTCACGCCCTCCGCGATCTCGAACGGCAAGTGCAGCAGTTGCGCGATGTCGCTGGTGACGTGATTGCCGCCCACCGCGATCACCGCCGTATGCCACACCGAGCCATCGATGAAGATCGCGATGTCGGTCGTGCCGCCGCCAATATCGATCACCATCACGCCCATCTCGCGCTCGGCGTCGGTCAAGACTACGTCACCGGACGCCAGCGGGTTGAGGATGAAGCGGTCTACGTACACACCCGCGCCTTCTACGCATTTCTGGAGGTTCTGTAAGCTGGTGGACGACGCCATCACGATATGGGCTTCGACTTCGAGGCGGAAACCGTGCATACCGAGCGGACTGCGAATGCCATCTTGCCCATCAAGCGTGTAATTGCGGGGGATCACATGCAGCACTTCGCGGTTATGCGGGATCGCCACTGCGCGCGCCGCATCCATCGCCCGTTCAAGATCACCGATCTGTACGCCGCGTGGACTGTTAATCCCGACCACGCCTCGGCTGTTCTTGGAATCGATATGCGCGCCTGCCACGCTGACGAAAGCCCGCCCGATCTCGTAGCCGCTGCTGCGTTCTGCCTTATGCACCGAAGCGGAAATGGCTTGCGTCAGCGCCGGAACGTCGTTGACGACGCCTTTTTTCATCCCGCGCGATGGCTCGATCCCGATGCCCACCGCGTGGATACTGTCAGCGCGGACTTCACCAACAATGGTGCAAATCTTCGTTGTACCAACATCAATGCCGACTACCAGTTCGCCCATACTCTTGTTATCTCACCAACCACTGTGCTCAGGGTTCATTCCTACCCGGCACGAAGCTGAATACGGGAAGGTCAGGATTAGAAACATCAATCTCTACAAACTGCACATTCTTTTTAACGTAAAATTCTTCGGTAATGCGGTCATAAACGGCCATTTTGGTCTCAATGTCGTTACCGTTGCCGAACCACAACATCCAGTTGCGCCCGTCATGGTAGCCAAGACCCTTAACAGGATCATACACGATTTCGGTCACATTGGGATACAAGGCTTTGAACTGCAACGCGCCAGCAACGGTATCAGGGTCAATGCAACTACCGGGGCCAAGTACGTCATCCATCCCCTGCAAAGGGCAAGTGGTGCGTGACGGCGTTTTCGATGGACGTTCCACCACGACACGTACCAGATTGGGCAGGTCTTCACGCATCTGCATGATGCGCCCGCGCACGTCCACCCATACACGCTGTCCGGCCTGTTCCCAGATCAGCGCGGGTTCCCGTTCGGTGATCACGATTTGCACCATCGACGGAGGCCACCCCACGATCACCTGCGCATCTGCAATCGTTGGGTCGAGCTTGAGGTGAGCCTCAACTTCTGCCGGATCGACCCAGAAGATGTGCATGTTCGCCAAGCCGCTGCGCTGGAATATCTCAGGCGGCGACAGATACCGCGACCCGCCAACGGATATTTCACGGATGAAGAAGGCCTGATTGGTCAAGAATAGAATCAAGACCAACACCAAAATAGCCGTGATCAGCGCACTGAACCAGCGCGTGCTAACGTAGATGCGGATCGGCGCGTTGCGCGGAACGACGACAGGGGGGAGATCGCCTTCTTGAGAGGCTTTTTGCAAGCGCCGCAGCCGACGCCGTTCCGCCACCGACATCGTGCTCTCAAACCGCGACAGGCTCAGTTGTCCACGGTTTTGTGTCCGTTCGCCGGATGGGAGGGATTGCTCTGAGTCCTCGTCGCTCTCGTCAGCCGTTGACGGTGCTGGCTCCGCTTCCTCGAAATATTCTTTGGGCGGCTCCAGTGGCGGCAAGTCATCGGTATCAATATCAGCCGCGCTATCAGTCGCCAACTCTTGCGAAGCAGGATCAAGGGACGTTTCGTCAGCATCTTTGCGGGTGCTGCGACGCGGTTTAACTCGCGGTGGGCGGCGTTCAAACAGTCTGAATCTCATAACGTAAGATAATAGCGACGGTCAGCAACCTTGTCTACCCGCTACCAGATCGGTCGTCTCAAAAGGCCAGAATTATCAGTCAATATCGCATGAACCATGACTTTAAAAATTCCATAAAAATGCACCCTTGACACCGATAAGGAGGTGGTATAGAATTCCGGACACGTTCGCAGGAAACACCAAAACGAAATGCGAATGAAACGAAAGACAAACCGATTTGGATAAGTTGGACGCCCGCGAAACTGCATAGCTTGTTGAAAGACATGTGACGGTCAGTTTACGCGGCCCGACAAGATGTCGGGTCGTTTTGTCGATAGAGACTGAGCGAAGGAAGCCGGAAGGCGGAGTTCGGAGCAGTCGCACCTTAACAAGTGAATAGGAAGATGAGAAGAGTAGAGTGAAAGCACGATGAGATGTCGAGAGACATCGCATATCGTGAAGGTAGCAGATGTCGAGAT
>JAHBVJ010000042.1 GCA_019637615.1 Anaerolineae bacterium | reverse complement strand
GCTTTTTTGATGCCGAATCAACCCCGGTTGAGTGAAACAACAAAAAGGGCGGGTAGATCCGCCCTCATAAAAACCAATGGTGTCATTGCGTTTGGATGGATGGGATTAGGACACGTCTGAACAATGACAGGGAAGTGATACGTACAACAACAAGACGCTAGGTATCAGCGTCGGAACTCTTTAAGTTCCCCCGTCGCGATATAAATGGCACGTTCGCAAATGTTGGCACTGCGTTCGCCCATACGTAAGTAATCCCGCGCAATGGTTAGGAGCGCCAGCAGCACCGCATCATCGTGATCTTTTTGGTAAGCAGCGATGGCGCTGAACAACACCTGCTCATTGAGATCGTCCATTTCACGATCACGGCGGACAATGCTTTCCGCCAACTGCTCATTGCTGTTCAAGTACGCGTTCACCGACTCCATGACCAGCTCTTGGGCGATCTCTGCCATTTGCAAGATAGGCACAAGCTGCTCTTTGAGCATGGATATGCGTGGGCAGTTACGCACTTGGAATGCGATGTCTGCCGCGTAATCCCCCACACGCTCCAAATTTGTGGCAACCTTAAGTGTGCCTACTACTTGCCGAAATTCCCGTTCATTAAGCGGCTGTGAGCGTAGAACGCGGTAGCAGTGCTCTTCCAGCTCGAACCGGAACCGATTGATGTCTGCGTCACCCGTATTGACGTCTTGGGCCAAACTGACATCGCCAGAGGCAAGTGACCGTGAGCTGGCAACCATGCCGTTTTCGGTCATGGTCGCTAATTCGATCAAGCCCTGTTTGACGCTCAATAGTGACAGGTCAAGCCCGTAATCAGCCGACATAGGTTGAGACTCGCCCAACTGCGATACTGGGATTGATATTTGCTTGATTATCATCGTTTGAATCCCCATTCTCAAGGGTGCTCATGCGCCAGCATACTTCGCGACCTTCGTACTCAGGAAATCTGTCGTTGGTCTTCAGAAATAGGCGAATTTTGCGTTTGCCGAGGTAATCAGTCGCGCCGACCATTTCATAGAGATGGCTCAATGGAATGATCTGCCCGCTCTGAAACAGAGTGGACTGGTTCGCCAGTGACGTTGACATGATCTTGTCTCCTGCTACCCCGTATTTGAGTGCTATTGTCGTTTAGAACGACAAGGCAACACTAGTGAAGATGATCACTCGTCCCCTCGTTGAATGTCATATGAGGTAGGAAGTTTTACAGAGATGACAGTGCCAGTACCGGGGCGGCTCGCGAGGTGAAACTCTCCGCCCAAATCCTCGATACGCTGGCGCATATTTTTAAGGCCGCGTCCCTTATAGGCTTTTTCCGCGTCAAAGCCGTGCCCGTTATCCGTAATCTGCAACGTGGTGTACGACGGCGTTTGGCGCAGTTCAAGCTCGACCTTGGTAGCCTGCGCGTGCCGTACGATATTGGAGAAGCATTCACGGGCGATCTGGGTGACGGCATGAATGTCATCATCGCTCAAATTCAGATAATTCGGCACAATGCTGATCGTCAACTGCGCGGAGGAAATTCCTCGGAATCCGTCTGCCAGCTCATCCAACTGCTCCGTCAGCGACACCGTCTTATCCAGACCAGTTTTCAGATCGAGGATATAACGGCGCAGGTCTTCGATCACCTTGTTAAGGTTGCCGCCAACCGACTTGAGCTGCATATCTACCGGATCGGCAAGCGATGACGAGGTGCGCGTGATTTCCAATTGCAGCCCGATGGCGTAAATTTGCTGTATAATGCCGTCGTGAAGTTCCATCGCGATGCGGTCGCGTTCACTCAGTACGGCCAAGCGGCGCAGTTGATCGGAAAGGTGTGCGTTTTCGATGGCGACAGCGGCATGACCTGCCAATAGGCCAACCATGCGCTCGTCATCTTCAGTGAAAGGTTGGTCGTCCATCCGATCGCACAGGTACAAGCTGCCGAGGCATTTTCCCTTGCTGATGATTGGTACGCCGAGGAAACTCGTCATGCGGGGGTGTCCCGCGCAAAAGCCCGCTGACCGCGAATCGCCGCGCATATTATCCAACCGGATCGCGTCGGGGCTTTTGAGTAGCGATCCCAACAAACCAGCGCCCAATGGCAAATGATCCATATGACTGAGCTGCTTTTCGCTCATGCCGTAGGTAAAGAAATTTTCCAAACCGCCACGGTCGTCAGGGACGCCCAACGCTGCATAACGAGCATTGACAAGATGCGCCGCAATCTCCGCCAGACGCCGCAAAGTTTGGTCAAGATTCAGGTTTTCACTGGTCACCGCGCGAATTGCTTCGCTAAGGGCCTCAATTTTTGCTTGAGATGCGCTAGAATCACCGTAATTAATCGTCATAGAACTGTCACCAAGATGAACAAAATACGAATTCTACTCGCAGATGATCACGAAGTCGTCCGTCTGGGCATCAAAGCCTTGCTGCAACAGCATACCACAATGGAAGTGGTTGCCGAAGCGTCGAATGGCGAAGAAGCCGTCCAGAAAGCCATCTCCATGCGCCCCGATGTGGTGGTGATGGATATCCGTATGCCCGGCATGTCCGGTGTGGATGCGTGCCGCGAAATTGTAGCGCAACTTCCCGATACACGTGTGGTCATGTTGACCACCTATGCAGAAGATGACTTGCTGTTTTCTGCCATCCGTGCAGGCGCTTCAGGCTACGTCCTCAAGCGTATCGGCAGCAACGATCTGGTGCATACTATTGAGGCTGTTGCGCGGGGGGAGTCAGCCCTCGACCCGACGTTGACCTCGCTCGTTTTTCGAGAAGTGATGCAAACAGAAAAAACCAAGGAAGCCTCAGTTTTTTCCGATTTGTCGATGCAAGAACTGCGCGTTCTTTCGCTAATTTCTGATGGCTTGACCAACCGCGAGATTGCGGGGCGGTTGTTTCTGGGCGAAGGAACCGTTCGCAATTATGTGAGCAGTATCTTGAGTAAACTTACACTTTCCAACCGCGCTGAAGCGGCGGCGTTTGCCGTACAGCATCACATTAAGGATCATGTGAGCTTTGATTAGTACCTTATACATCAAATTATAGACGATGCTGTGCGGCAGCTAGAGTAATGAATGTCACGGATCGACAGTGACCAACCACGCGTGATGTAACGACGTGAACGGTACGGAACGGGATTGTGAGCGGCGGATGGCTCAGGCGGGTGGGGTTGACTGGCCTTTTGGCTTCTCCACCGATATTTTTATGTGTGGAGTGTGCCAGACGCCGAATTGTTCCAGAGTGCCAACACTTGCGATTTCAGTGCCATGACGAGCGGGTCGGCGGTGCGATTTTTTGCCACCGCGAAGCATAGTGCCGTTTGGATCAGGTCATGCGTCCACACGACGAGATTGCCCTTGTACGCGGCTTCCTCTGCTTCGGTGCGTTCCAATAGTGCCAGTCCCACGCCAGCCTCGACCAGTTCGACTTTTGTCGTCTCGTCGTCCGATTGTACGATTTGCTGCTGGATGAGACCGCGCTGCCTGAACTGATCCTCGATGATCACCTGAAACGGGCAGTACGCTGTCGAGGCGATCCACGGCAGACAAGCGACGTCTGCCCACGTCGCACGCTCAAGCTGCGCTTCCCACTGCTTCGGCACGGCAATCACCAACTCGACTACGCTCAACGGCATGGTCAGCACGTCGTCGTAGGGAGATGAGCCGAAGATAAAACCTGCATCTAGTGCGTTTGTTTGCAGCTTGTCCAGAATTATTCCCGATACGGACATCATAAACCTTAATTCGATGCCCGGACAAGCTTCTTTCATTTGTGCGACTAGTGGTGCGACGCGCAGCAGGTGCGCCGGGGCATTCAAACCGATAGTCATCCGCCCGATTAAATAATCCTGCATCTGGGTGGCATGGTTGACCAAATCTTGCGCGGCTTGAAGAATGTGACTCGCCTTTTCGCGCAGCAGTGCCCCTTTCTCGGTGATCTGCATTCCCTGCGGGACGCGCACAAATAAGGTGATGTTGAGTTCTTCTTCCAACGCCTTGATATGTGCGCTCACAGCGGGCGGCGTCATATACAGCCGTTTCGCCGCGCGCGTTACATTTTGTTCTTCAGCCACGACCAGAAACGTGCGAAGGTGATGTAATTCCATTGGCGATCTCCACACTATGCGGATAAGGGTATCCGAACAGAACTTCAGAAACCATTTAGTATTGCTGAATGCCGCCTTCAGAAGTTGTGAATTTATCGGTGCGCCTGTCCATTATAAAATGTGGACGTTCCTTTCTAACCGACAGTATATGGAGACACCGAGCATGGAACGAGTTGCGCACGAATCCCTAGTCCTGCTGACGCCCGCTGCCGATCCTCAAAACGCGCACGCCTTTTTCCTCAACAAACTGAGCCACGAAACTGACCCCTCGGATGTCTACGCCGATATGAAAAACGGTGTCGCGGATTTCGTGCTGATCGATGTCCGCAGCCCGAAAGCCTATGCGCAAAGTCATGCGGTTGGTGCCATCAATCTGCCACATCCACGTATCAACGACGCCACGATGGCGGATTATGCGAAGGATAAGCTGATCGTAGTCTACTGTTGGGGGCCGGGTTGCAACGGAGCGACCAAAGCGGCGGTCAAACTCAGCGCGTTGGGCTTCCGCGTCAAGGAGATGATCGGCGGCATCGAGTACTGGGAAGATCGTGAGCGCTACCCTGTCGAACGTGGCACAAACGGCACATTCTAAACGAACGCGACCATCGACAACTGCCTGCCGTTACCTCGATAGCGACAGGCAGTTAAATGACTTCAATGACTTCAAGCAGTGATTTTCCTACTGATGACAGCCAAAACCCCGCCACGCTTCGACAAATGCCGATGCAGCCACGTACGAGTTATCTTCGCCTAAACTCAGAGCATACGTAGGATCGCTCATCCTCAAACTTTTCGAATAGCAAGCGGTGCTCGTATCGGTGCCGTGCAAGCTCCAATCCATGAACGGAATCCACCAGTAGCCGCCAAAGTTGGCGTACCGTAGCGGCGGCAGATACGCGTACAACTCGCCCACCGACGGATAATTCTGATGGATGTCGATTCTCAAACTGTCGATGGCGCTCTTGTTCACCTGCATTTCTATCGTCAATAGCCGTTCATGGGCACTGTTCCAGACGAACAAGGTATGGATCATCTCGGCTTCCGTGATATACAGGTCGGGATTACTGCCAAACGCACGATAGACAAGCGATTTCGCTTCACTGACCGGCGTGACTTTAGGGACGATGCCGAGCCAGCATGGCAATTCACACTCATCCAGATGCAGATCCGTGATTGTGGATGGGGTAGGCTGCGCGTGTCCTACCAGCGCCACGGCAATGACAGCCGCCGTCATTAGTAAAAAGAGCAATGATGTACGTTGAAGCAATCGGATCATCTTGCGCTCAATCACTACTCGGTCACATTACTAACATCCTAGCACCATCTGCTGCTACAAGAGCACAAATCGTGAAAACTGCCGATCTTGATTCTCGTCTTCATATACCGTACATGCCGTAGTGCGAGTATCAGTTGTGATGAAACGAACACGGAAGCCTGCCTACTTCCATCTGGTATAATAATCAGTAGTTGAACGGTTTAGAGGAACCCATGTCCGAGTTCGTCCCTGCGCCATTCCATGCCCGCAGGTTACTTCGCAGCAGACCCACGATTGGCGTGTTGGCAGGGTGGCAGTTTTACCGATCCGCTACCACGTTGAGTTATCTTGCGCCAGTTTTTCGGGGCATCACCCGCGCAGCGCAAGAACTAGATGTCAACCTGATGCTTGGCTGCGGGATGGGTCTGTCTGGCTCGGCAACCGACCCCGCTCGTCCCGCGTGGCCTTTCCTCTCTCCCAACGTCGATTATGTGCCAATTGGCCCGTGGAACACCGATGGAATATTGGCGATCAATCCGCTCCACACGCAAGAGCGCATCGATACCATGCGGCAAATTGTCAACGATGGGCATCCAGTCTTGTTCATCGGGGAGGGATTGTCCGGCCCCGCCGTCGTGGCGGATAATGCGGGCGGGACACGCCAAGCCATTCAGCACCTTATCGCGCACGGGCATCAGCGCATCGCATTCATCGCGGGTAGTCCCGAAGATATGGACGGTGATACCGGCGTCCGCCTGAACGCTTATTACGAATCGATGGCGCACTTCGGTCTGAGCGTCGATCCCCGTCTGGTGGTCTATGGCAAGCATGTCTATTTCGGTGGCTATGAGGCCATGCAGCAAATCATCGCGTCAGGTGCGCCGTACACGGCTGTACTTGCCAGCAACGACGAGTCCGCCTTGGGAGCCATGCGCGCCCTCAAGGAAGCTGGACTACGCATCCCGCATGATGTCGCCATTATGGGCTTCGATGATCGCCCCGAAGATGTCGTGCAAGAGCCGCCGCTGAGTACCATCCGCTTTTCGCTGTTCAACTTGGGTTATCGAGCTGTCGAAGTGCTCTCTCAGCATCTGCGTGGCATTAAGACGATGGAAGGGACGATCAGTCTTCCCACCCGCCTCATCGCCCGTGAATCTTGTGGTTGTGACCTCAAGAGCACCTACGCGAATAGCCTCTTGACCAGCACCGCACCGCCGGAACTCATACCAACGCTTCAACAGCGGAGCTTAGTCGGCAATCTCGTCGGGCCGTCTACCATCAGTGTATCGGGGTTGGCGCAGAGCCTTGCCACCGAGGAAATTCATGCGTTGGCAACTCGCCTGATTCACGCCTTTGTTGTCAGTCTGTCCCGCCCCGATAACGCCGAGTTTCAACAAGCGCTTGACGAGGTCATACAGCGCACCGAGGTCTCCGGCGACGATGTTCACATCTGGCAAGAAGCCATTTCCATCCTTCGTCATGGCGCGTCGCTGTTATCTCCGGCGGCGGATAGAAATCGCGTCGAGGAGATGCTTGGGCAAGCCCGCTTGACTATCAGTGCTCAGATGCAGCGCCAGCATCGCCAGTATGTGGTCGATCAACGCTGGAAAAGCAATTGTTTGGGGCTGCTGACGGCCGAACTGCTCAACGTGCTGGAAGAAAATCAGGTTTTCGATATTCTCGCACAGCATCTACCCGACATGGGCATTCACTTTGCGTTGCTGGCACGCTTTGAAGCCGATCAGGATGATCCGGTCGCTTGCCTGAACATCCGCAACGTTGCCGCGCCGCAGCAAACGCCCATTCACATCCCAACCCGCGATTTTCCGCCGACTGGGTTGCTTTCTGACGCTTATCAGGCCGATCAACGCTTCAGTCTGGCGATGTTGCCGCTCGTGAATCAATATGGTCAGCTCGGCTTTGTGGCCTTTGAGGTCGATCAGCTCGATCTCTACGGCCCCATCGTGCAGCAGCTCGCCAGCGCACTGAACACGACGCAGCTTTACCGCGAAGCCACCGAAGGCCGCCGCCTCGCGGAAGAAGCCAATCGTATGAAATCCCGTTTCCTCTCGACGGTTAGCCATGAACTTCGCACGCCACTCAATCTCATTGTAGGTCTCAGCGGCATTTTGCTCCAAGATCAAGAGCGTGCGACGCGTCCATCGATGTTACCTGCCTCCATCCGCCGCGATATTGAACGCATCCACGCACAGGGGCAGCATCTAGCAGGCTTGATCGGGGATGTCCTCGACCTCGCCAGCAGCGATTCCGGACAGCTTCGCCTGAGCAACGAATACATCGATCTATCGCAGGTGCTACGCATCGTGGTGGAAACGGGGCATCAACTTGCCGCCGAAAAAGGGCTATCTTGGCACGCGGAATTGCCAGCAGCTGGCCCGTGGATATGGGGTGACCGCACACGCTTGCGCCAAGTTGCCTTCAATCTGATCAACAATGCCGTCAAATTCACCACCAGCGGTGGCGTATCTCTACGCGTCGAGCATGACGAATCGACGGTCACGATCACAGTGCAGGATACGGGCTTGGGCATTTCTCCCGCCGATCAAGAAGTGATCTTCAGCGAATTTCGCCAATCGCAGCGCACTGTGTCACGTGGGTATGGCGGTTTGGGTTTGGGCTTGGCGATCTGTAAACGGCTGATCGAACTGCACGGTGGCACCATCGGGGTCTATTCTCAGGGCGAAGAAGATGCGGGATCGTCCTTCTACTTTACCCTGCCCATCGTCCAACCACTGCCCACGGAGGATGTTCCCACCGCAGCTACCCTCGCTGCCGCTGCCATTCCCGCCGCCGAAACCACTTCGGAATCCGTGACGGAACAGAGCGTCTTGTTGTTGACTTCGCCCGCTGGCACCAGCGAACGATTACGTGATTATCTGCGTCAGCAAGGTTTCGACGTGCGTCTCATGCTCATGGAGGAGCCGTCCGAGCTGCAATCGCGCCTCGTCGCCTTAGCGGAGACTCCGCCGGACGCTGTCGTCTTAGATGTCAGCGCCACCTCGGACAAAGTCTGGAGCATCCTGAACACGGTGATGAGCAATCCCGCCATGCAGGGTGTCCCTAGTATGTTCTATGCATCGTCGCAAGATAGCGGCTCGATTCTGGAATTGAACTACCTGACCAAACCTGTACGCATCCCCGAACTCAAGCGTGCGCTCGATCAACAACTGGCGGCGGGGGAGAATGCGTCATCACTCACCTTCCTTGTGGTAGATGACGAACCGAACACGCTAGAAATGCACGCCCGCATCATCCAGAGTTATGCCCCGTCGGGGCAAATTCTTACCGCGCGCAATGGACGCGAAGCCTTGAACATGTTGCGCAGTTTCCCGATCGATCTGGTACTGCTCGATCTCATGATGCCGGAAATGGACGGCTTCGAGGTGCTGGAAGCCATGCGCGAACTGGAAAGTACCCGCGACATCCCTGTGATTGTGCTGACTGGACGCTTATTGACCGAAGCCGATATGGTACGCCTCAATCGCGGCGTTGCCAACGTCCTCAGCAAGGGGCTGTTCAGTATCGAAGAGACGGTCATGCATATCGGTGCAGCCTTGGAGCACAAACGGCGGCTCAGTACCGAAGCGCAGCGCCTCGTCCGCAAAGCCATGGCCTATCTGCACGAACACTATGCGGAGCCAGTCACCCGCCGCGACATCGCGCAGTATGTCGGCATGGCAGAAGACCACCTGACGCATTGTTTCCGTCAAGAATTAGGCATGACGCCCGTCACCTACCTGAATCGCTATCGTGTCAACCGCGCCCGCCATTTGCTCAAGCACAGCGAACTCAGCGTCACCAATGTGGCTTTGGATGTCGGCTTCTCGGATAGCAGCTACTTCAGCCGCGTCTTCCGCCGCGAAACAGGCATGTCGCCAGAGAGCTACCGCCGCGCCTGATCCTCCACTGCGGTCTGACAACGTTGACTATCACGTCGCAATGGATCGTCCATCCCGAACCACTATGAAATGTCCAAATGTCTCGCGTTTTTCTCCATGCCCCATTTTTATCAGTTTTTTAGAATGATTATGTGATTGAGAGCGCTCTCTCCCGCGATGGGTGAGAGATTTTTGGATACTTAATCGATGTAGGAGGTGTTCAGTTACCCTGCAAGAAAATGTTGAGTTTCCTCTAAATCTCTCAACACGCCCGTTTAATTTAGAAGGTGAAAGATGAAAAACAGAAGAATTTCGGCATTCGGATTTCTCGCCCTTGTTACCCTCGTTTTGATGTCCACCATGAGCGGTGCAGTGTATAACTCACCAGTTTCCGCGCAAGATGCCCCCACGGCGACCATCGTCCCCACGGTCGTGATGGGTGGTGAAGGCTGCGCGGTGGGTGCGCCTACCGTCGTCTGGTATGTCGGTCTTGGTTCCGGCACCGATGCGGACGTGATCCCCAAGGAAAAAGCATGGGTCGATAACTTCAACAAATCGCAGACTGATGCTTGCGTGACGTTGCAAGTCGTCCACAACCCAGAGTCCTACGATACGCTCAAGGCCATGATCGCCGCTGGCAATCCTCCCGACATCGTCGGCCCGGTTGGCAAGCGCGGTCGCGCGAACTTCCAAGGCGCGTGGGCAGATGTCTCGCAACTGGCGACGGATGCGGGCTTTGACCTGAGCAAGTATGACAAGGCGCTGCTCGACTTCACGAGCGACGAAGGCGTGCTGGTCGGCATCCCCTTCGCGCTGTTCCCCTCCTTCATTTTCTACAACAAAGCCCTCTTTGACGAAGCACGTCTGCCGTATCCTCCTCACAAGGTCGGCGAACTGTACGACGGCAAGGAATGGAATATCGATACCATGACCGAACTCGCCAAGAAGTTGACGGTCGATAAGAATGGTGCCGATGCCACCGATCCCGCTTTCGATAAGACCAACATCACGCAGTTCGGTTACTGGGATGGCTGGGGCGATGCCCGCCGCATCACGCCGATCTTCGGCACGGGCACGCCGTTCGATGCCAACAACAACGCCGTCATTCCTGAAAACTGGAAGGTCGCGTGGAAGTGGCACTACGACAGCATGTGGAAGGACTACTTCCAACCGAATTCTGACTACAAGAACAGCGACTTGATGGCGAAGGGCAATCCCTTCTCGTCTGGTAACGTCGCCATGACGTGGACGTTCACGTGGTACACCTGCTGCTTCGATATGGCAAAGCTGAACTGGGACATCGCTGTGATGCCCTCCTACAACGGCAAGATCACCGCTGGTCTGCACGGCGACACCTTCGCCATCATGAAGGACAGCAAGAATCAGGCCGCCGCCTTCAAAGTGCTCGCCAAGATGGTTACTGACCAAGAACTCTCCACCATCTACGGTGGCATCCCCGGCAAGCTCGAAGATCGCGATGCCTTCTTCGCCGCTATGGATGCACGCACGGGTGACAACAAGATCGACTGGAGCGTCGCGCTAGAGATGCTCAAGTACCCGGATGTGCCCAACCACGAAGCGTGGATGCCCAACATGCTCAAGGCTGAAGACCTCTTTGGTAAGTTCTATACCAAGATGGATCAGACTCCGGGCCTCGACATGGACGCAGAAATCGCGCAGCTCCAGAAAGATTTGGACGCGATTTTCAAAGCTCAGTAAGCTCAAGCCCCATCAATTTATGCTAACGTGGCTCCTTGCGTGGCCTTCCGGCGAGGTCGCGCAAGGAGCGTTTCCTGAGTGCGGTTCATGATTTTCCGTCACTTTGAAACAGGAAAATCGCGTGGACGCAGCACGAAAGACTCAGCACGTAGCACTATTTTCTGAGGAGTAATCCCCTATGTCTTCCATTGATTTGGCATCTACACGTGTCCAACCGTCCCAAGGTGTACGACGGACTAACTACATGCGCCGCAACCGAATGCGGTGGGGGATATTTTTCCTCTCGCCTTGGCTGATCGGGCTTGTGCTATTCCAGTTATTGCCTATCCTTGCGACCTTTTTTCTGTCTTTTACAGATTACAACGCGACCAAAGCCTTCTCTTTTGAAAACTTCAATTTTGTTGGCTTAGATAATTACGCGCGTCTGTTTACCGATCCCACCTTCGGGCAATCGCTAGGTGTTACGCTGCGGTTTGCGCTGCTTGCGGTGCCGCTCGGCCTGATCGTGCCGCTGTTCTTCGCGGTGCTGCTGAACTCCAAAAATCTGCTCGGCAAGAATATATTCAGGACGCTATTTTATGCACCAACAGTGATTCCGGTCGTTGCTGGCGCGATGATCTTCGGCGGTGTGCTTAACGCGCAATCCGGCTGGATTAACTTGCTGTTGAAACAGCTGGGTATCCAAGGCCCACGTTGGATGGCTGATCCTAGTTGGGCACTGCCCGCCTTGAACTTGCTCAGTTTGTGGGGCGTCGGCAATGCCATGCTGATCCTGTTAGCAAGTTTGCAAGGCGTACCAACCGATGTGCTGGAAGCCGCTACAGTGGATGGCGCGAACTGGTTCCAGCGCTTCATCCGTGTCACCGTGCCGATGATCTCACCCGTCATCTTCTACAACATCACGCTCGGCGTGATCAATGCCTTCCAATATTTCGTGCCAGCCATGTTGCTCGGTGGTCGCAATGGCGATCCGCAGGGCGCGACGCTGTTTTACAACTTGCATTTCTATCGGGAAGCCTTCGTTTTCAACGAGATGGGCTATGCCTCCGTACTCGCCATCGTGCTGTTCGTCATCGTCATGATCATGACCACGATCATGTTTTATTGGGGACAGCGTCAGGTTTACTACGCGGGAGCCGAGCGTTAATCGCGCTCACCCTTGTAGTGCCACATGAACGAACATAGTTAGGAGTTACAAAAACGATGACAACATTATCCCAAACGCCTTCCATGCCGTTGAAGCCGCCGCTTAGTCTTTCGGAGCGGTTCGTCAAAGGGTTTCGCAAAGCTGTTCCCACCATTTTGATCACGACGCTAGGCTTTGTGCTGATGCTGGTGTTCTTGATGCCGCTCGGTTACATGCTGACCACCGCCTTCAAATCTGATGATCAAGCTTCGGCGCAAAACGCCCCGCTGTGGCCTGCCAAAGCCGTAACCTTCAACTATAACGGTCAAGACTTGCCGTTATATGAAGTCCCCACCGAAAACGGGATCAAACAATGGGCCTTGGTCAAAGGCTACCGTGAAGACAGCGATTTTGTCGATCCGGAGCATCCTGAAAATGGTATCTTCAACTGGAAAGGCCGCTACCGCACGCTAGACCCTGTCTACGTCTTTTCGCCCACTATGGAAAACTTCCAGATGGCGTGGGATCAGGTGAATTTTGCGCTCTTGTTCCGCAACACCTTCATCATCGCGGGTCTCAGCACCATCGGCACGTTACTGTCGTGCATTCTCGTAGCGTACGGGTTCGCGCGCTTCCCGATTCCCGGCAAGAACATCCTCTTCATCGTCCTAATCTCGACCATCGTGCTGCCTGCGCAAGCCACCATCATCCCGCTCTACCTGCTGTTCACCAAGATCGGCTGGACGGGTACATGGCTTCCGTTGATTGTGCCAGCCTTCTTTGCCAACGCCTATGACGTGTTCCTGCTGCGTCAATATTTGATGAGCGTCCCGAAGGAACTCGACGAAGCCGCCATGATCGACGGCGCAGGGCCGTTGCGCATTCTCTGGTCAGTGATCATTCCGCAGGCCATTCCCGCCATCACCGCCGTGACCTTGTTTCACTTCTTCTGGTCATGGAACGAGTACTTCACGCCGCTGGTCTACCTCGTCGGCAAGGACAATCTGTATCCAATTTCCGTCGGGATCGGCAGCTACTTTGGCACGTTTAATGTCTACCCCGGTCGCGCGATGGCAACGGCAGTGCTGGCAATCTTACTGCCCGCCTTGATGTTCTTCCTTGCGCAGCGTCAGTTCATGCAAGGCATCGTGATCACGGGCGTAGAAAAATAGCCGTGCCCTGACGTGGTCTAGAAAAGAGACATATTTATGACTACTTATCGCGCCATTCGTCCTTATGTGACGGCGCAGGCGACCGAGCTGCGGTTGAGCCAGCAGCCTGATTTACCGCTGGCACGAACTGCCAATCCACAGCTTTCCGTCGTGGTCGATCCGCGTGTGCGCTATCAAACTATCGAGGGCTTCGGGGGTGCGTTTACTGAATCAGCCGCCGTGACCTACTACAAAATGTCGCCCGATTGTCAGGCGGAGATTCTACGCGCCTACTTCGATCCGGTGGCTGGTCTCGGCTATAACCTGTGCCGCACGCACATCAATAGCTGCGATTTTTCCGTGAGCACTTACGCTTACGCTGAAGTCCCCGACGATATGGCGTTGGAGCACTTCACTATCGAGCACGAACGCACTGCCCTGATCCCCATGATCAAGGCGGCGCAGCAGGTCGCGCCCAAACCCTTCCGCATGATCGCCACGCCGTGGAGTCCGCCCGCGTGGATGAAGACCAACAACGATATGTGTCATGGCGGGCAGCTCAAGCCCGAATATCGTGCGGTGTGGGCACAGTATTTCTGCCGTTTCGTGCGCGAATACGAAAAAGAAGGCATCCCCATTTGGGGCTTGACCATGCAAAACGAACCGCAAGCCGTCCAGACATGGGAGTCCTGCATCTTTAGCGGCGAAGAAGCCCGTGATTTCGTGCGCGACTATCTAGGGCCGACGCTTGCCGAAGCGGGCTTGGCGTCGCTCCGTCTGATGATCTGGGATCACAACCGTGACGTGCTGTTCGACTGGATCAAGCCTGTGCTGGATGATCCCCAAGCCGCGCAGTATGTCTGGGGTACGGCCTTCCATTGGTACGTGGCGGACTGCTACGACAATCTACTGTGTGCGCACGAAGCCTACCCCGACAAAAAGCTGCTGTTTACCGAAGGCTGTCCTGAAGGCGGCCCCCATCTCGGTGAATGGGGCACGGGCGAACGCTACGGCAAAGCCATCCTCAATGATCTCAATCATTGGGCAGTGGGTTGGGTCGATTGGAATCTCGTGCTCGATGAAACCGGTGGCCCCAACCATGTCGGCAACTTTTGCAGCGCGCCGATCATCGCCCACACGCAGACGGGCGAACTCCTTTACCAGAGTTCGTACTACTACATCGGGCATTTCTCGCGCTTCATTCAGCCCGGTGCAGAGCGCATCCTCTGCGCTTCACCGCGTGATGAACTGCAAGCGACAGCCTTCCGTAACCCCGACGGTCAGATCGTCGTTGTCGTGCTGAATCTGTCCGACCAACGCATCGCCTACAGCCTGAAGATCGACGGTTGCACCGCGCCGCTGACCAGTCTGCCACACTCCATCGCGACCTACGTGCTGGACGCCTAACCACGATCTCATGCGGTTGGCGGCTTATCCTCGCCAACCGCATTCCCCTTCTCATCCGACCACTGCCAAACTGGCGAATGCATCCAAGACTTTCCATTCCTAAGCAGAGCCATACGATTGAAATCGAACCAAAGTATATGTATAATTTCAATCAACATTATCTGAAATATCTGAATGTTCAGAACAATGTAAACACAAGGGGAGATCAACATTATGAAGTATTTGAGTCATCGTCTTTCGGCGGCAATGTGGGCCAGAGTCCTTTTACTTTGGCTCACCCTATGCATTGGTGCCATCGTAGTAGGCGGAGTTGCGTTATGGTTAGGTGGGTTTGTCCAAAGTAATATTCGCACTGAACTAGCATCCCAGCAAATCACGTTTACAGCAGTAGACAAGCTTACCGACGATGAAAAGCAGTTACCCGGTATCGTCGAAAATGCAGGGCTTCCACTCACGACTGGTAACCAAGCGCAAGCGTATGCGGGGTTAATGGGGTTGCACATTAAGCTAGCGGCGGAAGGCGCGGGCTATCCCGATGCTACCTACGCAACATTGGGCGGCATCCAGCGCGACTTGAGATCTCAGTTGGACGCAGCCACAAAAGCCGGTGACAAAACCGCGGCTGATAAAGCGCAGAGTGATTTAACGGCAGTTACCAATCTCCGTAACACGATGTTGACAGGCAGCACGTTGAGGGGCACGCTCCTCTCAGCTTATGGCTGGGACAATGTTGCCCTGGGTATTACATCGGCAGGAGTTTTTATTCTGGTGTTGGCGTTGGCGTTCCTCGTTCTCTTCATCTACGAATTACGGCGTGGTCACTTGCCGCCTACTGAAGCGTAGACGATTGCCGATCATCGTAGAGCCTACACCAAAATTTCTGTGATAAGGTACCTTATCACTTAACTAGCCCAATACCGCGCTACGGATTGATACCTCCTTTGCTTCTGGCATATGGAGGTATTTTTATGATCTGATGTTACGCACCTTATATAATGCACCGCGATGAGAGCATAAACACCCCTCACGCTCGCTCGCCATAATTCTTGGTGATCGCCAAACTCGCGAACAGCGGGATCGCGAACACGCCCAGATGCAGCAGCCACAACTCGAAATGGTCATTCACCGACGGCGCATTGATGAGCAGTCCGCACAGTACCAGATACAGTGCGCTGGAAACGAACAGCAGCACACCGCACACCCGATTCACGCGGTACCACACCTGTGAATCGAGCATCGCCTTAACGGTGCGGAAACCATAGTATCGATTCGGCGGGATCACACCCGCCACCAGTGGGATCGACAGCAGCAAAATGAGGACGGACGGGATAATAAACGGTTGATTTTGCATAATGGTTCTACCAGATCAATGACCTAGCCCAATTCATTATATGCTCCTCTCGCTGCCTGCTGCGCATCACGCTCCCATCACAAATCACGGCGTCCAAACGTAGTGCGTCAAGCCGAGCACGACAGGTCGTCCATCCTGATACGAGAAGGCAATGCCCCATGCGCCCCAATCTAGTTCATTCCCCGGCGTGCCCGGACGCATCACTGAGTAAAAGTTGATGATCTTGTACGATCCGATGTTCAACCCGTATAGTTGCCGCCGCTCCGACAAACTATCTTGGTTGTCGCCGCACATGATGCTGACATTATCCGGCGTTAGGTCACGTTCCAGCGTCGCCGCTACTTCGTCGGCTAACGAAGCCGTGATTGCCCGCCCCGAATTCGCGTCCCTGCCCCAATCGCGCACGGCATAATCATTGAAGAAATCTTCTACTTCAAGGTAACTCAAATGCACGGTTTTTCCGCCAAACGCCACGAACAACCCCGCCCCACCGATCAACCGCGCCAATTGCCCACCATCGCGCTTACGTGCAACCTCCCGCAGCGCTCCGATCACCTCACGTGGACGCGCATCATAGCAGAAAACATTGGGATCGAGGTTGCGGGCGGCGAACATCAAATCACCGACATGGATCCAGCCAACGCCATCGCCTTTGTACCGGATTTGCAACCACGTATCGCCGTTGCTTTCCTGCCCCGTGCCGATGATCTGGAACAGGTTGCCGTCATACAGCTTATCGATCAACGCGTTATCATAGCCCGGACTGTTGCGCACGCTTTCGCCCACCGCGCTCGGCTCCAATACACTGATAAACGCCATCCGGTTGATCAAGGCAGAATCCGCCGCGTCTGATTTGAAGGCCGTATGCGGGACAACATACACGCTAACGCCACGTTCCCATTCCAGCAGCGTCCCTTGTGTTAACAGGTATTCCCCGTCCGGTGACCATGTCGCACAGCTAACGATGCGTCCATCGGGCCGATCCAGCCATGACATGGCGAGAGTATCGACATTCACCATAAACAGTGTTGTGATTTCCGGATCGCCTCCGCGCGTAAACGCGATGCTGTGTCCATCCGGCGACCAAACAGGGCAACTATCATAGTCGCGCGTTCCCGATACCCGTGTCAATCCGCTGCCGTCAGGCCGGATGATGTAGATTGGCGCGGCGCTAACCTCCAGTGGCGGCAAAATCCCGTCATACGACGCCCACGACGAAAACGCGATCCACGTGCCGTCTGGTGACCACGCGGGTTGTGCCTCGTCGCCGTCACTGTGCGTCAAATTGACGTTGGTCTTGGCCTGCACATCGAATACAACCACGTCGCCCGCGATGATCACTGCGATCTGCTTGCCATCCGGTGACCATGCTCCGCCCGACCAATGCATCGTGTTGGCTGGTTCGGTGTAATATAGGCCGATGCCGACCTCGCCGTTCAAGTTAACCACTTCCAGACTTAGCGGTGTCCATACCAGCAGTTGGGTGCCGTCCGGCGACCATAGCGCAAGCTCACCTTTTGCCTCGAAGACCTGCTCGCCCGTCCGGTTGCGTACGAAGACCTGCTTATCGATCAGGTAAGCAATGCGCTGGCGATCCGGCGACCACGTTACGCCGTAAACAAGTCCTTTGATTTCCATGATCAACTGCGGCTCAAGTGGATGGTCTAGCGTCACTTCGAAAAGCTGCGTCTTATACTGCCGATCCGCTGGATACATTTGCTTTGTGTACAACACGGCCTTTCCATCCGCCGACCACACGGGGGTGAGTTCGTTCGTCGTGTCGTCGTAAGCGACCTTGATCGGCGTTGTTGCGCCCTGTCCCATTGCTGGCACCACGTTGCCCGCCGCGATGATTAATCCTACGATGATGGCGATGACCGATCTTTTCATAGCTGCCCCTCGGCATGGAGTTTTAATGAGTATTATGTCATTAATGCCAAACGAAGCGAGTCCGTTGGCGGACTCGCTAATTAGAAAAATTTCGGCTGGTGAGGAGCGGGATTGTATCGCCATCAACGACCCGCTGTGGCTATTGTCCCCCTAACGCCTTCGCGATCACCTCCGCGTTGGATCGCATCATACCGAGATACGTCTCGCCCGGTGTACCAGCCGCGCCCAACGCATCCGTATATAACGCCGTGATCACTTGTATGCCCGCCTCTTGCGCGATCTGCTGCGCCAGTTTGTCATTAGCGATGTTCTCGGTGAAGATGGCGGGCACGCCCAGTTGTTTGATCTGCTCGATCAAAGTAGCGACATCTTGAGGAGAAGGCTCTGCCGATGTACTCACACCGGGCAGCACCGTACCAACCAGTTGGAACCGATAACGGGCGACGAAATAGCCAAGCGCGTCGTGGTTGGTGACGAGGATGCGCTTTTCCGGCGGGATCGTCACGATCTTGCTCCACGTATCAGCGTCAAGGCTCTGTAACGCATAAATGTACTTAGCGGCGTTCAATTTATAGGTATCGGCGTTGGCGACGTCCGCAGCAACCAGCGCATCACGCATATTGGTCACATACTGGATCACATTGATCGGGTCTTGCCACAGGTGCGGGTCGCAAAAGCCTTCGCTTTGCCCGCTTTGCACTGTGCAGTCGATCATCCCTGAAAAACCGATGACGCCAGCGGGCAGCCCTTCCACCTGATGATCTGCCGTCGCGCCCGGTTCAACGAATTGGCGCACTGCCAACCCCTGCGAGACCGTGATCACGGAGGCTTTCGTGCCAGAATCCGAGATCAACTTGTCGAGAAATCCTTCGAGGCCAACGCCGTTCACAAAAATGAGGTTGGCGTCAGCTACCAACCGCACCGTATCTGGCGTCGGCTCAAACTCGTGCGGATCGCCATCCGTAGGCACGATCGACGCGAGTTCAGCTTTATCGCCCGCAATGTTCTTGGCGATGTCCAGCAAAATCGTGGTGCTAGTCACGATTTTTAGAGGGGATTGTGCTTGTGTGTTGCCAATGCTGCCGGATAAGACAGCCACCAACGTCACGATCAAGACCCAACGGATCGAACGCATCATCAATGATCTCCTCAGTTCTCCCTGAAGTTGCTTTTGTGTCGAGACGCAGGTTGTCTGTACAATTGGTGATTCAATCGCCAGTCTATGCGCTAGATGATACAACGTCTCAACAGTAATTGAGATAATATCTCAATACGCGCATAATGTCAACTACAATCGAGTTAGATTCATGACCACTCAGCTTTCTACAGACTCTGCACCTGCGACACGCAGTTACATGCTTGACGCGGAACACGGGGGAATACGCTTCGCCGTGCCGTTGCTCGCCCTCGCCATGTTCGCCCTGATTTATATCGGCATCAATTCGATCCAGACCGATCAGACGCAGGATTACATTGGCTGTCTGGCCTTCGGACTAGCCGCCGTCGGATCGGTAGCGCTGACATTTCTGGCGGATAAGTTGCTGAAGGTGATCTGGCCTAGCCCGAAGCGACTGCTGATCAGCGATGTCAACATGACCTATCAAGATCAGCGCAAACCAGACAGCGGAGTTACGTTGCGCTTCGGGGAGCGGATCAATGCCTTGACATGGCGTTTCACCGTCAAACGCGGATCGGCACGCGTACAGCGGGGTTGGGAGATGTTAGGCGTGCAGTTAACGCAAGATGAGACTCGCCTGACGCTCTACACGTTCATGAATCCCAAGCAAGCGGCTAAGGTGCGCTTGTATTCCATATTCACACCGCTGGCCTCACGCGCGGCGCTGGATAAAGGCGAAATCCCATTGCGAGAAGCGGCAGCCCAGAAACGACTGCTCTCGGCTGAAGATGAACGCTGGCGGGACGGCGCTGAACTGGAACACAAGCATTTCGAGGAAATGTTGGACTTGTTGACTCCACATATGCCGGATTGGAAGTAGGCCAGCCCGTCAGCAACGGAGACAGGCTGACGGCGGTTGTGGCTTACTCCCATGCCACCTTGTACCCATACAGCCATTTTTGCCCGCGTGTGCCGAATAAGTTGATGAAAACCGTCATCATGAGTTCGCGGATTTTCTGCTGGAAGGGCGTGACGACCTTTTTGTCACCCGCTAAACGGCGACCCTCCGCAACGATTTTCTCGACGCGCGGCTTGCGCTCTTGCTCATAGCGTGAAAAAACGCGCGCATAGTCGGCGGAATGGTGGAGCAACTTGGCGAGTAGCATCGCGTCTTCTAGCGCCATCGACGCGCCCTGACCAGAATTCGGGCTGACGGCGTGCGCTGCGTCACCAAGCAGGACGACGCGCCCGTTGTGCCATGTCGGGAGCGTCTGAATATCGGATACATTCATCTTGATAGGGGAATGCGTGTTACGGATCAGCGTTTCAATCGGCTCATGATAGCCCTTGAAAATCGCCATCATCTCGCGCTGAATGTCCTCCACCGAGACGTTCAGAATTTCATCACGTGTCAGTTCACGCTCACGGACGAGATTCGACCACCACAGCACATCACCGTTTTCGCCGCAGCCATAGCCGAAGAAGCCACTTGCACCATAGGTAAAGGTGAAGGCCTCTTTTTCACGGCGCGTCATATTAGGCACGGCTGCGGCTGGTGTGACGCCGCCAACGCCGATGATACCAACATATTGCGGCTTTGGTGCATTGGGCAGGATCAGGTGGCGGGTTTGTGAATGAACGCCATCCGCGCCGATAAGCAGATCGCCTTCAGCGGAAGTGCCGTCCTCAAAATGGGCGATGACTTTGTCAGCGGCATAAGTGATCGTCTTGAGCTTCTTCTGATAGCGGATATCGATCCCTTGCTTTTTCGCCGCTTCTGTCAGAATATCGTACAACGTCGAGCGTAGGATGCAGATGCCGGGTTGTCCGAATGCTTCGACGGTGCCGTTTTTGAAGCGCGCCAACAGCTTGCCCTGCTGGTTGAGGAAAACATTTTCTAAGGCGACGGTAGCCCGTGATTTCGCCATTTCCGCCAGTCCCAAGGCGTGCAATACATTCATCCCGTTGGGCGCGAGACCCAAGCCGCCGCCGACAGCCTGTTTATAGGGATAGCCTTCGAAGATGGTGCTAGAAATGCCTGCTTTTTTAAGGAACAGGCCGAGCGCATTGCCGCCGATGCCGCCGCCAATAATCAGGACTTGACCACGAAAGCCTGTCGTGGGAGGTTGAGTAGACATAGGTTATTATCTCAATTGTTGATTATCTTGATTATTGAGATAATTATAAGGAGTTAGCGATCAATGTCAAGCCCCCGCCAACAACTATTGGAAGCGCTGACGATTCAGGTACGGTTCATGTCCGCAAATTTCGTGATGTTTAGTCAGGTAGTGGCGGACAAAATCGGCGTGCATCCGACGGATAACGAATGCCTCGATTTTCTGCTGCTGAAGGGCGCATCGACTGCCGGACAACTAGCCAAGCAGATGGGGTTGACCACGGGGGCGGTGACAGCCATGATTGATCGCTTGGAGAAAGCTGGCTATGTCCGCCGCGAACATGATCACGAGGATCGGCGGCGCGTGATCGTGATCCCGAACGAAGCGAAGATCTACGCCGACATCGGGCCGCATACCGCGCTGATGGGCGCAGCGATGCAGGAATTCAGTAAGGAGTTCACGGATGAGGAATTGGCAGTGATTTTGCGCTTCACGGAAAAAGCCAACGAATCAGCAGGAAAAGTAATCGCGCAAGTGCGGGAAAGTGAATAGCCCGCTAACGGCACGGCGGGCTGATAATTCTGGTTACGTCAGCACAGGTAAGGCGTTGATCTGCGCCGCGAGGTCGAGGTCCTTATCGGTCAGGCCACCCGCGTCATGCGTGACCAACGCGAAGGTGACACGGTTATATTTGATGGTGATGTCGGGATGATGACCAGCCGACTCGGCTAATTGTCCCACCGCGTTAACCAGCATCAGCGCCGCCGGAAAATCCTTGACGATGAAGGTACGCGCGATCTCCTCGTTGGAAAGTCCCCAACCTTCTAACTGCGCGAGTCTTGTCTGCACTTCTGACGCGGAAAGTCGCTTCGCCATCTTAACTGCCTCCCAACTACGTGCATTCTTACTCTGTCACGGATAGACTTTAGCAAAGATGAACCTCGGAATGGTATGACTTGTATCGCTAGTTGGGAGCGACGATTAATTATGGAACTGAGGCTTAGATGCGTGCGCTGCGCTTCGATGACCATTTGCATCTGACCACCGACGAAGCATTGCCATCACCAACCGCTGCCGAGGCGTTAATTCGTGTTCGATTAGCGGGGATTTGCCATACTGACCTAGAACTGACACATGGCTACATGGGCTTTAGTGGCATCTTGGGGCACGAATTTGTAGGCGAGATCGTGCAGGGCAGCGATGAATGGCCGCGCGGCACGCGCGTGGTCGGTGAGATCAACATCGCCTGTGGCAAATGCGAATATTGTTTGGGCGGGATTCCAAGCCAGTGTCTGAATCGCTCCACCCTTGGCCTGTCGAACTATGGCGGCACATTTACGGATCACATGCGCCTACCGTTTGCGAATTTGCACAGGGTGCCCGATTCCGTCACGGATGAACAAGCTGTGTTTACGGAACCGCTGGCAGCGGCACTACAAGTACCTGAATTGGCAACCATTCGTCCGTCAGATCGGGTCGTCCTGATCGGTGCGGGCAAGCTAGGGTTGCTGATCGCGCAGGTATTGCACCGCATCGGCTGCGATCTGGCAGTCATCGTGCGGAAGGAACGCCCGAAGCGGTTGCTGGCACAGTGGGGTATCGCGACCATCGACGCGCAAACCTTGCCGGAAAAATCACGCTTGCGATCTGCGCATATAGTCGTAGACGCGACAGGTAACGCCGAGGGCTTCGCGCTTGGGCTTGACATCGTGCGTCCACGCGGCACCATCGTTCTGAAAAGCACCTACGCGCACTTGCCAACGGTGAATCTAAGTAAAGTAGTAGTCGATGAGATCAAAATCGTCGGCAGCCGCTGCGGGCCATTTGATGCGGCGCTGCGCATGTTACAGTCCAAACAAGTCGATGTGACCTCGCTAATCGAAGCCACTTATTCCTTAGACGATGCGCTGCAAGCCTTCGATCACGCAGCACAGAGCGGCGTGTTGAAGGTACTGCTGAAACCGTAGGAGTGATGTGTCGTGAAAATACGACTTACCTTTATCCTGTTGATCGTGGTGACGCTGTTCAGCGGCAGCAGTTTGGCACAGGCCGCCCGCCCCGATGCGCCCGCTTATGCCAAGCGTGGGGCATATCTCGTCGGGACTCGCGAACTACGCATCGAGGACGCCAAACGCCCACTGGATGCGGCGATCTGGTATCCGGCTTTGAACCCTGAGCACAAAAAGGTCGAAGCGGAATATCGCTTTTTGATGCTGGCGGGGACGGGGCAAGCCCTGCGGGATGCGCCTCCCGATCCATCTGGCGGGCCATATCCACTCATCGTATATTCGCACGGACTTGGCGGCGCGAAGTATCAGAGCGTGTTTTACCTTGAACAGTTAGCATCCTATGGCTTTGTGGTGATCGCGGTAGATCATCCCGGCAGCACATTCGGCAACATCACCATGGACGCGATCATCGAAAATATCGCCCTCCGCCCGCTGGATGTGTTGCGCGAGATCGCCTTCGCGGAAACCTGGAATGCCGATGGTGGTGTGCTGGCTGGCCTGATCGACACAGATCGCATTGGCGTTACGGGACATTCGTTTGGCGGCTATACCGCGCTGTCGGCGGGCGGGGCGCGGATCGATTTCGATGCGCTCCGTGTATGGTGCGCCAGCAACCCCGATCCCGCCTTGCAACCGGACGAGCCATGCGGCTTGCTACAGTATGAGCAGCAGATCGCCACTATACGCGGCCTGACGGATATTCCGCACGGTATATGGCCTGCGACCACCGATCCGCGCATCAAAGCGATTGTGCTGCACGCGCCGTGGAACGCTGTCAGCTATCAGGAAACGGGTTTGGCGGAAGTGACCGCACCGCTGATGGTACTGGTCGGCTCGGTGGACGGCTCGATCTTGCCGGAACGCGACGCCTATCCGCTGTATGACCGTGTTCACAGCACGATCAAAGCGCAGGTGGTCTTCGAAAACGCCAATCATTATATTTTCGTAGACGAGTGCATCCCCGCGCTGATACTGATCGGGCAGCATCGACGCTGCTCGGATGAAGTGTGGGATATGCCGCGCGCGCACGATTTGATCGATCATTTTTCGACGGCCTTTTTCTTGATGACGCTCAAGGGCGACGCTGATGCTGCGCAAGCAATCGACCCCGGCACAGTACGCTTTGTGGGTGTAGACTATAAAGCAGAATTGAAGTAGGCTGACACTCGACTCACTTGATGTAGCGCTGAGTATTGACCAATCGATAACTCAGCAATGAAGGGAACACGCTGCATGGATCCGCTGATCGGACAGCAACTCGGACAATACGAGATCATTACGAAAATTGGCGTGGGTGGCATGGCGACGGTCTACCGCGCGCACCAGAAATCGATGGATCGCAGCGTGGCGATCAAGGTGATCAAGCAGGAACTAGCGACGACAGCAGATTTCGTTGAACGCTTCCAGCGCGAAGCCAAGACGGTCGCTAAACTGAGCCATCCGCACATCTTGAAGGTGTTCGATTACGGCAACCAAAATGACCTCGTCTACATCGTCATGGAACTGCTCGAAGGCGGTAGCCTGAGCAAGCTGATCGTGATGAATGGCGCGTTGAAGCCGGACATCACGGCGCGCATCCTATCACAGATCGGGCAGGCGCTGGATTATGCACATGGACAAGGCATCGTCCACCGCGACTTGAAGCCCGAAAATGTGCTGATGGATAAGTCGCAGAACGCCTTCCTGACCGACTTCGGCATTGCCAAGCTGATCAACGAAGCTGGCGCGACTCTCACTAAAACAGGCGCGGTGATGGGCACGCCCGCCTACATGGCTCCTGAACTGTGGGCAGGTGGAATCGCGGATGCCCGCAGCGATCTGTACGCGCTCGGCATCGTCATCTACAACATGATCACGGGGACGTTGCCCTTTTTCGGGGAGACGCCGTTCCGCATCATGTACATGCACATCAACGAGCAAGTGCCTCCGCCCAGTTCGATCAACCCCGACGTGACGAGCGCAGTAG
This sequence comes from Anaerolineae bacterium, assembly GCA_019637615.1. Taxonomy (GTDB): domain Bacteria; phylum Chloroflexota; class Anaerolineae; order Aggregatilineales; family UBA2796; genus JAHBVK01. Next base: position 29,703 of record JAHBVJ010000042.1, on the reverse strand, counting down.
ACGCGATCATCAAGAAAACGCTCTCGAAGAACCCTGAGCAGCGGTTTTCATCGGCAGGCGAACTCGTCAACGCCTATCTGAAGGCCACCAAAAATAATGCGGGCTTAACGCTCTCCGTGCCGCCGACGCCATCATCGCCCTCACCTGTAATGGAATCCACACGACTGCCGACTCGTGAATCTCAGGCCGGACGCAGCACTGCCAAAGACAATGACCCTGACGCCACTGCCGGAAAAATGCCCGCCGCCAACGCCAACAGCCTCGAAGCGACCGAACTGCTCGGACGACAAGTGACGCCGGGGAGTAATCCAAGTGCGAATAAGGCGCTGCCCACGCGTCCCGCCTCGCCTACCTTGGCGAGCAAGAAATCAAACTCAGGCTTGCTGATCATGGGAATCGTGGCAGCACTGATCGTGATAGGTGTGGTCGGCGCGTTGATCGTCTCGACGCTGACGACTCCGCCCCCACTCACCGCCGAGGAGCAAACCGCCACGATTCAGTCGGCCTTCGCAGCAACGCGGGTGGCTGGCGAAACCACCGCGACCGTTGCCGCGCAGACATTGATCGCGAATCAGCAAGCGGAAACAGGCACGGCGATTGCGTTGTTGCCATCCGACACGCTGACGCCCACCACACCACCAACGGCAACTGCCACACCGCAGCCAACCGAAGATTTGGCGCTGATTGCGGCAATGACACAGACCGCGCAGCCAACCGCGACATCGACAGCGACCGATACGGCGACGTTCACGCCGAGTTTCACCAGCACCCTGCCCCCGCAGATCACTGCCACCAGCAGGTGTACCAATTTCATTGCTAGTTTTTCGCTGGTCAACAACGGCGGGCCAATGATGTCGCCGGGGGTATATGAGGTGCATGATAGCAGTGGCAGCGTGATGAAAGCAGCCAGTTTCCAGTTGGGCAGTGCGCCGCCGAATAACACGTTGTCGATCGAGGTTTCGCCCGCCTACGGTATGATCAGCCTCCAAGTCAGTGGATTAGTGGGCGTCGATCAACAGCCCGCGCAGAGCGTACAATGTGGGCAGCCAACGCCGACGCCAAGCCATACGCCGCAGCCGAGCGCTCGTCCCACTGAAACCGAAGACCCGGTTATTCTCGCCGCCGCTACATTAGCGCCGCTGCAAACCGCGACCGCGAACGCCGCGAATCTACAAAATACCGTCAGCGCACTTCTGACGAAATCAGCAGTAGATGCCAAGCAGACGCAAGCCGTCCAAAACACTGCCGAAGCGTTGCGTGTACAGCCTACGCTCACAGCGGTTGCCTTGAGCGTCCAAGCGACACAAACCGCGCTTGCTATCCCGCCCACCGTGCCGCCCGTGCGCGTGATCACCGCCACTTTACGCCCGACCGCGCCTCCCTTGGTCGCCACCCCGATCATTCAGTGTCCGGGCTTTATGCCGTCACGGTTAGCCGTTGGCATGATCGCCCGTGTCACCCCCGGTGATCCGAACCGTGTGCGTTCAACACCCGATTTCGGCGGTCAGATTCTCGGTCAGATTCCGGGCGGGCAAAGTTTCACGGTGGTTGCTGGCCCCATGTGCAACAATGATACGGCATGGTGGAAAGTGAACTATAACGGGCTGGTTGGCTGGACGTCCGAGGGGCAAGATTTCACCTATTATCTGGAGCCGCTTGGTACCACCAGCCAACCAATTGAGCCGACGCTGACCGCCGATCAGTGCTATGAAGTGCTGCCCTCGCGCTTGGTGGTCGGCGGCATCGGGCGGGTGCTGCCGGGGTTCGGGGATAACGCGCTCAAGACGCTGCCTGCACGCCACCAATCCAACCCTAACAGTCGCGATATTCTGGGGATTCCGCCGGGGGCGACGTTCACAATCCTCGATGGGCCAGTCTGTGACGTAGAAGGCTTTGTCTGGTGGCGCGTCAGGTACTCGGGCAAAGTTGGCTGGACGCCGGAAGGCTCCCCGATGGATGGTTATTGGTTGGAGCCTGTGGGGTGACTTTGGAAGGGTCAGGCGGTTGCAGCAAAGGGTTCATCGTAACTTACCTTATGCAGTTGATACACCCTTGACACAACTCAAATGTTCGTTTAGAATGGCCGAAGTTGGATGGTAAGTTCACAATGTTTACATCTTGCCGAACTCAATTGAACAAACTGTCCGATTCGCTACATGGTGCTCATGACACTGCTCCTAGCCCAACTGCTGAAGGCGTAACCGATCATGTATGATCGGTTTGGCTGCTCAACTTCCGATCATAAAACCGATTATACGTGGTTTTCACAGTGGTTTTCCGATCATTCCCTGAGCAGAAAAATGATTAAAGCGATCATGCTTATAGGCGTTTGTGATCGGTTTTATGATCGGAATCAGTCGGCCTGATTGTCACCGCGCAAGGCGAGATCGTAAATTGAAGATGTAGAAAAGGCAGCTTGAATGCTGATCGATACGCATTGCCATTTGAACTTCGAGTCCTATGATGAGGATCGCGAGTTGGTGATCGGGCGGGCAGCCGAGCGCGGCGTCACGCGGATCATCAACCCCGCGACCGATAAAGAAGACGGCGATACCGCGCTGCGCCTTGCCGATCAATATGCGGGCGTATACGCGGCAGTCGGCTACCACCCCAACAGCACCGCCGGAGTCGAGATCGCGCAGCTTGCGGAGATCGAGGAACAAGCCAACCATCCGAAAGCCATCGCCATCGGGGAGATCGGGCTAGATTATTACCGTGAGCACAGCCCGAAGGCGCAGCAGCAGAAACTATTCGAGGCGCAGTTGGAACTCGCCAGCCGTCTGGAACTGCCAATCATCATCCATAACCGCGAGGCCAGCGAAGACGTGTTAGCGATATTGGCGGCGTGGGTGCCGACGTTGCCAGCCAGCTTGAAACAGCGCCCCGGCGTCATGCACTCCTTTTCTGCGCCGCGCCAAGCAGCCGAGCAAGCACTAGCCTTGGGCTTTTACCTTGGCTTCACGGGGCCGATCACCTACAAAAACGCCAACGATCTGCGCTTGATCGCTGCGATGGTGCCGTTGGATCGGTTGCTGGTGGAAACCGATGGGCCATTTCTGACGCCGCAGCAGCATCGTGGCAAGCGCAACGAACCCGCTTACGTGGCCTACGTAGCCGAACGACTGGCAGATTTGCATAACATCGACGTGGCGGCGATCCACGCTGCGACCACCGCTAACGCCGAACGGTTATTCGCGCTGCCGCCGCTGGCAACTTCCTAACCGGGAAGCGATTCCGCTGCAAATATCGGCCAAATTCCCCTCTTGACTTCGAGTCAACTCGAAGTTGTATACTGCCGATCATGAATACAAAACAAGCATCTTTCACCATTCAGGAAGCGGCAGAAAAAACAGGCTTGACCGTACATACCCTTCGGTATTACGAACGGATTGGGCTGCTAATGCCGGTTGGACGGGCTACGAATGGGCACAGGCGCTATTCGCAGCAAGACATTACCCTCATCCAGACGCTGAACCGCTGGCGACAAACAGGGATGCCGCTGGTTGATATTCAGTATTACGTCAACATGATTAAGGAAGGCGATACGACGGCTGGTAAGCGGCGGGCATTGTTAGAAGCACATCGGCAAAGCGTGGTCAGTCAGATTGAGGAGTTGCAAGCCACCTTGCGACTGATCGACTACAAAATCCAGAACTATACAGAGATTGAACAGCAGCAGGAGAAAGTCTTCGCATGAAAACACGTATGCTTGGCAACAGCGGTGTCGCCGTCTCCGCGATCGGGTTGGGATGCATGGGCATGTCCGATTTTTACGGCAAGTCGGATGATGTCACATCGTTGGCGCTGCTAGAAAAAGCGATTGAACTAGGCGTGAACTTCTGGGACACCGCCGATATGTATGGGACGGGGCACAACGAGATGTTGATTGCGCAAGTGCTGCGCCATCACCGTGATGAGATCACCATCGCGACCAAATTCGGCAATATGCGTCGGCTCGATGGGGCACATATGGGCATCAACGGCATGCCGGACTATGTGAAATCCGCCTGTGACATGAGTTTGAAGCGTCTAGACGTTGACCACATCGACCTCTATTATCAGCACCGCGTCGATCCGAACGTGCCCATCGAAGAAACGGTCGGGGCGATGGCAGACCTCGTAAAAGCTGGCAAGGTGCGCTTCCTCGGCCTCTCCGAAGCCTCAGCATCCACGATCCGTAGAGCGCACGCGGTACACCCGATCACGGCGCTGCAAACCGAATACTCGTTGTGGACGCGCGATCCAGAGGGCGAAATTCTGGATACGTGTCGCGAATTGAATATCGCGTTCGTGGCTTACAGTCCGTTGGGGCGCGGTTTCCTGACCGGACAAGTCACGCAGCCCGACGAGCTTGAGCCGACCGATTTCCGGCGCAATAACCCGCGCTGGCGTGAGGAAAACCTCAAACAGAATCTAGCTTTGGTTGATAAGATCAAGGAAATCGCGGCGGCGAAGGGCTGCACGCCTGCCCAACTGGCGCTGGCTTGGGTGCTGGCACAGGGCGACAACATCATCCCGATCCCCGGCACACGGCGTGAGAAGTATTTGCGTGAAAATATTGGGGCTGCAGACGTGAGCCTGACGACGGAAGATCTAGCACAAATCAATGCTGCTTTGCCCGTCGGTGCGGCAGCCGGAACCCGCTATCACGAGACCATGATGAATCGCGTGAACGCGTAGACAACTAATGGTGCATGAGGGCGCGGGAGAAATTCCGCGCTCTTGGCTGGCCGTGCGTTAATTACGCCATAGATGCTGTGCGACTTCGGGCGGAAAATCGCGCACGGGGTCATTCTCCTCTTCGCGGTAAGGCGGCAGAGTCAGATCGCCGTTGCTGACGGCGACGTACTCTTCTTGTGATAATTCTTGCTCGTGCTGTTCGCCAAACAAATTCTGACCGCGAATGTAGTATTTGGGATATTCGGGTTCTAAACGACCTTGATCGTCCCAAACGCGCTCAATGCCGTGTGGAATATCGTCGTAATAGTAGTTTTCGATGGCGATAGTGCGCTGATCGGGGTTGATCACCCACGCGACGCCATGCCGGAATCCATTCTGAAGGTAGTCTACGCGGTGTAAGTAGATGAATCCGCCCTCATCGTTGGGAACATATTGCCAATCAAGGCGGATACCCGTCCCGTTATCCATCGTGTACGAGTCGAGCATTTCGCCGTTAGGTGCCCATAAGGTGGCTGTCCCATGTGGGAGTCCTTGTTCGTAGGGGACAATCGACATCAAATCGCCCGATGGATACCAGCCGTAACAATTGCCGTGGATTTTCCCATCGCGGAGCGGCGTTTCTACCGATAGAATGCCTTCCTCGTAAAAGCTGCGTTTGCCGACGCTGACTCCGTTGACAAAATACCCCGCGAGGGCTTTTTGTCCATTCGGGAAAGCAAACGCGACTTGTTCCTCGGCATCTTCAGGAATAAAGGATTGATACGTCGCTGACATGGATATACCTCCGGCGCTGAGTCGATCCTCATCCCTATTATAGTACCAATGACAAATTTCACCCGTAAACGAACAGAGCCGAGAGGCTACCCCCTCGACTCTGTAACAATTTAGCGACCATGTAGGTACGAAAAGTTACGCGAACGCAACCTCGCGCTCAAGTTTGACCACCGCAGGCACGGGGAAGCCGTTGAAGGCCACCGCATACTCGTTAGTGTATGCACCGGCGTCAAGGAACACCAAGCGATCTCCGATGTGCGTTTCCGGCAGTTCGATCTTGCGCGCCACCACATCGCAGCTATCGCAGCTCGGCCCCGCCAGCGTATATTGCCGCATGGGGCGGTCTTCCGCATCATCAGCTTGCAGGTACACAACGGGTGGGAACCCTTCATATGTTTCCATCAGACCGTTGAAGACGCCTGCGTCCATATACAACCATTCGTCGCCGTTGCGGCGTGCCTTGCCGACCACCGATACGACCAGACGCCCGGACTCACCGACCAGCCCGCGACCGGGTTCTAGGACGATCATCGGCGCGTGATGCGGGATGAAGTCGTAGATGGCGTCACGGCTGGCTTCGCAAATGGCCTCGATGGTGGGAATATTGGTGTCATGATAGTGTCCCGCTGGGAAACCACCACCGAGATCGAGGAAATGCAGTTGATGACCGCGTGCTTCGGCGGCTTGCCAGATTTCGCCACACGCACGGATGGCGTTCACCCAGTTATTGACCCTCAAGCATTGCGATCCGACATGGAACGACAACCCGATCGGCACGAGGCCAAGATCGCGCGCTTGGTCAAACAGATGAAGCGCTTCATTCCCGCTAACGCCGAACTTGCCTGCCAATGGCAGGACGCTGCCCGTGTTATCGACTGCCAATCGCACGTACACGTGCATTCCGGGCGCATATTGGGCGATCTTTTCGACTTCCCACGGCGAATCCACCACGACGGCATACACATCCGCTGCTTGCATCCGCTGCAAGAAGCGCGGAGTCTTGATCGGGTTGCTGCAAATGATCTGCGCACCACTGGCACCAGCCGTGAGGGCGGCGTCCAATTCAGCCAGCGACGCGATCTCCAAACCGCCACCACGCGCGACGACGAGCCGCATGATGTCGAGATTAGCATTTGATTTCACAGCGTAGAAAACTTGCCCGTTGGGGAAGGCTTCTACAAAACGTGTGTAGGTGTCATTGATGTTCTCTAGATCGAGAACGAGGGCGGGGGTGTTAAGGGCAGTATCACGGATAACGGCGTCCATACGGACTGTGTTCATCGGTTTCTACGGGTCTCCTGTCGCAAAGTATTGGTTCGTCACTTATTCCCATGAAAAGAACGTACGCTGGGTACGTCCTTCAGGTTGGCCTCTAGGCATGAAAAGAGGGCGGAAAAATAGGCCGCCCCCTCGTCAATTCGTGTACACTATAGGACGATTTACGCAATCTGTAAAGTAGATTTTGTGTAACATTTCTGAAACCCCTCAATAGTAGGAGATTTCAGTTCTGTCACAAGAAAAGAGCCGGGGTTTTCCCCGGCTCCATCGTGATTCATAGATGTGTCGGAACGCGTTCGTCTTACGGCAAACGGTTCACATAATTGTAAGCGAAGTAGCCCGTCACACGCCCCTTGACCATGATCCCGATTTGTGCGCCATTGAGCGGCACACCATCCACAGCCAGCGGAATACCGACGGTCGTGTTCAAGGTTCCCGTCGCGCTGGTGATGGCAGAACCGGACGACGACGCGGGATAAGGCCAACCGAGGTTGGTGAAGAAGATGTCTACCGGCTCGTTGGTGGGGAAGTTCTGTCCGGTGACGGTCAGCGTATCGCCAACATGCGCGAAATAGGTATTCAGTGTGATGCTGGGGAACACACCCGGTGGTGGCAGCGCGATGCCACTCGTCACCGGCGTGGGCGGTACAGCAGTACCCGGCATAGGTGTGGGCGGGATCGCCGTCGGAGCCTTAGTCGGCGTCTTCACGATGATGGGTGTGGGCGACGCACCGGGGGCGGCAGGCGGTAAGCAAATCCGCTGTCCAACAAAGATAATATTCGGATTGTAAATACCATTAATATACATCAGCGTTTGCCACGAGGTGCCAGCAGCAAGCGCGATGCGGTAAAGATTATCGCCGGGTTTCACGATGTAGTAAGGGAAGCACGCTTGGGACTGAGCGGTAACCGCCATCGGTTGGGCAAACGCGCCACCGATAGCGATAAACGCGATTAGCAAAGCCAATGCTATTCGCACATTAACTTTTCCGATGAATTTCATGAGTAACATCCTTTACCCTAGCGAGTGGATAATTAACGTATAGTGTATGCTAAGTCACTGTTATAGACAAACGCTTTAGAAGTAAATTAGAAGTATGAATCTTCAAACTTCAACATCGTTTTCTCGCTTGAAAAGCTGAAATCGTGCTTTTTCTGAAGCGGTTGGCCTGTTTGCTCCTTCTTTCGTAGGATTCTCCCGCCTACGCGCGTTCTGCTCAAGGTTCCAAATTCCGTCTCCGCATATTGTGTGATAGAATGCCGATTCGACGGTCATTAAGTGAGGATTGGCAGTCACTACCTTGCGCCACAAACGGCACTGGCACGTATTCATTGGTAATAGAGTGTCTACACACATGTTTACGATTGTTGGGCGCAATCCCAACACAGGTTCAGAGCGCAGCAACCTGATCCTCACGGAGAAAACTGCCTCCCGCGAGGGGTTTATCTATCTTCTCGGAGAAAGGAATCGGCGCATCTCTGCCTTGCCATTAAACAAGGGTTTCCCGCGCCAATAGTATGAATACACTCCTTGCTCTGCTCAAAGTCTTCTATATCTTGCTGACCATACCGCTCTTATTGTATGCGCTTGGCACCATCTATCTCTTGTACTTGTTTATTCGCCATCGAAGCGAAAAACCCCAAGCGCCAACCCTAGGGGACGACGAACTCCCGTGTGTGACGGTGCAGCTCCCGCTCTATAACGAGCGATTCGTGGCGGAACGCCTGATCGATGCCGTTGCGGTGCTGGATTACCCGCGTGATCGTCTGCACATTCAGGTGCTGGACGACTCCACCGACGAGACCTACGCGCTGCTGCAAGAGCGGGTGACGCAGTTGAAGACACACGGGCTGAACATCGACCTCATCCACCGTACGGATCGCACTGGCTACAAAGCTGGGGCGCTGGAAAACGGGCTAAAGTACACCAACGGCGAATTCGTCGCGATTTTCGATGCGGATTTTGTGCCGCAGAAGGACTTTTTGCGCAAAACCGTACCTTATTTCTTCCTCGATAAACGGATCGGCGTCGTGCAGACACGCTGGGGGCATCTGAATCCCAACGACAATCTACTAACCCGCAGCGAAGCGCTGATGATCGACGGTCACTTCGCGGTAGAGCAGTTCGCCCGCAGCAGCGGCGATTTGATCTTCACGTTCAACGGGACGTGCGGACTGTGGCGGCGTGCCGCCATCGTGGATGCAGGTGGCTGGCAGCACGACACGCTCACCGAGGACTCCGATCTGAGTTTCCGCGCGCAAATGAAGGGTTGGCGTTTCTTGTTCGTGCCAGATGTGATGGTGCCGGGTGAAGTACCGCCGCATATGGTCGCCTTCAAACAGCAGCAGGCACGCTGGGCTAAAGGCACGACGCAAGTGCTGCTCAAACTGGCGCTGCCACTGGCGAAATCCCAACTTAGTTTGCGTAAACGGATCATGGGCATTCTACAGTTGATGCCGTATCCGTCGCAGCCGTTGGCATTGTGTATCCTGTTGCTAATGCCCATCATGATCATAACGCACGCGTTGACCGATCTACCGTTAGGGCCGCTCGGCATGTTGAGCGCCACGATCCCGATTATGTATGTGCTCAGTCAGCAGATGTTGTATAAAAACTGGTTGCAACGCTCGTTTGTGTTCCCAATTCTGATGATCTTCAGTTCCGGCATGACGGTGAACAATAGCAGCGCGGCGATCTCGGCTTTTCTGGGTCAACGCAGCGAGTTCAAGCGCACGCCGAAATTCAACCTGAACGGCGAGAAGAAGTCGATCAACATGAACCAGATCAAACAGTATGCCGCGCTGGTAGATAAGAGTACTATATGGGAGCTGATCTTCGGTTCATACGCGTTATTCGGCGCGTTGCTGTCGTCGCTGCTCTCGCCATCTCTGATTCCCTACTTCGCGATGTATGTCTTGGGCTTCTTCAGCGTAGCGCTCTGGAGCATTAGGGATCGGTACACATTGCAGAGCGCCTAGCCCAAGAGAAGTATCAAAGTCCTCATGCTTCCGAAGGAAATCCGGCACAGTACGGAAAATATCCCATAAAATGGAAGCATGAGTCTTCAAACGATGGAGTGTTTGTACAATGAACCTGTTCGACCCTCAACGTACCCCGCCCAGTAAACAGCAGGGTGCGGCAGGCGTCCCCGGCAACGGCGAGGTCTTCCAAATGCTGTGGGATTGTCGCTTTTGCGGCACCACGAAGTTGCTCGGCCTTGACCATCGGCATTGCCCGAACTGCGGTGCCCCACAAAACCCCGAATGGCGTTATTTCCCTTCTGAAGCAGACATAAAATTCGTCAGCGATCCTCATTACGAATATACGGGCGCGGACAAAGTGTGTCCGTTTTGCCAGCAACCCAACAGCGCGGCCTCGAAGTTCTGCAAACAGTGCGGTGGCGACTTGACGGGTGCGAAAGACGCTGCCGTCAAAGATCGCGAAGTAACGGGACTGGACGGGGCGAAGGGGCTGCGCGATGATGTGGTGAAGAAGCAGTTCGAGCGCGATCTCGGCCTCACTGATCAGCAGAAACAAGACCAGAGCAAGAGCATGACGCGGTTGTTCATCGCCATCGGCGTGATCGTGCTGGCGTTCGTGGGCATCTTCGGGTATCTGTTCTTCAGCAAAACCAGCAATTCGCTCGCTGTCACCGAGCAAACGTGGGTGACGGGCATCCAGCTTGAACAATTGAATACCAGCACTGGCAGCGATTGGCGGGATAGCGTCCCCGGCGGTGCCTACAATGTAAGCTGCCAGCAGCGTGACCGTTCTTACACCGATTATGTGCAAGAACAATGCGGTTACGAATATGTTGATCGGGGCGATGGCTCCGGTCAGCGCGTGCCGAAGATGTGCCAGAAAGCGGTTCAGAAAACACGCTCGGATAGCTATTGTAGCTACACGATTGACCGCTGGCTTCCGCTGCCGGACATCACCAACACGGGCGGTCTGAACGATCCGATTGCCACGCCCGAATACTCCGCCTCGTTGGTCACCACGGGAATTGGGCGCGTGCGGCTGGTCAATACCTATTTGCAGTTTACTATCCGTTTCCAAAATCCTGCGGATGGCGCACAATATGAATATAATCCAGATAATGAAGACTCTTGGCGAGGTTTCAAGGTAGGTCAGCATTACACGGTTGACATCAACCGGCTTGGCATACCTAGTTGGGAGACGTTGAAGCGCGTTCAGGAGTAGTACACCAAGTCAGGACAACGAATGCTCAACGACGACAACGCGTCTCAGCCGCGCTATACCATCCGCTATCAGCCAGCTTCCGGCATTCTCTCGATACCGTGGGCTGGCTTATTCAGTTTGATGCTGCTAGTCGCCATCGGCGCATTTGCGGGCGGCTACCTCGTAGCGACCATGCGCACACAAGATCGTGATAACTCCTTAAGCCTGTTCTGGGAAGCGCACGATATTCTCAATCGCGAGTTTTATTTCGCCAAGCCCAGCGAAGATGATCAGATCAAGGCGGCGAACACCGCTGCGATTCAGGCTGTATTGACCAAATTCAACGATCCTTACACGATTTATCTGCCGCCTGTCGAAGCCGAGCAAGTCAACGCCGAGATTCAAGGCGAAACAGGTGGAATCGGAGCCAGCGTCGCGCAAAACGAGCAGAAAGAATTGATCATCACCGAAGTGCGAATCGGCTGGCCCGCCGAGATCGCTGGCATGAAAGCAGGTGATGTGATCGTCGCGGTCAACGGGCAGAATGTTGAAGGCAAAACGCTCAACGATGTTGTCACGCAGATTCGCGGCAAATTGGGCACCGAGGTTGAGGTCACCGTCAAACGGGCAGGTAGTGATGAGCCTATCACACTGAGTATGAAACGTGAGCAGATCAACGTCTACGCCAAGATGCTGGATAACAACGTCGCTTATCTGTCGTTGAGCATCTTCAGCAAAGACGCGGATCAGCAGATCATCGCGCAGTTGACGCCGCTGTTGGAGAAAAAACCGCGCGCATTGATCTTCGATTTACGCGGCAATCCGGGCGGCTACCTCGATCAAGCGGTGAAAGTGGCAGACGTGTTCCTGACGGCAGGCAAAGTCGCCAGCGAAAAAACCAGCGATGGCGAAAGCACCACCTTCAACGCCGATGACGGCGACATCGGTGAGCAAATCCCGATGGTCGTCTTGGTCAACGGTGGCAGCGCCAGCGCCTCGGAGATCGTAGCGGGGGCGCTCAAGGATCGCGGGCGTGCCGTCCTGATCGGGGTGCCGACGTTCGGCAAAGGCAGCGTGCAGACCATCCATCAGTTGAGCGATGGATCGCAGTTGCGCGTCACGCACGGCGCATGGTACACGCCGAATGAGACGCCGATCCAGAAAGATGGTCAGCATATCGGCTTGCAACCCGACGTGACCGTGACCATTCCCGACGATCCGACGACGATCAAGCTAGGCGATGATCCGTTCCTTGACGCCGCCCGCGCCTACATTGACAAAACATATCCTGAGTCACTACTTAAGCCTTAACGCATAGGCATATACACATCATGAGTAACCGAGATAGAGAACAGAGTAAACCTGCCACCAACCGCCCGCCAAAATCAGAAAAATCGGTGGTGGCGACGAACCGCAAAGCACGACACGACTACGATCTAGAACCCGGCATCGAAGCGGGCATGGTCTTGATCGGCTCCGAGATCAAGTCGATCCGCGATCACCGTGTGAATTTGCAGGACGGCTTCGTACAGGAGCAGGGCGGTGAACTATGGCTGATGGGCGTGCATATTTCGCCCTACGAACAGGCCAACCGTTACAATCACGAGCCGTTGCGCCCGCGTAAGCTGCTGCTGCATCGCGGCGAGATCATGCGCTTGCTCTCCCGCGTGCGCGAAAAGGGCTATACGCTGGTGCCAACGCAGATGTACCTGAAGAATGGACGCGCCAAGATCGAGATCGCCTTGGGGCGTGGGCGCAAGCAGCACGACAAGCGCGATGTCATTGCCGAGCGCGAAGCTAACCGCACCATGCAGCGTGTGATAAAAGAAGGACGCTACGACGACTAGGGTTAATGCGCTGCTCATCAACCCTCAATAGAATAAGGGCAAGCGGGGCGAGTTGAAAATCTCGCCTCTTTGTTATAAAAATGCGTGGGATTTAGGTTTTACGTTGCAAAGGTCACTTTCGTTCATGCGTCGATTCTGGTTGTTTTTGATCCTGTCCGTCGTCCTCGCTGGTTGCCAATTCGGCGAGCAGCCCGCCAACGAAATCCGCGTGCGTGTACTGGTCGATGGCAAGCAGTTAGCGCTGACCACTACCGACCCGCTGACCGTGCGCCAACTCTTGGAGCGCAACAACATCTCACGCGGCGATCTCGACCGCATCGATCCCGATGACTTCAAGCTGGTCGAAGACAACATGACCATCACCATCGTGCGCGTGCGCGATGAAACGACGTGTGAAACGCAAGATGTGCCCTATGGCAACAAAGAACTGCCCACCTATGACCTGAAACCCGCCGAAACCCGCGTGATGCAAGCAGGCGCGGCGGGACAAGCACGAGTCTGCTTCAACATTTTGTACGAAGATAACGTCGAGAAAAGCCGGACGCAGACCAGCTACACCGTGACCACTGAACCGCAGCCGCAGATCGTCGCGGTCGGGATCGACAACTCGCCGCTGGAACCGCGCGAAATCCCCGGCCTGATCGCGTATCTGAGCGGCGGACAGGGCTACTACATCGACGGCAATACCAAGAAGCAGGGTAAGCTGCCGACGGGCGAGAATCTGGATGGCAAAGTCTTCGCGCTGTCGCCGGACGGACGGCAGCTGCTGTACACGCGGCACAAGGCCGACGCCAGCAGCGACTTGAGTTCGCCGTGCAATGATGCCAACGAACTGTGGATTCTGTTGAACACACGCGATCCGAACGCTGAACCCGTCAAGATCGAGACGTTGTTCAATGTGCGGACGGCGGATTGGGTGCCCAACCAGCAGAACGTATTCAGCTATTCGACCTTCACGCCGCGTCCGGCGATTCCCTGCCTAACCGCGCTCAACGATCTGATCCTCGCCCGCGTCGATCCCGTCAGCGGCGGCTTGATGACCGCGACGCCCGTCGTCCCCACCAACCCGATGGGACAGTACGGCTCGTGGGGCATGAATTATGCGTGGGCACCGGAAGGCAACGCGCTGGCATGGGCAAACGCCGAGTCACTCGGTCTGGTTGACCTGCAAAAGGGCGAGTACGTCGCTATGTTGACCTTCCCCGTCTTTAGTACGACGCTCTCGCAAGGCTGGCTATGGAAACCCATGCTGTCATGGACGGCGGATGGCGCGTTCCTGACGGCGACGATTCACGGCAAACCGTATGACAACCTCCCCGCCGAAACCAGTCCGATCTTCGACATTGTGCTGATTCAAGCGGGCAATGTGTTTCAGATCAATCCCGCCGTCGAGCAGACCGGCATGTGGTCAACGCCGCGCTATTCGTATCTGTTCCGGCTCGGCAGCGATTCGGCACTGCAAGGCTATCAGGCATTTTTGAAGGCACGCACACCGCTGAACAGCATTAGCAGCGAGTATGACATCGTGATCGCTGACCGCGACGGCAGCAACGAGCGTGTGTTGTTCCCCGGCACCGGACGCGAAGGCATCAAGCCCATCAACAAGTCGATCAACGATAACAGCGACTTCGTGTGGAGTCCCGACGTGCGCCAGATCGCCGTCGTATATCAGGGCGACCTGTATCTGGTGGATGTCTCGACGGGCAACGCCACCCGCGCCACGCTGGTCGGCAATGTCGCGCTGCCACGTTGGGCGAAGTGAGCCAAAAGTCAAACAGATGGTTGACTGCAAGTTGGTGATTTACTCGCCTTGCAAAGTGGCATTCAGGCAGTTTGATTCCGATCATAAACCCGATCACAACCGCCCATAAGCATGATCGGATTGCTCATTTCTCTGCTCAGGGAATGATCGGAAAACCATCGAAAAAAACGCGTATGAGCGGTTTTATGATCGGAAATTGAGCAGCCAAACCGATCATACATGATCAGTTACGCAGTTTGCGGTTGAGTTAGGAGCAGTTTTCTTGAGCACCTTGCAGCAAATCAGACAACTTGTTCAGTGAAGTTCGACAACACATCGCTATCAGCAGGATATAGACCAACCTTACCCATTCTAAACGAACATTTGAGTTATGTCAAGGGTCTATGAACGGCGTCAGGCGAGTAACTTAATCGTGGGAGCCTGACTGCACCGTACGCTATTCGCCCTCCGCCTTGATCACGGTAATACCGAGGTTCTCATACGGCATAAGCATCGAGTCGGGTACGCTGGACTCGGTGACCAGATGCGTGAGCAAGTTCAGCGGGCCAACGATGTAGGGAGCCGCCGTATCCAGCCGATCCGCTGGCGCAATGGCTACCGCATCCGCCGATGAGTTGATGGCGGCGCGCAGCACGTAAGTCTCTTCGAGGATCAACATGCTGATGCCCACATCGGGATGCAAGCTGCACACACCGAGGATGCATAGATCGAAGCGGAAGCGCTGAATATCCTCGATGGTTTGCGACCCCGATGTGTTGAGTTCGGCCTTGAGCAGCTTCCCGCCGAGGCCGATCACATCGATCTTGGGGTACTCCGCCAGCGCCAGCATAACCGAGGGGCTGTTCGTGACGATGGTGGCTTGCAGGTCATAGGGCAGCGAACGCGCCAACTGTAACGTGGTCGTCCCGCCGAACAACAGCACCATCTGCCCGTTTTGCACCAGTCCCGCCGCGGCTTTCGCCAACGCCGCTTTGACTTCTGGCTGTTGCTGTTGGCGCACAACAAAGCTGGATACGACGGGCGAACGTGGCAGTGCGCCACCATGCACACGCTGGATTTTGCCTGCATCAGCCAATTCCCGTAGATCGCGACGGATGGTATCTTCGGACACGCCGAGCGCCTCGCATAAATCCACGGCGACGATCTTGCCGTCATGATGCAGCTTGTCGAGGATGTACTGCTGTCGTTCTTCTTTCAAAAGAGTCTGCACGATCTTGCGCCTTTGTCATTGACTCTGCATGGTTTTGCTGGTATTGTATCAGATGTGCCTGATTTTGCACGTTTTGTTTGATTGATCGGATTATAGCTCATGCAACGCAAACGCCTGATTACGGCTGCGTGTTATGCGGCCTTCATCGTGATCGGGATGGGGATGACCATCCTCGGCCCGACTAAAGACAGCCTCACGCAAAAATTCGGGATGCCGCTGCAAGATGGCGGCATCTTCATCTCGCTGAATTATGTCGGCACCGTGATCGGGATCGTGGCGGCTGGCTGGCTGCTCGACCGCATCAACGCCCGTTATCTATTGGCAGGCGGGGCACTGCTAGTCGGCGTTGGATTTTTGCTATTGTCCGCCGCCGCAACGCGTGAAACAGCGTTCCTGTTCATGGTGGTGATCGGGCTGGGTTACGGCGTACTGGACATCACGCCGAACATGGTCGTCACCTTATTGAATAAGGAACGTGCCAGCATTGCCCTCAATATCCTGAACATCATGTGGGGCATCGGCGCGGCAGTCGGCCCGCAAATCGCAAACTTCGCGTTGAATCAGGAACAATTCACGCTGGCCTTCACCATCGTAGCCGCCTTAGCGCTCGTGCTGGTGATCCCCTTCGCGCTGATCTCGATCCCACCCCAGCACGCTGCGACAGAGAACGCAGGTGAAAAACAGTCTCGCCCACGTATCCTTTGGCTGTCACTACTGCCTTTTGTGCTATTGATCTTCATTTATGTCGGGACGGAAAGCGCTTTCGGCGGCTGGATCTTCACCGAGGTAACGCAAGTCACACGCGCATCGGTATCAACCGCAGCTCTGGCAACCTCGCTATTCTGGGCGGGCTTAACGGTTGGGCGTATCGCTGCCAGCTTGGCGCTCCGCAAACTATCCGACGAAATCTTGCTCGTGGGCGTCACGCTGATGATCACGGTAGGCGCGGCCCTGCTGCTGATCACACCGGGAATCGAGTCGGTGGCGCTGATCAGTGCCTTCATCGTCGGCGTTGGCTGCGGCCCGATCTTTCCAACGACGCTGGCGATCTTGAATAAGCGCGTCACGCAAGCGCAGGGCACGGTCACCGGCATGATCGTGGCCTTGGGCACGGCGGGCGCGACCGTCATTCCCCCGATTCAAGGTTGGGTCGGCAGCAACGTCAGCGGCGGGATGCAGATCACGGCGATCATGGGCTTGGTGCTGCTCGGCTTGGTCGTGCTGATCGGGCGCAGCGAACAGCGATCTTTAGCCGCGCAACCCTCCACGCCGCCGTTGCGCTGATTCACTTGACCGAGACGTGAGGAGAGTTACACTCGGCCTTTCGTACGTCTGAACGTGAAGGGTGTTGGAATGCAATACGTCAATCTTGGGAAGACGGGGCTAAAAGTCTCGCGCATCTGCCTCGGCATGATGACCTATGGTTCGAAAAAATGGCGCGAATGGGTGCTGGAAGAACAGGACGCGAAACCGTTCGTCAAGCGTGCCATCGAAGCGGGCATCAATTTCTTCGACACTGCCGATGTATATTCAATCGGCGTGAGCGAGGAGATCACCGGACGGACGCTGAAGGAATATGCCAAACGTGACGAGATCGTGGTCGCCACCAAAGTGTTTAACCAGATGGGCGACGACCCTAACAATCGTGGCCTGTCGCGCAAGCACATCATGCACAGCATCGATAACTCGCTCAAGCGCTTGGGCATGGACTACGTCGATCTGTACCAGATTCACCGTTGGGATAACGAAACACCCATCGAAGAAACCTTGGAAGCGCTCAACGACGTGGTAAAAGCGGGCAAAGCCCTCTACATCGGCGCATCCAGCATGTACGCGTGGCAGTTCGCGAAGGCGCTGCATACCTCTGAGAAAAACGGGTGGGCACGCTTCGTCTCGATGCAGAATCACTATAATCTCGTGTACCGCGAAGAAGAACGCGAGATGATCCCACTGTGCCGCAGCGAAGGCATCGGGCTGATCCCGTGGAGTCCGCTGGCGAGGGGTTTCCTCGCGGGGAAGCGCACCAAGGAAGACACCGTCCGCGCCCAGACTGACGCTTTCGCGCACCAGATGTACTACAAAGATGAAGATTATCAGGTGGTGGACGCAGTAGTCGCGATCGCGGAAAAACGGGGCGTCAAACCCGCCCAGATCGCGCTGGCGTGGATGCTCGGCAAACCGGGCATCAGCTCCCCGATCATCGGCGCGAGCAAGATGTACCAACTGGAGGAGGCGATTGAAGCCACCACCATCCAACTGACCGATGATGAGGTGAAGGCAGTGGAAGCCTCGTATACCCCGCATCCGATCCTCGGTCACGCGTAAATCACTCGCTACACGGCAACTCTGAGCAGCCAATCTCAAGATCGGCTGCTCATCTTGTCAGCAATCCGCACAAATCCACGCGCCAGCAACCTCATTTACAAGATTTTAATGGGCAGTCGTGAATACAGTTCTTATGATCTGTGCGTAATTAAAGTAAGCCTGTGCTGCTCACTCACGTCTAACAAGTGTTCCCGGTGATGTAACTGGGCAAGGGTGCTAGGACGTTATAGCTTGTGCTTGGCATTCCCAGTGACGCACGTAGTCCCGTTGTGTTTCTAACTGTCCCCTATAGAAGGTATGCTTGCTATGTCCGTTAGAAAATTGATCCGTGCTTCGCTCGTCTTGTTCGTTCTTGCCTCAGCTATCACGGCGCTGACTCCGCAGTCCGCCCGTGCGCAAGACAACAAGCTCACTATTTGGACGAAATTTAACGCCGATAACCCCCAAGTCGCTTCTGATCGCTGGCTGAAGAAGGTGATTACCGACTACCAGACCGATAAAGGCGTCACGCTGGAAAATACCTTCGTGGCCTATAACGAAATCAACACCAAGCTCAACGTCGCGGTGACGGCGGGCGGTGTGGTGCCTGACGTCTCGTATGTGGACAGCGCCAGCGTCGGCTTCTATTCGAATAACGGCACGCTGGTTGACCTGACCGACTTCGTGAAGAACGCCTCGTGGTACGGCGATCTCGATCCGGTGGCGCTGGCCTCCTGCACCGCGCCGGACGGCAAGATTCTGTGCGTCCCCACCACGACCACCAACTACTTTACCTACTACTGGAAAGACATCTATCCCGATGGCTTCCCCGCCACCACCGATGATCTGCTGAAGATCGCGCCGAGCATCAAGGAAAAGGGCAAGTACGCCTACACCTTCAAGGGCGCGGAGAATGTGTCGGTCGAGCGTTTCTACGGTGCGTTGATCCTGTCTTACGGCGGCACATTGGTAGACGCCGATGGTAAAGCAGCTTGGGCGAACGATGGCGCGGTCAAGGCCGTCGAATGGGCACGCGAAGTGATTCAGAAGGAATACGCGCCCAAAGTTGCCTTAGCACCTGCCTTCGACAACGAAGAACCGTTCAAGCAGGGCGAAGCGGGCGGCTTCCTCGCAGGGACGTTCTCGTACGTGTACCTGACGCCGCTGGTCGCGCCGACGGGCGAACGCTTTGAAGAAGCACCGCCTGCCGAAGGCTTCGACAAGAACGCGATTGCGGTGGGTGCGGCGCATGACGCGGGCAAGTTGGATTTCGCGCCGATGCTGTCCGCGCCGGGTGGCAAGCCCGTCTCGTTCATTTTCGCCTCTGCTTACGGCATTCCCGAAGGTTCAGCGCACGTTGAGGAAGCCAAAGCCTTCATCGACTGGCAGATGCAGACCGCCAAGAACGTCGAGTTTGCCATCGCTTACGGGGCGCTCCCGACGCTGAAATCCGCCAGCGCCGACGAGGCTTTCTCCGCACCGTACTGGCAAGCCGTCCTGAAGTACCAGCAGTCCAGCGGTGTCGCCGCCCCCGCATGGGTGAACTACGACCAAGCCATAGGCTTACTGAGCACCGCTATCGTGAACTGCGTGACTGACCCGACCAAAGACATCCTAGCCGAGCTGCAAGCGGCACAGGACGAGTACAATAACGCCCTAAACTAACCAGCGTCCACGAGGTTACTGATATGATAGGAGGGGCGGGTGGTCATCAACCCGCCCTTCTTTTTCCCTACGAGGTGCCAATGACCCAACGTACCTTGATCCAGACCATGCCCGCCGTCGGGGCGAAAGCCAGCTCCAAACGGCGGCGCGTATGGCTGCCGCTGTGGTTCTTGCTGCCGAGCATCCTGATCCTGTTGGCGCTGCAATTGTATCCGGCGGTGTACGCGGCCTATCTGAGCTTCGGGCGGGTGCGGCGCGGCGATGTCGAGTTCATCGGGTTGGCGAACTATCAGCGCTTGTTTACCTCAGCCACCTTCATCGATAGTTTGCAGCGCACGGTGATCTTCGTCGCCTGTTTTGTCATCTTCACGGCGGGCATCGGGCTGCTGCTGGCGATGCTGCTCAACCGCCGTCTGAAACTCTCTGGAGTGTATCTTGTGCTGCTGTTCATCCCGTGGGTGCTGTCGGACGTAGTAGCAGGCACGATGTGGCGCTGGTTGTTCCAACCGACCTATGGATTGCTGCAAACGTGGGTGCATGATATGTTCCCGTTCGTCACCGACTCAGTTTATACCAGTCAAGGCGGCTCGATGTTCATCGTGATCGTCGCCTCGATCTGGCAAGCGCTGCCCTTCGCCACCATCCTCTCGCTCGGCGCGCTGCAAACCGTCCCGCAGGACATCATCGAAGCAGCGGCGATTGATGGGGCGAACCGTTGGCAACGTTTCTGGCGCGTGATCGTGCCAATCTGCCGTTCGACGCTGTTGATCATGGTGCTGCTGCTCTCGATCCGCTCGGTCAACAGCGCGGGGCTGATCTTCGCGACGACCAGCGGCGGGCCGGGCGATGCGACCACCACGACCACCATTTACTTGCTCAAGGTGATCAAAGAACAGGGCAATTTCGGGTTAGGCGGCGCGATCTCGATGGTGCTGCTCGGTGTGAATGTGATTCTTGCCGCGTTGTATCTGCGGTTGTTTGGCAAGCAAGAGGCGTAACATGGTAGTCTCGAAATCGACCCGCTGGCTCGATCTGTTCACGACTCACGCGGTACTCGGCATCTTCAGCGTGATCGCGCTGTTCCCCGTGCTGTACACGTTGATGACCTCTTTCAAGAGCGCTGGCGATGTGCTAACGCGCCCGCCGTCGTTCTTCCCGACACAAGGCTGGTCGCTGGAAGGCTATCAGGTCGTGCTCAACAGCGACATGGTGCGTCATTATCTGCCCAATTCCTTCGTCAACTCGTTCGTGGCCTCGCTGGTCGTGGTGCTGCTGGCGGCGCTGGCGGCCTATGCTTTCTCCCGCTATCACTTTCGCGGCAGCCGCGTGCTGGAATTCGCCATTTTGGGCTTGATGATGGTGCCGGGGCTGACCTTCCTCGTGCCCTACTATCGAATGTCGAGTCAGTTGGGCAATCCGGCGCAGTTCATCATCGCGGTCTACATCGCGTGGGGACTGCCGTTCGCGATCTGGATCATCCGCTCATTCATCGACTCCATCCCAATGGAACTCGAAGAAGCCGCCGCCATCGATGGCTGCACGCCGTTACAGGCCATGCAGTATGTCGTGCTGCCACTGGCGCGACCGGGACTGCTGGCGGGCTTTCTGCTCGTGTTCGTGGACACATGGAACGAATTTCTGTTGGCCTTGGTGCTGCTGAACGGCGACGCCCGCACGGCGACGGTGGGTTTATATGACTTTCAGGGGCAGTTCGAGATCGCCTACCACGTCTGGACAGCCGCGTGCATCTTGATCATGGTGCCCGTGCTGCTGCTGTTCCTGACCTTGCGCAAGACGTTCTTTCAAGCCATGCTCAATGGAGCGGTCAAAGGCTGATGGACGGTTGGCATCTCATCAGGCAGCCTCTCGCAATGTGGCGCGGGGTTTTGCTCCAGATCGAAAGGTAAGGAGTCGATGACACGTACCGAGTGGCAGGTCATCCCATCGTTTCGTTACGATGCGCTGTGTTTGTTGAATACCCTTACGGGCGATCCGTTTTACGTGGAGTTCAATCAAGACGCCTATGACTACTTTAAGCCCCGCCTGACTGCCGGCGTGGAAAATGCGTTAGGCGATCTCAAACGCAGCATCAAAGACGAGGGCAAGTGGATCATCTCGGCGCTCCTGTGCATGTACTATTCGGGGACGGAGGGCGACAGCCTCGCAGAGATGCACCACGCGCTTGACAACCCCGAACCGATTCGAGACAGCTTACAACACTCCCCCTACTATGACGAGAACGAGTGGCAGCTATTTCTGCGCAACCGCGACACGCTGCACACGATCTTCCGCTTTCTGGAAGACATCGATTTTACGGGCTACTGGCAAGGCACTATCCTGCCCCAGATCGCGCCGGAGATCGAGAAGATCGCGGCCTATCTGACGGAGCACGATGTAGTCGCCAAGCTGGAAGCGCTGATCGGCATCACGCTGCCCTCACCCACCATCCGCGTGTATGTGCTGTATTACACGCGTCCGCACGGGATCAAGGTGATCGGGCAAAACTTCATCACGGACGCCTCGTGGAGTCCCAAGATCGCTCTGCGCACCGCGATCCACGAGATGCTGCATCCGCCCTACGACTATGAGGGCGACAAAGCGCTGAAAACGGCGATCCTGAATTTGCAGCAAGACGCGTTCGTGGCGGAAAAGTTCGCGGGACACAATCCAGATTACGGTTATAACGATTTCCCCGGTTACGTTGAGGAGAACTGCGTGCGTGCCTTGGAGCAGATCGTCAATGAAGCCTTCGACATCGCCCGCGATCCGCGCGAGCGCTGGCGCACAGAAGATGACGGGATGCATGTGGTGGCAGCGGCGCTCTATCACACGCTAAAGACACAGCAGTTTACAGGCGGGTTTCGGGATTTTCTCCTCAACGCGCTTCAAACTTCCCTCGCGCCGGGGAAGGTGCGTAGGGTTTACGACGCCTTTTATGGGGAGTGAGGCGAACATGGGCAAGATCGAAGCACAATCTTGCCCATTCATAGCTGCCTAACCGGGAACGTGCGTATTCGTCGGCAGCGCTTGGCGTGGCAGCGGAGTCGCGCTCGGCGTGAGGCTTGGCGCGATGGTTGGTGTGGAGGTCGGTGTCGGCGTCAGCGTGATCTTGCCCGGTTTCGGCGTATAGCCGCCCGTTGGCGTCGGTGCC
This sequence comes from Anaerolineae bacterium, assembly GCA_019637615.1. Lineage (GTDB taxonomy): Bacteria > Chloroflexota > Anaerolineae > Aggregatilineales > UBA2796 > JAHBVK01. The sequence goes on along the minus strand of JAHBVJ010000042.1, from coordinate 6,849 downwards.
AGCGCTGATCCCAGCGGCCCCCAATCCGGCGCGGAGGTCATCGCTACTAGCTGCGCTGTGCCCGTCGGCAGCGGCAGCCAGTACAACAGCGTCGAGGGATACTGGCGCATCAATTCCACCGCCGAGACGTTGTTGGCGAACGAATCCGCCAGCAGTGCATCACCCTGAATGAAGGTGAACAGCACTCCAGAATTGTCAGGCGCAGGGGTGATCCGTCCGATCCCGCGTCCTTCGCCCTCAAACACGGCAACCGCCACGCCCGACGCCAGATCGAGCCGTTGCAGCGTGACAGTGTATACCGTCGAGGTGAAAGGCCACGCGCCGAACTGCGCCTCGCCGCGCTCACGATCTACCTCATCGGAGAGTTCAATCTTCGTCTTGACCGTCAGCGTCGAATAGTAAATCTGCTTGCCGTCATTGCTCCACGCGGCCTGATCGGCGGGCGCGGGCAGCTCAATCGGAATGACTTCGCCCGTGGCAATCACGATCTGCACTAGCGTGTCTTGAAAGCCTAATAAGCGCGTACCATCCGGCGACAGCGAGACACGTCCGATATGGTCGGTTTTCGTACTGCTGCCGTCCGGCTGAATATGCAGCAAGCTCACACCCGCGCATGTCGCCGTGACGAACAAACTGCCATCTTTGCTCCATGCCAATAGCAGCCGACTGCCTTCAATACCTGCCTCGCGCCAGTACAACGTTTCCGCCGGATCAGTGGTTTCCACGCTGCAACTGCCCTCTTCAGCGGGCATATCCGCGATCTTACGGGAGCCAGTGCCGTCGGCTTTGGCAGCCATCAGCGCGTAGTCTTTGCCGTTGACGGCGACATAGGCGACTTCCCCGCCCATCGGATTCCACGCTAACGGGTAACTGCCCGCCGCGCCCATCGCGATTTGCAGCGGCTGCGTCTTGCCAGACAACGCCGTGACGTATAACTTGCCCGCCGGATCGAGAAAGGCGACCTGATCGCCCAACGGCGAAATGGCTGGATCGCGGAAGCTGTGATCAGGCGTCGCGCCGGACGTGATAGGCGTACCGGGCCAATCCGTCAGCGTGGCGATGAAGATATTGCCCGCGAAGACATGCGCGACCGAGGCCAATGGCGTGACGTTGGGGCGGATGAGTGGCTGTCCGCTGTTGGCGCTCAAGGTGGACGGGCTGAATTTGTCCAACATTTGTTGATACAAATCTGCCCACGCGGCGAACTGCGGCTGTGGCGCGAACTGCACCACGCGGTAGCCTTTGCCAAACGCCGTAAAAACGGTGACACGCGCTTGGCGCGGACTGCCATCCGCGCACTTGGTGACGTAACTGGTGCTGCGTCCGATGTTGCGAATGCTGGTGCGGGCGGGGTCAAGGCCGAGGTTGGACTGCGCGGCGTACTCATCCAGCAGGGCATCGGCCGTCTTGTCGCCCACCGTGCCGAGTACCACCACCAGCATACCGGGTTCAGCGCAGACGGGGCCGAGGCTAGGGCCGAAGAAAATATCGGTGTTGCGGTCGGTGGCGTTCCATGTCTCCGGATACGCGATGCTGAACACGGGACTGCGGTAAGTCGCCAACCCGACTGTTTCCTTCACCACAGGCGCTTGGCAAAGCACGCCCTGCGTGCCGTCGCCGTTGGTGCGGATGTCATAGGTCACGCCCTGATACACAATCGAGAATTTGAAGCCTTGGATCGCCGTGGCGACGTACGTTTGTCCCTCGACCGGACAGCCAAAACTGGTATCTTCAAATTGGGTCGGTTCCGCCGTGAACGAATCGATCACGGTGATGGAAATCCCAAGCTGCTTACTCAACAAGCCAACCGCCCCATTCAGGGCTTTTTGTTCATCGCCTTGCGCGTTGATCGCGGATGTACTGAGTACACAAGCGGCGATCAACACCACATACAACAATCGTTTGATAACTTGCATCCTAACTTCCAACATCAGCCGAAACAGGTTGGCAAGCATAACGCGCGGATCGCCGTCGGGGCAAGATCAGGAGGTCAGTAGCAGGGCAAGCGAAACGAACACGCCGCTGCTGCCCTCGCCGTGATTGTCTCAAACGCGCTGATGACCCGGATTCTCGATGATCTGCACGGCTTCCTGCTCACCCTTCACCACGAGTTGGGGAAATCCGCCTTTCAAAATCGTCTCATAATCATGCGCGATGCTCGGCGGCCACACCGCCAGAAAAATGAACTCGTCCGCGCCCGTGTTGATGGTGCGGTGCGCATAGGCCGTCGGGATATAGCACATCGATCCCGGCAGCATGTCCAGTGTCTTGACATCGCCCTCGCGCGAAAACATCGCCAGCTTGCCCCGTCCGCTCAAGGTGATGTAGAGTTCATCCCCCGGCGAGGTGTGAAAATGTCCCTTCGTCATGTGAAACTCACTGCCGATGCTACCCGCGTAAATGCACGTTACGCCGAAACTCAAGCCGCGCGGCGCGTTTTCCTGCTCGATCTCCCAGAACCGATAAATGGTCGGGTCCTCCGCGCTGAGGAGTTCAGCCACCTTGGCTTTGTCCTGATAGTAGGCCGACATATCGCTGAGGCGGCGGATGATCGTCTTGGAGGCGGGAAATTCGCCAAGCGCGTGCGGGTCAAAATCGAGCTGGAACGGAAGGGTAAAGGTAGTCACAGCGGCATGTCCTTGTGCGGAGTGGAGTTGCGACAACCCTACCGGGCGATCCTACGTTTGTCAAGCCTTGTGCTTATCTGCTGGCTAAGACTGCCCAATGCCATCGTCATATAGCACTGGACATCAATGAAATGCATCCTGCCTAGCCACCTCATCCCTAGTTTTGTCCTGCACGGAGCAAAGCTAGGGATGGGTTCATTAGCGCCGCTTACTGTTCCGCGAATTCATACGTTCCGGCGGGCAGATCATGCACCGTGCCTGTCGCCGCTTTGCCATTCAGCGTTAGTTTTGCGCCGTCTTTGATGGGTAGCTGCACTGTCGCGCTCGTGTTCGGTGGCACCACCACCCGCAGCTTGAACTTGCCCTGTTTGAATTCCCACGACGATTCCAGTGTGCCGTACAGCGTCTTGAGCTTGCCGGATGCGTGCGTCAGCCCACCACCGGGCTGCGGACGAATGATGCTGTGTTTATATCCCGGCTGCGCGAGATCAACCTCGATCCCCGCGATGGTGTTGTACATCCACGCGCCAATCGATCCATAAGCGTAATGGTTGAACGAGTTCATTTCGGGGTTCTGGAACCCATGCTCCTCCGTCCAACCGTCCCACCGCTCCCAGATCGTCGTCGCGCCTTGCGTCACGGCGAACAACCACGACGGCCACGTCTTCTGATTCAGCAGCGCATAGGCCGCGTCCAATTTGCCATTGCCGCTCAACACGTGTGGCAAATAGGGCGCGCCGACGAAGCCCGTCGAAAGGTGCATCCCGCGCCGTTCGATGTCCGCCACTAATTCGTCTGCCGCCAGCGGACGCAGCTTGTCTGGCAGCAGGTCGAAGTGCAGCGCCAGCACATAGGCGGTCTGATGCGGCGTGAACAGCTTGGCATTGAATACCTTCGTCTTGATCTGCCCGTAATCGACCTGACTCAAGAATCCGCGCGACAGCCGATCCATTTGCTCTACACGCTTGCGAATTTCCGAAGGTACGTCCGATTCTTTGGTGATCTTGCTGCCCGTCAAGAAGCGCTTACCGAAGGCAGTTTTCACCTTCTCGAACAAGGATCGATACTTGCTGGCGTCGTTCGCCTTACCGAGGATCGTCGCGATCTGCGCCATCAACGTCGCGTCGTAGGCCAGAAAGGCCGTCCCAATCAGATCGCGCGGTGTATCCGCGTTGATCGACAGCCAGTCCCCGAAACCGGGCCAGCCTTCGTAATTCGGGGCGCAGCGGATGTAATCGGGACTGCCTTTCAGCATGAAATCCATGAAGCGCGTCATCACTCCGTAATTCTCTTCGAGGATGCGCGAATCGCCGTAGCACAGGTAAATCGTCCACGGGCAGATCACGGCGGCGTCCGCCCACGCGGGGCCACCATCATCCGGTGCGCCATCTTCGGCGGGCACCACGGCGGGCACCGAGCCGACTTTGGTTTGCGCGTCGGCAACGTCCTTCGCCCATTTCGTCATGAAACCCGCCACGTCGAAGTTATAGGCGGCGGTGCGGATAAACACCTGTATATCGCCCGTCCATCCCAAGCGCTCGTCACGCTGCGGGCAGTCGGTGGGCACATCCACGAAATTCCCCTTTTGCCCCCACTGAATATTGTGCTGAAGCTGATTCAACAGCGGATCGGAGCATTCAAATGTGCCTGTCGGTTCCATCTCGGAATGCAGCACGACGCCTGTGATCGTGTCGCGCGTCACTTTTCCCTTGTAGCCGAGCAGTTCGACGTAGCGGAACCCGTGAAAGGTGAAGTGCGGTTCCCAGACTTCCTCGCCCTCACCCTTGAACGTGTAATAATCTGTCACCTTGGCGGATCGGAAATTGGTCGTGTACAGCGAGCCGTCAGGGTTCAACACCTCCGCGAAGCGCAGCGTGATCGTCGTCCCTCTGGGCGCGCTGCCTTTGAAGCGCACTCGCCCCACCATGTTCTGACCGAGGTCGAAGACCGCGCGCGGCGAATCGGCGCTGCCCTTGTCCACCGGATCACTGATCGGCTTCAATTCTTGGATGCGCCGCACCGTTGGTCCGTTCGTCGCCACGATAGCCGCTTTGGGAAGCGGGAACACTTCGGCGCGGAACCAGCGACGATCATCGAACGCAGCACTGTCCCAAGCGGGGAATTCCAGCCGCGCGTCATAGGCCTCGCCTTGCAGCAGATCGTTATGTGTGATCGCGCCGAACTGGTACCGCCACGTCCGATCCGTGATTACGGTGGTCACGCTGCCGTCTTCGCCCGTGATCTCCAACTGTGCCAGCACATGAGGCCGCGCCGCGTACAATTGGCGGTGCTGCCAGCCCGTATGCCCGACCGCCCAACCATCCCCCAAGATGATGCCCATCGCGTTCTCGCCTTGCCGGAGCAGGCTCGTCACCTCGTAGACGTTGTACTGCACATGACTGCCGTATTCCGTCCAACCCGGTGTCAGCACATCCTCGCTGACCGGCTGCCCGTTGATTGAGCACACAGGCAGCCCCATCGCCGTGAAGTACAGCCGTGCCGAACGCGGCTTCGCGCCGAGCGAAAACGGCTTGCGCAGGTATGGCGCAGGGATCATGCTGCGTGGCCCGCCCTGCAAACTCGCGCCGATCCATTTCGCTTTCCAATCGGCATTCCGCAGCAGGCCAAGCTCAAACCACGCAGGTTCGCTATGCGCAGCCTTGCCTGTCTCATCCCACACCGTGACGCTCCAATATACGCGCTGTCGCGATACTAACGGCTTCTCTGCGTACGCCACATGGATCGACTGATCCGATTCGACCTTGCCGCTGTCCCACACATCAGCCGCGCCTTCTCTGAGGTTGGCGGCACTGCTGGCGGCGAAGATACGGTACGCGGTTTGACGTGCGCCCGCGCGTTCCGTTACCATTTGCCATCCCAAGCGTGGTGTGCGGATGTCGATACCGAGCGGATTGCGGCGGTATTCTGTGCTGAGATTCGTAATCGTGGTCATCTGCATTCCTTCGTAAAAATAAGGCTAAATCGCTTTATTCAGGCTGATTCTCTATCTACTATGAGGCTTGCTCAAGGACGCTTATCTTGCGTCACCCTTCAGTTTACTAACGCTCACCAATAAAAACAGCCCATCAGTCCCTTTTTCGAAACGACAAACTCCCGCGATGCGCTATAATGTCGCTCCGGTCGTCGGTACCAAAGTGAGCTTCGTCGCGCGTCAGCGTAATCCTTCCAATCGCAACCACGCACGCGCCGGAAGCATCTCCGAACCGCCATTTCTATGCGGTAGTTCGAAAGTTACGAAGATGACGAAAGCCAAGCGTACTACCCTTCTGCTCATCGTCGCGTTTCAAGTGCTCGTGATCCTGATCGCGGTGAGCTTGCCTAACCTCGTCCTGAGACCCGGCGATCCGTTTTACCTCGGTCAACCCCAATCCTTGCCATTTGGCTCGGCAGGTTCGTTGCCCGCCAGTGACGTGCTCATTGTGCTGGTGCGCGGCGCATTGGCGGTCGCCTTGGTGCTGTTCCCGTTTAGCCTGCTCTATATGCTGATGACTGCCGATGGGCGGCGTCGCTTGCTAGGCTATATCGTCCTGATGATCCTGCTCCTCTTGCTCGCGGATTATCTGCGCAACCATGTAAATGAGGTTCAGCAAGCGCAACAGCCGATCACGGGCAGTCCGGTTCAAGAACTGCTATCTAACGCGCCCGATACCAGCGTCTTCACGCCGACCCCGCCATCGGGTCTGATAACAGCGGTGGCGCTTGCCGTCGCCATTCTGCTCGCCCTTCTGATCGTCGCGGCGATCTGGTTCATCCGACGGCGGTTGCAACCTCCTGCCACGCCCATGCAGCGCTTGGCGGAGGAAGTCCAGACCGCGCTAGAGTCGCTGCACACGGGTGGCGACCTCAAACAAACCATCATCCGCTGCTATCAAGAAATGAGCCGCGTGGTGCAGGAAGAAAAAGGTCTCACGCGCGAAACCGCCATGACGCCACGCGAATTCGAAGATGAGTTGATCGGCATCGGGCTGCCAGCGCAGCCGATCCAGACCCTCACCAGCCTATTTGAGCGCGTGCGTTATGGACATGCCGCGACCCACGCGCAGGAAGAAGACCTCGCCCGCGCTTGCCTGACCAACATCGTGACTGCGTGCCAAGCGGGGCAGCGTGTCCATGAAAATTGATCGCGCCCGCCTTCTCCTCGTGATCGCTTTGGTCATCCTCCTGTTTGGGGTGCTGACCATTTTCGTCTGGGATTTCGTGC
>JAHBVJ010000041.1 GCA_019637615.1 Anaerolineae bacterium | reverse complement strand
GTTGATGGGGACGGTGATACGGAGCTGCGTGAGATCGGAGATTTCGATGGCGGCGACGGACATCGCGACTGAATCTCTGGCGCTGATATTGACGGCGGTGATGGTGCCGGCGCGCGGCGCGAACAACTGAATGTGACGCAGCGCGGTCTGCGCATCGGTGAGATTGGCCTGTGCCATCTGGAGCGAAATCTGCGCATTGTCGATTTCGGCCTGCGTGGGGCCAGCTTGCAACTTCGCCAAATTGAGCTGTGCCTGCTGAATGCTGACCGAGGCTTGCCACAACGAGGCGCTGTTGGGCGTTTGTTTGGCGACCAGTTGTAGACGCGCGATCTCGGCGTTGAACGAGGCTTCCCCGATCTTGGCATCTTGCAAGGCGATCTCGTTATCAGTGCCGCCCATGTTGGCGCGCGCCTGCTTCAAGCCGTCGAGCCGCTGCTGCGCTTGGTCGTAACTGAGCTGCGCGGACTGCACATCCGCCGACGAAACCGAATTGGCAATCGAGCTGTAATTGGCTTGCGCACTGGCGATTTTGGCCTTTGCCGACTTCAACTCATCCTCGGTCGGGGGTTCGTACAGCGCATCGAGCGTCAACTGCGCCTTTTCGACATTGAGGACGGCTTGATGATAGGTGTTCCACAGGTCAGTACCGTCCAGATCGGCAATCACTTCCCCCGCTTGGACGTAATCGCCTAATTGAACATAAACATTCTGGACTGTCCCACTCGTTTGAAAATGCGTTGACACGACCGTGGCCGCTTCGACCGAGCCAAGCGCGGAAATTCCGCTGGCGGATGATGCAGCCGTCGGGGTGGCCTGTGGTGCTGCGCCCGTTGCGGCGCGGGTTGGTTGCTGCGCTGCTTGGCTGCTCACAGGCTGCACTTGAAACATCCCCGCCATCAGGACAACGGCTATTCCAGCCGATATTAGAAGAAAGAAGGTGCGCTTCTTGGTCATAGATGATCTCCATTCCCTTTCCATGTTGCATTGTGCCGTACAGGTCTTTAGATCCTATGGAGAAGTTCGGGAGAGTTTGTGGGGATTGGCATTAGATTGACGGGGATCAACGATTCAGTTCTAGCCGCGATTCTCAGCCGCAGACGCACACGGACGCCTTATGCAGCGTCCGCGCGGTAACATAGTTAGGAATGTGAGGGATTTTCCATAAGTTGAAGGCGAAGCGGTCTAGCAGGCAGACTCGGCTTCATTTGACGTAGGATGTTAATACGTCAGGCGCTTCTCGATATGCAGCTCCTGATGTTTAAGCAGGTCTGCGATGCGGCTGCCCGCACAGCCATCGCCATAGGTCGTGTCTTGAGCATATTTGCCGTGATCCAATTGACGTTGGATGGCCTGACGGATCGCCGTCCGGTCGTGATCCACATCGATCACGTTTGGCCCCCGTTCGCGCCCGACCTGCCGATCCCCGATATTGACCGTCGGCACGCCGAGGAAGGAACATTCCCGAATCCCTACGCTTGAATTCCCCACGATGCACTGACTCCCGTAGAGTACCCTGAGAAAGTCTTCGGGAACCATATTTCTGAAAAAGTGGATATTCTTCGGCTTTTCGAGTTCCCGGAAGACGCGAATGCCTTTGGACGTGCCGTCCGAGCCAGCATCCACATTAGGCCAAAACCACAGCGCTGGAATCTCCAGATCACGGACGCTATGGAGCGTTTCGGTCACTTGATGACGCGCCTGCTCATAGGCCGTGGTGACGGGATGCTGCATGACGATGATATACCCGTTGGAGTAGTCGAGACGCTCCCCGACGCCGCCGTAACGCTCGAAGATGTCAAAATCGAGTGCGGGAGCCTTCAGCACTTCGGCGGCTAAATCTATCGACGGGCAACCTGTGACAAAGACCGAGGCGGGGTCTTCTCCCATGCGGATGATGCGCTGCGCCGCCATCTGTGTCGAAGCGAAATGCAGGTCAGAGAGCTTGGTGACGGCGTGGCGCACCTTCTCATCGATGGAGCCGGTCACTTCGCCACCTTGAATGTGCGCGACGGGAATATTCATGTAGGATGCCGCCACCGCCGTCGCCAGCGTTTCGAAGCGATCCGCGATGGTGATCACCACATCGGGCTTGAGGTTATCGAACACCGTCGCCAGCTCGATCAGGCCAAGCCCCGTTGTTTTAGGCATGGCGGCGAGATTTTCGCCTTCCACCACCATATACACACGTGCCGCGATGTCAAAGCCATCCTGCTCGATGGTACGCAGCATCCCGCCGTAACGCTCTAGCAGCGCAGACGCGGCGACGACTAATTGTAATTCGAGGTCTGGGTCTTGACGTATGGCTTGCAGCGCGGTTTTCACCCGACTATAACTGGGGCGGGCGGTAACAACGACACATACTTTCCGTTTCACAATTACTCCAAATCGTCTAGGCGAAGAAGCTGGTTCGCTTGAACGTCATTTCGCAGTTTGCGGCCCACCAGCGTTGGCAATTGAGATGGGTTAATGCCCGTACCGGGTTTTTTGGTGGTCAGGTCATCGGCACGTAAGACAGCACCCGCAGGTAGATTCACTTTGAGCGCCACACTCTTGTTAAAAATCTGGCGCATCTTGCCGAGTTCATTCGCCATCACATCTTTATCGACGGGCGCGCGATTCATCGCTTCAATGTAGCGCACGCCATCCACCAACTGCTTCAATTCACCCGTCGTCAGCGAGGCGATCACGTCGGGGCCGTACATTTCGCGGGAGAGTGTGACGTGAACTTCCAGCACGTCGATGCCGAGCGTCGCGGCGGCGAGACCGGGGAAAATCACGCCCGAATGGTCAGACAACCCGACGCCAGTTTTGTAGCGTTCTCGAAAGAAAGGGATCACGTTCAGACCGACTTTGTCCGGCGGCGTGGGATACATCGACGTACACTGCAAGATCGTGACGGGTAGCCCGCGCTCGGTCAACATTTGCACGGTGGTGTCGATCTCGCTGATGGGACTCATCCCCGTAGACACCCAAAACGGCAGCTTGGTCGCCGCCATCCGCTCGAATAACAGCGAATTGGCGACTTCGCCCGAAGCTACTTTCCACGCGTCAACACCGACACGGGTGAGGAGGTCTACAGCGTCTTCAGAAAACGCAGAGCTTACAAACTTGAGTTTTTTTTCATCCGCGTGGCGCTTGAGACCGTGCCACTGCTCCTCGGAAAATTCGAGCCGTTTCCAATACTCGTAGCGTGTCCCATCTTGCAGGCTAAATTTGACGCGCCAAGGTTCCTCAGCGGTGCTTTCCGCCGAGGCAATATGCGTCTGAAATTTCACAACATCCGCGCCTGTACGAGCGACCGCATCGATGAAGGCATGTGCCAACCCTAAGCTGCCATCATGGGTCTGGGCAACTTCAGCCACGACTAGGCAACGACGATCCTGTGAAGGTAGCTCGCTCATATGCGTCCTTTTTACACTTGAACTTCATCATGCGGCAGAACATGGATTGACCCTGCTAGGCGGTTCAATCGCTTTACGTGGCCTGCCAATTCTGAGCGCGATGCACTATAGCACTGGTTGAAACGGCGTGCAAGAATGCCGTAGTTTGCATGTAGATGCTCCTACGCACTAGTAGCCTGTCCCGATGTGCCTTGCTTTGCCAGATCAACGATCAATTCCGCAAGCCGCCGTGTAGACTGCCCATCAGTAAATTGAACGTAGTCACGCACTAATTGAGCACGCTCCCGCTGATTCCATGTCCGATCCGTGAGAGCTTGATTGATGTCGGCTAACAATTGCTCCGGCGTCGCCGCGATAGGCACCAACTTTAGCTTCTGAATACGGTCAAAGTGCCTGCCGAATACCCGCGCCTTGAAGTACTGTTTCGCAATTTCGGGTTGGTACAGGTGAAAGGTTGGGACCATCACGGGCGTATCGAAAATGGCGGCCTCAATGGTCATGGTTGAACCGGGCGTCACGATGACATCAGCATGGCGAAGGATATTCGCCACTTCGATGATTTCGTCACCAGACATGGTGTAGCCAAGTGTTGGAATGTAGCCGCGCATAAAAGACAGCCGTACGTCCGGATTCTTTTCAAACGGCAAAAAATACTCTAGTCGGGAAAAAGGATGCAACCTGCAAATGATCTGTGGTTGTCCCTTGATCGAGCCATTCGCAATCTGGTCAAGCAGCCATATCAACAGATGCGTTTCGTCATAACCATTAACGAATGCGCCAGCCGTAGCGAAGACAATGATCGGGCGGTCAGGATTCAAGCCTAAACGTGTACATAAATCGGCTTTTGTCCAGACCGTGCCCTCTTGGAAGTACAAATCGAGTTGCGACGGCCCCGTGATATGCACTTTGTCCGGCGCGAATCCTTCTAAGTCAAGCGCTTCTTGGCGGTTCAGGTCGCTCCATACACTGATATGATCGGTGCGGGAGTGGAGGAATTTGTACATGCGATCCCAACTACCGACGACACCAAGCGTCGGGATGCCCATTTGGCGCGCCGTCGCGATGACCTCCGTTTCCTGAATCGGAGTCGCGTTGGTCGTCACCACCAGCGAAGGGCGAGTCGCGGTGAATAGCTCCTGATATTCACGCCTCGGCAAGAATAGGTACTTTTGCTCCAAGCGGAGCCAGTAAGCGAGCAAGCCAGTCCACTTGCGTTTGGCGATACGCTTACGCATCCGCATGGCGCGCGTAATCCAAGCAGAGGAGCCATCCACGCCATAAAGATGCGAAAAGGTTAATTCCGGTCGCTGCCATTCTTGTACGAACGTGGGTACGCGATCCGCTGGCGTGATGAGCGTGACGGCATAACCTGACTGGAGAATCGAATCGAGAAAATTGTTTTGTAGCAAGTCCCGGACGAGCCGCCCCTCTGTCACAGAGATTGCGATATGCTGTTTCATCGTCTGCCGCTGTCTCCAAATGATAAATCTGTAATCAGCCAGAGATCGATCAACCGCATAATCGATATTGACTGGATTTCGCTGCGCATCATCGTAAGGTTGTCAGGATTAGTGTACCTAGCTGTGCTCACCATCTTTCATGACGCAAACTGGGCGATCAATAGGTAGGGTACTCAATCTTCATGGATTGTTCCTGCAATGTCTTCAATAAGCTGCAACGTCTTAACGTGATCCGCCAAATCCGAGCACGGCGGAAGGAGCGCCTCGCCCGTCGAAACGGCGTGTAAGAATGCAGCGTTTTGCGCGTATATGCCGGGTTTGAACTTCAGATCGACCTCATCGACGGGCACTAAACTGCGTCTTCCATCGGAATAGATGATTTCGCCTTCTTCCAATGGGTTCAGGATAACTTTGATGTCATTACCATATAGTTGCAGCGACCAACCCTGAACTGACGACCAGTGCGCCACATATGTCCCCAGCGCATTGTGCTGCAACTGCATCGACGCGGAAAAACTATCCGGCATCCCCGACCACGCTTGTCGGAGGACATGTATGTTGGACACATCTCCACCAACACATCGCAGCAAGTCTATCGGATGAATAGAATTGGCAACCAACCAGCGATCAAGCAGGGCTTGACTATGCCGAGAATTTTTGCGCATTTTCGCGATTGGCTCGTGAGCCTCGACTAACGCACCAACCAGCGGCCCGTTTTGGTAGATCGCATCCAGCGCATAATCTACGACCGAATAGTAACGTCGGTTAACCGCCACCATATTCAGGCAGCTATGTTTGGCGGCTAGGTCAGCTAGATAGCTAGTTTGCCGTGAACTAAAGCCTGCTGGCTTTTCAATTAAACACGGAATTCCCATTTCCAGAACAGCGGCGGTCACGGGGACAGTTTCGAAGTGGCTGACCAAGATGAGTACGGCATCTGGAGCCGTGTCTTCAATCATTTTTCGCCAGTTGGAAAACACTTTTTCAACGTGATAGCTTTCTCCCATCGCTGTAATATCGCTGTTGCCACGATTGGCTAGACCAACGATCTTGACGGCCTCAAATGCATTGAGCACGCTCAAATGGAAGTCAGAAACGCGTCCAGCCCCCAGCACCGCCACCCGGATAGGTGTCCCTTGTGGCTCAGGTGCAAGATATTTGCGTTCCGAGAGAATACGTTTCTTCGGTTTCTCTTTCAGACCAGTCAGGGTTCTGAACCGACGAACGCCCGACCGTACGATTCTGCGTGCAAGTGTCACGGGAAATTAACCCTCAATTCTGCATCTTCGGGGGTTAGCGGCAGATCAATCGGGATATGTCCTCGCTGACTTGAAACATGCATCGCCATGACCATTTCCAGCGCCGCGATGCCTTGCTGTCCATCACATTTTGATGGCTCCCCCTTGAGCGTTTCGATGATCATTTTGCGAAACAGAGCTTCGGGCGTAACGGCTTGCCTGAATTGAAAATCGACCCGTCGTGAGTTTGGCATAACCGCTGTCCAACGCCGCGCCCGTTCATCAATCTCGATGCGTCCATTCTCGCAACGCAGCACGAGAAAGCGCTCGCGTTTGACAAGATCAGTAGATAATTCGATGAATCCTCTGCCCCCATTTTTGAACTCGATAATTCCATACCCACCCGGATCATAAAACTCCGCGCCCCACTTGTTGGAGGCGGTTTGTTTTTCTAGATAGCCAGTCACACGGGCAACGTCCTGTCCCATTAAATAGCGCATCAAATCCAGAAAGTGGACACCGATCATCGCTACCCCACCTTCGCCTAAAATAGCCGAAATGTGGCGCAGTTCACCGAGCAGCCCATAAGAGAGGTACTGTTTGATAGATGCATAATCCGGTGACCAGCGTCGGCTCTGGTTAACGACCAGCTGGCACCCTTTCGACTGACAGAGATCATTTAACGCAATCGCTTGGGTGATATTGTTTCCAATCGGCTTTTCGATGATCAAGCGTGGAATGCCCGCTTCGGCAATCAGCTTACCAAGCGCGAGGTGCGAAGCGGTGTTGGTCGCCACAGACACGAGATCGGGCTGTTCATTGGTCAACAGGTCTTGGCACTCGGCATAATGCTTAACGTGTGGCTGTTGTAATGCTTCCGGCAGCTTGCTCAACGATTCTGCACTTCGATCCGCGATGGCGATGAGCTTCACAGAGTCGATGCGAGATAGAATCTCACACTGAACTCGCCCCATGTTACCCGCACCAATGACGGCAACTTTCCACGGCGTCCCATCCGGGCGTGGAGAAAGCAATTTTTCAGGAGGTGGTTTGGGAGAGCGGGTTCCTTTCCAACGTAGAACTAGGTTCTTGATCCGACTTTGCATGAGTTCCGACTCTTTTCAGTAAATAGAAACTGCTTAGTAGACCACTGCGAGACCCCAATTAGGCGTTGGGCAAATCACTAGGCGATTTTTGAACAGGCGTGTTGTTGCGAACCAACTCAACTAAACGATTCGCAATTGGAATCGCGGCAACATCACTTTTGAAGTAGTCCTCGAAGGTTGATCGCGCGTTGTGCCGCAGTGTACTTTGCAGGGATAGGTCTTTCAGCGCTCGCACGATCTGTGCCGCAAGTTCTTGACCATTGTGACCGATTAGCGCATTGTGATCGTGTTTCATCTCAGGGATGCCCGCCGCATTAGCAACATGCGCGACGACACAGCAACCATAAGCAAACGCCACGGCAATGCGGACACGCATCCCGATTTCTACTGGTGTGGTCACCAATACAATATCTGCTCCTAAAAATTCGGCGTCGGGAGGATCAACGCGCCCCACCCACTTCATGGCCGGACGTTCCAGCTTACGACGAATGTGAGCAGGAAGCGTCCCTTCACCGACTACCCGGATTTCAAATGCATCCTCGCCAAGCGCTCTTTCAAGTTCGGGCAATATAGAATCACCGAGCAATTGGAAGCCAAGCCGTGTAGCCACACCTGTCAAATTACCAATCATCAGCAACCGGGGCTTGGGGTTTTGTCTGGGATTGAGATCGAGCGATGCCGCCGTCGCCTTGATAGGGTCTTCAATCGGCGTCTGAAGATATTCGAGGCTAGGGACGCCATGTTGCCGGAGCCATTCAGCGTGATGCGCCGCAAAATCGATTTGTGCCTCACAATCTCGCAGCACTTGAATCATCACGTTGCGATGAAGATTGGCAAGTTGTCTGATTTGGACAAGCTCTTTCAGTTTTTGCAGCGAAAGCGATTGCTTGACCCTCACTTCACTGCGAGACAAAATGTCCAGATGCCAGAGATCGACAGCAACCGCCAATTTTGGCACGACATGGACGCCATAGGCCGCCGCCAACGATGGAAAATCGTAAATCAGCACCGCATCCAGCGCGAGTCGCCGCAAATGAGTCTCTAGTGCAGCATGTAGTCTTAACCAGTGGATGTAGATATCCGTCTTTGCCAATCCTAGCAAGTAACGCGCCTTGCCGCTGAAACTCGTGGTGAGTGCAGCGATTTCTTGGCTTACATCAGCCGTCTTATAAACCAGCGGTTCAAACCGTGCGCCGACAGCATCTAGCAGAGGCACCGTTTTTGAAGCCTGTTCTGCCCCTTTCTGATCGAGGATGGAACAGACTGTAACTTCATGCCCCTGTTGGATCAAATGCTGCAAAATAGCCCAACAGGAGGCTTGGCTGCCATTGGTATGCGGGCTAAGGGGTTGAGCGATGATAATTCCAAGTTTCATTGCTGAAGTCTCGCCTTAGGTTCTGGCTAACGCCCGCAGGATGTCATCCAGTGATTTGGTAAGTTCCCAATTCGGATAGTCCGTTTTGAGTCGGGTTAGATCGCTGATGTAGCAAATGTGATCGCCGATCCGATTCTGCTCGACGTATTGTGTTTGTAACTTTTTGCCAAACAAGCCTTCGAAACAGGCAATCGCCTCTAAGATAGACACGCTGTTGGCGCGCCCGCCACCAAGGTTATACACGGCAGCTTTACGCGGATTTTCAAAGAAGCATTGAAACGCCATACAAACGTCGAAAGAATGGATGTTATCCCGTACTTGCTTCCCTTTATAGCCAAAGATTTTGTACGTTCTGTCTTCGCGGAAGCAGCGCGCAAGATAGGCAAGGAAGCCGTGTAATTCTGCGCCGGAATGGTTCGGCCCGGTTAGGCAGCCACCCCGATAACAAACAGTAGGCATATCGAAATAGCGTCCGTACTCTTGCACGAGCACATCCGCCGAGACTTTGGAGGCACCGAACAGGCTGTGGAGTGTCGAATCGATCCGGCAAGTTTCGTCAATGCCCTTTTGATCTTCGGGTTTGGCGTAATCGTAACGAGTGTCAAGCTCTGCTAATTCAAACTCGTTCGGAACCGTGCCATAGACCTTGTTGGTACTCATGAACTGGAACGGCGCTTCCGGGCACACCTGACGGGCAGCTTCTAGCAGGTTCAGCGTGCCGACGGCATTCGTCTCGAAATCATCAAATGGTCGTGAACTCGCGAGGTCATGCGAAGGTTGCGCAGCGCAGTGGATGATCATGTCCGGCTTCACGGTCTTGATCACATCCAGAATCGCCGCCCGATCCCGAATATCGACGTTATGGTGCTCAAAGTGCTTGGTCGAATTGCGTAAACGATCAAGATTCCATGTGGTATCACCATCGGGGCCGAAAAAGGATCGGCGCATGTTGTTGTCGATCCCATGCACGTTCCAACCACGCGCATCAAAAAAAGAGACTGCCTCCGAACCAATCAATCCACTGCTGCCAGTGACTACTACGGTTTGCATAGTCTATGTCTTTCATGCCTTTTGCATTCGGTCAAGAGCAAAGTTGTTTGGGTAGGCTCTCGACGACTACCCAATACGGAAGCTATTCAGTCTTCTGCGATTTCTAGACAAGCTCCTAACCAATCCAGAGCGAAAGTATTAGTTCTTACGGTCACACGCTCAACGTATATGGAATATCTAAACCGTTATCGGTATAGCATTCTTACTCTCGGTTAGGAAATCAGGATCTTCGACATTCTCTATCCACTTGACAAACGCGTCGAGCGTAGGAGAATTCTGCAAATCCGCGATACTACTCAGTTTCATCTCCATATTGGTTTGCAGCGGATGACGTGCTTGTTCGGTTGACAAATGCGTAACGTGTGCCACATCCTCAAGCGAAGCCTGCCGTTGCAACAGCACATAATAGGCGTGCTTTCGTGCTAGTTCGATTTCCGCAGGCGTCGGTTTAGGTATGTCTTGGATGTGGCGAAGGCGCGCTACATATTCTTCTTTCGTTTTCGAATCGATAGTAAACCCGAACCCGGAATAAGCCCCTGTTCCGGCGGTCAAGACAGGAATGCCAAAGCAGGGTAATTCAAAGCCTATCGTTCCTCGCACCGTCAGACCATAGTCAATCGCTGAGTACAATGACCATGTGTTAATGTCGGTATCAAACCCAAGAATCTTGATGTGCGGCGGCAGTTCGCCTAGCTTTTGCAGCGCGATCAACTCACTGGGGCGGCTGATGTCGCCCTTTTGCTGAAGCTTGAGGACATTTGCCGGATGGAGCTTGACGATCCAGTTCACCTCGGTATTTTCGGCAGCCACGCGGACGGTCTCCACCAACCAGTCCTCGAAATCCTCATAGAGGTCAGTACCAAAGAAAAAGGTAGCATCCCATGTCAGGTGAGAAAAGATGACGGCCGTCTTTTTGTTCCCGTCCAAGCCTAGCTGCTGGACAATTTCTTCGCGCGTTTTTAGGCGTTTACCTTCCTGTAAGCGCCGAATATCGTGCTTGGAATCGGGACGGTAACGTTCCTTAAACTCGCTTTCCAGCGCAGCATTCTGTTCTTCAAGCAGGGGATACTCTCGCAAACGCTGCCATGTCGAATCATCAATTGAGAGGTGAACCTTCGGGCGCTCCAAATTGTAGTGGCGTTTGAAGACCCAACAGCCTGCCCGCTGCCCCGGATGCCAATTGACTCCCGGCACTCCTCGCGTTAGACCAACGGCGAATGGTTGAGCATACGGGGTATAGCCGAATTCGCGCACAAAAGTTACGCTAGGCTGCATCTTGTCAAACAGAATGTGCGATACATCTGTATTCAGGATCGCCTCGGCTAACGCCTCGATAAACAGCTTATGCTGCGCAGGTTCATTGAGATCGAGGCGTCCCTGCACGAGATCGCGCGACACACGCGACAACGCGTGTTTGCCAACCGGAACGCCACGATAGTCGCAATCTTTTATATCCCTGATGCGCAGCGGCTCAGAGATCAAACTGCGGGCTATCGCTTGATAATCCCGATCCGCTGGTTGGTTTTCTTTGACAAATGGTTCCCAATCAACCACATGGTCAAATCCGAACAGCTTGAAATAGCGGTGGGCGATCTTAGCGCCTGAGAAGGTTAAGAAAACCGGAGTATAGCCTGCTAACTGCAAGCGTTTCGCCAGCAGCAGTTCCAGCTTTAGGCCAGCGATCCATGTTGAGAAACTGACGAACAGGGCTACTTT
This sequence comes from Anaerolineae bacterium, assembly GCA_019637615.1. Classification (GTDB taxonomy): domain Bacteria; phylum Chloroflexota; class Anaerolineae; order Aggregatilineales; family UBA2796; genus JAHBVK01. The sequence continues at coordinate 44,327 of JAHBVJ010000041.1, read as the reverse complement.
CTTGGGGTCGGGGGTTGCATCTACGTGAGCGATAAAGGGTTCAAGCCGACTCGCCGTTTGTGCGAAATCGCGATCAACTTCCCATTTGTAATACATCCGTGTGTAGCGATCAAGATGATCGCGCATTGGTCTAGGGAAGGCATTCGGATTAGGTAGCCGCACAAAACGTTTCAGGTTATCTAGCATAGTCTGCAATCCTAGGACATGTTCAAAGTTTGGGATACGCAGCGAGTCGATTTAACGCTTCGACAAAGCCTTCAGCGTTATTGAGATGACCGCTCCAGATTTCGGGAACCCACGTAAAATCCTTCTGAGAAATAATCTCGATGATTTCTTCCCAGTGGATCACGCCTTCCCCGATCTGGACGCCTTCTCCATCGATTCCGCTCGCATCGGCAAAGTGCATATGCCGCACTAACGGTAAGCAGCGCCGAACATATTCATCAAGACGAATATTATGGGCTGTGCAGTAGAGTTGCGCATGGGATAAGTCAAGCGTCATCCCAACGCCCAGTTCTTGGCAAAACTCAAGCATTTCCTCGGCGCGCATAAAGGTTTGCTGGTGCCATTGCCCGCCCAGATACCACGGACGGGGTGGTAAATTTTCAGGAAGCAGAATCATCCCTTTAGTATCTAAAAGCCGGAAGGATTCTATGGCTCGTCTCAGCATTTGTCCATGATCAACCTGTGTATCATCCATCGTCATGCCGCCGACGTGAATTACAATGTTAATCGGGCCACCCGAAAAATGAGGTTGAAGCTCAACGGCTTTGTCGATGGTTTTTTGCAGGAGCGTAATAGATCGTTCGCGCTGGTTGTCATCGACGGAACACAAGTCAAGCAACCGCTTCTCATAGAATTCTGGCGCGTGGATGAAAAGCTGCTGAGGGTATGGCGTACTCGGAAACTCCACCGCATGATCAACATCGTGCTCGCTGAAATGCAGTTCCACCAGTTTAGGCTTATGCTCCAAAATGTTGATGAGATCATGAAAGCGCGCTTTCAAACCCCACCGATGATGGAAATGCTCATTTTGGATCGTTACGGTTTCCGGCGAGCGCAAATCTTGTTCCAAGAAGTAATCACCCGCTCGTACATCTCGATGCAGCGTACACCCCAGCAACTCATTCAAGCGCTGCGGAGATAGTCCCTTACCCGGCCCACGCACGGAGATCATCTCCCGTGTAACCACCGTATCCGCCTTCAGATCAGTTTTCGCGACGAGGCTTTTACGCAGCGTTTGACGGTTGATCAATTCCATCGCACTGAGCTGCTTCTCTGGCATCCCCATCGCCTGCTCAAGATGCCGAATATCGCGCACTAACTTCTGAATGCCGGACGGCTCCAAACTGGCGGGATGGTCGGGGCCGGGTAGCGTACGGTCAAGCGTGATGTGCTTTTCCACGATGCACGCCCCAAGCGCCACCGCCGCGACGGGGATCGCGATTCCGCGTTCATGACTGCTGTAGCCGATTGGGACATCAAACTGCTTCATCGTCTCGATAAAGCGCAGGTTCAGGTTCTCGAACGGCGCTGGATAGGTGCTGACACAATGGAGCAGCGCAAAGGAAGCCTCTAGCTTATTCAGAAATTCCACTGTACATTGGATTTCCTCCAACGAGGCCATGCCCGTAGAGAGAATGAGCGGTTTTCCAGTGGCGACGATTCGCTCCAGCAGAGGGAAATTGATCAAGTCGGCAGAGGCAACCTTATAAACCTCGATGCTCAATTCTTCTAGAAAGGCCAAACTTTGCTCGTCCCACGGCGTACACATGAAACGAATACCCCGTTTGCGGCAATAGGCGTCAATTTCACGGAATTCGTCGTAAGAAAGTTCGGTTTCCTTCAAGATGGGAAGCATATATTGGAAACTCCACTCCGCTAGATTGGGGTTTTCCAACAAGTCAGTGGGATACAGTTCCTTCAATTCACGCTTCTGAAATTTAACAGCATCCGCACCGGCTTCCACAGCGACATCGACAAGCTGCAACGCCATCTTCAGACTGCCATTATGGTTAACACCAGCCTCTGCAATGATAAAACATGGCTGCCCATCGCCAATTTGCCGCTCACTCTTACGCAGGAATAAAGTCTTACCCATTGGGCTGGTTGCTCCTCAACATCATGTCACCTTATGAATATGCTGCATGACAGCTTCGCACAAATCAAAATCATCCACCGTATCAATATCCACGCTCAATCGGCTCATTTCATACACCGCAATGTGTCCGCCAAGGCGATTATTGAATTGCTCCAGCACCCACGGCTTAAAGACGTAAATGCAGCCGTTTTCAATGAATTCTGGATGTCGATCCTGACGGCGGGGACGCTTGCGATAATCGAAGTCGATGGGCATGACCTCATCCCCGATCTGACGCCAAATAAAGGTGTGAAACGGCACTACCGATAAGACCGAGTCAGCCTTGCTGGTCTGCAATTTCTCAATAGCGCGGTCAATATCGTCATCTTGCCGAATGGGGGATGTGCATTGGAGAAAAACCACGAGGTCGGGTTGATAGGCGTCCCGTTCTTTCAACGTTTGAAGCACATGCGTCAGAGCCGATTCGCTGGAAGCCGTGTCGCCGCTAATCTCGGCAGGACGTAAAATCACTTCCGCGCCATATCGGGTGCTAACATCCTTGATCTCTTGATCATCAGTGGAAACAACCACCCGCGTCACCAAGCGTGAATGCTGTGCTTGTTCAATCGTATGGGCAATGAGCGGCTTTCCCGCCAGCGGACGTACATTTTTGCGCGGAATGCCTTTTGAGCCACCACGCGCGGGGATAATTGCTAAGATTTGCGCAGCGGTTAAGTCACTACTCAAGTTTTATACCTCTTAACATCGTGGGCACTTCCCTTTGGCCTCTGCTAGTGAATCACGATATGGTCAATATAGCATCTCGGCTCCAGTTTATCCAAAAAGGCGACCATGAGGATGAATAAGCAGGCTGCTGCATGAAATAAGCGTGGATGAACGCCGATGCACCGCAAAAGTGGGTCAACTTTGTGATACCAAGCGGTGTGCTGACACCGCTGGCGTACCAGCCTTCACTGAGGCGTCCACATTGCCCAATCCCGCACAGATCATGTCCCGTGATTGCGAAACTTGCTGATTTGTTCTATGATTGGCGTCCTTGTCATTAACGCATCGTTCGAGAACATCCCTCATGTCCGCCACACTACGCCAGATTTTGCCTGTTGGAATTTCGATTGTCATCATCCTGATCGTCGCTGTCTTGCGCAACTATTCCAAGACGCTCGCCGCCATCTTCGCCACCATGCCGATCAATTTACCGTTGTCGCTGTGGATCATCGCCAGTGCGGATGGCAGTGATAGCGCCGCCATGTCCGTTTATGCCGAAAAGCTCGTCGTCGGCCTGTTTCCGACGATGGCCTTCATCATCGTAGTATGGTTAGCGATGCGCGCGGGCTGGTCGGTGCTGCCCGCCATTCTCGTCGGCTATGTAGGGTGGGGCATCCTGCTCGGCCTGCTGATTCTGGTGCGTGGCGGGTTATAGCAACACGCCCCAAACAGCCTGCCCTATACAACTCAGCGTATTTCACTCGGCTTGAACGATTAACCCTCCTCACCGCTTGCGGGCTAGGGGTGGGATTAATAGACCAACCAACTTGAAAATCGCTGTTCATCGTGAAAAAGGTCAGCCTACGCGCGTAGACTGACCTTTGTTATGTACGTATTACTGCTGATCGCTAGTTTTTGGAAGGAGCCTTCGACGCATTGGTCGGAGTCACGACCTTGACGCCGTAGACACTGGTCAGATAGCGTTTCTGTTCCGGCGTGAAGACGCCTGTGATGGTGGGGCCGTTGGGGCCGTAGACGATGGGGAAAGTCTTCTTGCCGATAGTGACGATTTGTTTACTAGGCATGTACTGCTTATTCTTCCGTTGATTGACGAAATAGATGCTGAAGTAGGGTGATAGAGCATTTCGGCTGACGTGGCAGAAAACCGCAAAACAGGATGATTCTTCAATGAAGGTGCGGTATCCGATGAAGTAATACTAGCCAAGGAAGAGATTTGCTGACTATCAAGAGTAATTATCGCACATATCTTTACATTTGACTACTGGCAAAATTTTATGTGCTAGTGCTGCCGTTGAGGTGCTGCTCGATCTCATCCATCGTGCTCAGGAAGGCACGCTCAAGGTCAATCTGATAAGCATGTGCCAGCGTCATGACCGACCACAAGCAGTCTGCCAATTCATGCGCCAGTTTGTGATCGACATCATCGATGGCGCGCACCCCATTTTTCGCCTGAATTAGCTTCATCAAATCGCCCACGTCGCCCATAAAACCGAGCGCGATCTCCTCATCCGTCCATGACCGCCCATGCCGCGCTGTCTCCATCTCCGCATACCGCGCGCGTATCTCAGTCGCGCGTGCCGCCATCTCCCTGAATTCCATCTTTCCTCCCCGGCTTGACACGAGAATCACCCCCATGTACGCTCTTTTAGCACTAAGCACTAAGCACTAAGCACTAAGCACTAAGCACTAAGCACTAAGCACTACTCCCTGATCGGCGGACGCCCCACGCTATGGAACAACGTCCCGCGCCCCTGCCCGATCTGCCAGCCGAGCGCTCCGTTGAGCGCCTCCGTGACGTAAAACTTGGCGGTGGCGACGGCATCCAGCAGCGCCGCGCCTTTCGCCAGTTCCGCCGCGATGCACGACGCGAAGGTGCAGCCCGTCCCGCGCGGATTCTGGACGGGCAGATGCGCCGCCGCGAACTCGTGGCACGTCTGTCCATCGTATAACACATCCACGATCTGGCTGCTGTCCGGCAGATGCCCGCCCTTAACCAGCACATGCGCCACGCCCAGATCGTGCAAGCGTTTCGCCGCCTCGCGCATCGCTGCCACATCCGTCACAGGCTGCCCTGTCAAGATCGTGGCCTCGTCCAGATTCGGCGTGATCAGCGTGGCGCGCGGGAACAACCGCGTTTTGTACGCCTCGATAGTCTCATCGCTGACGAAGCGCCGTCCATCGCCCGCCACAAACACCGGATCGATGATCGCGGGGCGGTTTGGCTGCGCGATCAAGGTTTGTTCCACCACCTCGATGATGTCGGGGCGCAGCAGCATCCCCGTTTTGAACGCACTGATCGCGATGTCATCCGTCAGCGCCTTGATCTGCTCCGCCACGAAGCTGGCTTCCATGATCTTGAGCGAATACACGCGTGTCGAATTCTGCACACTCAAGGCCGTGATCGCGCTCAAGCCGTACACTTGCCGCGCTTCGAAGGTTTTCAGGTCAGCTTGCACGCCTGCTGCGCCGCTCGGATCGGAAGCGGCGATGGTCAACACACAGGGAATCGTCATAGGAAAATCGTTCTAGGGAACCGGGACGAGGCAACAAAAAGCAGCTAGATGGTTGCCACTAGCTGCCAGAATGCAATGCAGCAGCTTATTTCAAGCGCGTGTCAATGTAGGTGATAGCGTCACCAACGGTCGTAATTTTCTGCGCCTCTTCGTCAGAAATCTCGCCGTTGAATTCTTCTTCGATCTTCATGATCAATTCAACCAAGTCCAGCGAGTCTGCTTCGAGGTCTTCACGGAAGCGCGCTTCAGGAACCACTTTTTCAGGTTCGACGCCGAGTAACTCGACGATAATATTACGCACTTGCTCTTCAGTAGAAGCCATTGTTTGTCCTCCAAGGTGGATTGTTGTCTAGGTAAAGTGTCGGAATTATACACTGTGCAATCGAACTTAACACCGACTCTTTACGAAAGGTGCAAGCAAACACAGCAATTCAACCGACTGATGCGAAATGCCAATATAGTTAAACACGTTCGTCTGCTAATCGTTGCGCCAGCCACGCCGTCAGGTCGCGCATCCCCCCTGCGCTGACCTTGTGCCCGACCTCATCTTCGCGGTAGCTCACGTCCGCCCCCGCCGCCACAAGCTGATCGTGATTCTTCCGCGCCATCGATACCGGAATCGTCTCGTCTTTGGTGCCGTGGAACATGAACACCGGTAATCCGTGCAGCGGTGGCAGCTTGATCGGGCCGGGGATATACCCGCCCAACGCCACCAGCCCGATGAGCGGCGGCTGTGGTTGGCTCGCGGCGACAGTATAACACATGCCCGCTCCTTGGCTGAACCCCAACAGCACCATCTTTGTGCGATCTACCGGATACACGTCCGCCAGCTGCTCGATGAAGTGCGTCAGCGTATCCCGCGCCTGCCACAACGACTCGGAATCCGTCTTGCCATCGTTAAAACTGTTCCAACTATAGCCGCCTTCCGATGCCAGCGGCGCGCGCGGCGACACGATCAGCCAGCGCGGACTCGCCGTTCGTGCAAATACCCAAGTCACGTCTTCGTTGCCCTGAAAGCCATGCACCATCACCAGCGTTGGGAAACGTTCGCCCGCCTCGCCCTGCGGGACGCGCACCCGATGCACAAGGCCAAGCGCGTCGAAGGCTGGCCCGTCCGTGACGAGCGCCACATTTTTCATGATATCCAAAGGAGTCATTGTCTGATCTCTTGCGTTACAATAGCTATATTGCAAGTTTAACTGATTTGGGGGATACACGTCATGTCACTCGTCACTGCGGTAGTCCTGATGGAAGTCGAGCGCGGCAAAGTCGATACCGTCGCCCAAGACCTGCTCAAATACGATGGCGTTTCCGAAGTCTTTTCGGTAGCGGGGCAGTACGATCTCGTCGCCTTGTTGCGCACCAAAACCAACGAGCAGATCGCTGATCTCGTGACCGATAAAATTCGCAATCTGCCGTTCATCACGCGCACTCAAACGCTGATGGCCTTCAAAGCCTTCTCGCGCGTGGATCTGGATCGCATGTTTTCTATCGGCAACGAGCAGACCTAACAAGTGCAACGCTCCATGACGGATCTGCACACCACGCAACTGACTGCTCCGGAACACACGCACCCCACTGTGGGTGAGGCCATCGCGCGCCTGTGGGAAGGGCTGCCGTCGCTCTGGAAAGCTTTGATCAGCGCCATTGGAGCGTTATTCATTGTGCTGGTGCCAGCCAACGCCTTCATCAGCACCCAATTCTTCAACATCAGCCGCGACAACGTGCGCACGCAGCACCAGCAGCAATTAGCCGAGATCAGCGATCAGCTCGATCAGGTCATCAACATGCAGACGCAGTATCTGACGCTGCTGGCGAACATGCCCGCCGTCCAAGCCTGTGCGCCGATGGGCTGTGTAGACGCCGCCAACGAAATCTTCGGCGCGGAACTGCGCCAGATCACGACCACGCTCAACGTGCAGTATACCGAGATCGGCTTCCTCGACCTCGCTGGACGCGAAACCGCCCGTGCCATTCGTGGCGTCGGCGGGGTCGTCAACGTCCCCGGCGACGAGACGTTATATACGGCGGATAGGGCGGCCTTGGCGCAGCTTCAGGCGGGCGAAGTCTACATTTTCGCCATCACGCGCGATAACCGCATCGCCGCCAACGACTCGTACCAGATGCCTATTTTGCGCATGGCCTTTCCTGTCACCGTCGATGGGGCGCGTCAGGGCTACGTGACCGCCGTCCTCAACCTCGATGATTTCTTCGCCCAAACCTTCGTCTATTCCGATCAAGACGAGGTCATGCTGCTCGATTCCAGCCAGTGCCTCGTCGCCAGTTCGGACGATACACGCCGCAGTGAGCTGTACCGAACATGGGCGAGCGATCCGACTCGCGTCTGCCATGACAATCTGCCACTGCAAGATTGGGATGTGACCGCGCAGCAAGTCGGCAGCGATATTATCAGCAGCAAGGTCATCCACGGCGCGCTCACACCGAGCGGGCAAACGTGGACGCTGCTCATCACGCAGCCCACCGCCATTGCCTATGCACAGGCTAATTTACTGCAAGTGTTGTTGACGGGCGCGCATCTGCTCACCGCCGTCGTCGTCACCGCCCTGATCTTCCTCGGTGATCGCGCCACCAAGCGTCTGCAAGCCTCTGACAAGGCGCGGCTGGCGGCACATGCCCGTGACACGCGCTTCAACCCGTTCACCTTCAATCTGCCAGTTGATGATCCCAAGCGCTTTTTCGGGCGCACGCGCCTATTCGCGCAGGTCATCGGCGTGGGCGTTTTGGGCGGCAGCAACGTGATCGTCTCCGGCGATTTGCAATCCGGCAAAACCTCATTTCTACGCCGCATCGAGCAGCGCTTGCGTGACCAGCAGATCAAAGACCCGCAGTATTATTTCTGGCCTGTCTGGATGGATGTGCAGGGCGTGCCCGTAGACATGTTCTACCGCGTCCTGATGCAAGAAATCCTCCGCCGCGTAGAAAATCACGAGACGCGCACCGGGCTGCGCTATCATAAGAACCCGCCGACGTATGGCGTGCGTCAATTCCGCGAAGATGTCAACGAGATCATCGCCCTGCCCGATGGCGGGCAAAAAGAAAAGCGCATGGTGTTGTGCCTCGATAACGTTCACTATTGGTTCAGCGAGGAAGACGGCTCCGAAGGCTTCACCACCACCTTCCGCGATGAATTCCGTGACGTGTTCAATGACGTAGGCAGTCAACTCCGCGTGATCGCGGCGGGCACCAACATTCCGCGCAATGCCTTCGGGGCGCTGGACGCCTATGTACAGCTTGGCACGCTCGAACCTGACGAAGCGAGACGCCTGATCCTCCAGCCCATTGAGGATTACTACACCATTGACGATGCCGCGCTCGATCAACTGATTATCTACAGTGATCGCTTGCCCGCCGAGGTACAGCGCCTCGCCCGCCACGCTGTCCAGCTTATGCTCGAACAGGACGCCCACCAGATCACCCTCGCCCACGCGGATCGCGCCGTGGATCGTGCCCTCACCGATTGGGAACCGATCTATCGCTCCCTATGGTATGGCGGAGCTGCGCCCTCGCAGCACGCGCTCAAGCCCCTCACCGAAGACGAACGCGCCGCTCTCAAAAACGCGCTGAACTACAAAGGTGTCGTGGCACTGCTCACCAAGCCAGCCTCGCGCTTCGCCGGAGCCGTCTACACCGATCCCGACGGCATCCTCCGTCTGACGCGCCTGTTCAGTGTGTGGTTGTCGCGCTTGGGGTGAGCCGACTGTTCGCGCCTGCCCACCCCGAATCTCAGCTAGGAACGGGATTTATCTCATCAGAATACGATCCTATACCCTCCGTCTCGCAGCTTATTGCGCCACGCCTTTGATTTTCACTAGCTCTTTACCAACGACATGGCCCGATGAGAGTGCTATCCCTGATAAGCGAACCTCAAGCTTGATCTCATTACTCGTCTGGAACGCAAGATTAATGATCCATGTATCCCTGCCACGTAGCTCCACCATGATTACAGTGAAACCTTTTGTCCATCTGCCCTTGAGCGCTAATGGAGCTATCTCGGATAACCTGAACAAACTAGGCGTCGCGGGTAGTCCATCTGCCGAGATTCGATAGATGTTGTCCATACCCACTGGCAGCTTTAGGGTGCGATCCGCGACGTTCAGCGTAAGGGTGGCTTCCTCTGTGCCAAAATCTACGCTGATCGACTTCCAGCCCAGAGCGTTGTCCTCAAGCGTGTATATCCGTCCTGCGGCAGCTTTCGCTTCAGCAGGGATCGGTTCAACAGCACTTGATGCAGGATTAGCGAGTGCTTGCACCTTCGCGGTTAGGCGTGCCGTTGCCTCGGCATTGGCAGGCAGGGCAGTTGAGGATTTCACGGCGGGCAGCAAGAAATCGTTGAGGACAGGTTGGGTGGTTCCATAACCCGCTGTGACCGCGATCAGGTCAAGTTCCGGGATTACCCAGATATACTGTCCGCCAGCGCCAGCCTGCCAATAGCCAGTATAGGAAGTCGGCTTAAACTGACCGGTCCACCAACTGTATCCCCATCGCCAGTCGTCATATGGCTGCGTAACTTGTTGACTGGTGGCCGTTTTCACCCAATCGGCAGAAACGATTTGTTGATCCACCCATTGCCCGTTGTGCAGATAGAGGTAGCCAAATTTAGCCATATCACAGGGACTCAGGTAAAGCTCATCGGCACCGATGGTGACGCCTTGCGGGGTTGTAGACCACGCTACATCCGTGATTCCCAGCGGGCCAAAGAGGTATTGCTTGGCAAATTCTAGGGCTGTGCGCCCGGTTGCCTTTTGGAGGATAGCCGATAGTACTAATGCATCGCCATACAACCATTTTGTGCGCGTTCCCGGCTTGTCCGAGGCCGGAGCGCTCAGGAAGACCTGAACCCAATCCTGATCCTTTTCGGTCAGCGGGTAGTATTTCTCTGCGTCATCGCCCCATGAGTAAGCCAGTCCAGTTTGACCATTGAGCAAGTGCTTGATGGTAAGGGCGGCTTTGTTGTCATTCATGAGCGCTATGTTCTCTTTCGGCAGAAAGTCCCAGATCGATTGATCAACGCTCTTGATATACCCCTTATCAATGGCGATCCCGATCAAGGTTGCCATCACTGGTTCTGCCGCATCACGAAAGCCTTGTGGTTTTGACGCGCTGAACGGGTACGCCGACGCCTCAAGTACCATGTACCCGTGCCTGATCACCACGATACTGTGACCATCGAGCAGCAAGTCAGAACTAGAGGGCAATCCCTTGAGGAGGATGTCTGAATCCATCCCCTGTTCTTCGGGCGTAGAGGTGCGCCATTCTTTTTCAGGCCAATAGGGAGTGTCACCTTCTGCCCGAACCAACGTTGGAGTCGTGCATGTTGGTGATACTAAAACGATGACCATCAACAAGATGAGGAATAGCTTTAATCGAAATGTACGCATAGTGGACTCCTGAAAGATAAGCCCTTAGCCGCACACTCCTTCTCCCTGATACCAATGAAATGGATGATCTCGCTATTTCCAACGTCTCAGCCTGTTAATCTGTTTCATCACCGTCTGTACACCAATGGAAATAGGAGAAACTTGTATGGAACGAACCTGCAATATCACACTCCTTTCGGGGAACAGCGCATGGACTCGCTGTAAAAAAACAAAAAACCGACGCTACACGGGCGGTTGCCCAAGCTTCGGTTGGTGCGATGGAGTGGTTATGTAGCTGCTCACTGTATTCTATGGTGAAATACAATGAGTAATAACAGTATATACCTGAAATGTTTTCAGATCAACCTACTATGCACTCAATTGACAATGCAATATGGATTCCAGATAAATATTTGCAGCTTCCATACCATCGGGTTCCCTTCTTTGCGAAGTTTCACCCTCTAATACGGATTCCCGATCATGACCTACCCTTCCTTTTTCAAATCCCCTCGCCTGCGGAAGAAGGGTTGGGGTGAGGGCTGCCACGTACCCCCTTACATTTGTACGTATACAAATGTAAGCTTACAAATGTAAGGATGTTCAACTAAGAAAACCTGTTGTATCCTACTCGCACAACAAAAAACGACCTCAGCCATCCCGCTTTGGTCGTCATCTTCATCAATCGTCCGTCCGCATTCGTGATTGCCTTAGTACGCGCTCGTGCTTCTTTACTTTGCACCTAGCACTCAGCACTGTCTTTTGCTTTGTACTAAGGACTAAGCACTCAGCACTTTTCTTCACTCAACGCGCTCTCGTGCTGCGTTACTTAGCACCTAGCACCCAGCACTGTCTTTTGCTTCTGTACTAAGGACTAAACACTCAGCACTAAGGACTATTTTCAGGAGTTCCCCATGCCTTGGTCGCCCGACAACATCACCATCGGTGAATTCGAAGACCTCCCCGTCCAGATGCTACCCTATCGCGTCTATTTCACCCCCGCCGAGGAACCGTCGCCTGCAATCGAACCCGCCGTTAGCGAAGTCAGCCCGATTCCTGCGCCCATCGATAGCGCCTCTGTAAATGACCATACAGTGGGGACAGTACGCATCATCCTCACCGATCCTGACGACGATGACGACGAACCCATGCCTGCCGCGTCCGACGTTCTGATCGCGTCCAACCCCCTCATCATTCTCACTGACCCTGACGATTGGGACACTGCCGACTCCGTCAACTCCCCTCTCCATGACAATGGAGAGGGATCGGGGGTGAGGCTTCCCACCAACCCATCGCCCACTACCGTCACCGCGCATTCGAATCCAGTATTATCCGGATTTCGCAAGGTGAGCCAGTCGGCTCAACGTAGGGAATCAACGCCTACCGACCGCCCTTTCGCTCCGGTGCTAAGGACTTCTCCTGACTTAGCACTTTCTCCCCTTCCGCCCCCACACGGGATCATTTTCGGGATCATCGCTCCCCGAATCCCGCACCATCACGCCATCCCCATTGCCACACGGGATCATTCCTCGCTGCGTCCTGTGCCAACGCTAACACTGCCCCATCAGGTAGTCCCTCGGTTCCCCCTCGTTGCAAAGCGCCGGGCATCGCGCAGCGGTCGCGGTCAGGGGGTGAGGTTCTTCTACTCAGCACTCAGGACTAAGGACTTAGCACCGCCACCGCGCTTACGAATCGCGCAGCACGCCGCTGCCGTACACGCCAGAACTGTACACGTACACCTGATTCACGATGTTGCCGTCTTTGTCCGGCGTCGCTCCGGCGAACCATTTGTAGATGTAACGCGCATCGCTGATGCTCATGTTGACGCAACCGTGACTCTGCCGATACCCGAACAGGTCATGCCAGTACGTACCATGCAAGCTGTAGCTCTCGTTGAAGTACATCACCCACGGCACGCTTTGCAGGGCATAGGCGCTCGGCGCACCCGTAGCGCCGGACATCCCATCGCGATCCATCTTCGCCCACACCTTGAAGACGCCTTCGGTGGTATCGTGCGGCGGCACCCCGCTGGCGACCAGCGTCGCGAACACCGGCTTATCGTCTTCATAAGCGACCAGCGTCTGCTCGTACAGGTCAACGCCGACCCACCGCCCGCTGACCGTATCGGGGCGCTTGGTCGTTTCCACCATCGCGATGAACACCTGCTTCACCCACTGATTCGGGCCGATCATGTACCAATTCCAGCCCTCGGCATCTTTCGCCGTCGCGAACAGGTTGACCAGTTCATAGCGCTTCAGGAAGCGGTTGGTGTTCTTGGAGGCGGGGCCACCCGGATACTCCGAGGTGAACACGTAGCTCTTGTCCAGCACAATCGCGAACGGATACTTCAAGCCGTCCGTGATCTCGACGCCGCGCCACAACGACGGTTCGCTGTACTTGGCCTGCTCACGGTTGATCCAGCGCCCGCCCTCGATGCGCAGCCAGCCGTCCACGCTCGTGTCAATCGCGTTGACGAAGTTGAATCCCTGTGGAATCTCGCCAACCACGTTGCCATTCGGCGCGTCATACGTTGGCGTTGGTTGCGGGCCAACCTTCCAGAAACTGTAATGCTCCATCGTCGCGCCGTCAATGGCGATCTGCTTGACATCGGGCGGCGTCGGGAAAGCCGCGATCATGGCCGCGCACGCGGCGGACAACTGCTTGCCCGCGTTGTCCTTAGCGCACACCGTCGGGTCAAATGTCAGCGCGTTGGCGGGGGAAGTGGGGACGAACATCGCGCCGATCAAACCGACCAGCGCCACGAGAATAGTCAGTGTCTTTCGGGTCATAACCAATCCTGCTATTGTTACTATCAGAGCTTTCCGCAATTCTACAAAACATCGGGGATGCATTACAACAGGCGTAGAGAAAGCATCAGTCAGCCGTCATGCGCTTCCAGCGTATCACCGCCCCGATCCCAACCCAATAGCTGGCTGATCCCATCCCTTCTTCCGGTCACGCGGCAACTTGTCCGGCAAGATTCCGTATATGATGGTAAGAAATCGATGAGCGCTCAGGTTGTTCCGCCTTACGGCTTCTCCCCTTCGCCTTGCGGGAGAAGGGGTCAGGGGATGAGGGCAAGTCTCACAGCCCTTCGCGCTCAACATCGCATCAGCGTGGAGCAGGACTATGGTATGGGTAGTGGTCGCGGCGGCAGGTCTCATGGTAGCGCTGTCCGTCGCTTTCTGGCAGAAGATCGTGACATGGGCGAACCAGCACATCGCCGCGTGGTTAGAGCAGTATTTCGGGGAAGATGTGCGCGAAGCCTTCTTGCTCATCCTCGCGGGCGGAGATCGGCTCATGATCGCCTTCCAACGCGCGTTGGAGACGCTGCAAGCGCGTCTCGTCAAGGCCCGCATCGTGTTCCGGCAGCTTTTGGGCGGGCGTGAGCATGAGCGCGTCGTGCAAGCCGAACTGCAACAGCCTGATGGCGAGATCGTCAAGGTCGAAGCGGCGGAAGTCGTGCCGTGGCATGAGCTGCCCGATGACGTGCGCGAGAAATTCATCCGCCGTCAAACCTCGACTGTCGAGTTGGAACTAAAGATGAGACAATAACGTCTAGGGGAAAACATGAATCAACAATCGAATGGACAATTAGGCTGCTTGCTCGGCTTGGCGCAGGCGCTCTTTCAAGGGATACTGCGGCTCTTTGGCATCGGCGGACGCCAGATTCGTGATACGCTCGAACATACCGACAAGACCTATCGTGAATATGTCGATGTCTGGGTTTCCGAGCGCTTGGCCTACTGGCTGCACGAGACTCGCGGCGACATCAACGTAGATACCGCTACGCGCGTCCTGCTCGGTGAGGCCGATTCCTACCCTGAGATCGCCCGCGTGGTGCGCGAAACGCTGGTTGATGCCAAAGTCACCTTCTCGCAGCGCGAAGGCAAGCAGTATCTTGAGATCGAGGCGTACATGTCGCCCAAGCAGTTGAACGGCAAACTACCCCAGATTTTGCGCTGGCGTGCCGAGCGCGAGATCACATGGCAGGAGATTCCCAACGACGTGCGTGAGCGCTTGATCCGCGCCCGTGAGCCAGTGACCTTGGGTTACGCCATCCCGCAGTAACGGGATCAACACGAGGAGACCACATGAAACGAACCATCATATCCGCCATACGTCCACTTTATTGGGGCGTATTCGCCGTACTCATCATCGGCGTGATTGGCTTCGTTTCTGCACAGGTACCCACGCAAGCGACAGAACCGGCGGCAAATACGAACTTATTGTCAACACTTCAGGTGGTGGGGACTAGCCCTGCACTTGACATTAACTTGACGGTCGTCTTTCCGCAGGGAACCCAAGGCCCACTGATCATGTTGCCAATGACAATGACACGCGGTTACGGCGATACCTCAGATCGGGTCGTATCGCCCATCAATGCGGGCAGCAATGAACAGCGCCAGAAAGCCTTGCAGCAGCGCCTTGTCGTTAAGAATGCCGACCTATCAATGATTGTGGTGAATCCGCAAGAATCGGTCAACAGGATCACGGCGTGGGCGGAAGAAAATGGCGGTTGGATCGTAGAGTCGAATGTGGTGGTTTACAACGACGTGCAGCAAGCCGTGATGGCTATCCGCGTACCAGCAGCGGAATTGAATAATGCGTTCATCGCCGTCAAACGTGAAGCCAAAAAGATGCTCACGGAGGCGATCACAGGAGCCGATGTAACTGCCGAATATGCCGATGCGCAAAGCCAACTGACCAATCTTGAATCGGCAGAGTCGCAGCTCCGCGCGATCATGGAAAAAGCCACCACGACGCAAGATGTGCTCACGGTTTACGGACAGCTCACCTCGATTCGCGGGCAGATCGAGCAGATCAAAGGTCGGATGCAGTTGTTGGAACAATCCGCTGCCTATTCTCTGGTCAAAGTGACGCTGCAAATGGAACTCCCGCCCACGTTGACACCCACCATCACACCGACATGGACGCCGTCGCCCACGCCGGAACCGAAGGGCTGGCGCATCGAGCGCGTGGCGACTCAGGCGGGTGATGCCTTGGTCTCCATCTTCCAAACCTTGATCGGAGTACTCGTCTGGGCGCTTGTAGTTGGCGTGCCTGTAGCGTTGGTCTTCTTCATACCAGCGTTGGTAATCTATCGTGTTACCCGTCGCCGCCGCGACACTAATGCTGCCGCAGGGAGCCAAGATGAAAGCCATAGCTGACAGCCGTACCCGAACCGCCTTTATCGCGGGCTTTCTGCTTCTCATCTTGCTTGGTTTCCTCATAATGATGTCTTTTAGTTCGGGACTCATAGGCGGGTCGAGCTTGCGCGTAGCTCCCATCGCCGCAATAAGCACATCAGCGGTGAACATCGCTAGCACGCCCATTGGGGCTGTCGGTACGCCTCCACCCGCTGGCCCCGCGAACACGTCGAGTACGGGCAGCGACAGTGCCGCCAAGTCGCAGCAGCGCCGCCTGATCATCAAGAATGCCGAAGTCTCGATGGTAGTCGCTGATCCCAACGCGACCGTCAACAAAATCACGGCATGGGTGGAAGAAAATGGCGGCTGGATCATCGAATCCAACGTGGTGAAGAACGGCAGCATTCAACAAGCCGTGATCGGCGTCCGTGTGCCCGCCGAACGGCTGCTGGACGCACTGACCTTGATCAAGGCCGAAGCCAAGACGCTGCTCAGTGATACCGTGATCGGCACCGATGTCACCGATCAATACGCCGACGCGCAGAGTCGCCTCAAGAACTTGGAAGTCGCCGAAGCGCAGATGCGAACATTTCTCGAAGGTGCCACCAACACCGAAGAAGTGCTGAAGGTCTATGAACAATTGGTGTCGGTGCGCGGGGAGATCGAGCAGATCAAAGGGCGGCTTGGCTACATGGAACAGTCCGCTGCCTTCTCCTCGATCCGCGTGACGATGCAGACCGATCCGCCGCCCACGCCCACCACGACCATCACGCCGACGCCCGAATATCGCGGCTGGCAGTTGGATAAAGTCGCGGGCGATGCGGGCAATGCGCTGGTATTCGTGCTGCAATTCCTGATCAGCGTCGTCGTCTGGTCGGTCATCGTCGTGCTGCCGACAGCGATCTTGGTCGGCGTTCCGAGCTACCTTGTGTACCGGATCGTCAACCGCCGCAAGCCAATCAATAAGGTAGAGGGTGAAAATTCATGAATATGCTCATTCCGCTGCTCGGTGCGGGCATCGCCATCGTCGGCGTTGTCGCGTTCTGGGCGGCGATCCAGAATTGGCTGGCGGATCTCGTGCATCGCGCCAGCACGCAGCTCGGCCCCGTCGCGCATGTGATCCAGAATGGCTTGGTCGTGCTTGACCGCATGATCGTGAACGGTCAGCGGTTGTTCACGGCGACCATGAAGGCTGTCTTCGAGAATACCGAAACGCACGAAAGCGTCTCGGTGGAAGAGGTCAAGCGAGTCAACCGCGAGAGCCTGCCCGCCGAAGTCTTATCCAAGCTAGAATCGGGCGAAATGCTGCGCTATGAATTGTCCGTTGGTTCGATGAAGGTACAAAATGCCCCCACCTATCGATTGGTTGTCCGACGCTCGGAGTAAAAACGCGGCTGATGCGCCCGCAGAGGACTTGAACGCGCCCATGAATATCTTCGTATCCGAAACGCCGCGCCGCCAACTCAGCGATCTCGTCCTTGGCGCGGAAACCGACCGTCAACTGCGGACGGCGCTCGCCAAAATCCAATATCACGACAAGCTCTACCACGAATGGGGCTTGGAGACGATCCACCCTGAAGGGCGCGGGATCGCCATCAATCTGTACGGGCCACCGGGCACGGGCAAAAGTTTCGCGGCGGAAGCCATCGCCTCACATCTGGGGCGTCCGCTGATCCGCGTGGATTATGCGCAGGTCGAGTCGCGCTTCGTGGGTGACACGCCCAAGAATATCGTGGCGGCGTTCGAGGCCGCCAAAGAAGCCAACGCCGTGCTGTTCTTCGATGAAGCCGACTCGATGTTGAGCCGCCGCGCCACCAACATCACGCAAGCCGCTGACTACGGCGTGAACGTCTCGCGCAGCACGTTGCTGTTGCAGCTCGATAACTTCGAGGGTGTGGTGCTGTTCGCCACCAACCTCGCCTCGAATTACGATCCCGCCTTCGTGCGGCGCATTCTCGCCCATGTGCAGTTCCCGCTGCCGGACGAATCGTCGCTTGTGCGTTTGTGGAAACTGCACTTACCAGCCAAACTCCCGCGCGATCCTGATGTGACGCCGGAAGCGCTGGCGAGTCGCAGTCTTGGCCTCAGCGGTGGCGATGTGCTCAACGTCGTGATCCTCGCCGCCTCCACCGCCGTCGAACGCGGATCGGGACGTGTCAGCCTTGCCGACGCCGAACAGTCCATCGAGCAGGTGCGGCGTGCCAAGCAAGAGGTCGGCACGGGCGCACAGCAGATCGAATTGTCGCTGTAACCTTAGCGGTTATCCGTGCGCAGCGATGGATGCTCCAAGATGCCGACGACCTGAAACCATTCAGGCGTCGGATCGGGGTTCCGCTCGATGCGCATCCCGATCCGGCGCATCACACTTATCGACGCTTCGTTGTCGTATTCCGTGGTGGCGATGATGCGGTTTAGGTGCCATTCGGTGAATAGATAGTTCACCACAGCCGTCGCCGCCTCCGCCGCGTAGCCTTGGCGTTGATGCGCTGGCGAGATGACCCAGAACAGCCCGACTTCCGGTCGGAACAAGTCGGCGGGCGCGTCTGGCTGACGTTCGCGGAAATAGGGCAGCTTGTCGAACGGCCCCATGCTCGGCACGATGCCCACCGAGCCAATCAATTCGCCCGTCGCAGTCAGCGTGATGGCGCGGTCGCCATACGGCGGCTGATACAACCGCGCGAGGCCAGCGTAATTTCTGGTGACCCACTCGATCCACTCACGGCGTTCCGCCAACGGCTCTTCTCCGAAACCAGCGTTGGCAATAGGGTGGTACGCATCAAGGTCTTCTACGACGAAGGGACGAATCGTCAGGCGCGGCGTGGTCAGCGTGAAAATCGGCAGCATAGGAATCATCTCGCTGGTTGCATACAAGAAAAGCACGCTGCACTTTTACCGCGTATAGAAAGCATTTGCAAATCGTAGGCGTCACCGTCACCTATGCTGCGGAGATGCCAGTATCGTAGCGTGGAGGGCGCGGTCAAGATCGCCATGCCCCATCTCTAAGGCAGCGCGGGCGGGCGCAGGATCAAAAAACGCGTTAGCGGTGAGCAGGGCGGAAAATGGAAACGGCAACAAGCCAGACTCCAGCCCGCGCAGTTGCAGGACGAGCTGATACAGCCCAAGAGCGCCGCCAATAATCGGGGTAGGCACGGTGATCACACGCTTGGGATGCCCTGCTAGGCGCGATAGCCTGCCCAGCAATTCGCTCCATGTCAGGTTCTCATCACCGATTGGGTAGCGTTCTCCTCCCTGACCACGCTCAATGGCACCGACGATGGCTTCTGCGACATGTTCGACACTGATGGCGTTCGTGCCACCCGACGGGAAGAATAGTGGAAACGGCGATCTTACATAATTTACCAGACCCGTCCATTGTGAGATACGCCCCGGCATCGAACCGAAGATGTAGGGGAGTTCGAGGATCACGAGTTGCAACGCTGGCATCGCCACTTTGAGCGCTTCTTCGGCTTGTACGTGACGAGCACGAATATATGGATGCACGGTGGACAGCCGCAGATCAGGTCGGAGCCGATCAAGCGTGTTGAAATACGAGCCGAGGATGACTCCGCGCGTTACCCCAACTTCACGCGCGGCGGCAAGTACACGTGTGCAAGGCAACACAATCTCGTTGTAAAAATGATCGTAGGCAGGGCTAGGTTGCGGCGTTACGGTATCCACCCCTGCGGCGAACACGAGTGCCTCGTGCCCCGCCAGCAGATGGTTGAGATCGCTATCGGTCAGCTTATGAACGTCCGCGATCTGGAGCGAAATCTCATTCGGGAATAACGCTTGGGTTGGTTTGTTGCGTGCCACCGCCGTGACGCGATGTCCGCGCCGCGCGAATTCGAGTACCGCGTGATACCCCAGAAAGCCAGTCCCGCCGATGACGAGTACCTTCATTATTTACCGAGCCACCTTTCCCAAACCACGCCGGACGAGATCAGTTCTGAGTGTCATGATGACCATCATAGCATTAACCCTCTGTGCGTGGATGTGAGTCTGAAGAAAACGATGAAGGTAAGGATCACTGCATACATGCGCGCCACGAAACAGGACGACATTAAACAGCATTCTAGGCTAGTTTGCTATGCCCGGTGCGCTGCTTTGTCCAACCTACCAAACCGCGACTCGCCACTCCGAGCTAGAACGCCGTAGAATTAAGATCAGAAATGCGGTAGACTAGAGTTGGGCACATTGCACAAATACCGTGCAGTGGAGGGGTAATGACGGCTACAAACGCAGAGCCACACACGACGACAGGACTGACCGCCGCCGAGCTTGCTGATCTTCCAACGGGCATGGGGGAGCGCTACGAGCTTATCGAAGGGAAGTTGATCGCCTTGAGTCCCGCCAAACCTATTCATGGCTTTGTTGCGCAACGCATCGCATCAATGCTGGATGCTTATAACGCCAAAACTAATTTTGGCACGCAATTTACCGCCGGGACTGGCTTCAAAACCCGCCGAGATGACCGTACTGTTCGCGCTCCCGATGTTTCGTTGATTTCTTACAAACGCCTGCCGATGGAGCGCTTAGAAGATTTGGGCGCGGATTTTCTGTCCATTGCGCCTGAACTCGTTGTTGAAGTGATCTCCGAGTACGACAGAGCCAGTGAGATCGCTCAGAAAACGCAAGAATGGCTTGATTTCGGTGTACTGATGGTGTGGAATGTATATCCAGACACCCGACAGGTTTACAGACACGTCATCAATGAAGTTCGCGTTCTTAACGTTGACGATGCCCTTGATGGTGGCGATGTTCTGCCCGATTTTCAAATCCCGATCAACATGTTTTTCAGTAAGCGAAAACAGGAATCCTAATTTATGACTGCTACGCAATCTACGACCCTTCCCAAGCACGCCGCTCGGTTAGATCGCTTGCCTCCCTACGGATTCGCAGTCATCGGTCAGCGCATCATCGAGATGAAAAACGCTGGCAAAGACGTGATCCGCATCGACATCGGCAGCCCCGACATGCCGCCGCCGCCGCACGTGATTGAAGCGCTCAAGAAATCGGTTGATAACCCGAATAATCACTCCTACGGCAGCTATCGTGGCGATCCGGGCTTCCGCAAGGCCGTCGCGGGCTATTACAAACGGCGCTTTGGCGTGGAGGTCGATCCCGATACCGAAGTCTTGCCGCTGATCGGCTCCAAAGAGGGCTTGGTGAACATGGCGCTGGCCTATCTGGACGTGGGCGACGCGGTGATCGTGCCGGACATCAACTACCCCGCCTACAGCATGGGCGCGTTGATGGCAGGCGCGGACATCATCGAATTGCCGCTCGATCCCGATAACGGCTACCGCCCGCGCTTCGATCTGCTCAAAGGCGACCTCTCGCACGCGGAAATTTTGTGGATCAACTATCCCAACAACCCCACGGCGGCGACCTGCGAACTGCCCCTCTACGAGGAGATCATAGACTTCTGCCGTGAACATCATCTGCTGTTGTGCTCGGATAACCCTTACGCCGAAGTCGTCTTCGATGGTTACCGCGCGCCGAGTGCCTTGCAGGTGAAGGGATCGAAGGACTGCACGGTGGAATTCATGTCGCTGTCCAAGACGTACAACATGGCGGGCTGGCGGTTAGGGGCGTGCGTCGGCAACCGCGAAGCCATCGACAATCTGCTCGTGATCAAGAGCAACATGGACAGCGGACATTTCAAGTCCATCTACGACGCCGGAGCCGCCGCGCTCAACGACACGCCCGACTCGTGGATCGATGAACGCAATGCCATCTATCAGCGGCGGCGTGATAAGATCATGGCAGTGCTGCCGGAGATCGGTTTGCGCGCTGAGAAGCCGCGCGGTTCGCTGTATTTCTGGGCGAAGGTCGAAGGCGGCGACGACCAAAAGTATGTGGAAGAAGCGCTGAATAACGCCTTGGTCGCGGTGACGCCGGGGACGATGTACGGCAAGCCCGGACGTGGCTATGTCCGCCTTAGCTTGGGCATCGCTGACCAACGTTTGGATGAAGCGCTCGCTAGATTGAAGGAATGGTACAGTAAGACTAGATGACTTACCGAGGCGAAAATCGCACAATTCAAGCCGACGAGGTCGGGTTTCTCGTCGGCGCGGAACTCTATCAACCCAATCCGCCGATCACGCTGGAAGATTCGTTAGACGAGCTTGAATTGCTGGCAGACACGGCTGGCATCACGGTGGCCGGGCGCGCCACCCAGAACCTCAAGCAGATCGATCCGGCGACCTACATCGGCTCCGGCAAAGTGCAGGAAATTCATACCGAGATCCTCAACCTCGGCGCGAACGTGGTCATTTTCGATGACGAGCTTTCGCCGCGCCACCAACGCGAATTGGAGAAGGTGTTCGGGGAAAACGTCAAGGTGCTGGATCGTTCCGTGCTGATCCTCGACATCTTCGCGCAGCACGCCAACACCAGAGAGGGCGCGTTGCAGGTCGAACTCGCCCAGTTGGAATATCGCTTGCCCCGTCTCACACGCCAATGGACGCACCTTGCCCGTCAGGCTGGTGGCGGCGGCGGACGCAGCGGCAACGGTGGCGTCGGCTTGCGCGGCCCCGGCGAGACGCAGCTCGAAGTTGACCGCCGTGAAATTGGGCACAAAATCGGCAAGCTCAAGGAAGAAATAGAGTCAGTACGGGCACATCGCGGACGGCATCGGGCGCAGCGCAGCAAGTTGGGCGTACCCGTGATCGCGCTCGTCGGCTATACCAACGCGGGCAAATCCACGTTGCTCAACGCGCTGACAGGTTCGACGGTCTACGCCGCCGACCAACTCTTCGCCACGCTCGATCCAACCACGCGCAAACTATCGCTGCCGGGTGGCAAATCGGCGCTCATCTCCGATACCGTCGGCTTCATCCAGAAATTGCCGACTACCTTGATCGCGGCTTTCCGTGCCACGCTCGAAGAAGTCGTAGAGGCCGATATTCTGGTGCATGTCGTAGACGCCTCGCACCACAACGCCGAGTACCAGATCGAAGCGGTGGAAGACACCCTCGCGCAGATCGAAGTCCCCAAGATTCCGCGCTTGCTGGTGCTCAATAAAATGGATCAGCTCAGCAGCGTGCCAAGTTTCAAAACGGCGGAAAACTACGATGCAGTTGTGCCTGTGTCCGCCATCAAGGGAACCGGCCTCAAGCAACTTTTGAGCGAAATCGAACGTATCATGATCGAGAATATGGTGGAGATTAAAGTCACGCTGCCTTACAAGCGGCTTGATCTGCTCAATCAGATTCGCGAAAATGGCGTGATCGATGAAGAGGAACCACTGGAACAAGGGGTTAAGGTTCGCGCTCACGTCCCGCAGCGCATGGCGGCTCGTTTTCACAATGACGACGAATAAGGGGGAGGTCACGCTGTGTTTGACCGTCTAGATCATTCCGAACGGCTCTCGCGGCTGATCACGTGGCTATCCAAAACGTTGGCGGAACGGCGCGGCTTGCCGGTCATCGTCGCCATCGGTATGACAGTGGTAAGCCTAATCGTTCATCTCTTGTGGGTCATTACGGGCAATGTGCTGATCGGTGTTTGCGGATTCGGGTTGCTCCACCTCGCCATTCTGATCGGATTCGTAGGAGTCCTATTGGCAGATCCATTAGGACGTGGATGAGAGGTGCCCTATGCTACGCGAGTTCAAGCTGCCCGCCGACGCGGACATATTGGTCGATCTGATTCCCAAGGCGTTCACCTATCCTGAAAATCCAGCGTGGGACTTCCGCGCCGATGATCAGGCGAACATGGTCGATGGCCTGAAGATGGTCAAACGGTTATGGCCCGTGCTGTGGGTCGTAGGGGTGCTCAGTCCCAGTATGCGCAACATCATGCGCGGCTACATCTGGGAAGAAGATGGCAACCCCGTCGCCTTGGTCAACACAGGCACGCAGAACACGACCGGACGCTGGTTCATCGGCAATGTCGCCGTGCTGCCCAATTATCGGCGGCGCGGCCTCGCGCGCAAATTGGTGGAAGCGGCGGTTGGCTTGGCACGCCAGAATCATGCCAACATGGTCTGGCTCGATGTGATCGCGGGCAATTTACCAGCCTATCAACTTTACGAATCGCTTGGGTTTGAGCATTTTGAAACCAGCGTCGATCTCGAATTTCAGGGCGATAAAGTGTCGCCTGAGACCGCGCTGCCCGCCGACTATCGTATCGAAGAAACCGCGCAATTCAACTGGCGTCCACGTTACGAGCTGCTCAAGCGCATCACGCCCGCCAGCGTACAGCGCTACGAACCCGTGACCGAGGAGCAGTTCAAAATCCCGGCCTTGGTGCGCCCTGTGGCGATGGTCTTGTCACGGCTTGGCGGCGACAAAACGCAGGCCGAAACGGTCTATCAGCAACGCGATGGTCAGGTGATCGCGGCGCTGCGTTATTCGGCGCGGACAAAAGCGGGCGGCGTCAACAACATCCAGATTCGCCTCGATCCCGCGCATGGGCATCTCGCGCCAAGTTTGGTGGGCCATCTCCTGAACAAAGTCTGGAGCATCGGCCCCGGACGCCGCGTCAGCGTCTCGGTGGAAAACTGGCAGCCCGCCGTGATCCAAGCTCTGTGTGATGCCGGTTTCGCGGTCAATCACGAGATGCACACGCTGGCGTTGCTGTTATCATAGTCTCGTAATCACGTTAATCCAGCAACGATATGGACACATGGCACAACTAACCCACGATCAGCAATCGGCGCGTTCAACGCCTAATTTCTTTAAAGACTTGCTTGCCATGTCCCATATTTTTAATGGGGTTGGTTCGGCGGCGGCGGTGATGATCGGCGCGATCATCACCAGTTGGTATCACGGGCAGCCCGTCCAGATTGGCGCGATGCTGGCGGCGGCGCTTGGCACGCTGCTCATCTCCAACGGCGGCTTCATCGTCAACGACATCTTCGACGTGGAGATCGACCGCATCAACCGTCCGGATCGCCCCCTCGCCGCCGGACGCATATCACTGACCGTCGGCTGGATCGTGTATGCCGTCTCCACGCTGGTAGGCATTCTGCTTGGGTTCGCCACCAATGCGCAAGCTGGTCTCGTCGCGCTGGTGATCGCGATTGCGCTGTTCCTATACTCTGCTGTGCTCAAGAAGCGCTTCATATTGGGACACGCGTCCATTGGCATCATGGGCGGGCTGCTGCTGCCCTTCGGCGGGATCGCGATGGGGCAGTGGATTCCGATGCTCTACACATTCCCCGTCACGTTCTTGGCCTTCTTCGCGCGGGAAGTCCTTAAAACTGTGCCTGACGTGGATGGGGATCGCGCGAACGGCGTCGATAACTTCGCCACGCGCTACGGCGCGGATCGGGCGCTGCGCATCGGGCAGATCGTGATGACAATCTGCCTGCTGCTGCTGCCCGCCTTCTATCTGGTGTGGTCACTGAACGTCATCTTCCTGCTGGTTTCACTGCTGCTGATCTGGCCTCTGTTTTTCGGCGTGTTGTGGATATTCTCACGTAACGATCCCGCCAAGCGCGTACACAATATGCTGCGCCTATCGAAGCTGTTTTTCTTGCTCGTCGCCGTCGCCCTCCTGATCGGGGCGTTATGATCAAAGCAATTATTGAGCGTACTTGTACTCCCCATCGCGTGACAGCATGATCGAGATATCGTGTTCTTCGTACTCATTATAGGCATAGCTTAGGAGAATTTCGTTATCTCCAAAAACTACATAGGCCAGACACATCTCGCGCACAAACTCCGCGCGATCAAATTCTCGATCATCTTCCCAAAACAAGACGTACCCGCCATCCTCAAATAACTCAGTAGCTGCCTTCTCTCTAAAACTCAGTTCATCGCGTGCAATGATCGCCACTGTCGTTTGAATATGCTGTCGGATTTCAATCGAATCGATATAGTCCGTAGGTACACTCACGCCAAATGTATCCTTGTAAAATCCATTCCATTCCTGAAAGTCATCATTCCATTCCAGCGTGCCGAAAAAGTCATCTTGGATATTGTCCATGTTTGCTATCACGCTCCTTGCGAATGAATCTAACGCAGCATTATCCGAAATCCTTCAAACTCGATAACATTGAGGCGCGCTTGACCGTATTCGTTTGAACTGTGATCGAGGCCAACCCTGACACGCACACTCTCCGCCCGCCAACTACAACTCGCCTCGCTGCTGATCGGCACTTCATTCATTTTTAGCGGTGTGCTTGGCGTGGTGCGCGGCGCGATCATCAATAGCACCTTCGGCGCGGGCGCGGAACTGGATGCCTTCCTTGCCGCCTTCCGTATCCCCGAACTGCTGTTTACGCTGGTGGCGGGCGGTGCGTTGGGCGCGGCCTTCATTCCGGTCTACAGCCGCTATCTCTCCGCTGGCGATGAACAGGGCGGTTGGCGTTTAGCCGATACCGTATTGACCATTGTTGGCCTCGCGGCGGTTGTGCTTGCCGTGTTGACCGCGATCTTCGCCACGCAGATCGTCGCCAGCGTGATCAGCCCCGAAGCATCGCCCGATCAACAGCTTCTGATCACTAACCTAATGCGCATCATGCTGGTCACGGTCGTGATCTTCGCCATCAGCGGCCTGATGATGGGCATCCTCAACGCCAATCAGCGCTTCCTCGCGCCCGCCCTCACGCCGAGTCTGTATAACATCGGCCTGATCATCGGCGCAATCTTTCTCGCGCCATCGATGGGCGTGTACGGGCTGGCGTGGGGCGCGGTCTTGGGCGCGCTGCTGCATCTCGGCATTCAGCTTCCGTCATTGCGCGAAGTTGGTTTCCAATTTCGTCCCTCATTCCAATGGCGCGTATCCGGCGCGCGCGAAGTCTTCTTCCTAATGGCTCCTCGCATCGTCGGGCAGGGCGTCACGCAGATCAATTTTCTGGTCAACACCACGCTCGCGCTCGGCATTTCCGATGGCAGCTTGGTCGCGCTGATGACCGCTTTCGGGCTGATGTTCACGGTGCTCGGCGTGCTCGGACAAAGTGTCGGGACGGCGGTTTTTCCTACGTTGTCGCTGTTTTTCGCGCAATCGGACATGGACGGTTTCCGAGGGACGCTGTCATCCGCCATGCGCAGCGTCCTATTCACCACGATTCCAGCGGCACTTGGCCTTGTCGCCGTCGCCGTACCGCTGATCGCCACCATCTACGGGCGCGGGAAATGGACGCAAGAAGCCACCACTGCAACGGCATGGGCATTAGGCTTCTTCGCGTTCGGACTGCCCGCGTTCGGCCTGCAAGAAGTCTTGGCGCGTTCCTTCTACGCGATTAAGGACACCATGACGCCCGTTGCTATCGCGGTCGGCGGCGTGATCCTCAATATCATCTTGAGCATTCTCCTGATCCGCGTCGTGCAGGGCAGCGATCCCGCGCAGGGGCCAGTAGGCGGGCTGGCAATCGCCAATGTGGTCGCTACGTACGTCGAGAGCACGGCGTTGTGGCTACTGCTCCGGCGCAAGGTCGGCTCGCTCTACGACACGCAAATCCTGACCACTTCCGCCCGCGTTCTGGTGGCATCCCTCATCATGGGCGCTGTCGTCATCGGCCTAGATCGCGCACTGTTCTCCTCCGCGCCGATGCTCGTTCGGCTTGTCGTCGGTGGAATTGTCGGGGCAGTGGTCTTTGAAGGTGTCGCACTGCTGATCGGCGTGCCGGAAGCTCGCAGCGTCCCGCAAACGCTGCTGCGTCGCTTCAAACGTTGAGGGGAGATACTAGCAGAATGTTTGGCACACGATCATTTATGTAAAATGAGCACCTGCCCATAAAGTTCGAGTTATTCATTGTATTCGGCTGCTTTTCGGAGCAAGGCAACGACATTATCTGCTTCCATGCCACACAGTGCCCCTCTTTGCCAAGCGAGGAGGGGCACTGTGTGGCTGTCTTAGTGGCGCGCCGTCGGGTCGAAGGCGTCGCGTAGGCCATCCCCGATCACGTACAGGCACAGTACCGTCAGCGAAATCAGAATACCGGGCATGAACACCAGATGCGGCCCCAACGTGAAAAAGGTTTGCGCGTTGGAGAGCATATTGCCCCAACTTGGTGTCGGCGGCTGGATGCCCAAACCAAGAAAACTCAGCGCCGACCTTCGGTCAGATCAGGGTCGCCAATATCCGCCGCCAACGTGATGATCGGGCAATTGAGAGCGTTGGGCAAAATGTGCCGCAGCATGATATGGAGATTGGATGCGCCAATCGAGCGGGCGCTCATCACATACTCGCGGGAACGCAGGGCAATCGTCTCGCCACGCACCAATCGCGCGATGCTCAACCAGCCGAGGAATCCGAGCACGATCACCAGTGTGGCTGGCCCCGGTGAGAACACCGCCGCGATGATCAGCAACAAAAACAGTGTCGGGATCGAGTTGAGCGTGGCGATCAGCCACATGATCGCGTCATCGATGATCCCGCCGTAATAGCCCGCCAGAATCCCGAACAAAATCCCGATACTGATCGACAGCATCGCCGCCACGAAGGCGATCCCTAGCGAGACTTGCGCCGCATACAGCAACCGCGCCAAATGATCACGCCCTAGATCGTCGGTGCCGAGCACATGCCCTGCTGAACCCGGCGCGAGGAAGGTTTCGGATAGGGAGGTGCGCGCGTAGTCTACCTTCAAAAACTGTGTGCTGATGATCGGCGCGAAGATCGCCAGCAGCACCATTACCGCGATCACGCCCATCGCGCCTAACGTCAGGCGATCCGAGCGTAAACGCGTTATCGCCAGTTGGAACAGTGAGCGCCCGCCCTGATCGGCAGTGGTCGCCGCGCCCAGTTGCATTACATTTGCCGTTGTCGTCATTGTCATTCTCGTTTCTGTCGCTTTCCCCGCGACGTCGTTGTTGATCTAAATCACCTGCTGCCAACTAGTCAAAGCGAATCCTCGGATCGATCAGCGCGTACAGCACATCCGACAGGATGTAGCCAAGCAGCGTACCGACCGCCGCGATGATCACGCCCGCCATGACCAGCGGATAATCTTTTTGCAGCACGGCTTGGAACGTCAACCGCCCCATGCCGGGCCATGAAAAGATCGTTTCGGTGATCACCGCACCACCGAGGATGCCCGTGATCAGCGGCCCGACCAGCGTAGCAATCGGGATTAGGGCGTTGCGTGCGGCGTGGATGAACCACACGCGGTTTTCGCGCAATCCTTTGGACTTGGCGGTGCGCACGTATTCTTGATGCACCACGTCCAGCATCGAGGCACGCATGAAGCGCGACAGGCCAGAGACAATCCCCGCCGAGAGCACGAAGGCGGGCAGCACAATGTAATTCAGGCGTCCGGGCAGGTCAGGGCAAGCCGACGTGGTGCGCGGACAACGCCCGCCCATCGGCAGCAAATGCAGGTACGCACCAAACACGAGGATCAGGACGAGGCCAAGCCAGAAGATCGGCACGGATTTGGTGATCACGGCAAACACGCGCGCCACGTTGTCGAACCAGCCGCCGTGATTGAGTGCGCTCAACACGCCGACCAACACCCCAATCGTGACGCCGACCACCAGCGACATCAGGCCGAGTTCTAGCGTAGCGGGGATGCGCTCCAAGACGAGATCGAGCACGGGACGTCGCCCCTGAAACGAGTTGCCGAAATCGCCTCGCAAGACGCCGCGCCGCGTGCCGTACCCATCCAGCGTGCCATCGCCGTTTTTGTCGAGCTGCATCCAATCGTCGCCCACCAACCAGCGGATATATTGGATAGGCCACGGGGCATCGACGCCCAACGAAGCCATGATGATCTTCTGTTTTTCCGGCGTCAGGCGGGGATCAACGCCTAGTGCGGCAACGGGGCCGCCCGGTGCGGCAGTCATCAGCATAAACGTGAGCAAGGTGATCCCGAACAGCGTCGGGATGCCCTGAATCAGACGACGGAAGATATATCTTGTCATCGTTCTCTGCGCCTTCCAGTCTAGATACACCACCGCCCCTTTCCAGATCACCGGAAAGAGGCTTGGCAGGTAGATAAAAGCAAATTGTGTGTTGGTTTATCTCATCCCTGCGCCTCCCCCCGCTGGCTTACGCCGGCAGGAGAAGGAGCAGTTTGCGGATGGGAGGTAAGCAACGGGTTGTTTATCGCCTCAACCCTGCTCCTGATCCCTCCCCGCCGTCGTCGCACGACGGGAAGGAAGCAGGAGAGCGCAGAGGGCGGAATAAGCATTTACAGCAATTACTTGGCTTCAACCTTCCATGTCTCGACCCGGTTGTACATCAGGTTGGCAGCGGGGTCGAAACCCTGAACATCGCTGCGCGCACCGTACCAACCATTCAACGAGTACAGGAAGATGTAAGGTAAGTCTTCCGCCATGATGGCTTGGGCTTCCTTGTACAACTTGGTGCGGTCAGCCAGCCCACAGCCCGGCACGACCAGCGCTTGGCGCATCAGTTCCGTGACCTTCGGGTTGCTGTATGAGACGTAGTTGTTGCCAGAACCGGGGATGTCCGCTTCGGGCAGCAGGATCGCCGTCGGATCGGGGTCATCGGGGAAGCCTTGCAGCCAACCGCCGACGCGGGCATCGAACTTCTGCGAACGCACGAGGTCGTTCAGCACGTTGAAGTCGATGGCTTGGAAATCTACTTCGATCCCGATCTGGCTGAGTTCGTCCTTGACGATGGTGCCGACGGCTTCACGGCGCGTGTTGCCCTGATTGGTCAGCAGCGTGAACTTGAACGGCGTGCCATCGGGGGCGTACATCGCACCCTTGGCGGCGCGCTTGCCATCGGGGCCAGCAGGCCAGCCCGCTTCATCGAGCAGCTTGGCAGCGGCAGCCGGATCGAAGGCGGGGCCTTTCAGATCCTTGTCGAACGCCCACGAGGCGGGGATGACGAAGGAGGACATCCGCGTGCCTTCCCCGAAGACCGCGCCCTTGAGGATGGCGTCCACATCAATTGCCATCGCGACCGCTTTACGCACGCGCTGATCACCGAAGATCGGGTGCGGCTTCTGGGCAACTTCCTTGCCGTTGGCATCGATACCGGGCTGCGGATCGGTTGGATCGGCCTGATTCAGCGCGATGTAGTCCCACGCGTTGCTGGCGAAGTCGAATATCTGCTCGTTGCCAGCGGCGGCGTCCGCACGCAGTTCGGCACGGCGGGCGACGGCGGGGCCATCGATCAGGTTGGCTTCACCGGCGAGGTACTGCTGTACCAGCACGGTCTGGTCGGGCACGACGGGCATAATGTAGCCGCCGCTCAGGATTTTGCCTTCTTCCAAGTCCTTGTAATCGGGGTTGGCAACCAAGGTGGTCTGGTCGGAAGCGCGGAATTCACCGAACTTGTACGGGCCAGCCGTCACGCTTGGATTGGTGCTGAAGGGATCATCCTTCAACGAGGCAATCGGAATATCACCGAGGACGTGCTTCGGTGCGACGGGGATCACACCCGCCTGATTGAGCGCCGTACACGCTGCCGTGCGGAAGGTCACCACGAGGGTTTCCTTATCGGGCGCTTCGACACCAGTAATGTCGGTGATGCCGGAAATCAGCGGCGACTGCGCGTCGGGGTTGCTGATCACCTGATAGCCGAACAGGATGTCGTCG
The DNA here is from genome assembly GCA_019637615.1 of Anaerolineae bacterium. Classification (GTDB taxonomy): domain Bacteria; phylum Chloroflexota; class Anaerolineae; order Aggregatilineales; family UBA2796; genus JAHBVK01. The sequence goes on along the minus strand of JAHBVJ010000041.1, from coordinate 13,001 downwards.
GCGGTGATCGGCTCACCATCGCTCCACTTCATGTCGTTGCGGATTTTGAAGGTGTAGGTTTTGCCATCTTCCGAGACTGACCAATCCATCGCCATGCCGTTGCGGGCACCCTTAGCGAAATACTGCGTCTTGGCGTCCACGCCGATAAACAGCGGGAACATCAGACCGACGATCTTGGTGCAGGTGGCATCGTTGCAGAACAGCGGACTGAGCGTGTCCGGCCCGGAGCCGAACGTCGGCTCGATCAGCACGCCGCCCTGTGGCTCTTGCGCGTTGATCGCCAGTGGTGATAGCGTCGTCGCGATCAGCGCGGTCGCCATCACCGTCAACCCTACTTTAACAATCTTTAGCATATACCTCTCCTAAATAGAAAAGTGGAGATGGGAGCCATGCCCACCCCATCGCAAATTAGGCTTGTCCACAAGACTAATCCGGCGGGGGATACACAACGTCCACCAAACAGGTGGAGGGTGGGGGGTAGGCGGGTAGAGTTACGGGTGGGCGTGGGGAGGGTGGTGCGGGGATGTTATGGCGGCATCCGAATACGAGATTGGCTAGGGATCGCTAAAATAGAGGAAAGTTTTGATTAGGCTTTAGGAGTAAAACAATGACTGATTGGCTTGGATTTCATTTTCCTGATGAATTGACTATGCTTGAACTCCCATAGCGAGTAAATAAATGGAAGTGTCATCACAGATTGTTGATTTTATATTCGAGCGTTTCACAATGTATGCAATTAATCTACCGATCTTCATGCTTATACAATTAGGTTCGCTCATATATTTTGTAGCACATTATAAAGTTTCTGAGAATGTTATTTTGCAGTTCGTCAAAACACTACGTCCTCCCTTAGGCTTGTTTTATAGCAAACCTGATGCTCCAGCTATCCAAGGGTTACGAGAGCACAATGCACAGACAGGAAATATACTCCGTACTATCTTCAGCGTTTTTCCAATCCTATACATACTTACCCTCTTGATTGACATTTTCCAGCATCGAAATTCCTTGGAACTAATAGTCGACGTTATCACTGTAATGTTGTTTCTCTATTCTCTAAATCTATCTTGGAAACTTGGGAATAACTTGAACAAGAATAACTGAGTGCTATAGCAATATGGGGGTTCACAGGTCAGCAACCCGACCCCAACGGCCTGATCTACCTCCGCACCCGCTAGTGCTCCTCAGAGATGGCACTTTTCTCAGCCGCGATCATATACTACTCTCAAAGTGGCTTACTTCGAAATCTTGGGATCAACCGTAGGAAATGAAAATGGTGCTGTATGAAGAACTCAGAGATCAGCTAAAAAAATATATCCGCATATTGGCGAATATAGACTATCAACGGCGCGCATGGACAAGTGTAGATGTTCCTACGAAAATTACTTCTGATGAACCTCTAAATATTATTAATTTTCTGTTTGATGAGCAAAGACTTGAAGAAGATCTCTACGGGGCTGTAGGAGTTATCCTAAAGGATAGTGAGGAGGCGAGTGATATTCGCCCTCTTATTGAAGCACTTGACACTGTAATAAACACTTATTTACTAGAGACCGAGAGTGAGTTTCTAGATAGCGAGGAATGGAAATTAGTCACCATCATCGCAGAGGAATTAATCTCAAAAATCGCGTAAAATCAAGAAAACTACATATACTGACTGAATACATTCGCGCCAAAAGTTTGTAGATGCTCATTATTTTGGATACGCGCGAACGGCCTTGATAATGGTACGCACGACAGTAGACTTGGCTTCACAGGCGAACAGATCGACGACAACGGGTTGCTCTATCTCCGCATCCGCTATTACAGTGCAGCACTTCGCAAGCCCGATTGATTTGCTACGCGCATACGGGAGAAACTTATGGAAGATATTTTCAGGGTCTCTGGGGAGTTCCGGGGTACAGAGACCTCAGGAAAATAAGCGATAGCCTTCTAAATCAAGCCAAATCAGTTGAAAGAAATGGTCAAGATTGAACAGACCATAGCAGCGCCGCTTGAGAACTTTAATCTTATTATTCAAGCCTTCGACAAAACCAGATGACTTCAAGTCAATAAAGTAATTGATGATTTCGTTCCAGAAGCGATGGAGGGTCTTGCGGAAGGAATCGAAACAGGCTAACCCAGCGGCTTGAACTTTGGCTTCCCACTGGCGCAGTTGACGTTTGGCGCTGTTTTTACCAAGAGCAGTCTCAAAGATAGTCGTCAGCTCTTCGCGCAGGGTATAAGCCGTTTTGAGCTTAGATGACAAGGCGAATAACCTATCGAGCACTTGCCTTTCCTCCTCGTTGAGGGCATCGGTTGTCTTACGAAAGACCCATAAACTGCCTTTGAGGGTTTGGTATTGCTGGGCTGGCAAGGTTTGCTTGAGCCGTCTCAATTCGGCTTTGCGCACCTTGTCGGCAGCGGCACGATACAGTTTAGCGATATGAAAACGGTCAATCACGCGCCGCGCTCTGGGTAAAGCGCTTTGGGCTGCTTGGAGATAACCCTCATACAGGTCAGAGCAGACATTCTCAATAGTGGCGCGTAACTGGGGCGGGATGGACTCGAAGAAGGCCAGCAGCGTCTCCTTTTTGCGATTAGGCAGCATCGCCAGAATCGACACATGTCCGTCTGGCAGACGCGCACTAACAATACATACAAAGTCTTGATGGCCCTTGTGTCGCGCGATTTCATCCACCCCCAGCGTCCCTAACCAGTGATAGTCACTCCACACGACTTGACTGGCTAAACGTCGCTCCACGATACCCCACACCGACTCATACGACAGCCGTTCTTTGGTAGACACATCTTGTACGGTGCTGTTGACTAACATCCGTAGCACATGTTCCTCATAAGCTTTGGTATGCGGACTGTTCGCGTCGTGCCAGACCAACTGTTGTGTAGTGGTCGGATGTCCCTCACAATCTGGGCATTCATAGCGTTTCGGTCGGTAAAACAACAACACTGCTCGTCCCAGTATGGGCAAATGGCGCACCTTCACCCAGTCCCCATACTCGTGTACCTTCGTTAACTTCCGTCCACAGTGCTGACAATAGGCATAATTCAAGCTGCTTTCCACTTTAATGTGGATGGCCTCTCGCTGACTTATATCGACCGCTAGCACTTTCACGTCTTCTATGTCTAGAGGAATACTGATCTGGGGTTGTGACATTCTTTCCCCCTTGTCTGGTTTTCTCTTTCCTCCATTTTAAGCCCTTTGCCCTACCCCGGAACTCCCCAGAGACCCTATTTTCTTCTTTACCAAGTCGTCAATAAAGCTAAAAGATATAGCTAAACAAGCTGAACAGGCAGGCTATGAATGCCAACCTTCTGAGGCACCTTTTCAAGATCTGACAATTTTTTCACCGAAACCCCAGTATTTTTGGGTGTTTACGGAAATAGTGCCAGATAGTGGTATTGTCTTTGAGGAAAAAGCCCAATGTAGGATAGACACATTTCAACCAGTTAGCGCCTTTATGATTTCATACCATGCTGCTTCTTTACCAGAGTTAGTTAGCCTGATGAAAGTCTTGCTTATGATGTATGAGGGGTGGATTGGATGCGATGATGATTTTGAAACAATCTACGACCTGCAAAATATAGATCGACTAAATTGTGCATAATTGCATTTTAGCCAAAAAATGAAACGATCTGTGCTTCGTACAGGCGGTGGATGTAGGTGTGGCACAGAGTAGATGAACACTTCCTAAGCCGCGATCCCACCGAAGGCGTAGCGGATCACTTCATGACGTGCGACGGCTTCAGCTACGTCAAGGCGTATTCGGATGTCAGTGGATGAGCAGAACGCTATCCTACGACACGGTAGGTGGCGTCCTCGATATAGATGGGGTTGCTGAGGATCCACATGCGCTCTTTGCCCTTGTACTCCGTCCAGACCTCGACGCGGTATGCGCCGCCCGTATGCGCGGTAAACGTGATATTCTCGCGATCTTGCACCTCTGCCACGACCTTGCCCTGATGGATCATCTTGAGGTGGCAGCGGATCGGGACTTTGGCTTGCAGCGTAACGCCGGGTCCGAGCTTGATCGTGCCGCCCATGATGGTCGCGGAACTCGTGCCGGTTGCGGAGTAGCGGAAGGTGTGCGCGTCGCCCAGCAGATCGTAGCTGATGAAGGCGTTGCCCATGCGCAGGGCGCGGTAGATGGCGAATTTATCGTGCTCAAGGTTGCCCGTCAGTGGCTGCGGCAGCAAAACATGGGTATTCACGCAGTTGAACAGGAAGTCATACGGGTAAACAACGTGGCTGACTGGCCCCAGATGATAGGTCGTGCCGTGTGCGTCAGCATTGCCGATCCCAACCACGCGCCAACCTTTGGTCAACAGGCTGTCCCACAATTCCAGCGTCTTGGGATTGGGGCCGATCATGTATTCTTCGGGGCGGAAAGCCGTGCGGATGGTGCTGATCGGCGTCGGCATCAGTTCTTTGACACTGGACATGTAGTTCCAGATTTCCAAACCCGTATAGCGGCTGACCTGCCAATCTACCCACGGGATGGCGTACTCGTTGCGCCACTCGATCACCTGATCATGCGGGTGCGCGAGGAAAGACAGCCCGCCCGCCGCGTTCACTGCATCGATCAAGTGCTGCGGATCGTGCGCGCACTGGGCTAATTCTTTCTCGACACCGTAGACGAGCAGATGGTTGACCTGTGGCAAGCGACCTTGATCATGGATTTCTTCGCCCGTCATCAGCAGGACATAGCCGCTGTCTTCGCTGCCGTAGTAGCCCTCGACGCCCTGCACCAGAATGTTATGGTCGGTGACCAGCACAAAATCGAGGCCAGCTTGCAGCGCCGCCTGCGCGATCTGCGCATGAGATGCCTCGCCATCGGAATAAGGCGTGTGCATGTGGAGATTGCCCACATATTCATGCAGATGGAGGATGTTAAACATGGATCAAGGCGATAACCACCGCAGTATACAACGCGTGAAGAAAGGATGCGCCGGAAGGTTCCGGCGCACTGTCGGATGCGGCACCGCTCACGGTTTCTACGGTCTCCAATCTTGCAGCACAATCGCGTCGGGCATCGAAGTCACCTGAAACAGTTCCTTACTGGCGACATTGACAACGAAAATCTCGTTTTTGCCGGAGCGGTTGGAGGTGAAGGCGATGTAGGCTCCATCGGGCGACCACACCGGACGCATATTCACGCTCTCGCCGCCAACCAACTCGACGCGCTCGGACCCGTCCGCGTTCATCACGTAGATGCTGCTGCGCATGAAGTTGCCCTTAGCATCGACCGTGCCCGCTTGGAACGCGATTTGCTTGCCGTCCGGCGACCAACGCGGCGCGGCTTCGATCAGGGCATCGGCGTCGTTGCTCAGGTTGACTTCGGGAGCTGCCGCGCCGACTGGCACGAGGTACAGGTCAACGCCTTGCCCGTACAACTGGCGGTTAGAGACGTACACAACCTGCGTCCCATCGGGCGAGACGGAAGGCCATACATTTTCACCGCTGTCTTTTTCCGTCAGCCGATTCAGGGGCGCTTTTGCCTCGGTCGGTGTGGGGCCTGGGGTATCCGTCGCCGTTTCTGTGACGGTGGCTGTTTCCGTCGCCGTTTCTGTCGGTGTGACGGGTATGATCGTGGCATTCGGATCGAGCGTCACGACTTCGGTTGGCACAGGCAGCAGCGTATTGGTGGCAGGGATAACTTCGGTCGGCACGACTGGCGTTGGTGTCTGCGGCAAACCGAACTCGACGGCGATCCAGTAAATATCTGGCGAAGCGTCATTTTCGGGCTTGTTAATAGCGCTGAAGGCAACGACTTTGCCGTTATCAGAAACACTCACCATCTTGTGATCAGCAAGGTTAGGCTTATTGCCCCAGACTTCGCTCAATTCGCGGCCTTGCGTGCCGTTCAGGTTCACGATTCGGATTTGCTGGCTGTTGGTGCCGGAAATGTAACGCGCATAAATCACACGGCGACCATCCGGCATGAACTCCGCCCAATCGCCGCGATTGCTGCGGTCAATGATCGGTGTGATCGCGCCCGTTTTGGGCAGGTAGAGCGAGATTGGCAGCGCCTGATCGAGCGTCAAGGCGGTGCCAATCGAGACCAGCATCCGCCCGCTCAATACATCGGCGGGAGGAGCCGCTAACGGCGTGCTCTTGATGCCTGTGTTCGGCGTGGCACTCGGTTCCGGTGTCCACGAGGGAGGCAGTGATGGCAGCGCCAGCGGCGTCAAGGTTGCCGTCGGTGGAATCTCGGTCGGCCCTTGTGCGACTGTCGTCCCATCATTCGCGCCACCACCTAACGGCGGCACATCGGTGGCACCGACATTGGCAATGGTCGGCTGTCCCAAGGCGGCAGGCTGCGAGATCGAACTGCTAATCAGCAGGCATAAGCCGAGCGCCACAATGCCGCCTGCCGCGACGATCAACCGCTGCGGCGGAGGGAGCGTGAGGAAGATGCGGATCAATTCCTTGATCGTCATGCGGCCTGCGCCGCCATCGTCGCGTTTGACGCTGCCACCGCCCGCGATCAGTTGATCCAACAATTGCTTGGCGCGGTCATTGTTCGGATTGATCACCACTACGTTACCGAGGCAGACGCGCTTTTCTTCGTCCGTCTCCACGACGGAAGCCAACCAGAACCACGCCTTTTCGTTGTACTGGTCAAGTTCAGTGACTTGGCGCAGTTTGGTTCGCGCCATCTCCTTATCATCGATCTTCGCCGCAGCAATACCTTCGCGGAGCAATTGATCTAGATAAGCAGCAGTGAATTGACCTGTGGAATTCGCGTTACTCACCCTACGGCTCCATTGATTAATCAGCCTGTTTACAGCGACACTCATTGGACATCATCATTCCATCAGCAGGCGTGCTGCCGCTAAAACCCATTCGGACGGAACTTGCCTGCGGTGCTGATGCCCACTTGGTTGGTGACCTGCTGCACGTTCTTGCCATCCGGCGTCATGATGAACAAATTGAATACGCCACCATTGCGGTTAGACGCAAACATCAAGTAATTCCCATCCGACGACCATGCTGGATAGCGATTCTCTTTGCTGTCTGCGCCAAACGTCAAGGGGCGCTCGTCGCTGCCATCCGCTTGCATCCGGTAGATCTGCGCCAAACGGTCACGCGAGGAAGAAAACACCACGTATTTCCCGTCCGGCGACCACATCGCATCCAGATTTTGCCCGCCAGAAGAGGTTAGCTGCTCTTCTTTGCCGGTCGTCATATCGCGCAAGATCAACTGGAAGGCGCTTCGTCCGTTGATGTCTGACGAGTAAATAATGGCGTTGCTCACAGGTGACCACACGGGGCCGAGATCATCGCCCAAATGGGTCGTCACGCGGACGCGGTCGGTGCCGTCGGCATTCACGGTGTAAATCTCAAGATTGCCGACATCTGGTTCCTTGGCGGCAAATGCCAATTTATCGCCATCCGCCGACCACGCTGGCGTAACCAAGCTGTCGCCTTCGGTAGATGCCACGATCTTGGGATCGCTGCCGTCGGCGTTGATGACAATCAACTGCGGTTTGCCCGTGTCAGTGGCGATCCGTATGTAAGCGATCTTGCTGCCATCCGGCGACCATACCGGATCGGTTCCTATCGCGATCTGGGTTTCGCCCGTTCCGTCGGCCTTCGCCACGAAAATCCGTTGTTCGGCGGTGCCTTCGCGCTCCCCCACAAATACCATTTCATATTGGGAGAACGGCGGCAAGGTTGGTCTGGGCGTTGGTGTATTGCTCGGTGCTGGTGTGTTGGAAGGCGTCCACGACGGCGCGATGCCTACAGGTTGCAGCGTTACATCGGTGATGATCGTGCCAGCCGGTGTCAGAGTCGGTGTCCCTTGCGGAAAGCGCGTCGCGTTCAATTGTGCGATGCTCAATGTAGGCAGCGGCGTAGTCGATACCGCTGGTGTTGGGGTCGCGTTGACATTCCCCGAAATGAGCAGTGTTACTCCAAACCCGATCACTAATATGCCAAGTACCGCTACCGTGATGAACGGAATCGATAGCTGGAAGCCTCGCTGTGTGCGCTGTGACCGCCATGCCTCCCGCGCGCCGACCGTTGCCTGTGTACCGGGACGGCCTTTGGGCACGGTGACTGGTCCTTGTGCTCGGCGCGGCGATGACTCACTAGCAGCGGGACGCGAAGGTGGCGGTGTGCTCGGCGCGGCGGGTGGTGGCGTACTTACCGCGCGGGTCGCTGGGGCACTCGGCACAGCAGCGTCTAATTGACCGAGAGCTTGGCGCGCTCGCTCGTTATTGGGGTTGATCTCCAACACATTTTCAAGACAGATCCGCCGTTCGCGGGGGGTATCCACCAAACCAGCTAATGCTAACCACGCTCGCTCAAGGCGATCATTCTTTGCCAACACTTCTTCGATTAAGCGGCGCGCTTCTACTTTGTTGCCAGCTTTAGCCGCCGCGATACCATCGTTCAGTAGTTGTTCCAGATCGTCTGCCAAGGTACCACCTTATCTGTTCGAGAAGAAAACACCACGCCTCGCGGCAACTGCGCTAACGACGCTTCCTACTTGGTCGTTCCAGCGTCAGGCAATCACTAACGCGATGATTACGACGGCGATAAGCACAATGGCGATCCCTACCAGCAGCACAATGCCGATGCGCATCGAGCTGTTTTCGGTGCCTTTCAAGGCGCTGTCGAGTTGATTTAACAACTGTCGGGCTTGTGTGTTGCGCGGGTTAATTTCTAGCACAGTCTCCAGATAGCGCCGCCGATCCACTTCGTTGTTTGCCATTTTCGCCATCAACAACCAAGCGCGCTCATTGCGTTTATCGTTCTCAAGCACATTCTCCACCATGATGCGGGCACCAGCAATATTGCCACTTTGCCACGTACGAACAGCATTTTGAAGTAGATGCTCAAGATTGGGGCCGGATTCGGTGTCTCTGCGACCTAGCGTCATAGAACGTCACTTTCAGTTAGTTTAGCTTGGCTATTTATAGCCCTAAACGCAAGCTATTGGCAAGTTCAATTCTCAAGTTGCTCATTTTACCTAGATTGAGAGCCTATGGTACAATGACAATCTACCTTTCTTATGGGTTTGTGATCTGTTCATGGTCGTGATAGGACATCAACTTCCACGTCGCCGCCGCCGCCGAGCGTGGTTTATCTTTCTGTTCGGGTTGTTAGCTGCCGTTGTCTTGCTGCTCGTAGGGAACGGTGTGATCGCCCTGCTGCGTGCGTTAGACCGTCCCGCCAAGCCGAGTTCCGGTGCGTTGTTGTATGCCACCGACTTCAGTGCTGAAAATGCCAGCAACGTCGATTGGCTGCAAGAACCCGGTCAAAGTTCTACGCAGATCGCGGATGGCGTCATGCGCATCTCGATTGATGAGGTGCGCTCGATCTATTCAGTTCTCAAGCGCGATTTCCGCGACATTGACGCCCGTGTGAATGCCAGCATTACCGCCGCGACGGGCGACTTCACGGAATACGGCATCGTGTTCCGCTATCATGACGATAACAATTACTATATGTTCTTGCTGCGTGGTGATGGCGCGTATAGTGTGCAGATGATCAAGAATGGCGAACCCGACGTAATCAGCACATGGCAGCGCGCTCCGTCAATCAAATCGGGGCTTAATCAGATCAACCAATTGCGCGTCGTCGCCAGCGATGACAGTTTCCAATTCTTTGTTAATGATGAACCATTGCCCTTGTGCCTCAAGGGGTCGGATCGGCGTTCCACGTGGAGCGGCCCCGATACGGGCAAGTGCATCAGCAACAATCAGCAAACCAGCATCAGTTTCAAAGACAACAGCTTTGCCGATGGCAAGATCGGCGTAGGCGCACGCGCCGATTCACCCGGTATGCGTGTTGCATTCGACAACGTCCTCATTTTTGGGCCAAACTAAACCGCATGACTCAACCGCGACCGAAGGGGATTACCCTCAACAAAAACGAACATGTCCTGTTAATCACATGGGATGATGACACCGAGTGCCGCTATCCATTGAACAATCTGCGCGAGGCCTGTCCCTGCGTGGAGTGTCGGGGTGGGCACGAGCATATGGGACGGCAAAGCGATCCCGATAATATCCTGACCCTCACGCCCGTCCGTTCCTACAAGATGGAGCAATTGGAACTCGTTGGCACCTACGCGCTGCAACCTTTCTGGGACGATGGGCATCACACCGGTATCTATACCTTTGAGTATTTGCGTCGGCTGTGCCCGCCTGCGCACGAATAAAGGCGCGTAGAGCGATAGTTGATTGATTGACCGAGGACTAAGCACTTTGATGGAGGCATGAGCGCGTTGGTTGAACTGCGTGTACCTGATGAAGATGAAGATCCGCTGCGTTTACAGGCGCTCGATCTCTTTGATCGCTGCCTCGACCAAGGCTCACTTACGCCGATCATGTCATTCATTGAGGAGATGCTGGCGGATGAGCCGCCGGCGCTCGACTCGTTGCGCAGTTTAGCTGGCGATCTGCAACAACGCTTGTTTGTGCTGCGCACGAAACTGTACAACGTGCGCGACAAGCTCGTCAGTACATTGACCACCGATTTCGCGCTCGATGTCACGCCCTTGATGCCCGCCGAAGCGCTGATTCGGCTGCATCTTGTCGCGGCGGATCAGGTGATGGACTTTGCGCAAATGCACAATCAGCACCTGAACCCGCATGAATTGGGTACACTACAGGATATGATCACGAGCGCGATTAGCGTGGCGGCAAGCATCCACCGCGATGTGGAAATTACCCAGTCGCTGCACATGCTCATTCTCGACTGGCTAGATGCCTTTTCTGCCGTTGCCAGCCGGGAATATTGGGATGAATTTCCATCGCGTCGGGGCTTACTTCACTAGCAATGCTTTGAAAGCCATTACATGCACGATTATCAACACTTTCTGCAAGAAATCCTGATTGACCAACAGCAGTTAGCCACGCGGGTCGCGGAACTCGCGGCGGTGCTAGATCGCGACTATGCTGGGATCAAGGGCTTGACGTTGGTTTGTATCCTCAAGGGCGGCATCATGTTCCTCACCGACTTGATGCGCCATCTCACTGTGCCCCATGCCGTCGAGTTCATGGCGGCGTCCAGTTATGGGGTGGAAGCGCGCGAATCTACTGGTCACGTCAAGATCGGCTTGGACATCCCCAGTGAGCGCATCCGGGGCAAACACGTCCTGATCGTGGAAGACATCATCGACAGCGGCACCACGCTGGCCTATGTCCGGCAGATGCTGCTCGACCGTCAGCCCGCCAGCCTCAAGATTTGTACGCTGCTCAACAAGCCTGAACGCCGCGAGACGCCCGTCCCCGTTGATTACATCGGTTTCGAAATCCCCAACAAATTCGTATTCGGCTACGGGCTTGATCTCGATGAGCTGTATCGTAATTTGCCGTTTATCGGCGTTGTGAATCCGGGAGCGATTCTGACCCGTGAGTGATCAGCAATCCTTACTCACGCCCGTGCCCGCGCCCTTATACATCGAGTGGCCCGCGCTGCTAACCGCCTTGCAGCCCATCCTGAGCGCTAATCCACAGCCCGTATATCTGGTCGGTGGCGCGGTGCGGGATGCCCTGCTGCGGCATCCCATCCACGATCTTGATTTTGTCAGCTTGGGCGATGGTCGGTTGCCTGCCAGAAGGGTCGCGGATCACTTCGGCGGAGCCTACTACCCGCTGGACGATGCACGCGAGATCGGGCGGGCGATCATCGAGTTCAACGGCAGCAAATATAGCATCGATATTTCGCGGGCACGTGGCAAAACGCTGCTGGAAGACCTTCAAGGTCGTGATTTCACCCTCAACGCGATGGCGGTGGCGCTGACGGCGGATATGCAGTCGATCATCGATCCCCTCGGCGGCGGCGCGGACATCGTCAAAAAGATCATCCGCCGTTGCAGCTCTACTTCTATCGCAGACGATCCGATCCGTGCGTTGCGCGGAATCCGGCAAAGCACTGCCTTTCAGATGATGATCGAATCGGAAACGCGCAAAGACATCCGGCAAGCGGGCGAACGTCTCAGCATGACGTCGGTCGAGCGTGTCCGCGACGAATTCATGACGCTGCTCAATGGGCCGCGTCCTCATGCGGCGCTGCGAGCGCTGGATATGCTTGGCTTACTGCAATGGATCATCCCGGAAATTGAGGCCATGCGCGGCCTAAAACAGAGCGCGCCGCATATCTTCGATGTCTGGGAACACACCCTGAGCGTGATCGAAGCGCTGGACGGCATCCTGCATACGATCAGCCCGTTGCGTTCGGTGGAAAGCGCCAGCAACACCGCTGACGGCATGATCGTGTACATGATGGACAATTTCCGTCAACGTTTCCAAGATCATCTTGCTATGCCGCTGCCCAATGGGCGGACGGTGCGCTCGCTGCTTATGCTAGAGGCGTTACTGCACGATTGCGGCAAGCCCGCCACACACAGCGTCGGTGTGGATGGTCGCATCCACTTCTATAAGCACGATTTGGTCGGCAGCGATCTGGCAGTTGAACGAGCGACGGCGCTGCGTCTGAGCAACGAGGAAACCGTACGTTTGGGCAATGCGGTTCGCAATCATATGCGCCCGATGCACATCCACATGAATAGCATCCATACGACGCACGTTTCGCGGCGGACAGTCTATCGGTTCTGGTTGGCAGCAGGGCACCAAGCGGGTATCGACATCTGTCTGTTAACCTTAGCGGATTATCTTGGCATGGTCGGATCGTCGCTCTCGCTGCAAGACTGGATCACACATATTCAATGCGTGACGCCGCTGCTTGATGGCTACTTCAACCGTCATGATGAGATCGTTGCGCCAGCACCGTTGCTGACTGGGCGCGAAATCATGCGCGAACTCGACCTACCAGCGGGGCCAGCCATCGGCAGGATCGTCAGGGCATTGCAAGAGGCACAGGCATCCGGCGAAATCGCCACCCGTGATCAGGCCATCGAATTAGCCCGGCAGGTGATCGAGCTAGGAGATGAAGCCGAGTCGTCGGACGAGGACGGCTAGGGAAACGCTGCACGCAAAGGTGCTGCGGGCAGTATAGATACGAAATTAAAGGGGGAAGCAAAAAGGAGCGA
>JAHBVJ010000040.1 GCA_019637615.1 Anaerolineae bacterium | reverse complement strand
GCTGAAGCCCTATCAATATCGCGGCGTGATCGCGGGGCGAGCTTTCGATGCTGACGGCAAGGTGCTGATGGGTGTCCGCGTCGAGGCGCAGGCTAACACGGGCTATCAGGCTGCCTTCACCTACGGCGATACCGAGGTGAACGGCGATTCGCAGTTGAACGAGAATTTTGTCATTCCCGATCTGCCCGAAGGCGATTATAAGGTATTCATCCGCCAGCCCGAACTAAACCTGTTCGCGCAAGGCCGGGTCTATGTTCGCCCCGGTCATACCAGTTGGGTCGAGTTGCACGCCCTCCCGCGCGATACCGTACCCGTTACAGCCAGCACCGCCACACCATGACTACTGAACCGCCGCGTGATCGCGCTCAACGTCCTTTGCGGGTACCGTGGTGGTTATGGATCGCGCTGCTAGTGCTTGTTGCTGCCAACACCATCGAGATCGTGGTTACCATTAGCACAAACGCGGTGCTCGATAGCTTACCGCTGCCCTTTTCACCTGCTGCACGCGTGATTTTTGCGGGCACGTGGGTAACGGTACTGTTCATTTATGGCGTGGCACTCTGGCTTCAGCGGCGTTGGGCTTTCCGTTGGATTGTACCTGTGCTTAATCTGTATGCCCTCACGCATGTCGTGTGGCAAATCCTATTCTTTCGTTCCGATTTTGATCGCGGTCGGCTGCCATTTCAGATCGTGATTGCGGCGCTGCTGGTGCTTCCGCTGTGGGTGATTGCGTGGCAGCGTGGGTGGCTGGCGCGTTCCATAACTATCACCGCTGAGTAGCCATAATAAGTGCAAGTTAGTAAAGATTCTTTAGGCAAAATGATGACTTTTTCTTCGACAACACATTTACCGGAAGTGGATCGGCCTATCGATGTCATTGTGTGCGGGCACCTGTGCATCGACTTGATTCCGGCGATGTCACAGATCGAGCCGCAGCAGTTGGCGGAAGCGGGTCGCTTGTTCGAGGTCGGCCCCGCGCAGATTTCGACGGGTGGCGCGGTCTCAAACACAGGCTTGGCGCTGCAGCGCTTGGGCGTCAATGTCAAACTGATGTCCACCGTGGGCGGCGATCTGATCGGTGGTCTGATCATGGCGGCGCTCCAACAGCGTGATCCGGCGCTGACCGAGCACATCCTGTTGCGGCCCGATCTGCCATCGTCTTACACCGTGATCCTCTCGCCAGCCCTGCGGGATCGCACATTCTTACATTGTACGGGGACGAACGCGGCCTATGGCGTCAACGACATCGATTTTGCGACGGTGGCTTGCGCCAAGCATTTTCATTTGGGTTATCCGACGCTGCTCCCTCGCCTGAGCGCAAACGATGGTGAAGAACTCAGCGCCGTCTTCCAGCGTGCCAAACAGGTAGGAGCGCAAACTTCGCTCGATTTGACCATGCCCGATGTCAACGGCAGCAGCGGACGCCTCAATTGGCGCAGTATCCTAATCAACACACTGCCCTACGTAGACATCTTTTTGCCGAGCATCGAAGAAATCCTGTACATGCTGCGTCGCGCTGATTTCGACGCATGGCAAGATGGTGTGCTGAAGCATCTAAGCCGTGCCTACCTGCACGATCTTGCGGGCGAACTGCTGCACATGGGGGTCAAGATCGCGGGTTTCAAACTGAGCGAACTCGGCATCTATCTGCGCACGGCGGATGATCCTGCGCTGCCTACTACTTGGCGCGGTGTCGAAGCGTGGTCACCAGCTTTTCAAGTCACCTTGGCGGGCACAACGGGCGCGGGTGACGCCGCCTATGCGGGCTTCCTCGCGGCCCATCAAAAAGGTTTTTTGGCGGCAGATTGCTTGACATGGGCGTGCGCGGTCGGTGCCTGCTGCGTGGAAGCACCCGACGCCACCAGCGGAATCCGCTCATGGGCAGCGACAGAAGCGCGCCTCAACGCGGGTTGGGCGGTCAGGCCGGAGCGTTTGGCTGGCTTCTAACTGAACGCCGTTCAGTGTCCGTGCTTGTCGTGCGCTTCCAGCATCTTGGCGGCGATCTCCTTGAGCACTTTCGCCGCGACCATGCCTGTGATCGGAGTTTCCACGCGCGGATTGTACTCTACGATGTCTGCGCCGATGAGGGGTGCGTGCAGCGATTGGATAACGTGCAAGACTTGCCGCGTCGAAAAGCCGCCCGGTTCCCAATGTGAGATGCCGGGAGCGAACGCCGGATCGAGGCAGTCCATATCGAATGAGATGTACACCGGGCGATCAGGAGTTACCAGAAATTCGTCATTCCAATCCTTCATCTCAATCACCTCGACGCCAAAACGGTCAGCCTGTTCGCGCTGGTGTCCATTCATGGTGCGGATGCCGATTTGCACCAAGCGCGTGGCGAGGTCAGCTTCCATAATGCGGGCGAACGGACACGCGTGAGAATAGCGATCCCCGTTGAACTCATCATAGAGATCGGGGTGCGCGTCGAAGTGCAAGATTGTCAGGTCTGGATACCGTGTAGACATCGCCTTGATGATCGGGAATGTCACGGAGTGATCACCGCCCAAGCACAGCGGGGACAAGCCAGCCTTCAGTATCGATGAGACGCCCTGCTCGATTTCATCCAGCACGGATTGATCCGACTTAAACGCCAGATCGCCAGCATCCGCAAGCAAATCTGCCGCGCCGAGATCAGTGCCGTTCTCCGTCCATAAGTTGGATGAATCCGAGTGTAAGGCTTTGCGGATTAGGGCTGGTGCATCGGCAGCGCCGCGCAGATGCGATGAGCTTGCATCATAAGGGATTCCCAACACGCCTATCTTGGCTCGGCTCGGACTGCTTCTTTCCCATGTTTGCACAGTTGCGCTCCTGTGGTTCTGTTGTATTCAACACGATGATTGTACTCATTGTGAGGTTTGATGATAACGTCTTCATTATCTGTACCCAAATCAGCAGCAAAAACCCCATCATCGGCAGCCAGTCGCGTGCTGATCGCCAATGATGGGGTATATGTCTGATCCCAACTATCCGAGCGTAACCTCGCTCGGACTATCAACGATTGTTACGGTTGGACTGGTTCCGTCGAAGCGTCGATAGATTGCAAGAACTTGACCAGTTTGCGCCGGTCATCAGGATTGGTCAGGCCATCGATGCCGCCTGTGCCGATGGAACGATGGGCGGCGAACTTGTCGCTCAATACTTCATCCAATGAAGCCGCAGCACCATTATGGAAGTAAGGCGGCGAGAAGAAGACACCAAGCAGCGACGGTGGTACGAAACCATCCGCGCCCAACGGCGGCTTCCCATTGGCACGCACCTCGTTACGATCGTCAGGGTTGAATGTCCCGACGTTTCTGAGGTCGCTGATCACTTGTCCGGCCTTCAGTTGGGCGATGTCAGAAACAGGGCCAGCGATGGCACTGCTTGACCACTTTGCCCCACCATGGCACGACTGGCAGTTATTGCTGATAAAGAGCTGACGCCCTTCGGCAATTTCTGGGTCGGTGCTCTTAGCGAGCGGCGAGATCGGGGATCGGATCGTCTTTTCGTAAGCAACGATGGCATCCCACGAGTTCACCAAGCCACCAGAGGCCGTGCGAACCTGTAGCTGTCCACGCTGTGAGTTAGCGGGCGCAAGTTTGGGCGGATCACCGAGCACCAGACCACCCATCTTGGCTGTTTCTTCAAGTCCACTGCCATCAGCAGCGAGCAGGAGACCTTTGCCGCCGGAGACACCACGAATATTCAGATCGAAGTCTTGTTGTTCATCGAAGATGCCCGACCAATTGAGGACGCGCATCGTGCCGCCTACGAAATCTTGGTGCTGCGAAACGGTGCGCCGTGGCCCCGCCGCAAAGATCCAGACGACGTTGTCCGCTAGTCCGAACGGGTGGCAGGACGAGCATGATTGCCAGCCATCCGCCGACATATTGCCGATGCTATCCGCGAATTCACCGATGGACGTGTTGTATAGTTCTTTACCAGCCAGTACCAATTCTTCTTCCGAGCCAGCGGCAGGCAGTGCTGCCGAACGCATCGTAGCAATCGGCTGCTCGGGGAAGCGCGTAACATCCAGCACGGTGACATCACGCGAGACGTAATTCATCACGTAGGCACGGGTATCCGCGTTGTTGATCACGATACCGCGCGGGTTGCGCCCGACCTGCACTTCGAGCACGCCCTGATCAACCGGACTAGGCTGCACTACTGCCGCGCCCGTCGTGGGATCGACAGCGATCTTGACGAGAACATTGCTGGCGGCGCTGACTACGTAGCCGACATTTTCCTTGGTCTTGAACGCGATTGCCCATGGTACTGCAAGGAACCGCTTTTTCAGACCTTCGGGCTGCGTCGCCACGGCTTTATGCAGGTTGACAGTCTGACCCGTGTCTTGATTGGTATTGGTATCGAGGATGTGAACGAGCGCTTGCGTATTCACGTTAAACCGCACCGGCCCGTTCGGGGACGCGCCCACGTTCGGCACATACGCGAATCCATTCTTGATGGCGATGGCTTGCATCTGGTTGGGATACGCACCCGTCGTGAAGATGGGCTTGAGCGAGCCGTCCTTGTTCTTCTGATTGGACTCTTTCTTGTTGATCGCGTCACCTGTAGCAAGGAAGCCAGTATCCGCCATATTCTTCATGACGATCTGACCGGTGACGCTGTCCGTTTCGGTAGAAATCTTGGTGATGAGGCCAGTCTTGCTGTCGTCTTCACCGTCCAGCTTACCCTGATTGGCAAAAGAGTAGAAATGCGTGACGTAGACCGTTTCATCCGTGTCACTATCGTTGCCATTGTTGGTGATCGCGATACCACGTGGTTCCGCGCCGACCGGCGGCCCGATATTCGTGATCGTCTTGATGACCGTATTGGTTGCCGTATCGATCACACTGACGGAGTTCGAGCGAGCATTGGTCACGTAGACCTTGCTGCCGTTCGGAGTGACCGCGACACCGTATGGCTCGGTACCTACTTCGAGCACCGTTGATACACTGACGGCTTGGGTTGCCGGGTCGAAGCTCAACACCGTGACAGTGCCATCCACCGTGTTCGCTACGTAAATGAAGCGGCAGTTCGGCAGCACAGCGACGCCATTCGGCTCATTCCCGACAGGCACCTCGGCAATCGCCTGATTTTTGTCGCCACCCACGAAGAAGATCGTAACACTATTATTGTCCGGATTCACCGATGCCAGAATGCTGTCGTCGGCGCTCAGGGCCAAGGGGCCAGATTTGGTAGCACCAGCGAAGCGCGTCACTTCGCTACCATAGGCAAGGATGGCTCCTTTGCCTGTGAATTGCGTCGCCAATACGGTTAGCAACGCTACTACCACGACTAGTCGTGCTCTACTCATAACCCCTCCTAGAATGAAATAGCTTGATGCTGGTCAGCGTGGATAATGTTACAAATGGATTTGTATCCCGTACCCCGATCCACTTGAAATTGCTGACTCTGCGCAACTATCCAGTGTAGTCGATTCAGCGAGCAGCGCTACTACGACTACATGGATCAATGATTGGGTGTTAGCACCTATTGACGCATGGAGATGTCATTAATGGGGTGGGTGAATGAGTATGCACAATCGAGACGGGTGCTGTACGACCATAATAGGCAAGCCCCGTCCCCATCTCTGGTGATGTTGACCAAAATGCCACTACCCCGCTACCCGTCGCGGGGAAGCTAGTTCGCTTTATCCGTGATGCGCGCGGTTGATCCACACGAGTACACCCATTAGCAGCACAATACCGGGCATCACCAGCAGTGTGACGAAGGCGACAACTTGTAGATCGCCCGTAGTAACGTTCAATGGTAGCTGGACACTAACCGGATTCACCGTCACTTTGGATACAAACGCCGTCAGGTAGTCGAACACGCCCGACCACAGTATGTCTCCGTCGAACGCGGTGATCTGACTATTGCGCAGCCAGTCTACATCCCCGATAAAGACGATCTTGGCACCGCTTTTGGCGTTCTCCGCCTTAATCATCAGCGGCAAAGAACCTGTCAGATCGGCGGCGGTACGGGGTGGGTTAGTCGGGTTAGCGGCGGCGGCTGGTGCGGGGACAGCGAAGGCTTTATCGGACGTGGCGAACAAGACATACGAGTCGATCCCGTCGCGTGCTTGCGCCTGCAACGCTTGCGTGATGTAGAAAACGGGCTGGATCTTAGTTTTGCCGTCGGCGTCCTTGTTGAGCATCGGATCATCTGAATACTTGGCTGCCCGCACGTAATACTGGCTTTCACTGTTCGATTCTGGATCGAACACGATGTAATTGGTCGGTCGCAGCCCCCATGTATCCCATAGATAGGTGCGCATCGGACTTTCGGCAGGCACCATGAATTGAATGCCACTGTTGAAGGCTGGTTCCGCGATCAGGAGTACCTTGCCGCCCGCCGCCAGATAGGCCGAAATCTTGTCTACCATCGGCTGCGTGAAATCACGCTGCGGGGCGAGGATTAATAGTGCGGTCAAGCCCGTTGGAATGGTATCCCGGCTCAGATCGAGGTCAAGGATGCTGATGCCGTAGTTGGTGAGCAAGGTACGCAAGTTGGAGGCGTCGTCCAGACTAGGCTGCGAGGTGGTCAGTTCGCTGCTGCCCGTGGTAAAGGCGACGGTAAACTGCCCGCGCGATTGTAAGCGCAAGATGGCCTCGGCAATCCAGCGCTCGTTGGCATAATCCCCCGCCATTTTCTCGGTCAGCTTCAGATCGGGTTGCCCCGTTGGATCGGTAAACGAAACATAGATACCAAAATCGGCGGTCAGGCTGAAATCACGCGCGGTGAATGGCTCCTCGTTCGGATCGACATAGCGCACCTTGATCTTGTTTGGGGAGGCATCCTCGAACATGCGTAAAATCGGGAGGTCACCGGACTGCTGTTCAAGCAGGTTGCTGGTGTAAAAAGCCGTGATCAGCAACGGACGGTTCAAGCCATCGATGATCGGTTTGATGTCGCGCTTGAGCGAATACAGCCCACCACTGGTCAAGTCCACCGTCAGCCCTGAACTGGTCGAAATGGTATAGAGCACAGTGACAATGCCGACCATCAAGATGCTCAAAAATACGCTGTTGGTGCCGAACGCGGCCTGACGCCCCGTCAATAAGGCACGCAGATCATCTGGCGCAAGCAGCGTCCATGCGCCGATCCCCACCGCCGCGATTACAGCACAGGTGACAACGAAACTCGTTACATCGCCCGAAATCAACAAGCCCATCAGACCAAGCACCAGACTGATGCAACCGATGGTGCTGGCTAGACGCGCGATAGTTAGCTTACTCAGCCGGAAGGGCTGCCGTGTCGATTCAATCTGGCGAACCAAGCGCGGTTTCTTCATATTCAGGGACATCAGCGCCATCTCCGCGATTCGATAATCTGAGTAGTGATGAAAAGGGCGACGGTCATCACGCCCACAAAAAACACAACGCTGTCCAGCCGGACGATGCCCACCGAGAAGGAATAGACATAGTTCGTTTGGAAGCTGAAGGAACGTACCAAGGTGGCTAGTTCTCGATTGCTGATCACCAGCCCGACCTGATCGGCTGACCACAGCAGTAGCAGCGTCGCGAGGCTGAGAAAGGCAGACACGATCTGGTTCTCGTTAAGCGCCGAAAATACCATCCCGATGCCAATCGCCGCACCGCCCATCAACCATAGGCCGAGGTAGTTGCTGAAGGCGATGCCCAAATCCGGCGGCGAGAGCCAGATCAACGCGGCTTGATAGACGAAGGTCATGACCAGCAGCAGCGAATAGTACGCCCACGCGCCGAGGAACTTGCCGATCACCAAGGTGCTGTCGCGCACAGGCAAGGTCATGAGCAGTTCGATGGTGCCTTCGCGGTTTTCTTCCGCGAACAAGCGCATCGTCAGCAGCGGCGCAAAAAACATGGTGAACTGCGCATAATAACTCAATATGACGGCACTGCTGGTGATGTCAGTCCCATTGCGCATGGCGAGATCGTTGTTGAACAAGAAGCCGCCCATCAGGAGCACCGCGAACGCAATCAAGTAGGCAATCGGTGAGGTCAGATACTGCGTTAGTTCGCGCCGGAAGACGGTCAGGATATTGCGTAAGCTGCTAGGCACGCGCTTTTTTCCTCTCTGGTTGGCGGGTAGGGCTAGGCTCATCAACGTCGAGATGATCCCCTTTACTCGCTTGCTGCGCCGTCAATTCGATGAAAATATCTTCGAGCGACACCGCGAGCGGGCGTAGTTCGAGCAGCTCGCCACCCGCCTCAAAGATCGCGGAAGCAAGCCGTGAACGTACATCAACGGCTTCGTGAACGCGCACGATATAGCCGTTGGCATCCTCGCCACCATAAGGCTCAACATTGGTAACGCCCGCTACGCTGAACAATACCCGTTTGGCAGTATCAGAATCAGTCAACTTGCCGCCTAAACGGACGTACTGACTCGCGCCATGCTGCAAACGGTCGCGCAGATGGATCGGCGTGTCCATCGCCACGATCTGCCCGCTGTTGAGGATGATCACGCGGTCACAAATTTGCTCGGCTTCGCTCAGGATGTGTGTGCTGAACATGACGGTATGCTTCTTGCCCAGATCACGCACCAGTTCGCGCACTTCCGTCACTTGCAGCGGATCAAGGCCGATGGTGGGTTCATCGAGGATGAGCACGGCGGGATCGTGTACCAGCGCTTGGGCGAGGCCAATCCGCTGGCGCATCCCTTTGGACGCATTACGGATCAGGCTGTCGCGGCGGTTGTACATGCCAACTGCTTTCAGGACATCCTCGACACGGCTGGCAGCCTTGGGCACACGGCGCAAATCCGCGATGTACCTGACATAGCTCTTGACGGTCATATCCGGATATAACGGCACGGTTTCGGGCAGATAACCGACATTCTTGCGCACTTCCAGCGATTGCTCGAAGACATCAAAGCCCGCAACTTTGGCAGTGCCAGCGGTGGGCGGCATATAGCCCGTTAACATGCGCATGGTGGTGGTTTTGCCCGCGCCGTTGGGGCCGAGAAAACCGAGGATCTCGCCCGCATCG
Source organism: Anaerolineae bacterium (assembly GCA_019637615.1). Taxonomy (GTDB): domain Bacteria; phylum Chloroflexota; class Anaerolineae; order Aggregatilineales; family UBA2796; genus JAHBVK01. The sequence goes on along the minus strand of JAHBVJ010000040.1, from coordinate 54,324 downwards.
GCCTTGAAGCTGATCCCCGCGACGGCAGTAAACGCGCCATAACGCTTGACTAGATTTTCAACATCGATCATGTGTAATGCTCCATGTCGCTTATGCTAACCCTAGCTGGCAACATGTCAAGCAAATCGTACAGCACGTTGACAGTTTCTTATCTGGCGTCAAGGATCGGGCGACTGCCGAGCATTACTTCGCATTAACACTTTCACATGCACCGAACAACTGGCAATGTCTTTACGCGTTCTCGACCGCTTTAGAGCAGGCACAGGAGAAGCGCTAATACGCCAACGACGAGATCGATAGGGATGATGTAGCGGATGGTTTGACGCAGCACCTCACCATCTCTGCCTTCCAAGCCAACCGTGCTGCATCCTACGACGAGTTTGGCGGGCGCGACCATGCTGCCTAAGGCACCGCCCGTGGTCTGCGCAGCCACGAGCACGGCGGGCAAAAATCCCAGCAGTTCAGCCACATTAAGCTGAAGCGGCGCGAACAGGACATTCGAATTGTTGTTGCTGCCCGTAGCGAACGCGCCCAAGATGCCCACCAACGGCGAAACCAACGGAAACAACAGACCTAGCACGGTGCTCAGGCCGCGCGCCAACAACATCGTCATGCCCGTGTATTCCATAATCATGGATAGGCAGACCATCGCGATGATGCTGACCGTAGCAGGAACAGCGGCGCGCCACGTGGTTGCCAGAATCGGACGCCAACACGTTGACTTGAGCAGCTTCGCACGCCGGAAGCCGATATAGCCGACAACGAAGACCAGTAAGGTCGCGCTGCCCGGATGTGTGAAGGGTCGAAAGGACGTGCTCGTCCCCGCTGGTGTGACGAAGCCCGTGAGGGTCGCAACCGAAGGGAAGCGCGCCTGCCAACTGACCGTATTGAGCAAGTCATAGACAGGCTGAATGCAGATAGTCGCTACCAGCAGCGCGGTTAGTCCGCCGTAGATAGCTAAGGTCGCGATCAGTGATGGACAGATGACCTGCGCAGATGCCGCCTTGGCGATGGCTGGCGCAGTATGCTGCCATCGGCTGATAAACACGGCAGCTACGATACCGACTGCGCCCGCGATCAGTGCTGCTATCGAGGTCAGATGCGCGATGGCGCTCAGATATTGCGCCGCAGACATTAACAGCCCTAGCACGACCACCGTGCGCCACTTGTCCCGATAGCCGAGCAAATGCATAGTGGCAAGACCACAGCCGACACAGGCCACACCGAGCAACAATGCGGTGTAAGGGGCCAGTGCGGCGCTATCAAGGTGGGTAACGGCGATGAGCGTTTGGTAGATGACACCCATATCGCCAAAGGTGATCGCCCACGCATGACCAACCGCGACCGCCGCTACCGCTGTCACAGGCGCGACGCCCAAGGCTACCAACATCGGCGCGACAATGGCGATGGGCAGCCCGAAGCCCGCTAATCCTTCGAGCATCCCGCTGAACGCCCACGCCAGCACAACCAGCAGCAGTCCGTGGTCATGGATCAGAAATTCCAGATAGCGCGCCATGCTGTGAATGCCGCTCGCAGACGAAGCCAAATTGTAGAGCAGCAGCGCGGGCCATAAGACCGCCAGCACAAAGATCGCCAGCAGCAGTCCTTTGGCGAGCGCGACCCAGAGCACATCAAGATTAAGACCGAAGATTAGCACTCCGATCACGACGCCAGACAGCAATCCGGCAATGCCCGCACGCTGTCCATCCCAGCGTTTGAGGAGCATCAGCCCCAGTACGATTAAGATTGGCAGGGCGGCGAAGAGATACGTAAGTGGGGAATCAATGGCAGCCAACGTGGTCTATCTTACTGTTTGTGAATTTTTTCTCGATACCTCCTGTCATTATACCGGAAAATCTCGGCTAACCCCACTACAGTGAATGGATTAGGGAGATCGTGATCGTGGATGGTTACCAACGAATAATATGGAAGGTTCCCCGGTTTTATAGAACGCCCGCTCTTTGCAAATGATCTGAATCATGATCGATTCGATCATTCAATGATCTGATTATGCGTGGGAATCAGATCATTTCATTCGGATTTTATTAGGTCAGGAGGGGTCAAATGATCTGATTATGATCTTATTTGTCTGCTCAATTCAGATCATTTCTGCTACGAATCGAGGCGAAATTCCGATTCGGATCATTTGATCGGTGATGGTTAATAGGTGAGCAACTATCACCGATTTTATTAGCACGCAAAATTATAGACGAACAGTTGAGTGGAGTCAAGAGTCAATATGAAGATGAGAAACAAGAACTTGAGTCCCGAAAGGGACTCATGGCAAGACTAGCGAAACAGATTTTTGAGGATGAACCATACATTGGCGGGGCGTTCCGCCAGACGGCGCATGAAGTACGGATACCATTCCGTCCCATATGGCACGTACACCCGCATCTTGTGACCTTCGCTCACCAACTGCTGCTGGCGCTGCGAACGGATGCCGTACAACATCTGAAATTCAAAGCGATCTTTGGGAATCTGGTGTTCGGTGGCAAAGCTCTGCGCGGCGGCGATCATATTGTCGTCGTGGGTGGCGATCCCGATATATGCGCCTGCATTCCGAGCTGGTTCATCGAGATACAATTTCGTCAATTTCACGTAGTTAGCATCTACATCGGCTTTTTCGGGGAAGGCTACGGCCGCTGGTTCCATATACGCGCCCTTGCATAGGCGGATATTGGCACCTTCCGCGCTCAATTCTTGCAAATCCTGTTCGCTGCGCCGCAGATAGGCTTGGATCACAACCCCGACATTTTTGAATTCGTCCCGCAGCGTGCGGAAAACGCGCAAAGTGCGCTCGGTATAGGCGGTGCTTTCCATATCGATGCGGATGAAGTTATTGTACGATTGGGCTTTGGTCAGAATGCGCAGCATATTGGCTAAACATAACGCTTCGCTGACATCTAGCCCTAGCTGTGTCAGCTTGAGCGAAGCATTGGCATTCACACCTGACTGCGCAATGCGATCCAGCAGATCGAGATAGGCTTGCGTCGCCTTATCCGCATCGGCTTCGGTGTACACATTTTCGCCCAAGTGATCGAGCGTAACCAAGAGACCCTTCTGATTAAGTTCGCGGGCGGTCGTGATGGCATCATCGAGTGTTTCACCCGCCACAAAACGACCCGCGACCTGCCGCGAGAAGGGAAGAGACATCAATATGCGCCGCGCTGTGTGAGAAGCGGACAGGGAGAGAAAGAATGAACGCATCATAGAAGTGCTGCCTTGCCGAGGGGATGCTACCGCGCCGATCATCTTGGTCGGCGGAAGGAACGAATAGACAAAATATACACAGGAAATGGCGAAGCGACTATAACAAGAATGCTCAAATCCAGTTCGGCGGATCGTGGAGTCGCACAAACGCAACCGATGGACGCGAGATGGGGATGGCTCGTCAAAGTTGGCGCAGCATGATACATTTGGAGTAGCGAACGAGAGTTCTGTGACACTACAATGGGGTTATGTTGACTGAACCACACTATCACCAAGACCATATGACGTGTATCCATACTGTTCAACGGTATATCCGTGAGCATCTGGATGAACCGCTTCATCGAGACGTATTGGCGAACGTGGCTAATTTCTCGGTGCCGCACTTGCACCGCATCTTTACTGGCTGCGTGGGTGAGAACATCGCTACCTATATCCGCCGCGTGCGCTTAGAACGCGCAGGGCAAAAGCTGCGGATGGGCGCGGTAGACATCACTGAGGTCGCGCTGGCGGCTGGCTATCAATCTCACGCCGCGTTTAGCAAGGCGTTCAGACAGCAGTATGGTCTTAGTCCTAGCGAATTCCGTCAACTAAACTGTTGGACAGCGACCCGTTTGTTGAGGAGGATCAATCACCATGAAGATTAAGCTGACCAGTGTACCGATAGGCGATTACGACAAGGCGCTGAAGTTTTACACAGAAATCTTGGGCTTCGTGAAGAAACAGGATATTCCGTTGGGGCCGGGGGTGCGCTGGCTGACGGTGGTTTCGCCCGAAGAGCCGAATGGCACGGAACTGTTATTGGAGCCGAACGCCGAGTATCCCGCGATGAAGGCGTTTAGAGAATCGCTGGTCAAAGACGGCATCCCGTATACCGCGTTTCAGGTTGACGATATACAGAGCGAGTACGCCAGACTGAAGAAGCTCGGCGTTGAGTTCACGATGGAGCCAACCAACATGGGGATCTCGATTGTGGCTATCTTTGATGATACCTGCGGGAATCTGATCCAGATTTTCCAGCTTACTACGAGTTAGCGATCACACCTAGATCAAGATGGGAATAAAAATAGAGAGGTCATCCCTCTCTATTTTTTGTGCGTGTCGGGGTACCCGGATTCGAACCGGGGGCCTCTTGCACCCCATGCAAGCGCGCTACCAGGCTGCGCTATACCCCGCTAGTGAGTGAATTCTAGCACGCTCCGGCAAAAGGTCAAGCCCTAACCATTGTATGTCAACGCACGATTCGAGGATAGTTGCTTGCGCTGCAAGACGCTCCGGTAGCTTTCAATAGTCATAGTGGTAAATCTGAATTTGTTTTGACCAATTTGCCGTCACGGCAGCGCGGAGTTGGTCGAAGGTCTTGAAAGATTGACCTCCGAATTCGAGCGTTCCCTGTTCAGGTTGAAACCCGATTGAGAAATTGGCGTACTCTTTGCCATTTTCGTAACTAGGCTTTTGTCCGGTACCCAGCCGGATAGAAACTGATACAGGTGTCTGGCAAAAGTGATCGACAGCATATTGTAGGTTACTGAAATCATCTGACGCTTGAATTTGATCAATGAGCTGGAACCTACGCTTCGAAAGTTCGTTAAAGTCCGGAGTCGTGATTTCTGACCAACGAGAATGCTTCGCATGTTGCCATGCCATGCCGATTTCACGCGCCAATGTCGATATTTGCTTCCCATATTGAGACCACAGTTTCTCCGCTTGTGCATGATAACTGTAAACCCGTTGAGTAAGCTGACCTTTGGCCTCCCCAGCACTCGCCAACCGCTGTTTTTCTTGTGCGTATAATGGGCTTGAATTAAGCGCAACCAGATCAGGGGAAATGCGTGGATATTTGGGGCGACCAAAAAAGCCAGCGTACAACAGCCATGTAATCAGCAGGAGGAAAAACAGCAGACCGCCTATCCAAGTAAGGGGAAGATTCGCCATCGACCCAATGACGAAGATGATGACAGCGTTAGCGCTGATAAGCAGTACGAAAAACAAGCGTCCCAAGATTTTGCGAGACAACAGCCAGAAGATGAAACCAAGAAAAGCAAGTGTTCCTAAAATAGCAACGACGATGAAAATAAGCGTCGAAATATCAATCGACCCGAAGACGGACATCTGCTAAAAGCTCCTTTTTTACGTGTTCATGGCGAGTAATGGTCGTGGATAGGTTTACTCTACTAAGCGCACGCAGCGAACGCCCCAATTGACGCTGCCACCTTCCGGCGTATTCTTGACGCGCGTTGTAGACCGCAGCAAGATGGCTTCCTGATCCCACCACGAGCCGCCCCGTAACATGCGACCAGTGATTTGATCTTCGGTGTTTTCGCGTCCATCATTGGCTTGGTACGGATAGGGCATGTACAGGCTGTTGACCCATTCCCAGACGTTGCCGCTCATATCCAGCGCCCCGACCCACGATTGACCGAGCCGCCGCACGCCTTCACTGACTTCAGCGGGTTGACTCTCACTGTTTCCGCCGTAAATCACATTGCTGGCGATGAACGCGTTCCCCCACGGATAGAGGCGGCTTTCCGGGCCACGCGCTGACCATTCCCATTCGGCCTCGGTAGGCAAGCGTCCTCCGCGCCATTGGCAATAGGCGTACGCCTCGAACCACGTCAAACCGACGCGGGGTTGATGGGGCGCATTGAAGTTTACGCCAATATCCTTGGGGCCTTTGATCCCGCTGGCTTGCAGCCACTTCCACCCCGACTTTGTCCAGAATTCTTTGGTGCGGTAGCCGCCTTCTTTGACAAACCGCACATAGGAGTCGTTCAGGACAGGCGTCAGATCGAGCCAAAAGGCGTGGGGGATCGTCACTTCATGGCGTGGCAGCTCGTCGGAAAACGTCATTTTCAACAGGATTTCGGTGGTCTTCTTGATCTGCCTGAAGGCGGCCTCAATTTCACTCGCTGTGCTGCCCATATTGAATTTGCCCGCTGGCACATAGACCATGACCACGCCTTTATCGTCCGTCCAACGGTCGCCCAAGCGGGGCTGCGCGGACATTGGCTCATCGTCGTTCACCGTTACGGCATCGGTGAGCATGGTATGGAAATGGTGAGGGTCGTAGTTGGAAGCGCCATATTGACGTACATACAGCTTCCACGCCAATCTCGCCGCATCGATCTGCTCGGCGTTCACCATCTCCAATATCTTTTGATACGCCTTCAGGCCAGATTTGCCCAAGCGGTACTTGTTCAAAAACTCATCGATTTCAAGACCGAAGCCATACGGATCAACCTGCTTGAGGTACTGGGTGAGCTTCTCTACGCGGTCAAGTTCGCCCAATGCCGCGACCTGCTGGATCATGGCGAAGAGTTCGAAGGGATTATCGGGAATTTCGGCGGTAGGCGAGGGGATGTCAGGACGGGGCGGGTTAAAGGTTGGTGATGGATAACGTCCCTCACTTAAGGCCACGCGCAACTCGGCTAGGGCGAAGGCACATTCCGACATCAGCTCAGGCAGTTCTAGCGTAGCCACATCCATGTACTGGATGGCGTTGAGCGCGGCGGGCATCTCGCACTCCTTCAGGCACAGCGGCATGACCGGCTTATTGAGCGCCAGCGCATAGTCAAGTTCCGCCATGCAGAAGGGCGAACTCACATAGCGCGGGGTGAGTACGACGACCAACACTTCGCATTGTTCGATCTCGTTGAGGATTTCGTCCCACCACATCTGGCTGACATGCAAATCTTGATCGAACCAGACATCATGGCGAGAACGCGAACCGCGTAGGGTGCGTGCAAATTCATTCACCCAGTCTTTGTCATCGCGTGAATAACTGATGAACACCTTCATGCCACAAGCCCTACCTTCACCTCAATGCCCGCGAGGTAGAGGCGATTATAGCATGGATACCTGCATCCTCTAGCCCTTTTTTCATTGTAAGCGAAGGGCTAGAGGATCAGCTAAATTTCACTTATTAGAAATTTTGAAAACGCATGGCGATTCTCAGTTCAGCGGCGGCGGATTCGCTGAAGATAGAGTATCTACGAAGGCAATCGGAATGCGTGAACAGGCCGGTATTTTCGTATTGGCGATCTCCGCCAGCGGACGCGACTCGTTGAAAACATTGTAGGTGCGTCGTGAAATCTCCGCCATGATCGGGAAGCTGACCGTCGGGTTGAGGTAGGTCGGCTGACGCATCATGATGACCAGTACGTAATCACCGCCGGGAGTGAACACGATGGAGGCGTCGCCATGCATCTCATCGATGATGCCACGTTTGTGCGCCACGAACACATTAATATCGGTAGTAGGCAGCCCATCGGGGATCATGGCACGCCCGACGACTTGCTTCATCACATACACCATCTGACGACATTCGGCCTGCGTGATTTTGCCGCCGAAGGTGCTGATCAATGGGCCGCTGTTGTCCAAGCCACACTGGTAGATCGCCGCCATCAGGAAGCCCATGTCGGCGGGCGTGGTCTGCTTTTCCGGATCGGGCTGCGTGATGATTTGATCGATGCCAGTGGTAACAGGAGGCACGAAGGCAGGCGGAAATGGCGTGTAAGTGGCTTGCGGATTATCAGTACTGAACTGCCGTGACATCAAGGTGTGCGACAAGCCGAGCTGCCGCATGGTATCCGTCACGACGGCAGCGCCACGCAGGGCATCGCCGTCGCCAATGAATTGTAAGATGCGGTTGGCGCTGGTGTTCTCGCTGCACACGATCATGCTGGCGATCAGCCACGCAAGATCACGATCCGGTATCGTGTCCAACTTTTCGTACATAGCGACCATCAGCGGGACTTTGAGCAGACTGGCGGCGGTATAGGCCACGTTGGGATTGATGCTGAAGGCTTGCCCTGTGGTGAGATTCATGATGAAAACCGAAGCTTGGCGCGATGTCCCCGCCACGAAACCACGGCTGATCAGGTAATTGTTGATGTCACTACCGAGATCCGTCAGGACTTGATTGATGCTCGCGGATGGCGTCGTCCACGGCGCGGCGGCAGTCACCACCATAGGAGGCAGCGGGGTAGCGGTTGGGAAGCCGAATTCGGTGCCGGTGATCACAGGCACGAGATTGACATCGCCTATGACTGTAACTAAGTCGCCTGATACCCAACCGCGCTGCCACGGCACACCGGGATAGACGATCTCTAGCCACTTGGAAGGCAGATGGCGACGCGTGACGACGTAGGACGGGCCGTCGCTGATGGTGCCCATCAACGGGTAGCTGACATCAGGGCCGTAGCGCACATTGATGGTGCGGTTGACCTTGACGCTGACTCCTGTATTGGCGGCCGCAGATGTCTGTGACGGTTGGAAGTTGATCACAGGTGTAGCCGTCGCTGCGCCGGGTACGGGCGTGTTGGTGACGATCACATAGGTAATCTGGGCGACGGGCGAATCTGTGGCTTGTGGGGTGATCGAAGGCGGGATCAGACCCTGAAACTCCGTCGCGGTGGGGTTGCCCGGTGGCAAATCTTCGATGATCATCTCGGTGAAAGGTACGTTGGCGAGATCACCGTTGACTTTGACGAGGTCTTTGAACACCCAACCCATCGACTCCGGCAGCGCGATCAGATACCACGGGAAGTGGGCGCTACGTCCCACCATCCGATATGACGTGCCCGACTGAATAGTGCCCACGAGATCGTATTCGATGCCGGGGCCAGCACGTAAATTGGCGGAACCGATGGCTTCCACAGTGACATCGAGGCGCGGCGTGGGTTGGCCTTGACTCAGCGCGGAGTCAGGTTGCAGAAGGCCGAGGATGAGCATTAATAGGGCGGCAAGAGAAAGAAGGAAGACGTGAACAAGAGATTTCTTGGAAAACCGCATATACACCGTCCGGGTTGCATAGCCGATGCAGGTATGGCGCTTATTATGGAAGCAAGCATGAACACGCGCGAATGACGCCGTCCAGTCGTCAGGGACGTAGGGCATCAGTAGGCTGAGAGACAGAAATGCTACTTAAGGATGATGTCTTTCCCTTAGTAAAGACATTAGCAGAATGGGGATTGATTACCACTTTTTGTTGAGAATATCGGCTTTTTTCTGCTCGTACTGCGCATCGGTCAGCAGCTTTTGTTGGCGCAGGTCGTCAAGCGCCTTGATGCGGTCATCTTTGGAGATGCCGGGATCGTTGGTGGACGGCACGAATGGCACACGGCTGAAACTGGGACGCGATCTGCCGGAAATCAGGCTGTAGGCGTAACCGAGCGTGATTAAGACGCCGTAAATGATCAAGCCGATGCTGAACAGCCGCCCCGCCGAGGTCAAAATGTTATCGGAGGCGGAAGCATTAATGGTGTTGAGCAGACTGTAACCCGCATAGGCCAATAGGATGCCAGCGGCGGCGAGGATCAGTTTGCGGGCGATCGGGTTGTTGATGAGATTCATGGCACGTCTCCTAGACGGCAGATTATAGCGCGGTTAGCCGACCATCAACCTACGCCACTTTGAGCAGGAAATCACTGCGTTATACTATCCTTTTCACGTTGCTGTGTGGATGGATGGACTGTGACCTTAAACGTAAATGCTGAACCCCCAATTCAAGCGGACGATACCCAACCCCGACGCCCGATTCCGATGCCGGAGGAGGAACGACGCGGGTGTGCGAATCCGCTCTTGCTGCTGGTAGTCGCGCTGATGCTGATCGGCATTTTCGTGTCGATGGTGGCGTTAGCGGCGTATGCTGGCTATCGGGATGGCGGCATCATCCGCCGGACACAGAACGCAGTGGCGTTGTTCGGCACGCTGGATGGGCAAGCCACCCTCGCATGGCAAGACCTCGGTACCGAAAACTACGAATTGGCGGATGCGCGCTGCAAATATCTGATCGAGATCAGGCCGGAATATCCGGGGATACGCAATTGCATCAGCACGGCACAGGCTGCCATGAGCGCGACACCCACCTTTACGCCAAGCGCACAGCCGACCGAAACGCCGATCCCCACTACTGCCGCCGCGACGCCGACGCCTTCGGTCATCACGCCAGACCAGTTATTGGCGCGCGCTGATGCGCAGATCAACCAAGGTGACAACGAAGCTGCGCGGAAGACATTGGAAGCGTTACGCGGGCTAGACATCACATTCCATCGTCAAGAGATAGAAGATAAGCTCGTCAATGTGTACCTGACGCTGGCGCAGAAGTACGAATATGAGGGACGCCTCGGTGAACTTGTCAACGTGGTGTCGTATGCCGAGCAAATCCGCGACCTGAGTAGCGATCCGAATACGCAAAAATGGCCCGTTACCAAGGACGCCGCGAACCTGTATATCAGCGCCAAGGGATACGCCGCCTCGCAGAATTTTGCGCAAGCCGTGACCGTGTATCGGCTGATGCTGACGCGTGGGTACTATAACTTCCTCGACACAAAGAAATTGGCTTGTGACACGTTCACGGCAGCGGGCGATACGGCTTCGTATCAGCAGTTCTGTGCGAGCTGATGGTAGCTCAATTCAGCATGGTATGAACCGAGTGGTAACGTGTCGTGTCGATATGAGGTTGTAACGTTTCCCCAAGGGTAAGGCCAAAGTATAATCCTTGGACTGAAACCGCTGTGTTTATGCAGCAAGGGATGGCTGAGGATTTTTTATGCTGGCAACCGTTCGATCAGGCGCACTCATTGGCCTTGATGCCGTCGAGATTAAGGTTGAGGTCGATTACAACCCGCGTGGAATGACGGGCTTCACGATTGTCGGGCTGCCAGACACCGCCGTGCAGGAAAGCCGTGAGCGCGTCAGGAGCGCCGTACACAACTCCCGCCTTGATTTCCCGATGAAACGGTATTTAGTCAACCTGAGTCCCGCCGACATGCGCAAAGAAGGCCCCGCTTACGATTTGCCTATCGCGATGGGCGTGTTGGCGGCGACCGAGCAAATCCCGCTTGAGTCGCTCGAAAACACCATTTTTGTCGGGGAGCTTTCCCTCGACGGCAGTCTGCGGCATGTTCGTGGTGTGCTGTCGTTCGCCTATTTGACCAGAGAATTAGGTTACACGACATTGTACGTGCCAGAATGCGACGCCCATGAAGCCGCGCTCGTCGATGGCATCGATGTGATCCCCGTGCCGTCTTTGGGGCATCTGGTGGAGCATGTTTTCAAGCTCAACGTGATTCCGCCGCTAGATCGCACGCAGTTAACATTCACGCCGGAAAATACCACCGAGCGGATCGTGGATTTTTCTCATATCAAAGGTCAGGAGTACGTTAAGCGGGCGATGGAGATCGTGGCGGCGGGCGGACATCACGCACTGCTATCGGGGCCGCCGGGATCGGGCAAGACGCTGATTGCCCGTGCGCTGCCGGGGATTTTGCCCAAGCTGACCCCCGAAGAAGCCTTGGAGATCACACGCATCTATTCCGTCGCGGATAAGCTGCCACAGGGCAAAACGCTGGCGCAGCGAAGGCCGTTCCGTGCTCCGCACCACACCATCAGCGAAGCAGGCTTGATCGGTGGCGGCAGCATCCCACGCCCCGGTGAAATCACAATGTCGCATCGTGGCGTGCTTTACCTCGATGAGGTCTTGGAAATGGGGCATAACCTCGAAGTCCTGCGGCAACCGCTGGAAGACAAAGTCGTCACCATCAGCCGCGTGCGCGGATCGGTCACGTTTCCCGCCAACATCATCCTCGTGGTGAGCACGAATCCATGTCCCTGCGGATATCGCGGGGATTCGCTGCGCGCTTGCACTTGCACCGAACAGCAAGTACGCAAATATCAGCAGCGCATCAGCGGCCCGATGCTGGATCGGTTTGATATTCAACTCGACGTGCAGCGCGTCGATTACGACAAATTGACTGATGAGCGGCGCGGGGAGCCTTCGGCGGCGATTCAGGCACGGGTCGAAGCGGCGCGCAATGTGCAGCGACAGCGCTACAAAGCGTTATCGGGCGGGGTATTGACGAATAGCGATCTGGGAGCGGGCGAAATCGACCAGTTTTGCAAGATGGACGATGCGGCGAGCACCTTGTTGAAAGCCGCCATGCGCAAGCTGCAATTGAGCGCGCGGGCGTACCATCGCGTACTAAAAGTCAGCCGGACGATCGCTGACCTCGCCACCAGCGAAATCATCCGCGCGGAGCACGTTGCCGAAGCGGTGCAGTACCGATCTCGGACGCTGCTTTGAACTCAAACAAAAACGCCGACAGGTTAGTGTCAGCGTTTTCAGTGGGGTGACTGGAGGGTCTCGAACCCTCGATCTTCTGATCCACAGTCAGACGTCTTAGCCCCTCGACTACAGTCACCATGTGCAATTTGCCTGATAATGATAGCATACTGAAGTCAGGCTTGCCAGAGTGAATTTTCAAGATCAGCTGGGAGTAGTGCGTTCGAATGCACTACTCCCGGTTGATTACTGCATTGGGTGCGTTATTTATCCGTGTTGACGTGGGTCGGCTCGATCTTGTAGGTGACGCGCTGCTGCTTGCCGCGCATGGCCTCGTTGCGCTTGAAGTAATCCGGCTCGTTGCGGTACTTGAGGCTGAGCGAATTGATGTGTTCCAGCGCGCCGACTTCGGTTTCTTCCACGATGGTGCCGCGAATCTCCAGCCAACGATTGGTATGGTCGGGATCAATGGAGAGGACGGTCACTTTCGCACCGACTTTCATATTCTTGTCTTTTTGCCGTCCACGCGCGGTGTTGATGCGCACGTGAGTCCCGTCGTAATCGACCCAAACCGGCGTCGCTTGCGGCTGCCCATCGGGCATCACCGTCACCAACGTCACCACAATCGGGCGATCAAGCAAATCTTTGAAGTCAGCAGGAATAGACACTGCCATTATGAAATCCTTCTATTGGCGATCAACAAATCACAAAAGGAGAGACGATTCCGCGTTTCCGATCCTTACTGGAATTCCGAGAAGGCCGCTTGCCCTGTAGCGACTAGCAGCAGATTCAACTGCTTGCCGATGGGCAATAGGCACGAGGTGGGGTCTTTCGAGCGCAATCCCCACTCCGCCGAGGTGAACGTCGCCATGCCTTCGATCAGGCGTCCAGTAGGGTTATTGCCGAGCGGCAGTTTCATATACTGCGGGATAGTATCCGGCGCTAACAGCCAACTGATGTGCAGGTTCATCTGGGTGCGGCGCGCATCGGTGTAATCTGGACAAGCGGCGACCATCTGCCCCACCTTGCGCACCTGATCTGCGAACTCGCCAGCAATCGGCACCGGCGCGGGGACTTGAGTCAGAGTCGCCGTGAGACCAGAAGGGACGGTCGCCAGCGGGGTACTCGCTAGGGTGGCTGTCGTCGTGTTGGCATTCCGGCTGATGACCACGTACAGGGCGAAGAGGCTGACCACCACGAACACGCCAACGCTGACGTAAAAAAATCGTTTATCAGCATCGGGATGGCTGGTCTGCGGTTGACGCTTGGACATGGTCACTTCCGCAGCGAGAGCAAATACTGATATAGCGCCCGTCCGCCGTTTTCGCTCAGTCGGTTGGTTGAATATTGATGCGATACGCCAACAGTGCCACCGGAGCGCATGAAGCTGATGAACTCATCTTCGGTTTGTTTGCTGGCGGACATAGCCGAGCCTTTATCCGTGCCTTCCCCGTTTGGCCCGTGACATTCCCCGCACGCGAGCGCTTCATAACGTCCTTTGCCCGTCGCGACCAACGCAGGGTCTAAGGCACTTTGGTCTGCTGTCGTCATAGTGGCGGCGGCTGTCGCCACTGGCGGCGGCACGGTTGGAGTGTCAAACCGATAGGTGGGGATGGGCGTAGATGTTGGCACTGCCGGGGTACTTGCCGCACCACCGCAGCCCGCTAACAGGATAGCCAAGACGACGGCGGCACTGAGTAATTTGATGGAAGAATGATTGAGTCTCATGTCCTGCCCCTTGGGTGGAAATTACTGCGAACGGTGGGGATCTAGCGCCTCTTGCAGCCCGTCGCCCACGAACGAAAAACTGAGCATCGTGAGCATCACCAGCAGTGTGGGAAACAAAGCCAGATGATAATACACACGGACGGTGTTGCCGATACCTGAACCAATCATTTTACCCCAACTGGCGGTTGGTTCCGTAATGCCGATGCCGAGGAAGCTAAGACCCGCCTCAGAAAAGATCGCCAGCGGCACAGCAAAGGTAAACGAAATTAACAACGGTGAGAGCGCATTGGGCAAGATATGGGAGGTGATAATCTGCCAGTCCGTAGCCCCGATAGCGCGCGCCGAGGTCACGAATTCTTTCTCGCGGAAGGTCAGGAATTGTGCTCGCGTCAGACGTGCGGCTTCGATCCAACTGGTGATCGCCAAAACGAAGATCACATTGCCAACACCGCTGCCTAGCACACTGAGGAGGAACAGTGCAAACAGGAGCGGCGGAATGGCAGTCACCACTTCGATCACACGTTGAATGACGAAATCTACCTTGCCGCCCAGATAGCCCGACAAGGCACCCAACGGAACCCCGATAGCAAAAGCGATCAGCGGGACTGAGAGGCCAACTAGCATGGAGGTGCGCGCGCCGTAGATCAGGCGGGCAAGGTAGTCGCGGCTGGCGTTATCCAAGCCCAAGATGTGATCGGGATTGACGAAAGGGAGTGTGCTGGCGGGCAGATTGAGAAAAACGCGATCATAGGGATAGGGCGTGATCAGATCCGCGAAGACGGCCAGAAACAGCAAGCCCGCCATGATCGCCAACCCGATCAGCGCGAGTCGATTGCGGCGGAAGCGTCGGATGGCATCAGTCAACGGCGAACGAATCTCGAACTTTTCGGTGAGCGTCAGTGTGGGGGGCGGCGTTGCGGGATTGTGGACAACTTTGTCTGCCATATTAGCTTGCCTTGCTGCCCCCGATGCGGACACGCGGATCAATGAGTGTGTAAAGGACGTCGGTCACTAGATACGTCAGCCCCCAGAACGCCGCTACCAGCAGCACCAGCCCCATAATCATTGGATAATCGCGATTAAAGATGCTGGTGACGAAAAATTTGCCTAAGCCCGGAATGCCGTAGACCACCTCGATGAACAATGATCCCGTCAACAGGTTAGGGATTTGAGGCAGCAGCACGGTGATCATCGGGATCATGGCATTGCGTAATACATGCCGCCACGTGATCATTGGCGTCTTCAAGCCCTTGGCACGCGCCGTGCGAACATAATCCGCGTTCAAGGCATCTGCCACGCTGGAACGAGTATAGCGGGCGACGAGGGCCAACGGCGCAAGGGAATACGTGATGACGGGCAAAAAATAGTCCCACGACAGCAGCGCAGGGCCACCAGACCATAGTGGCGGAATGATCCATTTGCGTGGGTCGCCCCACCCATTCTGGAAGCCGAAAATCAGCAAGAGAAAAGTCGCGATGATGAAATTGGGGATGGTGATACCGAGCGTGGCGGTGAAGGTAACAACCACATCGACCCATGAGTTGCGACGATAAGCAGCTAAAATGCCCATCATGATCCCGATGGAAAACGACAAGATGATGGTGTATAGCCCGACATGCAGCGTGACAGGCCACGTACGCAGGATCACATCGACAACGGGCGGATTCCCTGCGACGGCGTAGGCATTACCAAAATCTAGGTGCAAGGCGCTGGATAGATAGTTCAGGTAGCGTTCGGAAAGGGGCTTATCTAGCCCATATTTGCGTTGTAAGTTGGCAAGCGCTTCCGGCGAATAGCCACGTTCGCCGAGACTAAACGGCCCACCGGGGACGGCGTTCATCAAAAAGAAAATAATGACCGACACCACGAGGAGTACAAAGCTCAGTCCGATGATGCGGCGCACAATATAACCGGTCACAGAATGTCCTTCATTCGCGAAGATATGCGTCCAACGGCGCGCCTATCCAATATGTACTGCGCCATCCGGTGTTAGTCCCGATGGCGCAGCAAGATACTATCATGAATGTCGGGATAGAGATCAATACCCTATCCGTAGGCAGTCATTACTAGTTGGAACGATACGTTTTGGCGCTGGCGACTTCGTTGGTGATGTAGAACGAGCCGATGCACCAATCGTTGCCCCAATGCCAAGCGCTAACGCCCTGCTTATCAGGACGGAAGCACTCGCCAGCGACAAACGGTTTGTACAAGTCGCCCTGAATGCGGTGGACGAGGAAGACGCCGCCGACATCGGAGACTAGAATTTTTTCCGCATCCTTATACATCTGGGTGCGCTTGTCAGGATCACCAACCAGTGTGCCAGCATCTTCAACGAGCTTGTCGAATTCGGCATTGCGCCACGAATGACGCCCCGTCGAAACCCACACGCCGAGCATATTGGAGGGATCGAGGTAGTCCATACCGTAGCTCACCGCGCCGAAGGTAACGGTGGTGGGACGCGCACGCAGCCCATCCATGTAGGCGTTGAATTCCATGTTGTTGACGGTGATCGTGACGTTCAGGCATTGACTGATCGAACCCGCCGCCGCAACGAACCACGCCTTGCGTGCATCACTCTCGCCGCGCAGTTTGAGTTCTTGCGCCGGGAAGTCTTTCCCATCGGGGTAGCCAGCTTCCGCTAATAGCGCCTTCGCCGCGTCACAGTCATAGGCTTGGATCGACTTCAGATCGCCAGTCGAATCCGACGCGGGGAAGCCGGGGGCGAGGAACGAGTAGGCCGGAATACCGAACTGAGTGCCGATCACGTTCTTGACGATGGATTCACGGTCGAGTGCCTTGGCAAAGGCCAGTCGGACTTTAACATCGTTGAATGGTTTGGTAAAGGTATCGAACAACAAGTAGTCGGTGCGAAAGTCACCGAAGTGAGAGCGATAGTTTTTGCTCAAGATAGCATCGTTCTTGATGACTTCAAAGTCCGCCACGCTCAGGTGTGTGTAATTGACTAGATCGATATCACCATTCTGGAAGGCGAGAAAGCTGCCATTGAGCTGGTCGCCGTACAGACCCGTATATTCCTTCAAGTAGGGCGGACGGTAGCCTTTATAGGTGGGGTTGGCTTCGAGTACGACTTTCTCACCAGCCTTCAGTTCTTTCAACTTGAAGGGGCCGGAAGAAACACTCAAAGCGGGGTCGATCACGTAACCGGGGCCGTGTTCCGCCAGCGCCTTGGCTTGCAGTGGGGGCCAGAACAATACCGTACCGGGTAGGTAGGGACGCGGGCCGTTGGTTTCGATTACCAAGGTCAGGTCATCCACAGCTTTCATACCGATGTCTTCGGGCTTAACTTCGCCCGCGACGGATTCTGACCAATTCTTGATGATGCCCTGCCACATCCACACAAAGTCATAGGCATTCTTGGGATCAGCCATAAAGCGGTAGGAGGCCACATAGTCATTGGCGGTCAGCGGCGTGCCATCGCTCCACACCTGACCGGCGCGCAGGTGGAACGTCCACGAGAGGCCATCTGCCGAGGGTTCCCAGCTTTCAGCCGCGCCGGGTACATAGTTCATGTTTTCATCGAGGACGATCAGCGAGTCACCGAATTGGTCGAAGAGGTGTGTGTCGCCGCAAATGCGCGCGTACACCGTCACGACGGACGACAGCGAGACTTCTTTGCGCGTGGAATCGCACAATTCTTGGAAGGTCTGTTGTGCATAGGGGGCGGCGTTTTCTGGCAGCGACCGTCCATAGACATCCTTGTTGTCCCCTTGTGCCCCTGCTATCGGCAGCCCAACTACCGCCAATAGGAGCAGTGCTGACAATGTCAGCATGAGATAAGCGAGTCTTCGATACATATGATGCTCCTAAGTAAAAAAAGACTTATTTCTGTGTTTGCCCCGAGGTGGACGAGTTGATATTACAATATGCGGTTGTACATAGCAACATGATGCTAGAATAGCCCTTTCTCTACTTCTCAACATACCTAACGTAGGAGAATCATGCCTGCCTCATCGCGCGAATTACGCGGACAATTCTTGCTCGACCCCGATGTCGTCTTCCTGAATCATGGTTCGTTCGGAGCCTGCCCCAAACCCGTTTTCGAGACGTTCCAACGCTGGCAGCTTGATCTAGAGCGTCAGCCAGTTGAATTCTTGGGTCGCCGCGTCGATGATCTGCTGGCGGTGGCGCGCACCAGCCTCGGATCATATCTCAACGCACCCGCAGATGATCTGATCTTTGTGCCGAATGCCACTACGGGCATCAACATCGTGGCACGTTCGCTGGCACTGAATCCCGGTGACGAAATCCTGACCTCGGATCAAGAATATGGCGCGATGGATTACACGTGGGAATTCGTGTGCAAGAAAACGGGCGCGCGCTATATCCATCATCCGATCCCGCTGCCTGTCACCACGACCGAAGACTTTGTAGAGCACTTCTGGCAAGCCGTCACACCGCGCACACGAGTGATCTTCCTCAGTCACATCACCTCACCCACGGCGTTGATCTATCCAATCGAAGAAATCTGTCGCCGTGCCCGCGCAGCTGGCATACTGACGGTGATCGATGGCGCACATGCACCGGGACAAATTTCGCTGGATTTGCAAGCACTCGATGTGGATTTTTACTCTGGTAACTGCCATAAATGGCTGTGCGCGCCGAAAGGATCGGCATTTTTATATGTCAGGCCAGAACATCAAACCGTGATCGAGCCGATGGTGATCAGTTGGGGCTACACGGAAAGCGCGAATTTCGTCACGCGCAATCAGTGGCAAGGCACGCGCGATGTCTCTGCTTTCCTGACGGTACCGGCGGCGATCCAATGGCAAGCCGATCACGATTGGGATGCCGTGCGGGAACAGTGTCATGCGCTGGCAACCGACACACGGCAGCAGTTAGCTGAACTCACCAACCTGCCCCAGATCGCGCCCGCCTCGTCCGTCTGGTATCGGCAAATGTTCACCGCGCCGTTGCCTGACTGCGATCCCGTGCAGCTCAAGAGCCAGTTGTACGAGCAGTACAAGGTTGAGGTGCCGCTGGTCAACTGGAACGGGCGCGATTATGTGCGTGTATCGATTCAGGGCTACACCACACGCGAAGAAACGGATACCTTACTCACCGCGATGAAAAACCTATTGAAGTTGTGAACAATAAAAGACCCGCATCACTGCGGGTCATCTCTCATCTCATTGATGCTATTGCGCTAGAAACTACTTCGCGACGGTAGCGGTGGGCGTGGGCACCTGATCGCAGTTCCCTTGCGCCGCCACGTCCTCCAGAAACACCCATCCTTGCTTCGTGTTGAGCTTGACCTCCACCCATACCTTTTTGTCGGCATCAACCACGTGGCTGATGACCGTGTAGGGCGTGTTTGCCTTGAGGTTGCCCATCACGTTGCGGAGACGACTGGGGCCGAGATGGACGCGTGTATCGATGGCAGTCGTGGTGATGGTACATGCGCCGCTTTGTGTCGCACTGACCGTTGACAAGGCCTCGCTAGTCGTCGCAATCACGGTGGCCGTCGCACTGGGCGAGGGCGTTTGCGTCATACTGGCGGCTGTGGTCGCGGTACTGGTCGATGTCCGCGTCGCGCTGGCGGCGACTGTAGCGGTATTGGTCACTGTCGGTGTCGCACTGGCGGCTGTGGTCACGGTACTTGTCAGCGATGGTGTGCTGCTCGGCGCTACACTCGGTTGGATAGTCGGAGTGCTGGCGAATGTAGCGCGCGATGTGGCTCCTGTATTGCCTTGCGTCGAGGCACCCGCCGAAGGCAGTTGATCGCAATCGCCTTGCACCGTCACATCGGACAGCATCACCCACAACTGTTGATTCCGCGTGCCAAGCGTCAGGGTAATTTCTACCCATTTGTTGCCGTCGCTGTCGGTCGCGCGGCTAAGTGGCGCGTAGGGCGTGTTGGGAGCCAAGAAGCCGATCGGGGTGCGCTGGCGGCTAGGGCCAAGATGGGCGCGTACATTTTCTTGCGTGGTCGTGATGAGGCAGACCGCGCCGGGTGGCGGCGTGATGCTCGGCGTCAACGTGCGCGTGACGGTGAAAGTGGGCGTAGGTGTCGCGGTCGCTTCAAAGCTAGGCAGATTAGCGCAATCCCCGCTACTCGTCACATCGGACAGCATCACCCAACCCGGCCTGTTATCAAAAGTGATTTCTACCCAGAGATTGCCTCTTTCATCGAGGCTCTGGCGACTAGCTGTGTAGGACGTAGACGCGGTCAGGAACCCAAGCGGGGTACGGTTGCGGCTGGGGCCGATGTGGAAACTCACATTGTTTGCTTTTGTAGTCGAGATCACACACGGCACGGGCGTCAACGTCAAGGTAGCGGTAAAAGTGGCGGTAGCTGTCGCCGTGTTCGTGAAAGTCGCCGTTGCGGTGTACGTGGCGGTGGCGGTATTGGTCGCGGTCGCGGTAGATGTCGGCGTTTTTGTATACGACGCGATAGCATTGGCGGTTGCCGCATTCGAGGTCGCCGTGTCCAGCTGCGCGATCTGTGCAGCAGCGGTTTGCTGACGATTCGGCGTGGCGGTTTTGGTGAAGGAAGCCTGTACGATCAACGTTTGCGTCGCGCGTTCGGTCAACGTGAGGGCGACCTGTGTTTGCACACCCGGTTCATCCGTGTTGGTCGCTGTTGGTGTGATGGTCGGTGTTGTGGTGTCGCTCGGCATGATCGTTGGCGTGCTCGTCGCGGTGTCCGTCGCCGCCAGCACGACGGCGGTCGGTGGCGTAGTCGGCGTAGGCGTACTTCCGCCTCTCGTCAACAGCACCGCGCCAATCCCGCCAAGGCCAAGCAGCACGAGGAGGCCAATGATCAGCGGCACCGACGAACGCGATTGAGGTGCCGGTGTGACGGCTGGCGTCGCAGGTGGTGGCGCAGCGGCCTCTGGCTTGAGCGAGAGCGTACCCGTTTTCAGATGCGTATCCGACATCGGGGACGAAATAGGACGCGACAGGTCTGAATCAACGGGGCGTTTGGCGAATGTATCATCGAAATTGATCGGCTCCAGCTCGATCAGCTCGATTTCGCCGTCACCACTCTGCGTGGCAGCATCGGCATATGGAGATTCGCCCAATCCATGTCGTTGAATGGCGGCTTCAAATTCACGCACTAACTGCATCGAAGAAGAGTAGCGGTCATCAGGGTTCTTCTCTAACGCTTTGAGCAGCACGCGTTCGATCCCCGACGCGAAACGCCGTTCCATCGTGCGGATGGGCGGAGCTTCATTGACATGTTTGTGCATCAACCCGTATGCAGTATCGGAGTTGAAGGGCAGCGAGCCAGTCAGCATCTCGTAGAGCATGATGCCGAGCGCGTAAATGTCGGTGCGTGCATCAACGGGCTGGCTTTTCCACTGTTCCGGAGCCATATAGGCAGGCGTACCAAGGATCGTGCCCGCTGATGTTGCCATCGTGATCGTAGTGCCGCCGGACATTACCTTGGCAATGCCAAAGTCGGTGAGGAAAGCGTTCCCATCTTCGTCCAGCATCACGTTTTGTGGCTTGAGATCGCGGTGGACAATGCCACGTCGATGTGCATAATCGAGCGCGGAGGCGATCTGGTTCAACAACTTGCGGACAGTGGAGAGCGGCATCGCCCCCGCCCGAATCTTATCCGCGAGGCTACCGCCCCGCAGCAGTTCCATGACGAGATAAACTAGCCCCTCATCCTTGCCGTAATCGAAGACTTTCAGGATGTGCGCATTGCTGAATGAAGCGATTGTGTCTACTTCACGTTCAAAACGGCGCACAAATTCGGCAGACTGCGCGAGGTCACTCTCGATCACTTTCACGGCTACTTCGCGCTTCATGTTGACTTGACGAGCGAGATACACAACCGCCATGCCGCCTTTACCCAGCATTTTGATGATCTCGTAATTGCCCAGTGTTTTTCCGGTAAGGTCTGCCATGCGCTGCTTCCGCTTTGATTTAGTTGAGGAAATGTTACTAATTCTATCCCGAATTAGTTGTACGGTGATAATTCGCGTGGAGAGTTTGTAGTTCGGTCATCTTTTGCGTGGCTATCGGTGGACACTAGTGGATTTTTCCACGCCAGTGCTGCCCTATAATGACTACTAAACTCGCCCGACGATGACAGGCGCACGTAGTTCGAAGGAGGCGTATGATGAGCAATTCCACGCGACGTAAATTACTCGTATCGGGAATCATCCTCGCATTACTGTTGATCCCGATCTATCCAGCATCGGCTAAAGGGCTTTTCTCCAGAATCACGGTCCAGTTGCCCAACACTGATCAAATAATTGACGTGACTGATTCGGCATTCCTCGATTTTTGGGCATTTTCTGATTTCACCGATGGCACGCGCGAAGCTCCTAAGGTGGTCGGCCCCGCCTACGAAGTCACGCGTTGGTATCTGGCGGATGACGGTAAAACCTACGTCATGTGGGATCGGCTGCGTTATTACCACACGTCCAGCGAAAACACGGCGGGACGTGGCTGGGTCTACTACGAAGGGTTGGTGAACGGCGGTTCAGAATACGATGGGCGTTGGTATCTATCCACGCGTCACGCCGATGCACTAATGGAATCGATCATCTTCGTGGAACCCAACGCCACCGTGACGAGTTCGTCGCCAGCGTCCGAGTCAACAGTTGGCATCGGCACAACGACGCTATTTGTGTTCGCCCTGATCCTGTGGATCATTCAGCCGCGCTAATCCACTACTTGCGATCTGGACTATTGTGGCGAGTTTGAAGTAGCCCAGTTCGCAATTTCCCTCGATCTTTTTTGTTCATTCCTCGCTAAAATAAATACTGGTTACTTGTTACTTATGTTGGCGCTAGATTTGCGATTCTATAACACCACATCGCATCCTCTGGATGGAATTCGCCTATGTCAGAGTTAATTGGTCAGATGCTTGGGCAATATCAGATTACGGCTGTGCTTGGCGAGGGCGGGATGGCGACGGTTTACCGCGCCCATCAGCTATCCATCAAACGGGATGTCGCCATCAAAGTGATTGAGTCCAAACTGGCACGGAATCCAGAATTCGTGAAGCGCTTCGAGCGTGAAGCCCAGACCGTCGCCAGCCTCGATCATCCACATATTCTCAAGGTGTTCGACTTCGGGCAGCAAGGCAATCTGATCTATCTGGTGATGGAACTGAAGACTGGCGGTACGCTGTCTAAACAGATTGCCACTCGACAACTGCCATTGGAACGCATTTCCGAACTGCTCACACAAATCGGAGCCGCACTTGATTATGCGCATGGTCGTGGCATCATCCATCGCGATCTAAAACCGCAAAATGTGCTGCTGGACGAGCAAGGTAATGCCTTCCTGACCGATTTCGGGATTGCCAAGCTGATCCAGCCAGATTACACCGCACTCACGCAGACCGGCGCAGCGATGGGCACGCCCGCCTACATGTCGCCGGAGCAGTGGCAAGGGCGAATGCTTGACGCGCGTTCCGATCTGTATGCGCTCGGTATTATGCTCTATGAGATGTTGACGGGGCAGGTGCCTTTTCGTGCCGATACGCCCGCCAGCATGATGTTTGCCCATTTGCAGGAAACACCACCGCCGCTGCATGAAGTGCGGGCAGATTTACCGCGTCACCTCGAACCTGTCGTCGCGACTGCCCTATCGAAGTCGCCAGATGCGCGCTTCCAGACGGCGAAGTCGCTGGCAGATGCGTTTCGGGACGCACTCAATGGCAAGATATTTGTAAGCCCACCTAAAACGCCAATCACACCCAACCACGGCATCATCCCACCATCTGCATCGACGCGACGTGGGATCAGCTTGCCATTAGCGATCACCGGTGCGATGGTTTTGATCTTGGCAGTGGTTGGAGGATTGTTCTTGACTTCGCAGCAAAATAATCCACCGACACCGAGTTCCAATGCCCTCAGCACATCAGAAACGCATGTGGCAGTGTTGACGACGGCGACCCCACCGAAACCGACACTTAAACCATTCGTAACAGAGACATCGTTGCCCACTTCGCCAACGCCGACGGCAACAGCATCATCAAATGACACCTTGATGGCTTCCCCAACCGAGTCATTTACGCCTGATGTGGCTCATATGGTGGCCTCAGTGGAAGCGCAGCAGACGGCAGCGGCCATCGTCATCCAAACGTTGACGGCAACCGTCGTTACGCATACACCTACGCCTGATACGGCACGTACTAATGTATTCACGACACAACGAGCACGGGCGCAAACCGTACAAGCGCAAGTCAATCAGACCACGACGGCGACAAAATGGACGACGACCCCAATCCCCGTACAGACACTGAAGATGTCAAGTACTGAGAGTTTCGCTACGCGGCGCGCAGGCGCACAGACGGCACAAGCACAACTTAATCTAACCGCTCTTGCAGTAGATGAAACACCACAGAATCAAAGCACAGCGCTATTCGCCACGCGGCGCGCAGGCGCACAGACGGCACAAGCACAACTTAATCTAACCGCTCTTGCAACTCATGGGGTAAACACAACAGCAACATTGACACCTGATCTTGCATTGTTCCCTACGCTCACCAGTAATCAGCAATGGGCACCAAAAGTTGTGCAGTTTGATGGCGTCGCGATGGTTTTGGTGCCACCGGGGTGTTTCAACATGGGATATAACAATGGTAGTGATCCTGAAAAACCAGTGCATCGAGTATGCATCACCAAGCAGTTCTACCTTGATCGCTTTGAGGTGACTAATGCGCAGTTTTCCGCGCGCAGCGGCAGCGCCCGTACAGCTAGTTATCGGGCGGATGCCAACCTTCCGCGTGAAAATATCACTTGGTTAGATGCGAATCTCTATTGTCTCAAGCGCGGTGGCCGTTTGCCGACGGAAGCTGAGTGGGAATATGCGGCACGTGGGCCGGATAACTTGCTTTATCCGTGGGGGAACAGATTTGCAGTTGCTAACACTATTTACCGCCTGAACTCTGGCAATCAAACTGCCGAAGTTGGTATCAACCTGCGTCCAGATGGACGTTCATGGGTTGGTGCATATGATATGAGTGGTAACGTCTGGGAATGGGTGATCGACTACTATCATCCTTACCCCTTTACGGCACAAACTGATCCAGTGAACATAACACAGAGTGCTGAACGCGTAGTGCGTGGTGGCGGATGGTCTAACGACAGTGCCGGGGTACGTGCCACCAATCGAAACAACATACTGGCGATTAGTCACTACAACTTTCTCGGTTTCCGCTGTGCCCGACCGATTGACTAGAGCGCAGGTAGGGAACAGCGACTCGCTGTAAGAGCAATACAAACACATCGAGCTAATTGTAAATTATCGTCAGCGTGCGACTTTGCTAACGATTTTTATTAATTTCTCGCTAGAATTATGTGGCGGATTCCTATGACTCATGTCTGACGTGAGTTTAAGGAATCATGCGCCACACCGCATCCTCCAGATGGAATTCCCTATGTCAGAGTTAATCGGTCAGATGCTTGGGCAATACCAGCTCACATCCATCCTCGGTGAAGGCGGCATGGCGACCGTCTACCGTGCTCACCAACCCTCCATGAAACGTGACGTGGCGATCAAGGTGATCGAATCGAAGCTGGCGAGAAACTCGGAGTTCGTCAAGCGCTTCGAGCGTGAAGCCCAGACCGTCGCCAATTTAGATCACCCCCATATCCTCAAGGTATTCGATTTCGGGCAGCAAGGCGACCTAATTTATCTAGCGATGGAACTGAAGACAGGCGGCACACTCGCCAAATACAACGCCGATCAACTTCTATCGCCAGAACGAGTCGCTGTCCTCGTGACGCAGATCGCCTCGGCACTAGACTATGCGCACAAACGTGGGGTTATCCATCGCGATCTCAAACCGCAAAATGTGCTCCTAGACGAAGAAGGCAACGCCTTCCTCACCGATTTTGGCATTGCCAAGTTGATGCAGCAGGATTACACCTCGCTCACGCAGTTAGGCGCGTCGATGGGCACGCCAGCGTACATGTCGCCAGAGCAATGGCAGGGTAGCGCCCTCGATGCACGCTCGGATTTGTATGCGCTCGGCGTCATGGTTTACGAGACGTTAGCAGGGAAACTTCCCTTCAGCGCCGATACGCCCGCCAGTATGATGTTTGCCCATTTGCAGCAAAAACCGCCATCGATCCTTGACTTGCGCCCAAGTTTGCCACGCCATATCCAGTCTGTGATCAATGTGGCTTTGGCAAAAGACCCCGATGACCGATACCAGACTGCCCAAGCCTTTGCCGAGGCGTTCAGTAATGCGGTGAGCGGCAAGCCCTTCGTCCCGCCGGAAAAACCATCTAGGTCACCTGCCGTCAAGCAAGGAGCCTCTAAGCAGCCTCCGCCACGTGGACGCTGGCTGAGTTTGCCGTTGGTAATTGCCAGTGCGCTAATCCTGATCTTGGTTGTAGGCGGGCTTGCGCTTATGGTGCGAGGAGGGACTGGGGGGCAGCCCGTGATGCCCGCTGCGACAGAGACGGCAACACCTCAAGCGGCGGCATTAGCGGCAACTAGCGAACCCTCCTCCACGCCGATCCCGCCGAGTGAGACGTCAGTATCAACAGCGACGCCAATTCCACCATCATTGACGTTGACAGCCTCATCGACGCCGCTGCCAACCGACACACCGAGTGCGACCATAACGATTACGGCCTCAGGCACGCCAACATGGACGCCTTCCGCTACGGCAACCCTCAGTGTCGCACAGGTCGTGGCTTCCTTAGAGGCGCAGGATACAGCAGTCGCGGTCATCAGGAATACGCTTACTGCCACCGTCTGGACTCAAACGCCTACCATCACCTTCACGCCGTCTGTCAATGTTACCGCCACCATCGAGGCATTCCAGACGCAGTGGAACGCTCTCACTAATACGGCGGACGCCCGAAACGGTACAGCAACCGAGGCCGCTCGTCCGACTAATACCAGAACATTCACCCTGACGGCAACGCGCACCAATACGCCGACTCTAACCGCTACCAACACACGAACGCGGACGCCAGTGCCCACTTCCACCCCGCTGCCTACACAAACATCGCGCCCCTCGCGGACACCATTGTCAACACGGACATCAATCCCCTCCGCGACGCCAGTTCCAACGTTGACACCCATGCCCGTGATCACGCGCAACGAGCAGTGGACGCCGCAAATCGTGACGATTGAGGACGTTGAGATGGTACTCGTGCCGCCGGGATGCTTCATGATGGGCAGCAACACAGGTAACGATAATGAGAAACCGATGCATGAAGTGTGCATCACCAAGCCGTTCTATCTGGATCGCTTCGAAGTGACGAATGGGCAGTTCGAGCTGAAACAGGGGAAAGCGCGGCAGGTAGGACGCTGGAAAGACAGCAATCGCCCGCGCGAGACGATCACATGGGCGGAAGCTGATGTCTATTGTCGTCAGCGTGACGGTCGGCTACCAACCGAGGCCGAGTGGGAATATGCGGCACGCGGGCCAGACAACTTTATCTACCCGTGGGGCAATGAATTCCTCGTTGTCAAAGCAATCTACGCAAACGGCGGTGCTTACCAACTTGCAGAAGTGGGCGAAACTATGCGACCGGAAGCCCAATCGTGGGTCGGTGCATACGATATGGGCGGCAATGCGTGGGAATGGATAGCAGATTTTTATCGTGCCTATCCAAGCGACAAGCAGATCGATCCCCTCAATCTCGATGTTGGCTCGGATCACGTTTTGCGCGGCGGCTCGTCCACCTACGATGGGATCAGCGTGCGCGCCGCGTTCCGTGTGACGAACACTGGCCTTGCTAACAGCTATTTTGGACTGCGTTGTGCGCGCTCATCCTAATGTAAACGCAGGTCGGCGCGATAGCTGCATCGTGC
This sequence comes from Anaerolineae bacterium, assembly GCA_019637615.1. Taxonomy (GTDB): domain Bacteria; phylum Chloroflexota; class Anaerolineae; order Aggregatilineales; family UBA2796; genus JAHBVK01. The sequence goes on along the minus strand of JAHBVJ010000040.1, from coordinate 26,558 downwards.
CGACTTGCTTATGTTTATGAGAGATGATCGAACTTCCCCGCCCTGAGTGCCCCATTCAACGCTGCTACATACGGCGCGAGTGGCACATCAGCGCGGATCACGCCCAACCGTTGATCGGGCGCGATCTCCAACGCGCGGATCGCATCGAGAATCCGCTGTGATCCCGTCCCCGCCTGCCGATCCGACATTTGCATCAGCCGCAGGTCGAGGGCTTGCGAGGCCGTCAGCAGTTCCAGCGCGACGATATTCCGCACATTCACCACGATCTGCGCGGCTTTGCGTGCCGCGATGGTGGACATGCTGACGTGATCCTCGCGATTGCCGCTGCTAGGGATGCTGTCCACGCTGGCGGGATGCGCCAACGTCTTATTCTCGCTGACCAACGAGGCTGCTGTGTACTGCGCGATCATCAGCCCACTGTTCAGGCCAGTCTGGTCGGGCACAAGGAACGGCGGCAGACCCCGATTGAGCTTGGGGTCGGTCAGCAAGAAGATACGCCGTTCCGCGATGCTGCCGAGTTCTGCCAGCGCCGTCGCCAGATAATCCATGATCAGCGCGATAGGTTCGCCGTGGAAGTTGCCGCCACTGATCACCTTGGTCAGCCGTGCAAGGTAATCAGGATCATCAGTTTCAGCGCTGGCGAAGATCAGCGGATTGTCGGTAACGGCGTTCAGCTCATCCGCCACCACCTGCTCGACATGATCGAGCGTGCGTGCCACCGCGCCGAAGATCACGGGCGCACAGCGCAGACTATAGGCATCTTGTGGTGGGCCATCGCTAGCGGGTAGATCGATGGTCGTGTCCCCCCGAATCAGGGTGCTGCCATCGACCAGATCGTGCAGCCGCGCCGCTGCCTCGGCCTGATACCGATTGCGCAGCCGATGAACGTGCGGCAGGAAAGCATCGCGGAAGGCCAGCATCGCCTCGGCACTCAGCGCCGCCGCTGCAATCGAAGCATTGAGCAACTGTCTGGCGTCATACAGCGCCAAAACCGCAATGGCGGTACTGATCGCCGTGCCATTGATCAGGCCAACGCCTTCCTTCGCGCCTAAGCGCATCTGAGGAATGCCCGCCGCCGCCATCGCCACTGCGCCCGTTACGATTTTGCCATCTAGAAAGCAGAAACCCGTCGCGCCGGGGAGATCGGGCGCTTCGTCAGCCAGCGGCGCGCTCAAGGGCAGCACCAGATGCGCCAGCGGAGCCAGATCGCCGCTTGCACCGAGCGATCCCTGCGCGGGCACGACGGGATACACACCGCGATTGAGCATCGCAATCAGCGTATTGATCACCTCGACGCGCACACCTGAATAGCCATGCGTTAAGCTCACAATCCGCAGTGCCAGCGCCGCCCTCACCACATCATACGGCAGTGGATCGCCCACGCCGATGCTGTGACTGAGCAGCAGTTTGCGGCTGAGTTGCTCGGCCTGACCACGATCTCGGAACGTGGCGCGTCCGGCGTTATCCCCGAAACCTGTATTGATAGCGTAGTAAGCGGTCGGTTCGTGATCCTGCGCGGCGGCTTGTTCCACCTCGATCATGGCTTGGTTGATCCATGCTGCGCTCTGCTCGATTCGGGCATAGCGTGCGTCATCGCGGGGCGTCAACGGTTGCAGTGTATTGCCGCCCCGCGCGATGCTGACCAAATTTTCGATCGTGAGTTCCGCGAGTGGCGATATGGCACGCGCGTCGGTTGAACTCGTCATAATTGACTACTGACCGACCAAGAAATTGCCGTTTTCGTAGAAGCGCACGCCGTCCACGATGATCTCACCGCCGTCCATCATGTCGCAGATCATATCCCAGTGGATCGCGGATTTATTCACGGCATTGGTTTGCGGATAGGCTCGTCCGAGCGCCATATGCACCGTGCCATGAATCTTTTCATCGAACAGAATATGCCCCGTGAAGCGGTTGATACCCTTATTGGTGCCGATAGCGAATTCGCCCAATGTGCGCGATCCTTCGTCGGTATCCAGCGCCGCCAGCAAGAAGTCTTGATTCTCGTCCGCTGTCGCCTTGACTACCTTACCGTTCTTAAATTCCAGCTTCGCGCCTTTTACCACATTACCGTTATAAATCGCAGGGAAGGTGAAATGTACCCAACCATTCACGCTATCTTCGACGGGGCCAGTGAAGATTTCGCCATCGGGGAAATTGGCACGTCCGTCGGCGTTCTCCCAAATGCGCCCATCGATGCTCATCTCCATATCGATGTTCTTGCCGCGCACGTGCAACTTCTTTTTGCCGTTCAGCCAATCGCACAGTTTCTGCTGTTCCGCCGCGTACTGCTTCCAGTAGGCGACTGGATCGTCCAGATGCACCATACACGCGTTGTAGACGAAATTTTCGTACTCTTCGACGGTCATGCCCGCGTCTTTGGCATAAGCGGGCGTCGGGAACAGCGTCGTGCAGCGCTTGAGGCTGCCATTTCCTTCACGCAGCATCTGAATACTCAGCAGTCCGCCGAGTCGCCGTGCCCACGCCTGCTGTTTAGGAGCCGCGAAGCCGGACATCTCGGCGGAATTGTCGTCCGCTTCGATGCGGATGATTTTGTCGAACGTTTCATAGGCCAGCTTGAGCAGCGGATTGACGTACTCGATCTGCCCTTCCGCGCCATACGTCAGCACGGTCGAGGCTTCACCACTCATGTGGACATAATTGATCGGGTGTCCACCCGCCTTAAGCGCTTCCTCAGTCAAAAGCCGCATCAACGGTTGAGCAAGCGGCGATGTACCGCGAAACAGCACTTTTTCACCCGGCTGCACGGCAATCGAGTAATTCACCAACACAGCAGCCATCTTCTTTACACGGGGATCCATAACCTGTTCCTTCTAGGAATACTGGAAAATAGAGTCTAGTGTAGCGCGTCCATTGTTCGGGCGCAGTAGGGGTGTACCTCAGCAGCGCTAAAACCCCTCCTTTTGTCCATCATCTAGTCATGCCGATGTGCTGCCCGAAAAAGCTCATGATCCGCGCCCACGAATCCTGCGCCGTTTCCGTTTCAGCCACATCTCGCGTGCGCGTGAAAAAGGAATGGTGCGTATTCGGGTAAATCTTGATGTCGTGCGGAATGTTATCGCTGGAAAGTTCCGCCTCTAATTTCTCGCCATGCCCTTTGGTGAAGTCCTGCGCGGGGTACGAACCAACCACCGGACACAGCCGCTTGACCGCCTCGAACGGGCGCGGATTCACGCCGTAGAAGGGCGCGATCACGTTGAGGCGCTTGTCAGTACATGCCCACGCAATCGCGAATCCGCCACCCAAGCAGAATCCAATCGCGCCCAGTTTGCTTGCATCGACGTTTGGGCGCTGCTCCAACCATGACAACGCTGCTTTCAGATCGCGGATGCCTTCATGATTGAGCGAGTCCCCGAAAAACATCGTGCCCAAGAAGCGAGCCATACAGATCGCACGGTTGCGCCCTGCGAAGAGATCGACCGCCAGCGCGATATAGCCTTCGTTGGCGAACCGATCCGCCACTTGTGTGATGCTCTCATTCAACCCGAACGCCTCATGGATGACAACGACGGCGGGGAATTTGCCTAATCCGGCGGGGATCGCTAGATAACCGCTCAAATTGGGCGTCCCATTCGGAATCGCGACAGTTTCAGTGCGCATGTCCATGATGCAGACTTCCTTGTATAGATTGATTAGGCGTGAAACGCTGATGAGACAAATGTAGCACATTCACTCACTAGACGAGTCCTAAACTGCGCGCTCCTTTTCGGAGGATGAAGGCACCAATTGTCGTGACAGTTATGTTAGTCATACTGTCAACGAAGGGTGATACACTACCGATCATAATGAATCCCAAACTTCCGTCGCGGCTCGTGGTGGTACGCTAGCGAAGTGGGTTGGAGGAATCGTCATCGGATGCTATTCCAATTTGCCCCGATTATTCCAGTGTATGTATTAGTCGCTGCCTTGATGCTGCTGTTATCAGTGCGCACATGGGCTTTGCGACCAGCGCGTGGCGCTATGGCATGGTCAATGACGATGTTTTTCTGCGCAATATTTGCAATCGGCTCTTGCCTAGAAATGGCCTTTGCGATTCCCGTTTTGAAACTTGCCATGAATCGGGTGATCTATCTAGGGACGACGGGTTTTGTCTTCTTCTGGGGCGTATTCGCCATCCAATACAGCAATCGGGGACGCTGGCTGAGTCGGGTGACGGTGCCGCTGTTAGCAGTCGTACCGGTAGCGGCCTTCCTACTAGCCTTGTTTGCAGAGCAGCATCAACTGCTGTACCGCGCCTATTCCTTCGTTAACGTCAATGGTCTGTTGACAGGTGTGGTGGTGGACTATGGCTCCGCGTTCTGGGTCTGGGTGGGCTACAGCTACGTTGTATTCATTGGTAGCTGGCTGCTGCTGCTGTGGGAGGCGATCCAGTCGCACGCGATTTTCCGCAGTCAGATTTGGCTGATCATTCTGGCTTCAGCGATCCCGATGCTCACTTATGTCGCCCAATTATTCGTGCCACATTCGTTTACGCCTTTTTATCCAGTCGCCTTCGCCATGATTTTAGGTGGCCTGATCATGCTGCTGGCGATGACGCGTTATCGCTTCGTAGATATTATTCCGGTCGCTTATGACCAGATTTTCAAAAGTGTGAAGGGCGGGATCATCGTCATCGACCTCAAAGGGCGCATTGTGGGGCTGAACCACGCCGCCGAGCAAATCCTCGGTTGCAGTGAAAAAGAGGTGTTGTGGAAGGAGATGATCGACGCGTTTCCGAAACAACGTCACCTTATCCGTCAGTTCCGGGAGGTGACGGAGACCAAAACCGAAGTAGCAATGACCGAGGTTGGGCCATATTACGAACTACAGATCGCGCCGCTGTACAACTATCAACAGGAATTGGCAGGGCGGCTGATCATGTTTTACGACATCACCGAGCGCAAGCAAATCGAGCAGAAGACGTTAGAACTTTCGATGGAACGTGAACGCGTGCAGTTGTTGCAGCAGTTCATCAGCCATATGTCGCACGATCTCCGCACACCGCTCGCCACAATGAAATTAGGGCAGTATCTGTTGCGCAAGGAATTAGGCGGGCAACATGCGGGGCGGCTAGACGCGCTAGATAGGCAGACCGAGCGCCTCACGGACATGGTGGAAAGCATGTTGACGCTGCTGCAATTGGAAAAAGATGAACTTAGAGGATTGCGCAATATCGATGTCAACGACCTCGTCGCAGAGGTCATTGAGCATCATCGGACGCTGGCACACGAACGTGGGACGCGGCTTTGCTTCTCGCCGGTCAGAGAGTTGCCATTGGTGCTGGCAAACCACGATGAGTTAGCCCAAGCGGTGACAAATCTGCTGGTAAATGCCATCTACTATGCCGCTGGCAACGACATCATGATTTCTACAGCGCACGATCAGAGCAGCGTGATTCTGTGTGTGTGCGATAGTGGGGTTGGCATTGCTGCCGAGCATTTACCCCATATTTTTGAGCGATTTTATCGTGTGGATGATGCGAGAGGCACGCAGTTTGGTGGCCTTGGCCTTGGGCTGACGATTGCCAAAGCTATCGTTGATCGTCACGCCGGGAGTATCGATGTGCATAGTCGGGTGGGCGAAGGCAGCGAGTTTAGTATTCGATTACCAATTGGGAAAGCAGGATGAGGCGAGCGCTACATTTCAGCATTTGAGGGCAAACTGAGATGTCTGATGATCTCAATTCGATACAACAGGGATTCCTAGATAAGTGGGTGGTTACAGAGCAACGTATTTTCAGGCTGGCCGCAATCTGGGCGCTGTTATTTGCTGTCTATCTGTGGCTTACCAACCCATTTGGCTTGTTGGCAACGGTCGATTGGCCGCCTTATCTGACGGCAATGGAGGCGCTGCCGCGACTACTACCGATTATCTGTATGCTTGACGTGGGAATTTTGCTATTCCGTGGACTACGCCCCGACTATATCCGGCACCGTATGCGGCGAATCACCCGCTCTCAGCAAAGGTTGCGTGTGTCGGTATTCATCGTGATCGCGGTCGGAATTGTAATATGGAGTTCCCAAATTATTGGGAGTACAGAGCTAATTGTCACTGCGCTACTGGGGATTGGGACAAGTTGGGCTATGGTGGCATGGTCTTGGTGGAGACTGCGACAGGTAGCAACACTGAGTTCGCTCATCGACCAACCCTGAAACGACGAATACGTCATACCACGCTCAAGGCTTGGCCGTAGTGGCGTTGGAGATGCCTACCAGCTTGAACTACAACCTTATACACGGCAATAGTCAAATCTAATGCCGCCGCAAGCTGCCTGTTCGATAGATTTAACCCACTACGATGTTGTGTTGAACTTGGTAGCGCAGGAGGACATTGTCGGAGTCTCCCCACCTGCGGGTGTCGAGGAGCCGAAGCGCAGCGGGAGTCTTGCCCACGAAAACAGGGACTCCTTGCCCTAACACAAGGTTACCAATCAGCAAATGGATCTCATCAACCAGATCATGCGCCAGCAGATCGTTCCAGAGAGTCCGGCTACCGGTGACCAAAATGTCTTTGCCCGCCTGTTGTTTGAATTCGGCAAGCTGCTCATATGCGTCCCGTCGCCTGATGATGCGGACATCATGCCAGTTTCCCTTCAGCGTATCTGAAATGACGATGCCCTTGACGGACTTGCCTGCTTGGGAGAGTTCGCGTTGTGAGTCCGTCCACTCATCCGAGGCAGGATTTTCGGCAACCTTGGGCCAGAAACTTTGAAACAGCTCGAAGGAAACACGTCCCATCAGATGAACGTCGGCGGTGCGCAGCAGTTCGGCATTATAAGTGTCGAAGACTTGACCCATCATCGGGAACATGACCGAAACATCATTCCCTAGCCCTGTATGATATCCATCCAGTGAAATGACGTTGTAGACAATAATTTTCCGCATAACTGTGTTCCTTTTGGGTCGCTTGCCAATGGTTTTCGGAAACGTGTGTCGTGTACAAAGCCTGAATTTCCATAGTTTACCTCTTTCCATTTATTTGCTTGCGTCCCAAGTGGAACTGCGTTCAAGACCATCAACGGTGGACTTCGTGAACGAAATCCCTGCCAGACATAGGGGATCGGAAGAAAGTTTCGGGCATCCTGATCGCTGATAGACAAGCGGGTACCCGAAACTTGAGTCTGTTAGAGGGGGTTGGCCTTACGCGTGTCGAATGTGCGTGATTATTGACCCGGTGCGGGGATGGCTCCCAATTGCTGCATCAGGCTCATCATATCGACTTGAGGCCAATTTTCCGCGATCTTGCCGTTGACCACACGAAAGATGTTGGTAGTTCCGAAGGCAACATATTTGCCCGTCGGCGGCATTCCGTTGAAACTACCGTGATTGGTGCCGCGCCAGATAAGGCGGACACAGACACGATCCCCTTCCGCGAAGAGGTCTTCAATCGTGCCTTCGAGATCGGGGAAAGCAGAGAAGAACATGGTCATGATCTGCTGCTCGACAGCGGGGCCGGTTTGATCGGGAATGAAGTGATTGACATAGTGAGTATCGATCAATTCTTCAGCAATCCCTGCATTGTTCGTGTTGATCATTTCGGCAAACCAGCGGCGGACGATAGCTTTATTTTGTTCGGCGGACATGATAGTCGCTCCTTGTTTCTGCGTATTTGCTTTCGATGGCCTCATAGTACGCTGGCAAGGAGGCGCTGTAATCATGTGTTCACATGATTTTTCTTCGCGTCAGGGAATTTCACTGCAAGAGATTGTTCTGCATGGCAAATAGAGTGGCGGCGGCACGGGTGGATACGTTCAGTTTGTCGTAGATGTGCGCGATGTGCGTTCCAATCGTCGTTTCAGCGACCTTGAGCGAGTGAGCCATTTGGCGGTTGGAAAGCCCCTGCGCAATCAAGCGCAGCACTTCGATCTCACGTTCGCTCAACCCCGCTACGCGCTCCTGACGCACAGGCAGCACACGATGTCCAGCGGCAGCAAGGATGGCTTTCCCCGCATCGCTATCTAATTTCCCCGCGCGAATTTCTTTGCGCAGTTCGTCGGCAGCGTCTTCGGGAGAAAACGCAGCACGGAACGACCTCGGCTCAAGGCGGGCACAGTAGAAATTCGCGGCGGCGAGCAGGCGGGCAGCGGGCGACAGCGCACTCCCAGATACGCCCCGATGATAGCCCGAACCATCCAGCCGCTCGTGATGTAAGGCCGCACATGCACCCAACTGTGACAAGAGCGGTGCTTGTCCGAGAATGCGCTCGGTATAGTAAGGATGCAACCGCACCCGCTCCCATTCACTGCTCGACAGCGCACGCTTTTTTCTCCAGATGCCCGGTGGAACGCTGATTTTGCCTATGTCATGCAGCCAGCCCATGCGCTCGACCGCTTTGACATCTGAGGCGGGCAATCCGTAATACTGCGCAGCGGTGGCGACCAGCGACGCCACTTTACGAGAATGGCAGGCATAGTCGGGCGAAAGCAGATCGATGAAGTCAGCCAGTACCAGCGCTGCCACGTCAAATTCGTCATCGGTGAGATAGCGATGTTCACCCGGTTCGGCGGCAAGGGCGGTTTCCAAGCGCACCTCATCATCTAGCCCTGACAGTAGCCGATCCGTTTGACGACAAAAAACCTCGGCAATGTGCGGATCGTAAGCCGTGTTCGCACGCTGACGAACAACCGCCTCCACCTCCGCCATTTTTCCCGCGCGACGATAGCTCTCTACGTCCTGTGCAAGTTGAGTAATGCGGGTGGCAACTGTCAAGTTATCACCTTTGACGCCAAAGGGCATTCCCAATCCATCCCAACGCTCATAGGTTTGCAGTATTGACTGCTGGATAGTGGTCGAAAACCCTAACCGATCAACAAAGAATTGGGCGACCTCACAATGTGCCCGTACGTGGGCGGGCAAGGCAGTGGGCATCTTTTGCATTGTGAGCAATTTTTGATCCGGGTCTTGCCCACGACCAACATAGCGATCCAGCCAGCCAGCCATTTCGTCCGCGTTGATGACATCAATGAAGGTGTACTGACTGCCCGCCTCGCCCGGATTATCCCCGAACAGTTCGATCCGCGTCTCTACATCGGCAGTGCATCCGATATACCGCAACAGGGCAACGTAATAGACTTCATGCAGTTCCTGCCCGCCCAAGCCAAGCGCCTCTCCAAGCCGGACTCCGAGCAGCGCCGAGTTCAGCGCCCATTCCATCGGATGACCTGTCCCAAGATCACTTGCCAACGACAACGCCATGATGATTTCTGCTTGGCGTATGCCCGAATGAGAATGGCTAGTCAATGCACATTTCCTGAAAAATCAGATATATGTTTGAATTATACAAAATATTCGAAACCCAGAAGATATTCGATAATGCTGGTGGACGGCACCGCGACATGAAAAAATACTGGTATGCGACTGCTTTTTTACGAAGGAAAAATGATGTTTGGATGTACAATAGATTGAGAACGATTTTGTTTTTCGCATAATATATTTATTTATCAATTAGTATTTCAACGAAAAATTTATATTATGAACTAGTTTACCACAAGGGGTTTTACAATGACTCGTCGGCTACTTTGCGTTTTCGCACATCCTGATGATGAGGTTTTCTGTGCTGGCGGTACCATCGCCAAGTACAGCGAACAAGGCTACGAAATCATGGTAGTCTCAGTCACCAAAGGCGACGCGGGGCAAATCCGCGATGCGAACATCGCCACGAGGCGAACACTGGGCAGCGTCCGTGCCGGGGAACTTCAGAAGTCGTGTCAATGTTTGGGAGCGCAGCACGCCGTGTGCCTAGATTATGGCGATGGCACACTGAAAAAACTCGATATACAGGTGCTAGTGGCAGAGGTTGTCAAGATCATCCGACAATTTCGCCCGGAAGTGGTGATCACGTTTGGCCCGGATGGGGCGTATGGGCACCCTGACCACATTGTGATCGGGGAAGCGACCACTACCGCGTGCAGTCTAGCTGGAGACCCGCGTCAGTTCCCCACTCAGATCGAAGATGGCCTCCAAGCCTTCGCCCCTACTACCTTGTTTCACAGCGTGTTCCCACGCAGTCGGCGGTTGATGCTGGAAACCCTGTCCAAATGGTTAGTTAGCCGGAAGTCCAGAAGCGGTGCAACCAACCAGATCGATCCGCTGGAATTTGTGCGCGCACTGCTGCTTTTCGCTGAAGAGACGACGATGTTAAACTATTCGAGTGATCGGATCGATGTAAACTGGTATCCGAGCGGGTTTTACATCATCGAACAGGGCGAAATGGCGAAAGACCTGTATCTGATTTTATCAGGGCGCGCCAAGGCCGTACTTGAGCATGAAGACGGGTCATTGGAAGTGCTCAATGACCTTGAACCGGGCAATTTCTTTGGTGAAATGGGTGTGGCGCTCCACCAACGCCGCATGGCGCATGTGATCGCGCAGGAAAATGTAACGTGTTTGGTGATGTCGATGACGGAAGCTGTATTATTCGCCGGACGCGGAAGTGACGCGACGATTACTGGCGGGGCGGATCGCGGCAGTGAGGCAGCAGAAGCGGTTATCGATGTCGGACGGGCAACCCACTGCATCGATGTGCGTGACTATATGATGAATAAGATCAACGCCATGTCTGCGCACCGCAGCCAGTATCCGATCACCCCGGAGATGTTCCCGTTGGATATGTTGAAAGACTTGATGGGACGCGAATACTTCGTGCAGATACTGCCCCGACCACAGTTGATCGACACTCTTTTTCTTGAAACTACACGTGAGCAAGGAGTCTAAAAATGGTTTTGACTGCGACTAATGCCAAGTACTCGTCAGAGCGTATGAGTGAGGCATTTGAGGATTTTCGGCGTCGTTATCCCGCTTTCGACAGCACCCGACAACTGGATGATCTACGCGCCGCCGATTACGCCCGCCTAGACAAGCATAAACACGTATATCTGGATTACACCGGTGGCGGCTTGTACGCTGAATCGCAGTTGCGCAAACATATGGAATTGCTCACGGACAATGTGTACGGCAATCCGCATTCGACCAATCTCACCTCAATGGCAGCGACGGTATTGGTAGAGCGAGCACGCGATTACGTACTGGAATTCTTCAACACGACGTCCGACGATTACATTGTGATCTTCACACAGAACGCCACGGGCGCGCTCAAGTTGGTGGGTGAAGCATATCCCTTTGAGGCGGGTGATAACTATCTGCTGACTTATGACAACCACAACTCGGTGAACGGCATCCGCGAATTTGCGCACGCGGGCGGCGCGACAGTCACCTATATCCCGCTCGTACCGCCGGATTTGCGGGTCGATGAACAGAAATTGGAAGAAGGGCTAAAGCTGGCGACACCTACGGGACATCACTTGTTCGCGTTCCCTGCGCAATCCAATTTTTCCGGTGTGCTGCATCCTTTGGAATGGATCGAACGCGCGCAGGCGATGGGTTGGGATGTGTTGGTGGATGCCGCCGCGTTCACGCCAACCAACCGCCTCGATCTAGGCAAGTGGCAGCCCGATTTTGTCGATCTGTCGTTCTACAAGATTTTCGGCTATCCCACGGGTATCGGCTGCTTGCTGGCACGCAAGAAGACCGTCCACAAACTACGTCGTCCGTGGTACGCGGGCGGCACTATCACGTTCTCATCCGTGCAGGGGGAAGGCTTCTACCTGACGCCCGGTGCGGCTGGCTTTGAAGATGGCACGGTCAATTATCTGGCGCTGCCCGCCATCGAAATCGGATTGCGACACATCGCGGAGATCGGCATGGACACGATCCATACGCGCGTGATGGCACTGGCTGGTTGGCTGATCGATGAGCTGATGTCACTGCGGCATTCCAATGGACGCCCGTTGGTGCGCATGTATGGCCCGACGGATACTACCATGCGCGGTGCGACAGTAGAGGTGAACTTCTTCGATCCTAACGGCAATTTGTGCCCCGATGCGCGCGTTGAGCATATGGCAAATGCCAGCAATATCTCACTGCGGGCAGGCTGTCATTGTAATCCCGGCGCGCGTGAAATCTCGATTGGCTACAGCGAAGAAGAGATGGCGGCCTGCTTCAAGGATAAAGAGCGCATGACCTATGAGCAGTTCATCCACGTCATCGATGGCAAGACCACGGGGGCGGTCCGCGCCTCACTGGGGCTGGTGACGAATTTCGCGGACGTATACAGTTATCTTCAGTTCGCGGCCACGTTTATCGATCAGGCGGCGCAGTAGCTGTATAACGATGCAGCAGGGATGTTCATCAGGCGGCATGATAACGTGCCGCCCTGATGATTCCTTCCCTCGCCACCGATGTTGGCTGAGATACTAGGATCATTCAAGTGCGGAAGGCATCGTCGCCATCCGTTCAACTTCGAGAGCCGCGCCTGCCGCCTCAAACAGCGATTTAGCCTCTTGCCACAGCTTTTCACCCTGTGCGCTGCCGCCGCGATCAAACTCAAAGCGTGCCCATGACCGCAGCGCGCGGGCTTTTTCACCGACCATGCCAGCCGTGTCAAAGATAGCCACGCTTTCTTTGAAGCAAGTTTCCGCGTCGTAATCTTGCGCTGGCTCGGCAGGTACTTTGGCAACCGGCACAGGGATAGATAACTTGCCAGCGATGACGCCGAGAACGCGCCATGCTTCCCCAACGTACTCTTGCGCACCCAAGTCGTTGCCGAGGCGATAAGCTTTATCGACCGCTTCCAAGGCCTGATCAAAGCTGCCTTTGCCGATATAGGCTTCCGCCATGAAACGATAGATTTCCGAGCGTTCGCTGAGGTTGGTTCCTTCGGACATGAACAGGGCGAGTTGTAGATCGCTGATGGCAGTGTCAAAGTCACTCAAGGCGACCCGCGCTCCGCCGAGATTGCCGAGATAGACCATTTCGGCATCCCGATTGCCGATCTTGCGGGCAATGGTGAGCGCTTCCTGATAGCGTTCAAATGCCACCTGATAATCCCCACGTGCTCCTGCCAACACGCCCAAATTATTTGACAATGCCATCGCTTGCCCGCGCTGCCCCAACGTCTGGAACAGCGTCAGGGCTTGCTCGAAATAGCGCGAGGTTTGGTCATAGTGACCGAGCGTGTAATGTACTGCGCCAAGCAAATTCATGGTTTGGGCGAGATGGCGTTGATGGGCGATGGCTTGGGTGAGTTCAAGCGATTGCTCGGCATATTTCAAGGCGGCTTGTGGCTCACCCAGACGCAGCGAACTCCAGCCTTTCATCCACAACGCCAGCGAGAGTTCAAACTTGGCCTCGGCGGGGCGCGCGATCTGTTCGGCTTGCGTAGCGCTTTCCAGTGCGCCGCGAATATCGCCCTGACGCACTTGGGTCTCGGCAATGCCATACCATGCGCGGGCTTGGGCAACCTTGTGATTGAGCGTTTCCGCCGTTTGCCGCATCCGGGTATAGGTGTCGATGGATTCTTTGTAGTTGGCTTGCCAGTACAGCATCTTGCCAAGCCCTTCATAGACTTCCAGATGCTTGCTAGGCGGGAGATCGGGGCTGGCGACGCCTTTTTCCCACATGGCAAGGGCTTTGCGGTAGTAAGAGGCAGCGCTGGCGGTGGCATAGATTTCTTGCGCGTGACGCCCGGCTTTCGCTGCCCATTCAAGCGCCAGTGCCAATTCGCCCGCTGCTTCGTAGTGATCGCTGATGATGCCCGCGTATTCGCCCTGTTGGCTGTAGGTGGTTTCGATAGCAGTCGCCACCCGTTTGTGTACGTTGCGACGTTGTTCCGGCGGGAGGGCATCCAAAACGCCCTCCCTGAGCTTATCATGCGCAAACCGCCAGACGCCATCGATGACTTCGATCACCGCCACGTTCGAGCAAATCACGACCCATTCGTTGATATTGACGTTTGGATCGATAGATTGCAGCAGAGCCAGATCGAATTCACGACCAACCACCGCCGCAAAATCGAGCAGAGCACGCGCCTCTGCCGGAACCCGCAACAGTCGGCGTTGAACGATCTGCTGGATGCCGCCCGCCATGACCCGATGCGGCAGACTCGTCTTGCCGATGTCGGTCAGGCTGCCTGCTTCTTCAGCGAGGGCACGTACGACCTCGACCAAGAAGAAAGCATTGCCTTCGGTTTCTTTGCGCAGCAGTTGGAGCATATCCGGTTGACGACCTGTATCGCCCAACATCGAGACGCATAGTTGCGCGATACCGTCATCGCTCAGACGCTCCAATTTGATCGTCTGCGCCGTGGGCAGCACGGACGGCAGATCGGGGCGTTCATCGTCACGATAATCAGCGACGATCAGGACGGGCAGGTCTTTGAGTGCTGGTAGTAAGCCGCGCAACAAGTCTAGACTTTCAATCGCCCACTGCAAATCTTCCAAGATCACGACGATGGGCTGCTTCTGCTTACGAAAGACGCTGGCAACGGCATCCAACAAGCGCTGCTGCCCTGCTTGCCCTTCGAGTTCCGGCGCATTTTGAACGTCGCGTCCCATCAAGTAGCTAATGTCGGGGACGAGCTGTTTGAGTACGGCGGCATCGGTCAGCTCGATGTCGGCGGCAAGGAGCAAGTGTCGCAGTGGTTGCCGCCAGAGATGGTAAGGAAGACCACCTTCGGCAACACCTTGTTCACGCAGCACCAATGCGCCGTGTACTAGGGCGCGCGTGCGCAGTTCATCCGCCAAGCGGGACTTGCCCACACCGCTTTCGCCACCAACCAGCCACACGCTGCCTTTACCATTGATCGCATCTTGCAGCGCGTCCGTCAACAATGCTAACTCGCGTTCACGCCCGATGAACTGCGCGGCTTGCAAATAGCTATCGCGGATCGCCGTCGTTTCGCGCGGGACAGGTTGATTAGTGGCTTCACACAGATCAGTGATAAGTTGATAGGCATCGGTGTAGCGATTGTCAGGCACTTTATCTAGCAGACGGCTGAGGATGACCTTGATGTCGAGGTCGAGATCAAGGTGACTCAGGACGATTGGCTTGAACAGGATATTTTCGATCCACTGCGGAATGCTGGTGGCATTGAAGGGGTGGCTACCCACGAGAATTTCATAAATGATCACGCCGACAGCGTATAAGTCCGAAGCCTCGCTGGCAGCTAACCCTTGAAGCACTTCCGGAGCCATATAGGCCAACGTACCGGATACGTCTTCAGACCCCTGTGCTTGTTCGCGCCGTTTGGCAAGCCCGAAGTCGAGCACTTTCACCTGTTGCGTTTCCGTGACCAGCACATTATCGGGTTTTAGGTCGCGGTGAAGGATGCCACGCCGATGCAGATAAGCCAATGCTTGCAGCATTTGAATGATTAAAGTGATTTTGGTGCTGAGTGGCTGTGCTGTGCTCGCGTCGATGATCGTTTGCGGTTTGGTCAGCAAGCTCATCGTGAAGTAGGGTTGTCTGGCTTCTGCAAACCCGTAATCGAGCACACTGATGATGTGGGGATGTCGTAAAGACGCCAGTACCTGAAATTCGTGAGCCAAAGCGACCTGTGTGTTGGTTGTCGTCGCCCCCGCTTGCAAGGTGAAGTCAAGTTGATCGGTGGTGGCGATCACTTGCTTGAGGGCGACGATTTCTTGTGAGATACGATCCAACGCGCGGTAAACGACTCCCATGCCGCCTTGACCTAATTTTTCTAGAAGCTGATAACGATTCCCAACCATTTGAACTTCGGATTGTGTCATGGTTCGTTTCCGTTAGGTGGATGCGGCGTTGAGATAGCTCATAATGCTACTCGATCTTGGCAAAATGTGATTACTCGATTGTTTGGATCGGCTGAAGGAAGGCTGCGATTCACATCGTGTGTTCATTTAGTGTGCGAGGCGCGGCAAATCGGGTCGATTACCCTAGTGTATTGAAAAGATGATTTTTGCTGAGTACGTGGATAACAGTACAGACAACGAGAATCACGCTCTCTAGACATTCGTATATCACGTCTAGAGAGCGTGAAAGCGCTTGAGGATTAGCTGCAAGTAACCTGACGGTGCGCTTCATCAACCACGCACACGAACGACTGCGACGCTTGCGAACCCGTGGCAGTATCTAGGGCATTCAAGGTCACATTGAGCGTGCCGTACAGATCGGTGACCGTCCAATTGCGATTCGGGCAGCCCGCTTCAACCGCCGATGGCAGCAGACTGACTTCAAAATTGACGTAAGCCGACCCGTTGCGTCCCGGCGCTACCGTTTGTGAGCGATTCACGTTGACGGACAGCGGATTTTGTCCGGGAGCGCGATTGCCGCCCTTGTTCTGACACATGGCGGTGAGATTGCTGCCCGTAGCAGACAAGGTGACGACCACCGAATCAGTGTTGTTCCCGAACCCGCTAATGTCAGCAGTGGCTTTGAGCGAACCATAGCCGAAGGAGGTAGTACCTACAAAATGCAGGCCAGCATAGACCGCCAACGGCATAATGAACAACAATAGCGAAGTTAGCAATAATGCTATGAGCCGCTTTTTCATGAAGTAACTACCCCTTTATTACAAGTACAGATATGGTGTATTGGAAGAATAGTATAGTTCGTTCTCAAAGTAAAGAGGGGCAACGCCTACCTGAATGCCTCGCCACGCGTAGCAGGTTTCGAAAAAATGTAAATTTCTCATGAAAAAGCCCCAAGAAGGGAAAACAGGCGGCAAATCACTGCGATCGTGTACATTTTTCAGGGACGTAGTATTCAAGTTTGGAACTTTGAGTCGAGGGCAATTTACATAGACCATGCTTACTCCGTCCACTAATTTGATGTCTACGTCTACACCTCGCTAACGGCGTCCTGATACGCGCCAGATCGATCTTTTATCGACCTTCCGATCACCATAATCCTGATCCATACCGTCCACAAAATCGGCTCCTAGATCCATTTACCGAGGCGGCAACACCTTTAGACTGGAAGGCATTCGCAAATGTTATTTGAAAACTATGCTTTGGCGAGGAGTGTCGTATGCCCGCTTCAATCAAGCCCAATCGAAACGAAGTCAGCCGGACATTCCCGATTGCTGGCTTCACTGTTCGGACGGGCATCAGTCCTTCTTGGATCGAAGTTGCCGTCGCTACCAGCCCCGACCTGTTATACGGGTCTGACCGAACGAAACGCAGCGCCACCAATTTTTGGTCGAGCCGCGCACTGGGCGCACTGCCAGCGCAGCGTGGCGAAACCATTGTGCTGCTGCCGCCACAAGTGATGTCGCGCTTTGCCGGACAAGAGCGCTTATATTACGCACTGGCGGTGTATCGTCAGCCCGATTTCCGCAATCCAGAGGTACTGCGCTTGCCACCGGAAGTTGCGCCGTACGTTCGCATTTCGCAATCATTTACAGGTGAGAATCGCGGACTGATGGGCTTTGCCTCCCGACGTGCCGGGAGTAATTCGAATCAGTATGTTGCGGCGGAACAAGGATCGTTGGAATGGGGTGGGGATGCGCCAATACCGGGAGAGATGCAACCCGCCGCCGCGCTGCCGGCTCCACCTGCTCAGAATGCAGCGCCCGCGACCAACGGTACCACCAATGGTCAGACGAACGGTGCCAGCGATAGCCAAGCTGCCGCGCCAGCCGCCGCTGAACAACAGGCCTACAACCTCGCCTACGATGACGGCTATGATCCCAAGCTGTGGACGCGTGCCGAGCAACAGCCCGTCGCGATGGCAGATGCCATTGAGGACGTAGCGCTCGAAACGTTGGGGAAGCCGAATCGCGCCGCCGTCTCGCCAACACGCCGTCCGGCGGGGAATGGAACGCGCTATAGCCAGCCGATGGAAATTGTCGCGCCGGAATACACGCCATCCGGTATGCTCGACGCCTTGCAAGCACAATTTGACTTCGTGAAGCGGCTGATTACATGGGGTGTTGGTGTCTCCGATACGACCATCTTCCCACATTCTGCTATCTGCAAGCTGAGGATGACATTCGATGACGGATATGTGTACGAGGGCACAGGGTTTTACATCGGGCCGAATCGCCTGTTATCGTGCGCGCATAACTTCCTAGACACTGATACGGGGGCGAAGGCCATCTCCGTAGACGTGATACCGGGCATGAATGGGAGCAGTTCCGCCGCCCCCTCCTTCACCATCACGTCGGGCTGGACGACCCACCCTCGTTATGACGGATCGTTCAATTACGATCTCGCCGTCGTCAGCGTACCGAATGCACCGCCTAACGGTGCTTTCTTTGATGTGCTCGAAGAATTGAATGAGTCGCGTCCAAGCCCGATCATTGTGTGCGGTTACTCCGCCAAGAACGTGGATCCCGCACTCCAACATCTTGACGGCGATTCCATCCGTGAAATCAGCCCGAACGGGGAAGTGTATTACTACAACTTGCAAACCGAACCGGGCGCGAGTGGGTCGCCCGTGTACCAACTGTGGGCGCGGGAGGATGACGAACGGCAGCAGTCAGTGCTCGAATTGCGCATCGTCGGCGTACACATCGCGGGCGAAGAGTCGGGGCATCCAAACCTGAATCGCGCTTGCCGCCTGACAGAGTCGAAGATCGCATGGATTTACAACCCGACCGCCGCTGCCAGTTTCGCCTATAGCCGTGCCACCAGTGTGACTGGTAACGGTAAATCGTCCAACGGCAACCGGAAACGCCTCAGCTATGCGCACGAGTATGAGGAGGAAGCAGTCCAACCGGCGACCGACGATGAGACCACGCAGGATGATCCTGATGAGATCGGCATCGAATACGCCATTGGCGAGGTCGCCGTGATCAGTGATGACAGCGAAGGTAGCGAGAATTACAGCACAGAGCAGAGCTATCGCGGTAAACGCATGAGCGGCGTGGCGAGCCGGACGCTGGCGGCATCCCCGCAGTATCCGCAAGCCTCAAGATACGTGCAAGCTAAGTATTACACAGCGGGACGCACCAAAAATATCGAGCAGATCGTTATCCACATCACCGAAGGCCCGACCTTGAAAAGCACGGTCAACCATTTTCTCGACCCCAAGATCAAAGATAAGAACGGGAATCTAAAGACCGTGAAAACGAGCGCGCATTACATCGTCGGTCAGGATGGTGAGATCGTGCAGATGGTGCGCGAAGAAGACACGGCTCATCATGCCAATAGTGCCAATAGCAACAGTATCGGCATCGAACACGTGGCGATAGCCGATAAGTTGTATCCGACAGATGCAGAATACTGCGCCTCGGCGGCACTCGTCAACTGGCTGTGCAATCAGTATGGCATACCGATGGATCGTCAGCACATCCTCGGACACAGTGAAGCCGATTCCAAAACCGATCATAAGAAGTGTCCGAATTCGGTGTGGGACTGGAACTATTACATGTACATGGTGCAAAACGGGGTATGCCTGACGAAAAACGATTATTACGCACAGACTGCGCAGTCACAGGGGTTGGCGCTCCGCAAGAGCAACGGGAATGGCGCGGCGCGTCCTCAAAACGGCAAGCGCACGACATATGGACGTGCGATGGCAGCGACAGTCTTCCCGCCAGACAGCATCCAAGCCATGCGGACGATGTTTGAGACCAACGGGGCCAAACCTGAGGGTGATCGCAGCGATTGCATCACGATTACAAACGTTGGGCTGCGCAAGCTGTATGGAAACGCCCTGAATGATGCTGACGGGAAACCTCTGCCTTTGGGTTCGAGGATGCATTGGACGATGGAGGCGCTGCAAAAATATGGCTTCGCGGACAGCGGCACAGTATTTGAGTTCAATACTGCGGATGGGCGGCTGACGTACGGCGTAGCGCGTCCTGACACCCTGCGCGAGTCCGTAGAAGCGTGGATCATGGCGCAAGCGGAAGCCAACGCAGTGAGCGGCAACTATATATTTGGGCTGTCGCTTACGGATGGTTATCACAGTGTCATGCTTGCGCTGGAATTCAATGGTACTGGCAATCCCAATACGCGCCTGTACTGGTGCGACCAGAACTTCGGTGGATGGGACGATGTAACAGGCGTGTTGGATAACCGGATCGTTCGGCAAACACAGAAATATTGGAATGGGTTACCCGCGCAAAAGAAAGCACGTACCCGCGTAACTGTGTGGACGTTGAACCCGTAGCAGGAGGCACGAACATGACCCGATCAAAACTGGGCGCAGCGCTTCAGCATCCTGCTCGTCCACTACTGCGCAGCAGCGCGTTCGATTACGAGGCGGATGATACGCCGGAACCGGAGTCCGCGACGGGACAGTATCCTGATGATGTGTGGGCGGATAGCGACACCAGCGCAGCGGTCTACGCCATGAACGCAGATGAAACTGATGAGGAGATGCCGCCGGAACCGGAGTCCGCGACGGGGCAATATCCCGCTGACGTGTGGGCAGATAGCGATACCAGTGCCGCCGTCTATGCCATGAACGCAGATGAAGCTGACGAGGAAATGCCGCCGGAGCCAGAATCCGCGACGGGACAGTATCCTGCTGAAGTATGGGCAGACAGCGATACCAGCGCGGCGGTGTACGTCACCGAACTAGCTAAACGTACACCAGCACGGATCGAAAGCGCACGTCCGCGCACACTAGCAGATGAACCAATCACCGAACCTGTCTCTGCTCCGCCTACGCCGCCAGTGCTCGCCGTTAAAGCCGAGACCGAGGATCGCACGTTGGGGCTGAAAGCGGACGATTACAGCGATCAGGTGGGCGGGATTCAAGACCCTGAGCAAGCACCGGAAATATTGGCGGGCAAGGTACCGCTGGACGTGCAGGAAATCTACCAGATCATCCGTGAGGTGGTCGCGGTGGACTCGGGCGCTGCGCCCTATGCGTTCGTAGCGGCGGACGAGGAATTCAACACACCTGGGCATCTTGCCTATCAGAAACGCCATTTCGGGCTGGCGGTGGGCATCGTCAGAGCATCGCAGGCCAGTGGGCAGCTCGGTCACTTGGTAGAGATTATGCAGCGCCGCGATCCCGCTGCCTTCAGCGAGATTTTCGGCGCAGAGTGGCAGTCACTATTGGCGACCACCAACGCGGCGGCGGAACCAGATCGGTTGCGTCCGGTCGAGGGACAACCGTTATGGAGTGCCCTGTGGATAGAGCGTTTCAAGCGCGCGGCGGATGTGCAATCCTTCCAGATCGCGCAGAACGAACACGCAATTGAACACCTCTTTCGCCCGATGCTGCCAACTGCCTACGAACTCGGCTTAATGACGGATCGCGGCTTGGCGATGGCGCTGGATCGGGTGGTGACTCAAGGCTTGGGGGCGGGGCTGCGCTGGGTCGTCAACGCGGTCGGCATGTTGCGGACGGGGTTACAGCGTACGACGGCAATGCGCTTGCTCGGCTTCGAGAGTGTGGCGCAATTGCAAGCTGCTGCCGAATGGACGCCGCAAGATGGCATCTTTGGCAGCGAAACTCACGCCGCCTTGGTCGGTGAGTTGCGGCGGCGCGGTCTGATCCCTCTGCCCATGATGAACGAAATGATGGATCGGCTGGTCAATGCTGCGGAAGACAGCGCACGGACGCGCTTAGAGCGGCTGCGCCATTCCACCCATTTTGACGATGTAATTTATTCGGTCGAATAGCAGAGGCCGTGATGACTAGCAACGGTGACAAGCACGTATCAGGGGAAGTGCAGGCAGCGCGGCGCTTGACACAGCAAGCGGTGAATCAGCTCCCCCAATCTCCGGCCTTTCAATATCTGCCTGCCGCGAAACAGGCGACGTTACTGCGCGAATTGGGCGTGATTCAGCGCGCGCTGGAAATCGATGGTGCATCTGCGGATCAGGCAGCGACGTTCCCGCCAACGCCCGATCTGGCAGGGCGTCCGTCATGGGCGCGGAAGATGAATCTGCCTGCGCCGAAATCGATCAATTCGGTGAAAGTTCAGCCAGCAGCAGAGGACACGCCGCCAACAAGCACCGCGCTGGAGGTCGATCCATATGCGCTGTCCATGGCGACGCCGCTCGATCTCGCTCGCCGCCGTGCGCAGCTCCGCCAAGATGGTTCGGTTGCCCCTGCCAGCACCGAGGAAACGAATGCGGCTCCGGCGAACGGCAGCGGTACAGAGGGTACCACCTCAACGCCCGCGCCACGCCGTCCAGCCACCGAAACGTTGGCTTCGCGTGCCGGAGCCTTGAGCGATGAGATCGATTTTCCGGCATTCGTAGCGGGGCTGATCCACGGCACCTTCGATGCGATGGTGGACGCAGCAATCCGTCAGACGGAATCGTTTGCCGAGTTGGTCAGCGCGGTGGCGAAAGACGTCGATCGATTCACTACCGAGAACGTCAGCCCGAATCAGGTGCGGGATTGGCTCGTCAACCAGTATCCGCGCGATCTCATGCTGCAATTCGGGGAAGGCGGTCAGCCGCGTGTTGTGCCGCGCCCGAACACCGCCGACGCTGCTGATGAACCGCGTACGCCCGTCTGGTTAGCCGATTACGGGCTGGAAGGGCAAGAACTCACCGAGGAGTTGATCGAGAGCGATCTGGTACCGATGGCACGTCAGCGCGTGGGCGAAAACCGCCTGCAAATGCTGGCGACAATGGTCTTGATGGGCATGAACCGCATCGTCGTTCGCGATGGTTCGATCTCGGCGCGGGTACGCTTCCGTGCCGCCGCGCGTGATCGTTCCGCCGTCGATCTGGCGATTTCGCAAGACCCGTCGGGTGGATCGAATTGGGGCGGGCGTGGGAGCAGCACCCAGAGCAACGCGTCCATGATGGTCTCCACCGTGGGCGTGAATGTGCAAGCCGAAACCGATTTGAAAGCGGAATTATTTGGCGAAGTGAAGATCAATTTTGTGAGCGAAACACTGCCGTTAGAGCGCTTCGCAGACGCCGCCCAGATGACGCTGTTACAGCGTAACGCGCGCACCGGATCGAGTGGTGGTGCAGCGCCGGAAGCACGGCAAAGCCTTCCAGCATCGACAACACCCACGACGCCAGCCAATGGCACGACGCCAGCGCCAACGGTCTAGGTGAACAGAACAGGTAACGATGACCATGAGTGAACCAGCGCACGGCACGCCACCACGACGCGAATTATGGGAAACCTTGACCAGCTTGATGGACGACATCAATCGGGTGAGCGGCGCGGAGGTACGCGCGTTGGCGGATGCACAAGCGGCATCTGACGTTGGATTGGTGATCGATGATGTGACGCTGGATGTGCCGGTTGAAATTACCATTCGCAAAACCGACGTGGGCTTCCGCTTGTTTATGGATTTGCCCGCTTGGCGCTATCAGAGCGGGTTTGTGCTGGAACCGGGACGGATGCGGGTGCGGTTGATTCTCAGCGAAACCTTACCGCTCGGAGAAAGCAAGAGGACGTGATGCCGAATTACGATGAAGATGGGCTGCCCATCGAGGAATTCATTCAGGCGTTGACCAGCCAGCTAGACCGCGCTCAAGTCATGATGGCAGTCAAAGCACGGGTTGGGCTGCCGCTGACCTTCGCGGTCAAGGACATTACCATCGATCTGCGCGCTCACGTCAACATGATTAAGAATCGCGTGCTGATCCGACCCGCTGGACCCGGTGATGCTGAAGCCAGTGTGATCCATCTGGCGCTGACGACGATCACCCGTCCGATGATCGAGGAGAACACGCTGCAATTGGAGCCGGATGAACCCTCGCTCAACACGGTGCTCGGTGATTCGCTTGAGGAAGACGACAAACGCCGTCTGGAATGGGCGGGCATCCACAGCGTATCACAACTGCGCGAACTACAACGCGTCGGTGGCGAAACCGTCATCGAGCAAGTGGCGCAAATTCCCGCCATGCGGCTGCGGCAGGCTTTGCAGCGCGCATCACAGCCGCGCATCGATGCTGTACTGCCGGGTGCTGATGGTGCGCTGCGAGTACGCGGCTTTAGCCTGACACATGATGGCACCACCGCGCCGCAGGTGTGGATCGGCAAAACGCCCGCGCAGGTGGTCAGCGCTACCGATCGCGAAGTGGTGATTATGCCCGGTCACGCACCGGAAACGGGTATCAGTGAAGCTTTTGCACTGTCAACCGAGACCAGTTTGATCCTTGAAACGACGCAGGGCGTTACGGCGGAATTCCCATTGAGCACAGCAGCACTTCCTATGGCGAACGAGCAACTAAGCGAGGACATGAGCGAGGTAGACCTTGCGCCTGCTGAGACCACCCAAGCTGCTGTCAGTACACCGTCGCCGCAAATCACTGCGCCGCGCTGGTTCAAAAGTAAGAACGGGGACAAGGGGAACGCATGACCGTGCCACAACCAATCTCACCCCGTTCGGGGCATCGTTACTTGAATACGCCGTGGGCTACGACGAGCGATCTGTACAGCCCGCCGGGGAGTCTGATCGTCAAGCTGGCCTTGGGCGAAGCGCCCGAACGCATCCCCGCCCTGCTCGATGTGCGGCGAAAGGTCGTGCCAGCGGCGGTCGCTACCAGCGTTGGTTCGGTTGACCGCTTGCTGCATCATTTCAGCGATGATGTCAAGGTTATGCGCCTCTACAGCGCGGCTGCGAACCGGAACACGCCCGGACAGCGCCATCAGCACTTTGATGATGTTGAACATGCGTTAGGCATGTCGCGGACATTCCGCCTTGAAGCCAGTAAAGACGCCTCGGTGGACGATCTGGTGAGCGCGTTGCGCCAGTTGGCGGTCGTGGAGCAAGCCTATCCCAACTATCTGACCACCTTGCCGTTTGAAAGCGGAGACGGCGCGGACAGCGGCCAATTTAGCGAACAAAACTTGGATGCAGCATGGCGTTCGCGGGAGATGGTCAAGCTGAAAGCCGCGTTAGCCTTCGAAGCGGGCGATCCTTCGATTATCGTCGGCGTGGCGGATACAGGCGTCAAGCAAACCCATCCGGAGATCGAGAAGCGGCTGCGGGTAGGCATCGACACAGTGCAGTTAAGCACGACCAGCATGTCCGCTGGGGTTCAACTCTTGGGCGACTTCCGCCGCATGGATACCGATCCCGAAGATATGGTCGGGCATGGGACGGCTTGCGCGGGCATTATCGGGGCGCTCGGAACACATGGGCCACCGGGATTAGCGGGTGATTGTCGAATTTTTCCGGCGCGCGTGCTAGGCGCAGCGGTATTCCCCGGCAAGGACGTTCCGGTGGGCATCGGGGCGATTGCCGACATCGACGTGGGCATGAAGATGTGCATCGATCTAGGCGTCAAGGTGATCAATATGAGCTTTGGGACGCCCGAATCGCTGCTTGACCCGAATGATCCACTCCCGCATGAAGATGTGGTGCGCTACGGCTTGGCACGCGGCTGCGTGATGATCGCCGCCAGCGGTAACAGTGGACGAATCGAGCGGTTTTCGCCAGCGTGCCTGAGCGGCGTGATCGCTGTCGGTGCGGTAGATGAGAAGAGGCACCCCACTGCGTTCAGCACGCGCGGCGATCATGTCGCCTTGTGTGCTCCCGGCGTCGAGATTTTCAGCGCTGGATTGAACGGCTATCAGCGGGTGACGGGCACCAGTTTTGCAGCGCCGTTCGTTACGGCGACAGCTGCGCTGCTGGTCAGTCATGCGGCGCGACATGCCTATCCGCTAGATAGTCCAACGATACGCCGTGTGCTCATTCGCTCGGCACAACGCTGGCACTCCGCAGAGGCAAAGGGGATGGGGCACGGTGCTGGCATTGTTGACGCTTATGCCGCGCTCCAAGCCTTGGATGAGGAGATAGCCCGTAATCGTGCGATGGAAGACAGCGAAGATGATGATGACAGGGCGCATACACAGCGAGCACGGAGGGACGTATGAAGCTAGACCCATAATGCACAGCTCAATACGTTGTCAACTGGCAACCCATCCGCGCGACCAGCATGGGTCGGGGAAGTTACAGGCGTAATCACTTTAGATATGTGAAATGTTGAGGAGAGTCCCAAATGCAAGATCAAAAATCGTCCGATGCCCGCAAGCAAATGGAACAGCTCATTGGGCAGCTTGAGCAAATCCAAAGCCAACAATACTCATTAAGTGCAGCACAGCGCAACGCTGTAGCCGATGCTGCGGCTAAGTTTGCCATTGAGGCTGAGAGAAACGGAATAGCGCCAGCGCAAGCGGAAGCCAGCGACGAAGCGGTTTTCGGCCTGCCGGATATTCCCCGCGCCATTCAGTTCCTGAAGTCGCTCCTAGAAGATGGCGGCAAGCTGGTAGGCGAAGGCGCGAAGGCGCTCCGAGACCTCGTAAATACGGCGCGAGGCATTTTCAATGATGTCTTTCACTCCGATGGTGGTGGCTCGGACAGTGGCGGAGGTTCCGATAGTGGTGGCAGTTCGGATGGCGGTAGCGGATGGGATGATAGGCCGATCGGCGCAATTCTGCTGCGGATCATCTTGCAGGATCTAGCCGACGCCAATGACACTGAAACACAGCGGCTGAAGGATCGCAAATACTATCTGGAACAACTGAAGCTCAAGGCAGGCGGCTGGCTGAAAGACCCATTGCAGCGCGAATTGGATTGGATTGACCTCCGCCTAAACGAAGCTTTCTACAGTGTGCGTGATCCACTGTTTAAGACCCTGCAAGCGGAAATGGCCGCTGATGGTAAAGATATTCCGAACCATACGCTTGGCGTATTTCACTTCAATGATCTGACCCCGGATGAGAAGGAATTCCTTGCCCTGTACGGCTTTTTGAAGCGTGAACGTGCGCCAATGCCGTCGCTTGACATCCTTGCTGCTGACATGAAGATCGACCTGACTAAGTTAGTTACACCTAACGAGTTACAGGCGGCACTCCAGCCAT